>CAVSKI010000011.1:792500-847583 GCA_963728495.1 uncultured Thermoleophilaceae bacterium | reverse complement strand
CAGCGCGAGCGGCCGCTGCTCGAGTTCATCGAAGCCCAGGCCGACGGCTGTTATCTGATCTGCGAGGACGGGGAGGAGGTGGTCGGCTACACGCGGGTCGCGCGTTTCGGCGCCATGGACGAGCTCACCGAGCTCTGGGTGGCGCCCTCGCACGCGGGGCGGGGCGTGGGCCGGGCGCTGCTCGAGCGCTGCTGGCCCCGGTCGCCCACCCGTGACCTCGGACGGGTGGTGCTGGGGCTGGGAATGCCGGCGGACCTCAGCCTGTTCACCGAGTTCGGGGCCATGCCGGTGAGCGGGCACTGGCACCTGCGCCAGCGCGCCGAGGAGTATCTGGAGCGCCGGTCGCAGGAGGTGGACGTGAGCGAGCCGGCCGTGCACGCCATGACCCCCGAGCATGCCGTGAGCGAATGGAAGCACCTGGAGCCACCGGCCATCGGACACGAACGGCCGCTGCTTCACGACTTCTTCGGGCGCACCCGGACCTGCCTGGCCATCATGGATCCCGACGGGAGCGGGGCGGTGGCGCTCTGCTGGGTGAGCTCCGCCGGAGAGATAGGCCCGGCCGTGGCCCGCACCACGGAGGACCTCGTTCCGGTCGTGCTGGCCGCACTGGATCGCGTGTCCAAGTCGCAGGAGCCGGAGAGCCTCGGGGTGTTCTGCACCACCGACTCGTGGTGGCTGCTCGACCGTCTGCGCCAGCTCGGCTTCCGGGTGCACTGGCCCAGCTGGCTGATGTGCTCGGAGCCGCTGCCCGGCCTCGATCGCTACCTGCCGACCCGCCCGGCGCGGCTGCTCTGAGGGCCGCTGCCCGCCTGCCACAATTAGGGCATGGGTCAATTCGCCTCCGACGTCGGCCGCAAGCTCATCGCGGTTGCGGTGCTGCTGGTAGCGGTCTGGCTGCTCTTCAAGTTCGTGATCGGCGCCGTGGCGGCGGTCGCCTGGTTCGCGGTCGTGATCCTCGCGATCATCGCCGCCGTCTGGGCGGTCGGCGTCCTGCGCTAGCGACCGGGGCGCCGTGGAGTACGCCGCTATCGCCTTCTTCTGCGGCCTCTCGGCGGCGGTGATCGGGAAGCTCAAGGGCTCCTCGTTCTTCCTCTGGTTCCTGGTCGGCCTGGTGCTGCCCCTGCTGGGCACGATCGCGGCGATCTTCTACCGCTCCGAGCGCAACGAAGCGCGCCGCCAGTGCCCCGAATGCGGCAACGTCGTGCCGCTGCACGACCAGGTCTGCATGCGCTGCGGCCGGGACCTGGAGTGGCCGGAGGCGGTGCCCGGATAGCTCGTTTCAGCCCGCGGTAGAGCCAAAAGGCCTTGTTAGACTGCCATTTCCGCCGTTTCGCGCTTCGCGGGCCGGCGTCTCCCCACCCATCAAGGAAGGACCGCGACCGTCATGCGAGCCGTCGACGCCATCATGGAATGCCTCAAGTCTGAGGGCGTCGAGCACGTATTCGGGATTCCCGGCGGCGCGAACCTGCCGACCTACGACGCTCTGTACGACGCCGGCATCCGCCACGTCCAGTGCCGTCACGAGCAGGGCGCGGGACATGCGGCCGAGGGCTATGCGAAGGCCTCGGGAAAGGTCGGCGTGGCCCTCGCCACCAGCGGTCCCGGGGCGACCAACCTCGTGACCTGCATCGCCGACGCGGTCATGGACAGCGTGCCCACCGTCTTTCTCACCGGCCAGGTGCGCACCGAGCTGATCGGCACCGACGGCTTCCAGGAGGCCGACATCTCCGGCATCACGATGCCGATCGTCAAGCACTCCATCCTGATCCAGGACCCGCGCGACATCCCCAAGGCGATTCACGAGGCGTTCCACATCGCCTCGAGCGGCCGCCCGGGACCGGTGCTGGTGGACGTTCCGCAGGACCTCTCACGCGCGGATATCGCCTACGAGCCCGTGACCAAGGTCCACCTGCCCGGCTACCAGCCGACCACGGAGGGCAACACGAAGCAGATACGCCTGGCCGCGAAGGCGCTCGCCAACTCGCGCCGGCCGGTCATCTACGGCGGCGGTGGCGTGATCAACGCCGATGCCGCCGCCGAGTTCAAGGAGCTCTGCCTCTCGGACAAGCTGCCCGTGACCTGCACACTCATGGGCCTGGGCGCCTTCCCCGCCGACGAGCCGCAATGGCTGGGCATGCCCGGGATGCACGGGACCAGGACGGCGAACTACTCGATGGACGAGGCGGACCTGATCGTCGCCATCGGCGCTCGTTTCGACGATCGCGTGACCGGCAAGCTGTCCGAGTTCGCGCCGCGGGCCAAGTTCATCCACATCGACGTCGACCCGGCGGAGATCTCCAAGAACGTGCCCGCCCACATCCCGATCGTGGGTCACGCCAAGTACATCCTGCCCAAGCTGACCGCCGAGTACCGGGCGCTGTCAGCGGATCCGGCCCGGCTCGAGGGCTGGTGGCAACGCATCGAGGGCTGGCGCGAGAAGCACCCGCTGCGCTACGACGAGTCCCACGACTCGGAGATCAAGCCGCAGTACATGGTCGAGGCGATGTTCGAGGCCACGGGCGGAAACGCGGTCGTGACCTCCGACGTCGGCCAGCACCAGATGTGGGCCGCGCAGTACTACGGCTTCACCCGCCCGCGCCAGTGGATCAATTCTGGTGGCCTCGGCACGATGGGGTTCGGCCTGCCCAGCGCCATGGGGGCGAAGGTCGCCGTGCCCGACCAGGACGTGGTCTGCCTGGCCGGCGACGGCTCGCTGATCATGAACGTCCAGGAGTTCGCCACCTGCGTGACCGAGCAGATCCCGGTGAAGGTCTTCCTGATGAACAACGGCTACCTGGGCATGGTGCGCCAGTGGCAGGAGCTCTTCTGGGATCGGCGCTATTCGTCGGTCGAGATGGGCGCGAGCCCCGACTGGGTCAAGCTGGCCGAGGCATTCGGCGCCACGGGCATGCGCGTGAGCGACAAGGGCGACCTGACCGAGGCCTTCCGCTCGGCCCTCGCCGAGGAAGGCCCCGTGCTGGTGGACGTGCACGTGACCAAGGAAGAGAACTGCTATCCGATGATCCCCGCGGGACAGGCCGCGCGGGACATGGTGGGCTAGCGCCATGGGCGAACCCGGTACCAAGGAAGTGCTCCGCCTCGAGGACCTTCAGGCCACGGTCGGCATGCGCACCGGCCGCAAGCACATCCTCTCGATCCTGGTCGAGAACAAGCCCGGCGTGCTGGCTCGCATCGCCGGCCTGTTCGCGCGTCGCGGCTTCAACATCGACTCGCTGGCCGTGGGCCCGACCGACGACGAGTCGATGTCTCGGATCACGCTCACCGTGGACGGCGCTGCGCACCCGATCGACCAGGTGACAAAGCAACTCCACAAGCTCGTGCACGTGATCAAGATCCGCGATCTCGAGCCGATGGAGACGGTGGCTCGCGAGCTGGCCCTGTTCAAGGTGTCATGCCAGGACGGCGACTCGCGGGCCCAGGTGATGCAGTTCACCGAGATCTTCCGCGGCAAGACCGTCGACGTCTCCAAGCGCAGCGTGACCGTCGAGGTCACCGGCACCTTCGACAAGATCGCCGCCTTCGAAGAGATGGTTCGCCCCTTCGGCCTGATTGAGATGGTTCGCACAGGCGAGGTGGCGGTGTCGCGCGGGCGCGGCGCCACCTAGGGGCGCGGCGCTGCCGGGGTCGCCGTGATCAGCCGGTTCTCGACCGCGACCGATCCGTTCGCCCTCGGGCCCGAGGCGCGTGAACGGCTCGCGCTCCGCCTCGACGGCGCGATCCGCTGGGCGCGCAGGGGACCAGGGCCGCGGTGGCGGCGGTCACCGTGCCGCTGCCTGCCGAGCTCGACCTGTCCGCGGCGGTGCTCGCCGCCCGGCGCCCCGATGACCATTACTTCTGCTTCGAGCAGCCCGATCGTGACGGTTTCGTCCTCGCGGGGCTCGGTCAGGCCACCCTGCTCGAGGCCCGCGGGGAGGGGCGATTTGCCCAGGTGGCCGCACGTGCGCGTGAGCTCGGGCGGCGCACGCTGGCCGACGACGCCGCGCGCGACGGCGCGCGACCTACCGCCGCCGGCCCCGTGTTCGTAGGGGGCTTCGCCTTCGCCGCCGCCGGCGGGTCCACGCCCGAGTGGGCCTCCCTTCCTCCTGCCTCGCTCGTGCTGCCCCAGGTCGCGCTCAGCCGCCATCGGGGCCAGGCCCGGCTCACCTTGAGCGCCGTGTTGCAGGCCGATGACGACGCCGACGCCGCCCTTGAGGGGCTCGAGACCCGCCTGGCTCAGCTCTCTCCGGCCTCCATGCCGCTGCTCGACCCCGATCCGGTCGAGCGCACCCGAGTGGCCAGCGCGGCGCCGCCATCGCACTACGAGCACGCCGTCGAACGGGCGGTCGAGCGCATCCGCCGGGGCGAGCTCGACAAGATCGTGCTCGCCCGCGAGGTACGAGCACACGCGGCCCGGCCCCACGACCCCGGGGCGGTGCTCGGGGCCCTGCGAGAGGCGTTTCCCGCTTGCTACTGCTGGTGCGTGGGCACGCCCGAGGCCGCGTTCGTCGGCGCGAGCCCCGAGCTGCTCGTGCGCCGCGACGGCGCGCGCGTGCAGACCGTTGCGCTGGCCGGTACCACCCGGCGTAGCGCGGATCCCTCGGTGGACGACCATCTCGGCGAGCAGCTGCTGGGGAGCGCCAAGGATCGCCAGGAGCAGAGGATCGTCGCCAGCCGGATTCAGCGCACCCTCGATCCGGTCAGCATCTGGGTCACGGCGGCCGCCGAGCCGGTGCTGGTGAAGGTCCAGAACGTCCAGCACCTGGCCAGCCCGATCCGCGCGCAGCTCGCCGAACCGCTGCCCGTGGTCGAGTTGGCCGGCATGATGATGCCCACGCCCGCCGTGGGGGGCGAGCCGCGCGATCGGGCGCTGCCGCTGATTCCGGCGCTCGAGGGGCTCGATCGCGGCTGGTACGCGGGCGCGGTGGGGTGGACCGACCTGGCCGAGGACGGCGAGTTCTGCGTGGCGCTGCGCTGCGCCCTGCTGCGCGGCCCGGTGGCCCACCTGTACGCCGGATGCGGGATCGTGGCCGACTCGGTTTCGGCCGCCGAGTTGGCGGAAACGGAAGTAAAACTGCAAGCGCTTCTGCCCCTGCTGGCCTAGAGCTTGTGAAAACATGAGCGCCTAATGGCCACCGCCACCACGAGCCCGCGGGCAGGCTCTCCGTGGCCGGCCCGGCTGGCCGGCGCGGGTATCGTCTTAGTGGCGGTGGTTGTGGCTGCCCTCGTGCTGTTCCGAGGCGGCGGGGGCTACACCGTGACCGCCGAGTTCCTGAACGGCGGCCAGCTCGTTCCGGGCAACCCCGTGCAGGTAGCCGGGGCCGACGTTGGCACGGTCGAGGATCTGAGCATCTCCGAGGACGGGACGGCCCTCGTTCGCTTCAGCGTCAACGAGGACTTCGCACCGCTGCGGCGCGGCACGCGGGCCATGATCAAGCAGACCTCGTTGTCGGGGATCGCGAACCGCTATGTGGACCTGCACCTGGGCCCCGCCGACGGCGCGGAGATCGAGGACGGTGGGCGCCTTGACACCAATGAGACGCAGACCGCCGTGGAGGTCGACCAGTTCTTCAGCATCTTCGACCCGAAGACCCGAAAGGGGCTTCAGGACACGGTGAAGGGCTCGGCCGAGCTGCTCCGGGGGCGCGGACAGGAGATCAACCGCGCGGTCAAGTACCTCAATCCGGCCCTGTCGACCGGCACGCGGCTGTTCCGGGAGCTCTCGCGCGACGAGCCCCTGCTGAAGCGCTTCCTGATCGACTCCGGCCGCTTCGTGAACGCCCTGGGCAGGCGCCAGGACGACGTGCGGGGCCTCGTGTCCAACGCCAACACGACGTTCCGCGCGCTGGGCAACCAACAGGCGGCCTTGGCCGAGTCGGTCGAGTTGCTTCCGCCGTTCATGCGGCGCGCCAACACCACCTTCGTCAACCTGCGCAACGCCCTCGACGACGTCGATCCGCTGGTCGACGCCTCGATTCCCGCGGCGCGGCTTCTCGGTCCCTTCCTTGACGATGCTCGCGCGTTCGCCACCGACGCCCAGCCCACGATTCGCGACCTCTCGCTCACGATCCGCAGAAGCGGCGGCGCCAACGACCTGATCGAGCTGATGAACAGCTTCCCGCCGCTGTCGCGCGTGGCGCTCGACCCTCGGCAGATCAACGGCGAGGAGAGACGGGGAGCCTTCCCCGAGTCCGAGGAGGCGCTGACCGACTCATCGGAGACCTTCCGGCTGCTGCGGCCCTACACGCCGGACCTCGTGGGCTGGTTCGAGGACTTCTCGGGCACCGGGGCCTACGACGCGGCCGGCGGCTTCTCGCGCTCCCAGCTCAATCTGACCGAGATCCTGTACGGCCCCGAGCCGGCGACCGGCCAGTTCAGGCGCTGCCCGGGCGGCGCCGACGCGCCCGCTTCGGACGGCAGCAACGTGCTCTCCGCGAGCGAGCAGGCCGCGCTGCAGTGCGAGGAGTCGCAGCGGGCGGTGCCGGGCCCGTGAAGCGGTTCGCCATCGTCGCGCTCGTGCTCATGGTGGTGGCCGGGGCGGCCGTGCTCACCGCCGCGGGAGGCGAGGAGGAGGTCGGAGCAACCTACGAGGTGGTGTTCGACAACGCCTTCGGCCTGACCGAGGGCGGCGACCTGAGGATCGCCGGCGTGCGCGCGGGCACGATCGACAACCTGAGGATCACGAGCGGCTACCCGCCGAAGGCGGTGGTCGACGTGAAGGTGAGCGAGCCCGGCTTCGGCGAGCTGCGCGAGGACGCCACCTGCGAGGTGCGTCCCCAGTCGCTGATCGGCGAGTACTTCGTCGACTGCCAGCCCGGCGAGGCCGGCCGGCGGCTTCCCGAGGGAGGCCGTGTGCCGGTCGAGCAGACCACCTCCACGGTCCCGTTCGACCTCGTGAACAGCGTGATGCGCCTTCCCTACCGCGAGCGCTTTCGCCTGATCATCACCGAGCTCGGCACCGGCCTCGCCGGCCGCTCGGATGACCTCTCGGAGGTCCTGCGCCGGGCGCATCCCGGCCTGCGCGAGACGACCCAGACGCTGCGCATCCTGGGTCGCCAGACGCGCACGATCGAGCGCTTCATCGTCGACGCGGATAGGACCGTATCCGCGCTCGACGCACGCAAGCAAGACGTGGTCCGCTTTGTCAGGGAAGCGGGCAAGACGGCCGAGATCACCGCTTCGCGGCGCGAGGCGCTGGCCGAGAGCTTCTCGCTGCTGCCCGAGTTCCTCGGCGAGCTGCGCCCAGCGATGGCCCGCCTGGGAGAGCTGGCCGACGCGCAGACTCCCGTGCTGCGCGACCTGGGCGCCGCCTCGGGTGAGCTGAACACCTTCCTCACGCGCCTGGTGCCGTTCTCGGAGAACGCGCGGCCCGCCTTCAGGGCGCTGGGCAGCGCATCGGACGCGGGACTGGACGCCATCCGCGCCACCGACGAGGAGGTCGACGTGCTGCGCCAGGCCGCGAGCTACGCGCCCGGCACGGCCAAGCCGCTTCGCCAGCTGCTCGAGAGCCTGGACGACCGCCAGCGCGCGGTGGAGAACGATCCGCGTGCCAGGGCGACCGGCCCGCCCGCGGGCGACAAGACCCACATCCCCGCCTCGAAGCAGGGCGGCTTCACGGGGATGGAGGGCTTTCTCAACTACTACTACTGGCAGGCGCTCGCCACCAACCCCTTCGACGACATCGGCCACATCCTGCGCGTGTCGGCCACGCTCGACCTGGGCGGATGCTCCGCCTACTTCACCAACATCGAGTCGGACAAGCGCCGCTGCAACCGCTGGCTCGGTCCCTACCAGCCCGGCGTGAACGCCCCCGACCCCACCGAGATCCCGGGCGAGGAAGGTGAAGAAGAGGAAGAGCCGGCAGCCGCTTCCGCGATGGCCGAGCCCGCGGCGGCGCCGGCCGCCGACGCCGCCCGGGTGGGCGAGGCGATCCAGCAGCCCGAGCCGCTCCCGGGTGATACCGAAGTGCTCCTCGACTACCTGCTCAGCCCATGAGACGCCGAGGCACGGCAGCCCTCACCGGAAGCCCCGTCCTGGTGGGCTCGGTGGCCGTGGTGATCACGCTCGTGGCCGTATTCATCGCCTACAACGCCAATGCGGGGCTTCCGTTCGTGCCCACCTACGACCTCAAGGTCAAGGTGCCGAACGCGAGCAAGCTCGTGGTCGGCAACGACGTGCGCGCCGGAGGATTTCGCATCGGTGCGGTGGACCAGATCAACAGCGGCAGGGCCACGGTCGATGGGGAGGAGACCTCCGTCGCCGTACTCAGCCTCAAGCTCGACAAGGCGGTCCAGCCGTTGCCCGAGGACACGCTCGTGGCCATCCGCTCCCGCTCGGCGCTCGGACTCAAGTACGTCGAGCTCAGCCCGGGCACATCGAAGCAGGGCTTCCAGGCGGGCGACACCATTCCGCTGCGCAACGCCCGGCTGAAGGCCGGCGAGATCGAGGACTTCACGGCGATCTTCGACAACGACACCAGGGCGGGCGCTCGGGCGGCGCTCGAGGGCTTCGGCAGCGCTCTGGCGGGCCGGGGCACCTCGATCAACCGGGCGATCGAGGCGTTCAACCCGCTGCTGCGCAACCTGCTGCCCGTAATGCGCAACCTCTCCAATCCGCGCACCGAGCTCGCCGGCTTCTTCCCGCGGCTCGGGCGGGCCCTGCGCGAGCTGGCCCCCGTGGCCGGCGTGCAGGCTGACTTCTTCGCCAACCAGGCGACCACGTTCGCGGCGATCGGCCGCAATCCAGAGGCGCTGCGCGAGACGATCGAAGAGGGTCCGGCGACGCTGGCCACCTCGATCGAGTCGCTGCGAGTGCAAACCCCGTTCCTGGCCCGTTTCGCCGACCTGTCCCGGCGCCTGGGTCCGGCCGCCCGCCAGTTGCGCATCTCCCTGCCGCCCATCAACGAGGCGCTGCGGGTGGGCACGCCGGTGCTGTTGCGGGTTCCCGAGCTGAGCGAGGACCTGGAGCGCCTGTCCGGGGCACTCGAGGATCTGGGCGAGAACCCGAGCACCCTGCTGGCGCTGAAGGACCTGCGCAAGGCGCTGCGGGTCACACGACCGCTGATCCAGTTCGCCGCGCCGTACCAGACCGTCTGCAACTACTTCGTCTACTTCTGGGTGCCCACCGGGGCCCACCTGTCTGAGGTCGTCCGCGGCCCCGACGGCACTGCGCTGGGGACGGTGCAGCGGATCCTGTCGCTTCCGCCCAGCGCCCAGGACAACAGCCTCACCACCTCGGCTTCCTCGCGGCCGGTCGACGTGCCGCCGGGCCAGGATCCGCAGGGGCCCGAGGCGGGCCAGGCGCTGCATTCACAGCAGGGCGGGCCGGCGGTCGACAGCAAGGGCCGCGCGGACTGCCAGCCGGGCCAGACGGGCTACCTGGACCGGCTTGCCACCGATGACCGCTGGGGGCCCAACCGCCTCGGCGGCGCGCACATCGTTGTCGACCCCAACACCCCGGGCAACGCAGGCGGCACCTGGGTCGCCCGCAAGCTGGGCATCAAGAGCCTGAAGGACCTGGACTGATGACCCCCTTCAAGGCCGGGCTCCTCGCACTCGTGCTGATCGGGACGTTTGCGTACTTCGGCTTCACGAAGATCAATCCGTTCACCGACCCCTACGTGCTCAAGGCGGCGGTCGTCGACGCTCGCAACCTGCAGGCGCGCTCGGTCGTACGGATGGCCGGTGTGGACGTGGGCAAGGTGACCAAGGTCGAGCCCGTGCCCGGCTCGGCCCCCGCGGCCCTGGTGACGATGGAGCTGAGCGAGGATGCGCTGCCGCTGCGCGAGGACGCGCGGCTCAAGGTGCGACCGCGCATCTTCCTCGAGGGCAACTACTTCGTCGATCTGCGGCCCGGGTCGCCCTCGGCGCCCGAGCTCGAGGATGGCGACACCCTGCCGCGCTCGCAGACCGCGGCGTCGGTCTCGACCTCCGAGGTGCTGGGGGTGCTGCAGTCGGACGTGCGCGAGGACCTGCGCACGCTGCTCTTCGAGCTCGGCACGAAGGGGCTCATCGAGGGCGGGGGCGCCGAGGGCTTCAATCGCGCCGTTCCCTTCTTCCTGCCCGCCTACCGGAATGTGGCCCTGGCCAACGATGCGCTGCTGGGAGAGAACCCGAGGCGCGATCTGCCCCGGCTGCTGCGCGGCCAGCAGCGCACACTCGGCGCGCTCGCCTCCAACCCGGCCCGGCTGAGCGAGCTGGTGACCGACCTCAACGTCACCGCCGGAGCGCTGGCCCGCCAGGACGTGGCGCTGGAAGCGTCGGTCCCGGCGCTGCGCGACACGCTGGCCGTCGCGCTGCCCGCGCTGGATTCCGTCAACAACGCGCTGCCTTCCCTGCGCCGCTTCGCGGTCGAGGCGACCCCGGGCGTGCGCAGTACCACGCCCACGCTCGAGCTTGCCCTTCCCTGGATCGCCCAGCAGCGCGCGCTGATGCGCGAGAGCGAGCTGAGGGGGCTGGCGCGCGCCCTGCGCGGCGCAACGCCCAGCCTGGTGAGGCTCAACCAGTCTCAGGTGAACTTCCTCAAGCAGGCCCGGGCTCTCGCCTCGTGCACCAACACCGTGCTGACCCCGTGGAGCCGTAGCCCGATTCCGAGCGCCGAGGCCGGCAACTCGGGCCAGGAAGTTCGCCTCCAGACGTTCCGCGGCTTCGTGGGCCTCGCCGGCGAGAGCCGCAACAACGACGCCAACACGCCGTACTTCCACATTCAGACGGTCAAGCCCACGAACCTCGGCGCGGCCAACGGCGGCCGGCTCGAGCCGCTCTCGCCCCCCAACCCCAACGTCCCGCCCGCACACCGTCCCGACGTGCCCTGCGAGACCCAGGAGCCGCCCAACCTCGACGCCGCCGACGCGCCCGGGGTGATCCCGGCGGGCGCTCCAGGCGCGCCCGCCGCCAGCGTGGCCGGCGGCCTCGCCACCGCCCAGCGCGGCGCCTTCACCGGCACGGCGTTCGCCGAGGGAGCCCGTGAGGTGGAGCGGATGATGGACAGCCCGCTGCTGCAGCGCCGTATCGAGCGCGCGCTCGGCCAGGGAGGCACGCGGTGAAGCACGCCATCAAGTCTCATCTCGTGGAGCTGTTCGCCGTCCTGGGCCTGCTGGTGCTCGCCGCCGCGATCGGCGGCTACATCCTCTCCCAGCAGCGATTTCGCTTCCCGCTCCTAGAGGCCAAGCCCAAGGTGGTGGAGGTCGAGCTCGACAACGCGCAGGCGGTGCAGCCCGGCCAGGGGCAGACCGTGCGGGTGGCCGGCGTGCAGATAGGCCAGATCAGCGACGTCGAGGTCGAGGACGGAGTAGCCGTGGTCTCGGTCGAGATCGACGAGGAGTTCGAGAACGTAATTCGCGAGGACGCCACCGTGCTGCTGCGCCCGCGCACCGGCCTCAAGGACATGCTGCTCGAGGTCGACCCGGGGCAGGGGGACGTGCTGCCCGCCGGCGGCCGCATCCAGGTCGCCAACACCAATCCAGACGTGAACCCCGACGAGGTGCTCTCCACGCTCGACTCCGACACGAGGCCGTATCTGCGAATGCTCGTGTCAGGCGCCGGACAGGGCCTCAAGGGGCGGGGGAACGACCTGGCCGAGACGCTCAAGCGACTCGAGCCGCTTCACCGCGACCTGGCCCGCGTGGCCCGTGCCGGAGCACGGCGCCGCGTGGCCCTCAAGCGGTTGATCACCCGCTACGGATCGCTGATGCAGGAGCTGGGGCGCCACCCCGCCGAGCTACGGCGCCTCGTGACCGCCTCGGAGAGCGTCTTCGATTCGCTCGCGCGCCAGGAGTCGAACATCTCCGAGGCCGTCGCCCTGCTGCCCGGCTCGCTGCGCCAGACCGAGAGCACGCTCGCGCGGGTGGACACCCTCGCCGACGTGATGGGCCCGGCGCTCGACCGTTTGCGCGAGCCGTTCCGCACGCTCGACCAGACCAACGAGGCCGTTCGTCCCTTCCTGCGCGAGACGACCCCCATCGTGCGCGACCAGATCCGACCCTTCGCCCGCGCCGGCCGGCCCTATGTCCAGGACCTGGAGCCCGCGGCCCGTGACCTCGCCCAGGCCTCACCCGACCTGACCAAGACCGTCCGCGAGCTCAACCGCTTCTTCAACATGGCGGCCTACAACCCGGGTGGCGCCGAGCCGCCGCAGGTGGTCGACGGCAACGACACCCGCAGGGAGAGCTTCCTCTACTGGCTGGCCTGGACCGCCAACAACGGCGTCTCGCTGTTCGGCACCGCCGACGCCCAGGGCGTCTACCGGCGCCTGACCATCTGCGGCCTGCCGGTGGGCATCCTCGGCGCCATCCAGCTCGGGCCGCTGGTGACTCAGATCGCCGAGCAGCAGCCGGCGCTCCTGAATGACGTGGTCGGCGGCCTCGGGGCTCAGGGCCTGCTGCCGCCCGGTACCCCCACGACCGCGGACCTCGTGGAGGCCATGACCGAAGCCGCCGGCGGGCTGGGGGACTGCCGCTTCTGATGGTCAAGAAAGCCCCCGGCATCGGACAGGTCCTGGCGATGGTCCTCTTCACCCTCTCGGTGTTCGGGCTGCTGCTGTTCCTGTGGATCGCCTTCGGGGGAACCACGCCTCTCAAGCCGCAGGGGTATCGCTTCAAGGCCGCCTTCCCGGAGGCCGCGCTTCTGGTCAACGAGGCCGATGTGCGCATGGCCGGCATCCGCATCGGCCGGGTGAAGTCCAAGGAGCTGGCGCCGGGTGGCAACCGCGTCCTGGCCACGATGGAGCTCGACAACCAGTTCGCTCCCATCCCGCGCGACACGCGCGCGATCCTGCGCCAGCGCAGCCTCCTGGGCGAGACCTACGTCGAGCTGAGCCCCGGAAGCGCGGACTCGGGCGAGCTGGCCGACGGCGGCACGCTGCCCGGCACCCAGGTGGCGGAGACCGTCGAGTTCGAGGAGCTGTTCAGCGCCTTCGATCCCGAGACCCGCCGCGCCTTCCAGGAATGGCTCCAGGAGGCCGGCATCGCTGTCGGCGGCGACTACGCCCAGGACTTCAACGACTCGCTGGGCAACCTCGCCGGCTTCGCCGAGGCCGGCGCCGACCTGATGAAGCCGCTGAACCGGCAGAAGCTCGCGCTGCGGCAGGTGATCCGCGACACCGGGCGGGTGTTCGGTGCGGCCTCCGAGCAGGAGGGCGCTCTGCGGGGCCTGATAGTCAACGGCAATCGCACCTTTGCCGCGTTGGCCTCCCGCGACGAGGCGCTGGCGCAGACCTTCGAGGTGTTCCCCACCTTCGAGCGCGAGACGCAGGCCACGATGATCCGCCTCGAGCGCTTCGCCCGCGATACCGATCCGCTGGTTCGCCTGCTGCGCCAGCCCGCCACGGACCTCGCCCCGACCCTGCGCGACCTGGGTGACCTGGCACCGGATCTCGAGCAGCTGTTCCGCGACGTCGATCCGCTGATCGATGCGAGCGAGGACGGGGTTCCCGCCGCCGAGCGCTTCCTGGAGGGGGCCGAGCCCGTGCTGGAGGCGGCGCACGTCTTCCTGCCCGAGGTCAACCCGATCCTGGCCTACCTCCAGTTCAACCGGACGCTGGTGGCCTCGTTCCTCGTGGCCGGCGCCGGCTCGATAGGAGAGAACCTCGCCGGGGGCTACACCCGTCCGCGCACGTCGAGCACCCCCGAGCACCTGCTCGCCCAGTCGTCGTTCTTCGAGCTGCGGTCCTTCATGCGCGACACCACCCGCCCGCCTTGGGATCGCGGCAACGCCTATGTGGCGCCCAACGCCCGCTGGCGGGCCACCGGCCTCGGGGTGATCGAGAGCTTTGACTGCCGGCCCACCGGAGGCACGCTGAAGGATCCGGTCTATTCACCCCCCATCGCCAAGGCGCCGCCCTGCTTCATCGCACCGAAGTCGCTCTTCCAGGATCAGAAGTACCCGCGCCTGCGCAAGGGTCAGGCGCCGTTCGTGAGCGGCCCGGTGGGCGGCAACCGAGAGGGCAATACCCCGGCCGTTCCCTGACCGCGCGGCTAAGGGCTGATGGTGGACGCGGCCGTGTTGTCGGCTTTGTCACGTTGCCGTAACGCGGTTTGGCGCCACTGTCCTGTTCAGCCAACGCGGCGGCCGGATTCGGCCGCCCGACGGGTTTGCGTTGCAGCGCCGCGACAGGAGTGACAAGTCCCGGCAGATCCCCGCGCCTGGTTGCCGTCGTAAAGACGCCGGCCCCGGCGCACCGCGGCTCGCGCAGCGCAATACAGGCGCGGACGGCGTTAGTGGCAATCTCGTTCACGCCGACGCCCCCCATGGCGATCTCGGCGCGCGCGACCGACTCTCGCGCCAGGTCCACGGCGGCGAGTCCGCCGCCGTTGAGGTCATCGTCGCGGACGTCGGCGGAGCGAACGCCGTTGGTATCCGAGATGTCCTTGGTCTTCACCTCGCCGTTGACGATGTCGTCGCTGAACACCGTGCCCGTGGCCGGGAGCGGCGGCAAGGCGATGTTCCTGATGCCGCTACGAGTCGGTCAACGTCTTGGCCACCCGCTCGATGAGCTCGCGGTGCAGGCGCACGTTGTCGCCGCGGTTTGTGCGCACCACGGTGATCTCGGGGCTGAGCGCAGCGAAGTCCAGGCCCGCGGGTGTGGCGATGTGCTCCTCGAAGAGGCCGGGATCGGCGTGACCCGCCAAGGGCAGGAAGTCGAATATTCCGCCTCCCCCGTTGTCGAGACAGACGATGTTCAGCGCGACGCCGGCGCGCCGGGCGGCGAGCAGCCCGCCGACGTCGTGCAGCAGCGCCAGCTCGCCCGTGAGCAGCCACGTCGGGCGGCCCGTGGCGAGCGCCGCACCGAGGGCCGACGAGACCACTCCGTCGATCCCGTTGGCCCCCCGGTTGGCCAGGAAGCGCAGCGCCTTGTGCGACTGCGGGAAGAATGCCTCGACATCGCGAATCGGCATCGACGAACTGACCCAGATCACCGCCTCGTCCGGCAGCTCGGGCTCCAGCTCGGCGAGAACCTTGGGCTCGAAGAGCGCAGGCGAGCCGGCCAGCGCCGCCGGCACGATCGCGTCGGCGTCTCGCCAGCGCTCGACCCAATCGTCTGAGGCACGCTCGCCGTCGAGTGCGTCGAGCGCGGACGGCACAGAGGAGCGCAGGATCAGATCCGCTCGCCGCGTGGGCTCATGCCAGACGGCATGCGGGTCGATCACCACCTGCTGCGCGCCGGCGACCCATGCACGCAACGACTTGGAGGTGGGCATGTCACCGACCCGTACCACGACCTCCGCGCGTTCGGACTCGGCAAATTCGGGCACGCGCAGCAGTACGTCGTAGTGGGCGATCACCCGTGAGCGGTCGTGAGCGCCACAGCGCAGGCCGGAGGTCGGCTCGGCGAGCACGGGCCAGCCCAGCCGTTCGGCGAAGCGCACCACCGGCTCGGCCACACCCCCGGATGTGGGCCCGCAGACGACCACACCACGGCCCTCCGGGAGGCTCACCGTGTCGACGCGGGAGCGCGCCTCGCGCAGCTCGGTCCAGGGCCGGCCGTCCTCGCGGCCGCGCCAGTCCTCGGGGTCGAGCTCCTCGGGCGAGGGGGCGAGCGGCTCGCGCAACGGGAAGTTCAGGTGCACCGGCCCCGGGCGCCCGCCGGCGGCGGTGTAGTAGGCGCGGCAGGCCAGCGCGCGGTGGTGGATCGCCGTGTCGCGCCCGGGCTCATGGGTGCCGACCTCGACGAACCATTTGGCCGCGCTCCCGTACAGGCCCAGTTGGTCGATCGACTGTCCCGCTCCGATGCCGCGCAGCTCGGGCGGGCGGTCGGCGGTCAGCACGATCAGAGGCACGCGGGCCTCCCACGCCTCGACCACGGCGGGGTGAAGGTTGGCCGCGGCGCTTCCCGAAGTGCAGGTGACGGCGACCGGGCGGCCGCTTGCCTTGGCCATCCCCAGCGCGGCGAAACCGGCGCCGCGCTCGTCGATCACCGAGACCGCCTCGAGCCCCGGCTGGCCCGCGAGCGTGAGCGTGAGCGGCGCGTTGCGCGAACCGGGACTGGTGACCGCGTGGGTCATGCCGCAGCGCACCAGTTCCTCCACGAAAGCCCCGATCGGGGCGAAGGTCCGGTTGATCGGCTCCATCACCGGCGCACGCTACCCAACCGGCTACGCCACTCACCTCGTAGCCCCTGGAACACACCCATTTCATTGGAGGTTCCCCTGTGTCTCGCAGGTTCAGCGCATTTCTCACGGTGCTCGTCGGCAAGGTCAACGGAGCGGGCCCGGTGGCGCTGCTCGACCTCGATTACAGCCGTACGCCCCGTACCCCCGCTGATTCCTGGCTGGTCACATAGGCCACTCCGGGACGCCGCACGGCATAGTTGGCCGTGTGGCGCCCCCTCTGCTGTTCCTTCCCGGCTTCATGCAGCCCGCCGAGGCTTGGGCACCCGTCGCCGAGGCCTTTTCCGGCGCGCGCCTGCTCGAGCACGGCGAGCACACCTACGAGCGCCGCCTGGCCGAGATCGCCGAGGCGGGGGAGGGTGCGCTGGTGGTCGGCTACTCGCTGGGAGGACGGCTCGCCCTGCGTGCGGTTCTGCGCGAACCGGCGCGCTACGCCGGCCTGGTGACCATCGGCGCCACGGCCGGCATCGACGAGCCCGCCACCCGCAGCGCCCGAGCCGAGGCCGACGACCGGCTCGCCTCGTGGATGGAGACCGCTCCGATAGAGAGCATCGTGGGCGTGTGGGAGCGCCAGCCGTTGTTCGCCGACCAGTCGGAGGCGCTGATCGAGGCCCAGCGGCCCGGCCGCCTGGCCCAGGACCCTCGCGAGCTCGCCGCGATCCTGCGCACGGCGGGGCAGGGTGTGCTCGAGCCGGTGTGGCACCAGCTGCTCACCTTCGAGCTTCCCGTGCTGGCCGTGGCGGGGGCGCGCGACGAGGGCTACAGTGCGGCGGCGCGGAGGATCGCGGACACGGCGCCGCGCGGGCGAGCCGCGATCGTCGAGCACGCCGGTCACGCTCCTCAGCTGCAGCGCCCGGACGAGGTGGCCCGGCTACTGGCGGACTTCGCCGACCAGGACGTCGGCCAGTGACTCGCCGCTGATCTCGACGCCGAGTCCCGGTCCCGCCGGCACCCGCAGGGTGCCTCGGCGCGCGGCGGGGAGAGCGCGCGCGAACGGCCCATCGAACAGGTCCAGAGTGGCCAGGCCGCAGGCCAGCGTCAGGCCTTCGGAGGCGGCCAGCTGCAGCGCGGCGGCGATACCCCAGGGACCGTCGAGGGTGCTCGAGAGGAAGGCGCCGAGCCCGTTCGAGCGGGCCAGGCGCAGCATCTCGCGCGCGGGCCGGAAGCCCCCGGCTCCGGCCAGCTTGATGTTGACCACGTCGCACGCCTCGACGTCGATGGCGCGCCTGATCGCGCGCGCGGAGCCCGCCGACTCGTCGGCCGCTATCGGCGTCGACACGCGCCCACGGACCTGACGCAGCTCTTCGAGCGTGCGGCAGGGCTGCTCGACGAACTCGAGGTCGTTGTCCTCGATGGCCCGGATCGAGCTCACGGCCTGCTCAACCGACCATGCCCGGTTGGCGTCCACGCGCAGCGCCGGCCAGGGTCCGATGGCCTCGCGCACGGCCGCCACCCGCTCGCTGTCCTCGGGAAGGCCCACCTTTACCTTGAAGCAGGCGTAGCCGGCCCGCGCTCCCTCGCGCGCCCGCGCCGCCACCTCCTCGGGCGGTCCTCCGGACAGCGTCATGTTCACCGCCAGCGCATCCTTCACGGGCTCGGCCAGCGGCCGGCCCTCCTGCCGGGCCTCGAGGTCGAGGCGGGCGATCTCCTCGGCGGCGCGGGCCTGGGGTGGGCGCCGGCCGCCGCCCCCGCTCAGCGCCGCAATGGCCCGCTCCAGCGGCACGCCGTCGTAGGGCTCGAAGGGAGCGGCCTCCCCCCAGCCGACGGTACCGTCGCTGCCCTCAAGGCGCAGCACCACCAGCTCACGGGAGGTCACCACCGCGTCTGCGCTCACAAAGGGGGCGCGGAAGGGAATCGACAGCCGCAGCAGGGTGCGCTTCACGACAGGAGCACCCCCGCCGAGAGCAACAGCGAGAAAGCGGCCAGCAGGCGACCCGTGCCGGCGAGCGCGCCGTTGAGGGAAGGACCGTCGGTGCGCGAGGAAACCGTTCGGATGAGCGGAATGCCGAGAGGCAGGCCGAGCAGCGGCACGAGCAGCCAGGCCGAGAGCCCGCCGAAGGCGAATGTCACGACCGGAGCGGCGAAGGCCAGCACCACCATCGCGCTGAAGAGCAGCCGTGCCCGGTCGCGCCCCAGCTTGACCGCGAGCGTGCGCTTGCCCGCGCGACGGTCTGTGTCGATGTCGCGCACGTTGTTGACCACAAGAATCGCCGATGACAGCAGCCCCACCGGCACCGCCAGCGCGAACGCCTCCCAGCGCAGCTGCTCGGTCTGCACGTAGTAGGAGCCCACCACGGCGACGATCCCGAAGAACACGAACACAAACAGCTCACCGAGCCCCTCATACCCGTAGGGACGCGGCCCACCCGTGTAGAGCACGCCGGCCAGGATCGAGGCCACTCCGACCACCAGCAGCTCCCAGCCGGCCACCGCCGCGAGGTACAAACCGGCCGCCACCGCGATTGCGAAGGCGATGTACGTGCCCACGAGCACGTGCTGGGGCGGCATCAGCCCGCCCGCTGTCACGCGCACGGGTCCCAGCCGGTCCTCCTGGTCGGCGCCGCGGCGGGCGTCGGAGTAGTCGTTGGACAGGTTCGTGCCGATCTGGATGAAGATCGATCCCACCAGCGCGGCGAGGAAGGGCAGCAGACGGAACTCGTCCTCGCTGGCCGCCAGGGCGGTACCGACGAGCACGGGAGCGATCGCCGCCGGCAACGTTCGCGGGCGGGAGGCGAGGATCCAGATGCGGGAGTGGCTCAAGGCCGCTTGGGGAACTGCCCGAAGTCTGGCCGGCGCTTGTGCTTGTAGGCCTCGCGGCCCTCGCGGGCCTCCTCGCCGGCGTAGAAGAGCAGGTTGGCGTCGTGGGCGAGCTGCTGGATGCCGGCCATGCCGTCCTCGGCTGCGTTGAAGCTCGCCTTCAGCAACCGCAGCGAGAACGGGGAGAGCTCGAGCATCTCGCCGCACCAGCGCACGGTCTCCTCCTCGAGCTGCTCGAGCGCCACGACGGTGTTCACGAGGCCCATCTCGAGTGCCTCGGCGGCCGAGTACTGACGGCACAGGAACCAGATCTCCTTGGCCTTCTTCTGACCCACCTGGGCCGCGAGGAGGCTGGCCCCATAGCCGCCGTCGAAGCTGCCCACCTTGGGGCCCGTCTGGCCGAAACGCGCGTTGTCGGCGGCGATGGTGAGGTCGCACACGACCTGGAGGACCTGCCCGCCGCCGATGGCATAGCCGGCCACCATCGCCACGATCGGCTTGGGCGTGCGCCGCATCTGCAGGTGGAGATCGGTCACATGAAAGCGCCCGACCTCCGCGCCACCGGCCACGTAACCGCTGTCGCCCCGCACGCGCTGGTCGCCGCCGGAGCAGAACGCCAGCGGCCCCTCCCCGGTGAGAACTATCACTCCCACCGAGGTGTCCTCGCGGGCGCTTTCCAATGCTCGCGAGACCTCGATCAGCGTCTCGGGGCGAAAGGCGTTGCGCACTTCGGGGCGGTCGATCGTGATCTTCGCGATTCCGTCCGCGAGCTCGTAGCGGATGTCCTCGTAGTCCCCGGTGCCCGGCCGCCAGGCTGCCGCCGGCTTGATCAGGCGGGCCTCCTGCTGCTCGGTCCAGGACGTCGTCATCCGCCTCCCTACGATAGTTGCGCTGGACGAGTGGCTCTCATCCGCGGCGCGCTCCCGCCCCGATCACGCGGCCGTTGTCGCGGAGGGGCGCACGCTGACCTACGCCGAGCTGCACGAGCGCGCCGACGACCTGGCCCGCCGGCTGGCCGTGACCCCCGGGGGGCGCGTTCCCACGACCCTGGCGCCGGGCGTGGCCTTCTGCGAGCTGCTGCATGCCCTGCCGCGGCGTGGAGCGGTGCTTGTGCCGCTCGATGCGCGCGGACGCTCGGCACCGCCGACGCCGCTCGGGCCTCCGCGGCGCGGGCCCTTGATCGATTCGGTCGACCCGGACGCCGTCCACACGGTCATCCACACCTCCGGCACCACCGGGGAGCCGCGGCCCGTCGAGCTGACCTACGCCAATCACGCGGCGAGCGCCCGCGCCTCGGCCGACGCGCTGGGGACCGAAGACCACGATCGCTGGCTCTGCCCGCTGCCGCTCCACCACGTCGGAGGGCTGAACGTCCTGATACGCAGCGTCATCAACCGCACGACCGTGGTGCTCCACGAGCGCTTCGAGGCAGAGCGCGTGAAGGCCACGCTCGAAGCCGGCGAGGTCACGCTCGCCTCGCTCGTGCCCACGATGCTGCAGCGCCTCCGCGCCGCGGGGCTGAGCCGCGCGCCCGGGCTGCGGGCCATAGCCCTGGGCGGCGGCCCGATCGCGCCCGGCCTGCTCGAGTGGGCCGTGGAGCGGGGCATTCCGGTGGTGCCGGTGTACGGAATGACCGAGACCTGCTCGCAGGTGGTGGCCGGCAGCCCCGGGCGTGCGCTGCGAGGCGTCGAGCTGCGGCTCGCCGGCGACGGCGAGGTCCTGATTCGCGGCGCCATGGTCGCCCGCGGCGCTGCCGGGGCGGAAGGCTGGCTGCACACGGGCGACCTCGGGCGCCTCGACCGCGACGGGCTGCTGCAGCTGGAGGGGCGGAAGAAGGAGCTGATCGTGACCGGGGGAGAGAACGTGGCGCCGCTGGAGGTCGAGCGGGCGCTGCTCAGCCATCCCGCCGTGGCCGACGCGGGCGTGGCCGGAGTGCCGGATGAGAGGTGGGGAGAGGCCATCGCCGCCTTCGTGGTGACCAGCTCGCCGGTGGCCGAGCACGAGCTGCAGGCGTGGTGTCGTGAGCGCCTGGATGGCTTCAAGGTTCCGAAGCACGTGGTCTCCGTGCGCGAGCTTCCGCGCACCGCGAACGGAAAGCTGATGCGCAGCCGCCTTCACCATCTAGAGTCCGCGACCCCATGATCTACGACAAGGACGCGGACCTCTCAAAGCTCGACGGCAAGACCGTCGCCATCCTCGGCTACGGCTCTCAGGGGCACGCCCACGCCCTCAACCTCAAGGACTCGGGCGTAGAGGTGGTGGTGGGCCTGCGCGAAGGGCTCGTCCTCGGTCGACAAGGCCAAGGCCGACGGCCTGCGCGTGGAGTCGATCGCCGATGCCGCCAGCGCGGGCGACGTGGTGATGGTCCTGCTCCCGGACGAAAAGCAGGCCGAGGTCTGGGAGGCCGAGATCCGCGACGGAATCGCCCCCGGGAACCTGCTCATGTTTGCCCACGGGTTCTCGGTCCACTTCGAGCAGATCGACCCCGGGCCCGAGGTCGACGTGGGCATGGTCGCGCCCAAGGGCCCTGGCCATCTCGTGCGCCGGCAATACACGGAGGGCAACGGGGTGCCGGGCCTGATAGCCATCCACCAGGACTCGAGCGGCGGCGCCCGCGAGCTCGTGCTGGCCTACGCCCGTGGCATCGGCTGCACGCGCGCGGGCGTGATCGAGACCAGCTTCAAGGATGAGACCGAGACCGACCTCTTCGGCGAGCAGGCCGTGCTCTGCGGCGGCGTGACCGAGCTGGTGCGCGCCGGCTACGAGACCCTCGTCGACGCGGGCTATGACCCGCGGCTGGCCTACTTCGAGTGCCTGCACGAGCTGAAGCTGATCGTGGACCTGATGTACGAGAAGGGGATCAGCGGAATGCGCTACTCGATCTCGAACACAGCCGAATACGGCGACCTCACGCGCGGCAAGCGCATCATCGGCGATCCCACCCGCGAGGCGATGCAGCAGATCCTCGCCGAGATCCAATCGGGGGACTTCGCGCGCGAGTGGATCGCCGAGAACGCCGCCGGTCAGGAGAACTTCCAGCGCATGCGCGCCGAGCAGAAGGACCATCAGGTCGAGCGCGAGGGGAAGGAACTGCGCTCGATGATGGACTGGATCGACACCGAGTTCTGAGATGGACGACGAGCGCCGCGACTTCCTTCCTCCCGAGCCGGCGGGCCCGGAGCCCGAGCTGGGGGCGGCGCCGCAGTCGCCGCCCCCCGATCCGGCCACGCAGCAATATCCGCCACCCCAGTACCCCAACCAGCCCCAGCAGTACCCGCCGCCCCAGCAGTACCCACCGTCCCAGCAGGGAGGCTGGGCGCCACCCCCTCAGCAGCCGCCACCGCCGCCCGGCTATCCGCCGTCCGGGTGGCAGCAGCAGGCCCCTCCGCCGGGCTGGGGCTACCCGGCGCCGGCCCAGCCCGACAACGGGCCCGCGGTCACCGGCTTCGTGCTGTCACTCGTGTCCGCCGGGTTGCTCTTCCTCTCGGGCGGCGTCTCGTCGCTCGTGTCGATCGGCTGCTCGGTGGCGGGGATCGTGCTCTCGCGAAAGGGCAAGGCCAAGGTCGCGCGCGGGGAGACCCAGAAGAACCAGGGGCTCGCCCAGGCAGGCTTCATCATCGGGATCGTCGGGCTGGTGCTCGCCGTTCTCGCCACGATCGTCTGGGGCCTGATCCTGGTGGCCCTGATCACCAGCGAGGAGTTTCGCGACGACTTCGAGAACGAGCTCGACAACTCGGACTCGATCACCGCGCTGCTCCGGGTGGCCACCGCCTGCGTACGCGGTCTGATGCTCTAGATGACTGATTCCAAACCCCCGCACCCACGGATGACACGCCATACCGGCGCTGGTTCGCCACCCACGTCCTCGCCGATAGTGCTTTCACTATCGGCTTCGTCCGCGTGCGGCGCCCAGCTTGGTCTGGCGTGCCCCCGCGGGCACGCGGATTCCGAACCAATCATCTAGCTATCGTCGCTGGTCGATGTCCGGCCCGTTTCTGAAGCAGTACCTGATGACCGCGGGGCCCACCCCTCTGCCTCCGGCTGTTTCCCAGGTGATGGCCGAGCCGATGATCTACCACCGCGCGCCCGCTTTCGTCGCGGTCTACGCGCGCGTGCTCGGGCGCCTCAAGGAGGTCTTCCAGACCGAGAACGAGGTGCTCACCTTCGCCGCCTCGGGCACCGGAGCGATGGAGTCCGCGGTGGCCAACCTGGTTCGCTCGGGCGAGCCCGCGCTTGTGGCGTCGTGCGGCAAGTTCGGCGAACGCTGGGCGGAGCTGTGTGACGCCTACGGGGCGCGAACCGAGCACTGGGAGACCGAGTGGGGGCGCAAGGTCGACCCCGTCGAGCTAGACCGCAGGCTGAGCGCGAGCGACGGCGTGGAGGTCGTGTTCACCACGTTCTCTGAGACCTCGACGGGCGTGGTCAACGACATCCGCGAGCTCAGCGCCGTGTGCCATCGCCACGGCGCGCTGATCGCCGTGGACGCCGTATCGGGTCTAGGGGCGGTGTCGCTTCCCCAGGACAAGTGGGAGGTCGACGTGGTCGTGGCCGGCTCACAGAAGGCGCTGATGGCTCCCCCCGGTCTCGCCTTCGCGAGCCCCAACCGGGCCGCACTCGCGCGCGCCGCCGCGGCGCCCGGGCACCGGTACTACTTCGATTGGCAGCGAACCCTGGACGGTCAGCTCAAGGACCCGCCCGACAGCCCGTTCACCCCGCCGGTCGGACTGGTTCTGGCGCTGGACGTGGCGCTGGAAATGATCTGCCAGGAGGGCCTCGAGGAGGTCTTCGACCGTCACCGCGTGCTGGGCCGAGCCACCCGCGAGGCGGCGCGCGCCCTCGACCTGGAGCTGCTCGGCGAGCGCGACGACAACAGCAACGTGGTCACCGCGATCCGCCTGCCCGACTCGATCGACGGCGGCGCGGTGCCCAAGCTCATGCGGGAACGCTTCGGGGTGACCATCGCCGGCGGCCAGGGCAGACTCAAGGGCAAGATCGCCCGGGTGGCGCACTGCGGCTATTTCGGTGCCCTCGACATCGTGGTTACCGTCGCCGCGCTCGAGCTGTGCCTGAGCGAGCTCGGACACGAAGTCGAGCTCGGCGCGGGTGTCGCCGCCGCTCAGCGTGTCTTCGCCGAGGCCGGGGTGCCGGTCGCGCAGCCGGCCTGACGCAGTGACGAAGGTTCTCGTTACCGAATCGATCGGCGACTCCGGCCTCGAGTTGCTGCGCGGACGCGGGCTTCGACGTGGAGCTCGGGACCGGCTGGGACGAGGCCGAGCTCGCGAGCCGCATCGCCGAGTTCGACGGGATCCTGATTCGCTCGGCCACCCGGCTCGACGCCAAGCTGCTCGCCAGGGCCGACAACCTGAAGGCAGTGGGGCGCGCCGGAGTGGGGGTGGACAACGTCGACGTGGAGGCGGCCACCAAGCGCGGAGTCGTGGTGGCCAACGCGCCGCAGTCGAACGTGATCACGGCCGCCGAGCACACCCTGGCCATGGTGCTCGCGCTGGCTCGCAAGGTGCCCCAGGCGCACCGGTCGCTGACCGGGGGGAAGTGGGAGCGCTCTCGCTTCAGCGGAGTCGAGCTTTATGAGAAGACCCTGGGCGTACTCGGCTTCGGCCGCGTGGGCCAGCTCGTGGCGCAGCGGGCGATCAGCTTCGGCATGCACGTGGTGGCCTTCGACGTCTATACGGCCGAGGAGCGCTTTGGCGAGCTCGGCGTGGAGCGCGCCGACAGCGCCGAGGCGCTGTACGCCCAGGCCGACTTCATCACCATCCACCTGCCCGTGACGGCCGAGACCGAGAACTGGCTCGACGCCGAGGCCTTCTCCCACATGAAGGACGGCGTGCGGGTGATCAACGTCGCGCGTGGCAAGCTGATGGTCGAGGAGGATCTCGTCGCTGCGCTCGACTCGGGCAAGGTCGCGGGCGCGGCGCTCGACGTGTTTCGCGAGGAGCCGGTGACCGAGAACGCGCTCTTCGGATACCCCAACGTCGTGGTGACCCCGCACCTGGGCGCCTCGACCGCCGAGGCGACCGATCGCGCCGGGTACCAGGCCGCCGAGCAGGTGGTCGCAGCGCTCACCGGCGGGGTTGTGACCAGCGCCGTGAATGTGCCGGCCATCGCCACCGAGGACATTGAGGTGCTGGGCCCGTTCCTGCCCCTCGCCCGCGACCTCGGGCGCGTGGCGATCAGCCTGGCCGAGGGCCGCTCGTTCGACGCGCTGGAGATCGAGTACCGCGGCCGCATCGCCGAGCGCGACACCCGCCTGCTCACCGTGCAGGTGCTCAAGGGGGCGCTCTCCGGCCACATCGAGGAGGACGTGAACGACGTCAACGCGCCGGCGCTGGCCGAAGAGCGCGGCATACAGGTCACCCAGACGAGCGCGGCCCACGCCCGCGACTTCACCGATCTGGTGCGGGTGACGGTGGTCAGCGGCGGCCGGAGCAGCCGCGTGGTCGGAACCACGCTCGGACGCCGTCACCGGTCGCACCTGCTCGAGGCCTGGGGATCGCGCTTCAACGTCGAGCTCGAGCGCCAGCTGGCCATCTTCCGCTACGAGGACCGCCCGGGAATGCTGGGCCGGGTCGGGACCGAGCTCGGCAACCGGGGCATCAACATCATCTCCGCGGCGGTGGGCCGCCGCCAGGAAGACGCGCCGGGGGGCGGGGCGGTCATGATCGTGACCGCCGACTCGCCGGTGCCGCAGGAAGTGGTGGACGGGATCGTTGCCACCGACGGATTCAACGCCGGCCGAACGATCAGCCTCTAGAAGTCCTTGCGCCCCGCCAGGCCGTCGCCCCGCTTCGGCCGGGTGCGCTCGTAGATGGCCAAACGCTGCGGGCCGGGGCTGCTCACCAGGATGCCGGTCCCGTAAGGCATCTCGAAGTGCGAACCGAGCTCGACTCCGCGCCCCTGGAGCTCCTTGATGGCGGCGTCGAGATCGTCGACCCGGAAGACCAGGATCGGCTGGTCGCCCTCCAAGTGCCCGGCGAGCAGCAACGTCGGCCCGGTTGCGGTCAGCCGCACCATCGCAACCCTGGTTCCGAACCGCTCGATGGCGAACACGAGCTCGCCACCCAGCCCAGTGGTGAAGTGGGCCACGTCGGCCGCCACGTCGCGGCTAGGGAGATAGATGAAATCGAGGCGTTCGAACAAAGCCTCAGCCTCGGGAGCTCGCGGCGAAGAAACCCAGTGCCCGCTCGGCCACCAGCTCGGGGCGGTCCTCGGCGATGAAGTGGCCCGCGTGGTCGACCAGCTCGACGCTCATGTCGTCGGCGTACGCCTGATAGCCCTCCAGCATGCGTGGCGTGATCACTGGATCCTGGATGCCGAAGAGCATCCGGGTGGGCGTGCGCAGACGTTGCGACCGATAGCGCCCCCGGGCGATCGGCACCTGTTCGCGCAACACGAACGTGCGGTAGAGCAGCGAGGAGGCCCGGGACCGGCCCCGGTCGCGCAGGCCCGAGGCGAAGATGCGAAGGTCGTCGTCGGAGAAGGCCTCCGGGCGGGCCGCACCGTCGCGCAGGGCGCGCTCGATCAACCGGTCGGCCTGAGTGCGTATCAGCCACGGCCCGGCGCACGGCGCTCCGATCACGAGCATGTAGGCAAAGCGCCAGAGGCTCAGGGCATTGCGCGCGTCCGCGCTCGGCCACGGATGCCCGGTGTTGAGCGCGAGGAAGCGCGTGAATCGCTCGGGTTCGCGCAGGCAGAGCAGGAAGCCGACCCAGCCGCCCCAGTCGTGCCCGATCAGCCCAACCCGGTCGAGCTCGAGAGCGTCCAGCAGGGCCAGCACGTCGGAGGCGAGCGTCTCCTTGTCGTAGCCGCCGGGTGGGGCGTCGGTCCAGCCGTGGCCGCGCAGGTCCGCCGCGATCACCCGGTGGCGCTCGGCCAGGCAAGGAATCACGTGCCGCCACATCCACCAGTGCTGCGGCCAACCGTGCAGCAGCAGGATGGCCTCGCTGCGCGCCCGGCCAAGCCGGGCGCTTGCGCCAAGCGGTGGTCCGCTGCCCGCCTCCGCCACGTGCGTACGCAGGCCGCGGGTCTCGACCCAGCGGTGCTCGACCCCCTCGAGCAGCGGAAGCTCTCTCACGCCGCCAGCGCGCGGCGCAGGTCCTCGACCAGGTCCTCGGGCGCCTCGACGCCGCAGGAGAGGCGCACCAGGTCGGCGGGCACAGCGGCGTCGGAGTCCTCCACCGACTGGTGGGTCATGGCCTGGGGCACCTCGATCAGGGACTCGACTCCCCCGAGCGACTCGGCCAGCGAGAAGATCCGTGTGGAGCCCGCGATCCGGATCGCATCGGGGTGGCGAAAGGACACCATCCCGCCGAAGCCGGGCCAACGGACGTCCTCGACCCCATCGGCGCCACCCAGGTACTCGCTCACCGCACGCCCGTTCTCGCTGTGCGCCGCCACTCGGAGGTGCAGCGTGCGCAGGCCGCGGTGGACGAGGAAGCAGTCGAACGGGCCGGGCACCGCGCCCACCGAGTTCTGGACGAAGCGCACGCGGTCGTGGAACGCGCGGTCGCTCACCACGACCGCGCCGCCGACCACGTCGGAGTGACCGCCGAGGTACTTGGTGGCCGAGTGCACCACGGCGTCCGCGCCCAGCTCGAGCGGGCGCTGGATCACGGGGGTGGCGAAGGTGTTGTCCACCGCCACGATCGCACCGCCGCTGCGCGCCACCACCGCGGGGATGTCCACGACGTTGAGCAGCGGGTTCGTGGGAGTCTCGACCCAGATCACGGCGGTCTCCGGGCGAACGGCTCGTTCGAGCGCCGCGAGGTCGGTCTGATCGACCATGTCGTAGGACAGCCCGAAGCGCGACATCACCTTGTCGACCAAGCGGAAGGTGCCGCCGTAGAGGTCGCGGGGCAGGATCACGTGGTCGCCGGCGGCGCAGTGGGCGCTCAGGAGGGCGTGGGTTGCCGCCATGCCGCTCGAGAAGCTCGATGCCAACCCGCCCTCCAGCTCGCCCAGGGCGCGTTCCAGGGCAGCGCGGGTCGGGTTGGCCGAGCGCGCGTAGTCGTAGTCCTCGACGAACTGGCCGGGAGCGGGCTGGACATACGTCGAGGTCTGGTAGATGGGGGGGACGACCGAGCCGAAGGCGGGGTCGGGCTCGAGCCCCGCGTGCACGGCCCGGGTGGCGAAGCGGGCGTCGTCGGGGAGGCGGCTCACCGCGCGAGCGAGTCGAGCAGGTCGGCCCGGGTGAGGATGCCGGCCGCGCGCCCGTCCAGGTTCACGAGCAGAGCCTCGCGCCGGGCCAGGAGCTCGACCGCTCCGCGTACGCCGTCGCCGGCCGACACTGCGGGGAACGGCGCCTCCATCACCTCGATGATCTCCGCGCCCAGCAGGGCCGGGTCGTCGATGGCGTGACGCAGCAGCCCACGCTCGCTCACCGAGCCGACGACGGTATGGCGGTCGTGACCCGACACCACCGGCAGCTGGGAGACGCGGTGCTCGTGCAGAAGGGCCACGGCGTCGCGCACCTTGGCGTGGGTCTCGACCGTGAGCAGCGGCGGAATCTCGCCCTCGTCGTGCTTGCGGCGCAGCACGTCAGCCACGGTCAGCTCGGTGTCGCGCTCCAGGAAGCCGTACTGACGCATCCAGGCGTCGTTGAAGATCTTCGAGAGGTACGAGCGGCCGCCGTCGGGGAGGATCACCGCCACCATGGCCGCCGGATCGTCGAGCTCGCGCGCGACCTCGTAGGCGGCGTAGACGGCGAGCCCGCAGGAGCCGCCGGCCAGGATCCCCTCGGTCTCGGCCAGCCGGCGTGTCCACAGAAACGAGTCCTTGTCCGAGACCGTGATGTAGCGGTCGACGATCGACGGGTCGTAGGTCTCGGGCCAGAAATCCTCACCCACGCCCTCGACCAGGTAGGGCTTGACCTCGTCGCTGGAGTAGATGGAGCCGGCCGGGTCGGCGCCGATGATCTCGATGGCGGGGTTCTGCTCGCGCAGGTAGCGCCCGGCTCCGGTGATCGTTCCGCCCGTGCCGACGCCGGCCACGAAGTGGGTGATCTGGCCGCCCGACTGACGCCACAGCTCCGGGCCGGTGCTCGCGTAGTGGGCATCCGGATTGGCTCGGTTGCGGTACTGGTTGGGCTGGAAGGCGCCCGGGATCTCCTGGCTCAGTCGGTCGGCCACCCGGTAGTAGGACTCCGGCGATTCGGGCGGCACATCGCTTGGCGCCACCACCACCTCGGCGCCGTAGGCACGCAGGAGGTCGATCTTCTCCTTGGACATCTTGTCGGGCATCACCGCGATCACGCGATAGCCCTTCAGCGACGCGGCGATGGCCAGGCCGGTGCCCGTGTTGCCGCTGGTGGGCTCGACAATCGTGCCGCCCGGCTTGAGATTCCCGTCCCGCTCGGCCGCCTCGATCAGCGCCACCGCGGCACGGTCCTTGATCGAGCCGCCCGGATTGAGGGCCTCCACCTTGGCCACCAGCTGAGGCTTGAGCGCGTGCCCGAGCCGTGAGAGCCGC
Source organism: uncultured Thermoleophilaceae bacterium (assembly GCA_963728495.1). GTDB lineage: Bacteria > Actinomycetota > Thermoleophilia > Solirubrobacterales > Thermoleophilaceae > JACVRW01. The sequence continues at coordinate 818,239 of CAVSKI010000011.1, read as the reverse complement.
ACGAGCGGCGTGTCACCCACCGCGTCGAGGATCGAATCCTTGATGTCGATCGCGGTGTGCGAAGCGGCCTCCATCCCGGTTCCACCATAGAGCCTGAAACGAGGGTGATCCGAATCGGCACCCATTGCGTTAGAGCTTGGAGTAATGGGGCACAGCAGCTTCGGGTCGTCGGCTGGGGGTCGCCGCGACATGGAATTCATGGCCCTCGACCAGCAACCGCTGATCAGCGGCCGCAGCGCCGATCCCAAAAACGGCGAATTCTCGGGAACCTGCCGGCCACGGGCATTCGGCTACGTGTCGGTCTCCGCCGACGCGAACGGCAGCACTCAGTCCGAAGTGGAGGCGCAGACCCTCGCTATCCGGCGCGCTTGTGCCAGTCGCGACCTCGAGCTCGTGCGCGTTGTACGCGACCTCGACGCGGCTCCGGGGGGAGACCCCGAGCGTCCAGGCCTGCGCCACGTGTTGGAGCAGATCGCCGCCGGCGAAGCTTCCTGCATGGTCATCCGAGGCCTGGAGTGCCTTGGCGGCTCGGCATCGGCGGTGGGCGCGCTCGTGTCCTGGTTCGACGGCGACGAGAGGCGGCTCGTGGCGGCCGATCTCGACCTCGATACCGGGACCACCACCGGAAAGGTGACCGTTCGCGCGCTGGCCGCGGCGGGGCAGATGGAGAGGCGCAAGCTGGCCGAATGTACGCGTCGCGGACTGGCGGCTGCCCGGGCCAAGGGCGCCGGCGCCGGTCGTCCCTCGGTGGCCGACCGGCCCGAGCTTCGCGAGCGTATTGCGGTGATGCGGGCCAAGGGCATGACCCTCCAGGCGATCGCCGACACGTTGAACGATGAAGGGGTGGCCACGCTGCGCGGCGGCACTCAGTGGCGCCCGTCTAGCGTCCAGGCCGCCGCCGGGTACAAGCGTCCGGGTCGCGTACGCGGCCTCGAGGACCTGCCGCGCCCCAGCGGCCTGCGCCCCACCGGCACCTGATCGCCGAGCGCATCTCTACGCAACCCCTCGGGTGCGTAAATCGGCCAGGATTGGCCCTCAGACGACTTTCGGGGGAAGTTGGGGCTTTAGTGCAGCGTTAGTGCCAAGAGTCCGTGCAAATTAGGGGTCTAGGGGGTCATATGCACGAAGTCACGGAGAGAAGGATGGAAAGAGCGGGGTTCCTGCGGCGCGCGGCGCTGGTGGCCGGGTCGGCCGCGGGGGCGTCACTGATCTTGGGGCCGAGGGAGGCCGAGCAGGCCGAGGCGCAGAGCGCGGCTGACAAGCGCGCGCTGAATCTGGCTCTGATCGTGGAGTACGCCGAAGCGGATTTTTATGCTGAAGCGGTTAAGCGCGGGAAACTCGACGGGGAGCTGCGTGCCTTCGCGGAGCAGGTCTCCGGCCAGGAGGACGACCACGTTGCGTTCATAAAGTCGGCGCTGGGCTCCAGCGCTCGCGCCAAGCCGGAGTTCGACTTCGGCGACGCCACGGGTGACCCGGACGCTTTTGCCGACCGAGCAGCCGAACTGGAGGACCTCGCCGTAGGCGCGTACGCCGGCCAGGCCGGCAACCTCAGCAAGGCGATTCTGGAGGCAGCCGCCACGCTGATCTCGGTGGAAGCCCGCCACGCCGCTTGGATACGCAGCATCGTCGGACGTCCACCGGCCAATGAGCCCACCGATACACCGCGCGATGCCGACCAGGTCATGAGTGACCTGAAGCGCCTGGGACTAAAGGGGTAGGCATGGAAGGCTTCTCATTCGAAAAACTCGATGTCGACGGCGCACTGGCTGAAACGGCCGATCGCGCTGGACTGATGACGCGCGGCACGTTCGTGGCGGGGGCATTCGGTGCTTCTGCGGCGGCTGTGGCCATCGGCGCCGACGAGGCAGCCGGCCAGGGCGGGCTAGGCAAGCAGGACCAGTCCATCCTCAACTACGCGCTCACCCTGGAGTACCTGCAGGCCGCCTTCTATACGGAGGCAGAGCGGCTCAAGGCACTCAAGGGCGACCCGGCGAAGGCCGCGCGCAAGCTCGGAAGCGTCGAGCGAGCCCACGTCAAGGCGTTTCGCGACGTGCTCGGGAGCAACGCAGTCGGACGCCCGTCCTTCGACTTCCAGGGCGTCACGGAGAAGCCGCGAGCGTTCCTCAAGACGGCAGTTGCGTTCGAGGACCTCGCCGTGGCCGCGTACGCAGGCCAGGCGGCTCGTCTGAAAAACGGCTCCGCCACCACGGCGGCGGTTTCGATCTACTCGGTCGAGGCGCGCCACGCCGCTTGGATGCGCTACCTGTTCGGGCTGAACCCCGCCGCCAAGGCGTTCGACCAGCCGAAAACCCGGGCCCAGATCACCCGGGTGGTGCAGTCGACGAACTTCATAACTGCACCGCCCAAGATGAAGAGCAAGCGGGATCCGCGCTTCACCGGATGACAGATGCCTCCACGGTGGGACGGCGCAGGAGGACTACAGCGGCCCTGGCGGCGGCGGCGGCTTTGGCCATCGTCTCGGCCCTCGCTCTGTGGCCGAGCGAAGGAAATCCGCGGCCGGGGGCAAGCACGAACCTGCCGGGACCGGCAGAATCCCTGCTTAAGGTGCCCAACCCAGAGCTGTTGCGCGATGACCCGAACGCTTCCCTGTGGTCGATCGTCCGTCGGCCGGTCACGGCTCGAGCCGCGCCCGACGCGGACGCCAGGACTGTCGCGGGCCTCGACGTCACCACGCCGGAGGACACGCCGCAGGCGTTGCTCATTCTCGATCGGGCGTCCGACGAACGCGGGCGGGTCTGGGTGAAGGCCCGGCTGCCGGTGCTGCCCAACGGAACGACCGGCTGGGTGCCGCGAAAGGCGATCGGCGGCTACCGCGCGGTCAAAACGCGCCTCGTGGTCGATCTGCGCCGCTTTCGGGCCACGCTCCTGCGCGACGGGCGACCGGTGATGCGCGCCGACGTCGGTGTCGGCCTGCCGCAGTGGCCCACGCCGCGTGGTCGTTTCCTCATACGCAACAAGCTCGTCCGCTTCAGCAGCGAGTTCTACGGTCCGCTCGCCTTCGGAACGAGCGCACGTTCAGCCGTGCTGACCGACTGGCCCGGAGGCGGGTTCATCGGCATTCACGGCACCAACCAGCCCGAGCTCCTCCCCGGGCGCGTTTCGCATGGCTGCATTCGCATGCGAAACGCCGACATCGTCCGCCTCGGCCGGCTCATGCCGGTCGGCACCCCCATGGAGGTCGTTTGATGCCGCGAGTCACGGTCATCGCAGCGCTTCTGGTCCTTGTTCTTCTGTCCTTCGCCACGCCCTCCGCGCCGGCGCAGGATGGGCTCGCTGCGCAGCCGGAGGAGCTGTGGGAGGAATTCCCGCTCGACTCCGAGAAGCAACAGCCCCCGAAGCCCGAGGCTCAGAAGTCGCCTCCGCCTGAGCCCGAGGTAAGGCAGGCCGCCCCGCAGGCGCCGGCTGCCTCGGAGCGCGAGCGGACGGCGGCCGAGCCCAGCGGCGACAGCGGCAACGGCATTGGGCTCTGGCTGCTTCCAGTACTGGGCCTGCTGGCCTTTCTCGCGGGGGTCGTTGCTGCGAAGGCGGCCCTGCGGTTGACCCGGAGACGGCGGCAGACGGCAGGCGAGCTCCCGGCGCCGACCGAGCAGCCGGCGGGAAAGCCGCAAGCGGCGCTCTTTACAGGTGGACGGGTCGAACCCGCCACCGAGCCGGCCTCCACGGCTCCGACGCTCACCACCGCGCCCACGGACGCAGACCAGCCGGTGCGCGCGAAGCCGGCCGCACCGCTCGAAAGGGAGACGCCCAAGCCGTCCAAGAGCCCTGCGCCGGTGGTGGCAGCCAAGCCGGCGCCGGTGAAGGACCCGAAGCCGCGCGCGCCCGTGAAGGAGAGTTCCCGCGCCGGTAAAGGCCGAGAAGCCCGCGCCCGCCAAGGCCGCACCGCCGAAGCCCGCGCCCCCGAAGCCCGTGCCGGCGAAAAAGCAGCGGCCCGCGCCGGCCACGGCCGAGAAGCCCGCGATGGCAAAGGCGGAAAAGGCCGCCGTGGCAAAGGTGGAGAAGGCCGCTCCGGTGGCGCCCCAGAAGCCCGCTCCAGTGGTCGCGCAGAAGCCTGCTGCGGCACCGGAGCAGAAGCCCGCGCCGGTGCGCGCCCAAGGGCCCGTGGCGCCAAAGGACGAGACGCCCCGGCCGGCCGAGGCCCAGAAGCCCAAGCTCGAGCAGAAGCCGAAGCTGGAGGCCGAGGCACCCGCGCCGCCGAAGGAGAGCCGGGCGCTGCCCGACGACGTCATACCGTTTCCCACGCGCGCGGACAGAATCGGCCGCCGGTCGGGGGCGTCGTCCACGCCGGCGCGCGCACTGGGTTATGTGAGCGCCGCGGACACCGACGCTCACGTCTCCGATCTCGATGCCCAGACCGAGGAAATCCGGAAGGCCTGCGTGCGTAACGGCTTCGAGTCGGTCGAGGTGGTGCGCGACTTCGAGTCCCACTCGGGGTCCGACCTCGAGCGACCCGGGCTCACCTACGCGATCGAGCGGTTGGAGGCCGGCGAGGCCAGCTGCCTCGTGGTGACCAGCCTCGAGCGGTTGACCAGGTCGGCCGCCCATCTGGGAACACTGATTGATCGCCTCGGAGAGAGCGCGATCAGGCTGGTGGTGCTCGATATCCAGCTCGATACCGGAAACCCGGACGGTCGCCTGGCCGCGGAGGCATTGGCCAACGTGGGGACACTCGAACGCAAGAGCCTCGACACCCGCACCCGCAAGGGCCTGGAGGCGGCGCGCGACGCCCGCCGGTCATCGGGCCGCCCGGCGGTGGCCGATCGCCCCGCGCTCAAGGAACGGATCGCCGAGATGCGGGCGCGGGGCATGACGCTTCAGGCCATCGCCGACACGCTCAACTCCGAAGGCGTGCCGACCCTGCGCGGCGGCGCCGAGTGGCGGCCGTCCAGCGTGCAGGCGGCCGTGGGCTACAAGCGCCCCAAGCGCGGCGCCCGCAAGTCAGCCAACGGACGCGCCGGGGGGACCCCCGACCCGCAGGTCAACGGCGTCTCCGGAGGATCGTCGCCGGCCGACGATCGCTGAGCAGCCCGGGAACGCACGTTTTTCCGCAACAGGTCGGCAACGTCCGGCCTCGCGGGCGCAGTTTCGCTTGTCACAGCGGCTTTGTGTGGGCATCTTCGAGGGGCATCAACTGCCGGTAGGGGAAGGAGACCACGGTTTCCTACGTGCCGGCTGCCCGTCGCCGACCGGGGGCCACAGTGGTCGGCGGCGGGCAGCCTTTCCTGTTCAATAGGTCACATGCGTCGAGTTCTGGGTACCGCCCTCGCCGTGATGATGGTTGCCGCGCCCGCCGCGAGCGCCGGCGAGGTCTCGGGCCGGCTCGTCTTCTGCACGGGCAGCGACATCTGCCGCTACTTCTCCGAACCCCGGCTCGAGGTGACCTTCCAGGCGGCCCCGGGCGAGACGAACGAGCTGAGGATGGTCCCCGACCCAGACGGCGTGCGCATCGTCGACAGCGGCCCCGAGATCGTGCCCGGAGCCTTCTGCACGGTCGTCACTCCCAACGACGCCCGCTGCGGACCACCGGCGCCGGAGGGGCTGCTCGCCACCGCGCTCACCGGCGACGGGTCCGACAGAGTGATCGCACGGGTCGGCAACGTCGTGCTGGGGCCCGGCCGCGACTTCGGCGTTGTCGTGGGGGCGACTCTATTCGGGGGGCCCGGCGACGACATGGTGCGCGCCAAGGGAACCGGGGCCATCGTGACGGGTGACGCCGGAGCCGACGACGTGCTTGGTTTCGGCGGCGATCAGTACCTGGCCGGGGGCCCGGGGCGGGACTACGTGATCGGCGGCCCGGGGGCCGACCGCATCGAGGCCGGACGCGGCGACGACACCATCGCGGGCGGGTCCGGCCGCGACGACATCTCCGCCGGCGCCGGTGACGATTTCGTTCGCGTTTCGGACCCCGACCGTGACGTCGTGCGCTGCGGTCGCGGCAGAGATCGCGTGTTCATCGCCAGGCGCGACCGCGTGTTCGGCTGTGAGCGAATCACCCTCGGCTGGGATTAGAGGGTCGTGTACCCTTCGGCCCTCGTGTCGCGCTTGTCCAGCCTGCAGCTTCTCCTCCTTCTCCCCCCTCGGGGGGAATAACGCGTGGCGGCCGCCTAGCCGCAAGCTCGAGGAGACCAGGTAGGACAAAGAAGGAAGAGGAAACGACATGGACCGCGCCGAGAACGACCGAGTGAAGATCTTCGACACGACGCTGCGGGACGGCGAGCAGTCACCGGGCATCGCGCTCAACAAGCAGGAGAAGCTGGAGATCGCCCACCAGCTCGCGCGACTCGGTGTGGACGTGATCGAAGCCGGCTTTCCGATCACCTCGCCCGGCGACTTCGAGGCCGTGCAGGCCATCGCGCGCGAGGTACACGGTCCCGTCATCTGTGGCTTGGCGCGTACCGGCAAGCAGGACATCGACGCGGCGTGGAACGCGGTCAAGGAATCCGAACGCCCGCGCATCCACACCTTCATCGCCACCAGCGACATCCACATCGAGCGCAAGCTGCAGACCACGCGCGAGGACGTGAAGGGTCAGGCGCGGGCCGCGGTGGCGCACGCCCGCCAGTACACCGACGACGTCGAGTTCTCACCCGAGGACGGGTCGCGCTCCGACATCGAGTTCATGGCCGAGGTCGTGCAGATCGCGATCGACGAGGGCGCCACCACGATCAACGTGCCGGACACGGTCGGCTACACCATGCCCGAGGAGTACGAGGAGATGTGGCGCAACCTGTACGCGCTCGTGCCCGACCTGGCCAAGGTCACGGCCTCGGTCCACTGCCACAACGACCTCGGTCTGGCCGTGGCTAACTCCTTCGCGGGCGCGAAGGCGGGCGCCCGCCAGGTCGAGTGCGCGATCAACGGCATCGGCGAGCGCGCGGGCAACGCTTCGCTCGAGGAATTCGTGATGCTGCTCCACACCCGTGAATCCAGCGTGGGTCTGTGGACCGACGTGAACACGCGCGAGATCGCCCGCAGCTCCAGGCTGGTGTCCCGCCTGACCGGCTATGCGGTGCAGCCCAACAAGGCGATCGTCGGGCGCAACGCCTTCGCCCACGAGGCCGGGATCCACCAGGACGGCGTGCTCAAGGAGCGCACCACCTACGAGATCATGGACGCCACCACGATCGGCCTGGACACCAACTCGATCGTTCTGGGAAAGCACTCGGGCCGCCACGCTCTGCGCAACGCGCTCGAGGAGCTCGGCTTCCAGGTGGACGGCGCCGCGCTGAACACCGCCTTCAAGCGCTTCAAGGAGCTGGCGGACAAGAAGAAGAAGGTCACCGCGCTCGATCTCGAGGCCATCGTGTCCGACGAGATGAAGCAGGCGCCGACCGCCTTCGAGATCGAGTCTTTCGAGGTCGAGGCCTCCAACGTGCGGGCCCCGCTGGCCACGGTGGCGGTGCGGATGCCCGACGGCTCGGTCGTGTCGGGCTCGTTCACCGGCGACGGCCCGGTGGATGCCTTCTTCAGCGCCATCAACGCCGCCACCGGCCACGACGCGAGGCTCAAGGAGTACCACGTGTCGGCGGTCACGGGCGGGCGGGACGCGCTGGGCGAGGTGACCGTGCTGCTCGAGCTGCGAGGCCGCCTGTCGTCGGGCGCCGGCGTGTCCACCGACATCCTCGAGGCTTCCGGCAAGGCCTACCTGCGAGCCCTCTCCGGCGCTCTGGCCGACGATGTGGCCGGGGAGGCAGAGCGAGTGCTCGAGCACGAGGCAAGGAAGACGCCCACCCCTTGACAAACGACTTCACCTGGCGCGACGGCGAGCGGCTCATCCGCTTCGCGTCGGGCGCCGCCGGTGACACGCGTGAGCTGATCGCGGAGCGGGGCTATCACGACTACGTGCTGCTCACCACGGATCGGGCCCGGGACAGCGTGCCGGGGCTGGCCGAGCAGGCGGCCACGGTGGCGATCGTTCCGCCGGGCCGCGTCGATGAGATCTCCGCGGCTCTCTTGCTGGAGCTGGATGGGGAGTTCGGCAGCCTGGTCGCGCTGGGCGGCGGCCGGGTGATCGACACGACAAAGGCGATCGCCGGGGCGATGGGCGGGCCCTGCGTGGCCATTCCGACCACCCTCTCGGGTGCCGAGCTCACGCCGTTCCACCGCCTTCCCGCCGGCGTCGAGGGCGCTCAGATGGTCCGGCCGGCGCTGGTGGTGGCCGATCCCGAGCTGATGGCGAGCGCGCCGCCCAGCGTGCTCGCGGCCAGCGCAATGAACGCGCTGGCGCACGCGATGGAGGCGCTGTACGCGCCGCTGGCCAATCCGGTCATCCAGCCGGCGGCCCTCCACGCCGCTGCGCTCCTGGCCGAGGGCGTGAGCTCCGATCCGCCCGGCCGTGAGGGTCTGGCTCTCGGCGCGCTGCTCGCCGGCTACGCGAGCGGATCAACCGGGATCGCCGTCCACCACGCGCTCTGCCAGAGCATCGTGCGCGCCACCGGCTCGCCCCACGCCGAGACCAACGCGGTGATGCTTCCGCACACCTCCCGCCTGATGGCCGGCCGCGCTCCCGGCGCGATGAGCGAGCTGGCCGGCGCCCTCGGCAACACCGGCGGCGATCCCGAGGCCGCCGCCGCACAGCTTGCGCCACTGGCCGCCCGCTGCGGGCACGTGCGGCTGGCCACCCTCGGCGTCGAACACCAGCAGCTGCCTGAGGTGGCGGCCGCGGCGGCTCAGCATCCGGCCACGGGCAACACGCCCGACCCACCCGGTGAGGACGAGCTGCTGGCGCTCCTGCACGCGGCGATTTGACCACTCGGTTGTCCGAGCGAGACCCGATTCTGACTACCCCAAACGGGCCTTGCGATCACAGATAGGATCTCGCCATGGCGGACGGGCCGCTAGCAGGCCGCGTCGCGGCGATCACGGGCGCCTCCTCGGGCATCGGCGAGGCGACCGCGATGGCTCTCTCCGGCGCGGGAGCGGCGGTGGCGCTGGGGGCGCGCCGCACCGACCGGCTCGAGGCGCTGGCCGAGCGGCTCGAGGGCCCGGCGTCGGTTCACGGGGTCGACCTGGCCGACGAAGGGCAGGCGCGCGGCTTCGTGGAGGCGGCACAGGCTGAGCACGGCGGCCTGCACATCCTCGTCAACAACGCAGGGGTGATGCTCCTCGGTCCCGTGGCCGGGGCCGACGTGAGCGATTGGCGGCGAATGCTCGACGTCAACCTGTGGGGACTGCTCGTCTGCACGCATGCCGCGCTGCCGCTGATCGAGGGGAGCGGGGGAGGCGACATCGTCAACGTCTCGTCGGTGTCTGGGCGCCGCGCCAACGCCGGCGCCGCCGTCTACAACATGACCAAGTTCGGCGTGCATGGCTTCTCGGAGGCTCTTCGTCAGGAGGCCCTGCACTCGGGGATCCGGGTAACCACGGTGGCGCCCGGGTTCGTGGAGACCGAGCTGCAGGGCCACAACCAGAATCCCGTGGTCCAGCATTCCCTGAAGCGCGCGCGCGAGGAGATCGGTGACGTGCTGTCTGCCGGCGACGTCGCGGACGGTGTGCTGTACGCGGTGTCCCGGCCGCCGCACGTGTGCGTGAACGAGGTTGTCGTTCGGCCCACCAGGCAGGCCAACTGACAGCATACAAACGTACGTGATAACGTACGCAGCGTGCAGCAGCTCAACGGTCACTTCGGCGGACGAGTACGCCGCCTCCGCGACGCAATGCACCTGTCCCTGCGCGACCTCTCCGAGCGCAGCGGCGTGTCGGCGCCGATGCTCTCGCAGGTCGAGCGGGGGGACACAAGTCCGACGCTGGCGGTGGCTGGCCGGATCGCCGGCGGACTCGAGCTGACCCTCTCTCAGCTGCTGCGCCTCGACGAGACCGACGGCGTGAGCGTTGTTCGGGCCTCCGAACGGCGCCGCGCGGGCGGCCGGCGCCACCGGTACGAGGTTCTCACTCCGCCGCTACCCGGGCTGCGCGCGGAGGTCTCCCTGCACAGGCTGGCGCCCGGCGCGGCCACGGGCGAGCCCGGCGACCCTCCCCGCCACGAGCCCGGCAGCCGTGAGACCGCCGTGGTCGACCACGGCGTCCTGCGCCTCGTGTGCGCGGGCGTCGCGCATGACCTGAGCGAGGGCGACAGCGTGACCTTCGATGCCGACCTACCCCATCACTTCGAGAATCCCGGCGCCGGCGAGGCACGTTTCTATGCCGTCGTCGCCGCCGGACTGCGAAGGAGCTAGATGACTTTCCAGAAGCCGCATGCCGCACGATCTCTCTTCGACAAGATCTGGGAGGCCCACGAGGTCGCCGAGAGCCTGGTGTACATCGACCTGCACCTCGTGCACGAGGTCACGTCCCCGCAGGCCTTCGAGTCGCTGCGGCTGTCCGGCCGGCCGGTGCGCCGCACGGATCGCACCCTGGCCACGGCGGACCACAACGTGCCCACCGACGGCTCGACCCGAGCAGAGCAGATTCGTGACCAGCTCTCGCGCGTTCAGGTGGAGACCCTGGAGCGAAACTGCGCGGAGTTCGGCGTGCCGATCTACTCGATCGGGTCCGAGCGCCAGGGCATCGTGCACGTGATCGGGCCCGAGCTGGGCGTGACCCAGCCCGGCATGACGATCGTGTGCGGCGATTCGCACACCTCGACCCACGGCGCCTTCGGAGCCCTGGCCTTCGGCATCGGCACCAGCGAGGTCGAGCACGTGCTCGCCACCCAGACGCTGCAGCAGCGCAAGCCGCTGTCGATGCGCATCCGCTACGAGGGCGAGCTCGGCAGCGGCGTCAGCGCCAAGGACCTCATCCTGGGCACGATCGGGCGCATCGGCGTGTCCGGCGGGGTCGGGCACGTGATCGAGTACTCGGGCCCGCCGATCGAGGCGCTGTCGATGGAGGGCCGCATGACCGTCTGCAACATGACGATCGAGGCCGGCGGGCGCGCGGGCATGATCGCCCCCGACCACACCACCTTCGAGTGGATCGAGGGCCGCGAGGCGGCACCCGACCCGCTACCGCTGGCGGCCTGGCGAGAACTGCACACCGATGAGGGAGCCCACTTCGACAAGGACGTCGTGATCGACGCCTCCGAGCTCTCTCCGCAGGTCACCTGGGGAACCACGCCGGGGATGGTCACCGACGTGACCCGCACCGTGCCCGAGCCGCGCGACGAGGGCGAACAGCGCGCGCTCGAGTACATGGCGCTCGAGGCCGGGACGCCGATGGCGGAGATCGCCCTCGACCGCGTGTTCATCGGCTCCTGCACCAACTCCCGCATCGGCGACCTTCGCGAGGCGGCCGAGATGGTGCGCGGTCGCCGCGTGGCCACCTCGGTCGACGCGATGGTCGTGCCAGGCTCGTCGCAGGTCAAGGAACAGGCCGAGAGCGAGGGCCTCGACGAGGTGTTTCGCGCCGCCGGCTTCGACTGGCGCTCGGCCGGCTGCTCGATGTGCCTGGGCATGAACCCGGACATCGCGGCGCCCGGCGAGCGCGTGGCCTCGACCTCGAACCGCAACTTCGAGGGACGCCAGGGCCGCGGCGCGCGATCTCACCTCGTGAGCCCGAAGATGGCTGCCGCGGCGGCCATCGAAGGGCACTTCGTCGACATCAGGGAGTGGAGCTAGTGGAGCCCGTGAGCGTGATCGAAGGCGCGGTCTCGGTGATCAACCGAAACGACGTCGACACCGACCAGATCATCCCCAAGCAGTTCCTTAAGCGAGTGGAGCGCACCGGCTTCGGCGAGTTCCTCTTTCACGACTGGTCCAAGGAGCCGGGATGGGACCTCCCGTCCAACCCGATCCTGGCCGCGGGGCGCAACTTCGGCTGTGGCTCGTCGCGCGAGCACGCCCCCTGGGCCCTGGAGGACTACGGCTTCAGGGCGGTGGTGGCGCCGAGCTTCGCCGACATCTTCTACTCGAACTGCACGAAGATCGGATTGCTGCCGGTCACCCTTCCCGAGGTGGACGTGAAGGCCCTGATGGACGCCGGCCACGCCCGCATCGACCTGGAGGAGCAGGAGGTGTCGTTCGCGGGGCGGCAGGTGGGCTTCGACATCGACCCGGAGATCGCCCGCCGCCTGCTCGAGGGTCTCGACGACATCGGCGTGACCCTCCAGCAGCAGCACGCGATCGACGATTACGAGGCGGCGCGAGAGCGCTCCGGCCCGGTGACCACGGCGCTCACATGAACCGCGACTGGGACGCGGTCACCTACGACCGCGTATCGAGGCCGCTGGAGGAGTTGGCCACCACTGTGCTCGACCGCCTCGACCTGAGCGGGGACGAGACGGTGCTCGACGCGGGTTGCGGCTCGGGCAACGTGACCCTGATGCTGCTCGAGCGCCTCCCGCGGGGCCATGTGATCGCGGTGGACCAGGCGGCCTCGATGGTCGGGCACGCGCGCGAGGCGTTGAATGGACGCGCGAGGGTGTTCCAGTCCGACCTGACCGAGCTCGCGCTCGAAAGCGAGGTCGACGCGGTCTTCTCGAGCGCGGTCTTCCACTGGGTCGCCGACCACGACCGTCTCTTCGCGCGTTTGTTCGCGGCGTTGCGCCCGGGCGGCCGCCTCGGGGCCCAGTGCGGGGGAGAGGGCAACATCGAACGCTTCCACGAGGCGGCGCGCGCCGTGGGGGCCACCGCCCCCTACGCCGAGTTTCTGGCCGGGTGGGCCGGACCCTGGAACTTCGCCGGCCCTATGGAGACCGCCACGCGACTGGAGCGCGCCGGCTTCGAGGGAGTGGAAACGTGGCTCGAGCCGCGCCCGATATCGCCCGAGGACCCCGAGGACTACCTGCGCACGATCTGCCTGGGCTACCACCTCGAGCAGCTGCCCGACGTGCTGCGCGACGACTATGTGCGGGCGGTGCTCGCCCGCTCGGGCGACGAGCTCGACTACGTGCGGCTGAACATCAACGCCCGGCGGCCGGCGTGAGCAGCCGAATAGTCACGCTGCCCGGTGACGGCATCGGCCCCGAGATCATGGACGCGGCGCGGGCCGTGCTCGCCGAGCTGGGCGACTTCGAGCTCGAAGACGAGTTGGTGGGCGGTGCCTCGATCGACGAACACGGCACGGCGCTGACCGACGAGGTGCTCGACGCCTGCCGTGGTGCGGACGCCGTGCTGCTTGCCGCCGTCGGCGGGCCCAAGTGGGACACCACGGATCCCGGCAAGCCGCGTCCCGAGCAGGGGCTGCTCCGCCTGCGCAAGGGCCTGGGCCTGTTCGCCAACCTGCGCCCGGTCCGCCCGAGCCCGGCGTTGCTTGATGCCAGCCCGCTCAAGCGCGAGCGGATCGAGGGCACTGATCTGCTCGTGGTGCGCGAGCTCACGGGTGGGATCTACTTCGGCGACCGCGGCCTCGACGGCGACACCGCACACGACACCTGCGTCTACTCCGTGGGGGAGATTGAGCGCATCGCGCGCGTGGCGTTCGAGCTGGCCCGCACGAAGGTCACGAGCGTCGACAAGGCGAACGTCCTCGAGACCTCGCGCCTGTGGCGAAAGACGGTGGAGCGCATGGCCGAGGGCGAGAGCACCCCGGTCGATCACATGCTGGTCGACAACGCCGCCATGCAGCTTGTCTCGCACCCGGCCGAGTTCGACGTGATTCTCACCGAGAACATGTTCGGCGACATCCTCAGCGACGAGGCCGCCATGCTCACCGGATCGCTGGGCATGCTGCCGAGCGCATCGCTGGGCGACGGCTCGGGGCCGGGACTGTTCGAGCCGGTGCACGGAACCGCACCCGACATCGCGGGCAGCGGCACGGCGAATCCCCTGGCGATGTTCGGTTCGGTCGCGCTCATGCTGCGCCACGGATTGGCTATGGAGAACGAGGCGTCTGCCCTAGAATCGGCCGTCGATCGCGCGCTCGGGGACGGCCTCCGCACTGCGGACCTCGGCGGCGACGCAACGACAGAGGCCGCCACCCGGGCGGTTCTCGCCAACCTCTAGGAGCAGTACGTGAACACCGCTGACCTCATTTGGCTGAACGGAGAGTTCGTCGCCTGGGAGGACGCGAAGGTACACGTACTCACGCACGCCATGCACTACGGAACCGGCGTGTTCGAGGGCATACGCGCATACGAAACCGAGCGCGGCAGCGCCATCTTCCGCCACCAAGACCATCTCGACCGCCTCGAGAACTCCTGCAAGCTCTACTACATGGACCTGCCCTTCGAAAAGCAGCAGTTGCGCGAGGCCACGCACGAGCTGATCGCGCGCAACGGCTTCAAGAGCTGCTACATCCGCCCGCTCGTGTGGCGCGGCTACGGGCCGATGGGGCTCAACCCGCTCGAGAATCCGGTGGAGGCCATGGTTGCCGTGTGGGAGTGGGGCGCCTACCTGGGTGAGGACGGCAAGCGCAACGGCGTGCGCGGCCGCGTGTCGTCCTGGCGGCGCATCTCCCCCGACTCGCTGATCCCCCAGTCGAAGGCCTCCGGCCAGTACCTCAACTCCGTGCTGGCCAAGATCGAGTCCGTAAAGGCGGGCTACGAGGAGGGCATCCTGCTCGACGACAAGGGCAACGTCTGCGAGGGCACGGGCGAGAACGTGTTCGTGGTCAAGGACGGCAGCATCGTCACGCCGCCGCAGACCGCGTCGATCCTCGACGGCATCAACCGCAAGTCGTGCATGCAGATCGCCCGCGACCTCGGCTACGAGCTGATCGAGCGCGACGTGGCGCGGGCCGAGCTGGCTCTCGCCGACGAGGTGTTCCTCACCGGCACGGCGGCCGAGCTGACCCCGATGCGCGAGATCGACGACATCGCCATCGGCGACGGCACGCCGGGGCCGATCACGCGCGAGATCCAGCAGGTCTTCGACGATGCCCTGCACGGCCGGGCGGCGCAGTACGCCGATTGGCTGGATCTGGTGCCGGTTCCGTCGGAAACATGAACCCATGGCGACCGGCCAGGAACCACTGGGGAGGCCCAACCCTGCGCAGCCGGCCGAGCCGGCTGCTTCGGGCAGGGTTGGCGTGAGCCCCCGGCTGATATCGGTGTACGACACCACCTTGCGGGATGGCATGCAGGGTGAGGGGATGTCGCTGTCGGCCGACGAGAAGGTGCGCGTGGCGCACGCGCTCGACTCGCTCGGCGTGCACCTGATCGAGGCGGGCTTCCCGGCATCCAACCCCAAGGAGGTGGCCCTCTTCGACCTGCTGGCGGGCGAGAGCTTCGAGACCTCCGAGGTGGTGGCCTTCGGCATGACCCGCCGGCGCGACGTGGCGGCCGAGGACGACCCGTCGCTGCGGTTGCTGGCCGATTCCTTTGCGCCGGTATGCACGCTCGTGGGCAAGACCTGGTCGCTGCACTTGGACAAGGTCACCCACGTCGATCCGGAGGAGAACCTGCGCATGATCGCCGACTCGGTCGCGTTCCTCGCGGCGCAAGGCAAGCGTGTGATCTATGACGCCGAGCACTTCTTCGACGGCTATCGAGACAACCCCGACTACGCGCTGCGCTGCCTGCGGGCCGCCGCCGACGCCGGGGCGGAGAACGTGACGATCTGCGACACGAACGGCTCGTCGCTGCCCGGCCAGGTCGCGGAGGCAACCGCGCGAGTGGTGGCCGAGCTCGACGCGGAGATAGGCATCCACACCCACGACGATGCGGGCTGTGGGGTGGCCAACGCGCTGGTGGCGGTGGAGGCCGGCGCGAGCCTCGTGCAGGGAACGATGAACGGGTACGGCGAGCGCTGCGGCAATGCCGACCTGATCACGATCGTGCCAACGCTCGAGCTCAAGATGGGCCGAACCTGCCTTGGCTCGGCCCGCCTGCAACGGCTGACCGAGGTATCGCACCTAGTGGACGAGTTGTGCAACGTCACCCCGAACCCCAACAAGCCGTACGTCGGAGCCAACGCGTTCGCGCACAAGGGCGGCATGCACGTGGCCGGGATCAACCGGGATGCCCGCACCTTCGAGCACATCGACCCCGCCGACGTGGGCGCCGACCGCCGCGTGCTGGTGTCAGAGCTCTCCGGCAAGGGCACGGTCCAGGCACGCACCGGCGTGGACGCCGAGACCGCCGCCCGCGTGGTCGAGCGCGTGAAGGAGCTCGAGAACCGCGGCTACCAGTTCGAGGCCGCGGACGGCTCCTTCGACCTGCTGATCCGCAAGGAGACGGGTGAGTACGAGCCGCTGTTTCGCCTGGAGTCATGGCGCGCGATCGTCGAAAAGCGCGCCGACGGGCGCGTGGAGACCGAGGCCACGATCAAGATCTGGGTGGACGGCGAGCGCTACGTGCGCACGGCGGAGGGCAACGGCCCGGTGCACGCGCTCGACAAGGCGCTCCGCGACGCCATCGGCGAACGCTACCCGCACCTGCGCGAGATCCAGCTCGTGAACTTCAAGGTGCGCATACTCGACGAGACCAAGGGCACCGGAGCGGTCACACGGGTTCTGCTCGACGCCAGCGACGGATCGGATACCTGGGGCGCCATCGGAGTTTCGGAGAACATCATCGAGTCGAGCTGGGACGCCCTCGTCGACTCGCTCGAGGCGGGGATGCTGCCCGGTCGCCGGCCCGGCTCGAGGGCCGGGGCCGCGTCGGCCACGTGATCCCGCTGGCGAAGCCTTCGCTCTCCGAGCGGGAGGCCGCCCTCGTGCTGGACACCCTGCGTTCCGCCCGGCTGGCGCTGGGGCCACGGCTGCCCGAGTTCGAGAGCGCGCTGGCGCAACGGCTCGGCGTCTCGCACCTGTCAGCGGTCTCGAGCGGCACGGCGGGGCTGCACCTGGCGGTGCGAGCCGCCGGCGTCGAGGCCGGCGACGAGGTGATCACCACTCCGTTCAGCTTCGTCGCGTCGGCCAACTGCGTGCTCTACGAGCGCGCGACTCCGGTGTTCTGCGACATCGACCCGCGCACGCTGAACATCGAGCCCGGGGCGGCCGAGGCGGCGGTATCGACGCGGACCACCGGCCTGCTGCCGGTGCACATATTCGGCTACCCCGCTGACATGCCGGGTTTCGAGCGGCTGGCCGCAGAGCGCGGCCTCTGGGTCGTCGAGGACACCTGCGAGGCGCTGGGCGCCACGCACGCCGACGGCGTCCAGGTGGGCGCGCGCGGCAACCTGGCCGTGTTCGGGTTCTACCCCAACAAGCAGCTCACCACGGGGGAGGGGGGCGCCGTGGTGTGTCCCGACGAGGCGACCAAGCAGCGCATCGATTCGGAGCGAAACCAGGGGCGGGCGCCCGACATGGGCTGGCTCGACCACGATCGCCTAGGGTTCAACTACCGACTCGACGAGCTCTCCTGCGCGCTCGGAATCGCCCAGCTCGCGCGCCTGGACGAGCTGCTCGCCGAGCGTGCTCGAGTGGCCGCGCTCTACACCGAGGCGCTGAGCGGGGTGGACGACCTGGTCCTGCCGTGTCCCGACGAGGGCGGGGACCGCCGTTCCTGGTTCGTCTACGTCGTCCAGCTCCCACCGGGTGTAGACCGCGACGAGGCCGTGGTGGCGATGAGGGCGCGCGGCGTGGACACCAAGCCCTACCTGCCGGCGATCCATCTGATGAGCTTCTACCGCGAGCGCTTCGGCCACCGCGAGGGCGAGTTTCCGGTGTGCGAGGAGGTCGCCCGCCGCTCGCTGGCGCTGCCGTTCTTTCCCGAGCTGAGCGAGGCCGAGGTGGAGCAGGTGGTGGAGGCTCTGGGAGAGGTGATCGCGGAGGCGCTCGCGCCCACGCGACGTTGATCGCCGTGGCGTACCTGGACTAGGGTCCCTCGGATGAGCGTCCGGCGTTCATGCCTGTCGGTCCCCGGGTCGTCCGAGAAGATGCTCGTGAAGGCGGCCGGCCTCGGGGCAGACGAGATCGTGATCGACCTCGAGGATTCGGTCGCGGCAGGCGCCAAGGCGCAGGCCCGCGAGCTGGTGTGCGGCATCCTCGCGGATGGCCGCCTCGAGCACGGCCGTGTGGCGGTGCGCGTAAACGCGCTCGACAGCCCGTGGTGCCGCGATGACGTGCACGCCCTCGTTGAGCGTGCCGGGGCGGCGGTCGACTCACTCGTCGTGCCGAAGGTGGAGCGGGCGGAGGACGTTCTCGAGGTCGAGCGACTGCTCGGCGAGCACGGCGCTGCCGTGGGCGTCCAGGCGCTGGTGGAGACAGCGGCGGGGCTACTGGGCGTTGCGGAGATCGCCACCGCGTCCCCGCGGCTTTCGGGGCTGATCCTGGGCTATGCGGACCTCGCGGCCTCGCTCGGGCGTGCGAATCCCGAGCAGGCCGCCGAGCGCTGGCTCTACGCCCAGGAGGGCGTGCTGGTGGCCGCCCGCGCCGCCGGAATCGACGCGATCGACGGTCCCTATCTGGCCATCGCCGACGAGAACGGCCTGCGCGGATGGGCGGAGCATGTGCGCGACCTCGGATACGACGGCAAGTGGGCCATCCACCCGAGCCAGCTGCCGGTGATCAACGACACGTTCACCCCCGGCGACGCCGAGCTGGAACGAGCGCGGGCGATACTCGCCGTGTTGGCCGAAGCCGAGTCCGAGGGGGCGCGCGGGGCGGTCGAGCTCGACGGCGAGATGATCGACGAGGCGAGCCGCAAGCAGGCCGAGCAGGTCGTGGCCAAGGCGGGTCGATGAGCACCTCGGCCGGGACGAGAATCCACGTCGGCGGGCCCTGGTTCGAGGATTTCGAGCTGGGGCAGGTCTTCGACGACGCCCCCGGCCTGACGCTGACCAGCGGGCACGCCGCGCTGCACCAGGCCGTGGCGGGGGACCGCCTGCGGCTGGCGCTGGATGCCCCGCTGTGCTGCGCGGTCACCGGCAGCGATCGGCCGCTCGCCCATCCCAACCTCGTGTGCGACGTGGCCATCGGCCAATCCACCGGCCCGACCCGGCGAGTTCGCGGCAACCTGTTCTACCGAGGCCTCGTTCTCGCCCGCCCGGTGTTCATCGGCGACACGCTGCGCACGCGCACCGAGGTCGTCGGGCTAAAGCAGAACCGGCGTCGCGAGGGAGCGCCGGCGAGCGGCCTCGTGGCCCTGAGGATCCGGACGATCAACCAGGACCGCGAGGAGGTGCTCGACTTCTGGCGCTGCCCGATGATCCCCCTGCGCGACTCCGATGCCGACACCGGCCACAGCGACACGTTCAAGGACCTCCCGGAGACCCTGGACCCCTCTGCTCTCAAAGCCGCCTCCCCGGGAGCGTGGCGGCTCGACCTCCTCCGCGAGGCCACGGCGGCGCCCCACCACCCCGATCTGGAGGCCGGATCGACGTTCGTGATCGAGGGCGGAGAGACGGTGAGTGCTGCGCCCGAGCTGGCCCGGCTCACGCTCAACGTGGCCATGGCCCACACGGACGCCACGAGCAGCGGACGCGGCCGGCGCCTCGTGTATGGGGGACACACCATCTCGGTGGCTGCGGCCCACGCGACGCGGGCCATCCCGGCTATCGCGACGATCCTCGCCTGGGTGGGCTGCGACCACCTCGCGCCGGTGTTCGAGGGGGACGTGCTGCGCACCGAGCTGCAGGTGATCGACACCACTGCGCTCGACGAGGGAGGCCGGGTACAGCTGCGCGCCCTGGTCTCCGCCGTCCGCGACGACAGCGAACCTGAACCCGTCCTCGACTGGCGCTTCGTCGCCCTGGTCGCGTAGATGGGAGGCATTCTCGAAGGCATGCGGATCGTCGAGGGCTCGGCCTTCGTCGCGGCCCCTCTCGGCGGGATGGCCATGGCCCAGCTCGGCGCCGACGTGATTCGCTTCGACCCGATCGGCGGGGGCCTCGACCGCACCCGCTGGCCCGTGACCGCCGATGGCCAGAGCCTGTTCTGGGCGGGCCTCAACAAGGGCAAGCGATCGGTCCAGGTCGACATTCGCTCCGAGGAGGGCCGCGAGCTCGTCGCGGCGCTGATCACCGCCCCGGGGCCCGAGGCCGGCCTGGTGCTCACCAACTTTCCCGCTCGCGGCTTCCTCGACTACGAGATGCTCGCGGCGCGGCGCTCGGACCTGATCATGGTCAACATCGTGGGCAACGCCGACGGCTCCTCGGCCGTGGACTACACGGTCAATCCGGCCACCGGGTTTCCCTGGGCCACCGGCCCGCGCAACCTCTCCGTGCCCTTCAACCACCTGCTTCCCGCCTGGGACGCGATCACGGGGATGCTGGCCACCACCAGCCTTTTGGCCGCCGAACGCCGGCGGGCCCGAACCGGGGAGGGCCAGCGCGTGCAGGTGGCGTTGTCGGACGTGGCGTTCTGGATGGTGGGCAACCTGGGCAAGATCGCCGAGGTCCAGATCAACCAGCACGAGCGGATCAAGGACGGCAACTACCTGTACGGCGCCTTCGGACGCGACTTCATGACCCGGGACGGCCGCCGGGTGATGATCGTGGCGCTCACGCTGCGCCAGTGGCGCAACCTCGTGAAGGCCACGGGCCTGAACGAGGCCTTCGACGCGATCGCGAAGCTGATGGACGTCGACCTCGACCTCGAGAGCGGTCGCTTCGCCGCGCGCGAGGTGATCGGAGCCACGCTCAAGCCGTGGGTGCTGGCCCAGACGCTCGAACAGGTCCGCGAGAAATTCGACAATCACGACGTCTCCTGGGGGCCCTACCAGACGTTCACTCAGCTCGTGGAGGAGGACCCGCGCGTGTCAACGCAGAGCGCGATGTTCGAGGAAGTCGACCAGCCGGGCATCGGAACGTACGTAGTGCCGGCCTCCCCGCTCGACTTCTCGAACGCCGAGCGGCTGGCCCCGATGCGCGCGCCCGTCCTGGGCGAGCACACCGAGGAGGTGCTGGCCGGGGTGCTGGGCCTGACCGACACTGAGATCGGGCGGCTGAGCGATGCCGGCGTGGTGGCCGGCGTCACACCCGCGCCGGCGTAGGCGGCGGCCCGCTAGGGCGAGACGGCAACGCCGAGCGAGTCGGCGGCCAAGAACTTCGGGGCGCCGTCCTCGTAGAACACGTCGACCTCGGTGATCGTGAAGCCCGCGGCGGCGAGCAGGTTCACGACCGGCCGGGTGAGGTGGCAGCCGCCGAACACCCGCTTCTGCACCGGCTCGAGGCGATGCTGCCAGCGGCGCACCTGCTCGTCAGGAGCCAGCCCGTGCTCGAGGAAGTGAAGGGTGCCGCCGGGCTTGAGAACGCGCCTCACCTCACGCAGGGCGGCGTTCACGTCCGGGATGGTGCACAGCGTCCAAGTGGTGAGGGCCGAGTCGCGACTGTTGTCGGGGAGGGGCAGCGACTGGCCGTCCAGGCCCGTCCGGTCCACGGTCACGCCGCTCGCGTCGAGGCGCTTGCCGGCCAGGTTCCACCCGACGTCCGAGGGCTCGACTGCTGCCACCCGGTCGACCGCCCCCGGGTAGAACGGCACGTTGAGCCCTGAGCCGAAGCCGATCTCCAGGACATCTCCCTCCAGGCCCTCACAGACCCTGCGCCGGAGCGGTTCGACTGTCTTCAGCCCGCAGACGAGGTTGATGATCCGCGGGAGGACCTGCTCTCCGTAGCACCCCATCCGCGTGACTTTACCCCGCGGTTTCACCCAGCGGCTTGACCAGCGCCACGAACCCCGGCAGTCCGCGCCCCGGCGGCTGGTAGGCCACCTCGTCGTATCCCTCGCGACCGTAGAGCGCACGTGCGGGGGCGTTGTCGATCGTCGTGTCGAGGGCGATCGCCGGCAGGCGGCGCCTGCGCGCCTCGCGCTCGGCTTCGGCGAGCAGCGCCCGCGCCGCTCCGCGACGCCGGAACTCCTCGGCGGTGGCCAGAGCATCGATGTAGAAGGCGCTCGCGGGCGGGCTCGGAGCCGCGCGACCGCCGGCCCAGTAGAGGTAGAGGGCGGTCGGCCAGCGCCACAGCGGCGTGCTGCGCAGGGTCAGATTGAGAAAAGCCCGCGAGCGCTCGCCGGCCTCGTCGACGGGAAAGGCGGCCATCACGCCGGCGAGCTGATCGTCGATCTCCACCAGCCAGACCGTCTCGGCGCTCGACGCGGTGCCCGGTTCGGCCAGCGAGCGCTCGAGCACCCGCAGCGCGCGTTCGCGCCCGCCCGAAAAGCGGTCGTACATGTCGGCGGCGCTGAGGTGAAGGAGCCGGGCTGCCGCCGGAAAGTCCTCCGGCCGGGCTTTGCGGACATGGGTCAAGGCGGACGGCAATCTAGACTGCCGGACCCGCATGGGCCGTTTTGCCGATCCCCAGGACCCGCTGTTTCGCGCGCTGAACTCGTCGATCGCCTTCGACTACCGGCTTGCGCCCTACGACATCGAGCAATCACTCGCCCACGCGCGCATGCTCGCCCGCAGCGACATCATCGGGCAGGAGGACCTGGAGCAGATCGAGAAGGGCCTCGCCGCCGTTCGCGGCGAGATCGAGGCCGACACGTTCCTCGTCAAGGAGGACGACGAGGACATTCACATGGCCATCGAGCGGCGTCTGACCGAGGTCATCGGGCCAGCCGGCGGGAAGTTGCATACCGCACGCTCGCGAAACGATCAGGTGGCCACCGACGTGGCCATGGTGGTGCGCGCGCACAGCCTCGAGGCGCGCTCACTGCTTCTGGCTTTGATGGCCACGCTGGTCGAGCGAGCCGAGCGCCACCTCGACTGGCCGCTGCCCGGCTACACACACCTCCAGCGCGCCCAGCCGGTGTATCTCTCTCATCACCTGCTGGCCTGGTTCTGGAAGTTCCGGCGCGACCTCCAGCGCTTCAACTTCTGCATGACCGCCACGGACGACCTGCCGCTGGGCGCCGGCGCGCTGGCCGGCGTGAACTTCGACACCGGTCGCATGTACGTGGCTCAAGAGCTGGGCTTCAACGGGATCGCCGAAAACTCGCTGGACGCGGTGTCAAATCGAGACTTCGTGCTCGACTACCTGAGCGCGGCGGCCACCTGCGCCGGCCACCTGTCACAGCTGGGCTCGGAGATCGTGCTCTGGTCGACGGCCGAATTCGGCTTCTGCCAGGTGGCCGACGCCTTTGCCTCCGGCTCGAGCCTGATGCCGCAGAAGAAGAATCCCGACGCGGCCGAGCTGCTGCGCGCCAAGGCGCCTCGCATCGTGGGCCGGCTGGCGGGAGTTCACGGGGTGTTGCATGCGCTGCCGCTGACCTACAACAAGGACCTTCAGGAGGACAAGGAACCCCTCTTCGACACGATCGACACGCTGGAGCTGTGCCTGCGGGTGGCGTCCGAGATGCTGGCCGGAATCGAGTTCGATCGCGAGCGCATGGCCGCCGCTGCATCCGACGAGTTCACCGCCGCCACCGACGTGGCCGACCTGCTCGTGCGTGAGGGGGTGCCGTTCCGCGAGGCCCACGGAATGGTTGCCGGCCTCGTGCGAGCCGCGTTGGAAGGCCACAAGCGGCTGTCCGAGCTGGCCGACGGCGAGATCGCCGAGTTGGCGCCCGGTCTGGCGCCGGACGCCTTTCGCGCTCTGCTCGATCAGCGATCGTGGCTGGAGTCGAAGGTGTCGGAGGGCGGCACCTCGCTCGCGCGCGTGAACGACCAGCTGGCCCAGGCCCGGCACGTGCTCGACGAGGCGATGGGCCCATGAGGCCCCGCCTCGACTTCTACGCCCGCTCGGTGCACGCCGTGGCGCGAGATCTGATCGGCTGCACGGTGCGCCATGGCGAGAGCGCAGGCCGGATCGTGGAGACCGAGAGCTACCACATGGATGAGCCCGCCTGCCATGCCCACGTCGGCATCACCGGGCGTACGCACATCCTGTTCGGGGAGCCGGGGCGAGCGTACGTCTACTTCTCCTACGGCATTCACGCTCTGCTCAACGCGGTGTCCGAGAACGAGGGAGTGGGCGCCGCGGTCCTGATTCGCGCGCTCGAGCCGACCGACGGGGTGAGCGAGATGCGCGAGCGGCGCGGGCTCGAGCGCCTCGGAGACCTCTGCTCCGGGCCGGGCAAGCTCACCCAGGCGCTGGGGGTCGGTCTCTCGCTCAACGGGACGTCGCTGGTGGACGGCCCGATCGAGGTCCTCGCGCGCGAGCGCGGTCACCGCGAGCCGCGCATCGTCGTGGGGGAGCGGATCGGCATCACCAAGGCGGCCGAGCTCCCGTGGCGCTTCTGCGATGCCGACAGCCGCTACGTGTCGCGACCGTGGCCGGCGGCCATGCGCCGCGCGGCGGCCTAGGGCACCGGGGCTACGCCGCCGCCGCCGCTTCCGCCCTCGCCGCTGGGCGGCGTGACCGGGGGCGCCGGCTCGGCCGGCACGGGAGTTTCGGGAACCGGCGGTTCGGCGGGGGCATCGGGTTCCGGGGCCGCTTCGGGCTGCTCGCCGTCCGTCGGCTCGGACGGGGTGGTGGGCACGCTTTGGTCGGCCGGCGGCAGCGCGTTCGGGTCGACGGTGGTCGGAGGTACGTAGGTGTCGGTGTCGGTGTCGCTGTCGCCGTCCTTGCTCAGCCTCGCCGCTCTCAGCGCGACTCGGCGAGTGTCGCGCATCGAGACCCACTGGGTCATGAAGTCGTGGAAGATCTCGGCCGGGAACGTCCCGCCCGCCACCGGACCGGCGTGCTCGTACTCCATCGCCTGCACGCGATCGGCGTATCCGACCCATACCGCCACGGTCATCTCATCGTTGCCGCCGGCGAACCAGGCGTCGCCGTAGTTCTCGGTCGTTCCCGTCTTGCCCCAGATGTTCTCGTCGCCCACCTGGGCGGACTTGCCGGTGCCGCTGCTCACGACCAGCCCGAGCATGTCCTTGGCCGTCTGGGCGACGTCGGGGGGGATCACCTGCTTGGTCACGGGCTCGTTCTCCTCAGTCCCGTTGGGCCCGCGTACTTCCTCGATGGCCACCGGCCCTCTGTTGTTCGGCGCCAGGGTGCCGGACACGCGCTTGCCGTTGTTGGCCAGGGTTGAGTAGGCGTAGGCCATCTCGAGTGCGGTCACGCCCTCCTCGAGGCCTCCGAGCAGCATCGCCGGGTTGGTCGAGAGGTCGGTCTTGATTCCCATCCGCTTGGCCATCCTGGCCACCCGCTTGGGCTTTACCTCCATGCCGAGCTCGGCGAACACCGAGTTGTCGGAGGTGGCGGTGGCCGACCACAGCGAGGCGGAGCCGAGGTAGGAGTCCTCGTAGTTGGACACCTTGAAGAGCTCCGGTCCCTTCTCGCCGATGAAGGGAAGCTGCTTGGGCTGGGAGGCCCACGTGCTGTTGGGGTCAATCCCGTCCGCGAGCGCGCGCACGAGGATGAACGGCTTGAAGGCCGAGCCGGGCTGGCGGTGGCCGTTGGTGGCCAGGTTGAACGGGGTGGCGTCGTAGTCCGTGCCGCCCACCATCGCCTTGACCTCGCCGGTGTCGTTGTCGATCGCCACCAGCGAGGCGCTGGGCCCGATGCCGGCCAGGCGGCCGGCGATCGCGTTCTCGGCCGCGGTCTGAAGCTCGGGATCGATCGTTGTCTTCACGTCGAGCCCTCCTCCGAACACCACACTTGCCGAGTACTCGTCGATCAGGTGCTCGGTCATCCAGGTGGTGAAGTAGGGCTGCTCGGACTCCACGTCGGGCGGGTCGACCTGGTCCTCGTCGGGCAGGGAGGTGATCAGCGCTTGCTTGTACTGAGCCCGGGTGATCATCTTCTGCTCGAGCATGCGGGTCAGCACGAGGTCGCGCCGGGCCTTCGCCTTGGCCGGATTCTCGACCGGGTCGTACAGACTCGGCGATGCGATCATTCCCGCCAGCAGCGCGGCCTCCGCGGGCTCGACGTCGAACACCTCGCGCGAATCCTCGGCCACCACGTCGTCTTCGGGAACGGGCTGGTAGGAGAGGGCGGTGTCCTCGCCGGCCGTGCGCAGCTCGTCCGGCTCGTCACCGTCACCGAAATAGGTGCGCATGGCGGATTCGATGCCGTACGCGCCGT
>CAVSKI010000011.1:0-787500 GCA_963728495.1 uncultured Thermoleophilaceae bacterium | reverse complement strand
AGTGAAAGGCTAATCAAGCCCGGAGATATCTGGTTCTCTCCGAAATATATTTAGGTATAGCCTCCGGCAATGCCTTACGGCCGTAGAGCACTGTTTGGACTAGGGGCCCTACCAGGTTACCGACTTCAGACAAACTCCGAAGACCGTTAGGTGTACCCGGGGAGTCAGTCTGCGGGGGATAAACTTCGTAGGCAAAAGGGGAACAGCCCAGACCGCCAGCTAAGGTCCCTAAGTACTAGCTAAGTGGAAAACGATGTCCGATTGCTCAGACAACCAGGAGGTTGGCTTAGAGGCAGCCATCCTTGAAAGAGTGCGTAACAGCTCACTGGTCAAGTGCTCGGGCGCGGAAAATGTAACGGGGCTCAAGCTAGTCACCGAAGCTGCGGGTGTACGCGATCCTTCGGGATCACGTGCGCGGTAGGAGAGCGTTCTCAAGCTTGTGAAGCGGCGGGGAGACCCAGCCGTGGAGGCTTGGGAAGTGAGAATGCCGGCGTGAGTAACGAAAGAGGGGTGAGAATCCCCTCCACCGATTGTCCAAGGTTTCCTGAGCAACGTTCTTCGGCTCAGGGTCAGTCGGGACCTAAGGCGAGGCCGAAAGGCGTAGTCGATGGCCAACGGGTTGATATTCCCGTACCACGTCGCGTCCGTTATGACCGATGGGGGGACGAGGAAGGCTAAGGGAACCCCGCCGACGGTTGCGCGGGGGTAAGCATGTAGCCAGGGCACCTAGGTAAATCCGGGAGCCCGTTACGGTGAGGTGCGATGCCAGCTGGCCGGAAGGCCGGCGAGTCCTTGACGCCATACCTCCAAGAAAATCCTCTAGGGAGGACGTGTTGCGTGCCCGTACCAAAACCGACACAGGTGGACAAGTAGAGAATACTAAGGTGATCGAGATAACCCTCGTTAAGGAACTCGGCAAAATGGCCCCGTAACTTAGGGATAAGGGGCGCCCCGATAAGGTGTAGACCTTCGCGGTCGAAGCCTGAGGGGGCCGCAGTGAATTGGCCCAACCGACTGTTTACCAAAAACACAGGTCTCTGCTAAGTCGCAAGACGACGTATAGGGGCTGACGCCTGCCCGGTGCCGGAAGGTTACGTGGAGAGGTTAGTCATCTTCGGATGACGAAGCTTTGAAACTAAGCCCCGGTAAACGGCGGCGGTAACTATAACCGTCCTAAGGTAGCGAAATTCCTTGTCGGGTAAGTTCCGACCTGCACGAATGGCGTAACGAGTTGGGCGCTGTCTCAACGAGGGGCTCGGTGAAATCGCAGTCTCGGTGAAGATGCCGAGTACCCGCGGCAAGACGGAAAGACCCCGTGAACCTTTACTACAACCTGATATTGGAGTCTGAGGCATTTCGCTCAGGATAGGTGGGAGGCTGTGAAGCAGGGACTGCGGTCCCCGTGGAGCCACCCTTGAGATACCACCCTTGGTGTCTCGGGCTTCTAACACCACGCCGTGAATCCGGGTGGTGAACAGTGTCAGGCGGGTAGTTTGACTGGGGCGGTCGCCTCCCAAAATGTAACGGAGGCGCGCAAAGGTTCCCTCAGTACGGTTGGAAATCGTGCGTAGAGTGTAAAAGCAACAAGGGAGCTTGACTGCGAGACAGACACGTCGAGCAGGTGCGAAAGCAGGCTTTAGTGACCCGGCGGTAGCAAGTGGAAGCGCCGTCGCTCAACGGATAAAAGGTACTCCGGGGATAACAGGCTTATCGGGCCCAAGAGTCCACATCGACGGCCCGGTTTGGCACCTCGATGTCGGCTCGTCGCATCCTGGGGCTGTAGTCGGTCCCAAGGGTTGGGCTGTTCGCCCATTAAAGCGGTACGCGAGCTGGGTTCAGAACGTCGTGAGACAGTTCGGTCCCTATCTGCCGTGGGCGTTGGAGAGTTGAGGGGAGTCGTCCCTAGTACGAGAGGACCGGGATGAACGCACCTCTGGTGTACCAGTTGTCCTGCCAAGGGCACTGCTGGTTAGCTACGTGCGGATCGGATAACCGCTGAAGGCATCTAAGCGGGAAGCCGACCTCGAGATGAGCTCTCCCATCCCCTTGAGGGAGTAAGACCCCTGGAAGACCACCAGGTGATAGGCCGGATGTGTAAGTGCAGCGATGCACTCAGCAGACCGGTACTAATGGTTCGAGGGCTTGACGGATTTTTTGATCTTCCGCCGTGCGGTCGGCTGTGCAGTTTTCAAGCTTCGGCGAGGGCGGGAGCGAGCGTTCGGCTCGACTCGTCTCGCCAATTTTCGGTGGTGATAGCGAGGGGGAGACACCTCTTCCCATTCCGAACAGAGCAGTTAAGCCCCTCAGCGCCGATGGTACTTGACCCGAAAGGGACTGGGAGAGTAGGTCGCCGCCGATTTATCTTGGGGCCGTCCTTCGGGGCGGCCCCGGCTTTTGCTGCTCCCTAGACTTGCCCTGCTCGTGTACTTCGCTCTCTCCACGATCGCAATAGTCCTCATCGTCCTGGGCGTCCTGGTGGTTCTGTTCTTCATCGGCGGCGTGCTCGGCACTCGTGCGCGTGACCGCCGCCAGGCCGGCACCTACGCCGAACACGTGGCGAACGCCGACGCGGCCCTCGAGCAGGCACGGGCCAGCGATCGTGGCTGGCATCGCGATGCGATGGAAGAGGCAGCCCGGACGGCGATCGCCGAGGCCCGTGGAGATTGGAACTTCACCGATCTTCACCTCGTGCTGGTGGACGACCGGCCGGGCGTAGAGGAGGACCAGGCCCAGTTCGTGGCGGTCGGTGCGGATGGCGAATGCCGGGTCGTGATTGTCCGGGAGGGCGACCGCTGGGTGGCCGAGCGCGTGGAGTAGGGGCCCGTGCCCTGGAGCGCGCGGGTCACACGGCCAGGCAGAGCTGCTCCGGCACCGCCACCGGCTTGCCCTCACAGGCTGGCCGGCGCGGCTTGGAGGCCGGAGGTGCTCCCGACGACGGCCGCCGGGCCGCGGGGGTGGCAGCCGGCATACTGCCGGCCGCTCCGCCCGCGACAATGCGGCGGACCGCAGCGCGCGCGGCGGTTCCGGACCCTGCGCAGCCGGCCGAGCCGGCTGCTTCGGGCCGGGTGGCGCCGGCGCCTCCCATCTGCGGTTCGCACTCAGGAGCCGCGGGTGAGGGCACTCGCGGCGCACAGAACGCCATCGGCGTTCAGGCGGTATTCGCCGAGAGTTGAGAACTCGACGAAGAGGTCGAGCGCCGGCCCGATTCGCTCTCTGAGCTGAGGGAACATGCGTTCGGGAAGGTACGCCGGGCGTCGGATGGAACTCGCGATTTCCTGCAACTTCTCTTGCATTTCGGTCGCCGCCCTCCTCGCTACGCTGCGCTGATGGGCCAGCCCTTTCGCCACCGCCTGCGCGTGCGTTGGTCCGAATGCGACCTGCAGGGCGTCGTCTTCTACCCCAATTACCTGGCCTACTTCGACCACGCGCTCACGGAGCTCTGGCGCGAGGCCGTGGGCCCGTTCGCCCAGATCAACGATCTCGGCATCGATCTGTTGGTGGCCGAGGCACAGATCCGATATCGCGCTTCTGCCCGCTTCGACGACGAGATCGAGATCGTGGCTTCGATCACCCGCCTGGGTGATAGCTCGATGACCATGGAGATCGCAGTCGAGCGCTGCGAGGACGGTGCTCTGCTCGCCGAGGGACGGCTTCGTCACGTTTTCGTCGACCCCGGCGACTTCCAGCCGCGTGAGATGCCCGCGGAGGTCCGCGACGGGCTTGGCCGTTTCGCGGCCGCGGCGCCCGTCTCGTGATCCACCTGCGCATCGTCGCGCCCGAGGACGTTGCCCACCACGCGCTCGAGCTGCTGTGCGCCTCGCCGGCGGTGATCAACGTGGTCCATCTCCACGGCGCTTCCCACAAGCCCAAGGGCGACGTTCTCCTGTGCGACATCACTCGCGAGGAGGCAAGCGTGATCATCAGCGACCTCAAGGAGCTCGACATCCCGAAGGTCGGCTCCATCGCCGTCGAGCATGTCGATACGGCCATCTCGGACGCCGCAGTGGCCGCTGAGAAGGCGGCGCACGGCCTTCCCTCGGACGCGGTCGTGTGGGAGGAGGTCCAGCAGCGCACGAGCGAGGACACCGAGCTGTCCTTCGGCTTCGTCGCCTTCATGGTCATCGCGATGCAGATCGCGGCGGTGGGGATCCTGTACGACCAGCCGATCCTGATCGTAGGCGCGATGGTGGTGGGCCCCGAATTCGGTCCGCTGGCGGGCCTGTCCGTGGCTCTCGTACATCGCCAGAGGGCACTGGTGCGCCGCTCGCTGATCGCCCTCGCCGTCGGGTTTCCGGTCGGCGTGCTGCTTACGCTCGCAACGGTCGTGATCTTCAAGGAATCCGGCCTCGGACCCGAGACCTACACAGCCGAGAACCACACGCTGACCGGCTTCATCTCCCGCCCCGACTTCTTCTCGTTCTTCGTCGCCTTCGTGGCCGGGGTGGCCGGCATGATCTCCTTGACCAGCGCCAAGTCCGGCGCGCTGATCGGCGTGCTGGTCTCGGTCACCACGATCCCGGCGGCCTCCAACATCGCGGTCGCGGCGACCTATGGAGACTGGGACGAGGCTCGCGGTGCCACCGCACAACTCGCCATCAACCTCGCCTCGATCGTGCTCGCCGGGGTGATCACTCTGTACGTGCAACGGCGCTACTACGTTGCGCGACGACGTAAGCACCTGTCGGACCCGGCGCGCTCAGCCGCCGGCCTGCCGATCGGCGAGAGCACTCACAAGCGGCGCGAGCGCCACCACCTCTGACGCGCTACAAGCGAAGCCCAGATATCCATCTTCGTGCGCACGCGCGAAATGACCTCGCTCGTGAACTCGCTGGAGGCGGCATGCCCGCCGAGGTCGGGCGTTCGCACCCCGGCGCCGGTGGCCTCCAGCACCGACTCGTAGATCGCCCGCGACGCCGTGTCGGCGCCCTCGTGGCCGAGTTCCTCCGCGTAGTGCAGCAAGGCGGCCGTGGCCAGGATCATGGCCATCGGGTTGGCGATGTCCTTCCCCAAGAGCGCGGGCGCCGTGCCGTGGGGGGCCTCGGCCATCACCGCGCGCGGCTCGTACTCGTCGTCGCCGGCGAAGGCCAGCAGCACCGACTCGGCACCGGCGATCGAGCCGTACATCGGCATCACCAGGTCGGACAGGCAGTCGCCGTCGCGGTTGAGCGCCGGGATCACCAGCGGGGCGTCGGCGGCCCCCGTGATGAGACCGGCGTAGGTCGCGTCGATCAGCACGGGGGAGTAGGGGACCTCGGGATGGCGCCCGGAGGCTTCGTCCATCTCCTCCTTGAGCATCCCCTCGTACACGGGGCTGACCGTCCATTTCGGCCCCCCGTAGACCCGTCCGTGTAGGCGCTGCGCGGTGCGGAAGGAGAACTCCGCGACGGCGCGGCAGACGCTGCGCGAAACGCGCTCGGTGCGATAGGCGATCTCCTCGCCATCGTCGCCGGTCTCGCGCCACTCCTTCGCGCCGTAGGCGTCGCCCACCGCCATCCGCACCACGGCGATCGGATAGTGGACACCGGCCACCGGAGTCACGCCCGGGATGCGCCGGCCGGTGCGGATGATGACCTTGCCGTCGATCGCCTCGCGCAGGATGCGGTTGGGGCTTCCCACGTCGTCCTTGCCCTCTGGCGTGACCGTGGCCGCCTTCAGCCCGAAGCGCGCGCCCTTCATGGCCTGGGCGGCGGCCTCGACGACCTCGTTGCCCGTTTTGCGGCGGTTTTCCAGCGACAGGTCGTAGTGCTCGAGCTCGAGGTCGAGCCTGATGATCGACGGATCGAGGACCCGCAGGGACTGCTCGAGCAGCTCCTGGCCTGTCTCGTCGCCCTCGAGGACGATAATTCGCGTCTTGCGGGAGGGCGCGGGCTGGCCCGCGCCGGAGCGATAATCATCCGCCATGGGCGCGGAATCTACCCTGAGCTGCTCCTGGTGCGGCGCCGGCATCGAACCCGGCGACGGCTGGCGCGCCCAGGCGATCCCCGGTGCTCGCCGCGCCGCCTTCTGTCGCCTCGAGCACATCGTGCCCTGGTCCATCCAGGGCGCCCGCTGGGAAGCGGGCGAGATCGATGAGCCTCGAGGGCTGACCGATGAGCTCGAGGCCTGCGCCCACTGCGGCGCCGCACTCGCGGACGTCCACCTGGTGCTCGTGCGCCACCGCGGCGAGCACCGCATCCCGGATGGCTTCTGCTCGGCCGACCACATGGCCGAGTGGGCCAAGTCAGGCGGACGCTGGCGCTGAGCCGCCCGCACTGCGATCCTTACTCATGTGAGGCGCTGGGCGGGCATGGCGGTGCTGATGGCAGCCCTGGTTTACTGCCCGATGACCGTCGCGGAAGCCCGGCCGCGGATGAGTCTGACCGATCGGACAGCGCTGCCCGGTGAGCGGGTGGTGGTCGTGGTCCGCGGGCTTCCCGCGGGAACGCGCGTCCGCCTCGCCCTGGGCGGGCGCATCCTAAACCGCTCCATCGCCGGTCGCCGCGGCCGGGTGCGGCTTCGTTTCCGGGTCCCCGCGCGGCGGGCCGGGCGCTACCGGCTGACGCTGCGGACGGGCAGCCGGCTGCTGTTTCGCCGCTTCTTTCGCATTCTCGCTCCCGCGGAGCCGAACCTGCCCGCGCCGGCCCCGTTACCCGCGCCGGCGCCGCCCACTGCACCGCCGCCGTCAACCCTCGTCGCCGCAGGCGACATCGCCTGCCGTCCCGAGCTGCTCGAGAGCGCTAGCGAGTGCCGGCACGCTCGCACGGCCGAGCTGGTCGGGAGCCTGGCGCCCGACGCCGTCGCCGTGCTGGGGGACGCGCAGTACCAGTTCGGCGAGCTGGCCAACTTCCAAGCGGTGTTCAGACCGAGCTGGGGTCGCTTCGCGGCCATCACCCACCCAGTGCCCGGCAACCACGAATACGAGGGCGATCCCGAGCGCGACAGCGCGCCCGGCTACTACGCCTACTTCGGAGCCGCGGCCGGAGATCCGACCAAGGGCTACTACCGCTGGGACCTCCCGAGCTGGACGCTAATCGCCCTCAACTCGGGCGCTCTGGGCTATACGCGCACGGGCAACCCCGGCCTTCCGGACGACTGTTGGCCCGTCTCCTGCGCGGTTGGAAGCCAACAGGAGACGTGGCTGCGCGCGGTGCTGCAGGCGCTACCGGCCGGGCGCTGCGTGCTCGCCTACTGGCATCACCCACGCCTGAGCTCGGGGTTCGGCGGCGCGCACCAACCACATCCCGAGACCGAGCCGCTGGTCGACGCCTTGCGTGACCACGGAGCCGAGCTGATTCTCACCGGCCACTCGCACAACTACGAGCGCTTCCAGATCGACGGAATCACGCAGTTCGTGGTGGGAACCGGGGGGCGCAGCCTGCACACAGACACCGGCACTGCCCTCACGACCACTCTGCGCACGGACGCCTTTGGGGTCTTGGAGCTGACGCTGGGGCCAGCCGCGTGGAGCTCTCGCTTCGTCTCCGAAGGCGGAGTGGGAAGCGACGCCGCCTCAGGGAGCTGCTAGCCCCAGTTCCTGGGCCCGGTCTTCCATCGCCGCGATCAGGAACGCGAGGTGCTCGTCGAAGTCCACGCCCAGCTCCTCGGCGCCCTCACGGACCTCCTCGCGGTTGACGCCGGCGGCAAAGCTCGGTTGCTTGAGCTTCTTCTTGACCGACTTGGGGGTCATGCCCTCGATGCCGGTGGGCCGTACCAGAGCGCATGCGGAGATGAAGCCCGAGAGCTCATCGACCGCGTAGAGCGTCTTGGCCATCATCGTCTCGCGCGGCACGCCCAGGAAGGTGGCGTGGCCGGCCACGGCGTCGATCAGCTCCTGCGGGTATCCCTTCTCCTCGAAGAGCTCGAGTGCCTTGCGCGGATGGCCGGTGCCGAGATCGGGATAGCGCTCGTAGTCGAGGTCGTGCAGGAGGCCGGTGACGGCGTACAGCTCTTCGTCCTCTCCCCAGTGCTGGGCGTAGGCCACCATGCCCGTTTCCACCCCGAGCAGGTGCTTGCGCAGCGACTCGCTCTGGACCCATTCCTCCACCAGCTGCCAGGCCTCTTCGCGGGTGGGCGTCATGGCCGGCAGGGTATCCAGGCGGCGAACCGAAGATGGGAGCGAATGGCCTTCGATACCCTTGCTTCGCCCTTCGATCCCGCTAACCGGACGGACCCGCGCATGGAGAAGTTCATCATCGAGGGCGGGACTCCACTCTCCGGCACGGTGGTCCCCGCCGGCAACAAGAATGCCGCGCTGCCCGCGCTTGCAGCCACGCTGCTCGCTCGCGATGAGGTGGTGCTGCGCAACATCCCGCGCATCCGCGACGTGGAGGCGATGGTCGAGCTGCTGGTGCGCCTGGGAGCCAGTGCCGAGTGGCGCGAAGAGAACGTGGTGGCCGTGTGCTGCGACGGCGTGGCCAGCACCGAGGTCGACGAGGCCTGGGCGGAGCGCATCCGGGCGTCCTTCCTCCTTGCCGGCCCGCTGCTGGCGCGCTTCGGCCGGGCGGACATGCCACCTCCCGGCGGCGACGTGATCGGCCGGCGCCGGCTGGATCCCCACCTGGACGCCTTCCGCGCACTGGGCGCCGAGGTGCGCTCCAACGGCCAGTTCGAGCTTCGCGCCCCGGACGGCCTGCACGCATGCGACTTCTTCATGGACGAGCCGTCGGTGATGGCCACCGAGAACGCGCTGATGGCCGCGGCGCTGACTCCGGGCTCAACCGTGATTCACAACGCCGCCTCTGAGCCGCATGTGCAGGATCTGGCGCGGCTGCTCATGCAGATGGGGGCGCGCATCGAGGGCATCGGCTCGAACCTGATGATCATTCACGGCCAGGAGGAGCTGGGCGGCGCCGACTACACCATCGGGCCCGACCACATCGAGATCGGCTCCTTCATCGCGCTCGCGGCCTGCACGGGCGGCGAGCTGCGTATTCGAGGCTGCGTTCGGGACGACCTGCGGATGACGAAGCTGGCCTTCGAGCGGCTGGGCTGTGTCATCGAGTACGACGGGCAGGATGTGGTCGTTCCTTCGGGTCAGGTGCTGCGCATACGGTCGGACGAGGGTGACGCCGTATCGAAGATCGAGGACGGCCCCTGGCCGGCCTTCCCGGCGGACCTGACCTCCATCGCGTTGGCCATGGCCACCCAGGCCGAGGGCCTCGTGCTCATTCACGAGAAGATGTTCGAGAACCGCCTGTTCTTCGTGGACAAGCTTGTGACCATGGGCGCTCGGGTGATCGTCTGCGACCCGCACCGCGCGGTCGTCAGCGGCCCGAGCCGGCTTCACGGTGAGCGCGTGGAGAGCCCGGACATCCGGGCGGGCATGGCCATGCTCATCGCGGCTCTGTGCGCGGAGGGCAGGTCGGAGATCGGCAACATCCGCCAGATCGACCGCGGCTACGAGCGGATCGACGAGCGCCTGCGGGCGTTGGGTGCGCGCATCGAGCGCGTGGCCCCCGAGCGCGTGCCCGCCTAGCCTGGGACAGCTGTGAAGGAGAACTACGGCCCCGGCGCGGCGCCCATCCCGCCCGGCACCCGCGACGTGCTGCCCGACGAGATGCGCGAGCTGCGCGCGATCTCGGCCCGGATGCGCGCCACGTTCGAGGATGCGAGGCTACGGCGAGGTCCACACGCCGGCGGTGGAGTACGAGGAGGTCCTGCGCCGCGGGGAGGAACGCGCCGCGGGGGCGCGCTACCGGACCTTCGACGAACAGGGCGACGTTCTGGCGCTGCGCTCGGATATGACGATCCCCATCTCGCGGGTGGTGGCCACCCGCTACGCCGATGCCGAGCCACCGCTGCGCTTCTGTTACTTCGCGCACGCCTGGCGGGCGGTCGACCGGGGCGTGGGGGAGCCGCGCGAATTCCTGCAGGGCGGACTGGAGCTGATCGGTGCCGAGGCGCCGGAGGGCGAGGCGGAGGTGCTGGCCCTGACCGTCGCCGCCCTCGATGCGGCGGGCCTGCGCCGCCACCGGGTGGGCGTGGGGGACGGATCGCTCTATTCCACCCTGCTGGCCTCCTTCGGCGTGCCCGAGGAGGATCACCTGCCGCTGCTGGAGGCGCTCTCGCGCCGCGACCTCGTGGGGCTGGAGATGGCCGCCCGATCGATCGAGCGGCTCTCCGATCGCGAGCGCGAGCTGCTGATGCGTCTTCCCGAGCTGCGCGGCGGGCCCGAGGTGCTGGAGCGCGCCGGCGGCCCGGCGGTTGCGGCGGTGCGGGGTCTTCACGAGCTCCACGCCCTGCTCGAGCAGCGCGGCGTGGCCGACCGGGTGATCTTCGACCTGGGTCTGGTGCGCGAGCTCGGGTATTACACGGGCGCGGTGTTCGAGGTCTACGACCCGGCGGTGGGTTTCGCGCTCGGTGGCGGAGGCCGCTATGACGAGCTGCTCGGCCGCTTCGGGCGTGACCTCCCGGCCTGTGGAATGGCGCTGGACCTGCAGCGGGTGCACATGGCTCAGGCGGCGGAGGAGGCGCTCGAGTGAGCCGGCCCCTGACCATCGCCGTGCCGCGCGGCGCGCTGTTCTCCGACAGCCTCGACCTGCTGGACCGCCTGGGCATCGACACGACCGAGGTGCGCGGCAACGACCGCAAGCTGCTGTTCGCCGATTCCGGGATCGTGACCATGCGCCCGTCGGACGTGCCCACGTACGTCGAGCACGGCTCGGCCGACATCGGGATCACGGGCAAGGATGTGCTGCTCGAACAGTCCCAGCGCAAGGTCTACGAACTGCTCGACCTTGGGTACGGCGAGTGCCGCATGGTCGTGGCCGCGCGTGAGGGCGGCGACCCGATCTCCGACGCCCTGCGCCGCCTCGGCCGGGTGCGCATCGCCACCAAGTACCCGCGCGTGGCCGCGCAGCACTTCTCCGCCACCGGCCGGCAGGCCGAGATTGTGGAGGTCAAGGGGTCGGTTGAGCTGGCGCCGCTCACCGGCCTCGTGGACGCGATCGTGGACCTCACGGCAACCGGCCGCACGCTCGACGAGAACGGCCTGCGCGTGACGGAGGAGATCGGCACCTGTACGGCGCGGCTGATCGCCAACCCGGTGGCGCACAAGCTCAAGGCCGACCAGATCGACACGATCGTGGGCCGGGTGCGCGGCGAATGAGGATCACCCGAGGGCTGTCTCGCGGCGGGCCCGCCGAAGCCCGAAGCGACGAGGTTGCGCAGATCATCCGGGCGGTTCGCGACGGAGGCGACGCGGCGGTGATCGAGTTGACCGAACGCTTCGACAAGGCCGAGCTGGGCCCCGAGCAGCTGCGGGTGGATGCGCGTGAGCTCGAGGGATCGCTCGGCCTACTGGAGGCGCCCGTGTTGAGTGCCCTGAGAACGGCGATCGCCAACGTTCGCGCCGTCGCCGAGGCTCAGCTGCGGGAGCCGGTATCGGTTGAAGGCACCCAGGGACAGCGAATCGCGGTCGCGGAGCTTCCGGTCGAGCGCGCCGGCGTCTACGTTCCCGGCGGTCGGGCGCCCTATCTCTCCACGGTGGTCATGTGCGCGATCACGGCCCGCGTGGCCGGCGTTCGGCAGGTTGCCGTGTGCGCTCCTCCCGGGCCCGGTGGCAGGGCCCACCCGGCCATCCTGGCGGCCTGTGTCCTGTGCGAGGTCAGCGAGGTCTACCGGATGGGGGGTGCGCAGGCCGTGGCGGCCCTCGCCTACGGGACGGAGAGCGTTCGCGCCGTGGATGTGATCGTCGGCCCGGGGAACGCCTGGGTGACCGAGGCCAAGCGGCAGGTGTTCGGCGCAGTGGGGATCGACGGCCTGGCCGGGCCGAGCGAGCTCCTGGTGATTGCCGGACCGGGCGCCGATCCAGAGATCGTGGCCCTCGACCTGCTGGCCCAGGCCGAGCATGGCTCCGACAGCGTGGTGGCACTGATCGCCCTCGACGAGCGCCTGCTCACCGGGGTGCTCGCGGCCGTGGAGCGAATGGCTCCCGAGCGACCCAGCGTTACCGAGGCCGAGCTTCAGGTGGTACAGGCGGGCGATGCGCGCGAAGCGCTCCGTGCCGCCGAGGAGTTCGCCCCCGAGCACCTTCAGCTGATCGGCGCGGAGGCCGAAGCGCTGGCCGACCGGGTGAGCTCGGCGGGTTGCGTGTTCGTGGGGCCGGGGTCGGGCACGGCCTTCGGCGACTACGTCGCCGGCTCGAATCACGTCCTGCCCACCGGAGGCGCGGCGCGCTTTCAGAGCGCGCTCTCGCCCGCCACGTTCCGGCGGCGCATGGCTCGCGTATCCTTGCCCGGCGATGCGCCCGCGCGCCTCGCGCCCGCAGGCGCCGCCCTGGCCCGCGCCGAGGGCTTTCCCGTGCACGCCGAGTCGATGGAGCGCCGCGCGTGAGCCGAACCTCGCAAATCCACCGCACCACAGGCGAAACCGACGTGCAGCTGAGCCTCGATCTCGACGGCTCGGGAGAGGGACTGCGCGCGACCGGGGTCGGCTTCTTCGACCACCTGCTCGATGCCCTGGCCCGCCATGGCGGTCTGGATCTTGACGTTGAGGTCTCAGGCGATCTCGCGACGGGCCCTCATCACACCGTCGAGGACACCGGCATCGTGCTCGGGCAGGCCATCGACGAGGCCCTCGGCGACCGTGCCGGGATCCGCCGCTTCGGTCATGCGGTCCTGCCGATGGACGAGGCGCGGGCCGCCTGCGCGATCGACCTGTCCGGCCGTCCCTACACCTCCTTCGAGGCCGACATTCCCGCTGAGCGCGTAGGGGACTTCGACACCGATCTGGCCGAGGAGTTCTTTCGCGCCGTGGGCAACAGCGCCAAGCTCACGCTCCACCTGACCGTTGAGGCCGGCACCAACGCCCACCACATGGTCGAGGTGGCGTTCAAGGCCTTCGCTCGGGCGCTGCGACAGGCGGTTGAGATCGAAGGGGGCGGCGTGCCCTCCACCAAGGGACTCCTGTGATAGCCATCGTCGATTACGGCATGGGCAACCTGCGTTCGGTGGCGAAGGCTCTCGAGCACGTCGGCGCCGAGCCCGTGCTGACCCACGACCACGCCCGCGTGCGCGAGGCCGACGGCATAGTGCTCCCAGGCGTAGGCGCGATGCCGAAGGCCATGGAGCGTGTGCGCGCGCTGGCCCTGGACGAGCTCTTGCGCGAGCGGTTGGAGGCCGGCGTGCCGCTGATCGGCCTGTGCATGGGCATGCAGCTCCTGTTCCAATCGACCACGGAGCTGGGTGGGGCCGACGGGATCGGCCTGCTGGAGGGAAGCGTGGAACGCCTCACCGCGCCCAAGGTCCCGCAGATCGGCTGGAACGAAGTGAGCTGGCGCCGCGAGAGCGCGCTTACAACCGGCCTCCCGCAGCCCTGTGCCTTCTACCACGCGAACTCGTTTGCGCCGCGGCCGGCCGATGACAACGACGTGCTCGGCACCGCCGACTACGAGGGCGAGTTCGTGAGCGTGGTGGAGCGAGCACCGGTCTACGGGTTGCAGTCGCACCCCGAGAAGTCCGGGCCCGACGGGCTGCGGCTGCTCAAGAACTTCGTTGGTCTCGCCCGCGCCGCGGCCGCATGATCCTGCTGCCCGCGGTGGACATCCGCGATGGCAAGGCCGTGCGGCTGCGCCAGGGCCGCTTCGACGACGAGACCGTCTACGCCGACGATCCGCTCGAGGCGGCGCGCTCGTTCGTCGAGGCGGGCGCGCGCTTCCTGCACGTGGTCGACCTCGACGGCGCACGGGAGGGCGAGCCCGTCAACCTCCATCACGTGCAGCGGATCGCGGAAGAGCTCGACGTGCCGGTCGAGCTGGGCGGGGGCCTGCGCTCGATCGGTTCGATTCGCAAGGCGCTGGCGGCCGGAGCCACTCGCGTGGTGCTGGGTACCGCCGCCTTCACCGATCCCGATCTGCTCGACGAGGCGCTGTCGGCCTTCACCTCGCGGATCCTGGTGGGGGTCGACGTACGTGGCGGACAGGTGTCGGTAGCCGGCTGGACGCGCGAGACGCAGGTGCGCGGGGACGACGCCATCCGGCGCATGCAATCCCGGGGCGCCACTCGTTTCGTCTACACCAACGTCGACCGCGACGGGATGCTGGACGGCCTCGATCTCGACGAGGTCCGGCGCGTGTCGGAGGCGGTGCGCGGACGTTTCCTGATCTCCGGCGGCATCGGGTCGCTGGACGATCTCGTTGCGCTGCGCGAGCTGCGCCTGCTCAACCTGGCCGGCGTGATCTCGGGCAAAGCGCTCTACGAGAAGCGCTTCGGCGTACGCGAGGGGCAGGCCGCGCTTGACGGGAGAGTCTGATGCTGTTGCGCCGGGTCATCCCCTGCCTCGACGTGGACAAGGGGCGCGTGGTGAAGGGAGTCGAGTTCGTCGACCTGCGCGACGCCGGCGATCCGGTCGAGCTGGCGGTGCGCTATCAGGACGAAGGAGCAGACGAGATCGTGTTCCTCGACATAACCGCCTCGCACGAGAAGCGCGAGACGGTGGCTCAGCTGGCGCGACGCTGCGCCGACGACGTCTTCATCCCCTTCACGATCGGCGGAGGAGTGCGCTCGGTGGCGGACGCGCAGGCGGTGCTCGACGCCGGCGCGGACAAGGTGTCAGTGAACTCGGCGGCCGTGGCGCGCCCCGACCTGCTGGGGGAGATGGCAGAGATATTCGGGGCCCAGTGCGTGGTCTTGGCCATCGATGCGCGTCGCGAAGGCGACTCCTACGGCGTCTACGTCAACGGCGGCCGCACCCCGGTGGGGCGCGACGCGGTCGAATGGGCGCGCGAAGGTGTTGAGCGCGGAGCGGGCGAGATCCTGCTGACGAGCATGGACCGTGACGGCACCGAGTACGGCTACGAGATCGAGCTGACCAGTGCAGTGGCCGGCGCGGTGGAGGTGCCGGTGATCGCCAGCGGCGGCGCGGGCACACTCGACCACCTCGTGGAGGCCGTGGCCGAAGGCGGCGCCGACGCCGTGCTGTGCGCCTCGATCTTCCACTACGGGCAGCACACGGTGCGCGAGGCCAAGCAGCGCATGCGGGCGGCGGGCATCCCGGTCCGGCTTTAGGTTCGTGGCCGCCGCGACCGAGCTCCGTGAGCGCATCCGCCGGCTGGCGGGCATGGAGCGGTTGCTGGCCGCTCTCGGCGACCTGCCGCCGACCTATCTGGTGGGGGGCGCGGTGCGCGACCTGCTGCGCGACGCGCGGCACGTGGATCTCGACATCGCCGTCGAGGGCGACGCTCGGTCGGTGGCCCGCGCCCTGGCCGATCGCCTGGGGGGCACGGCGCGCGAACACCAACGCTTCGGGACGGCCACCGTGCGGACCGACGAGCTGACATTCGACCTGGCCGCCACCCGCACGGAGATCTACTCGGAGCCCGGCGCCCTGCCGACCGTGTTCGCCGCCCCGCTGGCTGACGACCTGCGCCGCCGCGACTTCTCGGTCAACGCGATGGCCGTGGCTTTATCGCGTGACGATCTCGGACACCTCTACGACCCCTGCCGAGGTCTGGCCGACCTGGATTCGGGGACCATCCGCATCCTCCACCCGGGCTCCTTTCTCGATGACCCGACCAGGCTGCTTCGAGCGGTGCGCTACGAGGTCCGGCTGGGCTTCGCCATGGACGAGGACACCGAGCGGTCCGCGCGCGCGGCCATCGCCGAGGAGGCCATGTCCACCGTTTCCGGTGCCCGCGTGCGCGACGAGCTGATGGACCTGCTCGGGGAGCTGGAAGCCCCCGTCGGCGTGGAGCGCCTGCGCGACCTGGGCCTGGACCGCGCGCTGCACCCGGCGCTTGATCCCGACCCCGAGTTGGTGGCCTCGGCGTCGCTGGGCGCCGCGGCCATCGGTGCCGACCGCTCGCTCGCCGCGCTGGCGGCGCTCTGCGCCGGCGCTCCCGTGGAGCTCGACCTCTGGGTCGCCGGCCTGCACCTCGAGGCTCGCGACCGCGACGCCGTCTCGCGCGCCGCGCGCGTGGGTCGGCGTTTGGCCGGCGCGCTCACCCGCCGGGACCTCGCGCCCTCCGAGTTGCGCGATCTGCTCGCCGTCGAGCCCCCGGAGGCGCTCGCCCTCGCGCTGGCCTTCGGCGCGCCCGCCGACCCGATCCTGCGCTGGGTGACCGAGCTGGCCGGCGTGGGGCTGGAGATCTCCGGCGACGATCTCATCGCAGCGGGTGTGCCGCAGGGACCGGCGATCGGCCGTGCGCTCGACGAGACGTTGCGGCGTAAGCTCGACGGCCTGGTGAACGGACACGAGCAAGAGCTGGCCACGGCACTGGAGCTGGCGCGTGATTGACACGCTGGCGCTTCCCGGCGCGCGCGCCGTGTTCTCGACGCGCAACGGGGGAGTGAGCGAGGGCCCGTACCACGCGCTCAACCTGGGCATCCTCACCGACGACGAGCCCGAGCGGGTGGCCGAGAACCGCGGTCGCCTCGCCGCGGCGACGCGGGTGGAGGCCGAC
The DNA here is from genome assembly GCA_963728495.1 of uncultured Thermoleophilaceae bacterium. GTDB lineage: Bacteria > Actinomycetota > Thermoleophilia > Solirubrobacterales > Thermoleophilaceae > JACVRW01. The sequence continues at coordinate 771,122 of CAVSKI010000011.1, read as the reverse complement.
CAGGTGGTGATGGGCTGGCAGGTGCACGGCAACGAGTTGAGCGAGTGGGACGCGCCGGACGCCCAGCGCGCGTATTCCGACCCCGGGGGCAAGCAGCTGCCACGCGTGGACGGCCACCTGACCGCGCGGCCCGGGATCGCTCTGCTGGTGCTGGTGGCCGACTGCTACCCGGTCGCGCTGTCAGACGGAGAGCAGGCGGCGATGCTGCACTGTGGCTGGCGTCCGCTGGCCGGCGGCATCATCGAGAAGGCAGTAAGCCGCTTCGCACAGCCGCCGTCGGCGGCCGTGGGTCCGGGAATAGGCGGCTGCTGCTACGAAGTCGGTCCGGAGGTGCTCGAGCACTTCACCGATGTCCGCGGGGCGGCCGACGGGCGCATGCTCGACCTGCGCAGGGTGATCGAGGCGCGGCTCGGATCGGCCGGTGTGACCGAGATCTCCCACTTTGACTGCTGCACCAGCTGCCACCCCGACCTGTACTTCTCCCACCGTCGCGATGACGGCGTGACCGGCCGCCAGGCGGGGCTGTGCGTGCTGAGCGGATAAGGGAGAACCTCGAGCGGGTGCGCGATCGGATCGGCGGGCAGGTGGAGATCCTGGCCGCCGTGAAGTACGTGGAGCTTGACGACCTGCCCAAGCTGGCCGAGGCCGGAATCGACTTGGTCGGCGAGAACCGCGCTCAGGAGCTGCTGGCCAAGCAGGAGGCCCACGGCGAGCTGTTCAGCTGGGACTTCATCGGCGCAATTCAGAGCCGCAAGCTCAAGGACATCGCGCCCAACGTGCGCCTGATCCACTCGATCTCCTCCGAGTCGGCGCTGCGCCGCCTGGAGCAGAACCCGGCCCGCGAGGTGCTGATTCAGGTCAACGTGGCCGGTGAGGACTCGAAGGAGGGCATCGACCCGTCGGAACTCGCCGACTACATCGAGCGCTGCCCGTCTCCGGTGGGCGGCCTGATGACCATGCCCCCCTTCGCCGAGCGCCCCGAGGACAGCCGCCGGCATTTCGCCCGCCTGGCCGAGCTGGCCGGCGAGCACGGCCTGGAGCGGCTCTCGATGGGCACGAGCCAGGACTACGCGGTGGCGGTGGAGGAGGGGGCGACCATCGTGCGCCTCGGCAGCGTGCTCTACGAGGAGTAGTCGGGCCGGGGGCTCGCGCCCCCGGACCCCCGCTGATTCCTGGCCGGCTAGCGGCGTTATGTGGGTTCGGTGCGCCGCCTTGCGCGGCGCGAGCCGCCGTGCGCCGGGTCGAGCGTTTTGCAATACAGCAACAGGGCCGGGGTCTGTCGGCTCTGTCACTCCTGTCGCGGCGCTGTACACAAGCCCGTCGGGCCGACGAATCCGGCCGCCGCGTTGGGCACTGTCCTGCCCTGCACCCCTATGCGGGGGTCAATCCAGGACAGCGGCCGCGAAACCGCGTTACAGCAGCGTGACAAAGCCGACAACACGGCCGCGTCCACCCTTGGTTGCTGCCGTTAGAGACGCCAGAGCCCACCAGGCGGCGGCTCGCGCAGCGCCGGGCGGGTCCACAAACGACAAACCCACATCAGCCATCTAGTAGCCGGCCCGCTCAAGGAAATCACCAATGGCCCCCGACAGGCGGGCCCCCTGCCAGGCAAGCGGAGATTTGCCCTCCTCCTCGACGATCAATTCCGCGCGCGGCAGCCGCCGCTCGTAGTCCTGGGCCACGGCCAGCGGATGCATGGCGTCGATCTCGTCGCGCGAGGCCACGATGAGCACCGGCACCTCGAGCTCGCCGAGGCGGTCGAGACCCTCCCAGGCGGTCGAGCGCGGCACCTGGCGCAGCGCCTGCGCAACAGCGTCGAGGTGCTCGTGGCGCTCCATACGCTGGCGGATGGCTTGTCGGGTGGCCTCGTGAAAGCGCTCGGGCAGGCCGGAGGGCAGCGCCTCCTCGACGAAGGCATCGACACCGCCGTGCTCGAGCTCTGACGCCAGCCCGTCCCAACGGTCTTCGGAGCTTGGATGACCGCTGTACGCCGGGGTGATCTGGACCAGCGCCGCGACTCGCCGCGGATGCTCCAGTGCGAAGGCCATGGCCGTTGCCGCGCCCATCGAGCTGCCGGCCAGCGCCAGGCGCTCTATGTCGAGCTGGTCCAGCACCGCTTCGAGATCGCCCACCAAATCGCCGTACTCGTAGCCGGATGCGGGCGACGATGCGCCGTGGCCACGAGCGTCGTAGGCGATCAGCCGATAGCCCCGCTTGGCCAGGTGGCGTGAGCCCTGGACCACGTTTCGCCGGGTGGCCGAGAGCCCGTGCAGCAGCACGATCGGAGGGCCTTCGCCGAGCGACTCGCCCTCGAGGGTAAGTCCGTTCCGGCGCACTTGGAACGTTGCCGTTTCCACGGGATTACACTGTTAGCAAGGATTTTCCCGCTTCCGCGCGAAAACCTCCGCAGCATGGCGCTCCGCGACACATGGCACAAGACGCTGGTCTACTTCGGCCTCGCCGAGGAGGAGGACCCGCGCTACGAGCCTGCACGTGAGCCAGAGCCCGAAGCGGAGCTCGAGGATCGCTACCGCGACCGGCCCAACGTGCGCCGCCTACAGCGCCGCCGCCGCGACGAGATCGACGACATCTTCGCCGAGGAGCCACGCCCGGGACGCGAGACCCGCGTGCTGCGTCCCGTGGGCGGCAACGGACGAGGGGGCGGGGGAGGGGACATCCAGGTGCACCTGGTCGTTCCCAAGAGCTTCAACGACGCCCAGCAGATCGCCGATCAGTTCAAGGACGCGATCCCGGTGATCCTCAACCTGCAGAGCACCGACACCGAGCTTTCCAAGCGTCTGATCGATTTCGCCTCCGGGCTCACCTACGCGTTGGACGGCGGAATGCAGCGGATCGCCGACAAGGTGTTCCTGCTCACCCCGCGCAACGTCGAGGTCTCGGCCGAGGAGCGCGCGAGGCTGATCGAGAAGGGCTTCTTCAACCAGTCGTAGTGCGGCTCGCGGCTCTACTGCTCGTCGCGCTGCTGGTGCCTGCCGCGGCGGAGGCACGACCTTTCACAATCAGTGCGCAGGGCAGCGCCACCAGCTTCGGTGAGGTACGGGCCATCGGGAACTTTCGGCCGTCCGCCGACCCGACCTACGCCGCTGCCCTCGAGGCCTTCGGCGCCCCCGACGCCGAGCGGTCTCGCTTCGGAGGCACCAGCTGCCGTGTCTCCTGGCACGGGCAGGGCCTGAAGATCGCCTTCGCAAACTTCGGAGGGGGATCGGCCTGCAGCCCTGCGCTCGGGCTCGCGCAGTCGGCGCGGGCCTATGGCGACCGCTGGAGGACGGTCCGTGGCCTGCGGGTCGGCAGCCGGCTCAGGCGCTTGCGCAATCTCTACCCTCGTGCCACCCGTCACGGGCGAGCGTGGTGGCTGATCACCGCGGTCAGCTTCATCGGTGAGACTCGCCGCTATCCGGTGCTCGCTGCAACCGTGAACGGCGGTCGCGTGCACTCGTTCTCGGTCTACGTCGGGGCGGCGGGCGACTAGGCTCCCGGCAGTGAAGCTCGGGTTCATCGGGGCGGGCAACATGGCGTCTGCGCTGGCGCGCGGCATCGGCGAACCAATCCTCGTCGCCGACATCGACGCCGCCAAGGCCCAGGCGCTCGCCGCCGAGCTCGGAGGCGAAGCCTTGGGCTCCAACACCGAGGTGGCCGAGCGCGCCGACGCCGTGGTGCTCTGCCACAAGCCCAAGCAGCTCGACGACGTGGCCGGCGAGGTCGCCGGCCGGGCCCCTGCGATCGTGTCCATCCTCGCCGCCGTGACCACCGAGCAGCTGGAGCGGGCCTATCCGGACACCCCGGTCTACCGCTTCATCCCCAACCTTCCCGCCGAGGTTCGCAAGGGCGTTCTCTGCTACGTGCCCGGATCGAGCGCCGCCAGTGGCCCCGAGGACGAGGTGCTCCAGCGTTTCGGCCGGGCGGGCGCCGTGATCACGCTCGAGTCCGAGCCGTTGATCGAGCCGGCCATGGCACTGATGAGCTGCGGCCCCGCCTTCATGGCGCTCGTGGCCGAGTCGTTCGCCGACGCCGGAGCCGACCACGGCCTCGATCGCGACGATGCCGTGCGCATGACCGTGGAGACCATGGCCGGCACCGCGGCCTATCTCAGCGAGCACGGCTATGACACGGAGACGATCCGGACACGGGTGGCCACGCCGGGCGGAACCACCGAACGGGGGCTCATTCTCCTCGAGGAGCGCGGCCTGCGCGAGGTCTGCCGTGCGGCGGTGGATGCTGTGGTGGAGGCCACGAAGCGATGAGCCTGTGGCTGGCCGTGACCCGCAACGACATCGCCGACTACGTGAGCACGCTGGTGCTGGTCTACCTGGTGCTGATCTTCGTCCGCATCATCCTGAGCTGGATCCCCCGGATTCCCTACAACCGCTTCCTCAACGGCGTCCTGAAGTTCGTGACCGACGTGACCGACCCCTACCTCAATATCTTCCGGCGCATCCTTCCGACGGTGCGCATAGGGCCGGGAGCGCTCGACCTGAGCCCGATCGTGGCCACCTTCGTGCTCATCATCGTGGGCTCGATCGTCGAGAACCTCATCCGGGGGTGAGGGCGGGAGGCCCGGTCGCGGCTCTCGTCACCGCGGGCGTTGTGGTGGCGGTCGACCAGGCCTCCAAGCAGATCGCCGACCGCAACATCGTGCGCGGCGACGCGGTGGACGTGTTCCCCGGGCTCGAGGTGGTCAACGCACGCAATACCGGTGTGGCCTTCGGCGCGCTGGAGGGCGGCGGGGCGCTGCTGGCGGTGCTGATCGGCATCTCCCTCGCTCTGCTGCTCGGATACTTCGCGCTGCACCGCGACCAGCCGTGGCTGTGGCTCCCTGTGGGCCTCCTGTTCGGTGGAGCTCTGGGCAACCTCGCCGACCGAGCCCGGGAGGGCGCCGTGATCGACTTCATCGACCCGGTTGCCTGGCCGGCCTTCAACCTGGCCGACGCGTGCATCGTTGTCGGGGTCTTCGCGCTGCTCTACGTGGTGGAGGGGAGGCCAAGACGAAAGCGACCCGCTTGACCGCGGAGCACGACGACGCCGGCCTGCGGCTCGATGCCTTCCTGGCCGGGCGCGGAGCGGTGGCCTCGCGCGCGGCGGGCCAGCGCCTGATCGAGAGCGGCGCCGTGCAGGTGGATGGGCGGGCGCGACCCAAGAACCATCGCATGGTCGCGGGTGAGCAGGTGAGCCTGCAGGTAGCCGCCGACGACGCCTCCCAGGAGCCGCCCGCCGAGCTCTCGATCGACGTGGTCTTCGAGGACGATCATCTGATGGTCGTCGACAAGCCGGCCGGGCTGGTGACCCATCCGGCCCCCGGACACGAAGGTCCGACGCTGGCCGGCGCGCTGCGCGGGCGAGCGGCGGGCGGAGCCGATCCGCAGCGCGCGGGCATCGTCCACCGGCTGGACCGCGATACCTCCGGGCTGCTCCTCGTGGCCAAGGACGAGTCGGCATACGAGGCCCTGCAGAGGCAGATGAAGGCGCGTGAGGTGGGGCGCGAGTACCTGGCGCTCGTGACCGGCCACCCGGACGCCGACAGCGGCACGATCGACGCTCCGATCGGGCGCGACCGGGCGCGCCGAACGCTCGTGTCGACGACCACCGACCGCCCGCGTTCCGCCGTGACCCACTTCGAGGTGCTCGAGCGCCTCCCGCGCACCTCGCTGCTGGGCGTCCGGCTCGAAACCGGACGCACCCACCAGATCCGCGCACACCTCGCCGCGATCGATCATCCCGTGTGCGGAGACCCCCAGTACGGCGGGCGGGCCTGTGGCCGGCGGCTGGGGCTCGGGCGCCAGTTTCTCCACGCCGGAAAGGTCATGTTTAGCCACCCCGTGACCGGGGAACTGCAGATTTGCGAGTCCAAACCCCCCGCCGACCTGCGTCGAGCACTCGATGTGGCGAGACGGGAGCCAGTCTCCGGAGGGCCAGACGGGGGCTGAACATATAGAACGGGGCGCCTTCCGAGGCGCCCCGTTTCTTTGGTCGGATCGACAAGGGAGATCGGAATGAAGAAGCAGCTCCTGCTCGTGGTCGCCATCGTGTTCCTGGGGGTGCCGGCTGCCGCACCGGCTTCCACGCAGCACAAACCCTCGCCGAGCCTGATCCAGATGGCGCGCGAGGTGGACCCGCAGCGCATCGAGCAGTCGATCCGCACGCTGGCCGGTTTCGGCACCCGCCACAGCCTGTCCTCCCAGACCGATCCCGAGCGGGGCATCGGCGCCGCGCGTGACTGGCTTTACCGCGAGCTGCAGCGCTCGGCGGCAAGGTCGGGAGGGCGCATGAGCGTCGAGCTGCAGAGCTACATCCAGGGCCCGGCGGAGCGCGTCCCGGAGCCGACTGCGATCACCAACGTGGTGGCCACCCTGCGCGGCAGCCAGCCCGAGTCCGCAAACCGCTATTACGTGGTCAGCGGCCACTACGACTCGCGCTGCAGCGACCCGCTCGACGCGGTGTGTGACGCACCCGGGGCCAACGACGACGCATCGGGTGTGGCCGCCGTGCTCGAGCTGGCCCGGGTGATGGCCACCCGCCGCTTCGACGCCACCGTCGTGTTCATGGCCGTCGCGGGCGAGGAGCAGGGGCTGTTCGGCTCGACGCGCTATGCCGAGCTGGCCAAGCAGGCCAACCTGAACGTCGACGGCATGTTCACCAACGACATCATCGGGAGCTCGCTGGGCCAGAACGGGCAGCGCGAGCCGTTGTCGGTGCGCCTGTACGCCGAGGGCACGCCAATCGACGAGACCCCGGAGGAGGCCGAGCTGCGTGACGTCCTGAGTGGAGAAAACGACTCCCAGGCCCGCCAGCTCGCCCGCTACGTCAAGGAGGTGGGCCAGAACCGGGCCACCGGCATGAAGGTCCGCATCATTGCCCGGCGCGACCGTTTCCTGCGGGGAGGAGACCACCGACCCTTCCTCGAGCGCCGCTACCCCGCCGCGCGCTTCACGGAGGTCAACGAGGACTACCGCCACCAGCACCAGGACGTGCGCGTGGAGGACGGCGTGCAGTTCGGCGATCTCGTGCGCTTCGTCGACTTCGGCTACGTCGCCCGGGTGGCCCGCGTCAACCTGGCAGCGCTGGTGAATCTCTCCCGCGCGCCCGCGCGACCGAGCGACGTGGCGATCGACGCCCGCGAGCTGACCGACGACACGGGCCTGCAGTGGAGCGCGAACGCGGAACCGGACCTCGCCGGCTACGAGATCGTGTGGCGTGACACCACCGAGCCGCTTTGGACACACTCCCGGTTTGTGGGCAACGTGACCAACTACACCGTCGAGGACATCACCAAGGACAACTTCCACTTCGGCGTACGGGCGGTGGATCGGGCCGGCAACCGCAGCACGGTTCGCTTCCCGGGTGAGGTGTTGGAAGAGGAGTAACTATCCTTATCGGCCGTCCAGTCCTCTATCCCGCCGCCACGTAGGCGCTGCGGCCCTGCCCGGGAATCGAATGATCGCTCGGGTCCGCATCGCCGGCCGGCGGGCATCACCACCCAAACAGACAAGGGAGTCCCTCTTTGGCCACCGAGATAGGCATCAAGGAGCTGCTGGAGGCCGGAGTGCATTTCGGCCACCAGACCCGCCGCTGGAACCCGAAGATGCGCCGCTTCATCTACGGCGAGCGCGGCGGAATCCACATCATCGACCTGCAGAAGACCGAGCGCCTGCTGCACACCGCGCAGGAGTTCGCCGGTGAGCTGGCCGGCCGCGGCGGCACGATCCTGTTCGTCGGCACCAAGAAGCAGGCGCGCGACACGATCCGCGAAGGCGCCGAGGCGTGCGGCATGCCGTACGTCAACCAGCGATGGCTGGGCGGCCTGCTGACCAATTTCCAGACCATCAACAAGCGCATCAAGCGCCTGCACGAGCTGCGCGAGTGGACCGAGACGGGCTCGATGGACCTGCTGCCGGTGCGCGAGCGCATCGGGGCCATGTCCGAGCGCGACAAGCTGGAGACCAACCTCGGCGGCGTGGCCGACATGCAGCGCCCGCCCGACGCGATGTTCGTGGTCGACATGAAGACCGAGACCATCGGCGTGCGCGAGGCCGTGCGGCTCAAGATCCCGATCATCGGGCTGGTGGACACCAATTGCGATCCCGACCCGGTGAACTTCGTGATCCCGGGCAACGACGACGCGATCCGCTCCTGCCGCCTGATCATCCAGGGCATCTCCGACGTCGTGTCCGAGCGCTCGGCGCGCTTTCGGGCCGAGGAGGAGGCCGCCCGCCGCGAGCGCGAGGAGGCCGAGCGCCGCGAGGCCGAGGAACGAGCCCTGCGCGAGCAGGAGGACCGCGAGCGCCAGGAGGCCGAGGAGAGGGCCCGCCGCGAATCCGAGGAGGCGGGCTTCGCGCCCGACGAGCCCGCCACGCCGAGCGGCACCCGCGCGGAGGCCGCCACCGCCGCCGGCCCCGCCGCCCCGCGGGAGCGGCGCACCTTCGACCCTGACGAGGAGTGATGAGCAGCACCGTGCAGATAACCGCCAAGGACGTGAAGGCCCTGCGCGACCGCACCGGCGCCGGGATGATGGACTGCAAGGCGGCCCTCCAGGAGTCCGGCGGGGACATCGACAAGGCCATCGAGATCCTGCGCGTGAAGGGTCAGGCGTCTGCCGCCAAGCGGGGCGGACGCACCGCCAGCGAGGGTGTGGTCACGAGCTACATCCATGCCGGGGGCAAGATCGGCGTGCTGGTGGAGGTCAACTGCGAGACGGACTTCGTGGCCCGTAACGGCGATTTCCAGGAGTTTGCCCGCGAGGTGGCGCTCCACGCCGCGGCGGCGAACCCGCTCTACGTGTCCGAGGACGATGTGTCCGAGGAGGCCAGGGAGGCCGAGCTGCGCGTGTTCCGCGAGCAGGCGGCCGCCGAGGGCAAGCCCGAGAACGTGCAGGAGAAGATCGTTGAGGGACGCCTGCGCAAGTGGCTCGACGAGGTCGTGCTGCTACGGCAGACGCACGTGAACGAGGACAAGCACGCGGGCAAGACGCTCGAGGAGCTGCGCACCGAGATCTCCGCAGGCACGGGGGAGAACGTGGTGGTCCGGCGCTTCGCGCGGTTTGGGGTCGGCGAGGGGTGAAGCCCTCCTTCAAGCGGGTCTTGCTGAAGCTGTCCGGCGAGGCCCTCCTGGGGGACCTCGAGTACGGAGCGGACCCCGGCCGCATCGCCGCCATAGCCGAACAGGTCAAGACCGTGACCGACCGCGGCGTGGAGATGGCGATCGTGGTGGGCGGCGGCAACATCTATCGCGGCCTCTCCGGCGCCGCGGCAGGCATGGACCGGGCCACGGGGGACTACATGGGGATGCTGGCCACCGTGCTCAACGCGCTCGCTTTGCAGGACGCACTGGAGAAGCGCGGCTCGCACACCCGCGTGCAGTCGGCGATCACGATCTCCGAGGTCGCGGAGCCCTACATCCGCCGGCGCGCCATGCGCCACCTGGAGAAGGGCCGAATCGTGATCTTCGCGGCCGGCACGGGCAACCCGTTCTTCACCACCGACACCGCAGCCGCCCTACGGGCCCTGGAGATCCACGCCGAGGCCATCCTCATGGCCAAGAACGGGGTGGAGGGCGTGTACAGCGCCGACCCTCGAACCGACCCTTCGGCCGAGTTCATCGCCGAGATCAGCCACCACCAGGCGATCGAGCAGCGCCTGGCCGTTATGGACTCGACCGCGCTTTCCCTGTGCATGGACAACGGCCTGCCGATCCACGTATTCAACATGGACGACGAGGGCAACATCGACCGGATAGTGTGCGGCGAGCGCGTGGGAACGGTGGTCAGCAGCCAATGACGGGCGAGATCCTGAATGACTTCCTGGACGAGGCAAGCGCCCGCATGCAGAAGTCCGTGGAGTCGACTCGAGCCGAGTTCTCCACGGTGCGTACGGGCCGCGCGTCGCCTCATCTGCTGGACCGGATCGAAGTCGACTACTACGGCGCAGCCACCCCCTTGCGCCAGTTGGCGCAGGTGTCGGCCTCCGAGGCGCGGCTACTCACGATCACGCCCTACGACAAGAATTCGATCAAGCAGATCGAGAAGTCGATCCTGGAGTCCGACGTCGGGCTCACCCCGTCGAACGATGGCCAGCTGATCCGCCTCCAGATTCCCGAGCTGACCGAGGAGCGCCGCCGCGAGCTGGTGAAGGTGGTGCACGGAATCGCCGAGCAGGGCCGCGTGGCGGTGCGCAACATCCGTCGCGACGTGATGCACGACCTGCGCGAGCTCAAGAGCGAGGGGGAGGTCGGATCGGACGACGAGCACCGGGCCGAGAGCGAGCTGCAGAAGCTGACCGACTCCCACGTCGGCGAGATCGACACGGCGCTCGCCGGTAAGGAAGAAGAGATCCTCGAGGTCTGATGGGGGCCGAGGAGGCTCGGCCCCGCTATGTCGCGATCATCACCGACGGCAACGGCCGTTGGGCGCGCGAGCGCGGGCTTCCGGTGCTCGCGGGCCACCAGGCGGGAGCCGACACGGTCAAGGCCCGGCTGCGGGACGCCGCGCGGCTGGGCATACGCGAGCTGACCGTCTACTCGTTCTCCACCGAGAACTGGACGCGGCCCAGGGCCGAGGTCGACGGCCTGATGGGCATGTTCGCCGAGCGAATCGACCGCGAGACTCCCGAGTTGGACGAAGAAGGAGTTCGCATGCGCTTCATCGGGCGCCGCGACGGCCTGAACGAGGGGCTCATGCGCCGGATGGACTGGGCCGAGGAGAAGACCGCAGCCAACACCACGATCACTCTCTTCGTCGCCTTCAACTACGGCGGCAGGGCGGAGATCGTCGACGCGGCGCGAACGTTCAGCGGAGAGACGGAGGAAGAGTTCCGCCGTCATCTCTACGCCCCCGACATGCACGATCCCGACCTCCTCATTCGCACGAGCGGCGAGCTGCGGATCTCGAACTACCTGCTCTGGCAGCTGGCCTACGCGGAGTTCGTGTTTCGAGACGAGCTCTGGCCCGACTTCTCCCGTGAGGCCTTCGAGGCCTCGCTCGCCGAATACCGCGAGCGAGCGCGCCGGTTCGGAGCTCGCTGACGGTGGCCGCGGTCCGCGATCCGCGCCGGGGCGACCCGCCGCCCCCCGAGGCTCCGCCCAAGCACGGCCAATCCGACCTGCCCGCCCGTGTGGCGGTGGCGATCCCGGCGGCGCTTTTCGCCATCTTCATCGTCTGGCAGGGCGGGGAGATCTTCGCGCTGGGCCTGCTGGTGCTGGGTGTGGTCGCGCTCGGCGAGCTCTACACGCTGATGGGCCGGGTGCGCCCTCCGGCGCTGGCGGGATTCCTGATGCTCGCGGCCCTGCTGGCCGCTGCCCTGTACGGCGAGCCGCGCAACGTGATCATGGTCCTGGTAGCCGCCTTTCCCGTGACCTTCTTCCTGTCGCTGCTGCGCCCGCGCCGCGAGAACGTCTCGTGGGCGATCGCGGTGACGATGTTCGGCGCCCTGTGGATCGGCCTGGCGATGGTTCACGCGATCTGGCTGCGCGACCTCCAGATCACCGAGGGCGGCGACGAGATCGTGACCGGGATGGGGCTGGTGTTCGACGTGCTCATCGCCACCTTCGTCGGTGACAGCGTCGCCTACTTCGTGGGCCGCTCCTACGGGCGCACCAAGATCGCGCCGCTGATCTCACCCAACAAGACGTTGGAGGGGCTCGCCGGCGGCATCGTCGGCGGCACGTTCACCTTCTGGCTGTGCGGCCTCTACCAAGACTGGCTGACCGGCTGGCACGCGCTCCTGATCGGCTTCCTGATATCGCTGGCCGCCCCGGTCGGGGACCTGTTCGAGTCGATGATCAAGCGCGACCTCGAGGTCAAGGACACCAGTCGCTTCTTCGGGGCGCACGGAGGGGTGCTCGACCGGCTCGACGCGGTGTTCTTCACGATGGTCGTGGGCTATTACGCGGCGGTGGCGTTGGGGTACGGGTAGGGCCTGCGGCCGCGGGCCTGATCGCCTCACGCGCAGGGTTGCTGGTATCCGATCGACGGGGCAGCGCGCCTGAGTGCCTCGCGGGCGTGCCGAGAGTCGATGTAGGTGCACAGTAGATCGATATAGGCATCGATAGGGTCGTTCGTCCACAGCCTGATCGCGCGGTCCTCGCCTGCCGAGGCGACGGTCCTGCCGTCCGGGCTGAACGCCACGCCGCGGACCGTGCCCGTCCGATCGGTGAGCGGAGTGCCGAGTTGACGGTGGCTCGCCACGTCCCACAGCCGAACCGTCTTGTCCTCACCGGCGGATGCGAGCGTCGTACCGTCCCGGCTGAACGCAACGCCGTTGACACCGTCGGTGTGGCCCGTAAGCGGCGCGCCTATCTGCGCGTGACTCGCGACATCCCACAGCCGGACTGTGTTGTCGGCGCTCGCCGACGCCAACGTGCGTCCGTCGGAGCTGAACTCCACGTCGTTGACGAAGTTTCGATGCCCCTTGAGCCGCCGGCCGACCTGGTCGCGGGTTGAGACGTTCCATAGCCGGATCGCCTCATTGCTACCAGCCGCGAGCGTCGTGCCATCGGGACTGAATGCCACCGCGCCCACGGCGTTGATCGGGCCGGGCGGACCGATCAGGGGCGAACCCACCTGGCGCTGTCGCGCGACGTCCCACAGACGCACGCTGACGTCGGTGCTACCCGACGCTACGAGTTTGCCATCAGGGCTGAAGGCCACGCTGTTCACGGCGTCGTCATGGCCGGCGAGCGGTCGCCCGACCTCGCGGTGGCTCGCCACGTCCCACAGCTTCACCGCCCCTTCGAATCCGCCTGATGCGAGCATGCGCCCGTTCGGGCTGAAGGCCAGGGTCTCGACGTCGCTACTGTGCCCGACCAGCGGCGCGCCGAGCTGGCGATGGCTCTCGACGTCCCACAGCCGAATGCTGTCATCCGCGCCGGCCGAAGCCAGCATCCTGCCGTTGCGGCTGTAGGCCACGGCGTTCACGGTGTCGGTGTGGCCGATCAACGGCGGGCGGCGCTCTCGAGGCGGCGCGATGTTCCAGAGCCGGATCGTGCCGTCATAGCTCACCGAGGCGAGCACCTGCCCGTCGGGTCTGAACGCGACGCTCTGGACTTCGTTGATGTGACCGGTGAACGGAGCCCCCAGCTGCCGTTGGGATGTGAGGTCCCACAGCCGGATCGTGTCGTCGGCGCCGCCTGACGCGAGCATCCTGCCGTCCGGGCTGAACTTGATCGTGGACACCGTCCCGACGTGGCCGGTGAGCGGCGCGCCAAACTGCCGATGGCGCGCGACGTCCCACAGCCGAATAGTCCCGTCGGCGCCGGCCGAGGCCACCAAGCGCCCGTTGGGGCCGAAGGCCACGCTCCACAGGAAGCTGGTGTGCCCGGTTAGCGGCTGCCCGAGTTGGCGATGCCCGGCAACGTCCCACAGGCGCACCGTCCTGTCGCTGCCGACCGACGCGAGCAGGCGGCCGTCCGGGCCGAACGCCACGTCGATGACGCTGTCGGTGTGGCCTGTGAGCGGTCCGCCGATCTGTCGGCGAGTGGCGACGTCCCACAGCCGGATCGTGTTCTCGCCGAGGCCGGCCGCAAGCGTCCGGCCATCCGGGCTGAACGCCACGCTGTTGACGTAGTTGAGGTCGGTGGCGGGGACAGTGAGCGGCCGGCCGAGTTGGCGGTGTTCCGCCACGTCCCAGAGCCGGATCGTGTGATCGGTGCCACCGGACGCCAGGGTCCTGCCGTCGGGACTGATCGCCAGCGCCGTGAGGACGCCGGCGTGGCCGCTGAGGGGCGCTCCGATCTCCTTGTGCGTCACCGCATCCCACAACCGCACCCTGGCGTCCGTGTCCGCGGATGCGAGCAGCTTTCCGTCGGGGCTGAAGACGATGTCTTCGCGCGATTCGGGCCCGGTGATCGGCCTGCCGCGCTGGTGGGTGTCGGCGACGGTCATGATCGCGTCGCGGGCGGCGATCGTCGGCGCGATCCGATACGACTCGACCGCCAGGAGGCTCGCCAGCTCGAGGTCAGCGGTGTTTGTGGCCTGCTCTCCAAGCAGCTGCGACTGCGCCTGGTGGGTCGCGTCGATGGCGCTCTGGCGCTGGATCAGCGCGAGAACAGCGAGGCCACTGGCGATGGCCAAGCCCGCCACGAGCGCGCCAATGATGGTGTAGAGCCGTCGGCCCGCCGCCTGCCGGCTGCGGGCGATGAGCTCGGCCTGCTCGCGAGTCGGCGCCGCCCGGTGCCCGTCCTGGCGACCCAGCCAGCCCTCGGCCTCCCGCAGGTCGGCGCCCCTGAGCAGGTAGCTGCTGTCGCGCTCCGCGTCGATCCACTCGCGGACGCGCCCGGCAAGGCGGGTATGTTGGTCGCGCCATCCCAGGTCGGTCTCGAGTGCATCCACCAGGCGATCGATCCCGCCCGCCGCGTCATCCTGATCACGCAGAAACACCCACTCCGCCTCGGCGATCGCCGCCGGCAGGGAGCCGTCGGGCGCGTCCCGGTAGACCACCGGCACGATCAGCTTGTTCGCCGCCACAGCGTCCTCCAGCTCCTCGAGACAGTGCGCCGAGCGCACGGAGTCGGGGCTGATCACGAAGACGAACGCCTTGCAGGCCTCGATCCCGCGCCGGACCCGATCCCGCCACTTGGCGCCGCCCGGGATGTCCTGGACGTCGAGCCACACCTCCTGCCCGCGTGAAGCGAGGGACCGGCTCAGCCAGTCGACCGCGAACCCGCTGTCCTCGCGCGCGTACGAGACGAACGCGTCATACCGGCCGGCCGGCGCGGCATCCGGCGCCTCGGCACGAGAGACGTCAGGCTCCGCGATCGCGCCGGCCCCTTGGCAGCGTCGCGGCAGGTGGTCTCGTATGAACCGTTCGAAGGCGATGCGCCTGATGCATGGTCGGCCGTTGTCGAGTCGCTGACGAGTCGGAGCGTCAGGGGCCGGCCACTAACGGCGTTCTGGCTGAGCGATCATGCGTGCCGCGTCGCTCGGCGATCCTGCTGTGACACTTCCACTCTAACCCCCCGGCGCACCAAACTAGAAGCGCGGCGCGGCGCCGAACATCTCCGGCACGCGGGTGGCGAGCGCCAGGTCGCCCTCGACGTCGAAGCGCCCGGAGAACAGCAGCTCCTGTGGATCTGCCTCCTCGGCGATCAGCCGGACCCAGTCGGGCACGGAGAGCGTGAACGTGATCGCAGGCGAGGCGTTCACTCCTGCCAGCACGCGGGCGCCCTGCTCCTCGACTCGCACCGTCCATTTCGAGGGTGGGGAGCCATTGGCGAATGAGTGAGGACATAGGCGATATCGCCCTCG
Organism: uncultured Thermoleophilaceae bacterium; assembly: GCA_963728495.1. Classification (GTDB taxonomy): domain Bacteria; phylum Actinomycetota; class Thermoleophilia; order Solirubrobacterales; family Thermoleophilaceae; genus JACVRW01. Next base: position 755,872 of record CAVSKI010000011.1, on the reverse strand, counting down.
AAGCCGAAGGCGAACCTGGGCTCGAACTGGCGGGCCATGCCCTGGAAGATCAGGCGCTGGACGCGCTCGGCGCCGAAGCGACGCTCGAGCTGGCGGTCGCTCTTGCCGCGCACGAGCCTCGCCAGCGCCTCCTGGCCGCTCGTGCGCAGTCGCGCGCGTAGTCCCGGCGGCGCCGAGGGACGGAGCCGCCCGTGCGAGCTCGGCCTGCTCGTCGATCAGATAGCCGGACGGCGCCTCGCGGGGCGGCGAGCGCCGGGCCAATGCCCGCTCCACGGCCCCAGCAAGGCGCTCGGCCTTCTCCCTTTCGCGCTCCTCGCGCCGGTCGGCGAAGTGCGGAAGCACGTGACGGCCGAACTGCTCGAGCGACTCGCAGATGTGCTCGTGGCGATTGGGCCCGGCTTGGAGCACGAAGATGACCTGGTCCACGCCGGCCGCCTCATAGCGCCGGCACAGGTCGAGCACCTGGTCCGGCGTACCGATCGCCCCGCGCAGGGAACCGAGGCCGTGCTGCATGATCTTCACCGCCAGGGGCGCCGCGTCGGCGCTGACCAGCGAGCGCGCGAAGCCGCGCGACTCGCGATTCTCGTTGAACTCGTCCCAGATCACCGTGCGGCCGGGTCGGTGGTGGCCCATCCCGTAGTAGTGCGCGAGCGAGTAGCCGAAGAAGTGAGCTCCGTCGATGCCTCGCTCGATCGCCTCCGCCTCGTCGGCGTGGAGCATCATCGGGAGCACGACCGCGACGTTGGGGTTGACGGCGAATCCGGCGGGCACGCACTCCTCGGAATCGAGGATCGAGTAGTAGTCCTCGACCCAGCGCCCGGCATCCTCGGGCTCCACGAAGGAGAAGGAGAGCGCGCCGATGCCCTTGCGAGCGGCAAACTGGATCGTCTCGCGCCGGCTGCAGGCCACCCACAGGGGTGGGTGCGGGCGCTGCAGGGGCTTGGGCACCACGTTGCGCACCGGCATCTGCCAGAACTCGCTCTCCCAGCCGGCGAAGGGCTCCTCGACGAACATCCGGGCGATTCCCTCAATGGCGTCCTCCCACATCTCGCGCTTGCGCGTGCGGTCGATCAGAAAACCGCCCAGCTCCGCGGCGGAGGATGACTCGCCGGTGCCGAACTCCACGCGCCCGCCAGAAATCAGGTCGAGCGTGGCCACCCGCTCGGCCACCCGCGCCGGGTGGTTGACAGCCGGCGGGATCTGCACGATGCCGTGACCCAGCCGGATGCGTTGCGTCCGAGCGGCCGCGGCCGCAAGAAAGACCTCGGGCGCCGACGAGTGGCTGTACTCCTCGAGGAAGTGGTGCTCGACCTCCCATACGCAGTCGAAGCCGACGCGGTCGGCCAGCTCGACCTGCTCCAGGGCGTCGCTGAGCAGCTGATGCTCTGAGCGCGGTGCCCGCCAGGGTCGCGGGTTCTGGTGTTCGTAGAAGATCCCGAAGCGCAACGCGGAGACATTCTCTCAAGCCTCCGAGCCCAGCGGCCGATGTTGAAAGGATGGAGCCCGCGCGGGTAATCTCGGCTGCTTTCAGGCGAACGCCCGGGGGCGAGAGTGAGGCACTGCTCCGCGTGGCCGCCGCCGCGGCCGGCACGCACGAGCTGGAAGAGGTGCTGGAGGTCGCGGCCGAGGAAGCCCGTGCTGCCGTGAACGCGGCCTCGCTTTCGGTGAGCCGCTGGGAGCAGGAGCGCGGGCTGCTGCGGACGATCATCAACGTGGGCGACCTCGGCCCCGGCGAAGAGCGCTATCCCACCGACGAGGGCTACCCGCTGGGCGAGGATCCGGTGACCGAGCGCCTGCTCCGCGACGGCGTCTCCTACTTCAACGCCATAGACGATCCGGATGTCCACCCCTGGTCCGCCGCGCTGCTCAAGCGGCTGGGCAAGGAATCCGACGTGGCCGTGCCGATCCTGGTCGAGGGCGAGGTATGGGGCGAGGTCTACGCCACCACAGCGCCGGGCCACCCGCGCTTCCGCAGCGAGGACGTGCGCTTCCTCGAGGCGGTGGCAGGCCAACTGGCACTCGCGATCGGCAGAGCCGAGCTCTTCATGCAGGTGTCGCGCCTGGCCTACGAGGACCCGCTCACGGGGCTGGCAAACCGGCGGGCGCTGGAGGAGCGCCTCGAGCGCTCGGCGATGCGCGCCTCCGAACGTGGAGGCGCGGTGGCCGTGCTGGTGTGCGACGTGGACGAGCTGAAGGCCATCAACGACGCCGCCGGCCACGCCGCAGGCGACCGCGCCCTGCGGCGCGTGGGCGAAGCCCTGGTCGCGGCCGCGGCGAGCCGTCCCGGCAGCCTGGTGGGTCGTCTTGCGGGCGACGAGTTCTGTGTGGTGATGGACGGCGCGAGCCTCGCCGACGTTCGGTCGGTCGCTGCGGACACCATGCGGGCGCTGTCCAGCGCTCCGGGCGAGAACATCCTCGTGTCCTGCGGGGCAGCCGCCCTGGGGCCATCGGTGGACACACCGGCGCTGTTGCTGCGCGCCGCCGACGCTGCGCTTTACCGAGCCAAGCGCAATGGTGGCGGCCAGATCTTCACGGCGGGCTCCCGCGCACCCGAGCAACCCGAGCGCGGAGAGCGGCGAGCGCTGCGCCGCAGCCTGGCCGAGCGGATTCGCGATGCGGTACACGAGGCGGGTGGGCGCTTCGAGGGCGACCTGGTCGGCGAGGGCACGCTCGAACGAGTGGAGGCCGTGGCCATGGCCCTTTCAGACGCGCTGAACGCGACCGCGTGGGCCATCTCGTCCGTACCCGCCGGCGGCGACACCATCCACACAGTCTCGCTGGCCGACACCCGCGAGCAGCGCCTCCAGGGGCTGCGCCTCGAATTCGACATGGACGTCTATTCGATCGACGACTATCCCGCCACCGCGCGCCTCATCCGAGCCGGTGCCGGAGCGTTCGTGACCCGGGTCGACGACGGCGACGCCGACCGGGCCGAGCGCGCCCTGCTGGAGCACGAAGGGCGCGAAGGGGTGCTGGTGGCCGCGGCGGCGGACCACGAGGGCACCTGGCTGCTCGAGATCTACGGCGACGAGCGATCGTCGGCGCTGGAGGAGGCCGTGCTCGAGTGCGCGCTGCTGATTCGCTGCGCCATGCCGCCGCGACCCGCCGTCCAGGGCGGGGCTGCGCTGCTCGCCCGCCGCACCCGCCAAGTGGGCGTGACGAGCGCGGTGGCGGCACGCCTGGCGGCCGCCGGCGACCCAACCGAGATGTCCGCCGGCGTGGCCGAGGAGCTGTTTGCCGCGATGGGGGTCAGCGCCGCGGGTGTCATGCGCCTGCGCGCCGGCCAGGACAACGGCAACGGCCGGCTGCTGGACATGGCCACCGGCCTGGGCCTGTTCGCCAAGCGGACCTTCCTGGGTTTCGTTCAGCCCGCCGGCCGCGGCCTGGTCGGGCGCTGCCTGAGGGAGCGCCGGGCCGTACTGGCGAGCGATGTGGCCGCGGAGCCCGACTACTTCTCGGTGCCGGCCACGCGTGAGGTTCGCTCCGAGCTCGACGTGCCGGTCGAGATCGATGGGCGGCCGTGGGGCGCGATCACTCTTCAAGACACTGAGCCAGGCGCCTTCGATCAGGCGGACGCTCGGCTGCTCGTGTCGGTGGCCGCCCAGTTGGCGGCGGCGCTGGGCGCCACCCTGGCACAGGACTGACCGCCTCCTACACTCAGAACGGTGCGCAGGATTCTCATCGTCGGCTCGACCGGATCCATCGGCACTCAGGCTCTCGATGTGATCGAGCGCTCCGGCGACCTCGAGGTCGCCGGCCTGGCTGCCGACTCGAGCTGGAAACTGCTGCTCGAGCAGGCGGAGCGCTACGGCGTGGAGCGGATTGCACTGGCCGATCCCGGCGCCGCGGCTCTCGCGGCGGAGCACTCCGGGCGGTCGGTGCTCAGCGGGGCCGAGGGTCTCGTCGAGCTGATCACCGAGAGCGACTGCGACCTGGTGCTAAACGCCCTGGTCGGCTCGGCCGGCCTTGGGCCGACAGTGGCCACCCTGGGAGAGGGCATCGACCTCGCCCTGGCCAACAAGGAGTCGCTGGTGGTGGGCGGCGAGCTGGTCACCGCCCTGGCCGAGGCCACCGGAGCGCAGCTCATCCCGGTTGACTCCGAGCATTCCGCCCTGGCCCAGCTGATCGGCGGGGAGGCTCCGGGAACGGTCGACCGGCTCGTGCTCACTGCAAGCGGCGGGCCGTTCCGGGGGCGCACGAATCTCGACGACGTGACCCGCGAGGAAGCTCTCGCGCACCCGACCTGGGACATGGGCGGCAAGATCACCATCGACTCCGCCACGCTCATGAACAAGGGCCTCGAGCTGATCGAGGCACACCACCTGTTCGGAGTGCCCTACGACCGCATCGACGTGGTCGTTCACCCGCAGTCCATCGTCCACGCCTTCGTACACCTCATCGATGGGGCGTCCCTGGCCCACCTGGGCTACCCGGACATGCGCGTGCCGATCTCGTACGCGCTGCACCATCCCGAGCGCGCGGAGGTGCCGGTGCGGACGCTCGACCTGGTGGAGCTGGGCGTGCTGAATTTCGAGGCGCCGGACACCGACACCTTCGCCTGCCTGCGCCTGGCACGCGAGGCCGCCGCCTCCGGAGGCACCGCGCCCTGTGTGCTCAACGCCGCCAACGAGGTCGCGGTTCACGCTTTCCTACGCGGCGAGCTTGCCTTCACCGGCATCGCCGCGGTGATCGAGTCGACCCTCAGCGAGCTGCCCGCGAGGCCCGTGCGGCATTTCTCCGATCTCTACCGGGCGGATGACGAGGCCCGCGAGATCGCCCGCGGAGTGGCCGCGTGACCGCGCTGAGCGCCCTTCTGGCCTTCGTGGGCTTTGCCCTGCTCGTGATCCTGCACGAGCTGGGCCACTTCTGGGCGGCCAAGTCGGTGGGGATGAGGGTGGAGAAGTTCTCGCTCTTCTTCCCACCCACGCTGTTCAGCCGCAAACGGGGCGAGACCGAGTACGCGGTCGGCGCCATCCCGGCGGGCGGCTACGTGAAGATCAGCGGCATGAACCCGTCGGAGGACCTCCCCGACGAGGTGCGCACACGCGCCTACTACGCCCAGCCGGTGTGGAAGCGGATCGTGGTGATCGCCGCGGGGCCGGCGATGAACCTGCTCGTGGCCTTCGTCCTGCTGTTCGCGTTCATCTTCCTGATCGGCGCCAACACCCAGTCGAGCGAGGTCGGGGTGGTCGAGAAGGACTATCCGGCAGCGGCCGTGCTCAAGCCGGGCGATCGGCTGGTGTCGGTGGACGGCAAGCGGGGCGAGCCGACTGCGCTGTCCGAGCAGGTGGCGAGCCACAAGTGCGCGGGCCAGGCAACGCGAGGCTGCAAGGCCGCCGAGCCGGCCACGGTCACCGTCGAGCGAAATGGCCGGGAGCAGACGTTCGAGGTCACACCGGTGTACGACCCTGCCGCGAAGCGGACCCGGATCGGCTTCTCCTACGCCCAGGGGCCGCGCGAGACCCTGCCGTTCGGCCAATCGGTCGACTGGACCGCCGACCGCTTCTGGTTCATCACCAAGGCCACTCTGGAGCTGCCCGCGCGGCTGATCGACCCCGAGCAGCGCAAGGAGATCTCCGGTGTGGTCGGCTCCTACGAGGTCACGCGCCAGACGATCCTCAGCGACGTGGCCCAGGTGGTCGGGATCCTGGCCATCATCTCCCTTTCGCTGGCGATCGTGAACCTGTTCCCCTTCCTCCCGCTGGACGGCGGGCACATCTTCTGGGCGATCGTCGAGAAGGTGAGGGGCAAGCCGGTGCCCTTCAGCGTGATGGAGCGGGCCGGCGTGGTGGGCTTCATGCTGGTGATCCTGATCTTCCTGGTGGGTCTCAGCAACGACATCGGGCGATTGTCGGGCGAGGGCTTCCAAGTGCCGTAGGCGGGGTGCGAGCTTTGCTCGTAGGATTCCGCACATGACCGTCACCAAGGCTCGTCGCACCGAGAGGCCCGCCGGCCTCGACGCCTCCACCGTCGCCGAGGCGTTCCAGCTCACGGCTCAGGCCCATCCCGAGCGCTGTGCGCTGCGGCTCAAGGACGACGACCTGCGGATGACCTGGTCCGAGTACGCCGACAGGGTCGAGCGCACGGCAGCCGGGCTCGCGGGGCTGGGCCTCGAGCGCGGTGGCGCGATGGGCATCCTGCTCACCAACCGCCCCGAGTTTCACTGGTTCGACGCCGCGGCGCTCCACCTCGGAGCCACACCGTTCTCGGTCTACAACACCTATGCGCCCGAGCAGATCCAGTACCAGCTGCAAGACGCAGAGGCCCGGATTCTCATCACGGAGAAGGCCTTTCTCGACCGAGTCGAGGGGCTCGAGGGCCTCGACCACCTGATCGTGGTCGACGACGGCGGCGATGTCGAGTCCCACGCTCGCGAGGACTTCGACTTCGAGGCCGCCTGGAGGGCCGTCGAGCCCGAGGACACGCTGACGCTCATCTACACCTCGGGCACCACCGGGCCGCCCAAGGGCGTCCAGCTCACTCACGCCAACGTGGTCGCGGCCATCAGCGGCTTCGACGAGGTGATCGCTTTTCCGTCCGACGGCCGCGTGATCTCCTGGCTGCCCATGGCGCACATCGCCGAGCGCGCCTGCAGCCACTATCTGCCCATGCTGCTGGGCTTCACCACGACCTGCTGCCCCGACCCGCGCCAGGTGGTGGCGTACCTGCCGGAGGTCCGGCCGACATGGTTCTTTGCCGTTCCGCGCATCTGGGAGAAGCTCAAGGCTGCGATCGAGGCCGGAGTGGCCGCCGAGAGCGATCCGGCCAAGAAGCAGGCAACGGAGTGGGCACTTGGCGTGGGGCTCAAGAAGGTCGAGCTCGACCAGGCGGGTAAGGAGCTGCCCGCGGAGCTGCAGGCCGAGCACGGCAAGGCCGACGAGCTCGTGCTCTCGAAGATCCGTGCGCGCCTGGGCCTCGACGCGGTCGAGTCGGTGAACGTGGGTGCTGCGCCCACTCCGCCCGAGGTGATTGCCTTCTTCCACGCGATCGGCGTGCCGCTGGCCGAGCTGTGGGGCATGTCGGAAACCACCGGCTACGGCACGTGCAACCCGCCCGACAGGATCAAGATCGGCACCGTGGGCCCGGTCTCGCCCGGTGCTGAGATCAAGCTCGCGGAGGACGACGGCGAGGTGCTGATTCGCGGCCCGGTGGTGACCCCGGGCTACCGCAACCAGCCCGACAAGACCCGCGAGGCCATCGACTCCGACGGTTGGCTGCACACCGGCGACGTGGGCGAGTTCGACGACGACGGCTACCTGAGGATCGTCGACCGAAAGAAGGAGCTGATCATCAGCGCGGCGGGCAAGAACATGTCGCCCGCCAACATCGAGGCGAAGGTCAAGGCCTCGAGCCCCGTGATCGGCCAGGTGGTGGCGATCGGCGACGCCAAGCCGTACAACGTCGCGCTGATCACGCTCGATCCCGACGTGGCTCCGGCCTTCGCCCAACAGCACGGGGAGGAGGCCGTGCTGGCCGAGGTCCAGCGCGGCGTGGACGCGGCCAACGAGGGCATGGCGCGAGTGGAGGAGATCAAGAAGTTCACGGTCCTCGATGCCGAGTGGGAGCCGGGCGGCGACGAGCTGACCCCGACGATGAAGCTCAAGCGCAAGCCCATCCACGAGAAGTACGCCGCCGAGATCGAGGAGCTATACGGGTAGGCGTAGCTAGGCTTGGAGGGGATGGCCTCCAAGCGGCAGATCGACGTCGGCGGAGTGAAGATCGGGGGCGGGGCCCCCGTCGCGGTGCAGTCGATGACCAAGACCGAGACCGCCGACTTCGAGGCGACCATGCGCCAGATTCACGCCGTGGCCGAGGCCGGCGGCGATCTCGTGCGCTGCGCAGTACCTCGCGACGAGGACGTGAGGGCGCTGGAGCGAATCGTGCGCGAGTCGCCGATACCGATCATCGCCGACATCCACTTCAACCACACCCTGGCGCTGAAGGCCATCGACGCCGGCGCCCACTGCATCCGCATCAACCCGGGCAACATCGGCGGTCACGAGAAGGTCGGCGAGGTGGTGGAGAAGGCCAGGGCGGCGGGCGTACCCATGCGCATCGGGGTCAACTCGGGGTCGCTGCCCAAGCACCTGCACGAGCTCGAGCGCGAGAACCCGGTGGAGGCGCTCGTGAGCGCCGCCACCGAGCACGTGGAGCTGATGGAACGCCTCGGCTTCGAGAACTTCAAGGTCTCGATCAAGTCGACCAACGTGCCCAACACGATCGCCTCCAACCGGCTGCTGGCCCAGAAGATCGACCATCCGCTGCACCTCGGGATCACCGAGGCGGGCACCAAGTGGTCGGGCTCGCTCAAGTCGGCGGTGGGACTGGGCACGCTGCTGGCCGACGGGGTGGGGGACACCATCCGCATCTCGCTCTCCACCTTCCACGCCGAGGAGGAGGTCAAGGTCGCCTGGGAGATCCTCAAGGCGCTCAAGCTGCGCGAGCGCGGGCCGGTGCTGATCGCCTGCCCCACCTGCGGGCGCCTCCAGTTCGACATGGACACCGTGGTGGCCGAGATCGAGGAGCGCCTGCGGGCCTATGACGACCCCATCGAGGTGGCCGTGCTGGGCTGCGCGGTCAACGGGATCGGCGAGGCCTCGCACGCCGACTTCGGCATCACCGGAGCCAAGAACGAAGGCCTGATCTTCGCCCACGGCAAGCCTCTGCGGAAGGTGCCACAGGACGACCTGGTCGACGCGCTCTTCGCGGAGATCGACAAGTCGATCGACCGCGGTGAGATCGTCGTGGATTCGGGCAAGGCGGCCGAGGGCGCCGCCTGGCTCAACCAGATCGAAGAGGAGAACGCCGGCGAGCTGACGCCGGAGCGGATCGCGGCGATGGAGGCAGCGGCGGCGGCCGGAGACGCCCTGGACAACGGCCAGGCCCTACCGATGGCCGGCGCGCCGAAGGCCAAGAAGATCGAGTTGGACGAAGCGGACTCGCCCGTCGAGGGCCGCCGCTTTTCACGCGCCTGAGCACGCCGCCTGGCGATGGCGCTACGGCCTCAGGCAGGTTGGAGCGGCGCGAAGTGCCGGGCAGCCCCGACTGGCACTCCGGCCGCTCATTTCCTGACGTGTAACCCTGCGCATCCGGGCGAGCCGGGGCGTCGGGCCTCAGACAATGCGGAGGACGGGACGCTCGATTGGGGTCGCATCGCCGGCGCTCCTCACCGGCCAGTAAGGATTGCCGCGCGCGGGGGCGGGGTCAATACGTCGAATCGGGGATTTCGATCAGTCCGTGCTGGAGGGCGATGGCGATGGCATGTACGCGCGTGCGCGCGTCGAGCTTGTGCATCGCGTGCTCCACGTGGGTGCGCACGGTGTCGGGAGCGATTCCAAGCCGCTCGGCCACCTGGGGCCCCTTCAACCCCTCGGCCAGCGCCGCCATCACCTCCCGCTCGCGCGGTGAGAGCGTGGCTACCTCGCCGGTGGCACTCTCGCCGAGGACGAACGTCAGATGGGGATCCACGTAGCTGCCGCCGGATGCCACGGCACGGGCCGCGGCGACCAGGTCGCGAGCGGGCCCGGCCTTGAGGGCGAATCCACGCGCCCCGGAGTCGATGGCCTCGCGCAGCAGCCCCTCGTCGTCGAGGCCGGTGTAGATGAGCACGCCGAGGTCCGGTTCCGACTCGGCGAGGCGACGGGCGAGCTCCACGCCCGAGCCGTCCTCCAGCCCGATGTCGACCACCGCCAGGCCGGGCCGCTCACGGAGGATGATCTCGTAGCCTTCCTGCTCGGTGCGGGCCGACCCGACGACGTCGATGCCGGCCTTGCCGAGCACCAGCTCCAGCCCGCGGCTCAGGGCATCATGGTCCTCGACGATCACCGCCCGTGAATCCACGGCGGCCATCTTCGCGCTTTACGCTCGGACGGCTCCTGCTCGTGCGCGGTCCATCACTTGCACGAACGCCGTCACGACCTGTGGGTCGAACTGGTGTCCCGAGCAGCGCTCCAGCTCTGCCACGGCTTCCGACTCGGTGAGTCGATCGCGATAGGGGCGCTCGGAGATCATCGCGTCGAAGGCGTCGCAGACCCCCACGATCCGCGCCCCGAGCGGAATCTCGTCGCCCACGAGGCCATCCGGGTAGCCCGAGCCGTCGTAACGCTCGTGGCTGGTGCGAACGAGCCGCGCCACCGGCTTCAGGGCCGGGGCGGCCAGCAGGATGCGCTCTCCGATGATCGTGTGCCGGCGCATGAAGCCCCACTCCGTTTCGTCGAGCGGCCCCGGCTTATTCAGAATCTCGTCGGGAATCGCCACCTTGCCCAGGTCGTGCAGCTCCGCGGCCCGGGCCACCTCGTCCAGGGCTTCGGGGTCCATGCCCAGCTCGCGCCCCACCGCGAGGGCCAGGTCGGCGGTGCCGCGCAGGTGCGCGTGCAGGTCGGGCTGACGCTCGGAGAGCATCCGCAGCAGTACGTCACGCGACTGGCGCCCGGGGGACATGCGCCGGCCGCCCTTGCGCGCATACATGCGGCGATCGGCGATCTGCAGAGCCTCGGTGGCGTCGCTCACCTCCTCGGGGGAGACCACCGAGCCGTAGGACGTGGTCACCTCGAAGCCCTCCCCCCGCTCGGTCAGCGCCGCCACGCAGGCCCCCACCAGGGGGGCCACCCCGGCCGCGCCGGGCTCCAGCAGCACGCAGAACTCGTCGCCTCCGAGCCGATAGGCGCGCCCGTGACCCTTCACCGCGTCGGCCAGGCGCAGCCCGAGCCGAGCCAGCAGGCCGTCACCCGCCAGGTGGCCAAAGCTGTCGTTGTAGTCCTTGAAGCCGTCCAGGTCGAAGAGGGCCAGAGCGCGCGGATAGGCATGGGTGGCCACCGGCAGCTCCTCCTCGAGGTCCGCCATCAGGCTGCGCCGGTTGCGCAGGCCGGTGAGCGAATCGGTGAGGGCCTCGTGGCGGCTGCGCCCGAGCATCCGCTGATAGTCGACGAAAACGAGACCGGTACGCGTGAGCACCAGCAGAACCGTCGCGGCGGTGAGCGCCAGGGCCGGCTTGTTCACCCGGTCGAAGTGGTCGTAGGCCAGCAGCGCGATGCCAATGAGCCCGCATACGAAGGGCACCGCGACCACGCGCAGGCCCTCCACGTCCGGGGCGACGCCGCGCTTGGCCGGCTGCCACGCGGCAAGGCCGATCAGCAGCGCCGACGCGGGCCAGCCGGCATTGACCAGCGACGCGTCCGAGTAGGTGCCCAGCGCCGCCTGGGCGAGGTAGGTCACATCAGCGATGGCGGCGAGGGCCAATCCCGCGCCGAGGATCAGCCAGGCGCGCCCGGGGCGCCAGCCCGTGAGGCCGAATATGGCCACCACCACGCCCAGCACCAGCATGTCGCCTAGCGGATAGGCGAGATTGGTCAGCACGGCTGCGGTCGACCCCGTGGCCCCGTCGGCGATCGGCTCGTAGGCGAATGCGAAGCCAAGCGCGATTACGCACAGCGCCCCGATCGTCCCGTCGAGCCAAAGGCTGGCGCGGAAGCTGGCGAGCCGAGAGCGCATCAGCAGGAACAGCACGGCAAGGCTGGCCGGGTACCAGGCCAGCCAGAGGCCGTCGGAGATGCTGGGGTAGGGAGCGTTCGCATCCTCCGCCCACAGCGCCGTCCACAGGACGTCCCCGGCGGTCCAGATGGCGATGGCGGCGCCCATCACGGCCCACGCGAGCCGTTCCTCCCTGACGGCGGCGGCCCGCCACAGGCAGAAGGCCGCGCCGGTGAACAGCAGAGCGTTGTAGAGGTAGTCCTCCAGGATTGCGCTCAGCTCTGAGCCGCCGAGATCGGTGGTCACTTGGAGCGTGAACACGATCAGCAGAAGGGCCGCAGCCCAGCCGCACGCCTTGACGGCGAGTCCCTGCTTAGCCGATACCAGCATCCCCCTCTTCATCGGCCTGTTCGGGCCGGAAATTGAGGCCGGCGGGGTTATAGTCGCGACCCGTGACGCGACTCTCCCGCTATCTGCTCCCCACCACCCGGGAGGCCCCGGCCGACGCTGAGGCGGTGTCGCACCAGCTGCTCGTGCGAGCGGGGCTCGCTCGGCAATTGGGGGCCGGAATGTGGACCTGGCTGCCCGCGGGCTGGCGCGCGCATCGCAAGGCGGAGCAGATCGTTCGCGAAGAGCTGGACGCAATCGGCGCCGCGGAGATGCTGATGCCGGTACTCCACCCGGCGGAGTTGTGGCGGCGCACCGGGCGCTACGACATCGACGAGCTGTTCAAGCTCAGCGACCGCCGCGGCGCCGAGCTGGTGCTGGCCATGACCCACGAGGAGTGCGTCACCTTCCACGTGTCCCGCGAGATCCGCTCGTACCGCCAGCTCCCCAAGATCCTCTACCACTTCCAGACCAAGGAACGCGACGAACCGCGGCCGCGTGCGGCGGTGCTGCGCACACGCGAGTTCATCATGAAGGACTCGTATTCCTTCGATCGCGACGCCGCCGGCCTGGACGAGTCCTATGAGCTGCACATCCAGGCCTACGACCGCATCTTCGAGCGCACCGGACTGGAGTGGTATCGGGTGGAGTCGGACGTCGGGATGATGGGGGGGACCGGCGCCCACGAGTACATGGCCCCCTGCGCGGCGGGCGAGGATGACATTGCGCTGTCAGAGGCCGGGTACGCGGCCAACGTGCAGGTGGCCAGCGCCACACCACAGCCGGTGGACGATCTTCCCGAGGCGCTCGCCGAGCCGCGTCCGGTGGAGACACCCGGGGCCCGGACGATCGAGGCGGTCACGGAGATGATGGGCGTGCCCGCGGGCGCGCTCATCAAGGCCATGCCCGTGATCGTGGACGAGAGCGGCCCCACACTGGTGCTCGTGCGCGGCGACCACCGCCTCAACGAGATCAAGCTCCAGAACGCGCTCGGCGCGCCCGCGCGGCCGGCCGAGCAAGCAGAGGTGCGCGAGCTCTTTGGCTCCGAGCCCGGCTTCATAGGGCCTGTGGGCAGCGCCGTGAGGGTGGTCAGCGATGAGGCGCTGCGCGGTCTGCACGGCCTCGTGACCGGCGCCAACCGCTCCGGGTTCCACCTGGAGGGGGTGGAGCCCGAGCGCGACTTCGCCACCGAGTGGGTGGATGTGCGCACGGTGGAGGAGGGAGACCTCTGCTCGCGCGGGGCCCGCATCCGAATCGAGCCCGCGATAGAGGTGGGCAACATCTTCAAGCTCGGCACGCGCTATTCCGAGCCGCTCGGCGCGCGCTACCTCGACGAGAGCGGCCAGGAGCAGCTCATCTGGATGGGGTCCTACGGGATCGGCCCGGCCCGCATCGTCGCCGCGGCGATCGAGCAGTTTCACGACGACCGCGGCATCGCCTGGCCGCGCTCCCTCGCTCCTTTCGAGATCGAACTGGTCACGCTGGGAAAGCCCGGTGAGGAGGCCCGCTCGGTCGCCGACCGGCTCTATGAGGATCTGCGCGCGGAGGGCCTGGACACGCTCTATGACGATCGTGACGCCAGCCCTGGGGAGAAGTTCGCCGACGCCGAGTTGCTCGGCTGTCCGCTGCGCATGACGATCGGCCGCAAGAGCCTCGAAGCCGGCGAGGTCGAGGTGCAGGTGCGTCGCGGACAGGAGAAGCGCTCTTTCGCGCTGGACGGCGCCGCCACGGCCGCGGCGGAACTGCTCAACACGCTCCCGTGAGCACACCCGGCCGTCGGCCGCTCACGTTTCGCCGCCTGGTCGGGCTCGACCGCTCGGGCGGGCCACCGCCCGAGACGCGCCGCGGTGAGGCGCTGCATCCCTGGACGATTCCCAATGCGATCGGCTTCGCCCGCCTGGCGCTGATCCCCGTGTTCCTGGTGGTGGCGCTGCAGTCCGATGACGGGCGCGACGGCCTGGCCTTCGCCCTGTTCGCGATTATCGCCTGGACCGACTACCTCGATGGGATGGTGGCCCGGGTCACCGGCCAGTACAGCCGGCTCGGGGCCCTCCTCGACCCGCTCGTCGACCGCCTGCTCGTGCTGTCCGGCGCGATCGTGGCCTGGGAGTTCGAACTGCTGCCCCGCTGGGGGCTGCTCGTGCTGGCCGCCCGCGAGGCCTTCATGCTGCTGCTCACGCAGTTGGCGCTGCGCCGTGGAATGGACCTGAAGGTGAACATGATGGGACGCTGGGCCGTCTGGCCGGTGATGAGCGCGCTGGCGCTGGCGCTGGTCATCGACTCCTGGATCCCGGAGGCGCTGCTCTACGTGGGAATTGCCATGACCCTTGCGGCAACGGCCCTCTACTTGCAAGATGGATGGCGGGCGATCCGTCAAGACTCAACCTCTACTTGAGGAACGGTATAGTCCGGCCACTACTCTGAAAGGACTGAGTTGGACACATTTCCCGACCTGGGGGCGCTTTCCGACCAGGAGCTGAAGGACCTGATCCAGCAGCTCACCGAAGAAGAGCAGGAGGTCTCCTATAGGAGGCGCATTCTGCACGGCAAGATCGACATTCTGCGGGCTGAGCTCGTGAATCGCCTGCGCAAGAAGCACGAAGAGGGGGAGTCCGTGATCAGCGGCGCCGATGTGCAGCAGCTGACCGACATCCTGTCCGGCAAGGGCATCCCCTCGGACGCCGACCCCGATCCCGTTTAGCCCTAGGAGGGAGCCTCCGTGCATTGCCCGGAGTGCAGCTTCGTCAACGCCGAGGGGGCGAACTACTGTCAGAAGTGCGGCGCCTTTCTCGGCGAGGCCGAGGGCAGCAGCGGCGACACGACCGAGGTCTACCAGGTCGACGAGGCCGGCGAGCTCCGCGCGGTCGACCTCGACGAGGTCACCCACGAGGGTGCCACGCTGGTGATCCGGTCGGGCGGCGGGCGCTCCGGTGAGGCCTTCATGCTCGCGGATGAGCGGATGACTATCGGCCGCTCGCCCGAAGCCGAGATATTCCTGGACGACGTGACCGTTTCCCGCAATCACGCCCTGCTGGTGCGCCGTCGCGACGGGCTGTTCGTGGACGACCTCGGCTCGCTGAACGGGACCTACGTCAACCAGCGCCGGATCGAGTCGCACCATCTCACGGACGGCGACGAGCTGCAGGTAGGCAAGTACAAGCTCACCTACCTGGAGCAGCGATGAGCACCGAGGTTGCGGGCGGGCCGCCGCCGCGCAAGGAGAAGGCGCTCACGATCGGCGCGGTGGTGAAGCAGCTCGAGCGCGAGTTCCCCGACATCTCGATCTCCAAAATCCGTTACCTCGAGGATCAGAAGCTGCTGTCCCCGCGGCGTACCCCGGGCGGCTACCGCCTCTACGCGCCGGCCGATGTCGACCGCCTGCGCACGATTCTGCGGCTGCAGCGCGACGAGTTCCTGCCTCTGAGGGTGATTCGCCAGGAACTGGCGGCCGGGCGGGCGGACAACGATTCCCCGCGGAGCGGCGAGGACTCGATGGCGGCTGAGGCACGCTCGCCTCGCCGCGCGACGGTTGCGCTGCGCGGACCGGGCTCGCTCTATCGCCTGGAGGAGGTGCTCGACGACACCAGCGCCGACCCCGCGCTGGTGAAGGAGCTGGAGGACTACGGGGTTATCAAGGGCGAAAAGCGGGACGGCGAGGTGCTCTACGACGACACCGAGCGCGAGATCGTCCGGGCCGTGACCGAGCTCAAGCGCTACGGCGTGGGGGGCCGCAACCTGCGCGTGTTCCGCACCTCGGCCGACCGTGAGGCGGCCCTGCTCGAGCAGATCCTGGCTCCGGCGCTGCGATCGCGCAATCCCGAGCGGCGCAAGGAGGCGGTCGAGGCGCTCGAGAACCTGGCGGCAATCGCCTCGCACCTCAAGCACCTGCTGCTGATCCGCGATCTGCGCAAGCTCGCGCGCTGAGAGACATCGGGCGCCCGTGGCCCTCGAGGACCACATCCGGGACATTCCGGACTTTCCCAAGCCGGGGATCGTGTTCAAGGACATCACGCCGCTCTTCCTCGACGCGAGCGCGCTGCGTGAGGCGGTCGACGCGCTGGTGGCCTACGGCCGCGAGCGCGACGCTCAGTACGTGGTATCGGCCGAAGCGCGCGGTTTCGTGCTCGGTGCGGCCGTGGCGGTCGAGCTGGGGGCCGGCTTCATCCTGGCCCGCAAGCCGGGAAAGCTCCCTCGCTCGGTGGCCTCCGTCGAGTACGCGCTCGAATACGGCGTGGATTCGCTCGAGGTGCACGCGGACGCGATTCCCGCCGGCTCGCGGGTGCTCGTGCACGACGACCTGTTGGCCACCGGCGGTACGGCCTCGGCGCTCTGTCGCCTTGTCGAACGGGCGGGCGGGACGGTGGCGGGATGCGCGTTCGTGATCGAGCTGGCCTTCCTTCGCGGCCGTGCGCAGCTCGAGGGCTACGACGTCGCCAGCCTGGTGCGCTACCACTCGGAATAGATGATCCTGCGGCGCGAGACGGTCTTGGCGGCTACGCCGGAGGAGGTCTGGAGGGTGGTCGGCGACCCCGAGCAGCTGGGGCGCTGGTGGCCCGGGGTGACTCGGGTGGAGGAGGCCACGCCTGAGGCGTGGACGACGGTGCTGGGGTCGCCCCGGGGCAAGGCGGTGCGTGCCGACTTCACCCGGGTCGAGTTCACCGAGGGGGAGCGGCTGGTATGGC
The DNA here is from genome assembly GCA_963728495.1 of uncultured Thermoleophilaceae bacterium. GTDB lineage: Bacteria > Actinomycetota > Thermoleophilia > Solirubrobacterales > Thermoleophilaceae > JACVRW01. The sequence continues at coordinate 739,334 of CAVSKI010000011.1, read as the reverse complement.
GCCAGGAGGTGGCGGGATCGCCCTTCGAGCGCATTCTGGCCTCCTCGCTCACCACCATCTCGCTCTCGCCCGCCGAGTCAGGGGGGACACAGGTGGCGATCGAGCTCGACAACAAGCCCCGCGGCTGGGCGCGCTTCGCGCCGCTGCAGTTCCGGGCCGCCGGGTCGCGCCAGCTACGCGGCGCTCTGGACGGCCTGGACGCCCTCTTCGGAGGACCCGAGCCGTGAGGTGGTGGGGGTGGGGCGAGGATGGCCACCAGGTCGTTCTGCCCGATCCCGCCCTGAGCCTGCTCAGCGAGACGCTTGAGGTCGACCCGGGCGCGCGCAGCGGCCCGGTGGCGTTCGAGGACGTGCGCGTGCCCGACTCGCGGCTGGGCGAGGCGATGCGCTCCCGCCTCGAGCAGGCGGTCGGAGCCGACCACGTGTCCCAGGAGCGTCGTGCGCGGATCCTCCATGCTGCCGGCAAGAGCTACCCCGACCTGGTGCGCCTGCGGAGCGGCGACGCTTCGAGCGCTCCCGACGCGGTGGTGGCGCCGGGATCGGCCGCGGAGGTCCAGACCGTGCTGAGCAGGTGTGCCGAGGCGAGGGTGGCGGTGGTGCCGTTCGGCGGCGGCACGAGCGTTGTGGGCGGCGTCGAGCCGGTCAGGGACGGGTTCGCGGGCACGCTGTCGCTCGACCTCCACCGCCTCGACGACCTCGACGGAATCGATGGCATCTCTCTCACCGCCCGCTTCGGCGCCGGGCTCCTCGGTCCCGAGGCCGAGCGGCGTCTGGCTCGCGAAGGGCTGACCCTGGGCCACCTGCCGCAGTCGTTCGAGTATTCGACGGTGGGCGGCTGGCTGGCCACCCGTTCGGCCGGGCAGGCTTCCACGGGCTACGGGCGAATCGACGAGTTGGTCGAGGGGCTTCGCCTGGTGGCTCCGGCGGGCGAGCTGGCCGCCCGGGCGCTTCCGGCCAGCGCCGCGGGACCCGACCTGCGCGAGCTCGTGATGGGGTCCGAGGGTGTGCTGGGGGTGATCTGCGACGCCACCCTGCGCGTGCGCGTGCTGCCCGAGCGCCGCCGCTACGAGGGCTGGTCATTCCGGTCCTTCGCCGAGGGCTGCGAGGCCCTTCGCGTGATGGAGCAGGCCGATTGCTCGCCGGACGTGGCCCGGCTCTCGGACGAGGAGGAGACTCGCCTGGGGATGGCCCTCGCGTCGCGCGGCAGCACCAGCGACCGGCTCGCCAAGGCCTACCTGCGCGGACGGGGCCGCGAGGGCGGCTGTGTGGCCATCGTGGGCTTCGAGGGCGAGGCGGACGAGGTCGAGCGACGGCACATGCGCACCTCGGCTCTCCTGCGCGGGGGCGGCGGGCTGCGGCTGGGCCGCCGGCCGGGGGAGGCCTGGCTGGCCACCCGCTACGCGGGCCCCTACCTCCGCGACGAGCTGCTCGACCGCGGCGTGTTCGTGGAAACGCTGGAAACAGCGACCAGCTGGAGCAACCTGGCGCGGCTGCACGCCGCGGTCACCAAGGCCCTTCACAGCACGCTCGGCGGGCGAGGTACGCCCCCGCTCGTCATGTGCCACGTCTCCCATCTCTACCGCTCGGGAGCATCGCTCTACTTCACGTTTCTGGCCCGTCAGGAAGCCGAGGCGCCTCTCGACCAGTGGCGTGCGGCCAAAGCGGCCGCGAGCGAGGCGATCATGGCCGAGGGAGGCACGATCAGCCACCACCACGCCGTCGGCCGAGATCACATCCCCTGGATGCGCGCAGAGGTCGGCGACCTCGGTCTCGAGGTGCTCCGCGCCGCCAAGGAGCGCCTCGACCCGGCCGGAATCATGAACCCCGGGAAGCTGCTGCCGGCGCCGCCCGGCTAGGCGCGCGTCCGCTCGGCGCCGCGCGAGCCTAACGAGGCGGCTCAGTCAGCCACAACCCAGACCGCCCGGGCGCGCACGATCTCCCGCTCATCCACGGTCAGCGAGCAGTTGGCGAAGGCCAGCGTGGCGCCCACCCGGTCCACGCGCGTTCGGGACTCGATCCAGGCGCCGGGCGCCGCCGGCTTGAGGAAGTCGACGGTCAGGCTGACGGTGGCGCGATCGCGTCCGTCGTCGGCGTCGGCCTCGATCGCGCGGCCCAGTGCGAAGTCGGCGAACGTGGACAGCAGCCCGCCCTGGATGGTCCCGCGGTGGTTGGCGTGGCGCTCCTCGGCTCGCAGGCCGAGCACGAGCTCCTCGTCCTCCTCACGCACGTGGACTGGGCCGACGTGCTCCAGGAAGGGGCCCTGCTCGGGGAACGGCGCGAAGCCGGCCGGTACGTCCACCTCAGCCCGACTCGGGCAGAGCCAGCAGGCGTATCTCCGCAAGCAGGCTGACCCGCTTGTTGCCGGTACCGCGAGTCACCGGCTTGTCGCGCAGCTCGAGCAACCCGCGCAACACCGACGGTCCGCTCTGGAAGCTCTGCTGGTTCGCGCCCTCGACCGCTACGGAGGTCAGGTCGATGAAGCGGTACTTGCGGTAGTCCGCGGGGAGCTCTCCGCCCGACTGCAGCCTGCCCTGTGCGTCGGTCACGGTCGCACCCAGCGACTTGCGATCCTCGGCCGAGTTGTAGAGCCAGACCTGATAGGCGCTCCGCTCGGTGCTCGGCTTAAGTCCGGTTGCGGTCACCACCAGCTGGGTCTTGCCCCCCTGCTCGGCGATGACGGCCTGGCCCTGAGCCTGTCCCTGGGACTGCCCCGACGCGCCTTCCCCCTGAGCGCTGCCGGTCTGGGCCGGGGAACCGTCGTCGGAGCTGGCGCTGCCCTCGTCGTCGTCTCCCCCGGTGAGCAGGCCGAGGGGCCATACCAGCAGTCCGATCAACAGCAGGGCGACGATCCCGGCGGCGGCCAGGATGCGGCGTCGCTGTACCGCCTCGCCGGCGGTGGCGGCGGCGCGTTCGCGCCCGCGCTCGCCCTCGGGGATCGCGGGCAGGTCACCGTTGGGATAGAGCTGCTCGAGCGAGTCGAGCAGTGAGCGCGTCCACACGCGGGCGGCCTCGGAGCGGCGCAGGTGACCGCGCGTTGCCGTGACCTCGGGGCCGGCCTGCTGGCCGAGGACATAGTCGGCCAGCTGGCCGCGCCAGTCCTCCTCGACGCCGCGGGCGCTGATGGGCGCGAGGTCGACGAGGGCGTCGCGTGCCAGCTCGCGCACGCGCCGCTCGGGCATGCCGAGCATGTCCGCGAGCTCGTCGTAGCTTTTGCTCTGCTGCAACACGAGCTCGACGATCGCGCGCTGCTCGTCGGAAAGCTGGTCGAAAGTGGCCATATCTATTGATCGCGACCCTGCGCAGCCGGCAAATCCGGCTGCTTCGGGCAGCGCGAACTGTAGTGTGCGCGCCCCCGTGAGCCCCGATTTCGAGACCTATCCGACTCCCGGAACGCTCGACGAGATTCTGGGCTTCGAGCTGCTCGAGGCGAACCCGGAGCGCTGCCGCGCCCGCTTCGCCGTCGAGGGGCATGTTCAGCAGCCCATGGGGCTGGTTCACGGGGGCGCCTACGCGGCGCTCGCCGAGTCGATGGTGTCGGTCACGACGTCTCGCGCTGTGAAGGAGAACGGCAGCTTCGCCGTCGGTCAGTCCAACAGCACCACCTTCCTGCGGCCGATCACGAGCGGCTCCGTGAACGCCGAGGGCACGCCCCTTCATCGGGGCCGCACCACCTGGGTCTGGGACGTCACGTTCACCGACGACGATGGGCGTGTCTGCGCCCTCTCGCGTATGACCCTGGCCGTCCGCAGCGCGGCTGAGCGCTGAATCAGCCGAACTGCGCGTCGATCAGATAGGCGTCCACCGGCTCGCGCTTGCCCTTTACCTCGACCTCGCCCAGCGCGTGAGGGCAAGGAAGCCGGCCGCGGACAGGAAGGCCAGCGAAATCAGGAACAGCCGGGCGTCGGCCCGGCGCAACGCGATGCCGCTGGTCTGAAAGGCGAGCGCTGCGCTGACCAGCGCCGCCGCCAGCACCAGCCAGAAATGGGAGGGATGGTGCTCCCAGCGGACGTCGGCCGCCGGCGTGGCCAGGAGCAGCACCAGGCGAAAAGTTGAGTGGACCTCTCCGAGGCGGGGGCGAGCAGCCGCGAACCGGCCTCGGCCATTTACCTCAGCGCGCGCAGGCGGCGCTCGGGAGCGTCGTCGGCGCGACCCTCGTAGCGGTTGGTGATCGGCAGGCGGCGGTCGCGCCCGAAGGCCTTGGTCGAGATCTTGATGCCGGGCGGCGCCTGGCGGCGCTTGTACTCGGCGCGATCGACCATGCGGATGACCCGCTCGACATCCTCCCTGGGCAGACCGCGACGTACGAGCTCGACCGCGTCGTGGTCCTCCTCGACGTAGCCCTCGAGAATGGCGTCGAGCACGTCGTACGCGGGAAGGGAGTCCTGGTCGGTCTGTTCGGCGCGCAGCTCCGCGGAGGGCGGGCGCTCGAGCACGCTCGCGGGCACCAGCTCGCGGCCTGCGGTCTCATTGCGCCAGCGCACGAGCCGGTAGACCCAGCCCTTGAAAACGTCCTTGAGCACGGCAAAGCCGCCGGCCATGTCGCCGTAGAGCGTGGCGTAGCCGACCGACATCTCGGACTTGTTGCCGGTGGTCAGCACGAGCCAGCCGAACTTGTTGGACAGGGCCATCACCACGTTGCCGCGGATGCGCGCCTGGACGTTCTCCTCGGCGATATCAGGCTCGCGGCCCTCAAAGGGGCCGGCGAGCATGGCGTCGTAGGCGCTCATGGCCTCCTCGATGGAGATCTCCATGAACTCGCAGCCCAGGTTGGCGGCGATATCCAGCGCGTCCGCCCGGGTGCCCTCGCTCGAGTAGGGCGAGGGCATGGACACGCAGCTGACCCGCTTCGCGCCGAGCGCGTCGGTGGCCAGCATCGCCACGAGCGCGGAGTCGATGCCGCCAGAGAGCGCTATCACCACCCGATCGAAGCCGTTCTTCTCGACGTAGTCGTGCAATCCCGTGCGCAGGGCGGCATAGACCTCGGCCTCGGGCTCCAGCAGCGGCGCCAGGCTTCCGCCCACGGTCTCCGCCCGGCCGGGGGCCTCGAGGCTGGCCAGGTGAACCACCGGAGGCTCGGCGATCGGGGCCGCCCGGCGCTGGCGGCGGACATTCACGCGGTGGCGCGTGTCGCGCAGGCGCGCGGCCGCAACCTCGCGGGGGTCGATCGTGCAGAGCGTGAGCGACTCCTCGAACTGGGGACAGCGAGCCAGTACGCGCCCGTCCTGGTCCACGGCCAGGCTGTGGCCGTCGAAGACCAGCTCGTCCTGGCCACCAACGGTGTTTACGAACACGATCGCGGCGAGGTTGTCGAGCGCGCGCTGGACGAGCATGCGCTCGCGCCCGCGGCCGTAGCCGGCGCGATAGGGGGAGGCCGACAGGTTGACGATCAGCTGGGCGCCGGCGAGCGCCTCGCTCATCGCCGGCGGCCCGGGCTCCCAGATGTCCTCGCAGATCGAGAGGCCGATCGGAATCCCGTTGAGCTCGAAGATCGCGGCCTCGGCGCCCGACTGGAAATAGCGCTGCTCGTCGAAGACGCCGTAGTTGGGGAGATACATCTTGCGGTAGACGGCGGCAACCTCGCCGTCGGCCAGTACGGCGGCCGAGTTGTAAACGTCCTCGGCACTCTCCGGGAAGCCGACCAGCGCGACGATGCCTCGCGTCTGGGCCGCCAGGTCCTCGAGCGCAGCGCCGGCCTCCTCGAGGAAGGCCGTCTTCAGCAGCAGGTCCTCGGGCGGGTAGCCGCTCAGCGACAGCTCGGGGAACACCACGAGCGCGGCGCCCTCGTCACGGGCCGCGGCAGTGTGTCCGGCGATCTTCGCCGCGTTTCCCGCGATGTCGCCCACGGTGGCGTTGATCTGGGCGAGCGCCACGCGCAGAGGATCTGAGCCGCTGGACATACCAGGGATTATCGCGGGTTGCAGCCCAGCGGCAGATCGAGGTAGCGCGACCCGGTCACGCGGTGCTCGAAGTGCCACCACTCGCGCCAGTAGCCGCTGAAGCCAAAGCGCTCCATGCTGCGCTTGAGCATCAGCCGGTTGCGCAGTGCCGCGCCGCTGGCGTTGAGCGTGTGGGCGCGCGGGCCGAGCTCGTCGTAGCCCGAGCCCATGGGCAGGCGCTTGCCGTCGCGCGCCCGGACGAGAGTGAGGTCGACCGCCGAGCCCGTGTTGTGGCGGCTGCGCCTGGCGATGTAGGTGCCAACGAGGTCGCCGCGCCCGCTCGCCTCAGCCCAGCGCACGAGCGCCCGCGATGCGCGCGCGGGCCGATAGGCGTCGAGGATCAGCAGGGCCCGCCCGCGCCGGCGCAGGCGGCGCTCCACCCGCGCGATATCGCGCGCGGCGGGCCGGAGCATCAGCGCCCAGTCACGGCAGTAGCCGGGCAGTCGCCGCCCGGTGAGATTTCCGGGTGTTCGGTAGACGAGCCCCACCCGCAGGTCGGGGGCGTAGCGCTTCAGGTCGACCAGTCCGGCTCGGCGATGGGCCGGCGAGCCCGCTTCGGGGTCCTTTCGAAACAGGCGTCTGGCCACTCCGCGCAGGGTGGCGGTGCCGTAGGCGTGGGAGGGGTTGCCGTCGGTCAGGACGGCGAGCGAGAAGCGCTTGCGGCCGCGCTCGAAGAGCGCCGCCTCGTGTACGAGCGAGCCGCTCTCGGTCTGGCGCCAGCCGCCCTTGAAGAAGGTGCGCCAGCCCTTGCGAACCGACACCCGCGAGAAGCCCCAGCGCTGGGCGTCGATGATCGACGAGAGCAACCGGCGGGCATAGGGGCGTGAGCGCCGCGGCACCATGGAGGGCAGGCGGCGAAAGAAACGGGCCTGATCGGTTGCGCTGAAGAACACGCTCCCCCAATAGCCGGCGACCGTGAGATCGCGCATGCCCGCTCGCCTGGCCACCGCGAGCAGTCCGCCGTCGCCCACCCGGGCGTAGATCGCATCGGCGCGGCCGTTGTCCGACATGGTGATCATCGGGCCGAGCGCCGCCCGCTCGGCGGCGTTGGGCCGCCGCGGAGCGATCTGCCGAAGGTAGGCCACCAGCATCATCGCCTTGCTCACGCTGGCGCTGATGTAGCGCCTGTGCGGAGCGAAGCCGTGCAGGCGCCCACGGGTATCGATCAGCGCGAATGAGGCCCCGGCGCGCCCGCGCACGTACCTTCGGGCCGCCCTGATCTGCGCCCGCGACGGAAAGGCGGGCGCCTTGGCCGCATTTCCCGGCGCGGCGGAAAGCGTCCCGTATGAAGCGCCCGCCTGGCCCGCCGCGAACAGGGCCGCGAACACCACGGCCAGGCAGAGGGCGCACCGAATTGACATAACCCGGAAGCTACCGCCTCCGTACGGGTGTCCGTACCGACTCCCAGGCCGCGCGGATCTACCCTTTGCCGCTACATGCGCGAGTGGCTCGGCCGCGACATCCTCAACCCCTGCACATATGGCGGGATCGCGTACCTGCTGCTCGCCCTGCCGCTGGGGATCGCCGAGTTCACCTTCCTGGTCACCGCGATCTCGCTGGGCGCCGGCCTGGCGATAACCCTGATCGGAATCCCGATCCTGATCGCCACCGTGTACGCGTGGCGCTGGATCGCCCAGCTCGAGCGCCGCCTGATCGAGGCCCTGACCGGCCGGGTGATCGCGGATCCCTATCGACCGGTACCGCCGGAGGGGTCAAGCTGGCGCCGGCTGGGGGCGCGCCTGGCCGACCCGGCCACCTGGAAGGACCTCGTTTTTCTGGCGCTGCAGCTCCCGCTTGGCGCCGTGGCCTTCATCCTCACCGCGAGCGTGCTCTCGGTGGGTGTGGCTGCGCTATTCGCGCCGCTCACCTTCTGGGCCATCCCGGACGGAATCGATCTGGGTGTGGTGGTGGTCGACACCCTGCCCGAGGCGCTCGTGCTGGGAGTGCTGGGAGCGGTGGTGCTGCGCGTGGGGATTCCCGCCCTGGGCGCGCTCGCGCGCCTCTACGGCGCCTACGCCGAGCTGCTGCTGGGCTCGAACGCCGACCCGGTGCTCACCGCCCAGGTCTCCGACCTGCGCGACGCGCGCTCGCGCATCATCGAGGCGGCCGACGCCGAACGGCGGCGCATCGAGCGCGACCTTCATGACGGCGCCCAGCAGCGCCTCGTGGCCCTGGCGCTGACCCTGCGCATGGCCGAGAAGCGGGCCGAGCAGGGCGATCCCCAGGCCGCCGAGCTGGTGCGGAGTGCGGGCGACGAGGCCGGGCTGGCGCTCAAGGAGCTGCGCGACCTGGCTCGCGGCATTCATCCGGCGATCCTGACCAACCGCGGCCTGGCGGCCGCGCTCGACGATCTGGCTGGACGCGCGCCGGTCCCGGTTGAGGTGACCGCGGCTCCCGGCGAGCGCCTGCCCGACCAGGTCGAGGCGGCCGTCTACTTCGTGGTCTCGGAGTGCCTGGCCAACGTGGGCAAGCACGCGCAGGCCCAGCGCGCCACCGTGGCCGTGACCGTGCGAGAGGGCGCGCTCGAGGTGGTGGTGAGTGACGACGGCGTGGGGGGAGCCGAGTTCAGCTCCGGCTCGGGCTTTCAGGGTCTCCAGGACCGCGTCGGCGCGCTCGAGGGAACTCTCGAGGTCGACAGCCCACCCGGCACCGGGACGCGCGTGAGCGCCACGATCCCGCTGGTGGAGCCCGTGGAGGCGCCTGACCGCGCCAGCCGGCCGCTGGCGCTCACCGACTCCGACGCGATCGAGCGCCAAGCCGTGCGCCGGCGGCGGCTGGGCTTTCGCTTGGGAGCGCTCGGGATCGTGGCCGCGGTGCTGCTGTCGGTCTGGGCACTCACCGGTGCCCCCGACCTGTGGCCGGTGTGGCCGCTGCTCGCCCTGGGCCTCATTGCCAGCCTCGACGCCTGGTTCGTGCTCTCCTACCCGCCGCTGCGCCTGTCCGAGGCGGCCGACGCCGAGTCGCTGCGAACGCTGCGCCGCCGGCGCCGGCTGCGCACCGACGCGGGTGCGGTGGCCATTCTCAACCTGTTCGTGATCGGTGTCTGGGCGGCAGCCGGAGCGGGCTACTTCTGGCCTGTCTGGGTGCTGCTGGGATCGGCCGTCGCGCTCGCCCTGAAGGCGCTGCCCTGGCCGGACCTGGTGCGCGAGCGCTACGCGTCGTAAGGAGCCCGGGATCGGGGCTCAGTGGCCCCAGTGCTCGGCCTGGTCGTGGCGCACCGTGTCCTCGCCGCGCTCGTCGGTACGGATGCGCACGGCCTGCTCCACGGGGTAGACGAAGACCCGCCCGTCGCCGATTTCGCCGGTTCGGGCGCCTCCCACCACGGCGTCCACCACCGATTCGACGATGCTCTCCGAGACAACGGACTCGACCTTGATCTTGGGCAGCAACGAGATGTTGGCCCGCGAGCCCCGGTACTGCTCGGTGTAGCCCTTCTGACGCCCGCAGCCCACGACCTCGCTCACCGTCAGCCCCGACACTCCGAGCTCGTCGAGCGCGTCCTGCACGGCCTGCAGGCGCTCGGGCCTGATGATCGCCTCGATCTTCTTCATCTCACTAGCTCTCCTGACTGCGGGCCGACATCAGCGCCGCCAGGCCACCCTGCCTGGCACCAGCAACGTTCGGCGGGTGGTACTCGGATCCTGGGACCGGCATGAACTGCTCGGGATAGCCCCACATGCCGTGCTCGACGATGTCGAGGCCGCGCCGCTCGTCCGCCTCGCTCACCCGCAGGCCGTGGGTGGCCCTGATCACGTAGAACACGAGGAAGCTCACGGAGAACACCGCCGCGAAGGAGGCAACGATGCCCAGCGCCTGCACGCCGATCTGCTCGAACGAGCCGGTGTAGAACAGCCCACCCTCGCCGATCGCGTTCAGTTCGGCCAGCCGCGGCGACGTGAACAGCCCGCAGGCCAGCGTGCCCCAGATGCCGGCCATGCCATGGGCTGAGAGGGCGCCCACCGGATCGTCCACCAGCTTGTCGATGGCAATGATGCAGATCACCACCAGCCCGCCCGCCACGAAGCCGATGATGGGCGCGGCCCAGAACTCGACGTAGCCCGAGGGCGCGGTGATGGCCACGAGCGCGGCGATCGCCCCGTTTCCGGCCATGCCGATGTCGAAGGCCTTCACACGCAGGTAGCTCACCGAGAGCGCCCCGATCACCCCCGCCGCGGCCGCCAGGTTGGTGACCACGGCAACGTCGGCGAACCGCAGGCCGATCGCGCCCAGCGTGGATCCCGGGTTGAAGCCGAACCAGCCGAACCACAACACGAGCACCGCGAGCCCCACAAGGGGCATGTTGTGCCCGGGGATGACGTTCGGCTCGCCGTCGCGGTTGTACTTGCCGTGGCGCGGGCCGAGCAGCAGCAGCGCAGCGAGCGCTCCGGTGGCCCCCATCAGATGCACCACGGTCGAGCCCGCGAAGTCCTGCATCCCGAAGTTCGCCTGCAGCCAGCCGCCACCGAAGATCCAGTGGCTGATGATCGGGTAGATCAGCGCGCTGAAGATCACCGCGTAGATGAGGTAGGCGCCGAACTTGATCCGCTCGAGGGTCGTGCCCCACACGATCGCGAGCGAGACGGCGCAGAAGACGAACTGGAAGAAGAACTTGGCCGGCACCGAGGCGGAGGAGAAGGCCATGGCCGGAAAGAGGTCGCCGTCGGTCGTGCCCAGAAACGTTCCCTCCGTGCCCGCGAACCAGCCCGTGCCGCCAAAGGCCAGGGCAAAGCCGACGGCCCAGTAGCAGAGCGCCGCGATCGAGAAGTTGGCCAGCACCTTCGGGACGATCGTCCCGACGTTCTTCATGCGCGAGAAGCCGACCTCCAGGAACATGAAGCCGACTTGCATGAACATGACGAGGATGGCGGCCACGAGCACCCACATCGTCTCGATGGCCGGAATCACGTCACCGTTGAGCGAAGGATCCATGGCCACATGGTCCGAGAGCCGGGGCCGGCGGTCTTTCTCCCGCTGTACAGGATTCCCGGGGGAGGGCTGTACCGGCGTCTAGTCGGGCGGCTGCTCGCCCACGGCCACCACGCGCGCCTTCACGCATTCGGCCAGCTTGCGCGGATCGACGCAAAACAGGCTGTGGGGGTCGCCGGCGGCCGCCCAGACGCGCCCGTGTTCGAGCAGGGACTCGTCGAAGAGGATCGGCACATCGTGCCCGAAGGGCGGGACGCCGCCTATGGCGAAGCCGGTCGATGCGCGCACCTCGTCGGCAGCAGCCTGGCGCACCTCGGCCACGTCGAGCACTTCGGCCAGCCTCTCGGTGTCAATGCGGTGGCGCCCGGAGGCGATGCAGACCACCGGATCGCCGTCGGCCACGAACACGATCGATTTGGCGATCTCCGACTCCTCGCAGCCCACGGCGATCGCCGCCTCCTTGACCGTGCGGGTGGATGCCTCCAGGCGCCGGACGTCGATCTCGAGGCCGAGGTCGCGGGCACACTCGGCCAGGCGCGACCTCATACGCCGGCTCGTTCGGCGGCGCGCAGCTCCACGCCGGCCTCCTCGGCCAGCTCGGCCAGCGCGTCCTCAATGTCGAGGGCGAGGTCATCGAGGTCCCAGAGCAGGTCGAAGTCACCCACGAGGCCGAAGTTGATGCGCCCGTTGTAGGACAGCAGCGCCACTCCAACCCCCTGGCCGGAAGCCAGCGGCACCATGGGGAAGGGGTCCAGCATGCGGCGCCCGAGCAGGTAGAGCGGGAACTGCGGGCCGGGCACGTTGGTCACCACGAGGTTGAAGAAGCGCTGGCGCGACATGAGCCGCGACGCCTGGCCCATGATCGTGGGCGGCGCGAACCCCGACAGCTCGGTCAGCACCTGGGCACCCACCGCCTGGCTGCCCGACTTGAGGTCCTTGAGCTGCTCACTCACGATGTCGAGACGCGCCACCGGCTCCTGGCACCACACCGGGAGGGGCGCCATCATCGCGGCGACGCGGTTGCCCAGCGCGCCGCGCTCGACCTCCTGGCGGACGCTCACCGGCACCATGGCCTTGAGCTCGAGGCCGTCTGTGTTCTGGCCGCGGCGGCGCAGGTGCTTGCCCAGTCCTCCGGCCACGGTGGCGAGCACCACGTCGTTGACCGTGCCCCCCAGAGCGTCCTTGATCGCCTTGATGTCGTTGAGGTCGGCTCTCACCCACGTGAAGCGGCGATGGGGGCCGATCGGCTTGTTGTAGGGGCTCGCCGGCGCCGGATTGAGCCCCGCCCACGCCATCGCCCCCAGCCCGACCGCCGCATCGCGCGCGCCCTCGAGGATGCGGCGCGGGCCGCGCACGATGGCGCGAACGGTGCGGGTGATCTCGCCCGGGACGGTGGCTCGCTCGACGAGTGCCTCGCCCAGCAGCTGAGCCGCGCTGGGCAGGGGGCGCGGCAGCCAACGGTCGCCGGCATCGGGCGGAGCCGCCGGCTCGGGTGAGGTGTCGAACAGCACGGACACGATGTCCACGCCTGAAACCCCGTCCACGAGCGCGTGGTGGGTCTTGGAGAGCACAGCGAACCGATCGTCGACGAGGCCTTCGACCAACCACGCCTCCCAGAGCGGCTTGTCTCGGTCCAGCTGCTGCGAGAAGACGCGCCCCGCCAGGTCCTTGAGCTGATGCTCGGAGCCGGGCGACGGCAGCGCGGTCGAGCGCACGTGGTAGCGCAGGTTGAGGTGTGGGTCGTCAACCCACTTGGGCCGGCCCTGACCGAGCGGAACGAACGCCAGCCGCTGTCGGTAGCGGGGCACGAGCGGCAGGCGGCGCTCGAAGGCCGCGAGCAGCTCGTCGTAGGGGGGAGGAGGCCCCTCGAAGACCATCACCGAGGCCACATGCATGTGCGACGTGGCGTCCTCGAGATGCAGAAAGGAACTGTCGAGCCCGGTCAGGCGATCGTTTGCCATCGCGGACTGAAGCTAGCGCACCGAGAGCAGTGCGCTAGGGGTCAGAACGCGAGGGTCATCTGGTCCTCGGTCACGATGGAGTGGGGCGCCTCGTCCAGGCCGGCCACGCGCACGCCGATCAGGCGCACCGGCCGCGGCGGCTCGAGGCGGCGCAGGAGGCCCAGCGCGACCTCCCAGACGGTGTCGAGCTCGTTCACCGGCGCGGCCAGCGAGCGGGCTCGCGTGACGATCGAGAAGTCGTCGTAGCGCACCTTGATGCCGATGGTGCGGCCGCGGCGCTCGTGCTTGGCCAGCGTGGCGCAGAGCTGCTCGGTGAGTACCCGCAGCTCGGGCTCCAGCTCGGCCACGCCGCGCAGGTCGCGGTCGAAGGTGGTCTCGCGCGACTCCGACTTGGCCGTGTGCTCGGTCTCGATCTCTCGGTCGTCCTCGAAGCGCGCCAGCCGGCCCAGATAGGGCCCAAGACGAGAGCCAAACCAGCCCGCCAGCGCATCCTCCGGTGTCTCGGCGAGCCGGCCGAGGGTGGTGATGCCCTGGCGCTCGAGCCGCGCGGCTGTCTTGGGCCCGATGCCGGGTACCAGGCCGGGCGGCGAGCCCGCGAAGCGCTCGCGGGCCTGCGCGGCGGTGAGCACCACGAAGCCGTCGGGCTTCTCGGCATCGGACGCCACCTTGGCCACCAGCTTGCTCGGCCCGATCCCGATCGAGCAGCAGAGGCCCGTCTCCTCGGCGATCGCCGCCTTGACCCACCGCGCGGCCGCGCGCGGGCGCTCGAAGCCACTCAGGTCGAGATAGGCCTCGTCGAGCCCGACCACCTCCACGCGCTCGACGTGAGAGCGCAGAACGGCCATCAGCTCGCGCGAGCGGGCGCGGTAGCTCTCGAAGTCCGGAGCCACGAAGACCGCCTGGGGGCACAGCCGCCGCGCACGCTCGGCGGGCGTGGCCGAGAAGATGCCGAACTGCCGCGCCTCGTAGGAGGCGGTGGTGACCACCGCCCGCGGACTCGACCCGGCGACCACCACGGGCTTGCCTTTCAACTCCGGCCGGCGCTGAAGCTCGACGCTCACGTAGAAGGCGTCCATGTCCAGATGTGCGTAGACGCGTTGGGCCCGACTCACCCCTCGAGCCTACGACGGGCGGTGGACGCCGCCGACCCGGTCAGCGGGACTGCCGGCTCGATCGGTCGGCGTGCGTATGTGTGCGTCAGCGCTGGCGGAGCCCGTGCCAGTGCGCGTTCAGCAACTCGATGCCGTCGGCCGGGACACGCCGCCGTCGGCGGTCTGGCCGGGGAATTGTCTGCGGGGAATTCACCGTAGAGCGCTCCCGCTCGAAAGCACCTTCGTGCTCGAGCGAAGGCGGGACCTTCTTGGGTCCATGGCTCGGCTCGCCCCTCGGTACCTGGCATGATGTCTCGAGCGGGTCAGTCGAGCGGGTCAGCCGACGCCACTGCCGCGGGTAGCTTCTACGGGCGAGCCTGGCGGCCTCGCCATAGACCGTCTCCACAACAGCGAAGCGCTCGTGCTCCTCGACCAACTGCTCGCTCTCGGGGTTCTCGTGGTTACCCGCGATCGCAAAGTGGGTCGCGTACGCACGAACCGACTCGTACTCCACCGCTGTGAGGCGGATCGCGCACGTGCAGGCCTCGTCTCCGCACTCGCACCGAAAGGAGCTCATCCCCCCGCCCGCGGCTTGGCTCCCACGCGCCCGTGCCGTCGACTCGTTGTCCGCGCGGGAGCGGGCCCGGGTGTCCGACTCTCGCTCTTGCCAGCTAGGCATGACCGATGCCGTTTCTGTTGCCGCCGACGGCCGCGTCCAACGAGGGGTAGATCTCGAACAGCTTGTCGGACTGCGTGATCTGGAAGATCCTCAGCACGCTCGGATTCGACAGGACGAGCGCCAGCCGTCGATTCGAGCGCTCGAGGCGCGCCTTGGTTGCGACCAGGGCCCTGAGCCCCTTGGAGTCGAGAAAGCTGCAGCCCGTCAAGTCGACGATCATCTCGCCCATCTGGTCTTCGGCCACGGCGAGCAGCGTCCGCTCAAATGCCGGCGCCGTTGCGAGATCGACCTCGCCCGTCGCAGAGACCAACTGTGCCCCGCTGCCGAGTTGCTCGGTCGCGGCGACGAACCTCATGCTGGCTCCGGGCGTCACGCGACGATCCGATCGCCTCAACCTATTCGAATTGGGCAGCGCCGGGGGCGCGGTGGATACGGCTGCGACAACCGGCCTCGCGCCTCGAGTCCTAACGAGCTCTGACATGTCTGGCCCTCCTACGTCTCGGGTCCCTCGCGCCGACCGGAGAACTGGGGCCGGCATGCTTTCTCGACCGGACTCTGAGGTCGAGGTCGCCAGGACCGCTGGTGCTGGGGGCCAAGCGCCCGCGAGCTTACCACTCAGGAGGCGCGAAATGTGTTACGGTCGCGCGTCGAGCGACGCCGCCGCTATGAGCTCTGACGCGCACGATCCGCTTCGCGTCCTCATCGCTAACGAGCGAAAGGAACGCCTGAAGACGACCACTGGGTTGGTGGCGGCGATGGGCCACCACGTTATCGCGCGCAGCCTCGAGGTCTCTGAGGTCGCGGCCGCCACCGCCGAGACGATGCCCGATGTGGCGCTGGTCGGCTTGGGGGATAGTTCCGAGCACGCGCTCGATCTGATCTCACAGATCGTCCAGGAGGCCGCCTGCCCGGTGATCGCGATCCTCGAAGACAAGGACGCCGATTTCGTGAACCAGGCCGCCAGGCGGGGGATCTTCGCCTATGTGACCGCCGGCGACCCGGAGGAGCTCCAGGGAGCGGTCGACATCGTCCTCCGTCGCTTCGCCGAGTTCCACAGCCTGGAAGGAGCCCTTGGCCGCCGGGCGCTCACCGAGCGGGCCAAAGGGATCCTGATGGAGCGCTACGGGATCGACGAGCGGGAGGCGTTCGAGCTGCTGCGCTCCCACTCCCGCCGATCCGGCCGCAAGCTGATCGATCTTGCCGAGGCCGTCTCCACAAGCCACCTCTTGCTCGCAAGGCCGCCTGCGCCGGCCTCCGGAAACAATCACCCCTCCGAACTGCGCCCCGAGGAGCTTCCAGAGGCCCAGCCCGAGGGCTGAACGCGACCCGAGCCTTCCTGCGGAGAGACCGGTAGGTGCTCAGCCGGACTGGTTGATGGGTCGTACCAGTATCTCGTTCACGTCCACGTGGGGCGGCTGCGTGAGCGCGAACATCACCGCTCGGGCGATGTCGTCGGCTTCCAGCGCACCGCTCGGGCGGTTCTCGAAGAATGGGGTGTCGACCATGCCCGGCTCGATCAGCGTCATCTTCACCGCGGTGTCCGCCATCTCCTGGCGCAGGGCCTCACCCATGGCCGTTACCGCCCACTTGGTGGCCGAGTAGAGCGACCCGGTGATCACGCGGCGGCCCGCCACGGAGCTGGTCAGGATCAGGTGGCCGCTGTCCTGCTCACGGAAATGGGCGAGGCTCGCGCGGATGGACAGCGCCGCGCCGTAGATATTGGTGTCGATCATCGACTTCCAGTGCTCGACCGACTCCTCGAGAAACCCGCGCGCCGCCCCGAAGCCCGCGTTGGCGAAGAAGGCGTCCATGCGCCCGAATCCGTCAAGCGTCGCGGCCACGAGCGCCTGCTGATCCTCCCAGCTGGTCACGTCGCAGCGCACGGCCATTGCCTTGTCGCGGCCGCCGAGCTCGCCGGCCAGCTCCTCGAGCTTGTCCTCGGAGCGAGCGGCAAGCACCACGCGGTATCCGAACTCGATCGCCCGGCTCGCCGTGGCGGCGCCGATGCCGGTGCTGGCGCCGGTGATCACGAGTACGGGTTCGTCGGCCATGGCCCGAGTTTGTAGCAGGCGCGGGGGTCAGGGCCCGAGGCGCTCGATGCGCCAGCCCCCGCCGGCGGCGGGCAGGTAGCGGAAGCGGTCGTGCAGGCGGTCCGGCCGGTGCTGCCAGAACTCCCACGCCTCCGGGGCCAGCCGATAGCCGCCCCACTCGTCCTTGACCGGCAGCGAGTCACCCTGGTGCCGGCGCGCGAGCGTCTCCACCTCACGCTCGAGCCACTCGCGGCTCTCCACCGGGCGACTCTGGGGCGACGCCAGCGCGCTCAGCTGGCTGCCGCGCGAGCGGCTGTGGGCGTAGGCCTCGGTCTCGCCGCGAGCCACGCGCCCGACCGCGCCCTCGATCCGCACCTGGCGGCCGAGCTCGGGCCAGTGGAAGAGCAGCGCCGCCTGCGGGTTGGCCTCCAGCTCGGCTCCCTTGCGACTGCCGTAGTTGGTGTAGAAGACCAGGCCGCGCTCGTCGAAGCCCTTGTTGAGGACCATGCGCACGGACGGCCCCGCGTCGGGCGTGGCGGTGGCCAGGGCCATCGCCTCGGGCTCAAAGGCCCCCGCGTCGCGTGCCTCACCGAACCAGCGTGCGAACACGGCCAGCGGATCGGGGTCGAGTTCGCGTGCATCGAGGGGGCGGTCCTGGTGGGCGCTCACGGCGCCCCGGATTCTGCCGTAGGCTGGCCTGCGCGTGAGGCTCGAGCAGATCCGGTCCGGCGACATCGTGCTGGTCTCAAAGGGAGGCCGGCGCTTTCACGCCACGGTCCGGCAGGTCAAGGACGGTGTGGTGGCCGTCGAG
Organism: uncultured Thermoleophilaceae bacterium; assembly: GCA_963728495.1. Lineage (GTDB taxonomy): Bacteria > Actinomycetota > Thermoleophilia > Solirubrobacterales > Thermoleophilaceae > JACVRW01. The sequence continues at coordinate 721,901 of CAVSKI010000011.1, read as the reverse complement.
CCGATCGAGCGCGGCATCAGCTACCGGCACGCCTCGGCACGCGAGGTGGTGGATGTGTGGCACCGCGCCGCGCAACCCGGCTCGCGTGAGATCGCCAAGGGCCAGCTGTCGCTGGCCGGGCGACTCGATCAGCCCGGCTAGGGCGCCTCAGCGGCTGAGGTTGAGCAGCGAGATGAAGATGTTGACCACCGAGACGAAGATGCCGGTGGCCAGCCAGACGGCGTCGTCCTCGGTCGCATGGCGGCGCAGGTAGTTGAAGTCGACCATGATCAGCAGGGCGGAGAGCCCGAAGATCAGGAGCGAGAGCAGCGGGTTGAGCGCTCCCAGGCCGCCGAAGACCAGTCCGAGCAGGCTCACCACCACGGCCGCGAACACTGCGTAGGAGAGCGGTCGCATCCAGCCGGCGAGGTCCTTGGAGAGGGCCAGGCCCAGAGCGGCCATGCCGAGCACGGTCAGCGCGGTCCCGGCGATGGCCGTTGTGAGGGCGCTGGGGTCGACGGTCGCCACGTAGGCCACGAACGGCGCCAGGCCGAGCCCGATCAGCAGCGCCAGAACGCACAGCCAGCCGATGGCGAAGGCGCCTACCCGGAGCGCGCGGATTCGGCCGCCCAGGAAGCCCTGGGCCAGGAGCATGCCGAGCCCGGCGAACGAGCACGCCCGCGCCGCACCTGTGGAGAGGTCGCGGCCGATGAGCGTGCCCGCCACGCAGAAGCCGAGCGCAACGGACACGAGGAACATGGTCTGCGCGAACACCGCGGTGGTTTCACGGCGTGCGGTCCGGGGCTCGGCGTAGGGCGTCTGAAAGCTCATGGGGATACCTTAGATTCTCGACACCATGGCAAACGTCTTAAAGCCCGAGTTCGACGCCGAGCGCGACGAGCCCCCGTTTCGATGGCGCCGCGCGAAGCTCGCAAAGCAGGCGGGCGCGCGCCAGCTCGGGGCGTCGCTGTTCGAGGTCCCGGCGGGCGCCGCGACCTTCCCGCTGCACGCCCATTACGCCAACGAGGAGCTCCTCATCGTGCTCTCCGGGCAGCCGACCCTCACCGGCCGCGACGGAGATTCGCGGGAACTGGAACCCGGTGAGGTCGTGGCCTTTCCGGCCGGCCGCGCGGGCGCGCATCGCCTCGACAACGAGACCGGCGAGCCGCTCCGAATCCTGATCGTGAGCACGATGAAGGCGCCCGAGATCAACGAGATGCTCGAGGACGAGAGCTTCTGGGTGCGCGACTACGCGCCGGGGAGGAGCCCCGACGACGACTCCTTGGACGTCGACGGGCTGCGGCCTCCGAGCTAGAACCGCTTTTCCAACGCCCGATAACGGCGATTATGGAAACACGAGCAGGAGAATGCCCGCCGGGTCCGCTCGCAAGGGAGCTGGTGGCGGATGGCGAATGGCTTACGATGACCACAGACCAGCAGGATCAACAGATCCGGCTTAGCCATCCGGCGCACGGGCATACTGCGGGCATGGCCGATTCTGAGTCGAGCGACCCCTCCGGACCGCACGAGCCGCGCTTTCCCCGAGAAGCATCAGCCTCCGAGCGGCTGAGTGAGGTGAGCTTTCCGCTTGCGATGCGCGGCTACGACCGCGCTGCCGTGGACGAGTTCGTCAACGGCGTACGCGCACTGGTGGCCGAGCTCGAGGCCGACCAGACGCGCGAGGGCGCCGTGCAGAAGGCCCTGGACGACGTGGGAATCGAGACCGCGAGCATCCTCCAGCGCGCACACGCGACCGCCGATGCCCTGACCTCCCGTTCGCAAGCCGAAGCGGACCATCGCCTGCGGCAGGCCGACACCGAGGCCGACCAGGTCAGGCGCGAGGCCGACGATTACTCCGAGCAGGTGGTGGTGGACACCCGCCTGCTCTGGGAGGAGCGCCAACGGCTTATCGAGGACATCCGCCAACTGGCCGACGAGGTGCTGGCCACCTCCGACGACGCCATGGAGCGGCTGAAGCTGCCGGAGCCGCTGGTCGCCGCCGAAACCGGCCCCGAGCCAACCACCGCGGAAACGGCCGCTGTCGGCCCCGTCGGCGTGCCGGACCCCGACGTAGTGCGCGACGAGTCGTCAACCGAAGACACCACCGCCTGGGGGCTCGGCGAAGTCGAGGCCGAGCCGCCTCAGGAGGAGACGGAGCGTGATGAGCCGGGCTCACTCGGCGACACCCCGCCCCCGTCAGAGGACGACTCCGGGCATACGGTCGAACTCGAAGCGCTTCCCGGCGGCGCGGGCCGACAGGCTGCCCCAGCCGAGGATCCGGCCTCTGAGGAACCGCCTCCCGAAGGGCAGGAGCCCCCGCGCGACCCCGAGCGCGACTAGGCGCTGCCTCGGTCGCGGCGCACCGGCCCTTCCCGCTCGATCTCTAAAGCGGCATCTTGCCCCGGCCCTTGCGACCGGTGGCGGCACTCTTGTTCGTTGCCTTGCGCGATGAACCGAAGGACTTGGAGAACAGCTTTCCGATCGGCCCGGGAGCCTTGCCCCCCTCGCGCTGGCCGACCCCCAACGTGCGGTCGACACCCTTCTGCGGCCCGGTGAGACGGGGCACGAGGAAGGCGAGAATCAACAGCAGGATGCAGACAGCGACGATAATTCCGATGATCATGCGGTCCTGATACCCAGCTCGACTGCGCCGGCAAACCGATGCGGTCCGAAGTCGCGACGTCTGCGAAACTTTCGCTGACCGTGGCCAAGCAGAAGCAGATGAAGGTGCAGATGCAGGTGGGCGCGCTCGCGGCGATTCCACAGCTCGAGAGTCGCACCGACGAGCAGCTAGTGAGCGAGTCCAAGCATCGGGTGGCCGCCAAGGCGATTCTGGGGGCGCGCGCCGCCGAGCGCTACGACGTCGACGCCGCGCGCAGCTACTTCAACGAGGCGCTCGCCGGCTGCCATCCGCAGGAGCGCCCGGCGCTGAGACAGATGATGAAGGCCTCCATGGCTCTGGCCGAGCGCCGGCCGGACGACCTCAAGGCCGCCATGGAGAAGCTCGGCCAGGAGGCTCCATCCGGGCGTCAGCTGTTCATGCTGCGCATGATGGGCCTGTTCCTCCCCCCGGCCAGCGCGGGCATCGTGGCGCGCATCCGGGGCATCGTGCTGCTGGTCCTGCTGGTCATCCTGCTGCTTGCCGTCGGGTTCGGCCTCGTGCAGCTGATCGCGCTGCCGTTCGGCGGTATCGGCCTGGGCAGCTCGATGTTCTTCGGCTTCCTGCTGGTGGTAATCGCGGTCGGGGTGCTGGTGCTGCTCGGACGACGCCGTCAAGCCCGCGCCAAAGACGCGCGAGCGGCCGGCCCGGCCGGCTAGCGCTGAGAGCACTAGTTCAGCGCGGCTGACAACCGGCGCCGATGCTCGCGCGCCAGTGGGTGGTCGGCGCCGAGCTCGGTGAAGATCGCCACCATCACCCGGCGTACGAGGTCGCGGCGCTCCGGATCGGCGAGACCGCTCTGAAGTCCCTCAAGCGCCGCGGCGGGGTTGCCTTCGTCCCACGCCTCGAATGCCGGATCCAGCTCGGGATCACCTGCGAGGTGGGCTCGGGCGACGAGGCCGTCGGCCACGAAGTCGCCGGGCAGGTCCTCGAGCAGGTCGAGGGCCTGCTCCGCCTCGCCGCGTTGCAGCAGGAGCCGGGCCAGCCGGGTGCGAGCGACCGCATGGGCGGGCTCCAGCTCGAGGGCCCTGCGCAGGGCCTCTTCGTCGCTGCTCTCGGCCAGCGCGTCGGCCTCTGAGGGGACGAGCTCGTCGATGAAGCGCTCGACCACCGCCGGGGGCTGGGCCCCCGTGAACTCGGTGACCACGAGCCCATCGCGGAAGGCCTTGACGGTCGGCAGGCTGCGCACCTCGAAGCGGGCCGCCGTGGCCTGGTTGGCCTCCACGTCGAGCTTGGCGAGCTCGATGGAGCCCGCGTGGGCGTCGACGGCCTTTTCGATCACCGGCGCGAGCATGTGGCAGGGCTGACACCAGTCCGCCCAGAAGTCCACGAGCACGGGCACCTCGGAGGAGCGCTCGAGCACATGCTGCTCGAAGTCGGCGTCGGTCACCTCAAGGGCCATGGCTCGAATTTAGCGATAACTGAGATCAGCCTGGCACGAGCTTCGCGCTCTCGATCACCACCGGCTGCAGCGGGACGCCGGCTCCTGGCTCTCGGATTCCGCTGGGCCGGAATCGGATGAGCTCGAGTCCTCGTCCTCCCCGCAGGCGCCGAGCAGGAGCGCAATCACGGCGACTGCGAGCAGGAGCGGGCGCAAGACGGGCGCGTAGGCTAGCCCCGGTGCCGCTCTCCCCCCTTGCCGCCGGCTATGACCAGTTCATCCTCGATCTGGACGGCTGCGTGTGGGTGGGCGGGGTCCCCACGCCGGGCATCGTCGAGGCGCTGGAGGCGCTGCGCCAGGCCGAGAAGGGCATCGCGTTCGCCACCAACAACGCCTACGAGTCGGGCGAGGACCTGGTGGCCCAGCTGTGGAAGGTGGGCGTGCGCGCCTCGCTGCGGGACATGGTCACGGTCGGCGGGGCGATGCAGCACGTGCTCGCCGAGACCCGGACCGGCCGCACAGCGTTCGTGATCGGCACCCCGGCGATGCTGCGCCACGTGAGCGACGCCGGTCTCAAGGTCCTCAACGACACCGACCTCGCCTCGCGCGCCGACGTGGTGGTGGTGGCCGGCACGACCGACCTGGTCTATGACGATCTGCGCAATGCCGTGCAGGCGGTGCTGCGCGGAGCCGACCTGCTCGCCACCGCCCGCGATCCCACCTACCCCCAGCCCGACGGCCACTGGCCGGGCACCGGCGCGGTGCTGGCGGCGGTGGAGTACGCGACCGGAGCCCGCGCCGAGCTTGTGGGCAAACCCGAGCCTCAACTCTTCCTCACGGCTCTCGACCGGCTCGGCGAGGGCCGCACGCTGGTCGTGGGCGATCGGATCGACTCCGACCTGGCGGCCGCGGCGGCGGCGGGCCTCGACGCTGCCTATGTGCTCAGCGGCGGCGGCAACCGCGCTGCGCTCGACGGCTTCGAGCCGCGCCCGGTGGCCGTGGGTGAAACGCTCGCTGAGTTGCTGGTTGAGGCCTAGCGGCGCCGGGCCCGTGACGACAACGGCAGAAAGGGTCGTCCGGCGCGTGGGTGGGTTGGGCCGGGTCCTCATGGCTTTGGCAAGTTGCTGTCGTAAGCGCCCGAACCCCTACGCCGCCTCGTCCACCCCCTCCACTTCGCGCGGCCGAACGCCGATGAGGGCGCAGGCCTCCGGGGTGACGGTCAGCCCCGCCGCCGCCGCCCGGGCGAGTGCGAGCGCCGGGTCCACCCCACGTGCGTCGTGCAGGTGGGCCGCACACGCCGCGGCCACGAAGTCCGTGTAGCGGTTGCCGTGAATGGCCACCGCGCCGCGGGCCCGCGTTTCGCGCCGCAGGAGCGCCAGCAGCTCCTCGAGCCCCTCCGCGCCGTCCTCGGTACGCGCCACGGGCACGTGATGCCAGTCGAGCCCCGCCTCGTCGTAGGCCGCGAGGTTGTGGCGGGTCTTCATAACCGAGATCACCAGCCGCACCCCTCGGCCGCGCAGATACTCGATTTCCGCCGCCCGCCGGTCGATGCGGTGGCTGCGGCCACCTCCTCCGGGCCGCTCCAGGGCGCACAGCTTGCGCGGCCGCGCCCACCAGATCCGCCTCGGCTCGTTCATCAGCAGCTCCATGTGGGGCTAAGGCGGCCGGGCGCGGAGTTCGCCCCTCCCGGTAAGCTGGAAGCGTCATGTGCCGCGTGTTCGGCTGCGTAGCGGCGGAGCCGGCCTCGATCCGGCACGAGCTGGTCGAGGCGGAGAATCCCCTCATCCGCCAATCCGAGGAGCACGACTCCGGATGGGGAATGGCCGTCTACGAGCGCGCCGAGGGCCGCGACCCCGAACTCGTGCGCTTTCCCACGGCCGCTTACGGCGACGACGAGTTCCTCGACGTAACCAGCAGGAAGGGACGCATCTTCAACGTCCACGTGCGCCGCGCCACGATGGGCGGCCTCTCGCTCGAGAACACGCATCCCTTCTGCCTGGGCAGCCACTCGCTCGGCCACAACGGGACGATCGTGCGCTTTCCGCGGCTGCTCGACGACCCGCACGTGGAGCGGCCCAAGGGCGACACCGACTCCGAGGCGTTCTTCAACTTCCTGATGGCCGGCTACGACGGCTCGGATCCGGTGGGCTCGCTGCGCCGCGCCGTGGCCGCCACCGTGGAGCGCTCCTCGATGAGCGGCCTGAACTTCCTCTTCTCGGACGGCGATCGCCTCTACGCCTACCGCCTTGGCCTGTTCGACCTGCATTGGCTCCACCGCCCCGGCCAGCTCCTGGTGGCCTCCGAGCGGGTGACCGGCGAGCGCTGGCACACGGTCCAGCAGGACGTGCTGCTCGTACTCGATCCCGACGATCTCGAAGAGCCGCACGCCGAGCGCCTGATCGGCGATGAGCTGCTCGCCGCAGCCCACATCCACAAGGTCGACAAGAGCGCCCACCTGCGCGGCGAAGAGCGCGGAGCGGCCGCCGCCGAGCGGGCGCGCGCAGCAGCGACGGCCGAGTGAGCCGGCGCTTTGCGCTGTTGGTCAACCCGGCGTCGGCCGGGGGTAGGGCGCTGGAGGCGCTGCCCGCTGTGCACGCCGAGCTCGACCGCCTCCGGGCGCAGCATCGCACGGTGATCACCCGCAGCATCGAGCACGCTGCGGAGGAAGCCCGCAGCGCGGCCGAAGAGCACGAGACCGTAGCGGCCATGGGCGGCGACGGCCTGCTGCGCCCGTTGGCGAGCGTGCTCAAGGGTCGTGATTCGGCGCTCGCCCTCATTCCCTGCGGGCGCGGCAACGATCTCGCCCGCGTGCTCGGAGTGCCCACCGACCCGGCCGAGGCCGCTCGCGCGGCCGTGCAGGGCACCGAGCGCCTGCTCGACGTGGCCGACGTCGACGGGACGGCCTTCATGGGCATCGCGAGCTTCGGCTTCGACTCCGACGCCAATCGCATGGCCAACGAGGCCAGGCTGGTCAAGGGCAACGCGGTCTACCTGTACGCGGCGCTGAGGGCCCTGGCGGCCTGGAAGCCCGCGCACTTCACCGTGACCGTTGACGGCGAGCGCCACGAGATCACCGGGTTCACGGTGGCGGTTGGCAACTCGAAGGCCTACGGCGGCGGCATGTTCATCCTCCCCCACGCCGAGCTTGACGACGGGCAACTCGACGTGATGCTCTCGACCGAGGCCCCCAAGCTCACCTTCCTGCGGGAGCTGCCCAAGGTCTTCAAGGGAGAGCATGTCGACTCTCCGCACGTCCAGTTCCTGAAGGGAGAGCGGATCGAGGTCGCGTCCGACCGCCCCTTCGTGATCTACGCCGACGGCGACCCGATCGGCGCCACACCGGCCACGATCCGGGTGCAGCCCCGCTGCCTCCGGGTGATCGCGCCCGCCTGATGCTGCGCGTGACCCGGGCCCTGGCCCGCGGCGTGCGGGCAGCCAGCCGCCGCCTCGGGCGCTCGGGCGGAACCACTGCACCCGGACGGCTGCTCTTGCGCGTTTCCCCGGACGCCCTGGAGCGGATGGCGACAGAGCTCCAGGACGGCTCGGTGCTCGTGTCGGCCACCAACGGCAAGACGACGACAGCAGCCATGATCGCCGCCTGCCTGGAGGCCGATGCACGCACCGTGGTGGGGAACCGCGCCGGCTCGAACATGGCCTGGGGCGTGGCCACGGCTCTGCTCGACGCCGGCCGCGAACCGCACCAGGTCGGGCTCTTCGAGGTGGACGAGGCATGGTTGCCCGAGGTGGCCCACGCGATCGGCCCGCGCCTGCTGCTGCTGTCCAACCTGTTCCGCGACCAGCTCGATCGCTACGGCGAGCTGGAGACGCTGGCCGACGGCTGGGCTCGGCTCGTGGGCGATCTCGATGGACGGGCCGGGTTCGTTCTCAACGCCGACGACCCCCTGGTGGCCGACCTGGGCCGAGGCCGCGCGGATGTGACCTACTTCGGCGTCGAGGACGACTCGCAGGCCCTTCCCGGCATGCAGCACGCGGCCGACTCCAAGCACTGCCGCAACTGCGGTCACGCCTACATCTACGACGCGATCTACCTCGGTCATCTCGGCCGCTACCACTGTCCGAACTGCGGTCGCCGGCGGCCCACCGTGCAGGTGGCGGCCACCGCGGTCGAGCTCGACGGGATGCGGGGCTCCCGGGTGACTCTGCGCACGCCGGCAGGCGAGCTCGAGCTGGCCCTGCCCCTGCCCGGCCTCTACAACGTCTACAACGCCATCGCCGCCGCGGCCACGGCGCTCGAGCTGGGTGTGCCGCCGGCCACCGTCGGCCGGGCGCTTGAGGGGTTCGGCGGCGCATTCGGGCGGGTGGAGACGATTCCCATCGAGGGACGCAAGGTCTCCATCCTGCTGATCAAGAATCCCGCGGGCGCGAACGAGGTCCTGCGCACCCTGACGCTCGAGGAGGGCCGTCACGATCTCTGGCTGGCCCTCAACGACCGGATCGCCGACGGCCGCGACATCTCGTGGATCTGGGACGCCGACTTCGAGGTGCTGGCCGGCCACGTGCGCAGCGCCACCTGCACGGGCACGCGCGCCGAGGAGATGGCGCTGCGGCTGAAGTACGCGGGCATCGCCGCCTCCATCGATACCGATCGCGACATCGCGCGCTCGCTCGACAGCGCCCTGCGCGGCGCCGCCGGCGAGAGCCTGTACGCCCTCCCCACCTACACGGCGCTGCTCGAGCTGCGCGATCTGCTGGCCCGCCGCGGGCTGGCCAAGCGGTGGTCGGAGTGAGCGACGTCATCGTCTGGCATGACGTCGAGAACGGCGGCTACGACGCCGACCTGCCGATCTGGCGCGAGCTGGCACAGGAAGCCCACGGCCCCGTCCTCGACCTGGGGGCGGGCACCGGCCGGGTGGCTCTCGACCTCGCCGAGGCCGGGCACGACGTGACCGCACTCGACTCGGACGCGGCGCTGCTCGACGAGCTGGCGCGGCGCGCCGGCGACCGCGGTCTGCACATCGAGTGCGTACGCGCTGACGCTCGCCGCCTCGATCAGAGCGGCCCCTTCGGCCTGGTGATCGCCCCCATGCAGTTCGTGCAGATCCTGGGCGGCCCCTCGGCGCGTGCGGGGCTGCTGGCCGGAGCCGCGCGCTGCCTTCATCCCGGCGGCATATTCGCGGCGGCCATCTCCAATCTCGACGAGGCGGTGGCCGCGGAGGACGCCGCACCGCCGCTGCCCGACGTCGGCGAGCGCGGCGGATGGATCTACTCGAGTCTCCCGCTGGACGTGCGCCCCGAGCCGGGCGGGGTGGCGGTGGAATGGCTGCGCCAGAAGGTATCCCCGGCGGGAACGCTCACCGAGGAGCGCCACACCGAGATGCTCGACTCGGTCGATCCGGGCCAGCTCGAGCGCGAGGCCGCTGCGGCGGGCCTGAACCCCGAATCCAGGCACGAGGTCAGCCAAACCGAGGCCTACATCGGCAGTACGGTGGTCGTGTGCCGGCGCTGAGGGTCTGCTCGCTCTATCCCGAGCTGATGAACATCTACGCCGACCGCGGCAACATCGCCGTGCTGCGGGCACGCTGCGAGTGGCGGGGCCTCGGCTTCGAGCACTCGTCCGTGAGCCTGGGCGAGCCACTCGACCCCGATGCCGGCGACCTCTACTACATGGGCGGCGGCCAGGACCGCGACCAGATTGCCGTGGCGCACGACATGGCCGAGACCAAGCGCGACGCGCTGCACGCGGTGGCAGGCCGCGGCGGCGTGGTGCTGGCCGTATGCGGCGGCTACCAGCTGCTCGGCCATTCCTACGAGCTGGCGGGCCAGACGCTCCCCGGCGTGGGCCTCGTCGATCTCTCCACGGTCCGCGAGGCGGGGCCGCGCCTGATCGGGAACTGTGCGATCGAGGCCGACCTCGGTGGCGGCCCGCGGGTCATCGCCGGCTTTGAGAATCACGGCGGTCGCACGTATCTGGGCGCGAGCGAGAAACCGCTCGGCCGAGTGCTGGCCGGGCACGGCAACAACGGGCGCGACGGCTTCGAGGGCGTGCGCCGGGACAACGTCATCGGCACCTACCTGCACGGCCCGCTGCTGCCCAAGAACATCTGGCTGGCCGACCGCCTGATCGAGCTCGCGCTGGACGTCGAGCTGGAAGCGCTGGACGACGACCAGCTCGAGGATGCGGCGCACGCTTCGGCGCGCCGGGCCGCCGGAGTGTGACCTAGCGCGCCGCGGTTCCGCCGAGCACCCGCAGCACCTCGGCCACCGAGGTCACGCCCTGGCGGATTCTCTCCAGCCCGTCCTCGCGCAAGGTCTGCATGCCCTCGAGGCGAGCGTGTTCGCGCAGGCCGTCGGCCGATGCCTTGTCGAGGATCAGGCGGCGCATCCCCTCGGTGACCAGCATGAGCTCGTAGAGACCGATGCGGCCCTTGAAGCCGGTGAAGGCGCAGCGCACGCAACCGGCGGGCTCATGGGCCTCGATCCCGTCCGCCACCTCGAAGCCGTTGCCGGCCAGCGTGTCCTTCGAAAGCTCCTTGGGCACCTTGCAGTCGCACAGCCGTCGCGCGAGGCGCTGAGCAACCACACACTCCAGCCCCGAGGCAACGAGGTAGGGCTCGATGCCCATCTCGATCAGGCGCGCGACGGCGAGTGGGGCGTCGTTGGTGTGCAGGGTTGTGAGAACGAGGTGCCCGGTGAGCGCAGACTCGATGGCTATCTGCGCGGTCTCGCGGTCGCGGACCTCGCCGACCATGATGATGTCGGGGTCGGCCCGGACCATCGAGCGCAGGCCGGCGGGGAAGCTGAGCCCGGTGCGCATGTTCACCTGCACCTGCTTGACCCCTTCGAGCTCGTACTCCACGGGATCCTCGACGGTGATGATCGTCTTCTCGGGCGTGTTCAGGGCGGACAGCCCGGCGTAGAGGGTGGTGGTCTTACCCGACCCGGTGGGACCGGTGACCAGGATCGAGCCGTGGGTGGCCGCGATCGCTTCTTCGAAGCGCTCCTGGTCGTGGCTGCTCATGCCGAGCGCGTCAAGGCTCATCACCACGTTTTGCTTGTCGAGAATCCTCATGACGACGGACTCCCCGCGCACGACCGGCAGCGTCGCCACCCGCAGGTCCACGTGATGGCCGTCCACGGTCAGGCCCACCCGCCCGTCCTGGGGAAGGCGCTTCTCGGCGATGTCGAGGTCGGCCATGATCTTGACCCGTGACACCAGGCCCGCGTGCAGCGTCGCGGGCACGGTCGTGCTGTCGAAGACGACTCCGTCGAGGCGGTAGCGGACCCGCATGTCCGACGTGCGCGGTTCGAAGTGGATGTCCGACGCCCCGCGACGCACGGCGTCGGCGATTATCGAGTTCACGAGCTTGACCACGGGCGCATCCTCCGCCTGGTCGCGCAGCTCGATGACCTCCGCGGTGGTGGTCTCCTCCTCGTCTGCCTCCTCGACCGCCTCACCGAGGCGCGAGAGCTGGGCGATCAGGGCATCGATGTCCTCGGGAGAGGCGACCGCCCGCGACACATCGTGGCCCGTGGCCATTGTGATGTCGTCGAAGGCGAGCACGTTGGCGGGATCCGCGGTGGCCACCAGGAGAGTGCGCTCCCCCAGGTAGCCGATCGGGATCGTCTGATATCGGCGAGCCTTGTTCGCGTCGATCAGGCTGGCCGCGCCCTTGTCCACCTCAAAGCGATTGAGATCGACGAAGTCCAAGCCGTTGCGCTCGGCCAGAGCGTGAGCGAGCTGGTTCGAGTCGACCACGCCCGCGTCGATCAGCGACTGGCCCAGCGGCACGCCACGCGCCCGGCCCTCGCTGACCACCGACTCGACCAGGGCGCGCTCCGCGAAGCCGAGCATCACAATCACGTCGCCGATGCGGCGCTTTGCGCCGGTTCGCTGGGTCGGCGGTATCAACCCGCGCATGGGAAACGGACCGGCCGAGGCGGCCGGGTTCTCGGTCATGACCCAGATATCGGCAGGGAACGCCTACGGGTTGACTAGGCCATGGCCAGCGCAGCCGTCGCGCTCTCGCGATCGGGAGATACGCGCAGCGTGTCGAGCATGTCGGTGAGCTCGAATACCCGCCACAGCGGTCCCTGCGGGCACACCACCGCGAACCCCTTGCGCTGGCGGGTCAGGCGCCGGTGGGCGTTGATCAACAGCGCCAGCCCGGTCGAATCCATGAAACCCACGGACGAGAGGTCGATCACCACCGAGCGCACGGCCTGGGTGACCGCATCGTTCAGAGCAGCGATCAGCCGGGGAGCGGTGGCCACATCGATCTCCCCCTCAACGATCAAAAAATCGACGCCGTCAAGCGACGTCCGCTCCACGGCAAGCGGTAGCACGCAGGGCTACCCTATATCGGAATCGATGCCGCCGACCAGGACGGTAGTTTCATTTCGTGCATCTTTCCGACTATCAGCAACGCTCCCGGGCCACGGCCGTGTACCCGGACGTGGGCTCCAATCTCACCTATCCGGCGCTTGGGCTCTGCGGAGAGGCTGGCGAGGCCGCCGAAAAGGTCAAGAAGGCGATCCGCGACGACGGCGGCGAGCTCACGCCCGAGCGCCGCGACGCCCTGGCGGCCGAGCTCGGCGACGTGCTCTGGTACGTGGCGCAGCTCGCCACCGAAGCCGGCCTGGATCTCGACGAGGTCGCCGATTCGAACCTGGACAAGCTGCTGTCGCGGCGCGAGCGCGCCGTGCTCCACGGCTCGGGCGACTTTCGCTAAAGGGTTGGGTTCCGGCCTGCAGTGACTAGCGGCCGTTGAGCGAAAAACGCTCGAAGCGGGGCGCGGCCGCGGCGGGGACCCGGGCCTTCACGTGCACTCCCTCGGCCGTGTCGGTGCGCTCGAGCTCGCCCGCCAGCTCGTGCAGCTCGGACAGCGTGCCGCCCTCGGCAAACGGCACGAGCAGCTCCATCGGCTCCAGCGCGGCGAGGAAGCGCGCCTCGATCGCGTCGCGCAGCTCCTCGAGGCCGGTGGCCTCCGCGGCCGACACCTGAACCGCGCGCGGGAAGCGAAACGAGAGCTCGCGACGGCGCTCGGCGTCGAGCAGGTCGACCTTGTTGAGCGCCAGGAGGCGCGGGCGCTCCGCGGCGCCGGTCTCGGCCAGCACGTCGTCCACGGCGCTGAGCATTCCGTCCAGCTCGTGCTCGGGAGCCGAGGCATCGGCCACGTGTACGATCAGGTCGGCACCGAGCGCCTCCTCGAGGGTGGCCGAGAAGGCATCGACCAGCTGGTGAGGCAGCTTGCGGATGAAGCCGACGGTGTCGGTGAGCAGGTAGGTGCGACCCGAGATCTCGAACGAGCGCGTGGTCGGGTCGAGCGTGTGGAAGAGCCGGTCGCGCACTCCGATGTCTGACCCGGTCAGCGCGTTGAGCAGGGTCGACTTCCCGGCGTTCGTGTAGCCGGCCAGCGCCACCGTGGGCAGGGCGGCGCGCTCCCGCTCGCGGCGCATCGTGGAGCGCGTGCTCTTGGTGTGGGCTAGCCGTCGCCGAAGCGCCGAGATCCGGTCGCGAGCGAGGCGCCGGTCGGTCTCGATCTGGGTCTCGCCCGGGCCCCTGGTACCTATGCCGCCGTCGATACGCCCCGCGCCGAGCCGCTCGAGATGGGTCCACAGGCCGCGCATGCGCGCGAGGTTGTACTCGAGCTGGGCCAGCTCGACCTGCAGGTTCCCTTCGGCGGTGTGGGCGTGGTCGGCAAAGATGTCGAGAATGATGGCCGTGCGGTCGATCACCGGAACGTCGAGCGCCGCCTCGAGGTTGCGCTCCTGGCGGGGCTTGAGCTCGTCATCACAGGCCACGAGGTTGGCCCCGGAGTCCCCGATGGCCGCCTTGAGCTCGGTCAGCTTGCCCTTGCCGAAGTAGCGGTCGGGATCGGGCTCGGGACGGCGCTGGCTGAGCTCGCCGACCACCGCCACGCCTGCGGTGCGCAGCAGCTCCATGAGCTCGCCCATCTCGCCCGCGGCCGGTCCCGCGGCGATGCAGATCGCGCGCTGGCGTGCGCGCGGATTGGGTCCGTTGCTCTGCTGCGGCATGCCCTCAGTCTAGGCCCGGCTAGCGCGAAGCGCCCGGCTCTGCCGGGTGCGCGGCGACGTTATCCCGACGCGGCGGGCAGGTGCAGGCGCTCCACGGGCGGCAGCACCCCCTCGCGCGGGAACTCGGCCGGCAGGGAGCTCCCGGGGAGCACGATGACGGCTTCGTCCGGATCGCCGATCCACGAGGCGTGGCCGAGCGCGTAGCGGTGGGCGCACAGCGCGCAGCCGATGGCGTCGATCTCCTCTATACGGCGGTGCCAGAGGTCGCCGCCTTCGTCGATCACGTGATCGTCGTCGAGCTCGGCGATCCGCAGCTGCAGGCCGAGCGGGTGGCGCTTGGCCGGCAGGCGGTGGCCCTGGAGCGCGCAGAAGACCCCATCGGGGTTGGTCTCGAACAGCGCTGCCTCGTGGTAGGCGTCCCCCGCCACGACTCCCTCATGCTCGGTGTCATGCGGGGCGAAGGCCACGAGCCCCGCGAGCAAGCCGCGCAGGCGCAGCGTCTCGGCATCGGGGGGAGCCGCCGGCACCCCCCGCGCCAGGAGCATGGCGTCGCACTCTCGTGAGGTGCCGAGTGGCGCACCCAGGGCGAGCACCACGTCGCCGAGCGAATCCAGCTCGGCGGCTACCTGCTCCGCGGAGCCGGGCTCGAAGAACATCGCCGAGAGCCGAATGGGCGGCTCGGGCGTGCGCACCTCCTCCAGCATCGCGAACTGAAGCGCGCCCTGCATTGGAACCACACCGCAGTAGTGCATCAGCCGCCCAGGCTACCCCGCAGCCGCTCGACTGCCTCGGTCAGCCGCTCGTCGGGCACGGTCAGCGAGATGCGGAAGAAGCCCTCGCCGTTGGGGCCGTAGGCTCCGCCGGGCGACACCACCACGCCGGATTCCTCGAGTACCAGCTCGCAGTAGGAGGCTGAGGTGTGCCCCTCGGGCACTGGCGCCCAAACGTAGATCGTCCCGAGCGGTGGGGTCACCGACACCCCCACCTCCGCCAACGCGTCGCACACGAGGTCGCGCCTGCGCTGGTAGATCTCCCTCATCTCCTCGGGCGCGCCGGCATCGAGCGCCGCGATGGCGGCCAGCTGCACGGCCTCGAACATGCCGGAGTCGATGTTGGTCTTCAGGCGCCAGTACGTGCTCACGGCCTCCGCGTTGCCCACGATGGCCGCCGTTCGCCAGCCGGTCATGTTCCAGCCCTTGGAGAGCGAGAAGATCTCGACGCCGACCTCCTTGGCTCCCGGGGTCTCCAGGAAGCTCGGCGCCACGTATCCGTCGAAGGTGGTCTCGGTGTACGAGGCGTCGTGCACGATCAGCACGTTGTGCTCGCGGCCGAACTCGACCGCACGCTCGAAAAGGCCCTCGGGCGCGATCGCGCCGGTGGGGTTGTTCGGATAGTTGAGGTACATCAGCCGCGCGCGCCCAGCCACGTCGCCCCCGATGACATCCAGGTCGGGGCCGAAGCCGAGCTCGGGGAGGAGCGGCATCAGGACCGCCTCGGCCCCGGCGATCAGCGGCCCGCCGGTGTAGACGGGATAGCCCGGGTCGGCCGCCAGCGCAACGGAGTCGGGGTCGAGAAAGGCGAGGTTGAGGTTGAACACGCATTCCTTGGCCCCGAGCGCGGGAACGATCTCGCTGTCGGGGTCGAGCGCCACGCCGAAGCGTCGCTCGTAGAAGCGGGCAAAGGCCTCGCGCAGCTCGGGGCGGCCGAGGTTCGACGGGTATTGATGGGTGCCCTCGTCTCCGGCCCCCGCGCAGAGCGCCTCGATCACCGGCGCGGGCGTCGGCGTGTCCGGGTCGCCGATGCCCAGCGAGATCACGTCCACCCCTGCTGCCTGCTTTTCGGCGATCTTGCGCGACAGCTCGGCGAACAGGTAGGGCGGCAGGCGGTCCAGGCGGCTACTCGGTTGCATTCAACTCCTTCACGAACTCATCGCTGAGCTCGCCCGCGTAGACGGGGCGCGCCCAGCCGGTCAGCTTCACGTTCAGATCGTTTCCCACCTCGACCGCGAGCTCCCCGCCGTCGAGCGCGACCGTCACCGGGCTCCGCGCGCCGCTCACCACGGCCGCGATGGCGGCCCCCGTCGCGCCGGTCCCCGAGGACATCGTCTCCCCCACCCCGCGCTCGAAGATGCGGGCGCGGATCGAATCGTCGCCGGTGCGGCGCCAGAACGACACGTTGGTGCGCCGCGGGAACAGCTCGTGGCTCTCGATGTCCGGCCCGAAGCGCTGCAGGTCGAGGGTCTCGAGCTCCTCGCCGGCCTCGATCGCGCACTGGGGGTTTCCGACCTGCACGAACTGGAAGGCGAAGTCGCGGCCGGCGGAGCGCAAAGTGCCGGTGCCGTCCTCTCCACCCGAGGGAAAATCGTCCGGCGCGCGCAGCCGGGCCCGGCCGATGCCCATCGTGCACAGCTCTCCCTCGATGCGCGGGTGGACCTCACCGGCGGCCGTGAGCACCGAGAACGAATCGTCTTCGACCCAGCCCGAGCGGCGCAGGTACATCACCGCCTGGCGAACTCCGTTGCCCGACAGCTCGGCCTCCGAGCCGTCGGGGTTGTAGATGCGGATCTCGGCCACCACCTGCGCCTCGTCGCTCTCGCGCAGCAGCAGCACGCCGTCCGAGCCGATCCCCAGATGCGGCGCGCAGAGCGCTCGCACGCGCGCGGGGGTCAGCTCGAAAGCAAGCCTTCGCTCCTCGACGATGACGTAGTCGTTACCGAGTGCCTGCCACTTCTCGAACCGCACGGCCCGCCAATCTAGTGACCTGAGTCGGAAGTTCCGCTTCAGCTTCCCGAGCGGCTGGGTGCGAACTGAGGGCACACGTGGGATGAGTCGATGCCAGAGCATCGGCGATTCCGACGGGTGGCCTCAGGCGCGCCCAGACGCCGGGAAGGTGCGCGCGAACTGACGACTCAGGTCGCCGTCTAGCGGTGCCCTCCGAACTCGATCACCTGCTGGATTCCGCTGGGCCGGTTGGTGTAGCGCATCGTGTAGGGCAGCAGTCCCGGCGCGAACGTGATGCGCTCGCGCGTGGCGTCGGCCTGCCAGGTGGCCGGATCGGGCCCCTGGGCGGCCGCGAGCTGCACTCCGGCGGCCTCCATGGCCGCCCACAGGTCGGCGCGGCAGCGGTTCACGTCTCCGGCCCCGCAGTAGCGGTTGCGCAGCGGCCCCTTCACCGGCTTGCCGAGCAGCCTCCGCAGGTCCTTCGACATGTACATGTGCCAGCCGCCGAACTGGCCCATTGGCGGCAGGTCGTAGCGGCGGTGCAGGGTGTTCGAGAGCTGATCCGCCAGCGGCTGGCCCAGCACGGGCACCAGCGTCGCGTCGGCCAGCCGGTTCCAGGCCGTGTCCAGGATCGCGGCGCCGGGGTGGTCGATCTTCCCGTCGAGGTCGCGGTCCAGGCGGCTGCCGCCCTGCCTGTTCCACTCCTCGAGCAGCTCGAGCATGCGCGTGGCGCGCGGCGAGGGCGACGTGCCGCCCTTGAGAAACTCGGCCAGCAGCGGCACGAAAGTCATGGTGCGCACGTCCTGGGTCGCCCCGGCGTTCATCGCGCCGGTCAGCGTGGCCAGCGTGTGCTTGCGCCGCTTGTTCGTGTTCTGGTTGAGCAGGTCGACGCGGCTGAGCGGACCGTAGGACCACTGGTTGTCGGCGCCCGGGAACCCGCGCGCGGGCTTGTTGTTCCAGTTGTTGAGCACCCCGGAGCGCACGATGCCCTGCGGATGCGCCTTCGCCTTGAGGAAGCCGCGCCACTCGTGCCGGCCCTTGCCGTCTGTGGGGAGGCCCGGATCGACACCCTTGGGCCGGAGGGGAAGGCGACCCGTGGTGATCATCGCCGCCTCGTCGTCGTCGGCGTAGAACGTATTGAAGGTCTGCGGCGAGACGGACGCGGCCTTGAAGAAGTCGCGCGCATTACGCACCCTGCCGCGGGTGAGGCGCTGGAATAGCAGCAGGTCGACGCCGTCGAGCAGGTAGCTCGAACGCTTGCGCGAGACCGCCACGCGCCGCCCGCCGACCGTGGCGTAGCCCAGGACGGGCCCGTGAACGGTCCTGTCGAACTCCACCGGCTGACCGTCGATGCTGCCGGCATTGAAATGCTTCATCGAACGGCACTTGCCCTTGTAGAGGTACTTGAGGTCGCTGCCCTCGCAGAGCGTCTCGACGTAGGTGTCGATGATGTCCGCGCCGGCCGATGTGAGAGACCAGACGAAGTCCTCGCGGCGGCCGATGAGGATGTAGCCCGGGAAGGGCGCCGACGTGGCGCCGCGGGCGTTCCAGCCCGGACCGTGAAGGTCCATCTCGAGGGTGAGGCCGGGATAGAAGTAGCCGATCTGCGGGCCGCCGACGAACAGCGGATTGCCCGACTTCGAGCGCTTGCCCGCCACCATCAGCACATTGCTCGCCAGCGGCGGCATGGTGCCGGCGGCTCGTGCCGTGGTGGTGCCCGGCACCGGAATCGGCTGGAAGGAGCCATTGTCGATAACCACGTTGCCGGCACGGCTCTTGGGCAGCGGCGCATAGGGGAAATTGCCCTTGATCGACACCGGGGTCTCCGGATCCTGGCGCTGGCGCAGGTCGTTCCAGACCGACAGGCCGCGGTCGCCACCGAGAGAGTCCTGCAGTCCGTCAAGCATCTGCGCGGCATTGACCTCGCCGCCGCCGCCCTCTCCGAAGAGCTGGCTCTTGACCGCGTTGAGAGCGATCACGTCGTTGCGCGTCCAGGGCTTCGACGCGCTGTTCGACTCGCGGAACTGGGCGTTGATGCCCTTTACGAACACGTCGATGTCGTGAAGGAACCGGCGCCCGCGGCGGCCGTAGCGCTTGCGCAGGATCTTGGCCTCCTTGGCGATCTCGCGCTCGGTCTGCCGGCTGGGCTGGAAGGTCTTCAGCGCGACGATCAGGTTTATTGCCTTGAGCCCCGGAGCATCGATGGCGGCGACTCGGGCGTTGTAGCGCGCCTGCTCGAGCAGCAGCGCTCGGTCCTGGGCGAGCGCCCAGCCCGCGCCGAAGGTCACGTCATCGTCGGTCTTGCCGTAGATGTGCGGCACGTTGAAGGCGTCGCGGACGATGCGCACGCCCTTGCGCGGGCGCTCGGTCTTGAGCGGACCCTCCCCCTTGGCGCTCAGCTTCTCGGACTTGAAGAGGCTGAAGAGATCGCCGTTGTCGACGTCGTCGAAGAGCGGTGTGAGCGCGTCGTACATCTTCGCCTGGCGATCGCCCTCCGGCGGCACCGGCACCCCGCCGTACTGCCCGGACGGAATGATGTTGCGCGCGGTTCGCGCGTAGTCGCGCACCGCGTAGGCGCTCGGGACGGCGGCAAAGAAAACCGCCATGACGGCGGCGAACCACAAGGTGCGCTTCACAGATCTCTCCTCAGTTTGGGGCCTCCCCTGGCCGCGCGGCCAGTATATGGGCGATCCGCTCCGCGGCTGACTCGATTGTGAGGTCGGTGAGGTCGACCCGCTCCACCTCCGGCAGGCGGCGCATCCAGGCGAGCTGGCGTTTTGCGTAGTTGCGCGTGCGCCGTTTGGTGGCCTCGACGTCGCCTCGCAACAGCTCCTCGAAGCCCAGCGCGGAGCGCGCCGTGGGCGACGCGCCGGCCTCGGCCGCGGCCCGGACCTGCTCCGCCGCGCCGGCGGCGACCATCTCGTCCACGCGGGCGTCGATCCGCTCGTAGAGGGCCTCTCGCTCCATCACGAGGCCGCACAGCAGCGTCGGGTGGCGCAACCGCGCCGTCCAGAGCCGCGACTCCGCTCCGGCGGGCGCCGGCTCCTCCCCCATCTCCAGCAGCTCGAGCGCGCGAACAACGCGCGTGCGGTCCGCCGGATCGAGCCGCGCCGCCGCGGTGGGGGCGCGGCGGGCCAGCTCGGCGTACAGCGCGGGCACCCCGTGCTCGGCCGCCCGCGCCTCGATTCGCTCGCGGACGCCGGGGTCGGGTGGGGGCCTCAACTCGAGGTCGGTGAGCGCCGCCTGCAGGTACAGACCGGTGCCGCCAACCACCAGGGGCCGCCGCCCGGCGGCCAATGCCGTGTCGATCTCCCGCCGTGCGCGCGGCGCGAACTGCCCGGCCGAGAAGCTCTCGTGCGCGGCCACGAAGGAGAGGAGGCGGTGCTCCAAACGGTCCTGCTCGCCCACATCGGCAGCTCCCGTGAGCAGCTCCAGGCCGCGGTACACCTGGAGCGCGTCGGCGGACACGGCGAGAGGGTCCTCTCCACGGGCGCGAAGCAGCTCGGCCAGGGCGATCGCCACCGCCGTCTTCCCCACCCCGGTGGGCCCGAACAGGGCGATCACGTGCACGATCGCTTAGTAATAGCGGCCGGTGGCGCCCGCGTGACGCTGCGAGCGGTCGCACGAGGCGGAGGAGACCGGTGCCCGGCCGGGCGGCTCTCCGAGCCACAGCCCCTCGAGCAATATCGCGATCGATATCCGGAGGCCTGGGAGCGCCTGACCAGCGAGCCGCACTTCGTGTTCTTTCGCCTCAGGTCGCGCAGTTCCCCGCCCGTTTCCACGCGCCATCGCTAGTAATACCTGCTGTGCGCACCGCGATCGTTCTCGTCCTCGGGCTCTCCGCCGTCGTGAGCCCGGGCTGCCAGGAGTCGGGGTTCGACGAGGCCAAGGAGACCGCCCGGCCGCTCAAGGTGCAGCACGTGCTCGGGGAGAGCAAGGTGCCCGGGCAGGCCGAGACGCCCGCCGCGATGAGCCTCGAGGCTCTCGACGACACGCTCGCCCTGCAGGTCGAGCCGGTGGCCGCCTCGGTGCCGGGCGCGGAGCTGCCCGACTACCTGCGCGCTCGAGGCCGCGGGGTGCCGCTGCTGAAGGCGAACGAGCCGCCGCCCGAGGACACCGACGTGATCATCGCCAGCGCACCTGTGACCCAGAGTGAGTTCGCGGAACTCATCGCGGTGGCGCCCACCGTTGTGATCGACGCGGGCGGTGCGCAGTGGAAGCTCAACCTGCGTCTGGTCGGGGAGGCCCTCGGACGCACCAACGACGCCGAGGCGCTGCTGAGCGCCTATGACGAGCATCTGGCACGGGTGCGCAGGTCGCTGCCGCGCAACGCCAGGGTGGCCGGGACCTACGCCGACGACTCGTTTGCCGCTGCGCTGCTCTCGGACGCCGGCGTGGAGCTCATACGCCCCGGCGGCGACGCAGTCGAGCTCACGAGCTCTGCGTGGGCCGGTCCCGGTGGATCGCTGGCGGCGCAAGCCGCCCTGGCGGATCTACAGCGGGCGTTCAGCCGCTAGAGGCTCACGACACTAGGCCAGCCGGGCCAACAGGCGCTCGTGGCCTGCGAGCGTGGTGCTGGTGGCGGATTCGATCTCCACCTGAGTCAGCTCGCCGGGGGCGGCCGTGCCCGCGAAGTGCACTGTCTTGTTGTGACGAATGCGCCCGCGCAGCCGGGAGGGATCGGTCCGCGACGGCCCCTCGACCAGCACCTCCATCGTGCGCCCGACGAAGCGCTGCGCCCGCTCGGCCGCGTGCTGCTGCACCGCATCGACCAACCGGCCCATGCGCTCGCTCTTGACCTCGTGCGGCAACACGTCCTCGAGCTCCGCGGCAAGCGTCCCGCGCCGGGGTGAGAACACGAACGTGAAGGCGGAGTCGTAGCGCACCTGCTCGACCACCTCCATCGTCTCCTCGAAGTCGTCGTCGCTCTCGCTCGGGAAGCCGACGATGATGTCCGTGGTGATCGCGCAGTCGGGCACGAGCTCACGGATCATCCCCACCCGGTCGAGGTAGCGCTCCTTGTTGTAGGTGCGCCGCATGGCCTTTAGGACCCGCGACGAGCCCGACTGGAGCGGCAGATGGATGTGATCGCACACGCTCGCCAGCTCCGCGTGCGCGCGGATCACGTCCTCGCGTATGTCCTTGGGATGGGGACTCGTATACCTGATGCGCTCCACTCCGTCGATGGCGTCGATCATCGATAGAAGCTCGGCAAAGCTGGTTTTCGCCCCCCCAGGGAGGTCTCGTCCGTAAGAGCAGACGTTCTGGCCCAGGAGCGTGACCTCCCTGACGCCGTCGCCCGCCAGGCGCTCGACCTCGGCCACCAGCTCATCGGCAGGCCGCGAGACCTCGCGGCCACGGGTGGAGGGAACGATGCAGTAGGAGCACACGCAGTTGCAGCCCACCGAGATCTGCACCCAGGCCTGATGTTCGCGCTCACGCTTCATGGGCAGGTGGCCGGTGAAGCCCTCGAACTCGAAGTAACCCTGCGCGCTGAGGCTGTCGCTGGTCAGGAACTCGGCCAGCCGGTGGACCTGCCCCGGCCCGAACGCGACGTCGACGAACGGAAACAGCTCGAATACCTGCTCCTTCATCGACTGAGACCAACACCCGCCGATGCCGATCACCCGCCGCGGGTCCTCACTCTTCAGCCGCTTGGCCTCTCCGAGGTGGCCCACAAGCCGGTTGTCCGCCTTCTCGCGGATCGAACAGGTGTTGAAGAGAATGAGATCGGCGCCGGAGCGCTCCCCGGCCTCGGAATAACCCAGCGACTCGAGCATGCCCTTCATGCGCTCGGAGTCGTGCTCGTTCATCTGGCACCCGAAGGTGGTCAGGTGGTAGCTCTTCACGCCTGCGAGGCTAGCGCGAAGCGCCATCTCACCCGGTCCAGGAAGTCCTGGTGGACCTCGCAGTAGCCTGGGCCGGATGCTCTCCGAATCCCGCCGCGAGGCCACGCGCTCACGCGTGCGCGAGCTCTGCGCCGCGCTTCCCGAGGTGACGGTCGAGGAGGGCCAGCACATCGGATTCGCGGTGCGCGGCAAGCGGTTTGGCTGGCTGCTCGACGACCATCACGGCGACGGCCGGCTCGCCTTCACCTGCAAGGCGCCGCCGGGCGAGAACAGCGCGCTCGCAGAGCGCGACTCAGCGCGCTTCTTCCTGCCCTCCTACACCGCCTCGCGCGGATGGGTGGGCCTGCGACTCGACTCCGGCGCGGTGGATTGGGGCGAGCTGGAACGCCTGGCGGTGGAGGCCTACCTGCTCGCCGCGCCCAAGCGCCTCGCGGCCAGCGTTCGGGAGGGCTAGATCTAGCGCGCGTAGTCGGTGGCCCGGCTCTCCCTGATCACCGTCACCTTGATCTGACCGGGGTAGTCCAGCTCCTTCTCCACCTCTCGGGCGATCTGGTTCGATAGCAGCGCCGCGGCGTCGTCGTCGATGGCACCGGGCTCGACGATCACACGAATCTCGCGGCCGGCGTGCATGGCGTAGACCTTGTCCACCCCTTCGTGCCGACCGGCGATCGACTCCAGCTCATGGAGCCGCTTGACGTAGTGCTCGAGCGACTCTCCCCGGGCGCCGGGACGGGCGCCCGAGAGGGCGTCCACCACCTGGACGATCACGGCCTCCACCGTCTGCGGCTCTACCTCGTTGTGGTGAGCCTCCATGGCGTGCGCTACGCCTTCGGTCTCCTTATAGCGGCGCGCGAACTCGCCGCCCACCAGCGCGTGAGGCCCCTCGACCTCGTGCGAGACCGCCTTGCCGATGTCGTGCAGCAGGGCCGCGCGGGCCGCGGTACGAGGGTCGGCGCCGAGCTCGGAGGCCAGCATCGCCGCCAGCCGGGCACACTCGATCGAGTGGTGCAGCACGTTCTGGCCGTAGCTGGTGCGAAAGCGCAGCTTGCCGAGAAGCTTGGCCAGCTCGGGGTGGATCGAGCCCACGTTGGCCTCGAACACCGCCTGTTCGCCCACCTCGATCACGTGCTGGTCGATCTCCGACTTGGCCTGGTGGTAGGCCTCCTCGATTCGGGCCGGGTGAATGCGACCGTCCTGAAGGAGCTTTTCGAGGGTGAGCCGGGCGATCTCGCGGCGCACTCCGTCGAATCCGGACAGCAGCACGGCGCCCGGCGTGTCGTCGATGATGAAGTCGATCCCGGTGAGGGTCTCGAGTGAGCGGATGTTGCGCCCCTCGCGCCCGATGATGCGGCCCTTGAGCTCGTCCGACTTGAGCTCGACGACCGACACCGTCGTCTCCACCGCGTGGCTCGAGGCGACCCGTTGCATGACCGCGGCCAGAATGCTGCGCGCGCGGCGGTCGGCATCGCGGCGGGTCTCGTCCTCGACCTGGCGGATCAGGCGAGCGCTGTCGTGGCGGAGGCTGTCCTCGAGCTCTCGCATCAGCAGCTGCTTGGCCTGCCCGGCGCTGAGACCGGACAGGCGCTCGAGCTCGCGCACGTGGAGGGCCTTGGCGTTCTTCAGCTCCTCGCGACCGTGATCGACGTTGCGCTGGCGATCGTCCAGCGAGCGCTCGCGCTCGGCCAGCCGCTGCGCCTGGAGCTCGAGCGATTCCTCCTTTGCGCTCAGCCGCTCCTCGAGACGCGCGATCTCCGAGCGGCGGGCGGGCAGCTCATCGTCCGGCTGGTCGCCGTGCAGAGCGGGAGCGGGGGCGCTGGCGGGGTCGCGGCGCTCAGGTGCGGCGATGGGCGCCGGCGCGATTCCCGCTGCCCGCGGACGCTGCACGAGCAGCGCCACGGCCGCGGCAACCGCTGCCGCCACCAGAGCCGCCAACACGATCTCCATTTCGGTGTCTCCTATGTCCCGGCGCCGACGCGCCGACCTCGTCAGTCAATCTCCGAGCGGTTGGCTCGGCGCCACGAGACACCAGTACAAGTTCCTCAAGCGGAGCGCGCGCCGGCCCGGGCGCGCGCGATGCAGCGCTATGGACCGTCCCGAGAAGTTCCTCCAGGCTGTTCAGGTGTGGTCATGTCCGCGAAAGAAGCCGATTTGCTGGGTGTTTCAGTCTCAATGGCGGCCGGTGCGACCGCGTTAACAAGAGGGTAACCGGGCACCGGGCCACCTTCAAGCGGGCGGCAGGTTTCGGTCACGTTTGTGCCGCATTTCGAATCAGGCGGCGCGGCGCCCTCCGCCCCCCTCGTCCTCGTCTGCCCCCGTGCGCTCGTAGCGGCGGACGGCCTCATAGGCGATCTCCGCCTGGTAGCCGCGCCGGACGAGCAGCCGCCACGCGCGGTCGCGCTCGCGATCATCCCCGGGCGGGGCCAGGCGCCCTTCCAGAACCAGCGCGGCGGTCGCGAGCTCCGACTCCCGGCTATGCCCGGCCAGCGCCGCCTCGATCAGGTCCGAGGAAACGCCGCGCCGCTGGAGATCGCGCGCGATCCGCTCCGATCCCCAGCGCTCGAGCTCGCGCTTGTCCTCGGCGAAGCGCCGGGCGTAGCGCGCGTCGTCGACGAAGCCGGCCTCGCCGAGCTCGGCAACGGCTTCGTCGATCGCGTGCGGACCCACGCGCTTTCGCTCGAGAAAGGTGCGCAACTCGGCGATCGTGCGTTCGCGATACCCGACCGCCCGGTAGGCGAGCTCGATGGCTCGCTCGTGCTCGCGTTGGGAGACGCCGCCCTCGTCGCCGCCCGGGCCCGCCCCAAGCTCGTGCTGCGCCATCCCTGCGACCTAAGCGGCCTGCTCCTCCGGTGGCTCGGCGGCGTCGGACACCGGCGGCGGCTCGCCCTCGGCACCATCGACCGCCGGCACGGCGGCCAGTGCGGCCCCCGCCGGCTCCACGCCGAGCGCCTCGTAGATCTTGCGCTCGATCTCGGCGGTCATCTCCGGGTGCTCGCGAAGGTAGCCCTTGACGTTGTTGCGCCCTTGGCCCAGCCGCTCATCCCCGTAGGAGAAGAACGAACCCGACTTCTGCACGATGTTGTGCTCGATCCCCAGATCGAGGATGCAGCCCTGGCTCGAGATGCCGGCGCCGTACTCGATGTCGAACTCGGCCTGGCGGAAGGGTGCGGCCACCTTGTTCTTGACCACCTTGACCCTGACCCGGTTGCCGACCGCCTCGGTGCCCTCCTTGAGGGTCTCGATGCGGCGGATGTCGAGCCGCTGCGAGGAATAGAACTTGAGCGCGCGCCCGCCGGGCTGGGTCTCCGGCGAGCCGAACATCACGCCCACCTTCTCGCGGATCTGGTTGGTGAAGACGCAGAGGGTGTTGGCGCGGTTGAGGTTGCCGGCCAGCTTGCGCATCGCCTGCGACATCATCCGCGCCTGGAGCCCAACCGTCTGGTCGCCCATCGCGCCCTCGAGCTCGGCCTTGGGCGTGAGGGCGGCGACCGAGTCGATCGCCACCACGTCGACGGCGCCAGAGCGGATCAGCAGGTCGGCGATCTCCAGCGCCTGCTCGCCGTGGTCGGGCTGGGAGACCAGCAACTCGTCGACGTCCACGCCGATGCGCTTGGCGTACGCCGGGTCCATGGCGTGCTCGGCGTCGATGAACGCGCAGATCCCGCCCATCTGCTGGGCGTTCGCCAGCACGTGGTACATCAGCGTCGTCTTTCCGGACGACTCGGGGCCGAACACCTCGACTATGCGCCCGCGCGGCAGCCCGCCCACACCGAGCGCCAGGTCGAGCGACAGCGCGCCCGTAGGGACCGCCTGGACGCGCACCGCGGCGGCCTCATCCCCCAGCTTCATTATCGAGCCGGCGCCGAATTGGCGCTCGATCTGCCCGAGGGCGTTGTTCAGCGCGGACTCACGCGCCTGAGCCGCCTTCTGCTGCTCCTTGTCCATAGGTCCGTCCTCTCGAAAGTCTTGGATCCATAAGGTAGGAGCGCGATCGGACAGACGTTCGCCCCCTCTGGATCAGGCCGGCAGCTCGACCGAGCCGTCGTCGCGCAGCGTCCAGCGCGGGTTGTGCGCGATCTCCCAGGGATGGCCGTCGGGGTCGACCATCGCCGCCGAATAGCCGCCCCAGAACGTCTCCCCCGGCTCGCGCACGATCTTCGCGCCCGCCGAGCGGGCCTGCTCGGCGACGGAGTCGACCTCGGCAGGCGAGCGGACGTTGTGGGAGAGGGTCACTCCGCCCCAGCCGCCGCCGTCCTCCACGCCGCTGTCGTCGGCGAGCCGGGCCCGGTCCCAGAGCGCGACGACCATGCCGCCGGCACCGAAGAAGACGACATCGGCGTCCGGGGCCGCTCTCGTTACCCAGCCCAGCGCTTCGTAGAAGCCTCGCGATCGCTCCAGATCGCCGACTCCGAGGGTGATGACACTTACACGCTGCTCCATTGCCGCATAGTGTCAGGCCCGATGTACGCCTTGCTACAGGCCAACCCCTTCCGGCGATTCATTCGCGTCTCCGCCGGCTGGCCGCCGCTCGCCTGGTTCTACGCCCGCACGCTGCACCACATCGACCGCGCGGTGCTCCGGCTCACGCGCGGGCGCGCGACCTTCGTCTCGTGGATCGCCGGTCTTCCGATCGTGATGGTCACCACGACCGGCGCGAAGAGCGGCCGGCGCCGCACCCTGCCACTCGTGGCGATCCCGGATGGCGACCGGCTGGTGGTGATCGCGTCCAACTACGGGCAGTACCGCAACCCTGCCTGGTACTACAACCTGCGCGCCCACCCGGGAGCGACGATCAGCTTCGAGGGCGTCGAGCGCCAGGTGACCGCGCGCGAGCTCGAGGGTGAGGAGCGCGAGCGTTATTACGAGCGCGGCATCGAGATCTACCCCGGGTGGAAGCAGTACCGCAAGCGCGCCTCACACCGGCGCATCCCGGTCATCGAGCTGACGCCGGTGGAGTGACCCGCCGGGCCCGGCGCTTGGCCAGCGCCATGCGAAGCAGATAGCGCGGAGTGGGCGGCACCCAGCCGAGCTGCTTGGCCGTTCCCAGGTCGTCGCGGTTGGCCCAGTGCTCGATGGCCTTCCCATCGGCGATGCGCAGCCAATGGGTCTGCGTGGTCGCGAAGCGCTCGCCGGTTGGCGGAAAGGCCTCGTCGACCGAGCCGTCGCGGCTGTAGGCGACGAACGGATTCACGTGCCGGCCGGACATGGTGCAGTGGATCACCACGAGATCGCCCTCGGCTATGACCTCGTGCACCTCCCAGCGCAGGTCGGCGAACGCGTCACGCAGCCACAGCGCGGTGGCATGAGCGGTGGCGGGCCCGCGGCCGCGAGCGGCGGGAGGCTCGTCGAACTGCTCGTGATTGAAGAAATCCGGGTGGCAGACTTCGTCGAAGTCGGCACGGCTGCCCGAGGTCATGGCTTCAAGGGTCTGGATGGCGAGCGCCTTGGCGTCGGCGGCGACGAGCGGCGCGGTTGGGTTGGACATGAGCGAGAAGCTAGGAACGCGGGACAGGAGTCTCCGTGACGTTGGTCACGGAGCGGCCCTCAGCGGGCCCGGCACATCTGCACCTCACAGCGGTAGGGGACCACCGCGGTGGCGCCGCCCGCCAGCGAGCGGGCTTGGTCGAGCACTCGCGAATGCTCGGGCTCGTCGAGGGCGGCGATGAAGCTGACCGAGCCGATGCGCTCCTCGAAGCCGTCGGCGTCGAGGATCTGCCGGTTTTCGAATACGCGCTCGTCGAGCGGCCCGAACAGCGCGGCCGGCTCGAAGGCCGAGCGCCAGCTGTCGAAGCGATGGGTTGGCGCGCCGGCTTGGTAGGGCGCGAGCAGCTCGCTGATGCGCCGGTTGACGGGGTCCTCCTCGACCCGCCGGTTCCAGAACAGGGCAAGGGTGCCACGGCGCCGCAGGACGCGATGGATCTCGTGTAAGGCGGCCTGATCGGCGAACCAGTGGAATGCCTGTCCCACCGTGACCGCGTCCACGCAGGAGTCGGCGAGTGGGATGGCCTCGGCCGTTCCCTCGCGGGCCTCGACGGAGGCCGGCAGAGCGGCGCGCATCTCGGACACGGGCTCCACCGCGATCACGTCCAGGCCGGCGGCCATCAGCGGGCGCGTGAGCTTTCCGGTGCCGGCGGCGAGGTCCAGCACGCGGGCGCCGGCGCGCAGGCGCGACGCGAGATGGTCGACGGCCTTGGCCGGGTAACCGGGGCGGGCGCGCTCGTAGGCCTCGGCAGAGCGGGAGAAGCCTATTCTCGCCGCGCGGTGGATCACCCGCGTGCGTCCACCCCCACCGCCTCGGTCACGCCGGCAAAGCCGTCGCGCTCGAGCGTCGCCGCGATGCCGGCCAGGATCTCCCGGACCATGCTCGGCCCGCGGTAGACGAGCCCGCTGTAGACCTGGACCAAGGAGGCGCCCAGCCGGAGCTTGCGCAGCGCGTCGGCCGCGGTGAACACTCCGCCTGCCGCCATCAGGCCGTAGCGGCTGTCGGGGCCGATGATCCCGTACAGACGGGCCAGGATGTCGTTGATCAGCTCCTCCACCGGGCGGCCTCCGACCGCTCCGGGCATTCCCTCGAGGCGCTCAGGCGATGCGCTCAGGCGCAGATCGGCGGGCTTGCCCGCGGGCAGGTTGATCGAGAAGCCGGCGACGAAGGGGTAGGCGTCGGCGATCGCGACGATCTCTCGCAGAACGCCCTCGTCGCGGGTGGGCTTGAGCTTGAGGAACACGGGTACGCGGGGCGACTGCTCGGCCAGGCGGCGGAGCAGGCCGTCGAAGCGCGGCAGCTGATCGAAGAAGTCGCGGTCGCCGGGCGAGTTGGGACAGCTCATGTTGAGCGCGATGTAGTCGGCGCTTTCCTGCAGCAGCTCGAAGGAACGCGCGTAGTCCTCGTAGACGTCGGGCTCCACGGCCGGACGAGCCGGATCGTTGGTCTTGACCAGGTTGACCCCGAGGCGTGCGGGCGGCCGGTCCCCATCGAGCCGGCGGCTGATCACCTCGGCGCCGTCGTTGGGCACCCCGTAGCTCACCACGATGGCTTCGTCCTCGGGCAGGCGGAACAGCCGCGGCCGCGGGTTGCCGTTCGATGGATAGCCGGACACCGAGCCGATCTCGACGTGTCCGAAGCCGAGCGTGCCCAGCAGAGCGGGTGCGCGGCCGTTCTTGTCGAAGCCCGCGGCCAGGCCGATTGGATTGTCGAAACTCAGGCCCCCGCACGACACGCGCAGGCGCTCATCGCGAAAGCCGAAGGCGTGCCGAGCGGCGCGGCGGCCGACCTCGAATCGCCCGGCGAGCTCGCAGGAACGCAGCGCCAGGTTGTGCGCGCGCTCGGGATCGAGGCGAAAGAGCAGCGGCCGGACCAGCGTCTCGTACAAGCTCAGGCCTCGCCCCGGGCGGCCTTGATCTTGCGCCAGCCGCCCGCCCGGTTGTTGGCGATGATCTGCCGGAACATCTCCACGAGCGCGGGCTCGTTGATCGGCTCCCCCTCGTAGATGGCAATCGTCCGCCCCGTCTTGTTGTCGTGGCCGGCGGTGATGATGCCCTCGGGATCGGGGACGATCGCCCCGTCGTAGAGAAAGACATTCACGTGGTCCTTGGTGGCCAGCAGCGCGCAGACGTTGCCCTCGAGCACGAAGTAGGGCTGAACCCGGCGCTTGATGGTCTCCTCGACCTCGGGATCGGCGGCGTGGATGAGGTCGCGCACGCGGCGGCATATCAGCTGTTGCCACTCGGGCAACGGATCGATGTAGGCGTCGACGCGCGGGTCCTTCGCGTAGCTCACGATTCGAGGGTACGGGAGCGTGGCCCGGCCCAATGGCTCGTAGAGCGCGCCCTGGGGCCGGAGGGTCGAGCGGTAGAGCGTCAGCTGCCCGGCAGGAAAGGGATCGCCGGGCGCCGGCGGGCCGGTCAGCGCGGGTACGCGCCGCTCCCCCTTCTTCACGCGCGCGAGCGTGAGGTGGGGCCAGAAGGGACGCTTCTCGGGGCGATACCAACGCCCGGCCTCGAGCGCCCCGGAGACCGCGGCCGCCACGGCGCCGGCGCGGCCGTCCTCGTCCACGAGGTCCAAGGCGAAGAGGCGTGGGTTGCGAGGCGGAAGCTCACGCACACCGCCGGGGCTGAGGACCGGCGCCGCCGTCTCACCGGCCGCGCCGAAGGCCGCCTCCGAGATGGCAGGCGCCGCGGCCTCGTCCTGCCAGCCGAGGAACACCAGCGTCACATGCAGGGCCTCCGCCGCCACCGGCCGCAGCTCGCGGCGCCCGGCGATGAGCTCGTCCCGCCAGCCCGCCAGCTGCCGTCGCGCGTCGTCGGGCAGGTCCAGGGCGACGAACATGCGTGCGCGCGGGCCGATCAGCCGGGAATGCCCTCTCCGCGCAGCAGCCGCCGCAGCAGGTGGAGGGCCACCGTGGTTGATCGGTCGCGGATCTCCGCCCGGTCGCCGGGCAGGCGAACGTCGCGCGCCAGCATCGTGCCGTCGGACAGCTTCGCGCACCAGCACACGTATCCGACCGGCTTGGCCTCGGTGCCCCCGCCCGGACCCGCCACCCCGGTGATCGAGATCGCCACCTGTGCTGCGAAGCGCTCGAGGGCCCCGTCTGTCATCGCCACGGCCACCTCGGGCGACACCGCGCCGTGGCGCTCGATCAGAGCCGGGTCGACGCCCAGAAGGTCGCTCTTGGCCTGGTTGGAGTAGGCCACCACGCCACCCGCGAAATAGGCCGACGAGCCGGGTCGCTCAGTCAGCCGAGCGGCCATCAAGCCTGCGGTGCACGATTCGGCCACGGCCAGCGAGCGGCCGTCGAGCAGCTCGATCACCTGATCGTCGACCCGGGAGCCGTCGATCGAGAACAGGGCGTGCCCGTGGCGCTCGGAGATCAACTCCAGCAGCGCCCGCCAGGCGGGCTCGGCAGCGGGCTCCCAGCGGGTCACCACCTCGACCTCCGCGCGGCGCAGGCAGGTGGTGATCTCGAGCTGCTCGAAACCGGCCACCGAACCCTCGGCCACGCGCAGCGTCTCGGCGATCTCCGACTCCGGGATGCCGAACAGGCGCAGGGTCTGCTGCTCGTAGTGGGTACGGCTCCCAACGGCGTTCTGGAAGGCATCGCTCTCCACCGCCTGCGGCCACATGGCGTGCAGCTCGCGCGGCGGGCCGGGCAGCACCACGATCGTCGGCTCGCCCGGCACGACCAGGCCGGGCGCCGTGCCGGCCGGATAGATCACGTGGGCGCCCTCGGGGACCAGCGCCTGCTTTCGGTTGGAGGCCCGCACCGCATCGAAATCGAGGTCGCGAAAGCGCTTCATGAGCGGCCGCAGGATCTCCGCGATGCGTGCTTCGAGGGCCTCGTCGAGAAAGAGCGGGCGCTCGCTGAACTCCGCCACCACCTCGATCGTGAGGTCGTCCGCCGTGGGCCCGAGGCCGCCGCTCGTGATCACCAGATCGACGCCCTGACGGGCCATGAAGGCGAGCTGGGCACGCATGTCCGCCGGCCTGTCGCCACAGATCGTGATGTGGGCCAGCTCGATGCCGAGCTCGAGCAGGCGATCAGACAGCCAGGGGCCGTTTCGGTCCTGCACCCGTCCGGTCAGCACCTCGGTGCCGGTGACGACTATCCCCGCGCGTGTGGCCACTCGGAAAGCGTATTGCGCGGGGGGCGGGCTCTGCCCGCACCGGAGCGACCAGGTCAGGCACAGGGCCGTTCGCCCAGCGGCAGCGGCCTGCTCGACCTCGGGCCGAAGGCAAAGCCCACGGGCTCGCCGGTCGGCTCGATGGCGAAGGGCTTGCCGTTGCGGGTGATCTCGACCGAGGTGTTCCCCAGGTTCACCCGCAGGCGCTTGCCGCGGTAGGTCTGCGGCGCGCTGATGATGCCCTCGAAGCGAGTGTCGGTGCCCGGCCCGGTGTCGATGCAGACGTAGGTTTCCGCCACCGGGGCGATGCGCACCACGACCTGCTGGGGCCGCGGCGGCCGGCGCTCGCGCTCGGTGCGCTCGCGGCGCGGCTGGGTCTCGGTGGTCTCCGAGACCTGCTGCTCGGCGCCGTCGCCGCCGTCGTCGTCGCTGCTGAGCAAACCGATCACGAGCAACGCCGCGACCACGGCAAGGACGCCCAGGGCGATTACGGCGAGCGGCCCCACGCGCCGCGGTCCACCGGGTCCGCGGCGCCTTTCGCGTGAGCTTCCGGGCGGCCCGAGGGGCCGCACCGCCTCGGGCTCGTCCCCGCCCTCGTAGGTCGCTCGGTACTCCTCCACCAGAAGGTGAGGATCGAGGCCCAGCGCCTCGGAGTAGGTGCGCAGGAAGGTCTTGACGAAGGTCGGTCCGGGAAGCATCGAGAACTCCTCGTTCTCCAACGCACGCAGGTACTTCGCCCGGATCTTGGTCGACGCCTCGACGTCGGCAATATCGAGCCGCTGCCGCATCCGTGCCTCTCGCAGCGTTTCGCCGATGGTCGCCATCGCGCCCGCATTCTCTCCCATTGCGGCCGGCCCGGCCGAAAGCGCAGGTCAGCTTGCGGCCGGCTCGGCGAGGGCCTCGAGCACCCGCGGCATGTCCGCCTCGGTGATCAGCACCTGCCGAGCCTTCGAGCCCTCGTAGCCGGAGATCACACCGCGCCGCTCCATCATGTCGATGAGGCGTCCGGCGCGGGTGTAGCCCACGCGCAGGCGGCGCTGCAGCATGGAGGTCGAGGCCGTGCCCATTTGGACCACCGTGGCGATGGCGTCGGGCAGCAGATCGTCCTGGTCGGGGTCGTAGTCCCCCTCCCCCGCTTCGCCCTCGCCCTCCACCTCGACCGCCTCCAGCAGCTCCTCCTGGAGCTCCGGCTCGCCCTGGCGGCGCCAGAACTCGGTGAGTCGCTCGATCTCCTCCTCGGTGATGAAGGCGCCCTGGATACGCGCGGAACGACTCTCGCCCGCCGGCCGGAAGAGCATGTCGCCCTGGCCGAGCAGCGACTCGGCGCCGTTCTGGTCGAGGATCACGCGCGAGTCGGTCTGTGAGGAGACGGCGAAGGCGATGCGCGCCGGGACGTTGGCCTTGATCATCCCGGTGATCACGTCGGCGCTCGGGCGCTGGGTGGCCAGCACAAGGTGGATGCCCACCGCGCGCGACTTCTGCGCCAGCCGGATGATGGAGTCCTCCACGTCGGCCGGCGCCACCATCATCAGGTCGGCCAGCTCGTCGATCACGCAGAGGATGTAGGGCAGCGGGCGCTCGCCCTGCTTGACGCGCACGCGGTTGAGCTCTACGAGACTGCGGGTCTTGGCCCGGCTCATGACCCCGTAGCGCTCCTCCATCTCCTTGATCAGGTTCTGAAGCACGTTGGCGGCCAGCCGCGGGCTGGTGACCACGGGGGTGAGCAGGTGCGGGATCCCCTCGTAGTGGTTGAGCTCCACGCGCTTGGGATCCACGAGGACCATGCGCACCTCGTTTGGATCCGAGCGCAGCAGCACGCTCGACAGCATCGCGTTCACGCAGCCCGACTTGCCCGAACCCGTGGTCCCGGCGATGAGGATGTGCGGCTGCTTGGCCAGGTCGGTTCCGATCGCCTTGCCCGCGATGTCCTTGCCCAGCCACACCGACAGCGGCGACCAGCCCTTGGGCGCGTCCTGGAAGACGTCGCCCAGGTGCACCATCTTGCGCACCCGGTTGGGCACCTCCACGCCCACGGCGGTCTTCCCGGGAATCGGGGCCAGGATGCGCACCTGTTCGGCGGCCAGCGCGTAGGCGATGTCGTCCTTGAGCTGGGAGACCTTCGACATCTTGATCCCCGGGGCCAGACGCAGCTCGTAGCGGGTCACGTGCGGCCCGCTCACGGTGCCCATCACGCGGCCGTCGACATTGAAGTGGCTGAGCGCCTCGGTCAGCTGGGCGCCCACCCTCTCGATGCCCTTGGAGTCCACCTTCTGGGCGCCGTTGGAACGAGCGAGAAACGACGGCTTGGGCATGCGGTACTCCACGTCGTCGGCCTCGGTCACCGCCGAGCGGCGGTTGCCCATCGGGGTGAGCTCCTCCTGCTCCGCGGGCTCGTCGTCGGGCCTGGGCAGCGGCTCGGTGGGATCGTCGGGCGGATCGACCTCGTCGATTTCGGCGTCCTCCACCGCGTCCTCGGGATAGAGATCGGGGTAGCGCTCGGCGGCATCGAGGGCCGGCGCCTCGACGTGGGTGGCGCGCACCACCGGCTCCTGGCCCGCGGGCTCGGGAGGCTCGATGTGCGCGTGCGGGCGATGCTCTTCCTCGGGAATCGGGTCGCCCGGCAGCGGGCCCGCGGGCCGGGTGGCCTCCGTTGGCAGGTTGAGCGAATTCGCGGTCCGCCGCATGCGGTCGCCGGTGGTCGTGGCCGCCTGCTGACCGGTCCGGACCATTCCGGCGATCGACGCGCCGGTGAGCAGAAGGATCGCGGCCAGCATCAGAAACACGAAGAGGATGTGCGAGCCGGCCTTCGAGAAGAGGGTGCTCGACACCCAGAGCAGCGACTCTCCCACCAGCCCGCCGTGGCTGCGCAGGTAGTCCGGGTCGAGGAAGCCCTCGCGCGGAGTGTCGCCGGGACCGAGGCCCAGCGATCCGGCGGCGAGGCCGAGCGTGAGCGCGGCCAGCAGGCACGCCGCCCCCGTCCTGAACGGGTGCACCAGGCCCATCATCGGACGCACGACCAGCAGGGCGCCCGCCGCGAACAGGGCCACCGGCGCGAGGTAGCCGACGCCGCCGAAGCAGAAGAGGATTGCGTTGGACAGTGCCTCGCCGACCTCCCCCCCGGCCCAGCTGAGGTAGAAGACGCAGGCGAAGAAGGCCGCGAAGGCGACCAGGGCCAGACCGACCAGGTCCCAGTGGCGCTGCTCGAGCACGGGCAGCTCAAGAGGGGGCCAGAGCGAACTGGAGCGTCGACGCTTGCGGCGGCGGGATGCAGCCATCCAGGCCAGTTTCGACAGAGGCCGCCAGCACCCTCCCTACCATGGGGCGAGATGAGCGGACGACCCCGAGTGCTGGTGGTCGAGGACGACACCGACATTGCCGGTGTGCTGCGCCGTTCACTCGACAAGGAGGGGTACGAGGTGCGTATCGCGGCCGACGGCGAGACGGCGCTCGACCAGGCCGACGACTTCGAGCCCGATGCCGTGGTGCTCGACCTGGGGCTGCCCAAGCTCGACGGTGTGGAGGTATGCCGCCGGCTGCGCCAGGACGGCGACGTGCCCATCCTGATTCTCACTGCGCGAGATGCCCTCGACGCGCGGGTCGAGGGGCTCGACTCGGGCGCCGACGACTATCTCGTCAAGCCGTTCGAGCGCGAGGAGCTGCTGGCCCGGATGCGCGCCCTGCTGCGCCGCCGCCCGCCGCGCGGCAGCGCCTATCTGGTCGTGGGCGACCTGCGCCTGAACCCGGACAGCCACGAGGTTCTCCGCGGCGAGCGCGAGCTCGAGCTGACCGCCCGCGAGTTCGAGCTGCTGGAGCACCTGATGCGCAACGAGCGCATCGTCGTCTCCCGTCAGGCCCTGCTCGACGAGGTCTGGGGGTATCACCCCTTCGCCGAGACCAACACCGTCGACGTGTTCATCTCCAACCTGCGCCGCAAGCTCGAATCCGGCGGTGAGCCCCGTGTGCTCCACACCGTGCGCGGCGCCGGCTACGTGCTGAGGGAGCCGTGAGGACCCGTCTGCCGGTAAAGCTGAAGCTGGCCGTGGTCACCGCGGCACTGACCTTCGGGATCCTGTGCCTGTTCGCCGTGGTGATCGGCGCCGTCGCCGAGCAGCGCATACGCGCCGGCTTCGACGACGACCTGCGGGCCACGACCGCCGACCTGCTGAACAGCCTCGGCGAGCAGATCACCTCCGCCGACCAGCAGGCACTCGTGGCGGCGAGCTTGGGCGAAGCCGAAGTGCGCCTGCTCGATCGCAACGGACAGGTTGCCTTCCCAAGGGGCCTGCTACCCCTGGTTGCGTTCGGCGTGGAGGGGATCGTCGAGGTCAACGACTACCGGATCGTCTCGCGCCCGCTGACGGTCTCGCGCAACAGCTCCGGCGAGCCGTTCGGCGGTCCGCTCTTGGAGGAGTCGGTGGCCGACGTGGCCGGCTTTGTGCAGTACGGCAAGCCGAAGAGCACCGTGTCCCGCACCGTTGGCCGTGTGCGAATTTTCCTCGCCTTCGGCGTGCTCGGCGGAACGCTGCTGGCCTTCCTGGGCGGCCTCTACGTGGCCCAGCGCGCGATGCGCCCGATCGCCGGCCTGACCCGCGCGGCCCGCGAGGTGGCGCGCACGCGCGACCCGGAGGTGACGCTGCCCAAGCCGCGGGCCAACGACGAGGTCTCCGACCTGGCCCACACCTTCGAGGACATGCTGAGCGAGTTGAGCGCCGCTCGCGGCGAGACCGAGGAGACGCTCGACCGCCAGCGCAAGTTCGTGGCCGACGCCTCGCACGAGCTGCGCACCCCGCTCACCAGCATCCTGGCCAACCTGGAGCTGCTCGAGACCGAGCTGGCCGGCGAGCAGCGCGAGATGGCCGAGTCGGCCCTGCGCTCGTCGCGACGCATGCGCCGCCTCGTGGGCGACCTGCTGCTGCTGGCCCGCGCCGACGCGGGCCGGGAGTCCCCGATGGTGCCGATCGATCTGGCGGCCGTGGCCCGCGAGGCGGCCGCGGAGGCCGGTGCACTATCCGACGATCACCCGCTGGCGCTCGACATGCAGCAGCCCGTGGTGGTGAACGGCGCGGCCGACGACCTCCACCGCCTGGCCGGCAACCTGATCGAGAACGCCCTGCTGCACACGCCGGCGGGCACGCCGGTGACCGTGTCGGTGCGCCGCGAAGGGGGCTCGGCCGTGCTCGAGGTCGCCGATCGGGGCCCCGGCGTGCCCACGGAACTGCGCGGCCGCCTCTTCGAGCGCTTCGCGCGCGGCGGCGGGGACCGGGCGCCCAGCGGCGGCAGCGGGCTCGGCCTGGCCATCGTCAAGGCCGTGGCTGACGCCCACGGCGGCCGGGTGCACCTGGCCGAGCCAGACGGCGGCGGTGCCCGCTTTGTGGTCACGCTGCCGGCCGCAGTCTCGGAGCCGGTGCGCTCCGATCCCGCGGCTACGGTGTTCACCCCACAGAAGTACTGAGCAGCGCACCCGACCTTCCTCGGAGGATCTCCGTGAAGTCCATCCTGAGCCGGCGGCCCTCGCCGGCCCTAGTCATCTCCTGTATCGCGCTCTTCGTGTCCCTCGGAGGGGTCTCCTATGGCGTCGCGACCGGCTTCATCGACAGCCGCGAGATCAAGAACAACCAGGTACGCAGCAGCGACCTTCGCAACAACACGATCCGCACCTTCGACATCCGCAACAACGAGGTGCGCGGCTTCGACATCCGCAACTCGAGCGTGCAGGGGCGCGACGTGGCACTGAACACGCTCACCGGCGCGGATGTGAGCGAGCAGGACCTGGGGAAGGTGCCGAGCGCCGCAGCGGCGGACAGCGCGGCGTCGGCAGGCGGTGTGACGCCGAAGGTCATTCTCCTACGCAGGCGAGACCGGGAGCGGCTTCGTTCCGGTGCTCAGCCTGGGCGGCCTGACGCTCGAGGCGGCTTGCGCCGGCGGGCCCGGTCCCTTCCCAATGTGCGGGCCAACCCGGCTGTCGCGAACTCCGAGATCTCGCTCGTCCGGGCGTTCACGCAACACCGACCTCGACTTCGATCCCGGCGACAACATGCTGCTCGCCGACAGCCCCGCCAACGGCACGCTGTTCATCGCCTTCGCCGGGGCCGACGGCAAGGTCGTGACCGCGCAGGGCACTGTCGCGCCAGGACACAAACGGCGTGCGCGGCACCACCAACGACTGCGGGTTCTTCGGGGTCGCCCAAGCGGGCTAGCTGGCAAGATCTTGGCGTGAGCGTGCCGAGCTACGTCGAACACGAACCTGTAGGCCTGGAGGGCTGGGCCGAGTGCGTCTGGGAGCGTCACGCGGGCCCGACGGACGACGTCGCGCGGGTTGTTCCCGACGGTTGCATGGACCTGGTCTGGTCTGCCACCCGTGGCCTGACCGTGGTGGGACCGAACACCACCGCGTTCCTCGCCCCTCTCAGCGCCAACAGCGCCGCTCTCGGCGTGCGCCTGCACCCAGGCTGCGCTCCCTCACTGCTGGGGGTCTCCGCCGAGGCGCTCCGCGACGGCGCGCAGGAGGCCGCCGGGCTGTGGCAGGACGAGGGGAAGCGACTCGAGGCAAGGGTGGCCCGTGCAACCGACGCACGCGCCAGGCGCGCTCTGCTGCTCGATTGGCTGGGCGAGCGCGCCCGCTCCGCCTCGCCGCCCGACCCGCTGGTGCGCGCGGCCGCTCAGAGCCTGAGCTCGGACCCGGAAACTCGAATCGCCGCTCTGGCCCGTGAGTTGGGCGTGGCCGAGCGCCGACTGCGCCGCCGGGTCGTCTCGCAGGTGGGCTACGGGCCCAAGCGCCTCGGCCGGGTCCTGCGGCTGCGCCGGGCCCTCGACGAAGTTCACGCGGGCTGCGGGCTGGCCGAGGCCGCGTTCGGAGCGGGCTACGCCGACCAGTCACATTTCACCAACGACTGCACGGAGCTGGCCGGAGTTCCGCCTGCGTCCGTTTTCTCCAAGACAATCTGATCCGAGCGCGCGACGATCTCGCGCATGACCTCTCACAACAGCGCCCGGCTGGGCTGGGTGATCCTGTACGTGGCCGACCCCGGCGAGGCGGTGGCGTTCTACGAGCGCGCCTTCGGCATGGGCCGAGGGTTCATCGTGCCCGACGGCTCGTACGCCGAGCTCGACACCGGTTCCACCACGCTGGCGTTCGCCTCCAACGAGCTGGCCGAGAGCCACTTCCCGGGCGGTTTCAGGCGTGGGGATGCCCACGAGCCGCCTTTCAACTCCGAGCTGGCCCTCATCTTCGACGACGTCCCGGCCGCATGGCAGCGGGCACTCGACGCGGGCTGTGTCTCGCTGGCCGAGCCCGAGCGCAAGCCGCAGGGCCAAACGGTCGGGTACGTGCGCGATCCCTTCGGCACGCTGCTCGAGATCGCTTCGCCGCTCGACCAGCACCCTTAGAGCCCTGGCTAGACCTCCACCACCACCGGCAGGACCATCGGCCGGCGGCGCAGGCGGTCGTAGACGAATGCCGCCACGTCGTCGTGCAGGTGGTCCTGCAGCAGGTCGATCTCGCGCACCTGATCTTCGGCCGAGCGACCGAGCGAGTCGTCGACCGCTTCGCGGAGCTCGTCCACGAACCCGTCCGAGTCGTCGAGGAAGGGCACGCCGCGGAAGATGATCTCCGGGGGAACAACCGAGCGGCCATCCTGCTCGGAGATGGTGGCCACCACGATGAAGATGCCGTCGGCCGACAGCATCCGGCGGTCGCGCAGCGCCACGTCCTCGATGTCGCCCACGTCGACGCCGTCCACGAAGATCATGCCGGCCTGCTCGGGCTCGCCGAAGCGCGCGCCCGACGAGTCGACCTCCAGCGGGAGGCCGTTCTCACCCCGGAAGATCGACTTCGGCGGAACACCCACCGCCTCGGCCAGCTCGGAGTGCAGGCGCAGGCGCTTGTGGTCGCCGTGCATGGGCATGACGTATTGCGGTTTGGTCAGGTTGAGCATCAGCTTGAGCTCCTCGGCGTAGCCGTGGCCCGACGCGTGCACCGGAACGTCCGCGGCGGTGATCACGTTGGCACCGAGGCGGTAGATGCGGTCGATGGTCTCGTTCACGGCGCGCTCGTTGCCCGGGATGGCAGTGGCCGAGAAGATGACGGTGTCGCCGTCGTGCAGCTCCACGTTGGGGTGATCGCCGTGGGCCATGCGCCGCAGGGCCGACAGCGGCTCGCCCTGGCTGCCGGTCGAGATCACGACCAGCTTGTGGTCGGGAAAGTCCTCGATCTCCTTGGGCCCCACGAGCATCCCCTCGGGCACGTCGATATGGCCCAGCATGCGCCCGATGTTCACGTTCTTGCGCATCGAGCGTCCCACCAGCGACACCTTGCGTCCCACAAGCGACGCGGCGTCGACCACCTGCTGCACGCGGTGGATGTTCGACGCGAAGCAGGTCACGACTATGCGTCCCGGACAGCGCGCGAACACCTCCTCGAGCTTGGGGCCCACGCTCGACTCCGACGGCGAGGTGCCCGCCCGATCGGAATTGGTGGAGTCGCCGCACAGCAGCAGCAGACCGTGTCGGCCCAGCTCGGCCAGGCGCGCCAGGTCGGCCGGCACGCCGTCGACCGGAGTCTGGTCGAACTTGTAGTCGCCGGTGAGGAACGTCGTGCCCAGGTCGCAGGTGAGCGCGACGCCGAAGGCATCGGGGATCGAGTGGGACATCTTCACCATCTCGACCGAGAAGGGACCGGCCTCGAAGGTCTGGCCGGCGAGCACGTCCTCAACCGACACGTCGCGCAGGCGGTGCTCGTCGAGCTTGGAGCGCACCATCGCCGCGGTCAGCGGACCGCCGTAGACCTGGGGGTTGCGCCCCAGCTCGCGCAACACGAAGGGAAGCGCTCCGACGTGGTCCTCGTGCCCATGGGTCAGCACGATCGCCTCGATGTCATCCGCGCGCTCACGCAGGTAGGTGAAGTCGGGCAGCACGAGATCGATGCCGAGCTGATCGGGAGCCGGGAACATCAGGCCCGTGTCGACGACGACGATGCGGTCGTCGTACTCGACCACCGTCATGTTCTTGCCGATCTCGCCCAGCCCGCCGAGCGGGAGGACCCGAAGGGTGCCTTTGGAGCTCAAACCGCGGCGAGTAGCTCGTGGTGCTCG
This sequence comes from uncultured Thermoleophilaceae bacterium, assembly GCA_963728495.1. Lineage (GTDB taxonomy): Bacteria > Actinomycetota > Thermoleophilia > Solirubrobacterales > Thermoleophilaceae > JACVRW01. The sequence continues at coordinate 680,613 of CAVSKI010000011.1, read as the reverse complement.
AGCGCCGCCCGGATGACTGTCTTCTCGTCCTCGGTCGCCTCCACCAGCGGCAGTCGCAGGCCACCCACGTCGTGGCCGATCATGTTGAGCGCCGCCTTGAGCGGAATCGGGTTGGTGGTGACGGTGAGCGCCCCGTAGAGATCACGCAGGCCATCCTCTATCTCATTGCGGCTGTCGGGCTCGTCGATGATGCGGCGCATCTCGCGGCCTACGAGATGGGAGGCGACCAGAATGCCGCCACTGCCGCCCATGTCCATCACCTTGGCCAGGACCTCGTCGTTTCCGGCCAACAGGTCGAGCCCGTCGATGGGCTGCATGTCGTCGTAACGTGCCTGCTTGACCGCCACCACATTGTCGATCTCACCGAGTTCAGCGAGGAGGTCGTTCGGAATGTCGATCACCGCGCGGCCGGGGATGTTGTAGACCACGATCGGGCGGTCGGTGGACCCGGCCACCGCCTCGAAGTGGGCCCTGATTCCCAGCCGGTTGGGCTTGTTGTAGTAGGGGGTCACCACCAGCATGGCCGTAACCCCGATCTGTGTTGCCCGCTCGGTCAGCTCCACGGAGTGGCGCGTGTCGTAGGTCCCCGTGCCGGCCACGATCGTCGTGCCCCGGGGGCACTCGGCCACCGCGAGCTCCCACAGGCGGCACTTCTCCTCGTCGGTCAGGGTGGGCGCCTCACCGGTGCTGCCGGCGAGCACGAGGCCGTCGGAGCCGTTCTCGAGCAGGTGCTGCATGAGCTCCACCGCCGCGTGCTCGTCCAAGCGGCCGTCTCCGTCGAACGGAGTGACCATCGCGGTGAGGATGCCGCCAATGCGCATGCCGTGGCCTCGAGGGAAGCGCTCCGGCACTCTAGAGCGGCTTGAACGGGTCGGGGCTGGCGTTCGCCCCGCCGGAGCCCGACGACGGCGGCCGAGCGGGCGGGGCGTCCTCCTCGGGGCTCGGAGCATCCGGATCGGGTGTCGGCGCGCTCGGAGCTGAAGCGGTGCTGGGGGCCTGAGGGGTGCTGGGCTGCGCCTGCGGGTCGACCTGCGGTGCCTGCTCGACCGGACGCCCGTGGGCGTCGTACTGAACTCCACCCTGCTGGGGTTCGGACTGCGGTGCCGCGTTCTGGTTGAACTGCGTCTGCGCCTCGTCGAGCTTCTGTTGTGCCTGCTCGGCGAGCTTCTTGGCTTTGTCCATAAAGCCCATGGTTGCCTCCTCCGGTAGTCGGAAAGAGCGTAGCGCGCGGCCGGGCGGACGGGCAGGTCCATTCAGCCCTTCCCCGGCAGTGGCGGCGAATGTCAGAATTGCCGACGCGCATATGGCCACCGAACGCGACTACAGCCACCGGACCACGGTCCAGAAGCTCGGCGTGCAACCCGACCAGCGGGTCGAGGTCACGGGCGACGTCGGCTCCGGCCTGCGCCGCGACGTGAAGGAAGCCCTGGGCCGCGGCCTGGTCAAGTCGGGTGAGTTGGACGGCCTGATCGTGCTCGTGGAGTCCGAAGACGAGGCGCAGAAGATCCTCGCGCGCTACCGCTCGCGGCTGCGCAACACCGGTTATGTGTGGATGATCACCCGCAAGCGCGGCCACGACGGCTACCTCAACCAGATGGCGCTCGTCCCCCACGCCAAGCGCCTGGGGCTGATCGACAACAAGACCTGCTCGATCGACGACGAGCGCTCGGGTATCCGTTTCGTCGTGCCTCGCTCGCTGCGCAAGGTGGATGCGCCTAAGAGCGCCCCCGCCTCAGCCGAATAGGAGGGCATCGCGCTGCGCTAAGAACGGCAGCCCGCCGGCGAGTGGTCGATTGTGCATCCATTGGGTGCAGAACATGCCACTCGACGCCTGACCACCCCCTCTGTGCGCCTGGCGCGGCCTAAAGCAGGTGCTCGAGGCCCACCGTCGGCGACCGCTCCAGCGTTGCCACGTTGCGCACGGCCAGCAGCACCCCGGGCATGAACGACTCGCGGTCCACGGAGTCGTGGCGGATCGTCAGCGTCTGGCCCGGTCCGCCGAACAGCACCTCCTGGTGGGCGACGAGCCCGGGGAGGCGGATCGAGTGGATCGGCTCGTGGACGTTTCCCCCCGCCTCGGCAATCAGCTCGGCGGTACGGCGGGCCGTGCCCGAGGGGGCGTCGAGCTTGCGGTCGTGGTGCAGCTCGACGATCTCGACCTCCGGCATGTGGCGTGCCGCTTCGGTGGCGAACTTCATCATCAGTACCGCGCCGATGGCGAAGTTGGGGGCCACGAACAGGTTGCCCTCCCCCACCCCCTCGAGCTCGGAGAAGTCGGCGCCGGTGGTGCCCATCACGCAGTGCACGCCGGCCTCGACACAGTGGCGCGCGTTGGCCAGCGCCGTGTCGGGTGTGGAGAAGTCGACGACCACATCGGCGTCGCCCAGCACGTCGGCCAGAGCACTATCGAGCAGTGGATCGGCGCGGCCCACCAGCGCCATGTCATCCGCCCCTTCGACCGCGTCGCAGACGGTCTGTCCCATCCGCCCGGCGGCGCCGGAGACGGCGACGTTGATCATGCAGCCCGGACTAGTCCCGGCGACACAGACTCGAGGGCGGAGCGGAATGCGTCTTCGCTTCCCCCCACCCCGGCCGCGGACATCCGCTCAGGGGCCCAGAGCTCTCGCGCCAGGGCCACCACGTCTTCGAGCGTAACCGCGTCGAAGGCCGCGAGCACCTCATCCACCGAGAGCAGTGGCACGTCCATGAGGATCGAGCTGCCCAACCGGTTCATCCGGGTGAGCGTCGACTCCATCGAGAGCACGGTGCGGCCCTTCACGTTCTCGCGGGCGCGTTCCAGCTCCTCCTCGCTCACCCCGTCGGCCTGCAGGCGAGCCAGCTCGGTGCCGATCACGTCCATCGCCTCGCCCACGTTGTCCGGCCGCGTTCCCACGTACAGGGCCACCTGGCCGGAGTCGAGGTAGTGGCTGGCGTAGGAGTAGACCGCGTAGGCCAGTCCTCGCTTCTCGCGCACCTCCTGGAACAGGCGCGACGACGTGGACCCTCCGAGGATCGTGTCGAGCACCCGCAGGGCGAACCGGCGGTCGTCGCCGCGCGGAATGCCGGGCCCGCCCATGCAGAGGTGGTATTGCTCGGTCTCCTTCTCGTGAAAGCGCAGAACCGGGGTCACGCCGTTGGGCGAGGCGGTGGCCGCCTTGCCGGCGGCTCCGTCCACGGCCACGGCGTTCGAGACCATCTCGACCACCGCGTCGTGCTCCAGGTTGCCGGCCGCGGCGATCACGATGTTGGCCCCCGTATAGCGGCGATCGTGCCATTCGGAGATCGTGGGCACGGGGACCGACGAGATCACGTCGGCCGTGCCGATGATCGGCCGGCCCAGCGGGTGGTCGCCGAAGATCGCCCCCGAGAGGACGTCGTGCACCTTGTCCGAAGGCTCGTCCTCGTACATGGCGATCTCCTCGATCACCACCTGGCGCTCGGAGTCGATGTCCGGATAGGCCGGGCGCAGCACCATGTCCTGCAGCACGTCGAAGGCATGCTCGAGATGGCGGTCCAGGAAGCGCGAGAAGACGGAGGTGGTCTCCTTGCCGGTGCCGGCGTTGACCTCGGCCCCCATCGCGTCGAACACCTCGTCGATCTCGCGAGAGCTGAAGCGCTCCGTGCCCTTGAAGAGCAGGTGCTCCAGGAAGTGCGAGATGCCGGCCTGCTCGACCGGCTCGTCCCGGGATCCGCTGCGGATCCAGAAACCGAGCGCGATCGAGCGAACCGAGGGCATCGCCTCGGTCACGACCCGCACGCCCGAGTCGAGCGTGCTCATGCGTGCCGCCTCCGACCGGCCAGCAAGCAGCGGGGGCCCCGGGGGTGTGAGCCCCCGGTTCCTGTCGCTGCTCACCTAAGTGCGCTCGCGCGGGCGCCGGTCACGGTCGCGTGGGCGACGGTCGCGGTCGCGTCCGCGGCCGTTGCCGCGATCGCCCCGGTCTCCGCGGGAGCCCTTGTCGCCAGTGCCCATCGAGGCCAGCTCCTCGGGCGACTTGCCGGAGATCTCCGGGTCGTCGGCGAGACGCAGGCCGACGCGGCCGCGCTCGCGGTCCACCTCGACCACCTTGACCTTGAGCTCGTCGCCGCGGTTGAGGACGTCCTCCACCGTGTTGACCCGCTCGCCGGGCTTGATGTTCGAGATGTGCAGCAGGCCGTCGGTGCCCTTGGCCAGCTCGATGAACGCGCCGAAGGTGGTCGTCTTCACGACCTTGCCGGTGAACTCGTCGCCGAGCTCGATCTCCTTGGTCATCGAGCGGATGCGGTCCACCAGGGCGTCGCCCTGGTCGCCGGTCTGCGCGTAGATCCGCACCATGCCGTCGTCGTCGATGTCGATCTGGGCGTCGAACTCCTCGGACAGCGCCCGGATCGTCTCGCCACCCTTGCCGATCACGGCGCCGATCTTCTCGGTGTCGATCTGGATCGCGCTGATCCGCGGGGCGTACTGCGAGAGCTGCTCGCGCGGCTCGGAGATGGCGTCCTTCATGTTGCCGAGTATCGACAGGCGGGCGTTCTTGGCCTGCGAGAGCGCGTCGCGCAGGATGTCGAACGTCACGCCGGTGATCTTGATGTCCATCTGCAGGGCGGTGATGCCCTCGGAGGTCCCGGCGACCTTGAAGTCCATGTCGCCCAGATGGTCCTCCACGCCCGCGATGTCGGTGAGGACGATGTAGTCGTCGCCCTCCTTGATGAGCCCCATCGCCACTCCGGCCACCGGCGCCTTGATCGGCACGCCCGCGTCCATCAGTGAGAGCGACGAGCCGCACACCGAGGCCATCGATGACGAGCCGTTGGACTCGAGGATGTCCGAGACCACCCGGATCGTGTACGGGAAGTCGTCCAGCGTAGGCAGCACCGGTACCAGCGCCCGCTCGGCGAGCGCCCCGTGGCCGATGTCGCGGCGCTTGGGACCGCGCATGAAGCCGGCCTCTCCCACCGAGAAGGGCGGGAAGTTGTAGTGGTGGAAGTAGTGCTTGGACTCCTGGAGGCCGAGCGTGTCGAGGCGCATCTCCTCGCGCGTGGTGCCCAGCGCGGCGACCGAGAAGGCCTGCGTCTGGCCGCGGGTGAAGATCGCGGAGCCGTGCGTACGCGGCGCCATCCCCACCTCGATCCAGATGTCGCGGATCTCCTCCGCCGCGCGGCCATCCGGCCGCTTCTTGTCGATGGCAATGCGCTTGCGGATCGTTTCCTTCTCGAGCTTGTCGAAGGCCAGCTGCACCTGTGCGCGGCGCGTGGCGTAGCTCTCGGGCTCGTCCGGGTTGCCGGACATCGCCTCGAGGGTCTCTTCCTCGACTCGCTTGGTGGCGTCCTGGCGGTCGAGCTTGTCGGTCACCTGGGTGGCCTCGTCGAGGGCGGCGCCGAAGCGCTCCTTGACCTCGGAGAGAACCGACTCGTCCACCTGCGGCGGAGTGGCCTCCACCTTGTCCTTGCCGGCCTGCTTGCGCAGGTCGTGCTGGGCCTGGCAGAGCTCCTTGATTGCGGCGTGGGCGATGTCGAGCGCGTCGAGGATCTCCGCCTCGGTGATCTCGTTGGCGCCCGCCTCGACCATCAGGATGGCCTCCTCGGTGCCCGCGACCACGAGGTCGAGCGGGGACTCGAGCAGCCACTCCTCATCGGGGTTGACGAGGAAGTTGCCCTCTTCGTCCTGGCCGATGCGCACGGCGCCCACGGGCGCCGGAAAGGGGATGTCGGACAGCATCAGCGCGGTGCTGGCGCCGTTCATCGCGAGAACGTCGTAGGGGTTCTCGTGGTCGATCGACATGGGAATCGACACGAGCTGGGTCTCGCGCGTCCAGCCCTTGGGAAAGAGCGGGCGCAGAGGCCGGTCGATCATGCGCGCGGTGAGCGTGGCCTTCTCGCCGGCCCGCCCTTCGCGCTTGAAGAAGCTGCCGGGGATCTTGCCCGCGGCGTACATGCGCTCCTCCACGTCGACGGTCAGCGGGAGGAAGTCGACGTCGCGCTGATTGCCCGCCGTCGCGGTGCACAGCACCTTGGTCTCCCCTGCCGTGACTACTACCGAGCCGGACGCCTGCTTGGCGTATTTGCCCGTCTCGAACTCGATCGAGGTGCCGCCGATCTCTACCGAGACGCGGCTCACTCCATCAGTCATATGCTTCCTTTCGGCCGCCTCCGGTTGGCGGCAATGGCTTCCGTTGTTCCTTCTAGAACGCGGACAAGGCTAGCAGCGGGCCAGTAGGCCAGGACCCGGAACGCCGGGGTGCGTCTCGCCGCAGGCGAACTGCGTGGGAGTGGTGGCCACCCCGGCGCGAATGCCGCTGCGGAAGTCGCGCTCGACCCGCTCGGCCACGTCTTTGGCGCGCCGATCGGCCTCGAAGCGCTCGAGGTCGAGCCCCAGGCGCCGGGCCCGCTCCCACAGGTGTGGGTCGTCCAGATGTCCCTGGTCCTCGAGCAGCGAGTCGTGCATCTCCCAGAAGCGTCCCTGCCGCCCGGCCGCCTCCGCGGCCGCCGCCAGCGCGCGTGCGCGTGGGTGCTTGGACGCCACCGGGAAGTGCCGGAACACGCGGGTGATCTCCATCTCCTTGAGGAGCAGGTGCGCCCGCGCGCAGTAGGGACACTCGAGGTCGGCGTACTCGATCACGGTCGGACCGGCGCCGCGGACGTGATCGTCCGGCCCCGGCTCAGGCGGCGCTGCGCTGGTCCAACGCGTCAAAGATCAGGTTTGCCCCGGGGACTTCGAGCGCAGGCGACATGTGCGTCCACTGCACCTCGCCCGCGGGACCGATCATCACGAGCGCCCGGCTCGCCGTGCCGTACTTCTCGCCCCAGACGCCGTAGGCCTTGGCCACCTCGCCCTTGGGATGGAAGTCGGCCAGCAACGGAACGGTCAGGTTGATGTGGTCCCGAAATGCCTTGTGACAGAACGCGCCGTCCACGCTGATGCCCAGCAGCTTGGCGCCGCGCTCCTCCAGCTCTCCGAGCACCTCTTGGTAGACGCTGAGCTGATCGGTGCAGACCGGGCTGAAGTCGGCCGGATAGAACACGAGCACGACGGTCTGGCCGCGAAGGTCGGCCAGCGAAACCTTCTTCCCGTCTTGGTCGGGGAGGGTGAAGTTGGGAGCGGCGGAGCCGGGCTCGATCACCGACGCAGACCGAGCTCCGCGATGAGCGCCCGGTAGCGGTCGATGTCGCTGGACTGCAGGTACTTCAGCAGCCGGCGGCGCTTGCCCACCAGCATCAGCAAGCCGCGCCGCGAGTGGTGGTCCTTCGTGTGTTCGCGCAGGTGCTCGGTCAGCTCGTTGATACGCGCGGTGAGCAGCGCGACCTGGACCTCGGTGGATCCGGTGTCGCCATCGGCACGACCGTGCTGGGCGAAGATCTCCTGCTTCTTCTCGGCCGTCAGGGACATCGGCGGAAAACCGTAGCAGCGATCTCTCAGCTTGCAGGGCCTGCGTGAGCCGGATACGTTGCGCAGGTCCGGCCATGCAGCAGAGAGGGGAGCGGCGATGAGTCGCGGGGCGAGGCAGTGGACCAGAACGGCCATCTACACGGCGCTTGGGGTGGCTGCGCTGGCCGGCGCGGCGCCGGCCGCTGCGCAGGTCGAGCTCAAGCGCTGCCCCAAGGTGAACCCCGAGGCCCGCTGCGGGACGGTCGCGGTGCCGCTGGAGCGCGGCAACCCGGCCTCGCGCCAGGTAGGCATCCACGTCGCCGTCTTCCGGCGCACCAACCGAAAGCGGCCGCCGCTCACGCCGGTGTACGTGATCTACGGCGGGCCGGGCTTCGCGCCCAGCTTCTCGACCGAAGGGCTGTTCCTGCTCGAGCAGGCGCGCCGGCGCCACGACCTGGTCGTGGTGGACTATCGCGGCGAGGGCCGTTCGGACGCCGTCAACTGCCGGCCTCTTCAACGGCTCAAGACGAGCAACGCGGCAGCGATCCAGAGCGCGGTCGGCGCCTGCGGCGCTCAGCTCGGGAGCGCCTCGGACGACTACGGCGCGGCGGACATCGCCGACGACGTGGAGGCCGTGCGGGCAGCGCTCGGCCATGAGCTCATCAACCTCTACGGCCAGTCGTACGGCACGGTCCACTCCCAGGCCTATGCGCTGCGGCATCGATCGCACGTCCGCTCGCTGATACTCGACGGCGCCTTCAACCCGCTTCAGTACGACATCGCCCTGCAGGCGGGCGGCGACGTCGCCGACGCGAGCGCGAGGAGCGTGCCTCTCATCTGCCGCCGCTCGCCGTCGTGTGTCCGCGACAACAGGCGCCCGGCGCGAGCGCTCGCGCGTCTCGCCGCCCGCCTCCGAGCCCATCCGTTCCGCGGCGTCGGCCGCGATGAGCTGGGCGCCCGCAAGCGGGTGAGAATCGACGAGCGGATGCTGGCGCGCATCATGAGCGGGGACGACTACGCCTACATCGGGCAGAGCGAGCTGCCCGCCGCCGCAGCCGCCCTGCGCAACGGCGACCGCAGGCCGCTCCTGCGCCTGGCGGCGTTCACGGATCCGGACTTCGCCTACGAAGACGGCTACAGGAGAGATTCCGCCGGGATGTCCATAGCGGCCGGCTGCGCCGACTTCCCGGTGCCGTGGGACCTCAACGCCCCGGTCGACCAGCGGCGAGCCCAGGCCGCCGCTGCCTGGGCCACCCTCCCGGAGTCCACCTTCAGCCCCATCTCGGTGCGAGGCTGGCTCGACTACTGGGCGCCCGAGTACTGCGTCGAGTGGCCGGCGCCCACCGATCCCCAGCCCGTCTTCACGCCGGGGGTGACCTTCCCCGATGTCCCCGCGCTCGTGGTCTCCGCCGAGCTCGATCTTGTCACCCCCGAGAGCAACGGCCGTTTCACCGCCGGGCTGTTCCCGAGCAGCCGCTTCGTCGTGCTGCGAAACGCCGGTCACACACCGGGCTACTACAGCCAGTGCACCCCTCCCCTCTACGCCCGCTTTCTCAGGACGCTCGAGACCGGCAACACGGCCTGCGTCGAGCGCGGGGACGCCAATCGCCCGGCGATCGGGCGCTTCCCGCTGCGCGCACGCGGAGCCCGCGCCGGCGAGGTCTCGCCGCGGCGATCGGTCGCGCACGATCGACAGGCGCGTGGCCAGCGTCGCCTGGCTGGCCCTGCAGGACGCGATGCGCCTGAACGGCTCCGTCCCCACTCGCATAGTCAAGGGTGTGGGACTGCGCGGAGGCCGCTTCGTCGGGGCGTTCAGTGAGGAGCAAGGCGCCGTGACCTTCCGGCTGCGCCGCCTGCGCTTCAGCCGCGACGTCCGGATCAGCGGGAGGGCCAAGCTCGCCTTTGCCGAGGGCAGCTTCGTCAGTGCGAGGGTCAGAGTCGACGGTCCGGCCGGAGCAGACGGCCGCCTCCGGCTGCGCGGCGACTGGTTCAGCCCCGAAGCCCGGAGCATCCGCATTGACGGGCGTCTCGGCGGCAGGCGGGTGGCGGTGAGGGTCCCGGCTACCTGACAGCGGCCCTCTCGCAGATCTCCCGGGCCTGCTCGACGTCGCGGTTCATCTGCTCGACGAGGGCGTCGACGGACTCGAAGGCCCGCTCCCCGCGCAGCCGCTCCAGGAAGGCGATCCGCAGCGTCTCGCCGTAGATGTCGCCGTCGAAGCCGATCAGGTGCGCCTCGACCAGAAGACCGCGGCCCGTGGCGAAGGTGGGGCGAACACCGACGTTGACTGCTGCGGGCTGGGCGGAAGCACTCGGCTCTGCCGAGTGCGCACCGAGGTTGTCGACGCCGGCCCAGGCGGCGTACACACCGTGACCGGGGCACACGAAGCGATCGTCGGGGACCAGGTTTGCTGTCGGCATGCCGAGCTCCCGCCCGCGCTTGTCGCCGTGCATCACCTCGCCCTCGAAGAGGAAGGGGCCGCCCAGGAAGGCCATGGCCTCCTTGACCTCACCCGCCGCGACGAGGCCGCGGATCTGACTCGAGGAGACCGTCTCCCCCTCCACCTCCACCAGCGGCGTCACGTGGGTCTGGAACTCCGAGTGTGAGCGCAGCAGCTCCTCGGTGCCCTTCGCCCCCTTGCCGAAACGGAAGTTCTCGCCCACCGAGACCCGATCGGCGCCCAGTCTGTCGATCAGCACCTCGTGCACGAACTCCTCGGCGCTCTGCTGGGAGAAGCTCGCGTCGAAGGGGATCACCACCAGCTGCTGCACCCCGAGAGCGGCGATCAGGTCGCGCTTGACGGCGAAGGTGTTCAACAGCTTGGGCGTGGCCTCGGGATGGATAACCGAAAGCGGGTGGGGCTCGAAGGTCAGGACGGTGTCGCTCCCGCGGATCACCTCGCGGTGACCCAGGTGCACGCCGTCGAAGGTGCCGATGGCCACGCTGCGCGGCCCCGATCCCGGGTCCACGTCGGGTAGGAGGGTGACCTTCATCCGGGCGCGAACACTACGACGGGCTGGATCTCCTTATCGCGCGACTCGCCGATCGCGATCAGGCCATCGTCGGCCTGGAGTCGCACCGGGCCGTCGGCCGCGGACCCGCGCGCGATCCGCCGGCCATGGCTGACCGCGCGGGCCTCGCTCGCTTCGAGGCGCCGCTCGGGCAGAAACGCCAGCGCGTCTCCGAGGGGCACCAGAGTGTCCTCGTCCTTCGCGTGCTCGAGGCGGAAGGGACCGACCGCCGTGCGCTCGAGCTCCTCGCAGTAGGCGTCGCCCAGATCGGCGATGAGAGTGCGCACATAGGTGCCGGTCGAGCACTCGATCTCGAACGCGGCCCTGTCGGCCTCCCGCCACAGCAGCTCGGCGCGGTGGACCGTCACCGGCCGGGGCTCGAGCTCCACCTCCTCCCCACGCCGCGCGAGCTCGTACGCGCGCTCGCCCTTTACCTTGACCGCCGAGTAGGCGGGCGGACGTTGCTGCTGCTCGCCGACCGGGATCGCCAGCTCGTCGGGCAGGCGGCCCGTGTGAACAAGCTCGCCGTCACGATCGCCGGTGTCCGATACCCAGCCCAACCTGGCCACGGCTCGGTAGGTCTTCGGCAGCGCGACCAGGAAGCGCTGCGCGCGCGTGGCGCGGCCGACCAGCACGAGCAACAGCCCCGTGGCGAAAGGGTCCAGCGTCCCGGCGTGGCCCACTCGAGTGCCGCGCGGCAGTGCGCGGCGCACCTGCGCCACCACGTCATGCGAGGTGACCCCCGCCGGCTTTGCGCGGAGCAGGACGCCGGACGGGCCCACCGTCTAGACGTGCTGCAGCTGCTCGCGAACGAGCCGGCGCAGCCGCTCGACCAGCTCGGGAAAAGCCAAGGGGGTCGAGAAGCCTGCAGCCTGCGGATGACCCCCGCCACCGAAGTCGCGTGCGACCCGCGAGACGTCGACCCGCCCGTCCGTGGCCCGCAGGCTCACCTTGCGCAGGCCATCGCGGCCGTCGGAGAGCAATTCCCGCACCAGCACGGCCACGGCGGTTCCCTCGACGGCGCGCATGTGGTCGACCACGCCCTCGGAGTCCTGCTCCGTGGCTCCCGTGGCGGCGTAGTCGTCCTTGACCAGGTGAGCGACCGTGATCGTGCCCTCGTCATGGCGCTCGACGCTGGCCAGCGCTCGCTCGAGGAGCTGCAGGCGCCGGAAGGGGAGATCCTCGTACAGACGGCGGTGCACCTGGTGCGGCTCGACTCCGAACTCGATCAGCTCGGCCGCCATGCGGTGTGCCTCGGGGGTGGTGTTCTCGTACATGAACTTTCCGGTGTCGGTCACGAGCCCGGTGTACAGCGCGTCGGCGATCGGCGGCGTGATCTCCACTCCGAGATCCTTGGCCAGGCGGTACACGATCTCGGCGGTGCACGAGGCCTCGGGCGCGACCAGGTTCACCGTGCCGAAGCGGGTGTTGTCGTGGTGATGGTCGATGTTGAGGATGTGCAGGCCGTCCTGCTGGAGGAAGTCGACCGGCATGCGATCGATGTTGCCGCAGTCGAGGAACACGATCGTTCGCTCGGCCACGTCGGCCGGCGGGGCCCCGGCGATCCCGTCGAAGGTCCAGGCCCGGTACTCCCAGGGCAGCGGAAACTCGTCGGGCGACATGTACATGACGCTCTGCTTTCCGAGCTGCTCGAGAATCCACTGCATGGCGAGCAGCGACCCCAGGGCATCGCCGTCCGGGTTCTCGTGAGTGGTCAGCAGGAGCTTGTCCGCGGTGCGCAGCTCCGCGAGCACGGCCTCGTGTTCGGTGGCGATGCTCACGAGTCTCGCTCTTCGTCAAGCAGCTCGGAAATCCTCATGCCGCGGCCGATCGACTCGTCGAAGACGAACTGCAGGGTGGGCGTTCTCTTCATGCGCAGTTCGTGGGCGATCGCCTGCTGAAGCACCCCGTGGGCCGAGGCCAGGCCGGCGAGCGTCTCCTCACGGTCGGACTCGTCGCCGAGCACGCTCACATAGACATGTGCCTGGCGCAAATCAGAGCTGGTTTTCACGGAGGTCACGGTCACGAATCCAATGCGCGGATCTTTGAGGCCCTCGGCAATCCGTGCCGAGAGGACCTCGCGAACCGCCTCGTTCACTCTCCTCATGCGGTCGGTGGCCATCCTAATAGAGGTCTGCTCGGGATACCATTTGAATCTCCACGCGTGCCCCTTCGGGAAACCTGCCCAGCACGAAGCGCTCCATGCTCATTGCCGCGTCACGCAGCGGTTTTGCATCACTTCCCACCAAGGCCGCCGTGAGAGTGGAGCGCTGCCAGAGATCGTGATGATCGGTCTCGGCCACCGATGCGCCGAAGCGGCGTCGCAGCTGGGCCTTCAGCGAGGACAGCTCCTTGCGCTTGCCCTTGAGGCTTCCGTTGGTCGGGAAGTGCAGGTGAATCTCGAGGAGGCAGAGATACGGGCCCATAGCAATCGCTGCGCACCCGGCAGAGCCGGGCGCTTCGCGCTACGAAAGCGTCTGCTCCACCTGTCTCGTCTCGTAGACCTCGATCACATCCCCCTCCTTGGGGTCGGGGTAGTTCTCGAGCACGATTCCGCACTCCATGCCGGACGTGACCTCGCGCACGTCATCCTTGAAGCGCCGCAGCGACCCGATTCGCCCGTCGTAGATCACCGTCCCGTCGCGCACCAAGCGACACTGCGCGCCGCGGCGCACGGTCCCCTCGGTCACGTACGAGCCGGCGATCGTGCCCACGCGCGAGGCCTTGAACGTCGCCCGCACCTCGACGCGAGCGATCTGCTCCTCGACAGCAACGGCTTCGAGCATTCCCTCCATCGCCGCCCGCATCTCCTCGAGGATCTTGTAGATCACCGAGTAGGTGCGGATCTCGACGCCTTCCTGGTCTGCCACCTGGGCGGCGTTGCCGACCGGGCGCACGTTGAAGCCGATCACCACGGCGTCGGAGGCCGCGGCGAGCATGATGTCCGACTCGGAGATGCCGCCCACGCCGTCGCGGATGATGTTGACCGTGACCTGCTCGTGAGGCAGGCGGGCGATCTCGTCGGCCAGGGCCTCGAGCGACCCCGCGACGTCGGCCTTGACGACCAGGTTGAGCTCCTTGTCGCCCCGCTCGGCCCGCGCCAGCACGTCCTCGAGCGAGACGCGGCGGCGCGACTGGCGCGCGATCGCCTCCTGCTTGAGGCGGATGCCGCGCTCGTTGGCCACTCGGCGCGCCTCGCGCTCGTTGGCAACCACACGGAAGTGCTCGCCCGCTCCGGGCACGCCGTCGAAGCCAAGGATCTCAACCGGCATGCCGGGCGTGGCCTCCTCGAGGCGCTGCCCGCGGAAGTCGTGCATGGCCTTGACGCGGCCCTGGTGGTCGCCGGCCACCACCGCGTCGCCCACCTGCATGCGGCCGCGAAGGACCAGCAGGGTCACCACCGCGCCGCGGCCGGGATCGAGCTTCGACTCGATCACGAAACCGCTGGCCTCGGTGTCCGGGTTTGCCTTCAGCTCCTGGATCTCGGCGAGGGTCACGAGCGTCTCGAGCAGGTCCTCGAGGTTCTGGTGGGTCTTGGCCGACACGTCGACGAACTCGGTGTCGCCGCCCCAGTCCGCCGGCGTGAGCCCCTGCTGGGCCAGCTCGCCACGCACCCGGTTGGGGTCCGCGCCCTCCTTGTCGATCTTGTTAACCGCCACCATCACCGGCACCTCGGCCGCCTTGGCGTGATCGATGGCCTCGACGGTCTGCGGCATCACGCCGTCGTCGGCGGCCACCACGATCACGGCGATGTCCGTGACCTTGGCCCCGCGGGCTCGCATGGCCGTGAAGGCCTCGTGGCCGGGGGTGTCGAGGAAGGTGATGAGGTGGCCGTCGTGACTGACCTGGTAGGCGCCGATGTGCTGAGTGATGCCGCCGGCCTCGCCCGCCGCCACCTCCGTCTCGCGGATGGCGTCGAGCAGCGAAGTCTTGCCGTGGTCGACGTGGCCCATGATCGTGATCACCGGCGGGCGGTCGACCAGCTCCTCGTCGGTGTCCTCGTAGACGGGATCGTCGTCCTCGGACTCCGCCGCGCCGACCATGTCGACCTTCTTGTCGAAGGACTCGGCGAGCACCTCGATGGCCTCGTCGGAAAGGGTCTGTGTGAGAGTGGCCATCTCGCCCAGCTCCATCAGCTTCTTGATCACCTCGGGCGAGGAGAGCTGGAGTGATTCGGCCACCTCCTTGACCGTCGAACCGGAGCGCACCGAGACCGCTGGATCCTCGGCCTGCTCGGCCTCCAGCTTCGCGCGCGCCTCCGCCTCGAGATCGGGCTCGACCCACTGCGGGCGTCGCCGCCGGCCGCGTCCGCGCCGGGCGGGCTGCTGCGGCGGGGGCGGCACCCGGTCGCGTCGGGCGGCCTGCGAGTCGATCACCACACGGCGCCGCCGGCCGCCCTGACCGCCGGCCTCGCCGCGGCCGCCGCGTGCGGGACGCGGACCGCCGTCGGCGCTCTGGGCTCCACCACCGGGTGCTCCCCGGGAATCGCTCGGCCCCGACGGACCACGACCGCCGCTCTGTCGATCGTCCTGCTGGGGACGCTCGGGTTGGGGCGGCGGGGCATCCTGGAGGATGCGCGGGCCGCGGCCCTCGGGGCCGGCACGCCGGACGGGCTCGTTCGCGGGCGGCTGGATCCCCGGACGCGCCTGCGGCGGCCCACTCTCGCGCTGCGACGCAGCCTTTTTCGAGGGAGTCTTCTCCGGCTGAGCTTTCTCCGGCTGAGCTTTCGGCGCGGCGGCCGCCTTCGCGGGCTCTGCGGCGGGGGCGCTCGCGCCGGCGCCGTTGCCAAAGGCCCGCGCGGCGTCGGCCTCCTCCACGCTGGAGGCGGCGACCTTCACTTCGAGGCCCGCTTTGCGCAGGACCTCCAGGGCCTCCTTGCTGGTGATGCCCCGTTCTTTCGCTATCTCGTGAACGCGCTTCTTTGCCATTCGCAAACTAATTCTATGGTCTCCTGTTGGACAGTTACCGAACTCCGGAACGCTCGCGCGAGCGGCCGGCCCTCGGCCAATCTTTTTGCACACTGCGGGCGGTCGCACACGTATGCGCCACGCCCCTCCGCACGGCCGGTCGGGTCCGGGCGGACCTCGCCGGTCTCGTCGCGCACCAGCCGCAGCAACTCGCCCTTGGGCAGCGAGCGCCGGCAGCCGACGCAGCGACGCAGCGGATCTACGACTCCTCTTCCTCGACCGCGGGCTCCTCGACCGGCGGGTCCTCGACCGCGGAATCCGTAACCGGCTCGGTCACCGGGTCCGCCACGACCTCCTCGACCGTGGGCTCTTCCGCGATCACGTCCTCCACCGAGGGCTGGCCTTCCAGCAGCTCCTCCGCGGAGGGCGCTTCGGCCACCACTTCTTCGACGACCCCCTCGTCCTCCACCGCCTCGTCCTCGACCGCGTCGTCCTCCACGGCCTCGGCACCGCCCTCCTCGGGGGGCACCACGTAGTCGGTGGGCTGCTCGGTCAGCGCCTGATGGGCGGGCAGGCCGCAGTAGCGCGACCCGGGCAGCGAGGCGTTGGGACAACGCTTGCCGTTGGCCAGAATGGCCGCACAGCGCCCGCTCACCTCTTCCTCGTCGTAGCCCATCGTCGCCTCCTCCTCGGCGAACTCCGTCTCGGAGCGGATGTCGACGCGCCAGCCGGTCAGCCGGGCGGCGAGCCGGGCGTTGAGCCCGTCCTTGCCGATGGCCAGCGAGAGCTGGTCGTCAGGCACGATCACGGTGGCCTGCCGGGCCTCGTCGTCCACGAGCACCTCGCGCACGCGTGCGGGCGAGAGCGCCTTCGCCACGAAGCGCGCCGGCTCCTCGTTGAAGGGGATGATGTCGATCTTCTCGCCCCGCAGCTCGGACACCACCATCCGCACTCGCGAGCCGCGCGGCCCCACGCACGCCCCGACCGGGTCCACGCCGGAAGCGTGCGAGACCACGGCGATCTTCGAGCGGTAGCCGGGCTCGCGGGCGACGTTCTGGATCTCCACCAGCCCGTCGGCGATCTCGGGTACCTCGAGCTCGAACAGCGACCTGATCAACTCGGGCGAGCGCCGGGACACGATGATCGACGGGCCCTTGGCCTGGTTGGAGACGTCGGTGATGATGGCCTTCACGCGCTGGCCGTGGTCATAGCGCTCGCCGTGGACCTGCTCGCCGCGGGGTAGCAGCGCCTCCACCCGCTCGCGCAACTGCACGAGCGTGTAGCGCGAGTCCGACTGCTGGACGATGCCGGTGATCAGCTCGCCCACGCGGTCCTGGTACTCGTTGAACATCATGTCCCGCTCGGCCTCGCGGATGCGCTGCAGGATCACCTGCTTGGCGGTCTGAGCCGCGATCCGGCCGAAGTCGTCCGGGGTGACGTCGTGCTCCTCGATCTGGTCGCGGTACTGCAATAGCCGCTCCTGGTCGATCTCGGGCGGCTCGGGGTAGACCATCTCGCCGGTCTCGGGGTCGACGGTCGGCTCGCCCGCCTCCTCCTCGACCTCGTCGAGCAGCTGCTCCTCGAGGTCCGGGGGCAGGATCAGCTCATAGACGCGGAAGTCGCCGCTGTCGCGGTCGACCTCGACGCGGGCGTACTGAGCGGCTTCCTGGGTCTTCTTGTAGGCCGAGAGCAGCGCGTCCTCCAGCGCGGCCATGAGGCGGTCAGCGGAGATTCCCTTCTCACGCTCGAGTACGCCGACGGCCTCGACGATCTCCTTCGTCATCCGTTTCCCTCCCGTCTCTACCCTGCGCAGCCGGCCAGCCGGCTGCTTCGGGCATGAGGTTGCTGCGATTGATCTCGGCGTAGGGAATCGAGACGACTCCCTCTTCGGCGGCCACGGTCACCTCGTCGTCGGAGGCGCCCACCAACTCGCCCGTGAAGCTGCGATGCCCTTCGCGAGCCTCGCGCAGGCGCACCCGGGCCCGGCGCCCGATGAAGCGGCGGAAGTGATCGGGCTTGGTGAGCGGCCGCTCGGGTCCGGGTGAGGAGACCTCGAGCCCGTAATCGACGAGCAGATCGCGCAGGTGGTTGGTGACCCGCTCACACAGTTCGAGCGATACCCCGTCGGGATGATCGATGAACAGGCGCAGCCGGTCGGGGCCCACCTTGTCGACCATGAGCAACTCGACCTCCGGCTCGGCGGAGGCGAGGCGTTCCTCGATCGTGTGCGTGTGGGCGTCGGTCTGCATGCTCGGGTTGGTGCAAAAAAGAAGGTGGGCTATGAAGCCCACCTTCAGGCGCCGCCCCCGAGAGGGCGGCGTGCGGCTGAAAGTCAGACGTCGAGTATAGACGCGCCGCGCGCCTACACCCGCCCCGCTACAGCTGCAGGCTCTTGGTCACGAGGTACTCCTCGAGGCCGTAGAGCCCGGCCTCGCGCCCGTGCCCCGACTGCTTGTAGCCGCCGAACGGCGCCATCGGGTTCCAGCTGCCGCCGTTGATCGTCCACCTGCCCCGTACGGATACGCGCCGCCACCTTCTTTGCGCGCTCCTCGTCGGCCGACCACACTCCTCCGGCCAGCCCGTATTCGCTGTCGTTGGCGATTCGGACGGCGTCCTCCTCGTCCTCGTAGGGCATGATCGCCAGCACCGGGCCGAAGATCTCCTCCTGGGCGATCGTCATGTCCGTGGTGACCTGCGAGAAGACGGTCGGGCGCACGAAATAGCCCTGCTCGAGGCCCTCCGGCGCGTCAGCGCCTCCGGTCACGAGCTTCGCCCCCTCCTGCTCGCCCTTCTCGATGTACCCGCGCACGCGCTCGCGCTGGACGTCGGATACGAGCGGGCCCATGGCCGAGCCGTCCACGAGGGGGTCGCCCGGCGTGTAGGCCTCGGCCACCGCGGCGGCGATCGCCTCCGCCGCCTCGAGGCGCTCGCGCGGTACGAGCATGCGCGTGAGCGCGCTGCAGGTCTGCCCGGAGTTGAGAAAGCACTTGCCCACGCCGTCGGTCACCGCCTTCTCGAGGTCGGCGTCGTCGAGGATCACATTGGGTGACTTGCCGCCCAGCTCCACCGCGACCGGCTTGACCCGCGCCGCGGCCAGCTCGGAAACGCGCCGCCCCGCGCGCGTGGATCCCGTGAAGGAAACCATGTCGGTCTCGGGATGGGAGACGATCGCCTCGCCCACCACCGCGCCGTAGCCGGTGACGAGGTTGAACACCCCGGCCGGCAGCCCGACCGCCTCGCAGGCCTCCGCCAGCACGAATGCGTTGAGCGGCGCCACCTCGCTCGGCTTGACCACCACCGTGCAGCCCGCGGTCATGGCCGGCGCCACCTTGAGGGCGATCTGGTTGAGCGGGTAGTTCCAGGGCGTGATGGCCGCCACCACCCCCGCCGGCTCGCGCACCACCAGCGAGTTGCCCACCTCCTCCTCCCAGGCGATCTCCTCAACCAGGTCGGGCATCGCCGAGAATCCCATCGCCGGAAGTCCGGCCTGGATCGTGCGTGACAGGCCGAGGGGCATGCCCAGCTCGCTGGTGATCAGCGCGCCCAGCTCGTCGCCGCGCTCGGTCAGCTGCGCGCCGATGGCCTCGCAGTAGCCCGCCCGCTCGTGTGGCGAGAGCCTCGACCAAGAGTCGAAGGCGGCGCGTGCCGCGCGCACCGCGCGGTCGGCGTCCTCGGCGGTGCCCTCGGGGATGCGGCCGATCGCATCCTCGGTGGCCGGATTGATCACGTCGATCATTCGGGAGCCGTCAGGCTCGACCCACTCGCCTCCGATGTAGAGCTTGTCGCGGGTGAGGGTGTCCTGCGCGGTGGCCATGGTCCAAGCCTACGGCGTCACGCTTCCAACATGATGGTGACCGGGCCTTCGTTGACCAGCGAGACACGCATGCGTGCCCCGAAGCGCCCGCCCCGCGCGCCCAGTGCGTCGCGGACGCGTTCGTAGAGCGGCTCGGCGACCTCGGGCGCGGCTGCTTCGACGAAGCTGGGCCGGTTGCCCTTGCGCGCGTCGCCGTAGAGCGTGAACTGCGAGACGCAGAGGACCTCGCCACCCACATCGTCCATGGAGAGGTTCATGCGTCCCTCGGCGTCCTCGAAGATGCGCAGGCGCTTCAGCTTCGCCGCGATGCGGTCCGCCTGCTCGGCGCCGTCCCCGTGTCGCACGCCCAGCAGCACCAGCAGGCCGGGGCCTATACGAGCCACCTCCTCGCCCTCGACGCTCACCGCCGCTTCGCTCACTCTCTGCACCAGAGCCCGCACTCGCCTCAGCTTGACGGGCTACGCCGCGCGCAGGCGCTCGCGAAAGGCCTGGTAGTCCTCGCGATCCGGGCGCATGGAGGCGGCGAGGACGGCGTGCCTGCGGGCCTCGGCGCGGCGTCCGGTGTTCTCCAGGGAGCGGCCGAGGCAGAAATGGGCGTAGTCGTTGACCGGGTGGCGCTCCACGACCGCGGCGAACTCCTCAGCCGCCTGCTCGAAGCGGGCCGAGCGGAAGTAGGCCCGGCCCAGCGCCTCGCGGATCGAGCTCTTGTCCGGCTCGAGCTCGCGGGCGCGCTCGAGCGGCACCGTCGCGGCCATGAAGTCGCCCTTCTCGAGCAGGTCGCTGCCCTTCTTGAACAGCTCGTACGCGCCATCGGAGCTCATGCTTCGTCGTCCAAGGTACTACTCGAAACCGCCCCTGCCCGAAGCGCCTCGACCTGGTCCAGGATGGCCGCCGCCACGGCCCGCTTGGAGCCCATCGGAACGGGGTGCGCGCCCGCCGCGGTCACGATCGTCACCTCGTTGTCGGGCGCGTCGAAGCCGATATCCGAGCGCGAGATGTCGTTCACCACCACGGCGTCCAGCGCCTTGCGCTCGAGCTTGGCCCGGCCCCGTTCGATGGCCCCCTCGCCGTGCTCGGCCGCGAAGCCGACGAGCGTCTGGCCGGCCGTGCGCCGCCGGGCCAGCTTGGCCAGCACGTCCTCGGTGGGCTCGAGCTCCAGCGCCAGGCGATCGCGGCCCGCCTTGGCGATCTTGGCCTCGAGCGCCTCCGCGGGCCGGAAGTCGGCCACCGCGGCGGCCATGAGCAGCACGTCGACGTCGGCGAAGGCAGCCTCCCCGGCAACGAGCAGGTCGGCCGCGGTCTCGACCTCGATCACCCGCGCGCCGCTGGGCTTGGGCAACGTCACGTTGGCGGCCAGCAGGGTCACGTCAGCGCCGCGCAGCGCGGCCTCTTCGGCCAGGGCCAGACCCATTTTCCCCGAGGAGCGATTCCCCACGAAACGCACGGAGTCGATCGGCTCGCGCGTGCCCCCCGCCGTCACGAGCACCCGCAGGCCGTCGAGAGCTCCGCCGGCCACGCCGAGCTCCGCCTCGACGGCCGACAGGATGGAGGCGGGTGGGGCCAGGCGGCCTACACCCCACTCCCCGCGGGAGGCCAGGCGACCGCTTTCGGGCTCCACGATCGCGACGCCGCGAGAGCGCAGCAGCTCCACGTTTGCGCGTGTGGCCGGATGCTCGTACATGTGGTTGTTCATGGCGGGTGCGACAACGGTCGGGGCCGTGCAGGCCAGCGCGGCCTCGGTGAGCAGGTTGTCGGCCAGGCCGCCGGCCAGCTTGGCGATGGTGTTGGCCGATGCGGGCGCGATGCAGAGGACATCCGCCCGGCGCGCGAGCGCGAGATGGGAGATCGGGTCGTGATCGAGCGCGGGCTCGCCCGGCCACGCGCCGCGAGCCGGGTCGGGCTCGAACCCCTCCACCAGAACGGGCGCGCCGGTGACCCCTTCGAAGGTCGCACGCCCAACGAAATTCAGGCTGGCCGGCGTTTGCATCACGCGCACGGAGTGGCCCGCTGCGGTGGCCAGGCGCACCAGCTCCACGGCCTTGTAGGCGGCGATCCCGCCGGATACGCCGAGCAGGATTCGTGCCACGGATTTACCCCCTACGCGCTGCTACCGGTAGCGGTACTTGATCTTGCCCGCGGCGATTTCCTCGAGCGAGATCTTCAGGTAGTTCTTCGATCCCGTCTCCACCATCGGAGGCGGGTACTCGTCGAAGGTGCCCTCGCCCAGGTTGTGGTAGTACGAGTTGATCTGCCGGGCGCGCTTGGCCGCCACGAGCACGCAGGCGTAATGCGAGTCGACCTGCTCGAGCAAGTTGTCTAGGCGGGGGTAGATCACGGCCCGTACATGGTAGCGACCAGCTCTTCGAGCTCCCGCAGGGCCCGTTCCAGGTCGTCGTTGACGATCCGGTGATCGAACTCCGAGGCGGCCTCGAGCTCCTCTCGTGCCGCTTCCAGGCGGCGGGCGATCTCCGCTGGGCGGTCGGAGGCGCGCTCGGCCAGCCGCGCCTCGAGATCCGCGAACGAGGGCGGTTCGATGAACACCTGCACCGCCTCGGGCCGGCTCTCGCGCACCTGCCGCGCGCCCTGGACGTCGATCTCCAGGACGATCGCGCGGGCGGGCCGGGCCAGCTCGGATTTCAGCGTGCCGTAGCGGTGTCCGGCGTAGCTGGCGTGCTCGACGAACTCGCCGGCCGCCACCCGCCGATCGAAGTCGCCGGGGCTGAGA
Source organism: uncultured Thermoleophilaceae bacterium (assembly GCA_963728495.1). Classification (GTDB taxonomy): domain Bacteria; phylum Actinomycetota; class Thermoleophilia; order Solirubrobacterales; family Thermoleophilaceae; genus JACVRW01. The sequence continues at coordinate 658,816 of CAVSKI010000011.1, read as the reverse complement.
AAGTGATAGTCGACCCCGTTGGCCTCCCCGCGCCGCGGAATGCGCGTGGTTGCCGATACGGCCAGCTGGAGCCCCGGGACGCGCTCGAGCAGCCCCTTGATGAGCGTCCCCTTGCCGACCCCGGAGGGACCGGTGATTACCAGGATCGGGGTTATCGCCGCAAAAACGAGACGAGCTCGTGGCGCTGCCGGTCCGACAGGCCGCCGATGGTCTTACTGGGGGAGATGCGGCAGTGCGTGAGGATGCGATTCACCTTCACGCGGCCATATTTCGGCACCGCGAGCAGCAGATCGAAGACCTTGGCGGTGAGCAGGTATTCGGGCGGATCGAGCAGCAAACCGTGGATCTGAGAGCGTCCGGCCTTGAGATCGCGCTTCAAGCGCGCTCGCCGGGTACGGATCTCATTCGCGCGCTTCAATGCGTCCATCCGCTGGTTGAGCGAGCGCTCGGGGGCCAAGCCGGCCGCCTGGGGCTTGGTGGGCGTCTGCGGGGCGGCCGACATGGGCGGCGATAGTACACGCTGGAGCCCGGCCGGAGGGCCCGCAAACGCAAAAAAACAGCGAATTTAGCTCGACCTCCACCTTAGCTTGAGGCGGGTTGCGGGAAGTTGAGCGTAATGGCACGGTTTGCAGGCATTTTCAAGGACTTTGGAGCGCCATCCTCGCCCGCGACGGGAAAGATCCCGCTCCTTCCGTGAAAAGCTCGTGACCGTGTCCCCCTTACGGGGTCGAACACTTGTCCAGCTGGGGATGCCGTCGTCCCAACTCTGTGGCTATGCGCCGCGCGGCCGCAGGATCACGAAAACTTTCGGTCCCGATAGCGATGCAAACTGCTCCCGCGGCGAGAAAATCGGCTGCGTGAGCAGCCGTGGCAATTCCACCCATCCCGATCACCGGCAGATCCACCGAGCGCGCCACGCTGTGCACCTGTTCGAGCGCGACCGCCCGCACCGCCGGCCCCGACAGGCCGCCGGTGGTTCCGCCGAGCCACGGCCGCGCGCCGCCGGGGGCCAGAGCCATGCCCTTGAGCGTGTTGATGAGCGAGACCGCGTCGGCCCCCGCCTCCTGAGCGGCGCGCGCCACCGCGGCCGGCTCCGTGGCGTTGGGCGTGAGCTTCACGATCAGCGGCTTGGCGCTCAGCGGCCGGACCGCATCGACGGCGCGCGCCGTCTCGGCCGGGTCGGCGCCCATGATCAGCCCGGTCTCGACGTTGGGGCAGGACACGTTCAGCTCGATCAGCCCCACCTCGTCGCGCTCGCCCACCGCCGCCACCAGCGTGGCGAGCTCGTCTCTGCTGAAGCCCATAACCGACACCACCAGCGGCACCGGCAGCTCGGCCAGCTGGGGTAGGTCGGAGCCGAGAAATCCCTCGAGCCCCTTGTTGGGCAGCCCGATCGAGTTGATCAGGCCGGCGGGGGTCTCCCACAGCCGGGGCGGCGGGTTGCCCTCGCGCGGGGCGAGCGTGATCGTCTTGGACACGAAGGCATCGAAGGGAAAGCGCTCGAGCAGCGAGTCGCCGAAGGCGCGGCGGGCGGCGATGGCGTCGAAGGTGCCGGAGCCGTTGAGCACCGGGCCGGCGAGCGCGATGCCGCACAGGTCGACCATCAGTGCCCCGCATCCCGCGAACAGCGCCGACTCGAGCTGGTCGGCGTCGAGCACCGGACCCTCCAGGCACAGGCGGAGATAGCCCTGCCTGGTGGGCACCACACAGCCGAAACAGGCGCCGAATCCGCAGGCCATCCCGGTTTCGAGGGCCAGCTGGGCGGGCGCGCCGCTCTCGGCGCAGAGCTGCCGCACAGCCTCCAGCATCGCGGGCGGGCCGCACGTGAACACGGTCGCGGAGTCCCCTCGGTCCAGCTGCTGGCGCAGCAGATCGGTCACGAGCGCCTGGCGCCCCGCCGAGCCGTCATCGGTGGCCAGCTCGGGCTGTCCGGCAAACAGCGATGCCGCCTCGGCGTGGGCGGCGGAGCGAAATCCGAGCAGTACCGGTGCATCCGGGCCCAGCTCGTCCTGAAGGCACAGCAGCGGCGCCGCCCCTATCCCTCCTCCCACGAGCAGCGGACGGGTGCCCTCGCGGGCGGGCCGCCAGCCCACTCCCAGCGGCCCCACCAGGTTGAGCGGCTCCCCGGGGCGCAGTCGCGCCAAGCGCTCGGTGCCGGGGCCGATCGCCTCGAGCAGGAAGCTCACGTCACCGTCGCGCGCGCGCGCGTGCGAGAAGGCGCGGGGCAGATAGGGCCGCTCGTCCTCGCCCCCACCCCAGCGCTCGCCGCTGGAGAGCATGTAGAACTGCCCGGGATGGGGAACCGGGACGCCCTCGGCCTCGGCCACCGTGATCAGCTGATAGGCGCCGAGCCGGGCGTTGTCCAAGACCGCGACGGTGCGCCGCGCCGGCGGAGCGAGGCTGCGCGGCTCAGCGCGTGGAAGTGCGCTCACGCTCGAACCGCCCGTCAGCCGGAAGCACTCGGCTCGGCCGAGTGCGCCCGGATCCGCATCGCCCCCTGGTGCAGCTCCTGCAGTGACATGGGCCGGGTTTCCCCGCTGCGGTTGGCGCGGATCGCGCGCTGGGCGGCGCTCGCTCCGGACATCGTGGTGATGCAGGGCACGCCGCGGCCGATCGCCGCGCGCCGGATCTCCCAGCCGTCCGCGCGCGCGCCCGAGCCGGTGGGGGTGTTGATCACCAGGTCGACCTCGCCGGCCTCGATGCGCTCCACCACGTTGGGCGATCCCTCCGACAGCTTGCGGATGCGGTCCACCGGCACGCCCATGCGCCGGATCGATTGGGCGGTGCCACCTGTGGCGAGCACCCGGAAGCCCATGTCGTGGAAGGCTCCCGCGATCTGGGTAGCCGCGGGCTTGTCGCCGTCGGTCACGCTGATGAACACGGTGCCCGACTGGGGCAGCTCGGCTCCCGCGGCCGCCTGGGCCTTGCCAAACGCGGTCGGGTAGTCGGGGGCCACGCCCATCACCTCGCCGGTCGACTTCATCTCCGGGCCGAGCACGGCGTCGGCGTGCGGGAAGCGCCCGAAGGGAAGCACCGCCTCCTTGACCGACACGTGGCGCGGGGCGCTCGGGATGTCGAGTGCCATCTCCGCCAGGCGCTCGCCCAGCATGAGCCGGCAGGCCAGCTTGGCCAGCGGGACCCCGATCGCCTTCGACACGAACGGCACCGTGCGCGAGGCGCGCGGATTGGCCTCGATCACGTACAGCTCCTCGTCGCCGTAGACGGCGAACTGGATGTTGATCAGCCCGATCACACCCAGGCGCAGGGCTATCGCCTCGGTCGCCTCTCTGACCTGCGCGAGCATCTCTTCGCCGAGCGACATCGCCGGGATCACGCAGGCCGAGTCGCCCGAATGCACCCCGGCCTCCTCGACGTGCTGCATGATCGCGCCGATCTGAACGCTCTCGCCGTCGCACAGGGCGTCCACGTCGACCTCGATGGCGTTTTCCAGGAAGCGGTCGAGGAAGATCGTGCGCTGCCCGCCGTGACCGTTGGTGCGCTCGAGATAGTCCGCCAGGGCGGGCCGCGAGTAGCAGATCTCCATGGCCCGGCCGCCGAGCACGTACGAAGGGCGTACCAGCAGCGGATAGCCGACGTCGTCGGCCACCTGCAGCGCCTGGGTGGCGGACTCCGCGGTGGCGTAGGGCGGTCCCTTGAGCCCGAGCTCGTCGAGCAGCACACCGAAGCTCGGGCGATCCTCGGCCCGGTGTATCGACTCGGGCGGAGTCCCGAGCAGCCGAACACCGGCCGCGGCCAGGCCGGCGGCCAGCTTGAGCGGAGTCTGGCCGCCGAACTGGACGATCACGCCCTCGGGATGCTCGAGCTCGATCACGCCGAGCACGTCGTCGAGGGTCAGAGGCTCGAAGTAGAGGCGGTCGGAGGTGTCGTAGTCGGTGGAGACCGTCTCCGGGTTGCAGTTGATCATCACGGCGTCCCGGCCCGAGTCGCGCACGGTCATCGCGGCGTGCACGCAGCAATAGTCGAACTCGATGCCCTGGCCGATCCGGTTGGGCCCGCTTCCCAGGATCACGACGGCGGCGCGGTCTCCGCGACGCACCTCGTGGACGGCTCGGCGCTCCCAGCCCGAGTAGTAGTAGGGGGTCTCGGCCTCGAACTCCGCCGCGCAGGTGTCGACCGACTTGAACGAGCGCTCCAGCCCCGCCTCCGGGTCCTCGCCGCGCGCAAGCGCTGCCAGCTCGGCCATGAACCACGGGTCGATCTCGGTGCGGGCGCACAGCTCCGCCTCGGAGTGCCCGCGGCGGACGGCCTCGAAGAGCACCTCGTAGCGGTCGTGGGAGGGAGACTCCAGGCGGGTGAGCAGGTCTCCCTCGAACGAGGGGTCCACGTCGAGCTCGCGGGAGCGCATCGCCTTGACGAAGGCCTGCTTGAACGTCCGCCCGATCGCCATCGCCTCGCCCACGGACTGCATCGATGTGTGCAACTGCCCGTCCGCCCCAGGAAACTTCTCGAAGGCAAAGCGGGGGATCTTCACGACCACGTAGTCGATGGTGGGCTCGAACGAGGCGGGGGTCTTGCGCGTGATGTCGTTGTCGATCTCCTCCAGCGCGTAGCCCACGGCCAGCCGCGCGGCGATCTTGGCGATCGGGAATCCGGTGGCCTTGGACGCGAGCGCGGAGCTCCGCGACACACGCGGGTTCATCTCGATCACGACGATCTCGTCGGTCTGCGGATTCACCGCGAACTGGATGTTCGAGCCCCCGGTCTCCACCCCCACCGCGCGTATCACGGCCAGCGCCTGGTCGCGCAGCTCCTGGTACTGGCGGTCGGTGAGCGTCTGCTGGGGCGCCACCGTCACGCTGTCGCCGGTGTGCACGCCCATCGGGTCGATGTTCTCGATCGAGCACACGATCACGACGTTGTCGTTCGCGTCGCGCATCACCTCCAGCTCGAACTCGCCCCAGCCGATCACCGATTCCTCGATCAGCACCTGGCCGATCGGCGAGGCGGCGAGCCCCTCGGCAACCACCTGGCGGTACTCGATCTCGGTGCGGGCTATGCCGCCGCCGGCGCCACCCATGGTGAAGCCCGGGCGCACGATCGCCGGCAGCCCCACGTCGGGCAGCGCGCGCTCGGCCTCGCGCATCGACTTGACGGCGGCGCTGCGCGGCACGCGCAGCCCGGCGCGCTCCATCGTGGCGCGGAACAGGTCGCGGTCCTCGGCTCGGCGAATGGCGTCGTAGTCGGCGCCGATCAGCTCGACCCGATGCCGCGCCAGCGTGCCGTCCTCCGAGAGCTGACGGGCCAGGTCGAGGGCCGTGCCACCGCCGAGGGTGGGCAGCATGGCGTCGGGCTTCTCGCGCTCGATGATCTTCGCCACCGACCGCGGGAGCAGGGGCTCGATGTAGGTGGAGGTGGCGAACTCCGGGTCGGTCATGATCGTGGCCGGATTGGAGTTCACGAGTACCACCTCGTAGCCCTCCTCGAGCAGCACCTTGCAGGCCTGGGCGCCCGAGTAGTCGAACTCGGCGGCCTGCCCGATCACGATCGGGCCCGAGCCGATCACGAGGATCTTCTTGATGTCGTCGCGGCGCGGCATCAGGCGGCCGCCAGCCTCTCGTTTCGAGGCGAGTCGGGGGCGCGAAAACCGAGCCAGACCAGGACGCAGGTCCGAAGGCATACTGGGCATGCCGAGGGCCGAGGACGCCGCATGGTGAAGGTTTGCAGCGTCATCCGACCGCCTCGATGAAGCGGTCGAACAGATGGAGGGCGTCGTGCGGCCCGGGTCCCGCCTCGGGGTGGTACTGGACCGTCGAGCCGGGCACGTCACGCAGCACCAGACCCTCGACCGTGCGGTCGTAGAGGTTGAGCTGCTGCAGCTCGGCGGTACCGAAATCCGTCTCCCAGCGCACGGGCTCGTTGCTGTCGATGGTGCGCTCGCCGCCCGGGCCGAGCACCGCGAAGCCGTGGTTCTGAGAGGTGATCTCGATCCTTCCCGTCTCCAGGTCCTTGACCGGATGGTTGGTGCCGCGATGGCCGAAGGGCAGCTTGAAGGTGTCGAGGCCGACGGCGCGGCAGAGCAGCTGGTGACCCAGGCAGATGCCCCAGACCGGGACCCGTCCCACGAGCTCACGCACCGTTTCAACCACGTGGTCGAGTGCCGCGGGGTCGCCCGGTCCGTTGGCCAGGAAGATGGCGTCGGGGTCGCGCGCGAGCAGCTCCTGGGGCCCGGCCGTGCACGGGTGGAGCTCGAGGTGCACGCCGCGCTCGCGGAGGTTGCGCACGATGGAGCTCTTGATGCCCGTGTCGAGGCCGATCACCCGTGGGCCGGGTCCCTCCAGCACCGTGGGCTCGCCGGGGCTGACCTCGCGGGCGAGGTCGCGCCCGGACATCGGCGGCTCCTCGGCCACCAGTTCGCGCGCCCGGGCCTCCGCCAGCTCGGCGCCGAACACACCGCCGCGCATGGCGCCCTTGTCGCGGATGTGGCGCACCAGCGCGCGGGTGTCCACGCCGGTCAGCGCCGGGATACCGCAGTCGGCCAGCCAAGTGAGCCACCCACCCTCGGCCCGTGCGGCGTCCTCGCGATCCACGCCCTCGCGCATGATCACCGCACGCGCATGTACGCGATCGGACTCCATATGCGCCGCCGACACGCCGTAGTTGCCGATCAGCGGGTAGGTGAAGACGATGACCTGGCCGGCGTAGCTGGGGTCGCTGACCGCCTCCTGGTAGCCGGACATGGCGGTGTTGAAGACGACCTCGCCGAGACCCTCGCTGCGCGCCGGGCGACGCCCGGCGCTTGCGCCGAAGCGCGGGCGCCGTTCTCCGCGCCAACCGCCTCGCCATCCCAGCGGCTTCCGTCCTCGAGCAGCAGGTAGGCCGCGGTCACTGGACCGCTCCGAGCGCGAAGGTCCGCTCGCGATAGGCCACCGTCCCGGCGGCGATCGTCATACGCACGCGCCCGGTCAGGTGCCGTCCGGCGAACGCACAGTTGGTCGAGCGGCTCTCGTAGCCCGGCTCGCCCACCTCCCACTCGGCGTCGAGGTCGACCAAGCAGACGTTGGCCGGGGCGCCCACGTCGATGCGCGGGATGGGCAGGCCGAAGGGCTCGCCTCCGGCCGTCATGCGCTCCACCAAGAGAGCGAGGTCCATCGTCCCGGGAAGAACGAGCCCGGTGTGCAGAGCGGCGAAGGCCGTCTCGAGGCCCGTGACGCCCATCGGGGCCTGCTCGAAGGGATGCTCCTTCTCCTCGCGCGCGTGAGGTGCATGGTCCGTGGCCACACAGTCGATCGCGCCCGAGCGCAATGCCTCGACGAGCGCGAGCCGGTCCTCCTCGGCCCGCAACGGCGGGTTCATCTTGAAGTTCGTGTCGAGCGAGCGCACGTCTTCGTCGGTGAGCAGCAGGTGGTGCGGCGACGCCTCACAGGTGACCTGGGTGCCCGCGGCCTTCGCCCGCTCGAGCGTCTCGACGGTCTCGCGCGCCGACACGTGCTGCACGTGGATGCGCCCCTGCTCGTAGGCCGCCAGCGCGCAGTCGCGCGCCACCTGCGTCGACTCCGAGACCGAGGGTATGCCGGCCAGTCCCAGCAGCGCCGACACGGCGCCCTCGTGCATCATGCCGTCGCCCGACAGCGCGGGGTCCTCCTCGTGGAGCGCCAGCAGCCGCCCGGCCAGGCGCTGGTACTGAAGCGCCTGGCGCATTACGCCGGCAGAGCGCACGGGCAGGCCGTCGTCGGTGAAGCCGGCGGCACCCACCGCCGCGAGCTCGGCCATCTCCGTAAGCCGCTCCCCGAGCTGGCCCACGGTGATGGCGGCCAGGAAGCCCGTCGGAATGCGCGCCTCGGCGCTCGCGCGCTCGCGCAGCGAGCGCAGCACCGGCGCGGAATCGACCACTGGGTCGGTGTTGGGCTGAGCCAGGATGGCGCAGAAGCCGCCCGCCGCGGCGGCGCGCGTACCGGAGTCGATGTCCTCCTCGTCCTCCCGCCCCGGGGTGCGCAGGTGCACGTGCGGGTCGACGAAGGCGGGGAAGGCGTGCAGCCCCTCTCCGTCGACCAGCTCGGCGTCCGCGGGCTCATCGAGGGCGTCGCCGATCGCGGCGATCACACCGTCGCGCACGAGCAGGTCGGTCACGCGGTCGTGGCCGGTGCGCGGCTCCACCACGCGGGCGCCGCGCACCAGAACCGTGGCCGCGGGCGATGCGGCGAAGGAGAGCTCGACGCCCGCCGTCTCCGTCGTGGGCTCGGCGGTGTTCACGCGGGTTGCGGCTCGCCGGCCGCTTCCGTACGGGTCGCGCCCGGGACACCGCGGCCGGCCAGCAGCTCGTAGAGCACCGCCATGCGCACCACCACTCCCGACTCGACCTGTTGCACGATCAGGGCCTGCGGAGAGTCGATCACCTCGGCGGCGAGCTCGACTCCGCGGTTGACCGGACCCGGGTGCATCAGCAGTTGGTTGGGACCGAGCCGACGGCCGTCGATCTGGTACTGGGCGGCGTACTCGCGCAGCGAGGGGACGAACGAACCGCTCATGCGCTCGTGCTGCATGCGAAGGGCGTACACGACGTCGGCCTGGGAGAGGTCGTCCAGGTTGGTTTGCACGCGGCAGCCGAGCGATTCCACGCCCCGCGGGATCAGCGTGGGCGGACCGCAGACGGTCACCCGGCAGCCCATGCGCGTGAAGGCCAGGATGTTGGAGCGGGCGACGCGGCTGTGCAGCACGTCCCCGACGATCCAGACGTCGAGGCCCTCCAGCGATTCGACGCGCTGCTTGAGGGTGTAGACGTCGAGCAGCGCCTGGGTCGGGTGCTCGTGCTTGCCGTCTCCGGCGTTGATCACCGACGCGCGGGTCCACCGGGCCACGAGCGCGGCGGCACCGACCTGCGGGGAGCGAATCACGATCGCCGCCGGGTCGTAGGCCGAGAGCGTCTGCACCGTGTCCTTGAGCGACTCGCCCTTGTCCACCGCCGAGCCGCTCGACTTGATGTTCACCAGGTCGGCGCTGAGCCGCTTGGCCGCGAGCTCGAAGCTCGAGCTGGTCCGGGTGGAGGATTCGTAGAAGAGGTTGATGACCGTGCGCCCGCGCAGCGTCGGCACCTTCTTGATCTCGCGGCCCGAGACCTCGGCGAAGCTCTCGGCACGGCCGAGGATGCGCTCGATGTCCTCGCGCGTCAGGTCCTCGATCGACAGCAGGTGCGGGTTCACGCCAGATCCTCCACGTGCTCGGCGATGCCCACTTCGTCCACCCCGTCGATCTCCTCAACCCGCACGTTCACGCGCTCGCCGCGGGCGGTGGGCAGGTTCTTGCCGACGTAGTCCGGGCGGATCGGCAGCTCGCGGTGGCCCCGGTCGACCAGGACGGCCAGCTGCACCTTTTCGGGGCGGCCGTAGTCGAAGAGAGCGTCGATGGCCGCGCGCACGGTGCGGCCGGTGTAGAGCACGTCGTCCACGAGCACGACGGTCGTGTCCTCCACGGAGAAGTCGATGTGCGAGGCGTGCACGACCGGCTGGGCGGTGGGGTCGCGCCGGGCGAGATCGTCGCGGTAGAAGCTGATGTCCACGTCACCCAGCGGCACGGGCTCGCCCAGCAACTCGGCCACGTGGTCGCGCAGCCGGGCGGCGAGCACGGCGCCGCGACGGTGGATACCCACGACCGCCACTGCCTCGCCCCCCGTCTTCTCGACTATCTCGTGGGCGATCCGCACCAGGGTGCGCCGCACGTCCTCGCGGTCGAGGACCGTCTTTTCGCTCAAGGCACTGTCCTTCCTGGCCTCACGGGACCGGGTTAAAGGAGCTTTTGCTACTCGGCGGCGAGCGTAGCACCCGGGCCTGACGCCAGCGGGAGAATCGGACCCCTTTTATGCACGACGAGCCCGGCCGGCGCTAGTCTGAGCAGAGGTGAGCCCCGAGCGAGCACAGGCCTACGGCCGGTTGATGCACACGGTCAATGACGAGGGCCAGCAGGCGCTGGGCCCCGAGGAGTGCGCGCTGGTTCGTGAGGCCGCCGACTCGCTCTTCTTCTGCGAGGACCTTTCCTGGGACGAAGAGGCCAGAGACGGCCTCACCCGCGTGGGCGATCTGGCGGGCGAGCTGGTGGGAAGCGGCCGCTGGGGCCCGGAGCGAGCCGAGCAGCTTCTGCGCGATATCGAGTCGTGCGGCCCGATGGCCGCAGTCGGCTAGCTCTAGCTCCAGTGACTCGGCTCGGGCGTGGGCGGCGGCGGCTCCGTGGCCTTGATGTGGACGGGCGCGCCGCGCTCGGGAAACGGGATCTCCACACGATCGAAGTCGCGCGGCACGATCACCCGGGTGGGCGATACGCCTGTCGGGGCCCCCACCTCAACGGCCGCGCGGGCCTCGTCTCGCAGCTCACGCCCGCCGTAGCGCGGGGAGACGTGGGTGAGCGCGAGCAGGCGAACCTCCGCTTCGGCGGCGAGGGCAGCTGCCCCGCGGGCCGTGGAGTGGCGCGTCTCGGCGGCGCGCTGGGCCTCCTCGTCGAGGAAGGTCGCCTCGTGCACGAGCAGGTCGGCCTCCCAGGCCACCAGGCGAGTCATCGGACAGGGCGCGGTGTCGCCGGTGATCACCAGCTTGCGCCCGCGGCGGGCTTCACCCATCACCTGATCGGGCTGGACCCCGTTGACCGTCTCGCCGCGCTGGAGGCGCCCGAAGTCCGGACCGGGCGCGACCCCGAGCGCCTCGGCGAGGGTGGGGTCGAACACGCCGGGCCGGGTGTCCTCGACGACCGCATAGCCCAGGGAGCGAGGCACGTGGTCAGTTGAGTAGGCCGCGATCCGGTAGCCCTCCCTGTCCAGCTCGTCGTTGGCCTCGAGCTCGGCGAGCTTCACCGGAAAGGTCAGGCGCCCGATGAGGGGGTCGAGAAGGCGAAACAGCTCCTTCAACCCACGCGGCCCGTACACGGCGAGCGGGCGCTCGCGCTGGCGCAGGCCGAAGGTCTTGAGCATGCCGGGCAGCCCCAGCACGTGGTCGGCGTGGAAATGGGTGAGGAAGACCTCCTCGAGCTCGACCAGGCCGATCGAGCGCACGAGCTGGCGCTGGGTGCCCTCCCCGCAGTCGAACAGCAGGCGGTCGCCCCCGCGCCGGACGAGCGTGGCGGGCAGGCCGCGGCGCGCGCTCGGGGCCGAGCCGGCGGTGCCGAGAAAGAGGACATCGAGGTCCATGGGGCCCTATGTTGACTCGCGCGCTTCGCGTTCGAGTTCCTCGTCGGAGCGCGTGAGGGCGCCGATGTCCGTCAGATCCTGGGGGCGGCCCGCCGCGCGTTTCATGCGAAGCAGGTCGTCGATACCCGCGATCGCCACGGAAAGCCCATCGAGATCGACCACCAGAGCACGCTCCATGAGCTCCTCGAACGACCCCGGCGCGCCGCTCGTATGCGCGATGTTCAACACGTCGAGCCGACCGTGACGCGTCGCCAACGGCACAAGCGGCACGCTCTTGAGCAGTTGAGGATCGGTGACGTCCACGGGAAGCGTGGCCCGCCAGGGTTTGGCCCCGAGGTCCGCCAGCGCCTCGGCGAGACGACTGAGGTTCAGCAGGGTCGGGTTGGGCACGATGTCGAGATCGCCCGTTCCACGCAGATAACCATGGGCCTGAACCGCGACGCCGCCGACGACCACGAACTCGACTCCGAACTCGACGAGTGTCCTGAGGATCGCGTCGAGCCGCAGAGGAGACTCAGCCTGCTCCATCTGCCTTGGCGCGCTGCGCGGCGATCGCGAGCTTCGTGGCGAACTCGTTGAACTCCACGCCGTTGCTGAGCCTCAGCTCGGGTGAGGAGGCTCGGTCGCGCAGCAGGTCGCCGGCGTCGTAGCGGCTCGCGAGCGGGCGAGCGGACAGCACCGGCTCCTCTCCCATCGAGATCATCAGTGCCCGCAGGCGCGGCCAGGTGACCTCCTCAGCGCCAGCCTCGATCCGGGCGATCGCGCTCTGGCTGGTGCCGGCGCGCAGGGCCAGGCGGCGCTGGCTGAGGCCCTTGCGCCGGCGGGTATCACCGATCAGCTGTGCGGGAGTCATGACGCCGTATACGGTATCAGAGCTCGATCAGCTCGAACCGCAGTGCGCCGTCGCGAATTTGGGCGAGCCCCATCGTGTGAGCCGGCGCTCGCCGGCGCTCGGTGGGGCTCCCGGGGTTGAAGATCTGAAACCCGTCCTCGGCGCGCTCATGCAGCGGCTGATGGGAATGGCCGAACACGAGCGCGTCGGCTCGATCGCCGAAGCGCCGGCGCATGCGCTCGAGGCGCCCCGCCCGCGGGCCCGCATCGTGGGTCATGGCGATGCGCACACCAGCGGCCTCGACCATTCGCTCAGCGGGCAGCAGGCGGCCGAGTTCCGCGCTATCCACATTGCCGCAAACGCCGGCCAGCGGCGGCCCGATCGCCTCCAGATCACGCAGCACCTCCAGCGTCATGAAGTCACCGGCGTGGAGCAACAGGTCGGCACGGGCGATCCGCTCCGCGCAGGGCGCGGGCAGCCGCCGCCCGCCGCGGGGCATGTGCGTGTCGGAGATGATCGCGATGAGCACCCGGGACTACACTGCCACGCGGGCGCCCGTAGCTCAGTGGATAGAGCGCTCGCCTCCGGAGCGAGAGGCCGCAGGTTCGAATCCTGCCGGGCGCGCCTCCGACGAAAGCCCCGCTACAGCGGGGTTTTCGCTTTGCCGTCGTGACGGCCCCGACCGCCGAATCGGCCCCGTGGAAGCGCAGACGGAAGCGTCAGATTCCCGTCGCCGTGGCTCTAGCCGTCGAACCCCTCTGCGTCGTCGGGGCAATTTCAGAAGCTGCCCGGCAGCCGCGGCAGCGCCCCCTGCGCGCGCACCAGCGCCCGGTAGCGTTCGGCGTCGCGGCGGTCGACCCGCGCTGCTGCTTCTGCCTCGAAGCGGTAGTCATCCCGCGCGGCATGGCCATGACCGCTGCTCCTCCGGAGCGAGCGCCACGCTAACCGCTCCCGCTTACATCGGCGTGCGAGCTGGGCGTCAGCGCCAATCGTGGGCGAGTCCCCCGTCGCGGAGCGCGGGTCGCGCCTATCGGCGACACTGAGATGCTGACCAGGGCTCCCGGCCCCGCGCCGCTGACTCATCGGCGTGCTGTCCCCGCCACCTGACCGCAACTGAAAGGCCCCATGAGCCAGCCACGACCCACCGATCCGATCGGATCCATTGGATGGACCGAACGCACCGGGGGAGTGCTGACCGCTCGGGAATGCCTAACACTTGCCCGACCCCTGCTGCGGGGGGAGCTCAGCATTCTTGCCGGCCGTCTCGCGATGGTGCTCGGAAGGCACTCGGGACGCCGGAGTTCCATCGATCCGGCGAGCCTGGTGCCTCCCGACTCCCCTCTCGCAAGAGATGCCGAGGTCGCCGCGCAGGACCTCTTGACACCGGCACTCCTCAACCATTCCAGTCGTGCCTACACGTGGGGCGCGGCCATCGCCGCACTTCACGGGATCGCGTTCGACCGCGAGCTCCTGTACCTGGCTGCAATGTTCCACGACACCGGGATCCCGAGCCCGGTGCCCGACGTCGACTTCACGGTTCGCAGCGCCGCGTTGGCACGCGAGTTCACCGACAGCCACCACGTGCCTGCCGATATCCGCGAGCTCGTTGCAAACGCGATCGCCATGCACTACACCCCCGGCGTTGGCCTCGAATCCGGTGCCGAGGCCTACCTCCTATCTGCCGGCGCAGCCGTCGATGTGTTCGGCCTACGCAGCAACGAGATACCCGATGCAGTCCGCCAGAGCGTCATCCAGGAGTACCCGCGGTTGGGCTTCAAGCGGGAGTTCGCCGGGCTTCTCCGAGCCGAGGCCAAGCAAGTCCCTCGTGGCCGCGCCTGGTACCTGCACCGCTTCGCCATGAGCGACCTAAGCATTCGGCTCGCGCCCTTCCGTGGTTGATGTGACGGCAACCGGCAAGGGGTGCGGGCCCGCAGTCCGAAGTCTGTCGTGAACAGAAGACCGCTGGCTTGCTGGCGATCGGGCCTCTGGGTTTGATGGCGAGGCCCTTGATCCCGACGCCGGTTACAGGTTCGAATCCTGCCGGGCGCGTGGCTAGCGCGATCCCGACCCGTTCTCGCGCAACCTGTCGAGGGCGACGATCTCCTCCATCCGCTCGAGGCGGGAAATGCCCAGCGCCGAGCGCGACGAGGGTGCGACTCGGGCTAGGTGAAATCGGCGCATCCCGGGAACAGCATCGCTCCGGTCCGGGCCAAGCCCGGCCCCTCGCGCACGACCGTCACGCTCGGGCACCAGCGCGTAACGCTTGATTTGAGGCTCGCGCCATTCCTCGATTGTGGCCGGTCTGGCCCCGCGCGCCTATGGACAGTTGTCGAAAGTTAGCTGGTGCCGCTTCGACCTGAGGGAGAGTCAACCGCCTGCAACTGCAGGCAAAATGGTCACTTCGTCGCCATCCTCGACCGAGGTTTCCAGACCGTCCAGGAAGCGGATGTCCTCGCCACCCACATAGACGTTCACGAAGCGGCGCAGGTCGCCGTCCTCCGCTATCCGGTCACGCAGCCCGTCGAAACGGTCATACAGGCCGTCGAGCACCTCGCCGACCGTCGTCGCCCCGTCGACCGTTGTCTCGCCGTCGCCTCCGGTGACGGTTCGCAGCTGAGTCGGGATCTTGACTGTCACGGCCATCGCGGCGCAATATTAGACAGCCGCCGCCACCGGCACCTCGGCGTCGAACGAAGCCAGCGTCGGATCGATCTCGTGCGTGACGAAGCTGCCGCGCACGGCGTCGAGCGTCTTCAGTCCCTCGCCGGTGATCACCAGCACCACGCGCTCGCCGGGATCGATGTCGCCGCGCTCGGCGAGCTTGGCCAGCGTCGCGGTCGTGGTTCCGCCGGCGGTCTCGGTGAAGATGCCGGTGGTCTCCGCCAGCAGCCGAATGCCGGCCCGGATCTCGTCGTCGCTTACCGAGTCGATCGCGCCGCCGCTGCGCCGGGCCAAATCGATGGCGTAGGGCCCGTCAGCCGGGTTGCCGATGGCCAGGGACTTGGCGATCGTCGACGGCTTGACCGGCTTGCAGACGTCCCAGCCCGCCTCGTAGGCCTGCGCCACCGGAGAGCAGCCGTCGGCCTGCGCGCCGTTCATGGCCGGCGTCTCACCCTCCACCAGCCCGATCGAGCGCCACTCGTCGAATCCGCGGGCGATCTTCGTGAACAGCGAGCCGGAGGCGATCGGCGCGACCACGCGATCGGGCAGCTCGAAGCCCAGCCCCTCGGCGATCTCGTAGGCCAGCGTCTTCGAGCCCTCGGCGTAGTAGGGGCGGACGTTGACGTTGACGAAGGCCCAGTCGTGCTCGCCCGAGAGCTCGGTGCAGAGCCGGTTGACGTCGTCGTAGTTGCCCCTGACCGTCACCAGCTTCGTGCCATACACGCCCGTGGCGAGGATCTTCTGCTCCTCGAGGTCGGCGGGAATGAACACATACGACTCGAGGCCCGCCGCCGCGGCGTGCGCGGCTACGGCGTTGGCCAGGTTGCCGGTGGAGGCGCAGGCCACCACCCCGTAGCCGAGCTCCTGCGCCTTGGCCAGCGCCACCGACACCACCCGGTCCTTGAATGAGTGGGTGGGGTTGGCGGCGTCGTTCTTGACCCACACCTCGTGCAGGCCAAGCCGCTCGGCCAGGCGCGTGGCCCTCACGAGTGGGGTGCACCCGGCGGGCAGCGCACTGCGCGGCGCCTGGGCGAACGGCAGGAAGTCGGCGTAGCGCCACAGGTTCTGCGGCCCCGCCTGTATGCGCCGCTTGGCGCCCTCGGCGTCGATCGATCCGAGGTCGTAGCGCACCTCGAGCGGACCGAAGCAGCGCTCGCAGACGTAGCGCGCCTCCAGCTCGTACTCCGTACCGCATTCCTTACAGGCGAGTGCCTGGACAGCCATGAAAAGCCCCTTTCAAGTTGAAAGCCTCCGTCGCCCTGTGACGGAGGCCTCGTGAAAGGCGCCCTGCCACATCTCGATGGAATTGGCACCGTCCCTTCGATCGAAATTCCGATCGAAGGAGGTTGCCGGGGTTTCACAGGGCCATGTCCCTCCACCCCTCTCGATGCAACGGCTATGTATGAGAAAGGGAGGATAGCGCCCCCCGCAAGTAGAATCGAGAGCGTGGACCCGCTGGACGACCCGATCAGACCCCATGCCGAGCCTTCCCAAGCCCCGTCTCAGGCGCTCGGCGCGTTCCCGGGCCGACGGCTCGTCGGTCCAGCCCGCCGCTGAGCCCAATGTAGAGGTCGTCGAGTTCGGCGACCTGCGCTGGATCAACGTCGAGCGCCCCAGCAGCGTCGACCGCGCCTGGCTCGAGGAGCACTTCGAGTTCCACCCGCTCGACTACGAGGACGTCGCGTCGCGCAACCAGCGGCCGAAGATCGACGAGTACCCCGACTACCTGTTCATCGTCCTGCACTTCCCGGTGTTCGACAAGACCGTCGGGCGCCTCAACGCGGCCGAGCTCGACATCTTCATCGGGCCCGACTACATCATCACGCTGCCGAACTCGCCGCTGCCGCCGGTCGAGTACCTGTTCGAGCGCTGCCGCGCGTCGCAGGAGGCGCGCGAGTCGATGCTCTCCAAGGGCTCGGGCTACCTGCTCTACCGGATCGTCGACGATTCCTTCGACTACTGCTTCCCGATGCTGCGCAAGATCGGCAACAAGCTCGAGCGCCTGGAGCAGGAGATCTTCGAGGGCAAGGCCGAGGAGGTCGTGCGCGACCTCTCAAACTCCAAGCAGGAGATCATCAACTTCCGCAAGGTCATCCGTCCTCAGCGCGCCGTGCTGCGCGACCTCGAGCGCACCAAGCAGCGCTACCTGGCCGAGGACCTCGAGATCTACTTCGACGACATCGTCGACGCCTCCGAGCGCATCTGGGACATGCTCGAGAACTACAAGGAGGTAGTGGAGGCGCTCGAGGACACCAATGAATCGGTGCTCTCCCACCGGGTCAACGAGGTGCTGCGCGTACTCACCGCCTTCAGCGTGGTGATCCTTCCGCTGACGCTTTTCGCAAGCGTGTTCGGCATGAACGTGACCTTCCCGTTCGAGGGCAGCGTGGCCGCATTCTGGGGCATCATCGCCGGGATGATCATCGTGCTGGTGGGGATGGTCACGTACTTTCGGCGGCGCGGCTTTCTCTAGGCGCTGACGCGAGCGGCCGTGCGGTCACCTTTTGTCACGCGGGCTGTAGCGCGCGCCGACCGGCCAGCTAATCGCCGGTCACGGCAACGTTGACCGTCCGGCAGCGCCCGCAGCGAACGCGGACCTTCTTGGTCATCTGCATCGCGTGCATCGCCTCGGCCAGCACGTTGCCGCACTGCACGCACACGTAGTCGTCGGGGCCGTTGCCGCGGAAGGCCGGGCGGTCGGGATCTTCCTGGATCGCCGTCCCGCCGTCGAAGGGCACCTCCCCCGGCCGGATCTCTCGCATCGCGACGCTCGCCATGCCCGACCGCTCAGATCTGCCCGACCTTCGTGCTGAAGTCCGTGATCATCCCGTCGAGAAAGCCGACGACGGCGCCCTCCCCCATCGATGCCGCCTTACCCGTGATCTGTGCCTTCGTATGGATGGTTCCGCCGCCGTCGTTGAGCTGGAAGGTCACGTCCGCGTTGGCGTGACCCTGGCCCCCGGCCTCCTTGGCCTTCACTCGCAGGACGGCACGATGAGCCTCAGCGTCCTCCTCCACGACCTCCACGGTGCCGAGCATCTTCATCGTCATCGCCCCCATTTTCATGACGATCTCGGCCTTGACCGAGTCCGGACCCCTGGGTTCGACCACGCGGCCGCCCTCCACGGCCGGCACCACCCGTTCGAGGTCGGTGATCGCGGCGAAGCTGTCCTCGATGGACTTGTCCGTCGTGAAGGAATGATCAAGTTCTGTTGCCATCAGGTCGTCTCCTGTGTCGAGGCTTGCAATATATGCTCGGCGGGTGGCGATCCAGGCAGGCACACACCGGCTGGGACCGGACAACGCCACCCTCTCGGTGCAGACGGGACGCAAGGGAGCTGCGGCAAAGGCCGGGCACGACCTCCTGATGCACGTGACCGCGTGGGAGGCGACGCTCGAGCTCGCGGACGATCCCGAGGGCACGAGTATGGAGCTCAGCGCCGACGCCGCCTCGCTTCGCGTGCAGAAGGGCACCGGCGGGATCCAGGCCCTCGGCGACGAGGAAAAGGCGAGCATCCACCAGACCATCGACGACGAGGTCCTCCGCCGCCAGGACATCAAGTTCCGCTCGACCGCCGTGCAACGCGACGGCAACCGGCTCAGCGTCGTGGGTGATCTCACGCTGGCCGGCAAGACCGGCCCGATGGAGTTCGACCTGGAGATCGGCGATGACGGCGCCCTGAGCGCCACCGCGGTCGTCAAGCAGACCGACTGGGGCATGAAGCCCTACTCCGCTCTCTTCGGGGCGCTCAAGGTCCATGAAGATGTGGAAGTCGTGCTCGACGGCCACCTCTAGCGGTCAGTCGCGGTAGACGGTCTGCGCGTCGAGTCCTCCCTCGACCCCGGGCGGCAGCGCGCCCGTGCCGTGCGCGTAGAGAGCGATGTCCTCGACCGTCTGGACCTGCGCGGGATCGCTGCCGGTGCCGGCGACCCATGCGCCTTTCGACCACGTGAGCCCCTCGGGCGACGCTTCCAGCGCCATGCCCGCGAGCAGGCGCGCCTTGTCGCGGATCTTCGCGCTGGCGCTGGCTATCGCCGCCGGCGTTCCCTCGGACGGGCTCGTGTTGTAGCCGTGCCCTACGCCGAAGCGGTTGGTGTCCGCCGGAACGACCTTGACGTCGAGCGCCGGGACACCGAGTTCCCTGGCCACGAGCTCGGCGTACTCGGGCTCTTTCCCATCGGAGTCCGTCGTCAGGCTCAGCACCATCTTGCCGGTCGGGTGCACTCGCAGGAAGACTGCTCGGTAAGCCTCGTCAGCCACTACTGGTCCTCCTCGTGTTCGGTCTCGGTGGTGGACGCCGTCCGTTGGCGCTCTTGGTGCGCGGTCAGTGCGTTGTGCGCTTCCAGGTCACAAAAGGCCGGCTGGGGCCCACCCAGCGGGTGGGGCGGCACCGCCGGTCGCTCGCATCCCGGGTAGATGCAGGTCTTTTCAGTCGTCATCGCTGGCCCATCCCGGCGTGGTGTTGCCCCTGCTCGGGCTGTATCCACTGGGCATCGCAACCGAGCTGCCCGGCACCGGCGTGGCGCTGGCCCACGGCTCCGGCTCCGGCTCGGTCTCGGCGGCGGCCGGCATCCCCAGGTTCGCTGCCGGCCCCCCGATCGCGTCGGCGACCTCGCCGAGCGCCTGGAAGCTGTGGCCGCTGACCAGCGCGTCGCAATGGGGCAGTGCCGCGACCATGCCGCCGGCCTGCACCGAGAAAGCGCTGGCGCCGACGCGCGGATTGACCCACACGATCCGGTGGGCCAGGCGAGAGAGGCGCTCCATCTCCCGGCCCACGAGCATCGGGTCGCCACGCTCCCAGCCGTCGGACAGGATCACCACCACCGCGCCGCGGGCCATGCCGCGGCGCCCGTGGCGGTCGTTGAACGCCTTCAACGCGTCACCGATCCGAGTGCCGCTAGACCAGTCCGGGGCCGCGGCGGCGGCGCGCTGGATCGCGCGCTCGGGATGCCGCGAGGCCAACGCGCGAGTCAACCGGGTCAGGCGGGTGGCGAACACGAACGCCTCGGCGTTGGGGCCGCTGCCGGCGGCGCAGGTCAGGAACTGAAGGTAGGCGCGGGCGTAGGGCTCCATCGAACCCGAGATATCGCACAGCATCACGAGCCGGCGGCGAGAGATGCGCCGGCGCCGGCGCGCGAGGCGGCTCGGGTCGCCCCCGGTGCGCAGGCTGGCGCGCAGGGTCCGCCGCATGTCGATGTTCCGGCCGTGGCGCCCTCTCTCGTATCGGCGGGTGCGCCGCAGCGGCGTGGCCAGCTCGAGGCGAGTCATCAACCGGTAGAGCTGAGCCAGCTCGCGAGCGTCGAGCGCGTCGAAGCTCTTGGCCGCCAGCACCTCGTCGTCGCTGGCCATCGAGCTCGGGACGTCGACCTCGGCGCCTGCCTCGCCATCGTCGCTCGCAGTGGGCGGTGAGGACGTCGCGCGCTCACCGCCGGAGGCGGTCTCGTCGTCGGCATTGGGCGGGTCGTCGGGAGGAGCGGGGTCGGCCGGCACGTCAGTGGTGTCGATGGGCTCGTCGTCCACCCGTTCCCCGAAGATCGAGAAGAAGACGGCGTCGAAGGCCTTGACCTGCGCGTGGTCGGACACGAACACCCCGCGGGCGGTCCAGTACAGCCGCCGTCGGGTCAGTGGGCGCACGAGCGTCAGCGCCCGCGCGAAATCGGCGGGCCGCTCGGGCGTCATCGGTACGCCGGCCTCGTGAAGGCGCCGGCTCAGCGCCGCGGCGAGCGGCGGGAGGTCGAGCTCGACCGTCTCCACCCCAAAGTGAGATCGGGGCTGCGGTGCTCGTCCGGCCGGCGCCCGGTCTGCGCTCCTCGACTCGGTCACTCGCTGCGCACGAGCGTCTCAAGGCCCGCCGTGCGAATCACCTCCTGATCCTCGTCGTACTTGAGCACCGAGCCGAGGGTGAGGTTCACCGCCGGGGCATCGAGGCGCTCGATCCCGAGCAGCTGCAGGGCGGCCAGCCAGTCGATGGCCTCGGCGATTCCCGGCGGCTTCTGCACGTCTGAGTCGCGCATGCGCGCGACCGCATCCGCCACCTGGACGGCCAGCGTCTCCGAGGCACCCTTGACCCGGCGGCGCACGATCTCCACCTCGCGCTCGGGGGTGGGGTAGGCGATCCAGTGATAGAGGCAACGGCGCTTGACGGCGTCGTGGAGATCGCGGGTGCGGTTGGAGGTGAGCACGATGATCGGAGGATGGGTGGCGACGACCGTGCCGAGCTCGGGGATCGTCACGCTGGCCTCGGCGAGCAGCTCGAGCAGGAAGGCCTCGAAGTCGTCGTCCGCGCGGTCGATCTCGTCGATCAGCAGCACCGCGGGCCGAGGTCCGGGATGCTCGAGGGCACGGAGCAAGGGCCGCCGGATGAGGTAGTCCGGACCGAAGAGGTCCTCCTCGCTGAGCGCCGACCCGCCCGAGTCGGCCAGCCGGATGCTCAGCAGCTGGCGGGGGTAGTTCCATTCGTACAGCGCCTCCGCGGAGTCGATTCCCTCGTAGCACTGCAGGCGGATCAGCGGCGTATCGAGCACGGCCGCCAGCGACCGTGCCGCCTCGGTTTTGCCCACGCCCGCCTCCCCCTCGAGCAGCAGCGGCTGGGGCAGGCGCAGGGCGAGAAACATCGAAGTGGCGAGCCCCTCGTCAACGAGGTAATCCACGCCGGCCAGCCGCTGTGCCAGCGTCTCGACATCGGGCACCAGCGGGCCGATCTCGCTCATGTCGCGAGGACGGCCTGGTAGTCCTCTGGAGTATCGACGTCGAGCGGGATCGGACCGGCGACCGGAACCTCCGCCACGTCGCCGGCGCGCTGATCGAGCAGCCGCCAGACCCCTTTGTCCCCATGCAGATCTCCCAGAGCCGCGAAGGTGTTGCGAGCGAATGCAATCGGGTGACCGCGGCCGTCGTCGTAGCGGCAGATGGCCAGCGGTGCGGCTCCGCGGCCGTCCAGCAGCGCCGCCACCGAGGCCGCCGTCACGCCGGGCTGGTCGCCGAGCATCAGAACCATGACCTCGCAGCGGCCGTCCACAACGCCGAGGGCGGCGGCGATCGACGACGAGCACCCCGCTCCGTAGGAGTCGTTGACCACCACGTCGGTGTCGGCCAGGTCCACGCTCGCGCGGACCTCGCCCGCCGAGCCACCGACGGCCACCACGAGCTGGTCGAAGCGGCATTCGCGGGCCACGCCCACCACGTGGCCCAGCAGGGTGCCGCCGCCGTAGGGCAGAAGCTGCTTTGGGCGCCCGAGGCGCTTGGAACCGCCGGCGCCAAGCACCAGCCCGGTCACGAATGGGTCAGTCGGCGAAGGCGGCACGTTCGTGCTCGGCCTCGAACTTCGTCCTGCAGCCCTCGCAGCAGAAGTAGAAGGTCTGGCCGCCTCGCTCAACGGAAGCGGTACCGGCCACCGCCGCTACGGTCATCCCGCAGATCGGGTCGACCGCGGTGGTCGCCGCTGCGGGCTTGCCGCGGCGCACGGCAACGATTCTGGCCAGGATCGAGAGCGCAACCTCGGCCGGCGTGCGCGCTCCGATGTCGAAGCCCGCGGGCGTGTCGATCCGCTCGAGCATCGGGTCGGGCACGCCGTCGCCGCGCAGCTCGCCGATCACGCCCTGGCCGCGCCTGCGGCTGGCAACGAGGGCAACGTACGGGAGTGCCGCGTCCAGGCCGCGACGCAGTGCGCCGAGCTCCTCGCGCCCGTTCCCCGCCACCACAAGCGCCAGATCATCCGACCGCACCTCGAACTCCTCGCCCACCGCGACGACCTCGAGGCCGAGCTCCGGGCCGATCCGGTGGAGTGAGCGAGCGATAGGCGTGTCGCCCTCGACCAGGATCCGTGGCGCGCGCAGGATCGGCTCGAGGAACACCTCGATCGCGCCGCCGGATAGGCAGGGATTCTGGACGGTCACGGCGCCGTCCTCGCGAGAGACCTCCTCGCCGGCCTCGCCGGCGCCCTCGTCGCCGAAGGGGAGGATTCGCAGCAGCACGGCCTCATCGGTCTCGATGGCCTTGAGCGCGTACGCCCGAACGCTGTGCTCCGCGCAGGCCCCGCCGACGAAGCCCTCGATCGTTCCGTCGCCTAGCACGAGCGCCGCATCGCCCGCCTCCACGCTCGTGGGGCGCTGCGCCCGCACCACCGTCGCGGTCACGAATGGCGCGCCCTGCTTGGCAAGCTCGTGGGCCCGCCGCGACAGCGCGGCGGGCATCATTGTGGCGGCTCGGGTCGCCCCTGCATCGCGGCCCAGACTCGCGCCGGGGTGCAGGGCATGTCCACGTGGTCGACACCGTGGGACTCGTGCAGCGCGTCGATCACCGCATTGACGATCGCCGGAGGCGATCCGACGTTCGGCGACTCTCCGATTCCCTTGGCTCCGAGCGGATGGTGGGGGCACGGCGTGACCGTCTCGCCCAGCTCGAAGTCCGGGCATTCGAGCGCGGTCGGAATCAGGTAGTCCATGAATGACGAGTTGAGGCAGTTCCCCTCCTCGTCGAAGGAGATCAGCTCCATCAGGGCGATGCCGACCCCTTCGGCCAGCCCGCCATGGATCTGCCCGTCCACGACCATCGGATTGATCCGCACGCCGCAGTCGTCGACCGCGATGAAGCGCCGGACCGTGACCTGAGCGGTGTCGGGATCGATGTCGACGACGGCGATGTAGGCGCCGTACGGGTAGGTGAGGTTCGGCGGGTCGTAGATCACCTGCGCGTCGAGCCCGCCCTCCAGCTCGGCGGGCATCGGCTCGCCGCTGTAGGCCCGGGCCGCGACCTCCTCGATCATCGCGCCCTTCTCGGGGTCGCCCTTGACGTACCAGCGGCCCTTCTCCCAGGCCAGGTCCTCCGGCCTCGTCTCCAGCATCGTCGCGGCGATCAGGCGCGCCTTGTCGCGCACCTTGCGCGAGACGACGGCAACGGCCGCTCCGGAGACCGGCGTCGAGCGGCTGCCGTAGGTGCCGAGGCCGTAGGGCGACTTGTCGGTGTCGCCGTGGCGGACCTCCACGTCCTCTGGCGGGATGCCGAGCTCCTCGGCGACGATCTGAGCGAACGTCGTCTCGTGGCCCTGGCCCTGGGTCTGCGCGCTGATCGAGACCACCGCCTTGCCCGACGGGTGCACGCGAAGGTCGGCGCCGTCGTTCATGGACAGCCCGAGGATGTCCATGTGCTTGCGCGGCCCGGCGCCGACGCCCTCGGTGAAGAAGGACACTCCTATGCCCATCAGCTCTCCGCGTGCGCGTTTCTCGGCCTGCTCGCGGCGAAGCTCCTCGTAGCCGGCGATCTCCATGGCCACGCCCATCGTCTTGGCGTAGTCGCCCGAGTCGTAGGTCCAGCCGGTGGTGGTCTCATACGGGAACTGCTCGGGGCCGATGAAGCTGTGCATGCGCAGGTCGATCGGATCGACCTTCATCTCGAGCGCCAGCGCGTCGACCATCCGCTCGACCAGGTACACGGCCTCGGTGATGCGGAACGAGCACCGGTAGGCCACGCCCCCGGGCGCCTTGTTCGTGTACACCGCCTTGACCTTCACGTGCGAGGCCTCAAGGTCGTAGGAGCCGCACACGATGTGGAAGAACCCGGCCGGGAACTTCGTCGGCTGGGCGGTGCTGTCGAAGGCGCCGTGATCGGCGATGGCGTCAACCCGAAGGCCGGTGATCTTGCCGTCCTTCGAGCACATCTCGGCGCGCATCACGTAGTCGCGGGCAAAGCCCGTGGACATCAGGTTCTCGGAGCGGTTCTCCACCCACTTGACCGGCACGCCGGCCACGATCGAGCCGGCGATCGCACATACGTAGCCGGGATAGACCGGCACCTTGTTCCCGAAGCCGCCGCCGATGTCCTGGCACTGGATGCGGATCATGTGCTCGGCCAGTCCCGCCACGTGCGCGTAGACGGTGCGGTGGGCGTGCGGCGCCTGATTTCCGTTGTAGATGTCGAGCTGACCGGTCTCCGGGTTGAAGTCCGCGATCATGCCGCAGGTCTCGAGCGGCGCCGGGTGACAGCGGGGATAGATGATGTCGCGGGTAACGATCGTGTCGGCCTCGGCGAAAGCGCGGTCGGTGGCCTCCTCGTCGCCCGCCTCCCAGGTCGGGCTGGCCAGGTTGTCGCGCTGGCCGGACTTGTCGTCGCGGATCAGCGGCGCGTCGGGGTCGAGCGCCTTGCGGGCGTTGACGATCGCCGGAAGCGGGTCGTACTCGACGTCGATCAGTGCCAGTGCATCGTTGGCCGAGTACTCGTCGGTGGCGATGACGAAGGCCACTTCCTGGCCCTGGAAGCGCACCTTGTCGCCCGCCAGCACGGCCTGCGTGTCGTAGGAGATCGTCGGCATCCAGGCCAGGCCGAGGGTCTCCAGGTCCTTCGCGGTTACCACTGCGGCGACGTTGGGGTGGGCCAGCGCGGCCGACGTGTCGATGGAGACGATGCGAGCGTGCGCGTACGGGCTGCGCAGCACGGCGCCGTAGACCATTCCCGGCAGCTTCATGTCGTCCAGGTAGGTGCCCTGGCCGCGGATGAAGCGCGGGTCCTCCTTGCGCTTGAGGCGGCCGAAGCCGATGGGCCGCTCGGTCGAGGGACTGGGAAGGTTCTCAACGACGGTCATCGCTCCACGCTCCTTGTAGCGGCTTCGTGCTCGGCCGCCCAGCGAACGGCATCCACGATGTTCTTGTAGCCCGTGCAACGGCAGATGGCGCCGGAGATGGCGGTCCGGATCTCGTGATCGGTGGGATCCGGGTTCTCGTCCAGCAGCGCCCGGGCGGTCATCAGCATCCCGGGAGTGCAGAAACCGCACTGCAGGGCGTGGCGCTCGTGAAAGCCCTGCTGTATCGGGTCGAGGCGGCCGTCGACCTCGAGAGACTCGACCGTCCGGATCTCATGGCCCTCGCACATGGCCGTCAGGACCGTGCACGACTTGACCGGCTCGCCGTCCATCTGCACCACGCAGGCGCCGCAGTTGGAGGTGTCGCAGCCCCAGTGCGTGCCCGTCAGGCCGAGAGTCTCACGCAGGAAGTGCACGAGCAGCTGCCGAGGCTCCACCTCGCCGGACTGAGGCTCGCCGTTTACCACTATCGAGACTTGCACTACCAGGCCTCCTGATGGCGGGCGCGCTCCGCTGAGCGGCGCAGCGCACGTTGGGTGAGCACGCCGGCGAGATGGCGCTTGTAGTCGATCGGCCCGCGGCCGTCGGCGCTTGGGGAGCAGTCCTCCGAGGCGATCTCGCCCGCCTGCGCGAAGAGCTCTTCGGACGGCGGCTTCCCGCGCATGAGCTCCTCGGCCCGATCGAGGTGAATCGTCGTCATCCCGACGGCGCTCAGAGCGATACCGGCTTCGGCGATCCTGCCGCCGTCGATCCATAGCGCCGCCGACGCCGCGGCGATGGCCCAGTCGCCCGCGCGCCGCTCCACCTTCTCGTGTGCGCTGCCGGCGCCGCCACGCAGCGGCAGGAGTACCTCGGTCAGCAGCTCACCGGCGCCCACCGCCGTCATGTAGGGCCCGACGTGGAACTCGTCCATCCCGACCACCCGCTGGCCCTTGGCGCCGCGAATCACGACGCGCGCCTTGGCTGCCGAACAGACCGCCGAGAGGTCCTCCGCCGCGTCCGCCTGGCACAGCGAGCCGCCGATCGTGCCGCGGTTGCGCACCACGGGGTCGGCGATCACGGTCTCGGCGTCGGCGAAGAGCGGGAAGCGCCGCGCGAGCAGCTCGGACTTCAACAGGTCGACGTGGCGGGTCAGCGCGCCGATCCGGATCTCGCCGTCCTGCTCGCGAATGAAGGCGAGCTCCGAGAGGTCGTTGATGTCGATCAGGTGCTCGGGGTTGGCCAGCCGCAGCTTCATCATCGGCAGCAGGCTGTGCCCGCCCGCGATGATTCGCGCCTCGGAGCCGCGCCGGCCGAGCGCCTCGATCGCACCCTCCACGCTGGTGGCACGCTCATACTCGAATGGCGCGGGGGTCTGCAAAGGAGTGCTCCTCTCCGATCAGGAACGGCTCGCCGGGAACCGCTTGCGGGGGGCTCCGATGTCATCGCGCTGCTCGAACTGCTCGGGGGCCTCGGCGCCGATCACGGGCGAGTCGGGCAGCTGTTCCGGGCTCTCGTGACGGACAGACGGGTAGAGCATCCGCGCTGCCAGGCTGCCCTGAGCGACGTTGCGCAGCACCTCGCCCTTGGGGCTGAGCGCGGCAATCGGCGCCTCACGGCCCAGCCGCGCGAGGGTGAGCGTGCCCTTCGTATAGACCTCCCCGATCCGCGGCGCATCGACCTCGGTGCTCTCGGGGAAGTTGCGCAGGCCGGCGGCCGCGGCCCCGGGGTAGAGGCCCTCGATGAGGCCGACGGCGTCTCTCATCCCGGCCTTCTTCACCAGCAGGCCTTCGAGCAGGTCGACACCCGCGTCGAGCTGCTCGTTGATTGAGGTCACGACATCGTTCACCGGCGCACTCTTCTCCACGATCTCGCCGACTCCGGCGATCACCTCGTCCAGGCCGGCGGTGATCTTGCGCAGCGCCACGATCGTGGACACGAGGTAGAAGACGAGCGCAAGCACGATCAGCAGGACGATCACGATCAGGACCAACCCGGCAGCGGTCACCGCTCGTCCTCCGCGTCGTCGAGGATCACGTCGAGCGAGCCGCCGTAGCTGGCCACGCCGGCCACGGTCTGCGCCACCTGATCCTGCGTGGTCAGCAGGAGCGCCGCGGCGTCGAGGTCCTTGGAGCCCGCGGCGGCCACGGCCGCGATCTTGTCCACAGCCGGGACGATGCTGTTGGCCGCATCCAGCACGCCCTTCAGGAGATAGACCACGACCGGAACGATCACGAGCAGGAGGACCGCGTTTCCAATCCAGAGGAGGGTCACTTCGGCCTCCGCTCGGCGACGATCGCGGCCTTGCGCCCGATCCCCGGCAGCGCGCCGAGGATGATGTCGAACTGGGCGTTGATCGCTTTGACCGCGGGCTCCAGAGGCCGCAGGTGCTCGGCCTCGACGCCCTCCAGCGCAGAGGCCAGTGTCGCGAGACCCTGGGAGATCGATGCCAGTCCCCTCTGAATCATGATCAGCGCAACGGCGAGCACGGCGATCACCACCACGGCGAGCAGGACGCTGAGAACGATCATTCCTCGCCGTACCCGTCGGTGAGCGCGTTCATGTAGCCGTCCTGGACCACGGCCTCGTCCACGATCAGCGCCAGCACGGGCGCGGTGGCCTCGAGCTGAGGAATGTTCGCCGTGTTGGCGCCGACCTTGCCGGCGGTCTCCAGCAGGCTGTTCACCGACGCCTGGATTCGCGCGATGTTCTGCAGGAGGAGCACGAGCAGGACCACCACGACCAGGGCCGCGACGAGGCCGATGATCAGAGCGATGGCCCAGTAGGTGTCGCCCGACACCGCCAGGAAGGTCATTTGCCGACCGCCACCTTGCGAAGTGCCCTCGCCGCGTGCAGGATTCTCACGCCCGAGTCGTTGATGCGGGCGACCCCGCCCAGTTCCGCGGTCTGCTCGCGCACCACCTCGACCGCGCCTTCGGCCGTCTTGGCCTGGCCGGCGATTCTCATGGCCAGCGCCACGATCGTGATCAGGATCACCGCGGCCACGGCGATCACGATCACGCCGATCACCAGCCCCACGACCCATCCGGCGGATGCCGCCGTCAGCATGAGCAGACACCCCTCCTCGAACTTGCCACCACCCTCAAGGCGAAAAATTATGTCATAGGGTTGCGGCGCTCTTGTCCGCCCGCACCCTCGTCTGGCTCCTCGCACCGCTGGCGCTCGCGCTGGCGAGTTGCGTGGCCGAGCGGCCCGCCGACCCGGTCGTGCTCAGCGGCGCGAGCGTGCCTCGCCTGCAGGGCGCGGCGCCGGCGAAGGTGCTCGCCTTCCGCTTTCTCAACGGCGCCTGGGCGCAGGTGCCCGTCCAGGTCGACGAGCGCGCAGTCGTGGACCTGGCCAAGCCCAAGAACGCCGCCCCGGTGGGGCACACCTTCGTCAGCTACACCGATCCGAACACCTTCACCGGGCCCGACCCGAACGCAAACGTCGACGCCAACGACGAGATCGCGTTCATGGGCATCGACGCGGGCATCAAGGCGCCGGCCGGTTCGGCGCCGCCGGGCACCGTCGCCGGATCGGGGGTGGAGGTCAAGGTCGTCGACTCGATCGGCGAGCCCAGCCCCGCCTACGTCTACCTCTTCCGCCAGACCGGAAACCTCGACCCGTCGGCGGGGCGGCGCTATGTCGACTACCGCTTCAACCTGCTCTCGGGCGACTACAAGAGCACATACAAACTGGGCGCGGGCCCCAATCCCGAGGACTCGACGGTCACGACCGACTTCTACCGCCACCGCTTCACCGACCGCTGGATCGACGACACGCTGGCGATCACCGCCCCCCAGGCCGGCGGGGCGGACATCCTCGACCGCCACAAGAACCTCTTCGCGCCTGGCAACTGCGTGCGCAGCGAGAACACCTTCTCGAACGGCGCGGGCGCCATCATCGCCAACAAGAACGGCCCGGTACGTGCCATCCGCTCCTACATCGGGGCCAACTCCGGCACCTACACCCACCGCGAGCATCTCTTCTATCAGCGCCGCCAGGACGTGACCACGTTCCTGCGCGTGCACGCGATCCCCGGGGTGATGGACTTCTTCGACTACTCGCCGGCCGCGACGGGCATGACCTACCGCCACGAGTTCGACAACCGCGGCGTGACGGTCGACGGCGTGCCCGACTCCCCCACCCTCGGTCCGATCACCTGGGAGAGCATCGACGGCCCGCAGGGATCGCTCGGCATCGTGCACAGCTTCAACACCGACATCGCGCTCAACTGGACCTCCTATTACCTCGACAAGCAGAACCCGGGCGACGGCGAGGAGACCCAGTGCACGGGCGACGCCTCGTCCTACGGTGCGAGCGGCACCCGGGTCACCGGATCGCTGCCCAACACCGACCCCACGTTGGGAGCGGCCAACCGCCTGGCGGTCACACGGAGCCTGTTCTACGACTCACCAGGCAAGGCCGAGGGCGCGCGGCGCAAGGCCCAGGTGGCCAACCCGCTGCAGACCACGCTGGCTAACTGGCCCTGATCGTCTCCGCCACGGCGTCCAGCGCCGCCTGCTCGCGTCCGCTTACTTCCTTGCCGCCGATGCCCAGGAAGCCTCCCTCGCTGTGGGCGCGGGCCACCGTCTCACCCACGCTGAGAACGAAGCGCTTGTAGGACTCGACCTCCTCCCGGGTCGCCTTCTGCTCCAGCAGCCCCAGCGCCTCTCGCAGGGAGTCATCGGTGCGCTCGGCCAGCCCGTCGGTGGGCTCCATTTCGTCCTTGTCGATGTCGGGAGCCGAGGAGACAATCGCCTCCAGCAACTCGCCCTCGTGCTCCTTTCGCGCCTCGACGTAGGCGCGCCCGAGCGAGAGGCTCTCGCGCAGCGTGCCCCCGCGCTCGGCCGTGATCACCCGAAACGCGACGAGGACGGGAGCCTCCACCACCGTCGACCACTCCTCCGCGTTGAAAGAGGCCTTGCCGGTCAAGACCCGGACTCGGAGTCGGGCCTGCGCGGCGCGACGCCAATGTCCTTCGTGTCGGGCTCCGCGTCCTCGGGAGGATCCGCCCCGCCGTCGGTTACGGCGTCTGCGCTGTCGCCCGCGCTCAGGTCGATCCCACCCTCGGTGGCCGGCTCGTCCGAGCCGGTCGTCTCCCCCAGCACCGGGCTGCCGAGCTCCGGATCGTCCTCCAGCATCTCGCGCGGAGCGTCAGATCCCCCCTGTTCGGCGGGGACGATTCCCTCGTCCGCGGTCTCCGCCCACTGACCCTTCTCGCGGGCCTCGGCCTCGTCAGGCGTGGTTCCGCCGCGCTGCTCGCTGGGCTTCTGGGGATCCTGCTCCCGGTCGCTGTCGGCCATGAATCCTCCTCGTTGTCGCGATCTTAACTCAGCGCCCGCTCGCCCTCGCGCCGCACCCTGAGCCACAGGTAGCCGTAGGCCGCGAGCTCGATGTCAAGCGTGCCGTCTCGGCCCGGCTTGTGCTTGCGCTCCTCCAGCAGGTCGTCGATCTCGACCTTCTCGCCCTTCGGGGTCCCCAGGTCGAGCGTGCACCGAACGGCCTTGCCGGACAGGTTGTGCGCTGCCACCACGGTCGAGCCCTGCCACACGCAGCGATGGGCGAACAGCGCCGGCTCGGCGGTCTCGATCAGCTCGCTGGTGCCCCAGCCGAACTCGGGGCTCTCGCGGCGCCGCCGGATCAGGCGCTCCATCCAGTTCAACAGGGAGTCGGGCTCGCGCCGTTGCGCGGCCACGTTGACCTTGCGCGGGCCGAACGCGCCAGCCGTGAGCGGGCGCACCAGATCCTTCGCGGCGGCCGTGGAGAAGCCCCCGTTGGCGGCGTCGGTCCACTGCATCGGTACGCGCACGCTCATCCGGTCGGGGATGTCCAGGTTCTCCCCCATCCCGATCTCATCGCCCATGAAGATCACCGGCGTGCCGGGCAGCGACAACATCAGGCTCCAGGCCATCCGCAAGCGCGGGCCGTCGCCGCCCAGCATGGAGGCCACTCGCCGGCGCAGGCCATGCCCGTAGAGCTGCATCCCCTCGTCGGGCCCGAAGGCGGCGAACACTTCCTCGCGCTGGGGCGCGGTGAGCTTGTCGAGGCTCAGCTCGTCGTGGTTGCGCAGGAACGTGGCCCAGCTGTTGTCGGGCGGCGGGTCGGGCAGGCTGCGGATGGTGGCCTCGAGGGGCTCGGCGTCCTCGCGGGCGAGCGACAGCCACAGGTTCTGGTTGAGCAGGAACGCGAACTGCATGTTGAGCTGGTCGCCGTCCTCGTCGCCGAAGAAGCGGGCCAGGTCCTTGAGCCCGGTGTTCACCTCGCCCAGCAGCACCGTGTCGCCTCTGCGGCGCGCGGCGAACGCGCGCAAGCTGCGCAGCCACTCGTGGGGGTCGCCGTCCACCTGCTCGGCGATCCCTTCGAGCTCGAGCATGAACGGGACGGCGTCCATGCGGAAGCCCGCCACGCCCAGCTGCAGCCAGAACCCGACCACCTTGGCGATCTCGTCGCGGACCTCTGGGTTGGCCACGTTGAGATCGGGCTGAAAGCGGTAGAAGCGGTGCAGGTAGTACTGGCCCGAATGCTTGTCGCGCTCCCAGTTACTCGTTTCCCTGTCCGGGAACGCGATCCCCTTCGGGTCGTCGGAGGGCTCGTCGCGCCAGATGTAGAACGAGCGCCGGCGCGAGTCCTTGCTCGCCCGGGCCTCCTCGAACCACGGGTGCTCGTCTGAAGTGTGGTTGAGCACCAGGTCGACAATCACCCTGATGCCGCGGTCCTCGGCCGTGCGTAGGAAGTCGACGAAGTCGCCCAGGCTTCCGAGGCGAGCGTCGACGCCGAAATAGTCGGCGATGTCGTAGCCATCGTCGCGGCCCGGCGAGGGGTAGAAGGGCATCAGCCAAAGGCATGTGACTCCGAGCCCCGCGAGATAGTCAACCTGGCGGATCAGGCCGCCGAAGTCACCCACCCCGTCGCCGTCGCCGTCGAGGTAGGTCTCGACATCGAGGCAGTAGATCACCGCGTTTTTCCACCACAGGTCGCTGGTTTGGTCGAGGCGCACGGCTACGGGGCATCCTCGGCCAGCGCCGGAAGCACGTGCTCGCCGAACGCATCGATGAACGGGTGAAGGTCCTGGCTCACATGGTGGAGGTGGATCTCGTCGAAGCCGAGTGCTGCCAGCTCGCGCAGGACCTCCAGGTGGCGCTCCAGCCGTGAGGACACCACCACGGTCTCGGCCACGTCCTCCGGGCGCACGTGCTTTGCCGCTGCATCGAACTGCTCGACGGTCTGGAGGTCCCAGCACAGCGGCGGGGGGAAGACGTTGGTGCGCCATTGGTCGTGCGCCATGGCGAGCGCGGCGCTCTCGTCCTGGGCCCACGAGAGGTGAACCTGGACGGCCAGGCGCTTGCCTTCGCCGCCGTTCTCACGGAACGCGGCGATCATCCGCTCGAGCTTCTCGCGCGGCTGGTTGACGGTCACGAGCCCGTCGGCCCAACCGCCCACCCACGCGGCCGTCTCCTCGCTTACGGCCGGTCCGATCAACGCTGGGGGCTCGTCGGGGAGCGTCCACAGCTTGGCGCGGTCGACGCGGATCAAGCCGCGGTGATCGACGATCTCGCCCGCGAAGAGGGCGCGCATGACCTCGACGCACTCCAGCAGCCGGGCATTGCGTTCGGCCTTGGAGGGCCATCGCTCTCCGGTGATGTGCTCGTTCGAGGCCTCTCCGGTACCCAGCGCAACCCAGAGCCGGCGCGGGAACATCTGGCACAGCGACGCCGCAGCCTGCGCCACGATCGCCGGGTGGTAACGCTGGCCTGGAGCGTTGACCACCCCGAAGGGCAGCGCCGTGGTGGCCAGCGCCGCACCCAGAAACGACCACGCGAAGCCGGACTCGCCCTGGCGCTCGCTCCAGGGCGAGAAGTGGTCCGACGACATCGCGGCTCCAAAGCCCGCCTGCTCCGCATGTCGAACCGCGGCGAGCAGCTCGCGAGGCGGAATTTGCTCGTGTGAGCAGTGGAGGCCGATCAGCGGCATGGCGCTGCTATTACCCGGCACCTCCGTGGGCTACCCTGCCGGAGCCGTGGTGGACGAGTCGATCTTCAAGGCGTACGACGTGCGGGGCATACACCCCGACCAGATGGACGAGGCGCTCGCGTATCGCATCGGGCGCGGCTTCGCGCGTGTGTTATGCGACCTGCAGGACATTCGAATGGCGGATCTCCGGGTGGGTGTGGGACGGGACATGCGCCTGACCGCCCCGGCGATGACCGACCAGTACATCAGCGGCCTGGCCGACGAGGGCGCCGACGTGCTCGACCTGGGGATGGTCGGCACCGAGATGCTCTACTGGACCGTGGGCTCGCGGGACCTCGACGGCGGCCTGATGTGCACCGCCTCCCACAACCCGGCGAACTACACGGGGGCAAAGCTCGTCAAGCGGGGAGCGCTGGCCCTCTCGGGCGACTCGGGAATCGGCGAGCTGCGCGAGATCGTGACCGCCGGCGAGCCCGGCGACCCTGCCGCGCAGCCCGGCCGGATCGAACGCGACGACGTGGGCGACGCCTTCCGAGAGGCGGCCCTGGGCTACATCGACGCCGACATCAAGCCGCTTAAGGTGGTTCTCGACGGCGGAAACGGGATGGCCGGGCCCATGCTCGGCCCGCTGCTGGACCGGTTCCCGCTGCAGCAGACGCGCCTCTACTGGAAGCCCGACGGCAAGTTTCCCGACCACGAGCCGAACCCGCTGCTCGAGGAGAACCGCCGCTTCATCATCGACAAGGTCCGCGAGGCGGACGCGGATCTCGGCATCGCCTGGGACGGAGATGCCGACCGCTGCTTCTTCATCGACGACACGGGCGAGTTCGTGGCCGGCGACTTCCTCACCGCGCTGCTGGCCGAGGCGCTGCTGCGCAAGGAGCCCGGCGCGACCGTGCTCTACGACGTTCGCGCCTCGCGGGCGGTGGCCGACATCGTCGGCGGTCACGGTGGCACCGCCATGGTCAACCGGGTGGGCCACGCCTTCTTCAAGGCGCGCATGCGCGAGACCGGCGCCGCTTTCGGCGGCGAGGTGTCCGGTCACTACTACTTTCGCGACTTCTACTGCGCCGACTCGGGCACCCTGCCGGCGCTGCTGCTACTCGAGCTGCTGTCCGTGGAGGGCAAGAAGCTGAGCGAGCTGCTCGAGCCGCTGCGCTCGCGCTACTTCATCTCCGGGGAGATCAACAGCGAGGTGTCCGACCAGGACGCGAAGACCGACGAGCTTCGCTCCAAGTACTCCGACGGCCGGCTGGACGAGCTCGACGGGATCTCGATCGACTACGACGACTGGCATTTCAACGTTCGGCCATCGAACACCGAGCCGTTGATGCGTCTCAATCTCGAGTCGCTGGTGTCCCAGGAACACATGGAGGAGAAGCGCGACGAGCTGCTCGAGCTGATCCGCGCCTAACGACGATCCACAGCGCCAGACCGATCCAGAGACCCACCGCCGCGCCGACCAGCCCCCAGGCAATCGGTCCGCGGTCGAGCTGTGCGCGCCGCGCCCCGCGCCCGCGGGTGTTCAGGCCGGCCCTTACCGGCAGCTCGCGCTTGACCGCCTTGGCGTAGCCGGTGGCCAGCGCCGCGGCCTGGTCCTCGCGCGGCGCGCTCACGCTCAGCGCCAGATCCAGCCTGCCGGTCAGCTCGGCGTCCGAGTGCTCGCGAAGCCAAGCCGCACCACCGGGAGCCGGCAGCTCGGACAGCTCGAGGGCGCCGCGCATGACCGAATCGCGGCGGGCCAGGGCCAGAACGCTGTCGCGGCCGTCGAGCGGCGGAACCCGGATCACAAACGCACGCGCGGTGTAGTCGCGCTCCCTTGCGAGCGCCACCCCGACGCCGATCAGAGCCCCGAGCAGGACACAGGCCACAGCGATACGCATATGCCACCCTCTAGCAGACGGCACAGCCGCAAAAGCTTGGCGGCCGTGCAACGTTGGTTGAGAAGACGTACCGCTCCCCCCTGATGAAGCTTCTGAATCGCAACCGCAAGCCCGACGTCGCCGCCTTGGCCGAGCAGCAGGACGTCGAGGGTCTCATGTCGGCCGCGGACTTCAAGGATCCCTTGCGGGACTTCGAGGGGCGTCTGATCGACCGCGGGGTGGAAATCCGCGAGCAGGCCGTGATCGCTCTCGGCGAGCTGGGCGACGATGCCGGGAACGGTACCGTCACCGGAGCGCTGCGCGACTCCTCCGACCAGGTCCGCAGCGCCGCTGTGCGGGTGCTCTACCGCCGCGGCGAGGTGGCTCCGCTGGCGCAGGCGTTGGGGTGGCTGCCCGCGGAGAGTGGAAGCTCGCGGGCCCTGGCCCTCCGGGCGCTGCTCGAGCTGAAGCAGCCGGGCACCGTGCAGTCGGTGATACGCGCGCTTCTCTGGGCACCGGGCGAGCGGCCGCTCGCCGAGCTGGATACCGCACTCGTGCACACGCTCGTGCAGGCAGACACCCGCGCCGACGTGGCAAACGAGGTTGTCGACGAGCTGCTCACGGCTCTCGGCGACGATCGCGGCGAGGTGGGCGATCGCGCCGAGGAACTGCTCCTGAGACTTGCGCCCGCCAGCGTTCAGGGAGTCATCGCCGAGCTCGAGGGCGGCAGGGCGCCCGAGCGAGCCGCCGCCCTGCTGGGGCGCATCGGAGACACCCGCGCGCTGCACCCTCTGGTCGAAGCGCTCGAACATCGCGACATAAGCGTCCGCATCGAGGCGGCTTCCGCTCTGGGAGAGCTCCGCGAACCCGCCGCCGTCGAGCCGTTGCTGCGGGCGACGCGTGACCACAACATCGACGTTCGCGCCCAGGCCGGCCAGGCGCTCGACTCCCTCGGCACCGCGGCGGTGGTGGTCGGGATGTCGGCCATGCTCGGGCCGATGATCGCCGAGGCCGTCGGCTCGGCCGTCCAGGTCCACGGGCTGGCCCAAGGCGGCGCCGACCAGGACCAGAACCAGAACCAGGTCCAGGACCGCAACCGTCCCACCCCGGAGATCGATCACGACCGCAGCGCTCAGGCGGATCGGCCCATTGGCCTGCTCGGCGTCGGCGAGTTTCAGGATGCGCTCGAAGAGGCGCGCGCCGCCGGCGAGCCCTCTCAGTAGTCTCGAACTCTCGAGTGCAGGAATCAGCGACGCCTCCGGGCGACGACCCCTTCGCGGCCGCTGCCGCGGCCGGCATCCATCGCCTGGCGATCCCCACGCCCTTCGCCGTCGGGCGCGTCAACGTGTACCTGATCGACGACGACCCGCTGACGCTCGTCGACGCGGGGCCCAACTCGGGCACCTCGCTCGACGAGCTCGTACGAGGCATTGCCGGGCTCGGTCACAAGCTCGAGGACATCGAGCTGATCATCCTCACCCACCAGCACATCGACCACCTGGGGCTGGTGTCAGTGGTTGCGTCCCGCTCCGGGGCGGAGGTGGCCGCCATCGACGTGGCCGTGCCATACGTGGAGAGCTTCTCGGCCGAGGCCCAGGCCGACGACGACTTCGCGGGCGAGCTGATGCTCCGCCACGGCATACCCGAGGACGTGGCGGCGGCGCTCAAGTCGGTCTCCAGCGTCTTCAGGGCCTGGGGCGGCCCGGTGGAGGTCACCCGGCCTCTGCGCGATGGGGAGGCGCTCGCGCTGCGAGACCGCACCCTGCACGTTCACCACCGTCCCGGCCACTCCCCCACGGACACGATCTTCCACGACCGCGAGCGGCGCCTGCTCATCGCAGCGGATCACCTGCTCAGCCACATCTCGTCCAACCCCCTGATCAGCCGGCCGCGCGACGGCTCGACCGAGCGCCCGCAGGCGCTCGTTCACTACCTCGACTCGCTGGCGGCCACGCGCCGGATGGACCTGGACCTGGTGTTGCCGGGCCACGGAGACCCGATCACAGAGCACCGCGACCTGATCGACCGGCGCTTCGAGCTTCACCGCCGGCGAGCCGACAAGATCCAGCGCCTGCTCGACGAGCGCAGCCGGTCAGCCTACGAGATCGCCCAGGCGCTATGGGGCAACGTTGCCGTTACCCAGGCCTACCTCACCCTCTCCGAGGTCCTCGGCCACCTGGATCTGCTGACGAACGCGGGACGGGCTCGGGAACAGCGGCAGGACGGGCGGAGTCTGTTTGAGGCTCTTCCTGCTCATCCTTCCTGAGCGAGCTGGCGCAGACCGGGCAGTCCCCCCAGCGCAGGCTCTCGCTGGCGCTGTAAAGCCGCGCACCGCAACTTTCGCATGTCCATTGAGGCGACATCACACTCCAGTCAAGGTTCCCATTCCCGGAATCATTAACCGTTCATCGCCTGCCGTCGACGGTACGTGCGGGCGTCTCGTACTGCGGGCGGTACTGCACGCGCTCACGTTCGCCCAGACGAGCCCCGCAGCGGTCACAGCGCCAGAAGTACACGAGCGTGCCGCCACGCCGATCGTAGCTCGTCAGAACTGAGCGGTAATGATCATGCGCGCACGCCATGCCCTTGGCTTACCAACGGGGGCGCAGCCCCGGTTCTTACGCCGCCGCCGATCGCGAGAACGCGCTGAGTGGCTTCGTTGTTCCCGTGGTGCCGCTTCCAGATTCCTCGGGTCCTGCCGGGTTGGCTAGCCTTCGCTCCCTGGTTCGACCCTTCGAGGGGCTCTGGCCCTGCCGTAGCTCGGGAGGCTTATGGCACACCGCCGTCCTAACAACCGTAGGAAAAGACTCGTGCGCACCACCCTCGCGATAACTGCCGCGATTACCGCCTGCGCGGCAACCGCCGCGGTCGCGTTCGTCCCGCCGGCGGGCGACTCTCGCTCGGATCGCGCCGAGGTCAGCCGCGGCAGCAGTGCGAGGAGCGCCGCTTGGAAGTGCGATCGCACGGCCACCAGCGAGGAGAGCCTGGCCGGCAAGTTCCGCTCAGCGAAGGCTGGACAGACCGTCTGTCTCGCCAGCGGCAGCTACGGCACGTTTCGCGGGGGCGCCAAGTCGGGCACCGTCACCGTCCGTCCCCAACCAGGCGCGTCCGCGAGCCTGGCCATCGAGTTCGACGGCGCCAACAACGTCCGCGTGCAGGGCGTGACGATCAGAGAGGGATATCTCACCGGCGGGACTCGGAATGTCACGATCGCCCACAGCCGGTTCACCGGGATCGTGGTCGTCGATCAGAGGGCACCGAGCCGGCCTCACATCGTCCTGAACCACAACACGCACATCAACATCCCGGGCGCCACCGACGACTACACGTCGAGGGTTCACCTGGACGCCCCTGGCGTGGTGGTGAAGAACTCGTTGCTTTCCGGCGGGACGTCCGACGGGGTCAGGGTCGGTGACGCTCCGCACACCCGCATCATCGGCAACGAGTTCACGGCCTTCGACGACGAGGATCCGCTTCACACCGATCCGATCCAGTTCTACGGCGAGGGGGCCGGGACAATCATCAGGGGCAACTGGTTCCACGACATGGTGGACGTAAGCGCGCTCATCATGATGGCCGACGGCGGCGGCCCCCATCTGATCGAGGACAACGTCTTCGGCCCGGGCAACCACACCTTCAGCATCACGTGGTACTCCGACAACGGCTCGACCATCCGCCACAACACGTTCGTGGCCGGCAAGTGCGATTTCAACATCCCCTGCGGCACCCTCAACCTCGGGTACAAGCCCGAGGACGACCGCGGCACGGGCACGGTCATCAAGGACAACATCCTCAGCGAAATCGGCGCGGATGGCAACGGTGAGGGCGGCGGTAGAGCGCTGTTCTCCTCCAGCCACAATCTGCTCAGGCGCCAGAGACCGATCGGCCCGGGCGATGTCCGCGGCGCCCCGCGGTACGCCGGGCCGCCCACCGCCTTCAGAGGCTTCCGGCTCGCGCGCGGCTCGCGCGGTAGGGACAACGCGTCGGACGGCGGAGACCGCGGCATCCGGCGGGCTGCTCGCAAGGCATGGGGTCGCTAGGGCGTTAGGTAGGGCCATGAGCGCGCCTCGTCAGGGAGAGATACTCGGGTCCCTGCGCAGCGCCCGTCCCGGCGACCTCATGCGGGGGCTCGCGGATGCCGGAGCGAACGGCTCGTTCTCGAACTCGCGGCGGACGCGCCGCTTCGAAGCGTTCGCGCGGATCCTCGAGGGCCTTCGCAAGCAGCACGGCCGCCCCGTGCGCATCCTCGACATCGGGGGGACCAACTCGTTCTGGGAGCAGCGCGGCCTGGTCGGCCGGGGCGACGTCCGGGTGGTGCTGGTCAACCTGGAGGCCGAGCCACGCGTGCACGAGAACATCGAGCCTCGGGCCGGTGACGCCACAAGCCTGCGTGAGCTGCCCGATGGCTCCTTCGACGTGGTGTTCAGCAACTCGGTGATCGAGCACCTCGAAACGTTCGAGAGGCAGGCCGCAATGGCGGCCGAGGTACGCCGGCTGGCGCCGATCTACTGGGTGCAAACGCCCAACTTCTGGTTCCCGGTGGAGCCCCACTTCCTCACTCCGGCCTGGCATTGGCTCCCGGTCGAGCTGCGCGTCGCGATGCTGCGCCGGCGCCGCTGGGGCTGGCGGGGACCCTGTCCCGATGAGGATCAGGCTCGCGCGCTGGTGCGCGAGATCCGCCTGATGCGCGGCCGCGAGCTGAAGCGCCTTTTTCCCGAGGCAACGCTCGAGGAGGAGCGCATCGGCCCATTCGTCAAGTCTTTCGTCGCCGTTCGTTCCTAGCCGGGGGCCGTCAGCGCCAGCGCTTGGCGGACAGCCGCAGCTGCCGCACCAATGCCCTGGGGGCAGTCCCCTCCGAAGACAGGATCTCGTCGACGACGGCGGCTCCCTCGCCACGCTGGACGCTGTTTCGCGGCTGGAGCCATGCTTCCGGGTGGCTCGTCCCGCGGTCGCTCGTGTAGACGTGCCGGTAGCCGGATCGCCGCAGAAAGCCCAGCACGCGGCGATCGTATGAGCCATACGGGCAGGCGGCCTCGGTCACCGGTCGCCGGACGATGCCCTCGAGGATCCTCCGGGCGTCAACCAGTTCCTCCCGCAGCGCATCATCGCCGAGCCGGCGCCAGGGGCGATGGCGCATGCCGTGGCAGCCGATCGTCATCCCGGCGTCCGCCAGGGTACGCACAGCTCCGTCGTCCAAGAACCCGGGCTCGTCGAGGCGTCCGGCGACCACGAAGAAGGTCGCGTGCAGCCCTCGGTGGAGCAGCGCGGGCAGGCCGTGAACCAAGTCAGACGCGTTGCCGTCGTCGAAGCTGATCTGCACCTCGGGTCGGTCCATCACCGAATCGAGCACCGCGGTGAACGAATCCAGGTCGAGCCAGGTTCGCTCCTCGCCCGGCTCGGCGTCCCGCTCGAGCTCGCCCACTCCGTGAAAGGTCAGATTGATCGATTTCGGCTCCACGGTCCCGCGCTATGAACGCGAGACGAGCGGGGCCACTTGCGGCAAGCGCGATCACGGACCCGGCAAGGCCAGAAGAATGGTCCGCGGCTGCCCGTTGGTCTGTCGTCCATGGAAGCCGTCACGATTCTCCGCGAGCTGTGGCGCCGGCGCGTGCTGGTCGCCGCGGTGGCGTTCGCCGCGGTGCTCGTAGGTTTCCTGCTCTCCTACCGGATCGGCCTGCCGCCTGAGCCCCGCCAGTACACGGTGGGAGTGGCCACCGCTCGCGTGCTCGTCGACACTCCGCAGTCCCAGGTAATCAAGGTCGACCCGAAGGGCTCCGACACGCTCGGCCTGCGGGCCAGCGTCCTGGCGAACCTCATGGTGGAGGGGGAAGCAAAAGCAGCTATCGCACGGCGTGCCGGCCTCAAGCCACGACAGCTCAAGGCCGTTTCCGAGCTGGCCACCGAGGTGAACGAGTCCGGCAGCGAGGCGGAACCGGTATCCACCGCGATCCCGGACAAGCCGGATATCCACATGATCCGGACGCGCGTGATCGCGAACCCGGACGGCGAGCAGCTGCCAATCATCGAGACCGATGTGCAGGCCCCCGACACCGCGAGCGCAACGAGGCTGGCCAACGCGACGGTGAACGGACTGATCGACTACCTGGACACCAGGGCGGCCGCCGACGAAGAGGTGGAGGACCGCAAGCGCCTGCGTGTGAGCGGGCTGGGCAGCGCTCAGGCCGTGAGCTCGGTTCGCGGACCCGGGCGGATGGTAGGGCTTTCGGCCGCGATCTTCGTCTTTCTGGTGGGTTGTGGGGCCATTCTGCTCGGATCCGCGCTGGCCCGCGGCTGGCGCGCGGCCGAGGTCTCGGAGCACCGCGAGCTGACTGACCTGGCTCCGGATGACGCTCCCCCTGACGATTTGGGCTTCGAGGGCCTCTCGCTGGACCTCGACTCGAACGGCTATTCACCCCGCTCGTCCGAGCCGGCGGCTCGGGCCGGCACCGAGCGCGGCTAGCGCGTAGGCATCCGCCTCCGCAAATCTTCGCCCTCCCCGACCGTTGATCGTGGGAGGTGCAAGCGGGGCTTTCCACATGATCCGCCCGGCCCGTGGCAAGGCTGGGCAAGCCGTGGCTCACGGCCGGACGACGCTGGGCGGAGTGCCCGCCGCGTCAGACGTTCGCGGGCCGGCACGGCGTCGAGCCGGTGCGCTCGTGCGCGAATCGACCACTCTGCTCGTGGCCTCGACCGGCGGTCACCTCAAGCAACTGCACCGGCTGCACAGGCGGCTTGCCGGAGTGCACGGGCCGTTTCGCTGGGTCACCTTCGACAGCCCGCAGAGCCGTTCTCTGCTGGCCGGCGAGACGGTCGAGTTCGTTCCGTTCGTCGGGGCGCGCGACCCGCTCAACGTTCTGCGAAACGCGCCCGAGGCGCACCGCATGATGCGCGATCACGACATCGGAACTGTGGTCAGCACCGGAGCCGCTGTCGCACTTCCGTTCTTCGCGCTCGCCCGAGCCCGGGGGCTTCGCTGCCATTACATCGAGAGCGCCGCCCGCAGCGAGGGACCATCCGCGACCGGTCGTCTCGTGAGCCGGATCCCCGGCGTCTTTCTCTACACCCAATATCCCCACTGGGCCGGCGGGCAGTGGAACTACCGTGGCTCGGTGTTCGACTCGTTCAGCGCCGACGAGCCCAGCGACTACCCCACGCGCGAAATTCAGCGGGTGGTGGTAACCCTGGGCACGTTCCGAGGCTACGGCTTCGGCCGGCTGGTACGCCGCCTTCTCGACGTGCTTCCGCCGCGAGCCGAGGTTCTGTGGCAGACGGGTGACACCGACACGAGCGATCTGGGGGTCGAGGGGCACTACGCGATCCCCGATCGGGACCTGACTCAGGCAATCCGCGAGGCCGA
Organism: uncultured Thermoleophilaceae bacterium; assembly: GCA_963728495.1. Lineage (GTDB taxonomy): Bacteria > Actinomycetota > Thermoleophilia > Solirubrobacterales > Thermoleophilaceae > JACVRW01. Next base: position 616,449 of record CAVSKI010000011.1, on the reverse strand, counting down.
TGTGGTGGTCGCCCACGCCGGCGTGGGCACAGCCCTGGCCGCGTTGGAAGTGGGGAAGTGTCCGGTGCTCGTGCCCCGCCGCCTGGCTCACGGCGAGCACGTTGACGACCACCAGACGCAGATTGCCCGAGAGCTGGGGGCACGCGGTCTGTCGCGCTCCGTGGAGGCGGATGCGGTCGCTCTGGGGGATCTGCTGGCCGCGGCGCGCCGAAGGGTCACGTCGCTCCATGACGACCAGCCGTTCCGGACCTGCGGCACCCAGCCTGTAGCTCTTGCCGGTTGAGTCCGCGGCAGGGTCGCGCCGCACAAGTCAGGGCCCTAATTGGGCGTTGGTTCGGTGATGACCACCGCGCTGCTCATCGCTGCCGTAGCGATCGGCCTTCCTGGGCTGGCCGTGGCCATCCATTTGGGGATTCTCGCTGCCGCTTCGCTGTTCTACCGGGAGCGGGAAGTGCGAGCCGAGCGCCACATGCGCCTCCTGATCCTCATCCCCGCTCATAACGAGGAAGCGGTCATCGAACGGTGCCTCGAGGCGGTCGAGGGCGACCGCCGCGAGCGCGATCTCGTGATGGTGGTCGCCGATTGCTGCACCGACGCGACCGTCCAGATAGCCCGTTCACTCGGGGCCCGGGTCGTGGAGCGCTCGGAGACAGAGATCCCCGGACGCGCGCAGGCCCGCCAGGCCGGCCTCCAACACGCGCGAGCGCTCGAATGGGACGCCGTGGTGATGCTCGACGCCGACTCGATCGTCGACCCCGGCTTCTTCGACGCCTGCGAACGTGCCCTCAGCGCCGGGGCTCCGGCGGCGCAGGCCCGCAGCGAGAGCGACGGGAGCCATCGGCTCGCCAGCCAGCTGTCGGTCGTCGCCTTCGCTCTCCAGGGCATCACCATCCCGCGCGGCCGCGACCGCCTGGGCTTCTCGGTGCGCCTGCGCGGAACCGGGATGGCCATACGCCGCGATGTGGCATTGGCTCACCGCTTCGCCGCGCCCGCGTCTGAAGACCTCTACTTCACCCTCGACCTGCTGCTCGACGGGATTCGCTGCCGTCACGTCGAGAAGGCGCGGCTGCGCTCAGACTCCGCCGGCAGCTGGAAGAGCTTCGGGGGTCAGAAGGTTCGCTACGAGGCTGGGCGCATGTCAGCGGCGCGCGAGTATGTGCCCGCGCTCCTGCGTCGGGCCGCGCGTGAGAGAGATGCCAGTTGCGTCGAAGCCGCGTGGTTCCTGCTCACCCCCCCGTTTGCGCTCGGCGCCGTGTCGCTGGCCGCAGGAGCCGCGATCGCGGCTCTTGCCCAGGCGTGGCCGGCGGTCGCAATCTTCGGATCCGGCCTGCTCGTCCTGGCCCTGGCGGTCGTAATCGGGCTCGTGCAGACCCGCGCCGGCCTGCGTACCTGGCTTGCTCTGCTGGCGGCCCCGTGGTACCTGGGCTGGAAGACCGTGGTCCAGCTGCGAGCGCTGGCCAGCGTCCTACGTCGCGACACCTACTACCCGCCCACGGCACGGGTCTGATGCTGCTCACTGAAGAGCGAGAGGCTCGGCGGTCGCAGCCGGTGCAGGTCAAGCCGATCGAGGCCGGCGACGTGGAGCGGGTGGCCGAGTTCCTGCAGGCCCATCTCAACTTGCGCGTCTCCCAGGACGCATGGGTCCGCGCGATGCAGACGTCCTGGGACGTCGAGAAGCCCAACCGCGGCTTCATGCTGCTCCACGAGGACGCCGTGGTGGGCGCACACCTCGCGTTCTACTCGGAGCGTGAGCTTGACGGTGGGACCGAGCGGATCTGCAATCTCGGTGCCTGGTGCGTTGCGCCCGAGCACCGATTTCACAGCCTCCGCCTGCTCCGGGCTCTCCTGAGCCAGGAGGGATACAGCTTCACCGACCTGTCGCCCAGTGGGAACGTGGTTCCGCTGAACTCCAGGCTGGGCTTCGAGACACTCGACACCGCCACCCGCGTCGTGCCGAATCTCCCGTGGCCGGGTCGACCCGGCCGGGCGGTGATCAGCGCCGATCCCGACCTCATCGAGCGCACTCTCACCGGCCGCGACCTTCGCCTCTATCACGACCATGCCGAGGCCGACGCGGCTCGACACCTGGTTCTGGTCCGAGGCGCGGAGTGGTGCTACCTGATCTTCCGAAAGGACCGGCGCAAGGGTCTGCCGCTCTTCGCATCCATCCTGTACGCCAGCGATCCCAAGCTGGTTCGCGAGCTGGCCCGCCCGCTCGCCCGCCACCTGCTGATTCGCCACGGGGCGCTGGCGACTCTGACCGAGGAGCGGATCACCGGCCGCCTGCCCTGGCCTTCACTCGGGCTGCGCGCACCCCGGCCGAAGATGTACCGGAGCGCTCGCCTCGACGCGGCGCAAGTTGACTACCTCTACAGCGAATTGGTGTGTGTGCCGTGGTGACTCAGCTCCATCATGTGATCGAGGAGGGAGCCGCCCGCAGGGGCGACCGTCCCGCCCTGACGTTCAAGGACACGACGCTCACCTACGCCGAGCTGCAGCGTGAGGTCGGCTCCTTTTCCGGCGCACTGAGCGCCATCGGGCTCGAGCGCGGCCAGCGCGTCGGGGTCTATCTCGACAAGCGCATCGAGACGGTGGTCTCGATCTTCGGTGCATCCGCCGCCGGCGGGGTCTTCGTGCCGATCAACCCGCTCCTGCGCCCGCGACAGGTGGCCCACATCGTCACCGACTGCGACGTGCGGGTCCTCGTGACCTCCTCGAAGCGGCTCGACGGGCTTCGGGAGGAGCTCGCGGCCTGTGAGTCGGTCACCCACGTGATCGTGGTCGGCGAGAAGGTGGCCGCTGCAGGCCCCTCCCCCGCCTACGAGGTGCTGGCCTGGGAGGACGTGTGCCTGGCGTCCGCAGAGCGGTCAACCGGGCCGGGCGGCATAGACGTGGACATGGCGGCCATCCTCTACACGTCCGGGAGCACGGGAAAGCCCAAGGGCGTGGTGCTTTCCCATCGCAATCTTCTCGGCGGCGCCGAGAGCGTGAGCGAGTACCTGCAGAACAAGGAGGACGACTGCATCCTCGCCGCTCTCCCGCTCAGCTTCGACGCCGGCTTCAGCCAGCTGACCACCGCCTTCTGGGTCGGGGCCCACGTGGTGCTCGTGAACTACCTGCTGCCCGGCGACGTGGTCCGCCTCTGTGCGCGGCACCGTGTGACGGGGCTCACCTGCGTCCCGCCGCTCTGGATCCAGCTCGCCGATCACGCGTGGCCACCGGAGGCGAGCGCCGGGCTGCGCTATTTCGCCAACACGGGCGGGCGCATGCCCAGGTCGACGTTGCAGAAGCTCCGCGGGATCTTTCCCAACGCTCGGCCGTACCTCATGTACGGCCTGACGGAGGCCTTCCGCTCCACGTACCTCGACCCTTCCGAGGTGGACAACCGGCTCGACTCCATCGGCAAGGCGATCCCCAACGCGGAGATCCTCGTCGTACGCCCTGATGGGACGCGCTGCGACCCGGGCGAGCAGGGCGAGCTGGTTCATCGCGGAGCGCTCGTGGCCCTCGGATACTGGAACGACCCGGAGCGCACAGCCGAGCGCTTCAAGCCCGCGCCCGGCCGCGAGTACGGACTCGGCGACTCGGAGCCCGCCGTGTGGTCGGGTGACCTCGTGGTAGCTGACGAGGAGGGCTTCCTCTACTTCGTGAGCCGCCAGGACGAGATGATCAAGACCTCCGGCTACCGCGTGAGCCCTACCGAGATCGAGGAGGTCGTGTACGACACCGGCCTCGTGGGTGGAGCCGTGGCGCTCGGTGTGGACGATCCGCGGCTGGGGCAGCGCATCGTGCTCGTGGTGAGTCCGGCCAACGGCAACGGACTCACCTCGGAGATGCTGCTGACCCGGCTGAAGCGCGAGCTGCCGCTGTACATGGTCCCCACGGAAGTGGTGGTGCGACCCGCCCTGCCGCGCTCACCCAACGACAAGTTCGACCGCAACCTGCTCCGTCACGAGGTCGGGGCCGCGTCGTGAACGCCCTGGCCACAGCCGGGCGCGAGAGCGCTTGCATGACAGTCGGGGGAATGGCGATCGACCGTCTCGCCGAGCGCGCCGGCGGCACTCCCTTCTTCGCCTACGACCGCGCGCTCCTCTCTGAGCGCGTGGCCCTTCTCCGAGCCCATCTGCCCGCCGGGCTCGACCTCAGCTACGCCGTCAAGGCCAATCCCATGCCCGCGGTGGTTCAGCACCTCAGCGGGCTGGTCGATTCGCTCGACGTCGCCTCGTCGGCGGAGATGCTCACGGCGCTCGACACCCCGATGTCCCCGGAGCGGGTCAGCTTCGCCGGCCCGGGCAAGACCCCGGCCGAGCTGACCCAGGCGGTTGCCGCGGGAGTGACCATCGAGATGGAGTCGGAGACCGAAGCCGACCGCATCACGGCCATCGGCGAGCGGCTGGGCATCCGCCCCCGTGTGGCCATACGAGTGAACCCGGACTTTCAGGTCAAGGGCTCGGGCATGCGTCTCGGCGGAGGCCCTCAGCAGTTCGGGATCGACTCGGAGCTCGTGCCCGACCTGCTGGTCAAGCTCGCCCGGGCCGACCTCGAGCTCCTCGGCTTTCACGTCTTCGCCGGATCACAGAACCTGAACGCCGACATCCTCGCCGAGGCACAGCGAAAGACGGTCGAGCTGATCGTGAGCCTCGCCGAGCTGGCGCCGCAGCCGGTCCGCTACGTCAACATCGGCGGTGGATTCGGCATTCCCTACTTCGAGGGTGACGAGTCGCTCGACCTGCAGGCCGTGAGCCAAAACCTCGATGGACTGCTCTCCGAGGCGATCAAGCCGAACCTCCCGGAGGCCCGGGTGGTTCTCGAGCTCGGGCGCTACATCGTCGGCGAGTGCGGCTTCTACGTCACCCGGGTCATCGACCGAAAGCAGTCTCGGGGCAAGACCTTCCTCGTGGTCGACGGCGGGCTTCACCATCAACTCGCCGCCTCAGGAAACTTCGGTCAGGTGATCCGCCGCAACTATCGGGTGGCGATAGGGAACCGGATCGATCACGACCCCGTCGAGTCGGTCAACGTGGTCGGATGCCTGTGCACCCCGCTCGACCTTCTGGCCAGCAACGTGGTGCTGCCGGAATGTGACATCGGCGATCTCGTCGTCGTGTTCCAGGCGGGCGCCTACGGGCTCACGGCGAGCCCCACTGCCTTCTTGAGCCATCCCGCACCGGTCGAGATGCTGGTGTGACCGAAAGGAACCAATTGACTCCTGACTCCACCATTCCCATCGATGACGTGAAGAGCGTGCTGGTGACCACCCTCGGCGTGGAGGACCGGGCGGACAGCCTCGAGGCCTCGACGCCGCTCTTCGGTCACCTTCAGGAGCTCGACTCCATGGCCGTGGTCGAGCTTGTCTACGCGCTGGAGGATCGCTTCGGAATCACGATCGAGGGCGAAGAGATCACCGCCGAGGTGTTCGAGACGCTCGGGAGCCTGGCAACTTTCGTAGCGGGCAAGAGCGGCTGACGTCATGGATTTCGGGGTAAGGCTGCAGCGGCTGTGGCAGATGAAGGCGGGCGTGGCGGGATGCCTGGTGCTTGCCCTGCTCGTGGCGGTGTGGAGTGTCTGGAGCATCAGTCTCTTTCCTCCGAAGCTGACTCCCCGCTCGCTCGAGATGGCCACCGCATCTACCCACGTGGTGGTGGACACGCCGCGCTCCACGCTGCTCGACCTCCGTCAGGACACCTACGAGCTCGATGGGCTCACCAAGCGCGCCGTGCTCCTGGGCAACGTGATCGCCAACGGCCCGGTCAAGGAGTCGATCGCAAGCAAAGCGGGAATTCCGGTGGCTCTGCTCCGCGTGGACGCGCCGCTCACCGCCAAGCAGCCCCGGCCGAGGGTCGAGGCGGGCAATGAGAAGAAGGCGAGCGACATCCTGAAGTCCAACGACCAGTACCGCCTCAACATCCAGGCGAACCCCACCGCGCCGATGCTCGACATCTACGCGCAGAGCCCCACGCCCAGGACCGCCGAGGCGCTGGCGAATGCGGCCGTCACGAGCCTGCGCGCCTACCTCGCTGACCTGGCCCGGTCCCAGACCACGCCGGACGCTCAACAGATCCGCCTCGTGCAGCTGGGCCCCGCTCGCGGCGCGGTGATCAACGGGGAGGTCCACTGGCAAGTCGCGTTCCTTGCGTTCATTCTCACGTTCACCCTCGCCTGCGCGACCTTGATCTTCCTGACGCGCGTTTCCCGGGGTTGGCGCATGGAGTCGCTGTCCGAGCACATGGCCCGGACCTGATCGGCTCCAGCCGTGGAACTCGTCGCCATACTCCGGCTGCTCTCCCGCCGGCCGATTCTGGTTGCGATCGGTGCGGTGCTGGCGATCGCGGTCGGCGTGCTAGCTGCCGGTGGCAAGACCGAGAGGAGCGGCACCGCGTCCGCCCGTCTCGTGCTGGATACCGCTAGGTCACAGCTGATCCATCAGGCCCCCCGGGGCTCGGAGACCCTGGCCTGGCGGGCCGTCCTTCTCGCGGAGCTTGCGGGCAGCAAAGCGTTGACGGACGACATTGCAGGCGGGGCGGGCATCCGCCCGAACGAGCTCGTCGTCGTCTATCCGGAGCTGGCTGACCCGTTCTTGCCGGCCATACTTCCCACCCGGGCGGCGGAGGTGGCGCGCGTGACTTCAGAGAAGTACATCCTGACCGTTCGCTTCGACGAGATGCTGCCAATGATCTCGCTCGAGGCCGAGGCCCCCGACCGCGGCACAGCGATCCGTCTGGTCACCGCGGCCAAGGTCGCCATCGACGATGCCGGCACATCGACCCAAGTAGGCCCCCAGATTCAGAGCCTGGTCGTGGAGAGTGCGGGGCCGGTGCGTTCCAAGACGATCGTCAACAAGCCCCAGCCGCTGTTGGGTGTGGTCCTCGCCATCCTGCTGTTCGGGATCTGGTCCGCCGGTGTGGCGGTCATCCCGCGGCTAGTGAGCGCCTGGCGCCGATACGGCGGGCGCCCGCATCTGGCTTAGGCTTCGGACGACCGCAGCAATAAGGACGTGGGTCGGGATCGGGCTTCCCCGAGCATTGTCGAGTTTGCCCCCCAGTGGTTCGCAAACCACCCGCCGGCTGCGGCTCCTCCTCGTTTGCTTGCGCCCCACCCGTTCAACTGCTCGGGGCGCCCCGTCAAGGCGGGCTACTCCGATGCACGCTAACCGCCGGGCTTGACGACGATCGTCGTCGTGATGGGGTCCGCACCGGTGTCGATGACGATCGTATGCGTCCCGGGCGTCAGCGGGTGCAGGAGCGCGACCCAGCCGTGCGCGACCGACAGGCCTTGCGTTCCGGCCGGCTGGCCGAAGATGTTGTCGGCCGGCAGGACGATCTTCAGGAGCCGTGTCTCAACCTCCGCCACCGACACGGACCTGCCGTCGACGGTGACCGTGGGGGCGACTTGGACGTCCATTTCGCGCGCACACGTCCGCAGTTCGGCTTCAGTGGTGCCGTGCCCCTCGAACGTGCTGCACTCGAATGTCGCCGCTGCGACGAACACCTTGGTGCCCGGCTTCACGGTGCACGACTCGGCGCCCTCGGGCCCGAATGGCGCAACCGTGCGGCCGAGGTCGAAGCACGCGAATGCGGGACCGCCGGGGTCGAAGGGGTTCTGGTCGCTCGGTGTCTCGAGCACCGTCGTCCATAGCGCCGCGAGATTGGCATCCAGTTTCTTCGACGGGACGGCGCTGGCCGTGGGTGCGGCCACGCACAGCGTCACCGCAGCGAGTAGCAGGATGCGAACGAAACGGGACACAGCAACCTCCTAAAAAGGCATTGCGAAGCAGGTCACGCTGCACTAGGGAACGGCGGGAGCACACACAACCCATGCCTGCGGCTTTCAGCGAGTCCAGCCGCCGCCAGACCGCAAACGTTACATCTGTTACAAGGCCAGTCAATGGCGCGCTTGGCTTTGCACGGGGTTCTCGTACCAGGCGAACCACAACATGCTGAAACGGCCGACAGCGGATGTATTGGGATCAGTGAGGTCATGCGCTGCCTTCTTTACGGGATGGATGACATACCGCTTTGGACTCCGCCGACACCGAGAACTCATCGGGCCGACCACAGGTGTGGACGTCTGCCGGCGTTCGGGTCGAGCTCCGCCTGTCGGCAGTCTTGACGCTTCGACCGCAACCGACGCGCCGCTGACGCTTTCGCCTGTAGGCCATCGCGACCGCGCCGAGGTCGCCACTTGCGCAGTGCGCGAACAGGCGCACTCTCCCGACAGGACGGCGGCGCTCGGAAGTGCCTCGAAGCGCGAGCCGAAACCAGATCAGTCGATCAAAGCGTTGGCGAGCGCGGTCCAGGACTTGCGCGGGATGCCCTCTTCGCCCAACGGCTGCAGGCAGACGTGATCGGCGCCCGCGTCGAGGTGTGCGCGCGCGACCTCGGCGATCAGTTCGGCGCTGCCCTGCGGGATGACCGCGTTGATCAGCCGGTCCGAGCCGCCGTCGGCGAGGTCGCGCTCGGTGAAGCCGAGGTCGAGCAGGTTCTTCGTGTAGTTGCGCAGGCCGAGGTAGAGCTTTGCGTAGTCGCGGGCGACGGCTTTGGCGCGCCCCGGGTCGGTGTCGACCACGCACGCCAGCTCGGGAGCCACGAGCTTGCCTGAACCGAGTCGCTCGCGGGCGAACTGCGTGTGGTCGACGGGCGTGAAGTACGGATGGGTGCCGGCGGTCCGCTCGCCGGCGAGATCTAGCATCTTCGGGCCGAGGGCGGCCAGACAGCGCTCATGGGCCGGGGGCGGGGTCGGTGAGGCGTCGAGGCCGTCGAGGAACGCACGCATCGTCCGCAGCGGCCTGCGGTAGTCGCTCGTCGCCTCGGGGTGGCCGATGCCGACGCCGAGCATGAACCGCCCAGGGAAGCCGGCGCGCAGGTCCGCGTCGGCCGCCGCCGTTTCGCCCGGGTCGTTGCTCCACACGTTGAGGATGCCAGTCGCGGCGACCAAGGTCGACGTCGCCTCCAAGACCGGACGGATGTCGGCTACGTGAGGAGAACCGCCCACCCACCACGCGCCGTAGCCGAGCTGCTCGACGAACTTGGCCGCCTCGCCGGCACGCTCGATGCCGAAGGGGCGGTAGCTCGTCCAGATGCCGATGTTCCCGATCTCCATGCCGCCATCCTCCCAGGGATCACCTCCGTACCCGCGTCTCCGTCGCCATCTCGCACCGGCGAACCGACAGAGCAAAGAGTCCATCCACTGTCGCACCGATCGCCCTTCTGCCTCGAGGCGGTAGTGAGGGCGACGGCTCGTGAATTACCCTGCATTGCCGCTCCGGTGCCGGTCGCCACTTGTGCGACGAGCAGCACTGGCTCCGAGTCCAAGTAGCCGAGCGCGCACTACTGCTACCCATGCAAAGCGACAGCGGTGCAGGACCCTATCCCGACTTCGTCCGCCCGAGCGAAATCCTCAAACGAGGAAGCGACAGCGCGGGTAACCGAGCGGTAGAGGAAGGTCAATCGCTGTTGACCGAGGGTCGGGCGTTGTCGGTGCGGTTGGCGGGGATCGAGGGCGAGTGCGCGCGCAGCTCAGTGCAGGCTGCGCGCGGGGCGCGCCGACCGCCGGCGCCGCCCGCCGGATGCTGGGCGCACCCGGCCCTCCTCGTGTGGGACCTGCGCGGCGGGCGGCTCTTCGTCCTCCTCCTCCTCCTCCTCCTCTTCGCGCGGAGCCACGACCACCGCCACCAGGCCGGCGGTGTACAGAAAGATGTAGGTGGCGTGCGGGAACGAGAGAATGTCGAACAGCGCCGACAGGGTGAGGAAGGCCGCGGCTGCCGCTGCTCCGATCAGCGCCACCGGCGCCCATCGAGGATCGCGTTCGGCAATCGTCTTGCGCGCGCTGAGAATCACGGACACCACCATGAGCAGGAAGGCGATAAGGCCCAGCACGCCCATCTCGAGCGTTCGGTGGAGGATCTCGGAGTCGAGTATCCGATAGGTCTCGTGGTTGTAACTCCCCCACCCGCGGCCGAAGAGCAGGTGTGTCCAGAGATCGGGACGCACGGCGTCATAGTCGGAGGCTCGATCGCTGACCGTCGGCACGTCGAGCCGGTCGGGACGCACGAACTGGTCCACGGTCGATCTAATCGCGCCCGGGGACAGAACGCTGACCATGACGGCCAGCACCATGCCGAGGGGAGCCAGCCTCAGCAGCTCTCGTCGCCGGAAGTACGCGAGGGTGAGCACCACCGCGACCGGAGCCAGCAGAGCGCTCTTGCGGTAGGTCGCGAACGTGGCCGCGATAAGCGCGCAGGCGGCCAGGCCGTAGAGAATGCGCCAACGCCACTCCTTGGACTGCATCAGGCGGACCAGGGCGATCGGGAAAGCCATGGCGAGCATCGCGACGGCCTCCAACGGCGCCTGTGCCGGGCCATGGACCAGGCGACGCCCGATGCCATCCACGGCCGCCGCGTCGTCGGCGTCCACCACGAAGAATCCCGGCAGAAGCTTGTCCGACCACTCGTAGAACGGGTTCTGCAAGAAGCGGTACTCGAAGATCATCCCTACCGCGCAGATGACAGCGAGGACCAACGTGTAGTTGAGGAAAGCCGGGATCTCACTGCGCCGCAGCGCGCTGGCAGCGATCAGGAAGAGCGAAACGAAGGACACGAGCAGCGGAAGCTTCTTGAAGGCGAGATCTAGCTCGAGCGTCTGGCTGAGGTAGCCGGCATCGAGCACGACACTGAGGAATGCGCATGCCACGAACAGCCCGATGGCGGCGTGTATCCACGTGAAGCGGAACCGTGGAGCGGCACGGCCTCCCCCGGCGAGGGCGAGGATCCACGCGAGAACCACGAAAGGAAGCACGAGCCGGTCGAGCGTCAGGTCGATGGGCATCGACGCTCTGAGCTCGATGGAGCTGAACGGGACGAGCCAGATGATCGCCACGAAGCCCGCCAACATCCAGGGCAGCAGGCGGGCGGTGTGCGGCCAGTCGTCATCGCCTTCAGGTTCCGGTGGTGCTTTCGGACGCGCCGCGTTGCCCGACAGGTAGTCGCGAGCCAGCCCCAGGAGCACCAGCAGCAAGCCGCCGCAAAGGGTGAAGCCGACGAAGAAGGCGAGCACGGCGACCGCCTTCGAAGCACCCGGATCCACCACGTTGCCGCGCGCACCGCCCACCTGCCGGACCACGAGTATCTGGTCATCCGTCAGCTGCTGGGACGCCGCCAGGCTGCGCATGTACTCGCGCAGAGCCGGCACCGCGGCATTCGCGAGGCGGGTTGCCTCGTCGCTGGTCGGCGCGCGTGTGTATACGTCGATGACCGGCGTCGTAGGCCGGGTCTGGGCCTCGACCGCGTAGGAGAGCTTGGAGCGGCCGATCTCGGCGGCCCGTTGCTCGCTTCCGGGCTCCAGGAAAGCGTCGGGCACCGACGCGGTTGTGCGGGCCGAGCCTCCCACCGAACCGGGCGGCAACCCCACGCGCGCCGCCATGCGGTCGAGAACCTCCGGGCTGGTCATGACCCGTCCCAGCAGTTCCGCGTGCTTGACCAGTGTCTGCAGGTCCTGGTCCAGCGCTCGCCGCTGCACCATCGAAGGAGAGGGCGTATCGACCTGCACGTGGGTCTGGGCAGCCGCCACGCCCATCGAGCTCGATCCCAGCTTCGGTGGCAACAGGCCGAGCGCGCCCGTCGCGAGACCTGCGGAGATGAGGCCGATCAGGGCGCTTACAGCGAGGGCGCCGATAAGCGCCCTCCTGTCTGCTAGCGGATGGTCCGTCATCGTGGGCTCAACTGAGGAGCCGCCCAGGCTGGGCTAGAGCACGGCGCCGAAGCGCTGTATGCGGGGTTCCAGCTCGTGCATCAGCTCGAGCCAGCGGATGTTGTAGTAGCGCGGATCGGTGAGGCTGGAGCGGTCGGACAGGTCGATCTCGGCCAGCATCTCTGAGACCGCCTCCACCACTGAGCGACACGGCGAGAACCCGAGCGTGTGGCTCAACTTCGCGTTGGAGCACTCGTAGTCTCGGTTGAGCCGCGGCGCGGGTGTCTCCTCGAGGCGGACCGTGCGTCCGAGCAGCTGGACCGAGCCGGCCACCAGCATCGCCAGCTCGCGGATCTGGTAGTTCGAGTGGAGGACGTTGAACACCTCGCCCTGCACCACGTCGGCCGGAGCCTCGAAGGCAGCGATCATCGCGTCAGAGACATCCCTCACGTCTACGAGCGGCCGCCACATCCAGCCGCCCCCGTGCAGCAGCAGGCGCTCCTGGAGAAGGGCATCCTTCACGAAGGTGTTGACAACCAGGTCGTAGCGCATTCGCGGGCTGAACCCGTACACGGTCCCGTTGCGCAGGATCACCGGACAGAGGCCCTTGTCGATCAGGCCGAGCAGCGCCTCCTCGCCGTAGCGCTTGGAGGTGGCGTAGGCGCCGCGCGGGGTTATGGCCGCGCTCTCGTCATGCATTCCGGCCGGGAGGCCGTCGTACAGCGAGCACGAGGATGCGAACACGATCCGCTCGATCCCACGTTCGACGCAGGCGTTGCCCAGGGCCTCCGTGGCCACGGCGTTCATCTGCCAGTTCGCGTCCGGGTCGTACTCCGCGGTCGGATCGTTCGACAGCCCGGCGAGGTGAATCACGCCATCGACGCCGTCCAGGGCCGAGCCGGGAATGTCCCGGACGTCCGCAACCTCGACGTCGATGCGGCCTGCGTAGGCCTCGAGCGGTCCCTCGCCCCAATAGAGGCGGTCGAGCAGGCGAACGTTGTAGCCCCTCTCGAGCAGCCGGCCGGTGAGCACGGTGCCGATGTAGCCCGCCCCTCCGGTGATCAGGACCGTGCGCCCCTTCTGCGGTGGATTCGGCGCGAGGCCGTTCGTGCGGCCATGCTCGCGTTGAGGGAACTGGCCCGCGCGGGCGCCGCTTCCGTTGCCGTTTGAGGCCATCGTCACGTTCGTAAACTCCTTCACCGTTGGCTGCCGCGCGAGCGCGTGCACTGTCCCTACATCAACGGGACCTGAATGCGCTTTCTTGCTCGCCCCGGCCGGGGTGAAACGCAAGCACGGGCACGGATGGGCCGTTGACTGGGCCGGATCGAAGAACGATGAGACAGGAGGCGACATGGAGCGATTGGACACACGGATAGAGGGACCCGTGTTGGTCAAGCCCGTGATCCACGGAGACGAGCGGGGCTTCTTCCACGAGAGCTATCGGCGGAACGTGTATGCCGACCTCGGCATTCCCGAGGAGTTCGTGCAGGACAACCACTCCCGTTCCGGGCAGGGCATCGTGCGAGGCATGCACTTCCAGATCGGTACGGGGGCGGCGAAGCTCGTTCGCTGCGCGCGCGGCACGATTCTCGACGTGGTGGTGGACCTCCGGCGCGGGTCTCCGACCTTCGGGGAGTGGGAGGGCTTCGAGCTCACCGACGAGAACCTTCACCAGCTGTACTGCCCGATCGGCTTCGCGCACGGCTTCTGTGTCCTGAGCGAGCAGGCCGACGTCATGTACAAGCAGGCGCCCTACTACAACGGCGACGTCGAGCGAGGCATCTCCTACAACGATCCCGACGTGGCCATAGCCTGGCCCGCGAATCTCGAGCTCAAGCCCTCAGAGCGCGATGCCTCTGCCCCGCTGCTGCGTGACATCGCCGACGAGCTGCCGTTCGTCTACCGGGCAGAGGGCAGCGCGGCGAATTCAGCGCTGACCATATAGTCCTCGAGCGCTGCCCTCCAGGGACGGAGCTCGGCGAGGCCCGCGTCACGAGCGCGATCGCACGAGAGCACCCCGTTGAGTGGCCGGTCCGCCCCACCGTGCGGCCGTACCGTGTCAACCGGCTCGACCGGCACGCCGAGCCCCGCGATGTCCATGATCGCGAGGGTGAACTCGTGCCACGAGCAGGAGCCGGCGTTCGTCACGTGCAGCAGACCCCGAACGTCCCCCGCCACGGCTTCGATCAGCGACCCCGCCAGGTCGGGCGTGTACGTGGGCGAGAGCCGCTGGTCGGCGACCATCTTCAAGGAGCCCTGCTCGCGCCCTCGAGAAAGCATGCGCTGCACGAAGTTTCCGCCCTTCGAGGCGCTCCCGTGCTTGCCGTAGAGACCACCGCTTCGCACGACCAGGGCATCGGCGCAGTAGGCCAGCGCGGCGTACTCGCCGGCAAGCTTCGAAAGGGCGTAGATGCTGCGCGGGCTCGGCGCGTCTGATTCCGAGTATGGGGCGTCGCGGTCTCCGGCGAAGACGTAGTTGGTGCTCAGGTGCACCAGAGTCGCCTCAACGCTCGAGCAACGCTCGGCGAGCCGCTTGACCGCGCGCGCGTTTACCTCGAACGAGCGATCCTCCTCGCGCTCGCAGACCTCCACGTTGTGAAACGCGGCGCAGTTGAACACGACGTCGGGCCGGGCGCGCTCGAACTCTGCCTCCACCGCCCGATCCTCGCTGATATCCAGCTCGGAGCGGTGCGGGGCGCGAACGCTGCAGCGGTCGGCCAGCAGCTCCTCGAGATCGGACGCCAACTGTCCCCCGCCCCCCGTGATGAGCACGTTTCGCCCGTCGATTCGCGTCTCCTCGGTCATGAGACGAGAGTGTCCCTCGTCTCCGCCGGCTGGTAGGAGCGGTCGGGGTCGCGGAGCTCTGCCGCACCCGTGCGCAGGGAGACCCTGCTCGGGGGTCCATACGGCACGGGGGCGCGGCCCAACATGGTCGCGACCGCCTGGCGGTTGGCCTGCCTTTGCAGGCGACCCTGTTCGCCTCGCCCGGAGTACGCCGACCGCAGGGAATGCCCCAGACCCACAGCCCCGCAGTAGGCGGCGCGGTGGACCGGCGAGAAGTACTTGCGGGCGTAGGCCTGGCGCGTCCAGGCACCAAGGCTGACGATGTTCGGCTTCACGCCCGCTTTTCCGTCATGGTGAAGAATCGTCATGGAGGGTAGGTGGCGAACTCCCCAGCCCGCCGTCTTGATCCGGCGGCATAGATCTGTCTCGTCCGAGTACATGAAGTAGCGCTCGTCGAGGTAGCCCGCGCTCTCGATCGCCTCCCGGCGGGCGAGCATGAAGGAGCCGCTCGTCCAATCACAGACTGTCTCGCGGTCGTAGGCCTCCTGGTCGAGCTCCCGCTCGCCGAGCCAGCGCGGCCGGCCCGGTAGCCGGTCGGCGGCGAGGGCGGCGCCCAGCGCGCGCAGAGCGTTCGGGAAGTAGCGGATCGTTCGGTCGAGCCGGCCGTCGGGGGTCACCTGCCGCACCCCGATCAGCCCGACCGTCGGCCGCTCGTCCATCGCCTCGACGAGGTCGCTGAAGTCGCCCTCGAGGACCTCTGTATCGGGGTTCAAGAACAGGACGTAGCGGGCGTTGCACGTCATGAGGGCGCGGTTGTTGGCATGCGAGAACCCGTGGTTGCGTGAGGACACCACGCGCGCCGCCGGAAACTCCCGGGTCACGAGCTCGCGAGTCTCGTCATGGGACTCGTTGTCGACCACGATCACATCTGCCCTCAGGTCGCCCAGGTGCGCGAATACCGTGTTCAGGCAGGGGCGTAGCCACTGAGCCTCATTGGTCGAGACGGTGATGATCGCGAGATCGTCCACGGCCCTCTACCAACGAGGTGGCCGCGGCGCCGCTTTTGCCGCGTCCCGAAAGGCCGGCCGCGGGCCGAACGTTGCGTAAACGTGCCCGCGCTCCAACGAAACCCCCCGCCGGCGACCGCCGACGGGTCCGTTTCGGTTGAAGAAGACGAGCGGCCGCGCAACGCGCGAACGCCGACTGACGTTGAGCCGCACGAGATTCAGCGCGCTGTGAAGCGTGGGGCTATCTGGACCCTCAGCTCGCAGGTAGCGGTTCAGGGGGTCCGGCTGGTCGGCGTGGCCGTCCTCGCCCGCCTGCTTACTCCGGACGACTACGGCGCGGCCGCCCTGGCCATCACGATCGGGTCGTTTTCGATGATTCTCGGCGATCTTGGGTACGGCACCGCCTTCGTTCAGGCCTCGAGTGCATCGCAGCGCCGTACGTCAACGGCTTTCTGGTGTGCTCTGGCGGCGGGCCTGATCGGATCGGGATGCGCTGCGCTGGGCGCCTACCCGGCTGCTCTGACGTTCGACGAACCTGAGGTCACGGGCCTCGTGATCGTAGGCGGAATGACGCTATTCCTCGTGGCCGTGGGATCGACCAGTCACGCACTTCTCCAACGATCGATGAGCTTCGGTGTCATTCAGACCGCGGTCCTGATCGGGTCATTGACTTCAACGGCGTGCGCAATCACCGCTGCCGCTCTTGGGGCGGGAGCGTGGGCTCTCGTGCTGCAGCAAGTGGTGCTCGCCGCGGTAACGTCCCTCTTCTTCATACTGCCGGCGCGGTGGGTCCCGTCGCTCGAGTTCTCTCGAGCCGACATGCGGTCTCTGTCGAAGTTCGCTTTCCCGTACACCGGGGCATCCGTTTTCTTCCTGCTCCAGCAGGTCGTGGCCGCGCTCTTCATCGGACACTTCGTCGGACTCGACGAGCTTGGGATCTGGAATCTCTCATGGGCGATCGTTTGGGTACCGCTGTCTTTGCTCGCACTGCCGATCGGGCGCGTGATCTACGCCGCGTTCGCACGACTGCGCGAGAACCAGGAGCGGGTGGCGGACATGTGGTTGAGGGGAGTCACCCTCCTCGCCGCCTTGGGGCTCCCGGCGCTCTTCGGCCTCATCGCCGTAGCGCCGGACGTAATTCCCTTCGCCTTCGGCTCGCAATGGCGTCCGGCCGTTCCCACCGTGCAGATCCTGTGCGTGATGATCATGTGCCAGATGTTGATCGCGTGGAACGACGCGGTGCTGGATGCGGCTGGAAAGCCGCAGGTCGTGATGCTCCTGAAGGCGGCGGTACTCATCGCTCTGCTGCCCAGCATTTGGGTGGGTAGTGAGTTCGGAATAAAGGGCGTCGCCATTGCCTTCACGCTCACCACACTGATCTTCGGCCAGATCCCGTCGTTCGTGATCACGATCCGCCAGCTCTCATTGAGCGCGCTGACCGTGCTCGGACGTCTACGGGGGATCGTGCCCGCTGCCGGCGCGACATGCATTGCCGTGGTGCTCGTCCGTCAGGCGCTCGAAGATCAAGGTATCTCGATCGAGCCGCGTGTCCTGGTGTCGGTCATCGCCGGAGCCGTGGTCTATGCCGTTGCTCTGAGGCTCCTCGCGCCGAGCGTCGCACGCGAGCTCATCCAAGTGGTGCGCAGTCTCAGGCCGGCACGGCCGGCCAAGAGCTGAGCGAGATTCACCGGCCTCGCATGCCGGTTGGGACCACGCGCTCGCGGGCGTGGTGTTGGCCGAGGCCGCGTCAACTGCAGCAGTAAGGCTGGTGGAGATCAATCTGGCCGAGTCCAGCACGGACGAGCTCGTTGAACGGGCCCGGGCGGCGGGCCGGCGCGCCGCCGAGATTCGACGCGGCTTACGTTGACCGTCTATATGGCGGCAAACGTAAGGTTCGTCGTCGCGCTGCTTGCGTCCGGGCTGACCGCGGCGGGGACACCATCACGGTCAAAGCCGGCGCCACCTTCACCGGGCCGTTCATGCTGCCGGTTCAGCCCGGGCCGGTTCGGCGGCGCGGACCCGGAAATCCGGGGCCACTCAGCCGACCTCGGTGGCTGCCGCGCGGAGCGGCAGCCGGTCACCCGGCTGCCGCGGCCACCCCGGGACGTTCGTCGTACGTGGAGATGATCTCCTCGGGCAGTGGCTCGAGGTCGCTCGCGCGCAGGAAGTCGCGGAGCGTCGTGCCCGTGCACTCAGAGTCGATGTTCGCCGCCGCCACGCCGTCTGCGAGGTCGTCCACGTTGACCGTGCGGAAGTCGATGCTGAACCGCGTCTGTTCTGTGGTGTTCGGGACGGTCGAGTGCAGCTGCGCCGCCGAGAAGACGATCGTGCCGCCCGGCGGGGTCACCACCCGAACATCGGGCTGGAGCTCGAGCGGCTCCTCTGCCTGCGGCTGCTTGCGCGTCTCTTTCTTGACCTGCTTGGCGGCCTCCTGGCGACCGGTCTTGCTCCACTCGTCGTAGTCGTAGCCGGCGGAGCTGTTTCGCACCGGCGTGTCGAAGAACTGCGGGTGGAAGGCCATGCAGTTCCGCGACTCGACGGCGTAAACGGGAAGCCACCAGTTGAGCTGCTGAAAGGGAGCCGAGAACCAGGTGTCGCGGTGTGGGTGGAACTGATAGGCGAGACCCGCCTTCAGGTACTCACCGTGCGCCATGGTGCGAAGCCGCGGCACGTCGAAGTAAGTCCGGTCGATGTCACAGCCCACCTCCGACAGAAGCCCGGCAATCAGCTCCTTCGCGCGAGGGTGGTGAATGAAGCCCGGCTTGAGCTCGGCGAGGATCTCGACGTACCGCTCGGCCGGCATGCTCTCCTGAGCCACCTGCGGGTCGTGAGGGGCGAAAGCGGACTCGCTCAGCTCGCGCGCGAGCTCAGCCAGCTTCGTCGCGCTCGGACCCGGCGAGAATCCGAACAGATCCCCACTGTAGAGGCGATCGCGGCGCGCGCCGTCGTCATGAGCGGAGTCCAGATAAATCGTCGGCATGTTGTCCTCTCGTCAAAGCGCCGCAGGTCTCGCGGGCCATTTCAGTGCTCGGTTACTCCAATTCAACGACTCTGAGCCGTTCAGCCTTTCGCTCGCCGCGGTACCAGGCGACCGTGGCGTTCAGGCCATCATCGAGAGTCGTGGTCGGCTGCCAGCCGAGCAACCGCTTCGCCTGCCGGGTATCGACCTCCACTTTCCGCTCCAGCGGCCGGACGGGCACCATCCCGAAGAGCGGCCGCCCAACCGTCGGCCCCACCTCCTCGACGATCAGCTTCACGATCTCGCGCACCGAGGTGAGGACCCCACTCCCGATGTCGATCGTGCGGCCCTCGACGCCCTGTGCCGAGGCGGCATCGATGAAGGCGCGTGCGGCGTCCTCGGCGTAGAGGCAATCGAGCAGGCGCTCGCCGGTGGCAAGCCGAGGGCTCTGGCCCTCGAGCAGGCTGGTGGTCACGTAGGGAATGAGCTTGGTCGCCTCCTGGCCGGGCCCGTAGGCGAACGAGGGCCGGAGGATCACCACCGGTGCGCCGAACAGGGCATGGAACATGCGTGCGTACCCGGTCGCGGCCCATCGGGAGGCGCCGTACGGTGACGGCGGGACGGGCTCGGCACCCCCGGGCGGCTCCTCGAGCAGCGAGCCGCTGAGCACGATTCGCCGGCATCCCAGCCGAGTCGCCGCCTCGAGCAGCTCGACGCTGGCCACGAGATTGGCCCGAAGTGTCGGCAGCACCGTCCCGAGCGATCGATCACCACGCACCTCGCCCGCGAGGTGAATCACGACTTCCGGCTCTACGGACGCCACGAGGTCGGCCGTCGCTCCGGGCTCGGCGAGGTCAGTCACCAGCCACCGAACCCCGTCTGCATCGGGACGCGCGACGCGGCTCACGGCGACGATGTCGGATTCCGGCCCGAGCAGGCGAAGAACATGGCTGCCGATGAGTCCGCTGGCGCCTGTGACCAGTACGCGCGTCCCCACGAGCGGGCTCGGGTTGGACACGGTCACCGGGAAAATCCTAGTTCGAGTTTCGAGCGGCTTGGCGTGGCACACTCGTTAGATTGGCCGCCGTGAGCGCGAACTCGCCAGCCCTCTCGATCGGCCTCGCGGTGCGGAACGGCCTGCCAGAGATCGAGCGGTGCGTGGAATCGATCCTGTCGCAGGACTTCACCGATCTCGAGCTCGTCATCTCCGACAACGTCTCGGATGACGGCACCATCGCCGTCCTCGAGGACTACGCCCGTGCCGACCGGCGCGTCAGGTTTGACGTCAACCCGGTCAACATCGGCTCCCACGAGAACATGAAGCGGGTGTTCGAGTTGGCTCATGGCAGGTTCTTTCGCTGGATCAGCACCGACGACTGGCTCGAACCGGGCTGCCTATCGACGTGCGTCCGGGCGCTTGAGGAGCAGCCCGACGCGATTGGGGTGACAACGTCTTTCACCATTCATACGTCCGCCGGCTCCACCCGGTTCGAGGACTACCGCGGCGAGTACCCGAACTCGCCGGATCCCGCCCGGCGATTCGAGCGCATGCTGTGGTTCTTCCACGCCGGCGACGCGAAGTATGACCCGATCTACGGGATCTACCGGCGAGATCCGATGACACGCGCCCACCCCCTTCGCCCCAACGAGCGAAACGACTGGCTGCTCAGCGCGGAGCTGGCGCTCATGGGCCCGATCATCCATCTGCACGAGCCACTGGCGCACCGCACGAACGATCCTCCCGTGGGGGTCGACCGGGCCGCGTTTCGACGCCGGCTCGACCCCTCTCGGCCAGACCAGCTGCGGACGTCTCCGCAACGGATGTACCGCGAGCTGTTTGCTCTCGCTGTCATGGCGGATCTGTCGAATCAACAGCTGCGCCGATGCAGACGGGCGCTTCGGCGTTTTTGGGTCAACGAACTGATCCGGACCGCGCGCCTAGGAGCTTCCGACACGCGGCATCGAGTCCTCGGACGCTGAACGACCGGACTCCTCATTTGCGACGGGCTCGCTGACGGGCTCGTCTACTCGTTCCAGCCACGCCTCGCGCCAGAAGGGGTATATCTCCCGAGGGCAGAACCAGCGGCCGGTGCTGCGAACCCCCGAGCAGACGGCCCCCTCGAGGATGAGGCTGTCCTTGGGAATCTTCATCATGCGACCGGTCTCTTCGTTGATGATCTGCTGCACGCTGTCCTTGACGCGAAGGGTCTTTCCGCAGTAGGGCAGCATCTCGCGGTCGAAGGAGAGCCCCCGATCGTGGCCGGTCTCGTCGAGCGTGGCGGCGATCTCAACCGGGGGTCTGACCCGAACGCGCTCGCCGGGCCGAAGGTTCAGCGGCTGCGCTGTCGACGCCCGGCCGCGCCCGCGCAGCGGAAGCGGCTTGAGCAGCCCGAGCCGGTGGATGACCTCCACGACGAACCCGCGAACGAGGAGCGCGAAGAAGCGCACGGGCTGGAAATTGCCGTTTTTGAACTCTCGCCAGTACTGCCAGAGATTGGAGGTCTTGACCGCCTCGGTGGCCTTGGACGCCTCGGTCGCCTGGCAGCGCCAACGCTCAGGCGCTCCGTTGCCGCCCTCGCCGGCCACCTTTGTGCCGGCCTGGGTGAGACGGTCGAGATCGACCGAGACATCGTCGCCCGCGGCAGGCGTGGGCGCACTGTCGTCCACGCGACGAAGCCACGCTTCCTTCCAGTAGATCTTGCAGGCGGCCTGGCAGCGGCCGTGGGCCGACCCGTCACAACGGAGATCGTCCAGGTACACGGTGTCCAGCATGCGACGACTCCCGGTGGTGCCGACCGTGTCGCAGATCTTGTCGACGCGCCGCGACACGGTGTAGCGCCGGCCCGCGTGGCGAATCATCTCCGGCATGAACGGCATCTTGTCGACCGCCCCGTCGCCGTCGAGCGTCGCAAGAATCTCCGCCGCGGACTTGACCTCCACGATATCGCCCGGACGCAGCGGGCGTTCAGCCTCAGATTTTCCAGAGGTCACAGCTCTCCCTTATCAAACAAACGCTGAAATTGAGATGAGCCGGAGCAATTCCCCGGCCATCAAGTGTAGCCACCCCCCTGGGTGGGCACACCTCCTGGCGCCGCCCCCGCGGACCTACAAAACCACTGCCGCCGACCCGCGGATGGAGACCCCCAACCAACTCCGAGCGTAACCCGGAACTCCAAACCGTGTGGTCGGAAATTCGTCCAGCGGGGGGCACTGCGCAAGAGCCGCCAGGGCTTTAGCGTTACTTCTGAATGCGCACACTCGTCACCGGCCACAACGGCTACATCGGATCTGTGTTGGTCCCAATGCTCCAGGGAGCCGGCCATGAGGTCGTGGGTCTCGACAGCGATCTCTTTGCTCCGTGCACCTTCGGGCCCGTGGACACCGAGGTCGAGTCGCTGACGCTCGACGTCCGCGACGTGGAGAGCGACTCCCTGCGCGGATTCGATGCGGTGATCCACCTCGCGGCGGTCTGCAACGACCCGGTCGGCGATCTCAATCCGCAGACGACCTATGAGATCAACCATCTAGCCTCGGTGAGGATGGCCGAGAAGGCCAAGGAGGCCGGCGTGCCGCGCTTCCTGTTCGCCTCGTCGTGCAGCCTCTATGGGAAGGCGGAGGGCGACGAGATGCTCGACGAGGGCGCCCAGTTCGCGCCCGTCACCCCGTACGGGCGCTCCAAGGTGCTCGCCGAGCGCGACATTGCGCCGCTCGCGGACGACTCGTTCAGCCCGACGTATCTGCGAAACGCCACGGCGTTCGGAGCCTCGCCGCGCCTGCGCGCCGACGTGGTCGTGAACAATCTTGTGGGATACGCCCACTGCACGGGTGAGATCGTCATCCAGAGCGACGGGACGCCATGGCGGCCGCTCGTGCATGTCGAGGACATCTCCGGGGCCATCCTCGCGGGCCTCGACGCGCCGCGCGAGATCGTGCACAACGAGGCTTTCAACGTGGGCGCAAACGCCGAGAACTACCGCATCCGCGAACTGGCCGACATGGTTGCCGAGGTCGTGCCCGGTGCACGCGCCACGTTCGCCGAGGGCGGTGGGCCCGACAAGCGCTCCTACCGCGTCGACTGCTCGAAGATCGCCCGCGTGCTGCCCGGGTTCCAGCCGCAATGGACGGTGCGCCGCGGCATCGAGCAGCTCTACGAAGCGTACGCTCGCCACGGCCTGACCTACGAGCAGTTCACCGGCCCCAGCTATCTCCGCATCAAGCACGTGCAGGAGCTTCAGGAGGCCGGTCGCCTCGACGACCAGCTGCGCTGGCGGCTGCCCGTGGCGGCGGTCTGACAACCTCGTTTCGGTCCATGATCTTCCGGTCCACCGAGCTGCGTGACGCGGCGATTATCGACGTCGAGCGGCATGCGGACGAGCGCGGCTTCCTGGCGCGGACCTTCTGCGAGCGAGAGTTCGCCGAGAACGGCCTCGAGATGCCGATCGTCCAGAGCAGCACGATCTACAGCCCCACCCGCGGCACGCTTCGCGGTCTCCACTTCCAGGAGGCGCCCCACCGGGAGGCCAAGCTGGTGCGCTGCACGCGCGGCTCCATCTTCGTCGTCATCGTGGATCTGCGCCCCGAATCGACCAGCTGGCGAGGGTGGCTCGGCACGGAGCTGACCGCGCGCAACCAACGGCTCGTCTACGTCCCCAAGGGATTCGCTCAGGGCTATCAGACGCTCGAGGACGACACCGAGGTCCTGTACCACATGTCACACCACTACGTGCCCGAGGCGGCGACTGGCGTGCGCTGGGACGACCCCGCCTTCGGGATCGCGTGGCCGGCGGCCGAGCAGCGGCTCATCTCCGACCGCGATCAGGAGTGGCCGGACTACTCGCGCGTGGCTACGCCGTCGTGAGCAGACCCGCCTGCTCGAGCCGCTCAGCGGCTCGGCGCACCACGGGGTAGCGCAGGCCCGAACGCCAGGCCACGTCGAGGAGCGACGAGCGGCCGTCACTCAGGTTCAGGACCCAGAGCAGCGCCCGCTCGTCGTCCGGCGTTGCCACCGCGCCGCCGGCGGTACGGTACAGCCCGCGGCGGCCGAGCTGCGGCTCGCCGTGGGGGCTCAGGTTGGTGCAACGACGATTGCTCTCGAGCACATCGATCACCTGCAGACATGCTTCGACCGCGTCGCCGAGCGACTCGGGTCGAATCAGGTCCAGGCTGTCAGCCGAGGTGTGGTAGCCATCGAACTCGCCGTGGGGCGTTCGCGTCAGCGTCCCGAGCGGCAGGTCGAAGCCGGGCGAGCAGAACTGCCGCTCGTCTCCGCCCCAGGGCTCCCACGGCAGTATCCGGTGATCGGCGCCCAGGTCACGCAGCACTACCTCCACGGCTTCGTCGACCTCAGCGTCGCTGCGACGACTGCGCTTGTAGGTAAGCCCTCCCCCATCGCCGATGCACGAGAAGGTGAGACCGTGCCGGATTCGGTCGAGGCGCTCGCGGTTCTCGTGCAGCCATACCAGTGGCCCGATGGTGCCGGGAGCGAACAGAAAGCGGTACGAATGCCGCAGGTCCCGCTCGAGCAGCGCCTTCGCCAGCATGGCGGCGACCGCTATGCCGGAGACGTTGTCGTTGGCGAGCGACGGATGGCACACGTAGGTCGACAGCAGCACCTCTTCCTCGCCGCTGCCCTCCACCATTAGCTCGGCGTATGAGAGCGAGCCCGGCTCCAGGGTGGAGTCGATCACCACCTCGTAGTCACCGGGCTCCAGCGCCTCGAGCTGACGATGCGAGAGGCAGAATCCCCACGTGCGGTGGTAGTAGGACGTTCGGTACGGAATCAGGTCGGGCTGATCGGGCAGCGTATGCAGCCGCTCTCTGAGCGTCTCGAGCGGCATGGTCGCGCGAACCGGCTCGCTGTAGCCCACCACGTGCAGGTTGAGCCGCTGGAAGTCCACGACCCGGGTGCCATCCGGGGCGGTTATGTGTGCTTCCCGGATGTTCCACTCGTCGGGCACGAACCAGTCGAACACCTTGGTGCCGCTTGCGATCTCCCGGCGCACGAGCGGTATGTGCTCCTCCAGCACGTCGAACGTCTCGCGCACGCCATCGCCGGTGAGGCTGCGGCAGATCGGAAAGAGCCGGCGAACGAGCTCCAGAGCGTCCGCGCCGGCGTCCTCCTGGTGTCGCGGGCCGGCGACGTCCAGCATCAGGCCAGTATCGCCTTGCGGGAGTAGAAGGCCTCCGCAAAGGACGTCGGCGAGTTGCACTCCATGCCGCGCAGCCGGAGGAGTCCCGAGAACAGGTCTTCCTTGAACCAGCGCTTCGGACGCTGGGTCCCAAAGTGCGTCATCAGGTGATCGATCTTACGGCGGCGGAGATCCTCGCTCAGAGGGACAAAGAGGTTCGGCGATCCCATGTCGCCGTCGTACTTCGGCACCTCATACTCGAGGACGAGATGGTCGCGGAAGGTGTTCCACGTCAGCTCACAGGTCACCCGGTGGTCCTGATGAAGGTCGCTGCGCTGGTGAGTCAGCACTATGTCCGGCGAGAACTCCGACTTGAGGGACTCGAAGAACTCCTTTAGGTCTCCGCCCGTGTAGGGAAAGAAGCCGTCGCGAAAGTCGCGGATGATCAGCCGCTTCTCCCCCACCCCGGCCAGCACGGCCTCGGCGCTCGCCCGTGCCTCGGCGGCGCGCTCGCCCTCGCCGCTGAGCACCACCCAGCCGATGGCGGAAAGCGCATCCTCCTCCAAGAGCTTGAGAATCGTCCCGCAGCAGCCGATCTCGATGTCGTCCGGATGAGCGCCGATTGCGAGCAGGCGGAGCGGAGCCCGCTCGGAGCGGCCCAGCGCGAGCGGAAGCATCAGGCGGTGGCGGCCTGCGGGATGGCGGGGGCTTGCAGTTCGGGTTCGGGCACCCACACCTGCCATGGGGCCTGGCCGCTCTCGTGCAGCGTCTCGAGAGTCTGCTTGTCCTTCAAGGTGTCCATGGGCGCCCAAAAGCCCTCATGGCGGTGGGCGAGCAGCTGCTCGTCCTCGGCCAGGCGCCGGAACGGCTCCTCCACGAGATCCTCTCCGGGGCGAATCTCGTCCACGAAGGAAGAGCGCATGATGAAGTAGCCGCCGTTGATCCAGATGTCCGATCGCGTCACGTCGCTGATGTCCCGCACGCGGCCGTCATCGTGGACCTTGACCGTGTGGAAGCTGTAGTTCGGGCGTACGGCGAGGAAGCTCGCCTTGACTCCGGCGGCCTTGGTGTTGGCGATCATGTCCGGCAGATTGGCATCCGTGAGGGTGTCGCCGTAGTTGGCCAGGAACATCTCGTCGTCGCCCAGCAGGTGGCGAACGGCGCGAAGCCGCTCACCCACGCAGGCGCGCAGACCGGTGTCCACGAAGGTGATGTTCCAATCGTGGATATCGGTCTTCAACAGGTGAACCGTCGCCCCGCCGTTTGACAGAACGAAGTCGTTGGCCATCGCCTCGTTGTAGGTGAGGAAGAAGTGCTTGATGGCCTCGGCCTTGTATCCCAGGCACAGCACGAAGTCGGTGAACCCGAAGTGGGCGTAGTACTTCATCACGTGCAGGAGAACGGGCCGGCTGCCCACCGGAATCATGGGCTTGGGGGCGACCTCCGACGCCTCCCGCATGCGCAGACCCTGCCCGCCGCAGAAAATCACGACCTTCACAGCACTTCCACCCCCGGGATCGGAACGACACAGCGCGCGCCCCACTCGCGCGTATAGGACAACTGGGCCGCGATCTCGTCCTTGAGATTCCACGGGAGGATCAGGATGAAGTCCGGACGGGCGTGCTCGAGCGCTTCCGGATGCTTGATCGGGATATGGGTGCCGGGCAGGAACTGGCCCTGCTTGTACGGATTGCGATCGACCGTGAAGTCGAGCAGGTCCGTGCGGATGCCGCAGTAGTTGAGCAGCGTGTTGCCCTTGCCCGGTGCGCCGTAGCCGGCGATCGTCTTACCCTCCCGGCGCGCTTCGATCAGGAACTCGAGCAGGCTCCATTTCGTCTCCTCGACCCGCGGCGCGAAGCCGGCGTGTCCCTCGAGGGTGTCGAAGCCGAGCTCGCGCTCCTCATCGGCCAGGACCTTCACCCGGTCGCTCAGCGCCTGACCGCCGCCGTCCTTGTGCTGGGCGTAGAGGCGCAGAGAGCCGCCGTGGGTTGTGAGCTGCTCGACATCGAAGACCTCGAGCCCATGCGCGGAGAGAACCCGCGCGGCGCTGAGCAACGAGAAGTAGGAGAAGTGCTCGTGGTAGATCGTGTCGAACTGGTTGGCCTCGATCAGGCGCAGCAGGTGCGGCACCTCGATGGTCACCACGCCCTGAGGGGCAAGCAAGATCTTGATGCCGCCGACGAAGTCGTTGAGATCGGGAACGTGGGCCATCACGTTGTTGGCCGCGATCAGGTCGGCGCGGCGGCCGGCGGACGCGAGCCGTGAGGCCGAGTCGCGGCCGAAGAACTCCACGACCGTCTCGATGCCCTTCTCCTGGGCCACCGCGGCCACGTTCGCGGCCGGCTCCACGCCGAGCGCCGGGATGCCTCGCTCGACTACGTGCTGGAGCAGATAGCCGTCGTTGCTGGCCAGCTCCACCACCAGGCTGCCGGTATCGAGACCGAAGCGATTGACCGCGCTGTCCACGTACTCGCGCGCGTGGGCGACCCAGGAGTCCGAGTACGAGGAGAAGTACGCGTACTCCGTGAAGATTTCCTCCGCCGTGACGAACTCCTCGAGCTGCACCAGCAGGCAGCCCTCGCAGATGCGGACGTGCAGCGGATAGAACGGCTCCATCGAGCTCAACCGGTCGCTCGGCACGTAGCTCTCGCACAACGGTGACATGCCGAGGTCGACGAACGTGTGCTCTAGGGGCGCCGCGCAGAAGCGACAGCGGGGTGAAACCGGCACCGCGGCGTCCGGTTGGGTCTCGTGGGAAGCGGCAACGTGTGTGGTCATTCGCGTTACCAACGAAGGACCCGACCAACTTCTCCCGCGAACCGGCCAAGGCTTTGCGCGCGCTCCCTCGCGCGCGCGAGAACGCAGGAGGCGAGAGGCTCCGACTCAGCCGTATTTCCCCCTGGGCCGTTCGGCAGCCGAGGGCCCCGCCGGGCGTTCATTGCCCTGAGTCAATGGCAACCAGAGCGAGGACTGAGCTGGCGCCGAGCGCGGCGCTGCGAGCGGAGCCGAATGGATCCGCGGCGCCCGTACTCGAGCCCGTGGTTCCCAGCGGCCTCGAGGATGCGATCCCCCGGCCCGGCGATCAGCGGGGCAGCCTGCTTCGGCGTCTCCTGCTCTGTGCCGACGTGGCGGCCCTGTGCCTGGCGTTCCTCGCCTCGGAGATCGCGTTCAACGCGCTTCGCTCGATCGACGTCCTCCTTCTGCTCGGCATCCCGTGGTGGATCCTGCTCGCCTACGCCCATCGCCTGTACCACCTGGACAGCCACCGCGCGGACTATCGGGCGGCGGACGAAATCGGTCCGGTCCTGCAGATGGCCACGCTCTGGAGTTGGACCTTCCTGGTCGCGCTCGCCGTGTTCAGGCCCGACAAGGTTCCGGTGACCAGAGTCGCGCTGGTGTGGGCTTTGACGGTGGTCTTGCTGATGGTCTTTCGCTCAGCGGCGCGCGCGTTCGGCAAGCGCAGGGTCTGGTACCTCCAGAACGCGCTGATCATCGGACCCACGTCGCAGGCCGCCGCAATCGTCCGCAAGATCTTGCGGCACCCCGAGTGGGGCATCAACGTCGTCGCCTGCATCGACGTTCGAAACAGCAAGCGCTTCCCCGCCCGCACGACCCACCTCTTCGACCTCGTGCCGGTCTTCCGGGGTGACCACGACGTCGTGGACATGGTGAAGCGGCTCGATGTCGACCGCGTGATGCTCGCGCCGGGCTTGACCGAGTCACGGCGTCGCGTCGAGATGGTGTGCGAGCTCGCCGATCACGGCGTTCACGTTGACCTCGTTCCGAGCTGGTCGGACGTGATCGGGGCGCGACTCGATCTCCACGAGATGGAGGGCATGCCGCTGCTCACGGTCCCGCGGACCGGCCTGCGTCGCTCTTCACGCGCGATGAAGCGCGCGCTCGACCTGGCCGTGGCCACGGCCGGCCTGATCGTGCTCTCGCCGATTCTGCTGACGTGTGCAGCGGCCATCAGGCTCGAGTCGCCGGGTGGCGCGCTCTTCCGCCAGCGCCGTATTGGTCGCGATGGCGAGCCGTTCGAGGTGTTCAAGTTCCGCTCGATGTACGTCGACGCCGACGTCCGCAAGACCGAGGTCGCCCAGCTGAACTTCCACGGGGGCGGTAACTCCAATGGCATGTTCAAGATCCGCGAGGATCCGCGGATCACGCGGGTGGGCCGCGTCCTGCGCCGCTTCTCACTGGACGAGCTGCCCCAGCTCATCAACATCCTGCGTGGGGAGATGAGTCTGGTCGGCCCACGGCCGCTGATCGAAAACGAGGACCGCCAGGTCGAGGGCCGCTATCGCCGCAGGCTGCTGCTCACGCCCGGACTGACCGGGTCCTGGCAGGTCAACGGCCGCTCGGAAATCCCCTTCGAGGACATGGTCAGCCTCGATTACCTCTACGTCACCAACTGGTCGATCTGGGGCGACATGAAGCTCATCCTCCGGACCTTCTCGGCGGTGCTGCGGGGGCGCGGAGCGTACTGACCAGCCACAACGGCCGAACTGGAGGATCTGTATGCAGACCCAGCGCAGAAGTGGAACAGTCGAACGGTCGTTGTCTTAGCATGTACCAAGCGGACCCCGTCGATGACCGGCAACCAGGCGTGATTGGCGATCCGCTCACCGTGCTGGTTCAGGGGGAGAATGGGCTCCTGCGCCGGCGCATCATCGCCACGCTCGCTGCCGCTGGAATCGCACTCCACGACGACGGTGCCGTGAACGGCAGCGGTGAGGTCGACGTGGACGTGGTCGTGCTCGTTCGGGACCTCTCGAGCGTCACCCGCCTGCTGGACCTACGCATGGATGTCCAGCAGGCGGGGACCGCACCCACGGTGATCGTGTCTCCCGAGGCGCACGGTCCGGCCCTGAGGCGCGCCCTCAGCGCAGGCGCTAGCGGCCTCGTCCTCGACACCGAGATCGACGCCGCCTTGGTGGCTTCGGTGCGCGCTGTGGCCGCCAACCAAACCTGCGTCCCCCGCGCTCTCAAGATCGCGGTGGAGAAGCCCACGCTCAGCCACCGCGAGCGCGAGGTGCTCAAGCTTGCCGTGTCAGGACTCACCAACGGAGAGATCGCCGCGGCGCTGTGTCTGGCCGAGAGCACGGTCAAGAGCCACCTTTCGGCCGCGTTCCATCGCCTCGGCGTGCGCTCGCGCCGCGAAGCGGCAACTCTCGTGCTCGATCCCGAGGAAGGCCTGATGTCGATCGTGCTCGGAACCGACACAGCCCAACCCGGCCTCGAGAGCTCCGCGCTTCCTCAGACCACCAGCGCATGACGGTCAGCCCCGCGAGGGCCCGCGCCGCCCGCTTCTCGGGCGGCCGAAGCGATCGACCCGTGCCGCTCACCCGCCTGGACAACGGCGATCCTGAGCTGCTCGAGGCCGTTGCCCGCGTGGCTTCCAGCGCCGCCTTCACGCTGGGCGAGGAGGTGGACGCCTTCGAGCGCGAGTTCGCGCAGTACTGTGGCGCCGCCCATGCCGTCGGAGTCTCGTCCGGCACCGACGCGCTCGCGCTCGCTCTGCGCGCGCTTGGCCTGCGAACCGGCGATGAGGTGATCGTCCCCACCAATTCGTTCATCGCCAGCGCCGAGGCCGTGTCCCTCGTTGGAGCCACGCCGCGGCTCGTGGACGTGGATCCGCTCACCGGCCTGCTGACCGCCGAGATCGTTGAGCGCCAGATCGGGCCCGCCACCCGCGCCGTGATCGCCGTCCACCTGTACGGCGCCACCGTGGATATGGACCCGCTGGTCCGCCTGGCCCAGGACGCCGGAGTGGCTCTCGTCGAGGACGCATGCCACGCTCACGGAGCTTTCGTGGGCGGCACGCGGGCCGGCACCCTCGGGGACCTCGGTTGCTTCAGCTTCCACCCCAAGATGAACCTCGGGGGTTGGGGTGACGGCGGGGCGGTGGTCACCGACGATCCCGCCCTCGACCAGCAGCTGAGGATGTTGCGCAGTCACGGTGAGGCGCCCGGGGAACGTCACCGCCACCGGGTACCCGCCACCACGGCTCGGCTCGACGGCATCCAGGCCGCCGTGCTGCGCCTGAAGCTTCGTCACCTGGACGAGGCAAACGGCCGACGGCGCGTGCTAGCCGCTCGGCTGAGAGCGGCGCTCGAAAGCGCTCGCGTCGCCCTGCCCCACCCGCCGGTGGCGGGCGACCACGTCTACCACCTCTTCGTCGTGCAAAGCGACCGCCGCGACGCGCTGCGAGCCCACCTGGCGCGCGCCCGCGTGGGCTCCGCGGTGCATTATCCGACGCCGATTCATCTCACCGAGGCCTATGCGGACTCACACCCTTCGGCGCAACCCTTGGCGGCGGCCGAGCGGCTCGCGGAGCGGATCTGCTCGCTCCCGCTCTTCCCCGCGATGAGCGAACGCGAGCTCGAACGAATCGCCGACGCGGTCCTGAAGTTCTGATTCCGTCCGAACTTCAATCTTTTCTGGACGTAGAGGCGACCTCTCCCAGCCGTTTAGATGGTGTGACGCCAACCAAGGCAGTCATCCTGGCCAATCCACAGGATGCGCTGAGGTCCCCCGGCTCGGGCCCTCGTTTCGCTCGCGACAGCCTCCCGCCCGCCCCACTTCTCTCTGTGGCAAACCGACCGCTGCTGGCTCATGCCCTCGGCTGGCTCGAGCAGAGCGGAATCCGCGAGGCCGCAATCATCGTGCCCTGCGAGCTCGCCGAGCGGGCTCGGTACGCCGCGAACGGAGCCTCCGAGCGGCTTGAGGTGAGCTGGTGGGAGCAGGTGCCGGAAGAAACTCTCTCCTGGTCGCTGAGCCGGTTGAGCGAGTTCCTCGACGGCGACCGATTCGTGCTGCACATGGCCGACAGCCTGGCCCGGCAGAGCCTCGGCTCGCTGCTGAACGGCTCGGGGGGCGGCGGGGCGATACTCATGGAGGACTCCTCGAGCGACGCCGAGCTCGGCCAGGTGGTGGAGCTGCACGCCAACGGATCCGGTCCGCGGCGGGTGCTGACGCGGCGGGCGGCGGGCGTAGCGGTGCTCAGCGCCGACGCCATCGAGGCCGCCTCGTCGCTCGATGTTCCGACCGACTTCGTGGCTGAAACGCTTGCCGAGGCCATCGTGGACCGCGGTGGCGCCATCGAGACCCAAGGGGTCGGCGACTGGTGGCGGTTCCGCGGCGGCGGCGCCGACGCTCTGCTCGAGGGCAACCGCTTCGCTCTCGAGGGTCAGGCGGCCGACTTCGCGGGCGCCCAGCTCATCGACTCGAAGATCCAGGGCCCGGTGGTGGTTCACCCGCTGGCTCGGATCGAGTCCAGCATCGTTCGTGGCCCCGCTGTCATCGGCGCGCGCGCCAAGCTTTGCGACGCCTACGTGGGCCCCTACACCTCGATCGGCGAGGACGTGACGATCGAGGGCGCCGAGATCGAGCACTCCGTGATTCTCGCCGGCGCGTCGATCAGTCACTTGAGCGGTCGCCTCGAGGCCAGCGTGGTCGGGCCAAAGTCAAAGGTCTTTCGCGATTTTCGCCTTCCCCGAGCCATGCGACTGACGCTGGGCGAGGGCGCAGAGGTCTCGCTCACCTAGGGCTCCTACTAAGTCTGGGGTAGCTACCCCAGTGCGGCGGGACCGGTATCGGACTACGTTCGTTCAACGGCAGCTGAGACGCCGCCGCCACTCACCGCCCCGCGTACTTGACCCTAATAGCAGGAGAAGCAGGGATGAACTCCCTTTCCACGCATGCCGCGGCCGTTCCGGCGACGAAACGCCCGCGCGACACAAACAGAATTTCCCTACGCGACCGGCAAGAGGCGGACCTGCTCCAGCGCGCGATCGCTCGCGCCAAGGAAGGCGACCCGTCGGCCCTCGACTTTCTCTACGTGCGCTACGCAGACGATGTGTGCACCTACGTCCAGAGCATCGTTCGCGACCGTTTCGAGGCCGAGGACATCACCCAGACGCTGTTCTCCAAGCTGCTGACCAAGATCCGGCGCTATGAGCAGCGGGAGGTGCCCTTCTCGGCCTGGATACTGAGGGTGGCGCGCAACGCCGCGCTCGATCACATCCGCAGCCGGCGAATGGTCCCCGTCGAGGAAGTGCGTATCACCGACGAGGGCCAGGACGAGATCCGCTTCGACCGCTACACCTCGCTCCGCGACGCCCTCGCTCAGCTGCCCGAGGAGCAGCGAGAGGTGCTGGTGCTTCGCCACGTGGCGGGACTCACCCCGCTGGAAATCGCCCGGCACATGAATAAGACCGAGAGCTCCGTGCACGGTCTGCACCATCGTGGCCGCGGAACTCTGCAGGCGGCGCTGCGGGAGCTCGGCGCCGTCCCGGTCGTCCAGGCCGGCAGCGCGGCCTAGGCGCCCTCGGGGGCCTCGGGCCCCATCCCGTTCGTCGAGCGCGCGACGTCGGCCGCGATGCGACCCGCGTGAACGTCGGCGAGCAGCAGGAGCACGGCGTGTCCGACCAGGCGCTCCGGCTCGATGTGGTTCATTCGGGCTGACTGCTGCACCGCCTCCCAGTCCGACGGCGGCAGATCGACCGCCAGGGGGACCCCCGGGTGGGGGCCGCGTCGAGGGCCACAGGCCACTGGCTGAGCCGCGAGCCGCCCGGAGGACTGCTCATCGATCCAATGGCGTACTGCGCGCTGAACGACTCTCGCGCGTGGCACTCCCAGGCGCCCGGCAACCCGCTCGACTTCCTCGAGTACAAACTCGTCGAGCGCCAGCTCGACCTCGCATGTGATCCGGTTCAACCCGTGTCCTCGGGTCATGGAACGGAAAGACCTCTACCCCAAACTTCGGGGTTACGCCCAGATTGGATCACACCCGGTCGTCGGGTGCCTCACCGTTGAAGGCGCCGAGCAGTTCCTGGCGGGACCCAATGCCCAGCTTGCGGTAGGACTGGCGCAGATGCCACTCGACCGTCTTCAGGGTGACGACGAGCTTTGTGGCGATCTCGCGATTGGAGTGGCCTTTACTTGCGAGAAGGGCTACCTGGCGTTCTCTCGTGGTCAGGGCGTCCGTGCCGCTGAGCGCGTTGCGTCGGGGCCGGGCCCCCGCGGTGGCCAGCTCCTCCAACCCGTAGCGCACGAGGGCCTCTGCCTCGCAGCGGCGGGCCAGGTCCACCCCACGGCGCAGCGGCTCACGGGCGTCGCGGCGCCTCGATGCCTTCCTCAGGGCCGCGCCGTAGTCGATCAGGGCGGAGGCAAGCGCGAACACCGCCTGCGAGGAATCGAGCGCGGCTACCGCCTCCTCGAGCAGGAGCAGGCCGTCCGCGCCCTCCTCGACCACACCGAGAACATGGAGCGCCCTACCTACCGTCTCGGGAGCGCCAAAGGAGTTGGCGAGCCCCAGCTCCGCCTGCGCGAGCACCGAGGCCCGATCACGCCGTCCCAGGCTCAACTCGGCCAGGGCCGCCTCCGAGCGCCACGGAAACATCGCAGGGTTGGCGGCGCCGAGCTGGGCGGCGCGCTCGCCGCAGTCCAGGAGGTCACCTATGGCCTCCTCGGTCTGCCCCATCGACCTCCTGACCTGTCCGCGGACGAGCAGGAAGTTGGCGTAGGGAATACCCGACGTTGGATCGGCGCTGCGTTCCCAGCGCTCGATGTGGGCCAGGGCGATCTCCGGCGCCGCCTGGTGCAGCAGGAGCAAGGGCACGAGGCCCTGCGCGGCGAACGAGCGGTCACGCCATGCGTCGCGGTGGGTCGAACGGGACGCCTGGAGGTCGAGTAGCGCGTCGCCGACGCGCCCGCGGCGAAGGATGGCCGTGGCCCTGAGGCTGTGCGCCATGGTCAGGCCGACGGCCGAGCCGCGTTCGCGCCCGAGCTCGATCACCGCCGTGAGCACTGCCTCGGCGGACTGAAGGTCGCCCGCGAGCATCAGCGCGAGAGCGGCCAGCGGTGGCCCCAGCCCATCCGCGCCGTGCTCTTCGACGAGCGTTCCGGGCCCGAGGGACTGGAGAGCCATCTGCCTTACCGCCGGCGCCGGCCGGCCCTCGAGGGCGCCTTCGTACGCGGTGTAGGCGAGGCTCAGGCGACCTTGCGGAGTGGTCGCGTCGCCGTGGAGGTGTGTGGCCGCCACCTCGGCGGGAAGCTCCGAGTAACCGAGCCGGGCGGCGGTGGCATAGGACACCGCCAGCTCGGTGCGAAGCGGCTCGTCGTTGACTCCGATCTCGCCCAGACCTCGCCGAAATGAGGTCGCTGCCGTTCGAAAGCGCGCCTCGGCCATCAGGATGCGGCCCGTCCACAGGCTGGCAACGGCGCGCTCGGGCCCCCGGTCGAGCAGCTCGGTCGCGCGGCGCAGCCGTGCGAGGGCCTCGGGCGCGCCCGCCATGGCCTCGGCACGCCCTAAGGTCGCCAGGAGAGTCCGCCGGCGTTCGGCATCCGGCGGTTCGGCCAGCGCGCGCTTGAGATAGCCGGCCGCCCGCTCGGGGTGGCCCCCCTCCAGCGCGGCCTGCGCCGTGCGTTCCAGCAGGTCGACGCTCCAGTCGCTGCCGGTGTGGTGCGCGCGCATGAGCTGATCCGCAATCGCCACATCTGCCGCCGCGTCGGCGCGTAGCACCTGCGCTGCCGCAAGATGGGCCTCCGCGCGACTTGACGGCGCCCTGTGAGCTTCGAGCGAGCGCGGAACGATCGGTTGGGTGAAGGACAGCTGATCGGCTCCACGCACGAGCCGAGCGGCCACCATGCGCTCCACCGCCCACGCGGCCTCGACGGGATCGAGGCCGGCGAGCTCGGCGGCGTGGCGCAGCTCGCATCCGCTTCCCAGCGTGGTGATGGCCTCGGCGAGCTCGACCGCGCCGGCCCCCAGTCGCGCCAAGCGCAGCAGGATGGCGTCGGCCACGGCGCTTGGCGTTACGGCCCCCACGGCCGCCGCCTCGTCGGCGGTGGCCGCGATGCCCTGCGCTTCGAGCTCCAAGGCGAGCGCCCGGAGGAAGTACCGGTCGCCGCCCGTCACGTCGTGGCAGGCCTGGCAGAACTCGTCGTCGGCTTCGGGGAAGGTGTTCTCGCGCAGCCAGCGCGCGGTG
Organism: uncultured Thermoleophilaceae bacterium; assembly: GCA_963728495.1. Classification (GTDB taxonomy): domain Bacteria; phylum Actinomycetota; class Thermoleophilia; order Solirubrobacterales; family Thermoleophilaceae; genus JACVRW01. The sequence continues at coordinate 580,896 of CAVSKI010000011.1, read as the reverse complement.
CCTTCGGCCGACAGGGGCCCGAGCCGGACGTGGGTTGCTCGCGGATGGCGAACGAGCCCGGCCACCGCGGCCGGCATCATGCTCATGTTGGCCGCCATGAGAATCATCGCGGGCAGGTCGTCCAGTCGATGGCTCAGATAGAGGAGCAGCTGCATCGTCGCGTCGTCCATCACATCGGCGTCGTCGACACAGATGAGCAGCGGACGGGTTTGAGCGATGTGGCAACAGAGCCGGTACAAGCCGTGCACCACCGAGGGCGCGGGCTCATCGGGAAGGATGTCGTGAGGCCCCCTGGCCAACAGCGGCGAGGCCAGCGCGGCGGCGCCCGAGAGCAGCCGTACGCGTTCGCTGGGCTCGGCGCGTTCGAGCTCCTTCTCGAACAGCTGCAGGGCGCCCCCGAAGGGCAGGGCGCGCTCGGACTCGTGGCCGGTGGCGTCGAGAACGGCCGTTCCGGCGGATGCCGCGCGCTCAGCGGCGAAGGAGAGCAGCGTCGACCGGCCCGAGCCGGGCGGTCCGTCGAGGATCACGAATGCGCCGGATCCGGCCTTGGCGCGTTCCATGGATGCTTCGATCAGCGCCACTTCCGTGTCGCGTCCGAAGAAAGCCACATCGCTCGCCGCTAACCCTGACTCCGCCGGTTCGGACCCGTCCGTGTAAACGCGAGGGGTCATGCAAGAGGCTGCTGTCGAGACTGGCTTCCACAGTAAGCGCGGTAGGCCGAATTCGCAACAACTGCCCGAACCTGGACGGGGAGGGCTCGCGCCCTCCCCGTCCTTGGCGGGTTCTGAGCCGAGGCGCAAGCGCCCCGGCAAGCGGCCACGGGGACGGGCCGGACCGCCTACGCATACAACGCAGGGGCGAGAGCCAAGTTTTCCCGCAGCGGGGGCTTTTATCCCTTTCCGGCACCAAACGTCTAAATTCATTGCCCTTGGTGGCCGCGGAAACCGCCCTCGAACGCGCCGAGGAGCTTGCCGAGCGCCTCCTGCCCGACCGCGCGCCCAAACGGCGCATGTTGGTGATCGTCAACCCCTACGCCACGACGGTCTCCGATCGGTTGCGCAACCTCGTGGTATACGCGTTGCAGTCCCGCTACTCGGTCGAGGCCGTTGACACCCAGGAGCGAAATCACGCCACCCAGATCTGCCGTGAGGCCGCGCGCGAGGGCTATGACGTGGTGGTGGCCTTCGGAGGTGACGGAACCGTCAACGAGGCAGCCAACGGCCTGGCCGGATCAGACACGCCGCTCACATCGCTGCCCGGCGGCTCGACCAACGTGTGGGCCCGCACCCTGGGGATCCCCAACGATGTGGTCGACGCGACGGAGCACCTGCTGAGCATGGCGGACTCTTTCGAGCCGCGGCAGGTGGACCTCGGGCGCGTCAACGGCCGCTATTTCGTGTTCGCCTCGGGTGTCGGACTCGACGCTTCGGTCGTGGAACGAGTCGACCAGCACCCGCTGCGCAAGGCGCGCTATGGAGCCTGGTACTACAGCTACGCAGGGATCGACATCTTCACCCGGCGATATCTCTTCAACCCGCCGCACGTGCGCGTGCACGCCGCGGGCCGGCAGGTGGATGCCGTGACTGTGATCGTGCAGAACTCCGACCCCTTCACCTACTTCCGCAAGCGGCCGGTGCGGGTGGCCGACGGAGCCGGCCTCCAGACCGGAACCCTGGGCGTGGCGGTGCTGCGCAGCGCGACCCCGCTGGAGCTGCCCACGTTGATCCCGCGGCTGCTCTCCGGTCGCCCGGAAGCGGTGCTGCGCCACCGCCAGGTCGAGTCACTGGGCGCTCTGGACGGCCTGCGCGTGGAGGCGATCGACGGCGAGCCGTTCCCCGTTCAGGTCGACGGCGACTACATCGGCGAGTCGACCGAGGTGGCATTCGCGGCCGCGCCCGGCGCGCTTTTTGCTGTGTCTTAGTGCTTCCCGGCGTAAGTTCCGTCGCGGGTTGGCGAGCGAAAACCGAGTCAGCCAAGGACGCAGGGAGCGCGGCGTACTTGAAAAGTACGCGCGCGACCGAGGACGCAGGCCGGCGAAGGTTGCAGCCGCCAAACGCGGCGGTACTTGCGGCGGGGAGCACTTAGGACAGCGGACAGCGGACGGGCTTGCTCCTGCCCGGGTAGAGGCAGGCGTCCGTCCGCTTGGGAAGCTTCGTGCGCCGGATCACCCAGCGCGTGTACTTGCCGATCAAGTTGTCCTTTCGGACCGCAACCTTGATGACGGTGCCCGCGGGCAGGAATCGGGCCATCCGCTCGAACCGAACCCGCCGGGTCCGCGACGTCTTGGCAAAGCGGTTGGCGGGACAGGTCTTCCCCGCACACCTGACCGTGATCCGCGAGCGCACGGGCGCCCGAACCTCCAGGGTGCGGACGCGCGCGCCGCGGGCAGTCACACTTCCGGCGAGGCGAATCACCGGGAATGGGTACATCAGCAGTGGACGACTGGACCCCAGCGCCAGGCGGGCGGCCAGCGGCGAGACGGTGAACGTCACCGCCGCGGGAACCGAGGCTCTGCCCGAGTTGTCGTATACGCGGAGGCGCACGGTCTTCGTGCCTGGGGTGGTGAAGGAGTGCGCCGCCTGGACCCCATCAGCGTCGGCCGAACCGTCGCCGTTGAAATCCCACTCGTACCTCTCCACGGTGCCGTCGGGGTCGTAGCTGAGCGACTCGAACAGAACCTCCTCGCCCGGTAGCGGCGACGTGGGCGAGAAGCGGATCTGGGCGACCGGCGGCCTGTTCGCCGTCGACGCAGGAGCGCTGACGCCGATTGTGAACGATTCGATCGTCACCTGGCGCTGGACATCCGTGACCTTCATCCGGAACGTCTTCGCTCCCGCCGACGCGTAGGTATGTGCGACTACGTCGCCGTTCCGCTCAAACTTGGCGTTGCCGGCGAAGTCCCATTCGACCTTCTTGATCGCGACGGGCACAGCGGGATCGGTGTTCGACGTCGAGGTCGAGGTCGAATCGAAGGTTGCCGGCTGATTGCTCACCGGCGGATCAGGCGTTACCTGATAGGAAGGATCGGGCGCCGCCGCGGCGGGAACGGCGAGGATAAGCAGGAGAACTAGGGCGACGGCCAGGATTCGGGGCGCAACCATGGCCCTTAACCAACGGTTGGGCAGCGCCTCCCCTTGCTCTTGCCCGGATAAAGGCACAGATCTTTACGCTTGGGCAGCTTCCCGCCGCGGATGATCCAGCGGGTGTACTTGCCGATCTGACCGCGCTTGCGGATCGACACCTTCAGGATCGTGCCGGCGCGCAGGAATCGGGTCATGCGCTTGAAGCGCACCGGCTTGCGCTTCGAGGTCTTGGTGATCTTGTCGTCGGGGCAGCTGTTGCCCAGGCAGCGCACGACCACCCGCGAGCGCGGCGGCGTCCGCACCTCGAGGATCCGGACCCGGACCCCGCGGGGGTACACGCTGCCCGCGAGGCGAGCCACCGGGAAGGGGTTGATGAGCGACACGCTTCTCGCAGGTTGAGGCGTGACAGTGATGTTCTGGGTCTCCGTTTGGACCCCGCCGTCCGAGTCGCGGACCTCGAGGCGCACGATCCGCTCACCCGCCTTGGGAAACACCGTGAAGGCGGTGCTGCCGGTGAAGTTCTCGTCGAAGTCGCCGTCCCCGTCGAGATCCCAGCGTTGGGAGACGATCGTCCCGTCCCGGTCGTAGGAGAAGGAGCGCAGGGACACCTGCTCGCCCACCCGCGGGCGCAGCGGTGATACGGCGAACTGGGCCACCGGCAGCGGGCTTGCCGGAGCGGGGCCTACGGTGATCGGCTTGGTTTCCAGGTCCTGGGCCGCGGGCGACGCGCTGTCTCGCACCCTCAGGGCCACTGTCCGCGTACCGCGCGTTGCGAACTTGACCGTCGGCTTGGGGCCGGTCGCGTCGACGTGGAATGTTCCGTCGTAGGCGAAGTCCCACTGCGTGCTGGCTATCGGCCCTCCGGCGTCGACCGAGAAGGACTCGAAGATCACCTCCTGGCCGACGACGGGCGAAGGCGGATAGAAGGCGAACTGGGCTGCCGGTGGAGTGTTGGGGGCGACGCTGATCACACGGCTCTGCGGAAGGCCGCCGGTGGGGGTCATCGTCACCGTCTTCACGCCCGGAGTGGCGTAGGTGGTGACCCCCGAGAAGGGCGACACCGTTGATGTGGCGCCGGCGGGATTCGCGCCGGCACCGAAGGTCCAGAGGACGGGTGTAAGAGGCGCCACGGGCGTGAACACCACCGGGCTACCGGCGATCGGCGGATCAGGCGAGGCGGTAAATTGGCCGTACGCAGGGGCGGCCGCTACCACCATGACCCCAAGGGTGGCGAGCAGTATTCGCACTCGCGCGCATGTTAGGGAGTAGACATAACTTTGTCTGCACCCAACCGTGGCGGCGGATCAGCTGAGGCCGAATTTCGTACGTACCGGCGCAATTTCCCGCCAAAGCGGGTACTACTGGGGTATGGGGGTCGGCTGGACCAAGCGCTTGGGAGGCGCCGTCGTGGTGGCGGTTGCGCTATTCCCTGCCCAAGCCGGGGTTGCCCAGCAGCTTCCCTCGGTTCCCTCTCTTCCCCCCACACCGAACCTGCCTCCGACGCCGAACCTGCCGCCGGTACCTCCCGTCGAGGTCCCCAGCACGCCGTCTCTCCCGGTGCCCGACGTGCAGGTTCCCGACGTCCAGGCCCCCCAGCTTCCTGTTTCGCCGCCTTCCACACCGAACCTTCCGTCAACGGGGTCGGCGACGGACGCGCTTCCCTCTGCCGGCTCGCCCAGCGGCCAGTCGCCCGGTTCGGGCTCCTCGGCCGGCGGTCAGGCCGGTGTGGCGGGCCAGACCACCGCGGGCGGCGGAGCTAGCTCTGCCGCCGGTCGCAACGGGGGCTCCGGGGCCCGGCGTGGCGCGAGCGTCGCGCCGCCCCGAAGCCCGCACCAGCAGCGCCTCGAGCGCGTCGTGCGGCGGCGGTCCGCGTGCCTTCCGGGACTTCCGTCGGCCCAGCGCCGCGTCGTCGTAATGCGCAGCGGCTTCGGCCCGGGCGGCCCGCGGGCGCGCTCCGATGTCGCACGCACGCTCAACACCGGCGTACGGCGAGTGGCACGTCTCGAGCAGCAGGCAATCGAAGCCCTTGGCACGGACGGTCCCGCAGGCGCATGCTCAACTGGCTCCGGGCTCGTTTCAATCGCTTCGGGCGGCCTGCTCGGCCTACTGGGCTTGGGCGAAGGCTTGGGTGACGCGGGGTCCGACTCAGACGGCTCGGGTGGCTCGGCCGAGAACGCGCAGGGGCGAGTGGCCGGTGAGAGCGACACGGCCGGCGGATCGAACGCGTCGGACGGCCGCACTATTCAGCTCCCGCTGGGACTGCCGGCCGCCAGCCCCGCGGATCTCGGCGGGCTGACCGTCGTCGTGCTGCTGCTGTTCTTCGCGGCGGGCGTGGGGCGGGAGCTCTTCTCGTCGCGCCGTACCGCCCAATCCCACTGAGGCAGCGGCCGCGCCTTAGCCCGTCGGCGTGACCCGGTAGGCGTCGAAGACCGACTCGATGTTGCGAAGCCGCGCGATGCAGGTCTTCAGCGCCTGGGTGTCCCCGACCTCGACCACGAAGCGGTTCTTGACCATTGGGTGCACGACCGTGCAGCGAGCCTCGAGGATGTTGATGCCCGTCTCGGCAAAGGTTCGCGAGAGGTCCTCGAGCATACGCGTGCGGTCCCAGCCGTCGATCTGCAGCTCCACCCGGAACGGAGCGGAGGTGTCGCCCTCCCATGCCACCGGGGTGAACCGCTCGGGATTGCGCTTCAGCGCCTCGGCGTTCGGGCAGTGGTCGTGGTGGATCGTGATGCCCTTGCCCAGCGAGATGTACCCGACGATGGGGTCTCCCGGGACGGGGCGACAGCACTTCGCCAGCCTCAGCATCACGTCATCGACGCCCTCCACCTTGATGCCGTAGTTCGACGAGGCAGCCGTCTTCTTGGGTGTCTCCCTGCGCTCCAGCAGCTCGCTCGCCGCCGAGGCCGGCTCCACCGCCGCCTCGCCCTCCTTGAGGCGGTGCATCAGCTTCGAGGTGACGGTCTTGGGCGAGATCTTGGCCTGGCCGAGCGCGATGTAGAAGTCCTCGCCCTTGCGGAAACCCATCTCGCGGATCACGTCCGCCAAGAGCGGGGAGCCGGCAATTCGCTGCGGCGGCAAGCCGGCGCGCTTGAGGTGCTCGTGAAGGGTCTCGCGGCCGGTGCGCTCGGAGTCCTCGCGGCGCTCGCGCTTGAACCAGGCGCGGATCTTCGACTGCGCTCGGGTGGTCTTGGCGAGCGCCAGCCAGTCGCGCGAGGGTCCGCGCTCCTTCTTCGAGGTCAGGACCTCGCAAATGTCCCCCGACTGCAGCTCGTAGTGCAGCGGCACGATCTTCCCGTTGACCTTGGCGCCGACGCAGCGGTGGCCCACATCGGTGTGGATCGAGTAGGCGAAGTCGAGCGGGGTCGCGCCGGCGGCCAGCGACTTCACCTCGCCCTTCGGCGTGAACACGAACACCTCGTCCTCGAAGAGGTCCGCCCGCAGCGTCTCGGCGAATTCCTGCGGGTCCTTCATCTCGTCCTGCCAGTCGAGCAGGTGGCGAAGCCATTCGGCCTGCTCCTGGATCGGCTTGGACCCGTCCACCTTGTAGATCCAGTGCGCGGCCACTCCGTACTCGGCCGTGCGGTGCATCTCCATCGTCCGGATCTGGATCTCCAGCGGCCGCCCCTCCGGTCCGATCACCGTCGTGTGGAGGGCCTGGTACATGTTGAACTTGGGCATGGCGACCCAGTCCTTGAAGCGCCCGGGGAGGGGCTTCCAGAGCGAATGGATAACGCCCACGGCGCCGTAGCAGTCCTTCACCGAGTCGACGATCACCCGCATCGCGGTGAGGTCGTAGATCTCGTTGAACTCGCGGCCCTTCTTGGTCATCTTCGAGTAGATGGAGTAGAAGTGCTTCGCGCGGCCGGAGATCTGGGCCTCGATGCCCACGGCGCCCAGCTCGGTCTGCAGGTACTGGCCGGCCCGTGAGACGTAGGCCTCGCGCTCCTCACGCTGCTGGGAGACCAGCTGCTTGATCTCGCTGAACTTGCGCGGATGGAGCGTTGCGAACGCCAGGTCCTCGAGCTCCCACTTGATGGCGTGGATGCCGAGCCGATGGGCCAGCGGGGCAAAGATGTCGAGCGTCTCGCGCGCCTTCTCCTGCTGCTTGTGCTTGGGCATTGAGCCGAGCGTGCGCATGTTGTGCAAGCGGTCGGCGAGCTTGATCAGGATGACCCGGATGTCCTGGGCCATCGCCACCATCATCTTGCGGTAGTTCTCGGCCTGGCGGTCGTCGCGGCTCTGGAAGGTGACACCGGAGAGCTTGGTCACGCCGTCGACCAGCTTGCACACCTGCTCCCCGAACTCCTCTCGCACCTCGTCGAGGGACGCGCTGGTGTCCTCGACGGTGTCGTGCAGCAGCGCGGCGCACAGCGTGGCCGTGTCCATCCGCATCCCCGCGCAGATCTTGGCCACTCCGACCGGGTGCACGATGAAGTCCTCGCCGCTGGCTCGGCGCTGGTCGGCATGACGCGCGCACGCGAATACGAACGCGCCCGTGACCAGATCGCGATCGATCGGCTCGGCGGCCTCCTCGGCGTGCTCCTCCACCACCGCGAACAGGTCTCCGAGCAGTACGCGCTGGTCGTCGGTCAGACCGGTCTTCGGGCCGGCGGGGCCGCGCGAGTCGTGCTCGTCGACTCTGTGGTGGTCGAAGTCCCGCCCGTTGGCGCGACCGGCGGTCTTGGGCAGCTTGCGCCGCTTGGTGGCGCCCGCCTGGCCGCCCGGTGCATCGCCCTTCGCGTTGGCCTTCGCCATAGGTCGAGTTTAGAGCGGTTTGTCGCGTGCCCGAGGGCTTGGCACAGATCAGGCGGCTCGCGCCGGCCGCTGAGCCTCGACCTCGGCGCTCAACGCGTGTTCGACGGCCGCGAGTCTTTGCGTGCAGCGCGCGAAGGTGCGTGACTCGGACAGCTCTCGGCGGGTTGCCTCCATCACCCGACAGGCGGGCGGCCCCAGGGCGAACTCGACCAGGCCGAGCTCGTCGAGGATCACCACGAGGCGGGCGCAGATCTCGGGGGTTCGCGGATAGCGCGCGCCTCCACCGAGCGCCTGCTCGAGCGCATCGGGCGGCGCATCCGGGCCCGCGTCGCGGAGCGCGCGGTAGGCGTCCGCCAGCGCCGGCCTCAGGTCGAGCGCCCCCCGATACACGAGCAGGGCGAACTCGGCCTCGGCCGGGCCCCAGGCGATGTGGGCGGGTGGGCCACGGCGCAGCAGCGGATCGGCGCGGCCCCCCGGCGGAGGATCGAGCGCGACGAGGTGCCCAAAGGCGCCGACCAGGGAGGGAGCCGCCTCGAGCGCGTGCCAGGAGGCCACGGGCATTGCCTGCGACGCCAGCCCGGCAACGATCTGCTCGAGACCCGACCGCCGCCGGGCAACGTCGGCCACCACGACCAACACCGGCTCGCCGCTGGTGAAGAGATCGCCGGCTACACCCGCGAAGCCCTCACAGCTTCGATCGATGGGTTCGGGGCCGACGCCGCTGTCCTCAATATGGGTTGCTTCCGCAGAAGCGCTTCGGCGCCCCAGCTCGCGGGCCACCCTTTCCCAGAACGTTCCCTCTTCGCCGAGCACGTCCAGCGAGCCGGCGAGGGTCGGGCACATCGCGCGCAGGAGCACCCGCGGCTCCACCATCCCGTTCCAGCGGTTGCGTTCCAGGCGCAGAGCGATGTCGTGGTTGTCGGCCTGGGCCTGCGCCAGTGCCCGCGGGGCAGAGCCGAAGGCCACGCCGCGCGAACGGGCTCCACCGGCGGTGACCAGCGTGAAGCGGGAGTGCTGCTTCTCCTCGCCCATCGCGGCCACGTGCTGGAAGCGGGCGGCGGGCACCAGCAACGTCGGCTGCGGGTTGCCCATTCCGAACGGGCGCAGGCATTCCAGCTCGTCGGCAAGCTCCAGGCCGAGCAGCCCGCCGGGTACCACGGCGTCCACGCGCTCGTGCGGTATCAGGTCGCCCGGCGTGAGGGCGTGCCCGGCGTGAGTGGCGAGCGCGCGGCCGAAGGCCTCGACGGCACCGGCCTCGAGCTCGACTCCCGCCGCCATTCGGTGCCCGCCGAAACGAGTCAGGTGCTCCGCGCAGGCCGCGAGCCCGGCGTGAAGGTCGTAGGACGAGATGCTGCGTCCCGAGCCGCGCGCGGCGCCGTCCTCGAGCGCGATCACCACGCAGGGTCGGCGCCAGCGCTCGACGAGCCGGGAGGCCACGATCCCCACCACTCCGGGGTGCCAGCCCTCGCCGGCCACCACCATGGCCGCGCGAGCGGCCTGGGGGGCGCAGGCCGCCTCGGCGGCGAACGTGATGCGGGTCTCGGCCTCCCGGCGGTCGCGGTTGAGCAGATCGAGCTCGCGCGCCACCTCCGTTGCGCGCTCCTCGTCCTCGGTGAGCAGCAGCTCCAGCGCGGCGTCGGCCCGACGCATGCGCCCGGCGGCGTTGATACGTGGGCCCAGCCTGAAGCCGAGATGCTGCTCGGTGAGCTCGGCGGGCTCGACGGAGGCCACCGCCATCAACGCTCGCAGGCCGGGCTTGCGCGTGCGTGCCATGGCCACGAGCCCCTCGCGCACGATCCGCCGGTTCTCGTCGCGCAGCGGCACGAGGTCGCACACGGTGGCCAGCGCGGCGAGGTCGAGATCCTCGTCCGCGCGCTGCGGATCGGCGCCTGCGGCCACGTGCAGCGCCTCGCTGAGCTTTAGAACCACCCCGGCGGCGCACAGCTCGGGACAGCCGTAGGCCCCGAGCGCCGGATGCACGAGCGTGCAGTCGGGCAGGGCCGGACCGGGCCGGTGGTGATCGGTGATCACCACGTCGAGTCCCGTCGCCCTCGCGGCAGCCACTTGCTCGACCGCGGTCACCCCGCAGTCGACCGTCACGAGCAGCTCCACTCCGCGCGCGGCCAGGTGCTCCACCGCAGCGACCGAGAGGCCGTATCCCTCGTCGAAGCGGCTCGGCAGCTCCCATTGGGGGTCCCCGCCCAGCGCGCGCAGGGTGCGTACGAGCATGGCTGTGGAGCAGACGCCGTCGACGTCGTAGTCACCGAACACGGCGATTCGCGACCCGCGCTCCAGGTGCCTCAGAATCAGCTCACAGGCGCCCGGAGCACCGGGCAACGTGCCCGGATCGTGACGCTCGCCCGCGGCCAGGAAGCGGCGTGCCTCCGCCACGTCGGTGAAGCCGCGACGGGCGAGGATCGTCCCGACAACGCGTGACACACCGAGGCCACCGGCCAGGCGTTCGGCGGCCGCCACCTCGTAGGGCGCACACGTCCACCGGCTCGGCTTGGACTGCATCCGGCCCATCCTGCGCTGAGAAGCGGACAGAACGGAATTTTCTGCCCGGCCGGCAGGTCCTCCCCTCATGGACGCTTCCGAGGCCGAGGCCTCGAGCGCACGAAGGTGGGCCGGGCCGCGGAAATGGGCCATCACCCTCGGCGCGACCGCCGTTTCGACGTATGCGCTGGATGCGCTCGCCACCGCAGTAGGAGTTCTCCTGGCCGCCTCTCATCTTCTGCGCGGCCTCGATCACGAGCTCCTGCTGGTGCTGCTCGCCGGGACCTATGTGCTCTGGGGAGCCGGTCTGCGGGTAAACCTCCAGGCGAATTGGAAGCTGCTCGAGCAGACAGGAACAAGCACGAACGTGTTCTCGAAGGCGGCTTATGACCTGGCGAAGCTCGAGGCCCGGCAGCCGCCGCATGCAGAGGATCGCTGCCGCGGCCGGCTACCTTGGCACCGAACTCGCGAAGGAGGCGCCCTACTACGCCGGGGCCTTCGGCGCCGTCTTCCTCAGCGATTCAGTCTCATCGGCCGATGCGCTGATCTTTCTGGCGGGCACGAATCTGGGTGCTGCCGCGTACGAGTACGCGCTCGGACTCCTGACGCGAGCATTCCTGAAGCGCCGCTAGCCGACCGGCCAGTGCTCGACCTCGCGCTTCAACACGCCCGAGATCAGATCCGTGGTTCCGCTTGCTCGCCGCCGGCGGCCCGTCCCAGCGCGTCGATCGATTGCTCGCTCCAGCGGCGGAAGTACAGCTTGCCCAGTGCCGCGTCGAACAGGCGATCGCCCACGCGCCTGGGCTCCATGCCCATCTCCAGCTCGACGAACGTGCCGCCCTGTGCCGGCGTGAGCAGCCAGCTGGCGTACATTCCGGTCAACTGGCAGCTCATTCGGATGTGGCGCAGGTCTTCGCGGCGCTCGAGCAGGAAGTTCGTGTCGACGCTCCGGATCGAGTCACGCGTGACCTGGGCGTACTCATCCCCCTCCTCGAAGCGCTCGCCGCGCACCTCAACGACGCGCGGCCACCACTCGGGATAGCGACTGGGGGTGCCGACGAAGCCCCAGACCACTTCGAGGGGCGCTGCGAGGTGGGCCTGCCGCCGGTACTCGGACACGAGCGAAGTCTGCCAGCGGAGCTATGGACGGCGTTCCACGGCGGCCGTGGCCGCGAAACGCTCCAGCGCCAGCGGCCAGGCGCCGGCCGCTTCGAAGCCGTCGCGGTATTCCCGGGCCCCCTCGCCGTGGCGCTCCCAGCCGCGGTGCTCCAGCGCCACGTCCGTGCCGCCCTCGGGCGAGCCGGTGAACAGCGCCTCCACCTCGCTCGACCGGTCCGGGTTGGGCTGCGGTGAGCGGTCCGGCGCTATCTGCCAGGTGAACACGATCCGCTGTGGAGGCTCACAGGTGAGCACTCGCCCCCAGTGGAGTGTGAAGCCGTGGGGCCCGCGTTCGTAGGCAAAGCCGCCCTCGTGCGGTTCGATGCCCATCTCCTCGAGGCTTTCCTGCGACCAGGAGAACTCGCGCGGCCACCACTCCCCCAACCCCTCGGTGAACAGCTCGAAGGCGCGCTCGGGCGGGAGGTCGACCGTGACGCTCGCCTCGAGCGGGTCCATCAGTGTGAGCCGGCGCGCGTGAGCCCGTGATCGATGCCGTGCTCGCGGTCGACTCGCGAGCCCCACCAGTAGGAGAGCGAAAGCCCGATCAGCGCCCCGGGTACGGCGATCAACGCTTGCGTGATATCCGTGTCGCTCGCACCCGGCACCGTGAGGCCGTTGGCGAAGTAGCCGAACAGCGCGGCAAACACGGCCGAGGCCAGGAAGGCGCCAACGATCCCGCCCCAGAAGCGGTCGGGCACGAAGACGGTGAAGTGCCAGAGGGCGATGCCCATCATGATCCAGACGACCAGGCTCATCGGCGACCGTGCTTCTTTCGGGGACGCTGCCGCTTCGGCTTCTGGCGGCCCGCCGTAGAGCTGGTGCGCGAGGGCGGTGCGCCGTTGCCGTCTCCGTCGGGCCGAGGCGCCGGCCCCTTGCCCGCCTCGGCGTCGGGGGGCTCGGTGGTCGGGGCGGGCTGCTTGGTGGTGGCGGGTTCCGTGGGCGGAGCCGGCTGCGGCGCCGGGGTCGTGGGGGGCGGCGCGGTGGCCGGTCTGGGCGCCGCGGCGCGTCCCGCTCGCCGCGCGGCGCGGCTCTCGCGCGAGGTCGGCGGCGCACCGGCGCCCGCTCCGCCCGCGCCCGCCGCGGCCACGGCCGGCGCGGCGGCCGCCGCTCCGGTGGCAAACGCAGGCACGATTCCCCCGGACTGCTCCATCACCAGCCGGCGGCGGCGCATGTACACCTGCTCCCGTTCCTTCCACTCCACGAGTACGGGAGTGGCGATGAAGATCGACGAGTAGGCGCCCGACGCCACCCCCACCAGCAGCGCGAAGGCGAAGTCCTTGAGCGTGTCGCCGCCGAAGAAGAGCAGCGCGCCGACCGGCATCAGCACCACGAAGCTGGTGGCCAGCGATCGGGTGAACACCTCGGACATGGAGCGGTTGGCGATCTGCGAGAAGGTCGCGCGCGGCATGCGCGGCACGTTCTCGCGTATTCGGTCGAACACGATCACCGTGTCGTAAAGCGAGTAACCCATGATCGTGAGCAGGGCGGCGACCGTGGAGGTCGTGACCTCTCTTCCGAACAGGGCGTAGACGCCGCCCGTGATGAGCAGGTCGTGGGCCAGCGCGATCAGGATCGGCACGGCGAACTTCCACTCGAAGCGGAAGCCGATGTAGAGCGAGATCAGCAGGAGCGAGGCGATCACGGCGATCAGCGCGGTCTGCGCGATCTGCTCGCCGAAGGTCGGACCAATCGACTGCGAGGAGAAGTCGCCCACCGCCACTCCGAAGTTGTCGTCCAGAGCTGCCTCCACCTCGTCCACCTCGGTGGGGTCGAGCTCGGGCACCGAGATCTGGAACACGTTCGAGCCCAGCTCGGGGTCGTCGACGGCCTGGATCTTGGCGTCGTCGTAGCCGAGCGGCGAGAGCGTCCCGCGCACGTCGTCCACGCTGGCCGCCTGCTCCAGCGGCGTGGTGATCCGCGTGCCCGATTCGAAGTCGATGCCGAACTGGATGCCGAGCGTGGAGATGGCGATCGCCCCCACGAGCAGGATCACGCCGGAGAACGAGAAGAACCAGCGCGCGTTGCCCATGAAGTCGAAGCTCCACGACTTGTGATCTCGGCCCACACCGAGCGCACTCGGCCGGCGCAGCAAGCGCGTTCGCGCCATCGAGCCGAGGATCGCCGAGGTGGCGAGCACCGCCGTGAACAACGAGACCAGCGTTCCCACTCCGAGCGTGAACGCGAAGCCCTTGACCCCGGCTGTGGCGAGCGTGAACAGGATGAAGGCCACGCCGACGGTCACCACGTTCGCATCGATGATGGTCCGCAGCGCCTTGGTGTAGCCGGCGGAGATGGCGGCGGGAATGGATCTCCCGTCGCGCACCTCCTCCTTTATTCGCTCGTACATCACGATGTTGGCGTCAGCCGCCACCGCCAGGGTGAGCACGAGACCGGCGATGCCCGGCAGCGTGAGCGTGATCGGAATGAGCTTGACCAGCGCGAGCAGCAGGACCGCGTAGATGAGGAGGGCGGACGTGGCCACCAGGCCGAGCACCCGGTAGAAGATGAGCAGGAAGAGAATGGTGAGCGCGAGGCCGACGCCGGCCGCGAGCAGTCCCTGATCGAGTGCCTGCCTACCGAGGGTGGCCGAGACCTGGGTCTCTGAGATCAACTTGAGGTCCACGGGCAGGGCGCCGATGCGCAGGCTCTCGGCCAGGTCGTTGGCGGCTTGGAAGTCGCCGACGTTCTCGATCTGCGCCCCCGTGCGGCCGTCGATTCCCTCCGGTTGCTGGACGAAGTCGATCGTGGCCAGGGAGACGATCTGGTCGTCGAGCGTGATGGCGAAGCGCTGGAAGGACTGCTCCTTGTCGCCCCCGGGATTGAGCGTGGAGGCGTCGAAGCCGCGCTCGGCGATCCGCTTGGTCACGCGCGCGAAGGCCTCGCGGCCCTTGTCGCTGAACTCCATCTGCACCAGCGGGGCGTTGGTATTGGGATCCGTGTTGGCCTCAGGGTTCTTGATGTCCTGTCCGGACAGCTCGGAGTCGTCCTCGAGCACGCTGAAGCGCTTGATCTGCGGCGGCTGGTTGGGCGAGCGCTCCTGCTCGACCACGACCACGCCCTCGGGCACCTTGATCACCCGCGAGCCCGAAGGCGGGCCGCCCGAGCCCAGCTCCTCGAGCTCGTCCAGGCACTCGGTGTTCTTCGCGTATTCCTTGGCCGGCCCGTCCTCGGCCTGGTACTCGGCAAGCAGCTCCTCGCAGGAGCCTGAGGGCTCGTAGTTGCCCGTTCGCACCGGCTGCTCGTCCGGGCCTATCGGCAGCTGGTCCGGACCGAAGAGGTAGTAGCGGTCGTTCGAGGTGTTGTTCTTGCGGTCCGCCTCCTCCGGGGTGTCGCCCGACCCGGGAACGACGTCCACCCGCTCGGCTTTGCCCTTCTGCTTCGAGGCCGCCTCGGTGGCGTCGTAGAGGGCGTTGCCGCCGGCGTAGGTCTCGCGCTCGGTGAGCAGGTTGGGCTCCCAGTCGTAGAACTGGAGCTGCGCGGTGGTGCCCACCTGAGCCTTGGCCCGCTCGGCGTTCTGGACCGAGGGAAGGCCCACGGCGATCTGCTCGCGGCCCGAGCGCTGGATCTCCGGTTCGGACACGCCGAGCGAGTCCACGCGCTTGCGCATCGTCTCGATCGCATCGTCGATGGCCTGTTGGGTGACCTGCGGCACCTGCGGGGTGGGTCGGGCCTCGTAGACGAGCTCGATGCCGCCCTCGAGGTCGAGGCCGAGCTTGGTGTCCTTCGACAGCGGCGAGCCCGGGAGGATCACGAGCAGCGCGAGCACGAGCAGCGCCACCACCACCCCGAGGATCGACAAGTTGCGCGTGCGGCTGGTCATCGCGGCGTCAGCACGAGAAGGAGCCCGCCGTCATCGTCATAGGCGGGGAAGATGTCTGCCTTCGCCGATTCCGGGCGGTCCCCTTCAGCGTGCACGACCACCTGCTTGTCCAGCACCCGCACCCCCCATTCCAGCGCGGTGGCGATGTGATCGTCGCCCGACTCGAAATCGAGGTTGAGCACCTCGGCCGCCTCGCGGCCGATCACGTCGAGATCTCCCAGGCCGGTGAGCTCGCGCGCTCCCCGGCCGGTGCCGATCAGGCGGCCCTGCTGGTCGAGCAGGAAGAAGGCGGCGTTGGGCGCGGGGTAGTAGTCGTCGAGCAGTTCGAAGAGGAACCCGAAGCCGCACTCCTTGCACGAGCGCGCGCGATCCTGAAAGCCGGCGGTGCGCTCCGTGGCGACGCTGCGGTTGCCGCAGTTGGGGCAGATGAAGATCGGCATGGGTAGGGGCTCAGATTAGCCATCGGCCGATGGGCGCCGACCGTTAGAAGCGGTCACTCCGGTCCGGGCGAGGCCCGGCCCCTCGTGCAAGGCGCGTTTTGGTCGCGGAGGCCCGGGGAACCCGAAGACATGGACACCGAGCGGCCCTATAGCAACGAAGACGTGGAGCGGCTGAGGGGGTCGCTGCAGGTCGAGCACACGCTCGCCCGTCGCGGCGCCAACCGTCTGCGCGAGCTCCTCGATGGCGAAGGACCGGTCCAGGCCCTCGGCGCGTCCACCGGTAATCAGGCCGTACAGCAGGTCAAGGCCGGCCTCGAGGCCATCTACCTCAGCGGCTGGCAGGTGGCCGCCGACGCCAACCTGGCCGGCGAGATGTATCCCGACCAGAGCCTCTATCCCGCGGATTCCGTGCCCTCGGTGGTGCGGCGCATCAACCGGGCGCTGCGGCGCGCCGACCAGATCGAGCACTCCGAGGGCAACGACGGCATCGACTGGTACGTGCCGATCATGGCCGATGCCGAGGCCGGCTTCGGCGGAACGCTCAACTGCTTCGAGCTGATGAAGGCGATGATCGAGGCCGGCGCTGCGGGGGTGCACTTCGAGGACCAGCTGGCCTCGGAGAAGAAGTGCGGTCACATGGGCGGCAAGGTGCTCCTTCCCACCGCCCAGGCCGTGCGCAACCTGGTGGCCGCCCGGCTGGCGGCCGACGTGGAGGACGTGCCCACCGTGCTCATGGCGCGTACCGACGCCCTCGGAGCGGATCTGCTGCTGAGCGACGCCGACTCGGCCGACGAGCGCTTTCTTACCGGCGAGCGTACCGAGGAGGGCTTCTACCGCACCGAGGCGGGGATGGATCAGGCGATCGCCCGCGGCCTGGCCTACGCGCCTTACGCGGACCTGATCTGGTGCGAGACGGCCGAGCCGGACCTCGACGAGGCCGAGGCGTTCGCGTCGGCCATCCACGGCGAGTTCCCGGGCCGGATGCTGGCCTACAACTGCTCGCCCTCGTTCAACTGGAAGCGCACGTTGTCCGACGACGAGATCGAGGGGTTCGTGAAGAGCTTGGGCGACCTGGGCTATCGCTTCCAATTCATCACCCTGGCCGGCTTCCACACGCTCAACCACTCGATGTTCGAGCTCGCACGCGGGTATCGCGATCACGGCATGACGGCCTACGCCGAGCTCCAGCAGCGCGAGTTCGCCAACGAGGAGAACGGCTACACGGCCACCTCGCATCAGCGAGAGGTGGGCGCCGGCTACTTCGACGAGGTGGCGGAGATCATCTCCGGGGGCGAATCATCGACCGGGGCGCTGAGCGGCTCGACCGAAGAGGCGCAGTTCGGCTAATCGCGGAGGGCGGCGGTGGCCGCCCGCGCGCTCACGAAGTCGCGAAACACCACGCGTGCCCCTCCGCCTCGCAGGCGGGTGACGTAGACCAGGGCTCTCGGTCCGTCTCGGCGGACCCTGGTCGTCCCGACCGGGGCCGGTGCCGGGAGATCGGGCACGGTCGTGTCGTAGCTGTCGGTGTGCGAGTTGACGGAGTCGAGCACCTCGTAATCGTGGGTCACGGGGTTTTCGATTCCACACAGGACGGCGCACATGACGGTGTCGTCGTCGTGGGCGAGACCGAGGGTGTGACCGACCTCGTGGTTGATCGCGGCGTGCTTCTGGCTCGGGGTCAGGGAATAGGAGCGGTTGAGCTGGATGGTCGCCTGTCCGATGTGGCCTTCCGCAGTCGATCGAGTTGAGGGTCGCCTGGCCCACCCACTCGTTCGCGCCGTAGAACCCGTCGTACATCTCCACCTCGTTCGAGGCCAAGCCGCCGGCCCGAGTGGTGACGCGCAGATAGGGGCTGGGACCGAGTCCGCCCGAGGGGAGCGTGGTCGCGGACCAGACCCACGATGGAGCGAAGCGGAGGTTGTCCCACACGGGGTCGTCGAGATTGTCCCCCAGGTCGATCGCCGCCGGATCGACCGTGGATGCCCAGTGCACAGCCTGGCCGTTGACGATCCACGCGTGGTCCGCGCCGGCCGCGGCGGGCAGCGCCACCAGCGTGGACATGGTTATGAGCAGGGCGGTGAGGAGTCTGCGAGCCATGGCCGCCAGCAGGTTAATCAGAACAGGCGGCCGGCACCGTCCCGGGGTGCATCGAGCCCGAGATGCGCGAAGGCGGCGTCGGTGGCCACGCGGCCGCGGGGCGTGCGCATCAGCAGGCCCTGCTGCAGCAGGTAGGGCTCGTAGACGTCCTCGATCGTGTCCGACTCCTCGCCCACGGCCACGCTGAGCGTCGAGAGCCCGACCGGGCCGCCTCCGAACTTCTCACAGATGGCGCGCAGGATCTCTCGGTCGAGGCGGTCCAATCCCGCCGCGTCGACTTCCATCAGCTCGAGCGCCTCGGCGGCCACTCGCTCGTCGATCGAGCCCGCGCCGCGCACTTCGGCGAAGTCGCGCACCCGCTTGAGCAGCCGGTTGGCCACCCGCGGGGTGCCGCGTGAGCGCGCGGCGATGGCCTCGGCGCCGGGATCGTCGATGGCAACGTCCAGGATCCGGGCCGAGCGGCGCACGATGCGCCCGAGGTCGGCCGGGCCGTAGAGCTCCAGGCGGTGGGTGACCCCGAAGCGGTCGCGCAGCGGCGTGGTCAGCAGACCCGCCCGGGTCGTGGCGCCGATCAGGGTGAACTCGGGCAGATCGAGGGTCACGACGGCGGCCCCCGCCCCCTGGCCGACGGTTATCGGCAGCTTGCGGTCCTCCATCGCCGGATAGAAGGTCTCCTCGAGCGCCCGCGGGAGGCGGTGGATCTCGTCGACGAAGAACACGCTGCGCGGCGCGAGGGCCGTCAGGTAGCTGGCGATGTCGCCCTTGCGCTCGAGCGCGGGGCCGGCGGTGTTGATGAAGTCCGCGCCCAGCTCGTTGGCCACGATCTGGGCCAGCGAGGTCTTGCCCAACCCGGGCGGACCGGCGAGCAGGACGTGGTCAAGAGCCTCGCCGCGCGCCCTGGCCGCCTCGATGAAAACGGCGAGCTGCTCCTTCACCCGCTCCTGGCCCACGAAGTCCTCGAGCCGGCGCGGGCGCAGCGAGCGGTC
Organism: uncultured Thermoleophilaceae bacterium; assembly: GCA_963728495.1. Lineage (GTDB taxonomy): Bacteria > Actinomycetota > Thermoleophilia > Solirubrobacterales > Thermoleophilaceae > JACVRW01. The sequence continues at coordinate 562,058 of CAVSKI010000011.1, read as the reverse complement.
GAGGTCGTCCTCGGTGGGCAGGGGCGCGGGATCCTGCAGGCGCTCGACCCCGGGCGTGCGGATGCCGTTCACCGTGCACCCCTGAGCGCGCCGGCGATCAGATCCTCGGCCGTTTCGCCACCCGCCTTTTCGAGCAGCGAGTCCGCCTCCTGGATCGTGAAGCCCAGGCCGAGCAGTCCCTCGCGGGCCAGCGTGCGCGGGTCGTCCGAGGGCGTGTGGCGCACCACGATCTCGTCGGTGACCTTCCCGGCCACCTTCTCGCGCAGCTCGACGATGATCCGCTCGGCCGTGCGCTTGCCGATCCCGGGCACGGCCTGGAAGCGCGCGCTGTCGCCCGATGCGATCGCGTTGAGCAGCTCGCGAGGCGTGCCGCCCGAGAGCACCGCCAAGGCGACCTTGGGGCCAACCGACTGCACGCCGATCAGCATGAGGAAGAGCTCGCGCTCGGGCTGGGTCGCGAAGCCGAAGAGGTGCATCCCGTCGTCGCGCAGTACCAGGTGGGTGAACAGGCGCGCCTGCTCGCCCGCGGCGGGGACGCTGGTAAGCGTCTCGGTGGACACGGCCATGCGGTAGCCCACGCCGGCGGCCTCGATCACCACCTCCCCGCCCAGCCGCGAGATCACCTCGCCGCGGATCGAGGCGATCACGTCCGTGTCCCTTCGGTTGTCATCCCAGGGCCTCCTTGAGCGGCGCGCCGTTTGCGTGGCAGATGGCGACCGCCAGCGCATCCGCCGCGTGGTCGGGCTGTGGGGGCTCGGCGAGCGAGAGCAGGGCGCCGACCATCCGTTGCACCTGGCCCTTCTCGGCCGATCCCGTGCCGCACACCGCCTGCTTCACAGCCTGCGGGGTGTAGGAGAAGCAGGGCACGCCCGCCATCCCGGCCGATAGCAGCACCACGCCGCGGGCCTGCCCCACGGCAAAGGCGGAATGGGCGTTGCGCCCGAAGTAGAGGTCCTCCACGGCCAGGGCCACCGGCCGATGCTCCGCGATCAACTCGCACACGCGCACGTGTATGTCGGCCAGCCGGCGCTCGAGCGGGCTGCCCGGGCGGGTCGCGATCACGCCGCCGTCGAGCGCCGCGAGCGTGGAGCCGCGTGAAACGACCACCCCGTAGCCCGTGTTCGCGGTGCCGGGGTCGATACCGAGGACGATCACCAATACGGGGGATTCTGCGTCCGATGGCGGACGCCTTCACCCGGACACCGGATGTCTAGCGAGTGCCGCGCCAGATGAACCAAGCGAAGACGCCCTGGAAGGGCAGGCGGGCCCAGAGCAGCGGCTCGGGTATCCGCGGGAACTCCTCCGCGTTCACGGCCATGTGGAGGTTGGCCGGGAAGATCGCCACAACGGTGGCCAGCAGCCACCAGCGCGCGATCCGCCGCGTGCGCGCGGGAAGCACGGCCAGCCCGCCCGCTATCTCGGCCGCGCCGCTGGCGGCCACCACCTCGCCCTGCCAGCCGACGAGGTAGGTGGGCACGATTGCCTCGTAGGTCCGCGGCAGCGCGAAGTGCAGTGTTCCGGCAGAGATCCAGAACGCCCCGAGCAGCAGACGCGCCCGGCGCGAGCTGGTCCTCACGCGGCGGCCACGCGCTCGAGCACCTCGGCGTCGACGTCGAAGTTCGCATGGACCGCCTGAACGTCGTCGTGCTCCTCGAGAGCCTCGATCAGATTCATGAGCGTTCGCACGCGGTCCTCGGTGACCGGGGTTCGAGTGGTGGGGCGCTGCGCCAGCTCGGCAGACTCGATCTCGACGCCCTCGGCGGCGAGCGCATCGCGCACCGCGGCCACGTCCGTGGGGCCCGTCACGATCTCCCACACGTCGCCGTCGAGCACCAGGTCCTCGGCTCCCGCGTCGATGGCGGCGAGCAGATCGTCCTCGGAGTAGCGCGACCCGTCGACCACGATCTCGCCCTTCTTCTCGAAGGTCCAGGCCACCGAGCCGGGCTCGCCGAGATTGCCGCCGTGCTTGGTGAAGGTGTGCCGCACCTCCGACCCGGTGCGGTTGCGGTTGTCGGTCAGCGCCTCGACCAGGATCGCCACGCCACTGGGGCCGTAGCCCTCGTAGAGCACCGACTCGAAGGCATCGGCGTCGGAGTCGGCGCCCGTGCCCTTGGCGATCGCGCGCTCGATGTTGTCCTTGGGCATCGACCCGTCGCGCGCCTTCTGGATCGCAAGTGCCAGCGCCGGGTTGCCCTCCGGGTCTCCCCCACCCTCACGCGCGGCGACGGTGATCGCGCGGGTGAGCTTCGTGAAGAGCGCGCCGCGTTTGGCGTCGACGGCCTTCTTCTTGTGCTTGATCGAGGCCCATTTGGAATGGCCGGCCATGGCTCAGACCACGAAGCGCCCATCGCGCTGCAACTCGACGCCGTCGACGCTGATCGTGCCGCCCTGGCGCAGGTCGCAGACCATGTCCCAGTGCACCGCGGAGCTGTTCTCCCCGCCGGTCTCGGGGTAACTCATGCCCACCGCAAGGTGCACGGTGCCGCCGATCTTCTCGTCGAGCAGGATCTCCTTGGTTCCGGTTGAGATCCCGTAGTTGGTGCCAATTCCCAGCTCGCCCAGGCGCCGCGCGCCCTCGTCGGTGTCGAGCATCTCGATCAGGAACTCCTCGCCCTGGTCGGCCGAAGCGTCGACGACCTTGCCGTCCTCGAAGCGAAAGCGCACGCCGGACACGGTCCGGCCGCCGTATGAGGCCGGAAACGAGAACGTGATCTCACCGTCGGCCGAGTCCTCGAGCGGGCCGGTGAAGAACTCGCCGTCGGGCATGTTGTGCTCGCCCACGCAGGGAATCCAGTGCCGGCCGCCCGTCCCGAGCGTGATGTCGGTGCCCGGGCCCTGGATGTGCACCTCCTCCTTGCCCTCGATCCATTCGGCGAGATGGTTCACCTGGTCGGACTGGCGCTGCCAGGCGGTGAGCGGGTCGGAGTCCGTGGCCAGGCAGGCCGCGTAGTAGAAATCCTCGTAGTCGCGCAGCGACATGCCCGCCTCGCTGGCGTAGGCGTGCGTGGGAAACAGGGTCAGCGACCAGCGGTATTCGCCCTCGGCCGAGCGTTTCATCGAGGTCTCCATCAGCTCCCTGCGCGCTTTCTGGGCACGCGCCTGCTTCTTGGGGTCGATCTTCGAGAGCTCGCGCGCGTTGACGTCGGCCATCACGCCGATCTGAACGTCGGCGTTCTCGGCCGCCCAGGTGGCGGGGGGAGCGATCCAGTCCAGTTGCTCGGGGCCGGCCAGCTCGAAGAAGGCCGACTTGGCCCCCTCGCTCGTGAGCTGCATGACCGGGAGGCCGCCCGCGCGCAGCACCTCTTCGTAGATCGCCTGCACCAGCACCTCGGCGGCGGTGGTGGACTGGATCACGCATACGTCGCCCTTACTGACCTGGGTCGAGTAGCGGACGAGGATCTGGGCGAGGGCGTCGGCGCGGTGGTCTCTCATGCTGGCGTGACTTTCGCATGCTCGAGCAGCCAGCGGTGCAGACGGCGCTCGTCGGTCAACTCCGGGTGGAAGGACACGGCCAGGATGTTGCCCTGGCGCACGGCGACAGGATGGCCCTCCACCTCGGCCAGCACCTCCACGCCGTGACCGGCGTCCTCGACCCAGGGCGCGCGGATGAAGATCGCCTTCAGCGGCTCGCCCTCCCAGTCGAGCTCCGCCTCGAAGGAGGCCAGCTGGCGCCCAAAGGCGTTGCGCCGGACGGTCACGTCGAGCAGGTCGAGGTGGTCGCGGTCGAGCATGATCAGGCCCGCGCAGGTGCCAAGGACGGGGCGACCCGAGCGCACGAACTCACGCAGCGGCTCGGCCAGGCCCTCGCGCTCCACGCCGAGGGTGATCGTGGTCGACTCTCCCCCGGGAATCACCAGCCCATCGAGCGCTTCGAGGTCGGCGGGCACGCGGACGCGGCGCGGCTGGGCACCGACTTGCTCTAGCGCCTTGGCGTGCGCCTCGAACCCACCTTGGAGGGCGAGTACTCCGATCAAAGGTTTCGGGCGCTACCAACCGCGGTTTTGAAGCAGCCCGCCGTCGGCCTCGAGGGTGCCGATCTCGATGCCGGGCATCGCTTCACCCAGTTCCTTTGAGGCCGCAGCCACCCGCTCGGCGTCGTCGTAGTGGGTGGTGGCCTCGACGATCGCGCGGGCACGGCGCTCGGGATCGGAGGACTTGAAGATGCCCGACCCGACGAAGTTGCCCTCTGCGCCCAGCTGCATCATCAGCGCGGCGTCGGCCGGGGTGGCGATTCCTCCGGCGCAGAACAACACCACCGGCAGGCGTCCCCTCTCGGCCACGTCGCGGACGATCTCCAGCGGCGCCTGCAGCTCCTTTGCCGCGCTCCCGAGCTCCATCGGGCTCAGGGTGGCCAGGCGCCTGATCTCGCTCGTGATCATGCGGATGTGGCGCACCGCCTCCACCACGTTCCCCGTTCCCGCCTCACCCTTCGAGCGGATCATCGCGGCCCCCTCGGCGATCCGCCGCAGCGCCTCGCCCAGGTTGGTCGCGCCGCAGACGAAGGGGATCTTGAAGGCCCACTTGTCGATGTGGTGAGCCTCGTCGGCCGGTGTCAGCACCTCCGACTCGTCGATGTAGTCGACCTCGAGCGCCTCGAGCACCTGAGCCTCGACGAAGTGGCCGATGCGGGCCTTGGCCATCACCGGGATCGTCACGGTTTCCTGGATCTCCTCGATCTTGGCGATGTCGGCCATGCGGGCCACGCCGCCGGCGGCTCGGATATCGGCCGGCACACGCTCGAGCGCCATCACCGCGGCCGCGCCCGCCTCCTCGGCGATCCTCGCCTGGTCGGCGGTGACCACATCCATGATCACCCCGCCCTTGAGCATCTCGGCCAGGCCAGTCTTGACCCTCAGGGTGCCCTCGTCGCGCATGACCTGAGTGTATCCGCGCGTTCCGGCGCGGCTATGTCGGACAATCGTCGAGAGACCTATGCGTCGCAGGCCGCCGGACGGCCCTCCTCGTAGAGCCAGGCGTTGAAGAGCTCGTCGAGCTGCTGCCCCGAGATCCGCTCCGAAAGCGCGATGAAGTCGGCCGTGGTCACGTTCCCGTAGCGATTCTGCGCGTACCAGCGACGCAGTGTGTCGAAGAAGGCATCGTCGCCGACCGCCGTGCGCAGAGCCTGCAGCGTCATCGCGCCGCGGGAGTACACCGGCGTGCCGAAGAGCTGGCTCGCGTCCTCGAGCGCGGCCGGCGCCGGGAACCACAGGTCCTGACCGTCCTCGCTGTCCTCGGGCGTCGCGCACAGCTCGTCGAAGGGCTCCTGCGCCGGGGGCCCGCCGTGACGCTCGTCGTAGATCCACTCCGAGAACGTCGCAAAACCCTCGTTGAGCCAGATGTCAGGCCACACGGCGAGCGTGACCGCGTCGCCGAACCACTGGTGGGCGATCTCGTGCACCACGGTCGTCGCGTCGGGGATGCGCTCGTAGTTGGTGCGGGTCTGGGACTCGAGCGCGTAGCCCACGTCGGGAGCCCAGTCGATGATGCCGCCTCCCGCGCTGAACGGGTAGCCCCCGTAGAGGTCGGAGAAGAAGGCCATGATCTCCGGCTGGGGATCGAGTCGCGCGAAGGCGAGCGCCGGGTTCGGCGGATCGGCCTCCTCGACGCGCGTGTTCGGGTCGACGGCGTCGTACATGAACACGCCGTTGGCCCTGTACCGGTCGGTGAGGAAGGTGCCGTTGGTGGCCGTCGCCAGGTAGGGCGACATCACCTCGTCCTGGCTCCAGTGCCAGGTCGTCCAACCCTGGCGGGTGCGCTGGGAGATCAGCTCGCCGTTGGCGACCGCGGTCTTGCCCGCGGGCACCTTCACGCGGAAGTCGTAGGTGGCCTTGTCGCGCGGGCTGTCGTTGACCGGGTACCAGCCCGGCGAACCCTGCGGCTCGTTGACCACGAAGGCGCCGTCATCGGTGGGGACCCAGCCCTCGACCGCCTCGTCCGGGTCGACCACCACCTCGGGCGTGCCCGCATACTCGACGGTGATGAGCATGCGTTCGCCCGCCTTGATCTTCTTGCGCGGGGTGATCACCAGCTCCTGGCCCTGCTCCTGCACGTAGGAGGCGCGGCGGAAGTTCACGGTCACGCCGGACACGGTCAGGAAATCGCGCAGGTCGAGGTTGAAGCGATACAGGTTCTCGGTTGCGCGCGCCCGGATGACAGCGAACCCCTCGAGCGAGTTGGCCGGCTGGTCGTAGGCGATCCGCAGCGAGTAGTGGCGCACGTCGTATCCGCCGTTGCCCGCCAGCGGGAAGAACGGGTCGCCAGACCCCTCCGAGCCGGCGACATAACGCGCGGCGGAGGCCGGGACGGCGGCCAGGGCGAGCAGGGCAACGAGGACAGTGAGGAAGGCGGCGGTCCGTGTCATGGCCGAGGTTCTACACCTTTAGGGCCCTGTCCACCCCGCCGCGCCCCATCGATGAACTCCGAGAACTGGAGCGACCCGCCACGAGGGTTGGGCGCCTTATGGGTTCGTATGAAGCCAAAAAGCGCCCCACCGGTCGAGTCCTCCATGCCCATGCTCATCGCGACCGGGTGGAGGCGTTCCAGGCCTCCCGAAGCTTCAGCGGCTTGCCCATACGCAGCACCGCATTCTCGTAGATGCGTGCGCCCAGCGGCACCAGCAGCGCGATGCCCACCACCAGCAATCCCAGCGAGGCGACGATCTCCACCGTGCTGGCCGCGTCGACAGTCACACGCACCGGCATGATGATCGGAGACGAGAGCGGGACGAGCGAGGCGACCACGGCGATCGTCGACTCCGGATCGTCGAGCGCCGGAAAGGCCACAAGGTACGAGACCACCAACACGAGGGTGAGCACGGTGGTCGAGGACTGCAGATCCTCTTGACGCGAGACGATCGCCCCGGCCATCGCGTATAAGCAGGCCCACAGCAGGTATCCGAGCAGGAACCAGACCAGCACCACGGCGAGCACGCCGGCGTCGGCGGCGTCCAGGTCGATGGCGCCGCTGGCCGAAGCGAGACCGAGGCCCACCACGGCGGTCAGCAGCAGCTGCAGCAAGCCCAGCAGGCCGATGCCGGCGATCTTGCCGGCCAGAAGCGAGCGCGGCGGAATCGAGGCCAACAGCACCTCCACCACTCGCGACGACTTCTCCTCAACCACCCCGGAGGCCACCGCCAGGCCGTACACGATCAGCTGTAGGTAGAGCAACAGGGAGGCGGCGAACGCCACGCCCTCGTTGCCATCGTCTGCGCCGCCCTCGAGCGCTCGCGTGCGCAGCGGCGGCGGGTCGAGCACCCGCCGCGCCTCGCTGCCCGAAACGCCCTCGGATCGCAAGGCCTCCCCCGCCCGTACCTGGCGGGCCGCGCCCTGGAGCAACTGCTCGAGCTCGTCCGGCGGATCGTCGCGGGTGAGGATGACCCCACCGGCCACCGCCGCGTCGACGCTCTCATCGCTCACCGCTGCCCGCGCCTGCGCGGGGCTGTTGAAGCGGCGCACCTCGACGTCGGCATCGAATCCCGGCCCGGAGGCCTTCGCCGCGGCCGCGATGGCCACGGCTTCTGGGCCCTGCGCCCCGACCTTGTACGTCTTGGGTCCGTCGTCGCCGAGCACTCCGGCGAGCACGGCCACGGCGCCGATGATCACGAGCGTGGTGGCGATCGAGATCTGAAACGCGCGCGTGCGTATTCGCTCGGAGAACTCCCGGCGCGCCACGACGATGGCAGCCTGGACCGGGCTCACTCCTCCACCACCTCGCGAAACAGCTCGGCGAGCGTCGGCTGGGCGGGCTGGAAGCGCCGCACCCGGCCGGCCCGCCGAGCGGCGTCGAGGATCGCCTGGTCATCGGCGCCCTCTCCGAGCTCGACCACGACACCGTTGTCGTCGCGGGTCACCACCCTCACCCCGCTCAGCTCGTCCGCCCAGGCATCGGTGGCGCCCTCCACCTCGACGCGCAGTCGCGGCTCGGAGCGCTGGGAGCGCAGGTCATCGACGCGGCCGGCGGCGACTATGCGCCCGTGATTGACGATCGCCACGCTGTCGCACAGGCGCTCGACGAGCTCGAGCTGGTGGGAGGAGAAGATCACGGCGGCGCCCGCGTCGGCGCGCTCGTGCAGAACTCCGGACATCACGTCCGTGCCGATCGGGTCGAGCCCCGAGAACGGCTCGTCGAGGATCAGCATGTCGGGGTCGTGCACCAGCGCGGCCGCCAGCTGCACGCGCTGCTGGTTTCCCAGGGACAGCTCCTCGACCTTCTGTTCTGCGCGCTCCGCGATGCCGAGGCGCTCGATCCAGCGCCTCGTCGCGGCATCGGCGTCGTCGCGGCCGTGAAGAACGGCGAGGTAGCGCAGCTGGCGATCGACGCGCATCTTGGGATAGAGCCCTCGCTCCTCGGGCATGTAACCGAAGCCGCGCTGCACCTCGCGGGTGGCCGGCTCACCGCGCCAGAACACCTCGCCGGCGTCGGCCTCGAGCACGCCCAGAGCGATTCGCATGGCGGTGGTCTTGCCCGCCCCGTTGGGGCCGACGAAGCCCACGACCTCGCCCTCGGGCACCTCGAGCGAGAGCCCGTCGAGGGCCACCGTCTGACCGTAGAGCCGTGACAGTCCCTGGAGGGCCAGCATTCAACCGGGACTGTGCCCGGGGTCTACTTGAGGCGAAACGCCTTGATGCGGTCTGCGTAGGCCGGCTCGTCCATCGCGTACACGCCGTAGGCCAGGGCCTGGATCACACCGAGCAACGCCGAGTGCGAGCGGACGAAAGCCGGGCTGTTCGAGGAGTAGTAGAGCCGGTGATCGGCGAGCTTGACCACCTCGGACAGGGTGGCGTCGGCAATGGCGATCGTGGCCGCGTGACGGTTGCGGGCCAGCTTCATGGCTCGCACCACGAGCGGGTGAGGCCGGCCGGCCGAGAAGCCGACCATCACGGTCTTCTCGTTGACCCGGCCCAGCTTGCTCAGGTTGTCCTGGCTGGGTGAAGCCACCACCTCGGCCCGCAGGTCGAGCAGCATCAGCAGGTGACGCAGGTAGCTCGCGAAGAAGGCCATCTGGTCCGTTCCGCACAGAACGATGCGGTCGGCGTGCGAGATCAGGTCCACGGTGGCGGCCACCTCGTCCCGGTCCACCTTGCGCGCGGTGTCGGCGAGGTTCGCGTGGTCGGCGGCGAGGGCCCCCTCGAACTCGGTCTGGTCGATGGGAAAGAGAGGCGCGCTGGTCAGATCGGTGGCGCTGCCGTTCTCACGCGCCCGGCGATACTCGTCGCGGGCCGCGGCCTGCAGCTCGGGGAAACCCTCGAAGCCGAGAGCCTGCGCGAAGCGAACGACGGTCGAGCTGGAGGTGTTGGCCCGGCGGGCGAGCTCCTCGGCCGTGTGGAAGGCGGCCTCCTCGAGGTGGTCGACGATGTACTGGCCAACGTCCTTCTGGGAGCGCGAGAACTCGTCGAAGCGCTGACGGATCTCCTCCGAGAGAGTGAGTGCGGTCGTCCCAGATCTCGTCACGGGCGAGGTTTTCGCCGGGACGCGGGAAGTTCCTCCCGAGCGGGCCGCCGCGGGCCCGCTCGGGGTGTACGGGGACGCCTAGTTTCGGGAGAAGCGCGAGCCGACCTTCTTCACCGGCTCGCCCACCTTGCCGACCACCGTGCTGGCCGTTTCCTCGAGACGCCCGCGCTTGCCGATCGGCACGCCGAGCACCCGGCGGCGGCTGTCCTTCGCCGCGACGGCGATGCCACCGGCGATCCCGGCCACGGCCGCGCCGGCGCCCGCAACAGCGGCGACCTTGCCCTTGCCGCCCTTGGTGCTCTCGCCGGTCTCGCTGGTCGCGGACTCGCTCTGCGTGTTGGTCTGTGCTTCGGTCTGGCTCATCTTGCCGTGCTCCTCGCGTCGGATCTCACAGTGCCGTTCCGCGAACGTTTATAGAGCATGAGCAACTCGACCATCGACCTGACTCTCGCCGACCGTGTTCACGGGCTCCACTGGGACGGGCTGCGCCGCCAACTCGACGATCCTGGCTTTGCCGTCACGGACGTGGTGCTGGGGTCTGAGGAGTGCGCGAAGCTGGCGGAGCTCTTCGACGAAGGGCGCTTTCGCACGACCGTCGAAATGGCTCGTCACCGCTTCGGGGAAGGACGCTATCGCTACTTCGAGCATCCCCTACCCGATGAGATCCGGGCACTGAGGACGAGCTTCTACGGCCACCTCGCGCCCATCGCCAACGAGTGGTCGGACCGTCTGGGCGCCGACAAGGCCGCGTTTCCGTTGCGGCACGAGGAACTTCTGGCCGATTGCCGGGCGGCCGGGCAGGAGCGCCCCACCCCGCTCATCCTGCGCTATGGGACCGGCGACTGGAACGCCCTTCACCAGGACATCTATGGAGATGTCTTCTTTCCCTTCCAGATCGTGACGATCCTGTCGCAGCCCGGTGTCGACTTCGAGGGCGGCGAGTTCGTGCTGATGGAGCAGCGCCCGCGGGCACAGAGTCGGGCTCACGTGCTCAGCCCGCCTCGGGGCGCGTTCGTGATCTTCCCCACCCGCCACCGCCCGCAGTCGGGCAAGCGCGGCTACCACAAAGTGGGCCTGCGCCATGGAGTGAGCACCCTCACTGGAGGATCGCGGACCGCGTTGGGCATCATCTTCCACGACGCGACATGACATCGCTCTCGACGACCTATCGCAGTGGCCTCCGGCGCAAGGGAGCGCGGCTCTGACCGGCGACGGTGGCGTTGTGGTCGGTAACGACGGTCTCGCGCGCTGTCCCTGGGCCGATGCCCACCCGCTCAACCGCCGCTACCACGACACCGAATGGGGCCTGCCCGTTCGCGGCGAGCGCGCCCTGTACGAGCGGGTCAGCCTCGAGGCCTTCCAGGCCGGGCTCAGCTGGCTGACGATCCTCACCAAGCGACCCGCCTTTCGCGCCGCCTTCTGCGACTTCGACCCGGAGCGGGTGGCGGCGTTCGGCGACAGCGACATCGAGCGCCTGATGGCCGACCGCTCGATCGTTCGCAATCGGGCCAAGATCGAGGCTGCCCGCACCAACGCCCGCGCCACGATCGCCCTACGCGAGGACGGTGGGTTGGAGCGGCTGCTCTCGTCTCACCGGCCCGACCGCTCGCCCGAGCCGCGTACCGCTGCCGAGCTGCCGACCAGCACGCCCGACTCGAAGGCGCTGGCCGCCGATCTGCGCTCGCGCGGCTTCGTGTTCGTCGGCCCGACCACGGCCTGGGCGCTGATGGAGGCGATCGGACTGGTGGACGCACACCTCGTGGGCTGCCACCGGCGGGGGGCGATCTAGCATCTGGGGCTGATGGGGGTTGGCCGTTAGTGGATCCGCCCGGCGCTGCGCGAGCCGCTGGGTGCAGCGACATGCGTCTTCTAACGGCAGCAACGAGGGTGGACACGCCGGTGTGGTCGGCTTTGTCACGTTGCCGTAACGCGGTTTCGCGCCACTGTCCTGGATTGGTGTCGTCCTGCGACACCAGGGCAGGACAGCTCCCAACGCGGCGGCGCGATTCGTCTCCCCGACGGGCTTGTGTTACAGCGCCGCGACAGGAGTGACAGTCCCCGCCGATCCCGCGCCTGGTTGCTGCGGTTAAGACGCCCGACCCCGGCGCACCGCGGCTCGCGCAGCGCAATCAAGGCGTGCGCCGCAGCGAACCCACATCACGCCACTAGCCGTCGCTGACGATCGACACGGCCTGGCTCCAGCGGTCGATCTCGTGCCGCCGTCCTCGTGCTTCACGACCGCCATCGCCATGGCCATCGCCGGCTTTCCCACCGCGAACTGGTCCGAGCCCTTCTCGAGCTCTGTGTTGACCACCCAGCGTTCCCGCTCGGGAGGCCTGTCCTTTCTGAACAGCCGTTGGCTGCTGCCGGTGGCGGTTGCCACCCGTCCGCCCGCGTCTTGCACGAGCAGGACGTGAATCGAGGTCAGCGTGTCACCCGGGGCCACTCCACCCATCGCACATGGGCCAGTGCGGACGCCGGTTGCGTCCTCGAACTTCACGTCCTTGGCGGAGAGCACCAAGTTGTCGTCGAACCTCGAAGCGGGCAGGCGTCCGATGCTCTCAGACGCGCGCGTGCTTGGCAAGCGCCGCCTCCGCGCGCCCGGCCGCCACCGTATTGCCCTTCTGTCTATAGAGCGCAATCGCCTCGGCGAGGGCGGCTTGGGCCTGGTCTGCGCGGCCGGCCTCTCGCAGGACGATGCCGAGATCGATCAGCGCATCGCCCTTGTGGTTGACGAAGTCGCTCTTCTCGCCGAGAACGACGGCCTCCCGGGCGAGCCGTTCCGCCTCGTCGAGGCGGCCCCGGGCCGCGAGCGTCCTGGATCTCACGCCGCGCCACAGGACTTGGGTGAGCAGGTCGTCGCCGGCTGCCAGCTCCTCGCTGCGCCGGGCGAAGTCCTCCGCCTCCTGGGTGCGTCCCTGAGCGAGCAGCGCCTGCCCGAGAAAGGCCACGGTGGTAGAGAGCAGCGCTCGATCACCCATTTCCTCGAGCGTCCTGACGCCCATCCGCAGGCTGGTCTCGGCGGCGACGGGGTCGCCGCCGAGCAACTCCACCATCGCCGCATGGTGCGACACGGCCGAGTGCAGGGTCAGGCCGAACTCCTCGAACACGGCCTCGCTGGCGGCAAGCAACTCGCGCGCGCGGTCGAAGCGCCCCGCCATTCCGTGCAACCCCGCGAGCGGCCGCAGCACGTCGGCCAGGGCCTCTGGGTGCCCGCTCACCTCGTCGCGGATCGCTTCGCAGCGGCCGATCCCGTCGGCGACGGTCGTCGGTCCATGGAACAGCGATGAAGCGACCCAGCCGAGGATCTCGAGGCGTTCGTTCTCCGCCTCGGCGTGCCGGGCGTGTACGGCGGCCCGCTCCCACGCCGCGGCGGCCGGGCCCGCCTGCGCCTGAATCCAATGCACCCACGCGCCGAGTCGCAACGCGCTACACAGTCCGTGCTCGTCGTCGTTTCGCTTGAAAACCGGAGTCACGCGCTCCACCACGGCCATCGCCTCCGCAGTGCCTCCGGCGGCGCCGCGCTGCAAGCGCAGGAACTGCTCCTGGACCAGAACGTGCGCGGCGGCGCTCTGGTTGCCCGTGGCCGCGGCCGCGTCGGCCGCGCCGGCGAGCACCTGCTCGGCGTCGGTCAGCCTGCCCGCCTCGATCAGCGCGGCGCCCAGATCGGGCAACACCCGGGCACAGCGAGCCGAGTCGTCCTGGATCAGGGCCGCGGCGCGCTCCAACAGGCCGACCCCTCCGGCGCGATCGCTGCGAGCGAGCGCCCTTCGTCCCGCCGACTCCAATCGCTCTGCGCCACGGGCGGCCAAAGCGGCGGCCTCACCGTCGAGCGAGCCGAGGTCGGCCAGCAGCTGGTGAGCGCGTTCGAGGTGGTAGCCCACGATTTCCTCGAACTCCCGCAGCCGCAACCCAGCGGTGCGCTCGAGCCAGGTCGCGAAACGGACGTGCAGGTCCACCCGCGCCTCCTTCGAGACCGAGCGGTATGCGGCGTCGCGGAGCAGCGCGTGGCGGAAGCGAAATGCGTCGTGCTCGGGGAAGCTCGAGCGATCGGGACGGATCACGTCACGGCGGACCAGCGACGTCAGGCTCCGATCCACGGTCGCCGCGATCGCCGGAGGCGCGAGCTCGCTCACCGCCGCGTCGTGGAACACAGTGCCCTCGATCGACGCGCGGGCAAGCAGCGCCCGCTCGTCGTCGGGGAGCCGCTCCAGGCGTGCCGCGAGCAGAGCGTGAATGGTCGGAGGCACAGGCAGGTCGATGAGCTGGTCCACCGCTGCCCAGCGACCCTCATCCTCACGCAGCAGCCCGTCGTCGATCAGCTCCCCCAGGAGCTCCTCGGCAAAGAGCGGATTCCCCTCCGCCGCACCGGCGATACGCGCTCCCATCCGGGTGGGCAGCGTTGCCTGGCTGAGCAGGTTGCTGATCAGCTCGCTGCTCTCGCTCGAGTCGAGCGGCTCCAGCATCACCGAGGTGGCATTGCGCTTGCCGCCCGCCCATCCGGGACGTCCGTCTAGCAGCTCGGGCCGCGCCATGCACAGCATCACGATCGGAGCGTCACGCGAAAGATCGGCCACGTACTCCACCAGATCCAGGAAGGTCGGCTCCGCCCACTGGAGGTCGTCGAGCACCACCGCCAGCGGCTGCGGACCGGCGAGTGCCTCAAACAGCTGCCGGACGGCCCAGAAGATCTTCTCGGTCGTGCTGACGGTCGACTCGCCAAGACCGAGCGCCTCGGACACGCCGGCCACGATCAAATCGGCCTTCGGCTGGTTGCCCAACCGCGCCGCGATGGCGGAACCCATGGCCGGCCCCTCCACCTCCTCTCCGGTGAGGTCGCGCACGAGCTCGGCCAGGGGCCAGTATGTGATCCCCTCGCCGTAGGGCAGGCAACGGCCGTTGAGCACAATTGCGCGGTCGCCGAGACCGGCTATGAACTCGCCGACCAGGCGCGACTTGCCCACCCCGGCCGTGCCCAGCACCGTTACGAGATGACAGCTGCGGTCGCCGACTGCTGCGTCGAACACGTTGGTCAGCGCCGCAAGTGGCTGCCGGCGGCCCACCAGAGGGGACTCGAGCCGAGACGGCCGCCTGGCGCCCGGCGAGCGTAGCTCGACAAGCCGCAGGGCGGCGATCGGCTCTCCACTGCGCGGCGCCCGCGATCCGGCCGGCTCCACCCGCACGAAGCCCCGTGCGAGCCGGTGGGTGGTCTCGTCGATGAGCGTCTCGCCGGCGGCGGCCACCTCCTCCAGGCGCTTGGCCAGGTTGACCGCATCTCCCGAGGCGAGTGGGTGGCCCGCACCCGGCCGGTCGGCTATGACCTCGCCCGTGCCGACCCCCACGCGGGCCGCGAGCCGAAGGCCGAAGGCATGCTCCAGCTCGTCGCCGAGGCTCGCGAGGGCGTCGCGCATCTCCAGCGCCGCCCGCGCGGCCCGGAGGGCGTCGTCATCGTGCAGCAGCGGGACGCCGAAGAGCGCCATAAGCGCGTCGCCCGGATAGACCTCGACCGTGCCGCCGTGCCGTTCGAGCACCGTACGCATCTCCTCGAAGCAGCGCGACATGATCCGCTGGCGCGCCTCGGGGTCTAGCTGCGGGGGATCGTGAGCCTCATCCACGACGTTGGCGAATAACACCGTCACCGTCTTGCGTGTCTGAACGGCGGCGCGCGGAGACCCAACCCCGGCTTGGCGCAGCTCGAACACGTTCTCCGGACGCGACAGGCCGGGCAGCTCCTGGCGGCCGAGGTCGACCAGCTCCACCTCCTCGGGCAGGCGCTCTTGGACGATCTCCGTTGTGGCCTGCGAGAGCACGGTCACACCCCCGCGCGCGAGGCCTCTCAACCGGGCCGCGCGATTCAGGGCCGGGCCGAAGTAGTCGGAGTCGCGCTCCTGCGCTTCGCCGGTATGCACCGCCACCCGGACGCGAAGGTCCAGGTCGCCCGGCCAGGATGTCTGCGCCAGGGCACCTTGCAGTTCCACCGCTGCCGCGACGGCGTCGGAGGCGCGCCGGTACACCGCCAACGTCGAATCCCCCTCTCCCTTCGCCTTGAGCAGCTGCCCGCCGTGTGATTCGGCGGTGGTCGCGACCAAGCCGTCGTGGGCCTCGAGCGCCGCCGCCATCGCGTCCGGATCGGCCTCCCACAGGCCGGATGAGCCTTCGATGTCCGTGAGCACGAAGGTGACCACGCCGCTGGGCAGCTCCTCCGTGGCGAGCGGCTGGGGCAAGGCCTCGGCCTCGTCGTCCCCAGCGGCGTCGGCCAGATCCCGGAAAGCCAGCGCCGGGTCCTGCCCGAGTATCGCCTGCTCGAGCTCGCGCAGCCGGGCACCCGGCTCGATTCCAAGCTCCTCGACCAGGGTGGCCCTGGCGTCCTGATAGGCCTGAAGGGCGTCGGCCTGCCTGTCACAGCGGTACAGGGCCAGCATCAGCTGCGCCCTGAGGCGCTCCCGGTACGGATGGTCGGCGATCAGCCCCTCGAGCTGTCCCATCACCTCGCGGTGGCGGCCGAGCGCCAGCTTCGCGTCGATCAGCTCCTCGAGCGCGCCGACCTGGAGGTCGTCCAGCCGGGCGATCTCTCGCTGCGCGAACGGCTCGTAGGCGAGATCGTCGAGCGGCCGACCGCGCCACAGGGAGAGCGCCTCCTCCAGCGCCGAGGCTGCGCGCTGCGGGTGCCCTGCCGCCAGGTCGGTCCGTCCCTGTCCGACGAGCACTTCGAACCGATGTGCGTCGAGGCGCTCGGGATCGAGCGCCAGCTCGTAGCCGTGCTCGCGGGTCACCACCACGTCCTCCGAGCCGCTGCCCGCGCGGGCGGCAAGTGCCTTTCGCAAGCGGGAGACATGCACCTGCACGGTCTTGGCCGCCGTGGCGGGCGGATGCTCGCCCCACAGCTCCTCGATCAGCCTGTCGGTGCTGAGCGTCTCGTTGGCGTGCAGCAGCAGCACCGCGAGCAGCGCGCGCTGCTTACTCCCCCCGAGAGAGACCACGTGGCCTTTGTCGAGGACCTGGAGCGAACCGAGGATGCGGAAGTCCATGCGAGCAGCGACCCCTGGGCCAGTGCCTCAACGTACAGGAGCGCCGCCCGGGCGCCAAACCTCGGTTGCTGCGCTGTTACCGGCCTGTTGCCGTCCCGCAACCGGCCGCATGCACCATCGGCTCCGATGTTGATCCCCACAAACACAACCGGGCGAGCTGCCGAGGCCGCCGTCCGCAGACAGGAGCCAGTCATGAGCCAGGCAATCTCCAGGCAGCACCCCGCCGTTGTCCTCCGCTCGCACTACGCGCAGCTGCGCAACCTGCTCGCCGTTGCAATGATCGCCATCGTCGGCCTGTCCGGCGCCGTTGTGATCCTCGCGAACGAGCAAAACGACGCGAGCAGCACGACCTCGGCCAAGGCGACCGAGTCCGCCAACCCGGTAGGGAGCCCGCGCTACTTCAAGGGCGTCGAACAGAGCACGGCCGCCCCCGAGACCGCGCACGCCCCTGGCACCCGCTTTGACGGTGGACCGGACGAGGGCACCCGAGGCATCACCGCCCCGGCGCCCGGCACCCGCTTCGACGGCGGCCCCGACGAGGGCACCCGCGGCATCGTCTCGGGCCCGGCGCCCGGCACCCGCTTCGACGGCGGGCCCGATGAGGGCAGCCGCGGCATCGTCTCGGGCCCGGCGCCCGGCACCCGCTTCGACGGCGGGCCCGATGAGGGCAGCCGCGGCATCGCGTCGCCGACCGACTGATCCCGGCTACAGCAGAACCGCGAAGGGCCTTCCGTTCGGGAGGCCCTTTCGCGTTGGGGGCGGTTGAACGACGTGCGCACAAGGGAAGGTCGCGAACGGGCGTTGATAGCGCGAGGGCGGCGCTACGGCACCGACAGGTGGGGGCGCCGGTCGGTGAGGGTCGGGCGCCGCCCCGGTCGTTCAGGCGGCGCCGAGAAGTACGCGATCGAGGCCGCGCACCAGGCCCACGTGGCTGCGGGCGCGGCGCACCGCGAGCAGGACCCCGGTGACGTATGGCGCAGCGGTGCCGCCGGCGTCGTGGCGGATGCTCAAGCGCTCGTCGGCGAGGCCGAACACCACCTCGGTCGAGACGACGAAGCTCGGCTGGCGGACCGAGTGGATCTGCGTGCCGGCGATCGTGGCGCCGCGCGCCTCGGGGTGGCCCGTCACCGCTTCGGCGGGCAGGTCGACCCGCGGCTCGCGAACCTGCTGCAGACGCTCGGCGAGCTCGCGGGCGGTGCCGCTGGGGGCGTCGGGCTTGGTCGACTTGGCGTAGTCGATGATCTCCCAGTGCGGCAGGTGCTCGCGCGGCCAGCGCCGCGCCGGCCAGGGCCATGGCCGCGGTGAGGCTGAAATTGCCGGCCGAGACGGCGCCGACGCCGGCCTGCCGGGCCGCCGCGTCGATCTCGTTGAAATCGGCGGTGGCGAGGCCGCTGGAGCCGATGACGGGCGAGACGCCCTGCCCGATAGCGCTCAGCGCGAGCTGCTTGGCGTGGTCGCCGGAGGTGAACTCGACGAGAACATCCACTCCATCGAGCGCTTCGGCCACGTCGCCGAAGACCGGGACGCCGATCGCCTCGCGACCGAGGGCGGTACCGAGATCCTGGCCGGCGCTGCTCCGAGCAACGGCACTCTTCAGGGTGATATCTGGCGCGGCGAGCGCGCCGTCGGCAATGGCGCTGCCGGTCCAGCCGGTCGCGCCGGCGATGCAGAGGTTGACGTCAGTCACGCGGTGAGGGGGTTGTGCGGATCGGTAGGACGAACCCTACGACCTCCCCTCGCGTCAAGCGTCAAGAGCCGGACGCCCAGGACACGGGCCAGGATCGACGCCTCGACGAGAACTCCGCCTGAGAGGCGTTTCCTGCGATCAGGAAACGCCGTCAGCGCGAGCGGAGCCGTGGTTCTGGTTGCCCGGGGGACGACGCGAGCTGAATTGCTCGAGCCGCTGGGACGCGCTCGCGACCCCTTCGACGATCTGTGCATAGCGCTCACGCCCCGCCCTGGCGCCCACTACGTACCCGACGGCGAAGAGCGCCACGGTCGTGAGCTTCACGAATCGTCCCTCGCCCCCTCCTTACGGCGCCGGAGCGACGAGATGCCGGCGCTCCCTGCCGTAAGACCAGCCAGACCGCCGGCGGCAATCAGGCCCCTCTTCAGGCCCTTGCTCGCATTCAGGTCGGGCAGGCTCGACTTGACCCCGCTCGGCACATTGAGCGAGTCGCCGGCCGTTTCGAGAAGCCGCTCGAGCTTGCTCTTCCTATTGACGAGTTTCATCCTTGATCGCCTCCGTTCACCGCTTGGCGCGAGACGTCTTCGCTATCGCGTCGACCAGCTCGCTCTTGGTCATGGTCGTCCGCCCTTCGATACCGATGCCGGCCGCGAGCTCGACCAGCTCCGCCTTGTTCTGGGACTCCAGCCCACCGTTGGGCGAGCTCTTCGTAACCTCTCGCGCGGTGTGCTTGGCAGTATCCGCCGAGCGCTCGCGTAGTTGCTCGGTCTCCTTCACCTGTGCGTCCGCGTAGTTCGCCTGCTGATCTGCCTCATCGGCGAGCTGCTGTGCTTGGCGGTGCGCCTCGTCGGCGGCGGCGCGCGCCGCCTTCGCGGCCTCGTCCGCTAGCCGCCTGGCCTCCGCCAGCTGCTCCGTCGCATCCTCGACCAGCTCCTCGGCTCGCTGCTGGGCTTCCTCGGCCTCACGCTGAGCCTCATCGACCTCGTTCTCAACTTCCTCCTGGACTTCCTGCTGCTCCTCTTCGGCATCCGCCTCGGCCGCTTGGCGTTCGTTTCGCACGGACTCGTCGGCGGCCTTCTGCGCCTCGGCCACGCGCTCCTTGATCCACTTGGCGGTCTCCCGCTCCACCTCCTTCACGCGGGCACGGCCCCGCTCACCGACCTGGCGAGCGTGGTCGGAGCGCTCCTTAGACTCCTCCTCCGCCTCCACGGCCCGGTCCTCGGCCTCCCGAGCCCGCTCCCCGGCCTCCTGGGCACGCTTCATCCGAATCTCGACCGAATCTCCACCGCCGGGAGCGGCGTCGATTACGGCGGCGCTCACCTTCCGCCTCCGATCGCGAAGGCCCGCGGTGGCCGACTCGGTCGCGGTTCCGACCCCCTCCGCCGGCTTGAGTACTCGGGACAGCAACCAGGCAGCATTGGACGGCATCTCCTGCAGGCCCGTCCTTGTTCGCTCCGATAACGACATCTTCAAAAAGCCCCTTCCCGCGGCATATGACATGAAAGACTCGAAATGAGACATTAGCATCTCATCGAGCGACCGCCTAGACTACCTACGAGACGTCAATGTCCGAACCAGCCCCCAGACAAGCGCTACAGCAACGCGTCGCCGCCGCGATCCTCGATGGCGCCGCGCGGATGTTCGCGCTGCAGGGAGAGCAGGCGAGCATGAATGACGTGGCCGCGGCGGCCGGGGTGGCCCGCGCCACGGTCTATCGCTATTTCCCCAACCGGCAGGCCCTGTTCGACGAGCTGGCCCAGGCCGCAGTGAGCGACGCCGATGAGCGGCTGGCTTCAGCCCGGATCGACGAAGTGGCGCCGGATGAAGGCATCGCTCGCGCCGTACGCGCCCTCGTGGACGTCGGGGACTCGTTCGTGCTGCTGGCCCGCCAGCGCGTGCGCTCCGACCCCGAGCGCTTCGAGCGCGGGATCACCCGGCCCCTGCGCCAGCTGTTCGAGCGCGGTCAGGCCGAGGGGGACATCCGCGACGACATCCCAAGCGCCCGCCTGACCGAGTCGCTCATCGGGCTGATCGCAGGCGTGCTGATGTCGACCCCACCCCTGGGGAAGGAGGATGGGATCGCCACGATTACCGGCCTTTTCCTAGACGGAGCCCGCGCTCGCGGCCCACGACCGGCATGAGGCACGCGGTCGACCCCAGACCCGAGGAGGAGCAGATGGACCGAGAGCCCGACCGATCGGCTTCAGACCAAGATCCCGAGGAGCGCACGGACGATCAGCCGGCCGAGCGCTCCTCGGACGACAGCTCTCTTCTTCAGGAGCTCGTTGCCTACCTGCGCGACAACCGCACCGAGCTTCGCGAGGAGTGGGCCCGCCGCATCAGCGAGGCTGAGCTCCTGGGCGTGATGTCCGACGAGGAGATCTTCTCCGAGGCCACCGAGGTCTACGACAACTACGTTGACGCCCTGGAGACAGGAAGCATCGAGAGCTTGCAGAGCTACGCCCAGGAACTCTCGGAGAGAATCATCCCCCGTGGCGTTGAGACGCATGAGGTGCTCGGGATCGTGCTCCTCCTGCGCGATGTGCTGGCGCGTTCGCTCTTTGCGAAGTACCAGGAGGATCTCGAGCTCCTGAATCGCATTCTCGACGAGTACGAGCCCGCGGCCAACCGAATCGCGGTGACGGTCGGGGTGAGCTTCGTCGAGGAGCGCGAGCGCGTGATCAGCGAGCAACAGGAGTCCCTGCGGGAGCTGTCTACTCCGGTCCTCCAGCTACGCGAGCGCCTGCTCATCCTTCCGATCATCGGCGTGCTCGACTCCGAACGTGCCCGCCAGCTCACCGAGCAGCTCCTTAGCGCGATCCAGGACCACCGCGCCAAGGTTGTGGTCATCGACATCACCGGAGTGGCGACGATCGACCGCACCGTGGCCAACAACCTCGTCCAGACCGTCGAGGCCTCGCGACTCATGGGCGCGAGCACGATCCTCACCGGCCTCTCATCGGAGATCGCCCAGACGCTGGTGGACCTCGAGGTGGATCTCGGCATGATGAGGACGGTCGGCGACCTCCAGGGCGGCCTCGAGGAGGCCGAGCGGCTGGCCGGGTACAGAAGCGCCGAGGAAGGCGACTCGGCGGACGACGTCGAGAGCTAACGGTCGCTGCCGGATGTCGGTAGCGATCCTGAGGCAGGGCGATTACCTCATCGCCTCCATCCAGTCGGATCTCTCCGACAGCGAGGTCCTGGAGCTGCGCCATGAGCTGTCCGAGCTGGTCGGGAAGTGTCGCTCGCGGGGCATCGTGATCGACGTGGCCGCCCTCGACGTGATCGACTCCTTCGTGGCTCGATCGCTTCGCTCGATCGTGATCACCGCGAGATTGCGCGGGGCGGAGACCGTGATCGTCGGCATCCAGCCGGACGTGGCCATCGCGATGGTGCAGTTCCGCCTGAACCTGGAGCCGCTTCGAGTGGCCCTCGACCTCGATGCCGCGACAACGCTGCTCGACCAGCTGACCGAGGGAGACGCCGTGAATGGACGATGAAGTCCGCGTCCCCATCAACGCCGACGCGGATCTGGTGACCGCGCGCGCGGAGGGACGAGCCATGGCCGAGCGGCTCGGCTTTCCCCGGCCGGGTCCGACGCTCGTGGCGACCGCCATCTCAGAGATCGCGCGCAACATCGTCGTCCACGTCGGCAGCGGCGAGATCGTCCTGAGGCCGCTCCAGGAGGCCGACCGCTACGGCCTCGTTGTGATTGCCAGCGATGACGGGCCGGGCATCCGCGACGTCGAGGCGGCGCTGCATGACGAGTACAGCGGCAGGGGCGGCCTCGGCCTCGGCCTGCCGGGGGCCCGGCGCCTGATGGATGAATTCGACATAGCGTCTGACGCCGATAACGGCACGACCGTGACGATGAAGAAGTGGAGGCCTCGCGACGAGCTCGAGCGCTTGCGCGAGGAACGCCGCCGGCGTGCGTGAGCTACGGGAACCCGTGGAGTGGGGCGTGGCCACGCAGAGCCGGTGCGGCGAAGCCACGAGCGGCGACCTCGCGATCGTCGCCCTCCTGCCCGAGGGCGCACTCGTCGCGGCTATCGACGGCTTGGGGCACGGCCGTGAAGCAGCCCGCGCCGCCGAAACGGCCGGCGAGGTGGTCCGCGATAGACCGAGCGGAGACCTCGTTCTGCTGGCCGAGCGGTGCCACAGCGCTCTGCGGGACACACGCGGGGCGGCGATCAGCCTCGCCTTCGTTTCCTCCCTGAAGCGGACGGTCACCTGGCTCGGCGTCGGCAGCGTGGAAGGGCGCGTGCTGAGCGGTGACCCGTCAGCCCGGCGGCCGAAAGGCTCACTTGCACTTCGTAGCGGAGTCCCCGGGCACGAGCTGCCAATTGTGAGAACCGCGACGCTCGACCTGCGGCCGGGCGACGTCCTCGTCCTCGCCACCGATGGGATCGAGACCTCATTTGCGGATTCGCTCGACACGTCCGGCTCACCTCAGGCGATCAGCGAGCGGATCCTCGCCGCCCACCGCAAGCCCACCGACGACGCGCTGGTGGTGGCGCTCCGCTTCCTCGGCCCATCGCTGTGAGCACGCCTGGAGACACCGGCGCGGGGCCGTTTCGAGCGGCCTACTCGTCGGCGCTCGAGGACTACCTGCGCGACCCGAGCGAGGGCTCACTTCGAGTCGCTTACGAGCTCGGCCGCGAGGCCGTGAGCCGACAGATGAGCGTCCTGGACCTCGCCGTTGCGCACCATGAAGCCTTGACGTCAGCGTTGGCGGCGGGCCTGGGCCCGGAGGACATGCGGCACGCGACTCGGGCGGCCGGTGACTTCTTCCTGGAAAGCCTTTCCACCTTCGAGATGGTCCAGCGCGGGCTCGGGGAGGCAAGAGACGCCGCGCTACTCGAACGGCGACAGACCGAGATGTCGCGTCAGCTATCGAGCTTCCTCGCGGACGCCTCGCTCGTTCTCGACGCCTCCGACTCGCTCGAGGAGATGCTGCGGCTCGTGGCCGAGCAGGCGCGCGAACTGGTCGACGCGGGCTGTTGTCTGGCCACGGTGTCACTGGAGGGCCGGGTGCGCAGCGTCGAGGGCGCCTCCTACTCGGAGACCGTCAGGCGTTGGACGGCATTTGTCAGGTGGCTCGACCTGCCGGCCGTCTACCGGCTCATTCGACTGAACGGCGGCTCGACGCTGATGGGAAGGCGAGGAGCTCGCGCAACTCGCACCGTTTCGCTCGTCAGCCGAGGAAGCGCCGTTGCGGGGCTGGCTTGCCGCATCACTGACGGCGCTCGACGGCAGCGAGCTGGGCGCCGTTCAGCTCTTCGACAAGCAAGACGGCCCCTTCACCGAGTCCGACCGAGCCGCCCTCGTCCACCTCGCCCAGATGGCGTCGGCGGCGGTCGAGCGAGCCCTGCTCTACCAGGAGCGAAGCCGCGGATCCTGAGCAGGAGGAGGGGGCTGCTGCGCCCCCCTCCCCTAGCCCGAACGCCGCTAGGCCTTCGTCAGTTCGCGCTCCGTCGCCTGAATGACTCCGGCGCGTGCCTTGTGCTTGCGCTCGTAGGCGCGCACGTCCTTGATCCGCTGCTCGTCGCCCTCGGAAAGCACGGCGCGCACTTCGTCCACGCCGAGCTCGTCGTATCCGGTCCACGGCTCGTCGCCCTGCAGGGAGTCGATCCGGCCCGTTACGGTCGAGCGGTTCTCGTTCTTGCGCTCGTAGGCGCTGACCTTGGCCAGGTCGACTTGGGAGAGCTCAGAGAGCTTGTTCTGGATCTCTTCCACGCTGAGCGAGTCGTAGTTGGCGATGGCCAGGTCTGACTCGGAGGCCACTGCCCCCTTGACCGTGCCCTCGGCACGCGCCACCCCCGGCGCCTTGCGCGCCTGGCGTGCCGTCTGCTTGGCCTTCCCGCCAGCCTTGCGTACAGACTTCGCGGCGCCGGTGTCGGTCACGTCATAGGAGCCGTCGTCATCGAACTCGGCCCGCGCGACGGCGTCGGTCAGCCGCGGGATCTCATCGAGCACGCGCTTGAGCATCCGCTGCTCGTCCTCCAGTACCGACTTGGCCAGACGCTCGGTCTTCTGGTCGCCGACCGCGTTCGCCAGCCGAGCGAGCGAGGTGTACGTGGCAATCTCGAGCGCCTCCGCGGCACATGAGTCCTTGGCGTTCTTGAGGACCTTCTCCTCGCCGCCGGATCCGCGGATCAAGTTGAGCGGAGTCTTGGCCACTGCCAGCGCCTGGCCGGCCACCGACTGGAACGCTCCGACTCCCAGCTGCAGCGGATTGCTGCCCTGTGCCAGCTCCCCAAGCCGCTCTTCGACGCGTTGGGCGTGCTGGCGAGTCTCCTGGAGGTGCTTCTCCAGCCCGTTGCGATAGCGGCCGGACGGCGTCATCGCGATCTGAGCCTGGAGCTCGCGGACGAGCGCCAGTTCGGTGGCATGAGCCTCGTTCAGATACTGCACGATCTTGTTCTGCTGCTGCTCGTTCAAGGTGTTACCACTTTCTGTTTTGGCAGGGATTGGTTCGACCCGTGATGAGGCTGGGCCGGGGTTCGCGCCTTGCAGGGACCGGCGTGAACTGTCTGGGGCAGAGCGCGGCGTTGCCAGTGGAGGCTCGTGCCTGTCCTATCTGTACCCGAAACGCTGCACTACAACCGTTTCGCGGTACGCCCAGGCTAGCGCACGGGCCGGGCACCCCCAGCACCCCGTCCGACCCGGGCCAGCGGCGCCCTTTCTAGACAGGCTTGGCCTCGTGGGCATCGACCTCAGCGCGGCTGTCGCCTCGCGGCGCACGCCTCCCGTTCGACCAGTTCCTTGAAGGCGTCGAGCGCGCGTTGAACCTGATCTTCCGGATCCTTGAAGATCTTGGCCACCACCTCGCCGGCGGTTCCGCCGGGCGGCTCGAACTCCATCGCGTACTCGAGGTCGGTCTCCCCATCGCGATCGTCGAAGCGGACCGCTCCGGCGTTCTGTACCTGACCGCCCACCGACTTCCACGCCAGGCGCTCGCCGGGAAGGTCTTCGACGACCTCCGTGTCCCATGACACCGTTGTGCCCAGCGGCCCATCGACCTCCCAGTGCCACGTGCCGCCGTGGTCGTCCACGGACTTGACGTCGGGCATGAAGTTGGGAAATTCGGTGGGGTCGCGCCACAGCTCGTATACGCGTGCCGGCGGTGCCTTGATGCGGATGTACTTGCTTACTGAGCCCATGTTGCTCCTTGATCGCTTGACCTCTATACGGGCCTAGGCGGCCGGAGGATGGTCGCCAGTCGATTGGGCCGGCCTTGTGCTCTTAGGGGTTGGCCACCTCCCCGATGGGCTCGTCCGGCAGCCCCGCCTCCTTGCGCAGCTTCTGGGCGATCTCAGCGATCTCCTCGGGTGCGTAGTCGGGAGCAAACACGGTCGGCTGAGCCGGCAGGTCCATCGGCGGCACACCCTCCGGGGCCTCGTCGACCACCTCGAGGTCCTCGCCCGTCTCGGGGTGAGCACCGTTGAAGACGGCTCCCAGCTCCTGATAGTCACTCGGCGAGAAGCGGTAGAGCTGGAGGTGCAGCCCTTTCTTGATATGCGGCCGGCACTCCTTGATCTTGTCGGTCGGAATCCTGGGGGCCGGGAAAAGCTTCGTCAGGTCGGCGCCCGTCAGCTTCTCCACCGCGCGGGCGTAGGCCACCTGGTGGACCCCACCGCGGACCAGGAGATAGCCGGTCAGCGCCCGGGCCGCTGGGTGGTCACACATCTCGTAGACCTTCAGCTTGCCGTTGCGGGCGCCGGTCTCCAGGAAGAAGTTGTGGGTCAGGTCCTCGACCAGGTCCCCGGAGGAAAAAACGTAGTCGCCGTTCCACGGCTTGCCGTTTGAGTCCTGACACAGCGCTCCTTGTCCGCCCGCCGCGAAGTGCTGGGGATTGATTCCCTGGTCCTTCAGGGCGGTCATGGAGTTGTTGGGCGCCTGCTTATCGGCGCTGGCGCCGGTAAGCATCGTGTTGATGGCCGCCGCCACCAGCTCAATGTGGCCGTATTCCTCGGCCGCGATGTTTGCGATCAGGTCGTAGAAGGGCCGCGCCTTCTGGCGGTTACGGAAGTTGAACGACTGGAAGGTGTAGTTCATCAGCGTGGACATCTCGCCAAATCGCCCACCCATCAACTCCTGGACTACCCGCGCACCTGCGGGGTCAGGGTCGGATGGAGGCGGGAGCTCGGCCGCGTGGCGATCGAAACGGAGAATCATCTGAGGCCCTTTCTTCGTCGGGTAGGCGCCGCTGTTACCCAGTTCGATGCACCACACACCGGGTAGGAGGAGAAAATGGCGCCTTCTCGCTTGATCCGATAGCTCATGCGCGTTGTCGTAGTCGGCGCAAGCGGAAACGTAGGCACTAGCGTGCTTGGCGCGCTGGCCGCGGACTCCCGAATCGAGTCGGTCCTCGGGGTGTGCCGGCGCCTGCCGAGCCGGCAATTCGCCAAAGTCGAATGGCGTAGCGCCGACGTGGTGACATCGCCTCTGGATGAGCTCTTCGAGGGCGCGGATGCCGTCGTGCATCTTGCGTGGGCGATCCAGCCGGCGCGCGACCGCGAGACCGTGCGAGCCATCAACGTCGACGGCAGCAGACGCGTGTTCGCGGCGGTTGCCGCAGCCGGCGTCCCCGCGCTGGTCTACGCCTCCTCGGTCGGAGCCTACGGACCCGGGCCAAAGGACCGCCGCGTTGACGAGAGCTGGCCCACCACCGGTATCCCGAGCTCCTTCTACTCGACGCACAAGGCCGAGGTGGAGCGGCTGCTCGATCGCTTCGAGGTCGAGCACCCGGAGATACGCTGCGTGCGGCTGCGGCCCGGGCTGGTCTTCAAGCGCGAGGCCGCATCGGAGGTACGGCGTCTGTTTGCCGGGCCGCTGCTGCCGGGGACGTTGGTGCGCCCCTCGCTGATCCCCGTGGTGCCGGCCGTTAAGAGGCTGGCTGTGCAGGCCGTACATGGCGATGACGTGGGCGACGCGTATCGCCTAGCGGTCGTGCAGGAAGTGCGCGGCGCCTTCAACGTCGCCGCCGAGCCGGCGCTGGATGCGCAGGAACTGGGCCGACTGCTCGACGCCCATCCCCGTGCCTGCTTCGGCGCGTGTCCTGCGCGCCGCGGCGGATCTGACCTTTCGCCTGCGAGTCCAGCCCTCGGAACCGGGCTGGCTGGACATCGCGCTCGGAACCCCGCTGATGGACATCTCTCGTGCCCGCGAAGAGCTCGGCTGGCGACCGCGGGTGTCCGCGGGCGACGCCCTGCTCGACTTGCTCGGCGGGCTGCAAACCGGCGCCGGCATGCACACGCCGCCGCTCGAGCCGGGCGGAGCCGGTCCTGCGCGCGCACGCGAATTTCTCAGCGGCGTGGGAGCCAGCCTCGGTTCTGGTCGAGTGAGATAGGACCCGTCGCAGCACGGGAGCGGTCAGGCGCAGGACACGGTTGCTGTGCGTAGAAGGCTTCCCGTCGAATGCGGATCGCGCAAGCCACCAGCGCGCTCCTCGCAGTTGCGACCTTCGCGGGCTGCGCCACGGGCTCGTCGGAGCGCGTGCACGTATGAGTGCGGATTGGAGAGCTGAGATGCGGGTGATGCTCGTCGTCTACGTCGTGGTGATCGCGACCGGCCTCGTGCTGTTCGCCGTGCTGGGTCTGGCCCATCAGTAACCGTGCGCCGTTTCCTGCGGGAGAACAGTCTTACGCTCGTCTTCCTGAGTCTGTTCCTTGCCGCTCTGGTCCTTCAGGCAATCGCGGGCCACTCCCCGTTCAACGACGAGCAGGATCGCGTCCAAGGACCACACCTGTCGCTCTTGCGCTACGTCTTCTCGTCGTCCTACGGCGTGTCGGTGATGGAGAACTGGCAATCGGAATACCTGCAGTTCACGTTGTTCATCCTGCTGACCGTCTGGCTCTTGCAGAAGGGGTCGCCGGAATCCAAGGAGCTGGACAGGGCCGGCCGCGAGACAGACAGCGAGCAACTGGTTGGCCGACACGCCGACGAGGGCTCACCGCGCAGGGCCCGGGTAGCCGGCGTTCGGCGCACCTTGTACGAGAACTCGCTGGTGATCGTGATGGGCGGTATCTGGGTCGCCAGCTGGCTCCTGCAGTCGCTCACCGGAGCTACCGAATACAACGCCGAACGCCTATCCCACCACCAGGCCCCCGTTTCGTGGCTGGACTATCTCGCCAGTGGCAACTTTGGCAGCGCACCCTCGAGAACTGGCAATCCGAATTCCTCGCTGTCGGCTCGATGGCCATCCTCGCCGTGTTCCTGCGCCAACGCGGATCACCCGAGTCCAAGCCCGTCGGCACCCCCCACCACGCCACGGGCGTCGAAGGCTAAGCCCTCCGCCTTCGCGCGCGGATCACGACGATCTCCTCGACCTCACCTGGCGGCAGTAGGTCGCGCTCTTGCAGTGCCGGCGCACGGGCGGCCAGGATCGGCCCAAACACGCCGCGGCGGCGAGCCACCACCTGGGTCGCCAACCCGTGACTCTGGAGCCGTTTGAGCGTGGACCGCTCGTCGCACACGCTCGAATGAACGAGCAGCAGGGTGCCGCCGGGGCGCAGGTGGGCGGGGGCTTCGTCGCACAACCGGTCGATCAGGGCGCGGCCGTTGCGACCCGCATCCCACGCCCTGGCCGCTCCGCGGCTCGGGAGGTCGTCGTTCTCGGCGGGTACATACGGCGGGTTGCTGACGATCAGATCGAATTGCCTGCCGCCCATCGGTTTCAGCAGATCGCCTCGGACGGCGCCCACGACCACTCCGTTGAGGCGCGCGTTGAGCCGCGCGCTCCATACGGCGCGACGGGAGCAGTCGGTGGCGCTGACCGCTCCGGCGCCGTGCAGCGCTGCGGTCACGGCGAGCACTCCGCTGCCTGTACAGATGTCGGCCACGCGCGCGCCCGGTGAGAGCTCGCGTCGCAGGCAGTCGGCCAGAAGACGGCTGTCGCTGATCGGGCGGAACACACCCGGCATCACGATCAGCCGCACGACTGAGCCGGAGGTCAGCCGTTGGGGTAGGGATCGTCCTTGCTGTCACCCCCGGATTGGGTTTCCCAGCTGTTGTTGGCGCATTTGGGACACGGCGGCAGTGATTGCACCGATCCGACGTCAATGGTTTCGCCGCAGTTGGTGCAGCGATACGTACCGGCGGATACGTCGCTTCCTGTGGGTACGGGCTCGGCCATGGATTCTTCCGATCTGGTTGGTGTGTGAAGGAGCGCTTACCCGCTCATCGACTCAGAACACATCCCGTGTTTGAGGCGCGTTCCGACTGGACATCGAGAGCGAATGGACGAACTCGCCACGGTGGTGATCACCCCCTACCGCGACGGGCCCCTCATCGTGCGCGGCCCGGTACGCCTGGAGGACATGCACGGAAGGGAGATCGCGGTGGACCGGGGCACGATCGCGCTATGCCGGTGTGGGAAGTCGCGCATCCGGCCGCTGTGCGACGGCACTCACAAGCTTTCTCGCTTCCGGGCGCCGACCGAGCTGGAGAGCGGTTAGCCGACGAGTTGGCTGAGGGGCGCGCGCAACGAGCTGCTCCCGAGCTCCCAGGAGTCGAGCACATGCCGCGCCCACCTCCCGTCGAGGGCGACCAGGGCCCTTGCGCCCCATAGGACGGCCGGTCCTTGAGCGGGATCCTGGCGGACCAGCCCTCCGGCCAGGTCCACCGCGGCGATGTTCTCGTGCACCGCATCCGCCTCGACGTGCTCGTCGAAGAAGGCCGTGGCCTGCCCGCCGAAACCGAGCCGGCGCAGAGCCGCCGAGTAGCGGCGGTTGGGGATCGAGGAGGTCATCTCGAACAGCGCGAGGTGGCCGACGATGGCGCCTCGCCAGCGCCGATGCAGACCGAGCATCGACATGAGGTTGACCGTCGCGAGGGTGCACGCCGGGATGGAGTCGAGGTAGGCGCCGGAGCCCGAGTCGAGGCCCAACGCCTCCATCGAGCGGGCGAACATCGTGGCGTGGATGCGCTCCGGGCGCCCGCCGCCGTATTCGTCGGCCTGAATCTCTACGAGCGCCGCCTTGGGCGGGCCACTCAGGCGCGGCAGCGCCCAGGAATGGGGATCGGCCTCCTTCAGCTGATACGCGGAACGATGGACCATGAATTCGGTCATTTGGTCGACGTCGGCGCAGTGCTCGACCCAGCGCGAGAGCGACGGGGCGTCGTCCGCTTCGGCGATGGCGCGCAGCGCGAGGTCCATCTCCTGGGGTTCGGCCGAATCGCTTGGCGCGCCCAGCTCATCGAGCAGCGCGCGCTCGAACAATGCCTCCATCTCGGCACGCAATTCCAGCAGCCACGGATCCCATTCCCAGCGCTCGTCCACGCCGGGCAGACCGCCGTAGTGCAGCTCGTAACAGCAGTACAGCGCGAGCTGTAGGTCCTCGTCGGCCAGTGGTGCAGAGGACAGGCACGCGGGCTGGAGCGCGCGGGCGCGACTCGGGCTGTCCCGCCAGCGCTCGAAGAGCAACGCACTGATCGGGCCTCGCGGCGAGGGCATCGCCTCCATGGCAGCGCCCTTACCCCTGAAGGCCGTCGTCGAACCGGCTCGCGAGCCACTCGGCCAGGCCATTGGCGCCAGCTTCGGCATACACCGATCGCTGTCGCATCGCGCCGTTTCTCTCCACCAGCTTGCGGGCGTGCTTGAGGGGGTCCGCCGCTCCGAGCCGCCCGGCCAGCGGCTCAAGCCGGTCGATCAGCGCATGCAGGCTCTCGCGGGCCGGCCGGCGCTCCCCGGTTCGGAGGTCCGCGAACTCAGCTTCAACTCCGTGGCGACAGGCCGCCCAGCGGTTCTCCTCGATACGCCAGGTGGGGATCGGGTCGACCACATCCTCTCCAGCCTCGTGACGTTCGGCCAGCCAGGCAACCAGAGCTTGCGTGACCGCGGCGATCGCCGCCGCATCATCCAACGTTGTCTGCGCGTCCGGGACGCGCAACTCGAGCGTGCCGTAGCCGAGATGGGGCCGAAGCTCCCACCACCATGATCCCGGTCCCGGCACGGTCCCCGCGGAGGCGCCCCAACGGAGCTCGCCCTTCAGCTCGTCCCAGCTTCTCAGCGCCGGCGGCACCCCCTGGCGCGGTAGCAGTTCGGCGATCTTCGGGCGAACCGACGCGAGTCCCGTGTCGCGCCCCTGGTAGACGGGCGCGTTGGCGGCCAGGGCGGCCAGCAGCGGGAGTCGCTCGCGCAACCCGTTGTACACGGCCAGCGTCCGCTCGGAGCCGCCCACAGCCACGTGCACCTGCAGCGCGCACACCAGCTGGCGGCGGGCCGCCGGCCCGTACTCGTCCACCGTGTGCGCAAAGCGGGGATCCGGGTTGAGAGGGCCCTCCGCTGCGCTGAAGGGGTGAACCCCGGCGGCCGCCGGCCGCGCCAGCCCGTCGAGCGCGTCCAGCAGGACCACGCGAGCGGCCCGCAGATCCGCGATGGCCTTGGGGACGTTGTCTCGGGGCGCGGTGAGCAGCTCTATTTGTGAGGCCGGCATCTCGAGCTTGAAGCGCCCGTCGTCGGGCAGGCGCCCGAGCAGGTCACGAGCACCAGCGAGCAGTTCGAGCGTGTCCGGCTCGAGCAGCATTACCTCCTCCTCGAGCCCCACGGTGAGCGGTTCAACCGCGTCGAACAACCCCCCGAAGCCTTCGACCTCCATTGAGGCCTGATTCAACGCGATCGGACCGGCGTTGTGTCTACGGGTCGGCTACTTCGCCCCTCTCGGGGTGGGCGCCCTGCAACAAGCTGCGCAGCTCCCGATACGGCGTCAGTGTTTCTCGGGGTTGGGGAGGTTCGATTCCTCGCCGCCCTCCGCAATCTCCGATCGCTGCGACTCATGTGGGTCGCCTGACTTGAGCTTCTCGACGTCGCCCTCGACGTCGCCCTCCCGGCCTTCCTTATAGGCGTGGAGCGAAGTATCAGGAACGGTCTCCTCGCTCGCTTCGCCCGGCTGGTTTTCCTCAGACATCGGTGGCCTCCCTCGTTTCGATGGTCTGTAGCCGATTGCCCGGCGCAGCCGGTCGTAAACGGAGGGGCGGCCCCGAAAGCCGCCCCCGCCTCGCCTACCTCTCAGGCCGGCGGGAGGCCCGCGTGCCGGTCCGTCCCGGCACTTGGGCCGGGTGATGCACCGGGGGCCGGGCTCTCGAGGTTGCTGGCGCGAAGCAGTTCGTCCTGGAGCTGCCCGGCGGGGAGCCGGCCGTCGATGAACGCCGCCAGGGCGCGCCGCCCCAGCGGGCTCAGGCTCTCCGACAGAGCTGCGCAGCGCGGGCTCACAAGATGCATCTTCCACTCCTCGGCTTCGGCTCCTGCGACTCGCTCGCGGCTGGCGCGTATCTCCCATTCTGGCCTGCGAGCGCGCGCGGGCGTCCTGACCGCCGAGTGGCTCACCCTCGTCGGGCACCGTGACGCGTGGCCACCGTCGCTCACCTCGCCTCCCCGGGTTCACCGACCGAAGAAGGGGCGGCCGCCCCAGTCGCGGCTCCACCGTCCGAGGCCGTAGGGCACCGAGCGGGCCCGCTTGGGGCGTTGATCGGGAAGCGGGCGGAAACCCGCGCAGTCGCAGAAGCGCTCAATCAGCCATAGGTCGGCCAGGAAGCCATTCTGCGCGTGGTCGGGCAGATTCATGCGGACCGGGCGGTTGGCGACGATCCCCTCTGAGCCGGCCGCCATGCGCAGCTCGTGCCACACCGGCGCGATCGTGATGCGCGCGACCGTGTCGCTGGCCGCCGCGGGCGAGGAGTCGCTCAGGCGCAGCTGCCCGCGCTCACCAACCAGCTCGAAGTCCGGCGCGGCAACCCGCACCCAGACCACCTGGCGCATGTGCTTCTGAGAGCCGAATGACAGCCCCTTGAGGTACTCCTCGCTGCGGCCGATCCGCACCTCGACCTGCCGGCCGTGGCGGCGGCCGTGCATCCAGTTGTAGTTGTACGGCGAGCCGCGGCTGCCGCCCAGGTCCTGGCGCAGGCCGAGACATGAGGCCATGGCGCCCTCGCCCGCCTCCTCTGGCTCGATCCGCAGCGCCTCGAGCTTCGCGCCCCACGGCAGCAGTGGGAACTCCGCACCGTTCGGCGCCCTGCCGGCAGCCGTCTCTGGGAACGAATCGTCGGGGTCTTCGGGGGGCGTTGCTACACCCTACGCCCACATCTGCGGGCAGGCTGACAATCCAAGGCTGGTCCTGTGCCGGGCGCGATGTACAAGTGAGCTCGTTGGCGGTGCCGCGCCGTCAGTAGCGCAGCCGATCCAGCTTCCTGTGGAGTTGGCCTGACCGAACCTTCGCGCGAGCGCGCGCTCGCGCCGTCGAGACCCTCGCCCGGCCCGGCGCGGACACCGCGGAAGGTGCCGGCTTCTGCGGCGTGTAGAGCCACGTTTCGAAGAGCTCGTCCAACTGCTGTCCTGACACGTCCTCCGCATACGCGATGAACTCCTCGGTGGTCCCGTTGCCGCCGCTCTTGGTGGCCGCCCAGCCGCGGATGATCTCCCAGAAGGCGTCGTGGCCCACCTCGTTGCGTAGCGCCTGCAGTGTCATCGCCCCACGGACGTAGACAGCGTTGTCGAAGAGCAGGTCCACTCCCGGGTCGCCGATCACAACCGCCCAGAACGGGTCGTCCGCGGGAATCTCGTCGTAGCTCGCCTGGAAGGTCTGCTGCGGAGTGGCGCGGCCTTCGTGGTCCTCCCAGAGCCATTCGGCGTACGTCGCGAAACCCTCGTTGAGCCAGATGTCCTGCCAGCGCGCGAGCGCGACATCGTCGCCGAACCACTGATGAGCGAGCTCATGTACGACCACGGAGTCGCCGTTGACGGGGTTGCCCTCGTCGTCGAGCCAGAAAAGCTTCGAGTAGACCGGCCTGGTCTGGGTCTCGAGCGCGAAGAAGAGGTCGTCCTGGTTGTCGACGATCGCACCCACCGTGCTGAACGGGTACGGCCCGAAGGCGTCGCTCAGCATGTCGAGGATCTCGCCCTGGCGCGCCAGGGAGGAATCGATCTCCTGTCGCAGGCCGCCGGTGATCGCCGAATCGACGGCGTCGTACACCGGTATCCCGCTGTCGGTGCGCCAACGGTGGACGTCCCAGTACCCGATCTCGATCGTGGCGAGGTAGGACGCCATCGGCTCGCGGGCAACCCACTCCCAGGTCGTCCAGCCCCGGCGATGATCGCGATCGCGCAGGAACCCGTTGGCGACGACCTCGTAGCCATCCGGCACCGCGACGTCGAACGAGTAGGACGCCTTGTCGATGGGGTGGTCGTTCACCGGGTACCACGCCGCGGCGACCTCGGGCTGGCCGACGACGTTCGCGCCGTCCGGTGTCGCCATGAAGCCGGTCCGGATGTCGGTACCGGGGAGTATGAACTCCGAGGGCACGCCGCCGTAGTCGATCTCCACCTTGAACCGGCGCCCTTCGTTCAGGGGACGCTTGGGCGTGACGGTCAGCTCCTGGCCGCTGCGGCTCCAGGATGCCCGCCTGCCGTTGACCTTGACGCGCCCCACGTCCAGGCCTACCAGGTCCAGATTGAAGCTGCACAGCGTTTGGGTGGCCTTCGCCCTGATCGACGCTTCGCCTTCGAGGCGGTCCGTCGCCGGGTCATACTCGATGTCGAGAGCGTAACGGCGAACGTCATAGCCACCGTTGCCGTACGTCGGGTAATAGGTATCTCCAACCCCCGCTGCCCCAGCAACGCACTGGTGAGCCCGGTGCACCTTGGCGTCCGCCGCGGGGGCAGTCAGCAGCAGCGCCCCAGCGGCCACTGCAACAAGAAACCGGAACCTGGCGCTACCCGACGTGCTCATGAGCGTCCTCCGCGATCAGCGCGACCTTTCAACGGGAACTACCCCAGTCCCACTCCAGGCAAAACCAGGCGCGGGCTCAGCTGGCTGCGTATCGAGCCGATATGTCTTCTGGCCGATAACTACGGCGACAAGGCGAGACGCAACACGATTAGGGGGAGTTCGGCGATGGCCAGGCCCAAGGCGAGTTCACAGAAGATCTCACAAGGCGAGCACGACGAGGCATCCGCCGAATACCAACGCGGAATGAACGAGATCCGCAAGCAGCTCGGGCCGATGGCCGATTCCTACATCCAGAGGATCAAGGCGCTGGCGCCGGAATTCGCCTGGGTAAACGTGACCTTCCCGTTCGGCGAGCTCTACACGCGCGACGTGCTCGATCTGAAGACACGCGAGCTGTGCACCGTCGCGGCGCTCACGGTCCAGGGGTTTTCCCTTCCCCAGCTCAAGCTGCACATCGATGCGGCGCTGCGCGCCGGAGCCTCGCGTGAAGAGGTGATCGAGGTCATCACCCAGATGATCGCCTATGCCGGCTTCCCCGCGGCGACCAACGCGCTGATGACCGCCGACGCGGTCTTCCAGGACCACGACGCAACGGAGAAATAGAAGAAGGCGGCGAAATGAGTGCCGACCGCAACGGCGCGCAGCTCTTGGTCGCTCACCTCGGGGCGCAGGGCGTCGAGTACGTCTTCGGCATTCCCGGCGCAAAGGTCGATCCGGTGTTCGACGCCCTCGTCGGCTCGAAGATCAGCCGAACCCCGGGCCGCTCGACAGCTCCGCCAGGATTCGAACCAGGGGATGTCAAGCACAGTTGAACTGGGCCACTTCTGCCGGTTGAAAGTGGTCCACCTGATTGAACGACCCCATGGGGAAGTTATCCCCCGCAAGCGGGTCCCAATGACTGTGACTGACGCCTCGCCACGACCTCGGAACCCCTAGCTATGCAGCGAATTCTCGATGGGCCGAGTAGGGAGCGAACCTACGACCTTCGGCTGAAAAGTTGCTCCGGATGGCCTCGTCTTGGGCCAAGTTGGGTTGAGTAAGTGGAGTTGCGTCTGGTTCGCTGGGGTTAGATCTGCCGAGTTGGGGACGCGGTTCGGCACATGGTTTCCAACAACCTGCCGAGGTGCGGGGGAGCAGCTTGGGCTTCGTGTG
Organism: uncultured Thermoleophilaceae bacterium; assembly: GCA_963728495.1. Taxonomy (GTDB): domain Bacteria; phylum Actinomycetota; class Thermoleophilia; order Solirubrobacterales; family Thermoleophilaceae; genus JACVRW01. The sequence continues at coordinate 526,014 of CAVSKI010000011.1, read as the reverse complement.
CGGCACCGCACAACCGGAGTAACAACTTGGCGTTGCTCTCTTTGAGGCCGTTCGCTGGGACAAGTGCTCCGCCTCGGTCCACGTTGGCACCAGCGCCGACGCGGGTCGCCGGTTGTGAAGGACCGTGCCGGCCCGCATAGCCGGCAAACCCTTCGCAAATGCTCCGCCTACCGCCGGCCCACGCGGAACGTGCGGCTGGCCGCCGTGATCGTGGCGCCGTCGGCCAGGGTCAGGATCACCCGCGCCCTGTGTGGGCGACCGCGAGGGATTGCGAAGCGCACCCGAGAGCTGCGGTCCAGGTGCGCCCGGGCGACTGGCCACCAGCCGAAGCGGTGGGCTAGCCGCAGCTGCAGCACCGCCGACACGCCGGGCGAGGCCGGCGTCACCCTGGCGCTGACCATCGTGCGCCGGCCCCGCGGGCGGAATGACACCGCCACCCGCCGGTCGAGCACCACGATCGTGATCGGCGGGCTGGCCTCTGAGCCCAGCACGGCCCGGTAGCGCGTGATCACGCGCGGGCTGATGTCGAGGTGGAAGCGTCCGCCCAATTCGGCCGTGACCGTCGCCTCGGGCACGAACCCAGCGCCCGTGTCGGCCTCGATTCGGACTTCGGTGCCCAGCTCCGAGGCGGCCCGGCCGCTCAGCTCGCGCGGCCGGCCCGGCCCGCCGGGGCTGGGCGACTCGTCGAGCAGGACGTTGTGCACGTCGAGACTGGCGGGGATCACGTGCAGGCGGCAGAAGTAGCCAACCCGTCCGGCCTGATCGAAGCGCCGCCGGAACACGGCCCGCGCGCCGAGGCGCCCGGAATCCCAGGATTCGTCGTTGGCCGTAACGGTGTGCTGGCGCACGCTGTCGTTGCGCCAGGTGACCGTGTCACCCACCAGCACGTCCAGATGCGAAGGGAAGAAGTCGGCGAAGCCGATCGACACCGTACTCCCGCCGCCCTCGTGATGGGGAGCCTGGGCCGATGCCAGCGCGCCCGACGACACGAGAGCGATTAGCGTCACAACCGCCGCGCGCCTCATCGCCGCACCCGGAAGGTCCCGATCATGCCGGTGGCCATGTGGTCCTCCACGTGGCAGTGGTACAGCCAAGTGCCGGGGTCCTCCTCGCGCCAGCGCACCCGAAACGACTCCGCCGGGCCGACGTTCTGGGTGTCACGCGGGACGCCGTCGGGTGCCCGCCAGCGGTGGCCGTGCACGTGGAATGTGTGGTGCTCGGAGCCCATCCCCATCACGTCCCACTGAACCGTTTCGCCCACCCTGGCCCTGAACACCGGCGTGTTGCCCACGAAGGCACGCCCGTTGATCGTGTGGAAGTCGCCCATCGACGCGAAGACCACCACGAACTCGCGGTCGGGCAGCGGCTCTCCGCGACGCCGGATCGAGAGCATGCCGTACATGCCGCCGTCGATCGACTCATGCATCGAGGGCGAGTGGTCGTGGTAGGGCCAGACACCGGCCGAGCCTCGGCCCGCGGTCAGCCGGTAGGTCCAGGTTTGACCCGGCCGGACGTTGGCGTCCCGGCCCGACACGCCCGGTACGAACGCGCCGTCGGAGCTGGGCCGGTAGCGCACGCCGTGGAAGTGCATGGAATGCGATCGGCGGTAGAGCCGATCCTTGTTCTTGAAGTGCACGCGCAGGCGGTCGCCCACCCGAGCGCGAATAAGCGGCCCCGGGATGCGATCCTGGTTGCCCGCGACGTTGGGCAGCGGCCGCCGCCAGCCGGGGCTGTAGCGCCGAAACGTGACGGTCGGGAAGACCGTCTGCGACGGGCTCAGGTCCATCCCCTCGATCGCGTCTCGCCCGTTCGGAGCCATGTTCCAGATCGGCGCCGGCGATGCGGCCACCCAGACATGGCGCACCGTCCCGGACGCAACCGGGGCGGCGACCGCGGCCGCCGCCCCCATGACAGCCCCGACGGCCACGATCGTGGCCGCTCGCCTCACTGGACGATGACCGTCCCCTTCATGAACGGGTGGATCAGGCAGATGAAGGTGAAGCTGCCCGCCTGCCCAAAGGTGACCTGTCCGGACGCCGGGACTGGCGTTGGCACGGCGTCCAGCAAGCCCGTGTTCCAGAACCCGTTGCCGTGCAAGGTCGAGTTGTATGACGCTGTCGTTCCCGGCGGCTCGCTCGGATAGGTGGCTCTCGGATCGAATGTCGGACTCTCGAATGACGCGGCCAGCTGCCCGAGGTAGGAGTTCGGCTCCTTCAGGGGGTCACCCGGGCCGAAGGTGGCTGTGTGCACCTCGAACGAGGGCCGCGACATCCTGAAGTCGACGGTCGTGCCGAGGGGAACAGTCAGGGTCTCCGGCAGCATCCCGAAGAATTCCACTCCGCTGCGGTTGGCCGCCCCGAGGAGGACCGTGTTGTCCGGCGCGTCGGTCTTCCTCAACTTCTTGGCGGCTTTGACCGCTTTGGCGACCTGCCGGGCCACGGCACGGGCGTCCGCTCTCTTTGAGGGGATTGGCGTGCTACGCCGCTTGACGCGCACCTTGCCCTTCATGCCCGGGTGCACGTCGCAGAAGTACTTGAACGTCCCTGGCCGCGGAAACCGTACCTTCATGGGCTTCGGCTTGTTCTGCAGGGGCAGACCGGAGTTGACGGCCTTCTCGCCGGTGTAGCGGAGCGTCTTTCCGAAGTTGGACTGCAGCAGCACCGGGTTGAGGTCCAACGTCGGCTGCCCGTTGAACCAAAACGCGGCGCCGGCAGCGTCCAACTGGCCCGACGCGGCGGCACCCGGAACGACCAGCGGCTCCGCGTCTTCTCCGCGCTTGGGGAAGTCCACGTTGTGGAACCCGAATGGAATGAACCTGACCGCGTCGCCGGCATGGATCGTGACGGTGCTGCGGAAGAACTGGTTGGCGTCCGAGCTCAACTGCTGCTGGAGCACCTTCGCCTGCTTCGGCGTCGCACCCATCGTCACGGTCTTCGTGGCGGCCCCGGCCGCTGCCGGCGCAGCGAGCACAACCGCCAAGCTCAGCACGACTACAAAGCGAACGCACATGGACGCCTCCTTGTTGACCCCTGTAACCCCTGACCCGCTAGCGCAGGCCTGGCGGCATCCTAACCCATCTTGGGAGAGCTTCATAGCGATTTCGAGGCCATGGCGTGGGCGGCTCGCAGCCTCATCGGGCCAACGCTGGCGGCGTCGCTCGCAACGCTGGCGGCGTCGCTCGTAACGCTGCTGATTCAGCTCGCCGTAGAGCTACAGTGTGATCGTCCGGTCTCAGGCGCGCTTATGCGTTCGGCGGGCGCGGAGGAGACGACGGCTCCGGGGGGTAGCGCACGAAGCGCTCGAGCTCGGGATAGAACCTGCTGGTCGTGACCGGCTGCGGTGCGAATCGGGCCAAGGGCTCCTCGCCCTGCGACCCCTGTCCGGGTTGCCGCAGGGCGATGCTCACCTCGTCCTCATCGATCTCGATGACGTTGTACGACGGCGGCATCGTGCCGCGTACGCGTAGCGTCGAGACGGTGCCGGAGTGCACCACGCGCACCCCGGAAATGCTCCATACGTACGGCACGTGGCGGTGTCCGGAGAGCACCAAGTCCACCTCGAGCTCGCGCAGGATCGCCATCACGTCACCGGCGTCGCGCAGGTTGTTGACGTCACGGCCAGTGCCGGGGACGGCCAGGATGTGGTGGTGGATGACGACGATTCGCGGCCCCTCCGTCCAACCCCGGAGCTCGGCGTCGAGCCAGCCGTAATGCTCGCGCCCGACCTCGCCCTCGTCGAGGTCGGGCTTGGTGGAGTCGATCGCCACCACCTTCGCGCGACCCTCGCTGACAGCCACCGTCGTCACGGAGTCGCGGGAGCCGAAGAAGTCTTCGAAATGCCGGTAGCCGACGTTGCGGGCATCGTGGTTGCCCATCGTCACCACCACATGGCCGCACGCGAGCTCACTCAAGAACCGCTTGCACTCCTCGAACTCGTGGCGATAGCCCTCCATCGTGAGGTCACCGGCAATCACCACGAGATCCGGTGCCAGCTCATTGGCCTCCTCAATGGCGGCGCGCAGCAGCTCGGGACGGAACAGTCCCTCCCCGACGTGAAGGTCCGACATCTGGACGATCTTCACGGGCGCGAACGCCTTCGCCGTGCGATGGGCATGGCCATGACCTCCGAAGTATCTCGCCAAGCGCCTCGCCGCACGAACTGGCCGGCGAGGCGACCTCCGAGATGAACCGCGCAGGCGTTGCAAACTAGGATGCGCGACAAGCTGGTGATCACGCGAATTCCGCGAAGTCCACGTCTGCCGGGGGGCCGGCCGGCTCATATCGCCGTGCCGGCCGAACTCGGAGGAGGAGAACGATGAGGAAGCAGGCGCTCGCCACCGTCCTGGCCGCGGCCATTCTGGGGAGCGGTCTTGCCGCCTGCGGCGGCGATGACGACGACGGCGGTGGTGGTGGTGGCGGCGACGGCAAGCAGATCGCCCTACTCCTGCCCGAGACGAAGACCACCCGGTACGAGGCGCACGACCGCCCGGCCTTCGAGGCGGAAGTCAAGCGGCTGTGTCCGGACTGCGAGGTGATCTACGCCAACGCGTCTCAGGACGCCACCAAGCAGCAGACTCAGGCCGAGGCGGCGATCACCAAGGGCGCCGACGTGCTCGTGCTCGACGCGGTGGACGCCAAGTCGGCCACGGCGACGGTGGATAGGGCGAAGGAATCCGACATTCCCGTGCTCGCGTACGACCGCCTGATCTCAGGCGCCGACATCGACTTCTACGTGTCGTTCGAGAACGTGCGGCAGGGCCGGCTGCAGGGCCAGTCCCTTCTCGACGGCCTCGGCTCGGACCCCTCCGGCCAATCGATCGTGATGATCAACGGCTCCCCCACCGACCCGGCCGCGGGGGAGTACAAGAAGGGCGCCCATCAGGTGCTCGACAAGAGCGGCGTGGCTATTGCCAAGGAGTACGACACGCCCGACTGGAGCCCGGACAAGGCTCAGCGGGAGATGGAGCAGGCGATCACGGCGCTCGGCAAGGGCAAGCTCGCGGGCGTCTACTCGGCAAACGACGGCATGGCCGGTGGCGCGATCGCGGCGCTCAAGGGCGCGGGAGTCGATCCAAGCTCGATCCCGATCACGGGCGGCGACGCGGAGGTGGCAGCGCTTCAGCGCATCCTGATCGGCGAGCAGTACGCCACGATCTACCTGACCATCCGCAAGGAGGCGGAGGTGGCGGCACAGCTGGCAGTCCCGGCAGCCATGGGGGAGAAGCCGCCGGCGGACCTGATCAACACCAAGGTCGACAACGGAGCCGGCGAGGTGCCGTCCGCCCTGCTCACACCGGTGCCCGTGACCAAGGAGAACATGGCCGACACCGTAATCGCGGACGGATTCTACGAGCCCTCGGAGATTTGCAGAGGCAAGTTCGCCAAGGCTTGCCAGGAGGCGGGCATCGGCTGAACGACGCCTCCTTCCGTCCGCCCAGACTTACACCACGCTATGGGACGTGGCCCCGCCTTTAGGGCAAGAGCGGCCGGGGGCGCGATCTGCGGGCGACGCGGCTTATGACGGTCGCACGCGTTGAGGTCGGCACAGCAGGGGCAGGTCCACCAGCCGTCGGTCGGCGGGTACGGCATTGCCGCCGGCCCGCCGTGTATCTCCTGCCGCAAGGTCGCCACGGACGCCGCGAGGCCCGAGAGGCGCGCCGTAGTTGGCCAGAGCGGCTGGGAATGCGGCTGGGAATCCGGCTGAGCCAACGTGCACACGCGTATCGAGGGGTGGCGCGCCGGAAACGCGGGCGGCGGTCGAGGCGCCGGACTTCTTGAACCGCATGTTCTTTGCCGTGATCGTTTTCGAGCAGCGGGTTCCCGGTGCGCAGCGGATGGCCGTGCGCCGGACTCGTAGATTGACGCGTCGCTCGAAGCCCGTTTGCGTGGGGATGGTGAGAATCCGCACGGTGCCTCGGTACTTATAGCGGCGGTTGCGCCAGCGGACGCGGCACACGAAGCTGGTTGGGCTTGTCCTTTGGCACTTTTGGCGGAGTCGCTTAGGGCGCTTGCCAAAGCGCCGGGTCAGAGCCTTGACGACGTACCTCTTTGCGCTCCGCCTGCTCAGCGCCGGCGCCGCGGGCGCGCCTGTGCCCGGCGCCTGGCCGGCGGCCCCGACGACGCTCACCGAGATCTCGGCGGGCTCCTTCTGCAGGAGGTCCGGAAGATTCGGGGTCGCCGCCGGGTCGCAGCCTGCGGGGGGATTGAGGTCGGTCAAGAGCGGTGAAAAAGGCGCGACGACTTCCTTCGTGGTGAGGTAGGGCGCCCGGCCGTAGCCGTTCGGCCACAGCGCGATCTTCACCGCGGCCGCGTTGTTCGCGTAGTTGCTCTCGCAGATCTCCTTTGCGGCGTTCACCCAGTGGACGAGCCAGTAATCGCCCGGCGGCACGTCGGCGACGTCGATGTACTGCCCCTCGAGAAGCGGGTTGTAGTAGTCGCTCACGCCGGGGCTGAGCCCTTCGTCGACGCTCAGCAGCCCCGGCTTCTGCGACCCGCAGAAGTCCAGCGCGTAGATCGGGTCGGACAGGCAGAACCCCGCCTTGTTGTCCGGGCGGACGAGCGACAGGTCCGACACCGAGCGGAGCTGGTAGCGGACGAAGCCCTTGTAGTGCCAATGCCGATGGCTGACCGATCCCGGGTATTCCTCGTAGACGAGCTGCCCGATGCCCGCGCGGGTTGTTGGGCTGCCATCCGGGTCGATGATCTGGTCCGCCACCATCGCCTCGCTGGTGCTCGAGCGGTGACCCTTGAGGATCAGCGGCCCCCCGGACGGAGTGGTCTGAGCGGTGGAGCCGAACGAAAGCCGGTAGCCGGGTGCGGCCGACGCGGCGCCGGCGCCAAGCGACCCGAGCCCGCACAACGCAAGCGCGCACGCGAGCAGCAAACGACCTCGTCCTATCCCCCTTTTCTCCACTTGCGCCCTTATAGACCGGGATGCGGCGAGCCCGCGACCAGTATTCGGCTGAATGTGGTGCAGAGCCGAACCGCATGGGGCCTCGATAGCTTTGCCTGGATTCGAACCAGTGGATGTCAAGCACGGTTCGAAAACTGGGGCACTTCTGCCGCGTAAGCGGGGGCCCAGTGACTGTGACTGACCCCCGGCCACGAATTCGGAACCCCAGCTATACAGCGGATTCTCGATGGGCCGGGTAGGGATCGAACCTACGACCTACGGATCTGAGTGGCCCATTTGCAGGGGTTCTCTAGTCGATTCGGCTCTAGTACGGCCAGTTGGATCAGGCAAGCTGAGCACTCGATCTCTGATCAGAGCCGCGACCGTCAGCCAAGCCCAGCGAGGCGCTGCGCGCGGTGTCCGCGTGCGGCGCGCGCCTCCGCACCCTCGCTCGAGTGTCACACTGGCGCCGACGCGGCATGGCCACCATCGACCCCCTCAGCGCCCAGGACGTGCGCTCGGGCTACGGTGGCGACCGAGCCGCATGGGTAGGGTCGTCGCGGGAAAGGAGAGATATGAGCGTGAGCACGCTCGGCGAGGCGCTCGGTGAGAACGGCCGCGACACGGCCCTACGGGACATAGCCGCCCGCATCCGCGAGGCAGGCGTGAGGCACGTATACCTGCAGTACACGTCGGTGCCGGGGCGTGTCATGGGCAAGGTCGTCCCGGCTACGCACTTCGAGCGGATCGCGGAGAACGGGCTGCCGTGGACCTACCTCTCCGCGGGAGGCTTCACCGTGGACGTGAGTGGCAACGTCCTCGGGCCGAGCTCCGCCGCCTGCGCCGAGGGCCTGCTCATACCCGACCTCGACACCTTCCAGGTGCTGCCGTGGGACACGGAGGTCGGCCGCGTGTTCTGCGACCACTTCCACGACCACGACGATCCCCAGCGCCCCGGCGCGGTGGCCCAGGGGGACTCCAGGGCGAACCTGAAGCGAGCGCACGGCGAGTTGCAGGCCGAGTTGGGCCTGGCCGTGCAGTCGGGTTGCGAGCCGGAGATGAGCTGGTTTCCCGACGCCGACTCGATCACCGCGTCGGTCTCCAAGCTGCCGGCCCACGTGGGCACGCCGTACCACATCGGCCACATCGAGGAGATACGGCCGATCCTCAAGCAGGTGACCCGCTACGGCCAGGAGATGGGTCTCGACATGATCCAGGCCGACTACGAGGATCCCGGTCAGGTCGAGATGAACTTCCTCTTCGGCCCCTGCGTCGCGACGGCCGACCGCCTCACCACCTTTCGGCAGATCTGCATCCAGGTGGCGAAGGAGTTCGGCGTGTTCGCGACCTTCATGCCGAAGCCGGTGCCGGGCATCATGGCGAACGGCTGCCACCACCACGTCAGCCTCTGGCGAGGCGACGAGCCGGCGTTCACGAACGACAACGGCCGCGACCTCAACGACGTCGGCCGCTGGGCGATCGGAGGGATCCTCACCCACGCTCGCGGAATGACGGCGGTGGTGGCGCCGACCGCGAACTCCTACGCGCGTTACTGGGACGTGGGTCAGTTCGCGCCGAGCGTGCCCGTGTGGGGCTACGACCACCGTCAGTGCCTCGTGCGGGTGCTGGGTGCGCGCCTGGAGTTCCGCGCGCCGGACGCCTGCTGCAACCCCTACCTGACGCACGCGGTGCTGCTCGCCGCGATGCGCGACGGCATCGCCAACCGGATCGACCCGGGGGACCCGCACCAATCGGACGACTTCCCCGATCCGGCGCAAGCGCGCTTCCCGCTGCTGCCGCGCACTCTGGGCGAGGCGCTCGAGGCCCTCGAGCAGGACGAGGTCGTGCGCGCCGCGATGCCCGGCGAGCTCTACGACACCTTCGTGTCGATCAAGCGCGACGAGTGGCAGCGGGCCTGCGGTGCGGTCACCGAGTGGGACCGCGAGACCTACCTGACCTACATCCCGTGAGCGCCGACCCGCTTCGTCTCGTCTGCATCGACGCCGACGCGATGCCGCTCTTCGGCAAGAGCCGCGACGGCGTCCGCGAGGGCTACGAGCCGGCGGCGGCAGCACTGGTCGCCGAGACGCTCGGCCGGCCGCTCGATTGGGTGTTCAAGCCATGGGTCGAGATGGTCGACGCCGTTGACGCCGGTGAGGGTGACGCGATCTGGTGCGGCCAGACGATCACTGCGGAGCGTGCCCGCAGGGTCGACTTCACGCGTCCCTACGCGGTGTTCGACGAGTCGCTGCTGGTCCGCGCCGGCACCGGGATGCGCTCCCCCGGGGAGCTCGAGGGGAGGCGGATCGGCGCGATCGCCGGCAGCACGAACATGACCCTCGCCGAGACGTTCGATGGCGCGGAGCTCGTGCCGTTCGGCGGCGAGAGCGACGACGTGTTCGGCGAGATGATCGAGGCGCTCCGGGCCGGCGAGGTCGGTGGCATCGTCGACGACGACGTGGCCTTCCTCGTGCTCGCGGAGGACCCGGACTTCGAGATCGCGTTCACGGTGCCCACCCGCAACGAGTGGGGCGTCGCGGTGTCGAAGTCTCGGGCCGAGACGCGCGACGAGCTCGACGGCGCGCTCGGCGAGGTCATCCAGGACGGTCGCCTCGCGGAATGTTGGGAGCGCTGGCTGCCGGGGCTCAGCTTCCCCTTTGGCGGTCGCTGAGATGGCGTACTTCAACATCGCAGACCCCTCCTTCGTGATCGACTCCGAGGAGGTCCTGCAGGCGCGCGAGGAGAGCTGGTACGTGCGGACGAACTACGGCCTCGCGGTCCTGCGCTACGACGAGGTCGCCGCGCTGTTGAGGGACCGCCGCCTCAAGCAGGGCAGCGCCGCGTGGCCTGCCCACCACGGCGTGGAGGGGCCGTTCGCGGACTGGTGGTCGAAGTCGCTGCTCAACCTCGAAGGGGATAATCACGCCCGTCTGCGGCGCCTGCTGAACCCCGTCTTCGCGCCCAAGGCGATCAGCGAGATGGCCCCGCGCTTCCGGGCGCTCGGCAACGAGCTGGTCGACGCCTTCGCCGGCAAGGGGCGCTGCGAGTTCATGAGCCAGTTCGCCGAGCCGTACGCGGCCCGCGTGATCGCGATCCTGCTCGGGATCCCGGAGAGCGAGTGGAGGAAGATCGCCGAATGGGGCACCGACCTCGGGCTGTCGCTGTCGATCGCGATCCGCGAGGAGCTGCCGCGCATTGAGGCCGCGCTGGAGGGCCTTTACGGTTTCGCGGACGAGCTGATCGCCGACCGCCGTCGCGAGCCCAAGGACGACTTCGTCACCCGGCTCGTCCAAGCCGAGCAGGACGAGGACCGGCTGACCCACGACGAGCTACGCGTGTCGCTCGTGCTGCTCATCTTCGGCGGGATGGACACGACCCGCAACCAACTCGGACTGGCCATGCAGACGTTCCTCGACCAGCCGGACCAGTGGCGCGCGTTGGCGGAGCGGCCCGAGCTGGCGGAAGCGGCAGTCGAGGAGGTGATGCGCCTCAACCCCACCGTCACCTGGGTGACCCGGGAGGCGGTCGAGGACTTCACCTTCGAGGGGCTCGAGATCGAGGCGGGGACCACGATCCACCTGTTCTCGCAGTCGGCGGGCTCCGATCCGCGCGTCTTCGAGAACCCGGGATTCGACCCCGAAGCCGAGCGCCCGCGCCACTTCGGCTTCGGCGGCGGACGCCACCACTGCATCGGCCACTTCGTGGCGCGCATGGACATGAGCGAGGCGCTGGCGTTGCTCGCGCGGCGACTGCGCGATCCGCGCGTGGACGGCGAGGTGAAGTCGCTGCCCCGGAGCGGCAACACCGGTCCGATCGAGCTGCCAATCGCCTTCACGGCTGCGCCAGAGAGGAGGTAGCCCGGCGGAAGAAATTTGGGAGCGGGCGAGTTACGCCAACACGAGGGTGTCCCCTTGGGGGCAATCTGGTCCCCTGGTTCCGTTCCCTACGCATGGAGGTACACCGATGGGTCGCTTCTCTCTCAAGCGTCTGCCGTCGCCCGGCCTGGCGGTGGGTGTTATTGCTCTAATCGCCGCCTTGTCAGGGACGGCGATCGCCCTTCCGGGCAAGAACACCGTCGACTCCGGCGACATCAAGAAAGGCGCGGTCAAGACGTCCGACATCGCCCGAGGCGCCGTGACCGATGCGAAGGTCAACCGAACGTTGACCGGCACCAAGGTCAACTACCGCGCCTCCCAGAACAGCGCGGCGCAGCAGATTTATGGCGACGGTACCGTGAGGCTGACCGCTAGCTGCGGAGCTGGAGGCGCGCTAACGCTAAACCTGCATACGCTCGTCGACAACGCGGCTGTACAGTCCTTCGGCGGCGGTCCCGACACCGTGGACCCCGATTTCGACATCGCAGATAGCCCCGTCACTATCTCCTCTGCCGACGAGGAGCGTGATCTGGTCTACACCAACTCGAGTGGCAGCCACGTGGTGGCCCTCCAGTATCTCGCCCTCGTGGGCAGGCCCTTCGGTACGACGAACACCTGCGCCGTCAGCGGCATCGCCCGTCGGCTCTAGCTCGGCGAGCAAGACGCAACTCCGATGCGGCGGCTGCGACCTTCGGGTCGCGGCCGCTGGTTCGGGACATGGTTTCCCGACGGGCGTTTTCGCGCGTCCGCCGCGCTAGCAGATGCGATGTCGCTCGCGGTCCGGCAGGTATCGGGTCCATTCCGCGCTCGTGAGATCACGACTGACCAGCGAGCACGCCGCTTTGGTCCACGTTCCCGGACGGAGGTCCCAGAGCGCCGAAGCGCCGCCAGGTCCGGCGGTCACGAGGTGCGTGCCTTTCGGCGAGAACGCGGGACGGCTCGCAAAGAAGTCATCGGACGGGTACGTACGTTCGGTGTAGGGCACGGTGCCGGCGACGAGCTCGTCGCCGATCGATGCGCCGGTACCGGCATCCCACAGCCGCGTCCGCGCCGTGCCGTAGGTGGTCGACGCGAGCAGCGAGCCGTCGGCGCTGTAGATGACGCCGCCAACCCCGCCGGTATGGCCGGCAAGGGCCGACCCGATCTGGCGACGCGTTCGAACCGACCACTGCCGAACTTCGCCCGACGTCGTGCCGCCCGCGAGGCGCGTCCCATCGGGCGAGAACGCGATCGCCGGGATGGGCGCGTCCACGCTCTCGATCGGCTTGCCCATTCGGCGATGCGTCTCTCCGTCGTGGAACGTGAGGAAGTTGCCGTCTGTGGAGACGGCAATGACGTTCCCGACGGGTGCCCACGCGACCGCGACCGGGATCCCGTTCTGTTCGGTCCGGATGCGCGGCCCGATCTCGTCTCCGGTGGAGGGATCCCAGACGCGCACGTGGCCCGGGTCTTTGATCGCCGCTTCCCAGTTCCCGCGCGTGTTGTCCACGCCAACCGCGACGAAGCCCGTGGCCGGATCGACTGCAACGCTGTTTGCCCATCCACCGTCGAGGTCGAGATGCGACCCCCGCTCGCCATCGAGCCCGAGTGTCGTCACCCCGCCGGTACCGCCGACGACGATGCGCCCACGCTTCGTGTCGACGGCGACGGTGAAGGCCTCGCCCCGCACGCGGGTCCTTCGACTCGGCACACCAGCCGCGTCACGGAACACGACGCCTCGGTCGGTCTCGGCGGTGACGAACTGCTGCTCGTCGATCCATGCGGCCTGAGTGATGGCCGCGTTGGGTCCGCGCAACGGCTTGCCGATGGTGCGTGATCCGTCGAGGGCCCAGATCGCACCCGTGCGGTCGACACCCGCTGTCGCGAATCTCCTGCCGTCGTCGGAGAACGACACGTCGTTGACCTCCGACGCGTTCGCCGCGAGTTGCAGGCCGACCGGTGTGCCCTTCCGATCGAAGAGCTGCGTGCGGCCGTCGTTGCGCCCGGAGGCCAGGAGCGTTCCATCGCGACTCCACTCGAGACTTGTCGAGTAGGCCTCTTGCGACAGTGTCTCCAGCGACCTCCCGGTCGACGGGTCGACCAGGAGGATCGGTCCGACGTCCGTCCCGATCGCGAGCACGGACGCGTCCGGGGTGAACGCGAGCGCCGTGACCTCGCTGGCGAGTCCGCCGGCCCGCTCCGCCGCCGGGATCTCCTTGCCGACCTGCGTCCGCGTGCCGACGTCGAACACCTTGACGCCACCCGCCGGCGTCGGGGAGGCGATGAGCCGCCCATCGCCCGACAGCGCGATCCGGCGGTCGCCGACGTACTCGTCGATCAGCGCCCAGGGCTTCCCTCGCGGTTCCCACGTCGCCGTGTCCCAGACGATCGCGATGGTCGGGAACGGCCCGCCCACGCGCGGCCCGCCTTGGGTGACGAGCACGCGCCCGTCGCGGCTGAACGCGGCCGAGGAGAGCGCGCCGCCGGGGCTGCGGGTCTCGCGGACGAAACGACGCGAACGAAGGTCCCAGACCTGAAGAACACCGATGGGCGTCCCGTCCTCCTCGCGGATCGCCGGCAGCACCAACCATCGACCGTCCGGAGAGATCGCACCACCGAGCATCCTCCTTCGTCCGTGGCGGAGTACGGCGATCCGTTCGCGCGTCGCGACGTCCCAGAGCAACGTCCCCGAGCCGTCGGACGTCGGCGTCGCGAGGAGCTTTCCGTCCGGACTGAAGATCGCCGCCTCCAGGCCCGACTCGGTGCCCTGGAGAAGGCCCAAGAGCTGTGGATGTTCCTCGACCGCTGCGAGCATTGTGCTTCGAGTGTCCGCGTCATCGCGCAGGCGATGCGCCTCGACCGCGAGGAGCATGCCGAGGTCAGGGGATCGTTCGATGACCGACCGCGACACCGCGGCGATGCGCGAAACGTCGGCTCGGTCGCGCTCGTCCGCCGCACGCCCGCGCAACACGAGTGCCACCGCACCGGCGATCACCGCGACGACCAACGCGACCGCCATGCCGGCTACCAACGCTCGGCGCCGGCGCGTCGATCTGACCTCCTCCCGGCGGCTGGCGTCGATGAAGTCGCGTTCGAGCGTCGACAGGTCGGGGTCGGACGCGAGCCAGTCGACCGCCGTGGCCAGTCGCGGTCCTCGGTAGAGCTCGCTGGACACCCGCCCGAGCGAGTCCCACGCCGTTGCCGAGGAGGTGACGTGCCGATGGATGCGCAGCCCCTCGCGTCCCTCGTCGATCCATGCCTGGAATCGCGGCCACTCTCGGATCAGCGCCTCGTGCGCGACCTCGACCGCACCTTCGTCGAGGATGACGAGCCGCGCCGCGGACAGCGTCCCCACAACGGTCGAGGCGCGGTCGCCACCGAGTTCGTCGAGTGCGGCACGACGACGCGTGTCGACCGTCTCGCCCGGTTCGACGAGCCGGAGGAACACCGTGCGGGCCAACTCCTGGTCAGACGCGTCGAGTTCATCGAGCACGCGGTCGGCCGTCGATGCGATCGCGCCGCGTACACCCCCGGTCGCGTGGTAGCCCTCGAGGGTGAGTCGGCGACCGTCCCGTCGTTCCCAGGTCGCATGCAGGGTGTGTGCGAGGAGTGGAAGGGCACCGGGTTCACCTTCGACCTCGGCGACGAGCAGATCGACGAGCCCCTCTTCGACGCGCAACCCGGCCGCCCGCGCCGGTTCGGTGACCGCGCGACGGAGCTCGTCGGCGGACATCGGACCGAGCAGCACCTGATCTCGCGCGACAGCTTCGGCGAGGCTCGCGTGGTTCGCGCAACGGCCATAGAAGTCCGCTCGGAGCGCGATCGCAACGGGCTGTTCGCGCGCGAGGAGGCCGTCGATGAAGCGAGTGCGCACATCCTCTTCGTCACACAGCGTGAAGACCTCTTCGAACTGGTCGACGACGAGGAGCCCGGCGACGTCGGGGACGGAGGGATGCTCGCCGGGCGTCATGACCTCGCCCGGGCCGAACGCGGGCAGCACACCCGCCCGGAGCACGGACGACTTCCCGCTTCCGGACCCGCCGACGACCGCGACGAAGCCCCTACCGCGGACGCGGCGCAGCAGCTCGCCGGCCACCTCCTCCCGTCCGAAGAACAGCTCGCGATCGTCGGGCTGGAACGGGAGCAGTCCCGGATACGGACATTCGGTCGCCGGCTTCGGCGTGCTGATGCCCGGGGCGGCGATCGCGAAGACCTGCTCGGTGTCGCGCACACCGCGCAGCCGATGGGGACCGAGATCGACGAGGGATGCGCCATCGGTCATCCGGTCACGGACGAGGTCAGCCGTAACGTGCGAGAGCAATACCTCGCCGCCGTCGCCGAGTCCGCGGATCCGCGCAGCGATGTTGAGCGCCGCACCGAAGTAGGTCTCATCCCGACGCTCCGCTTCTCCCGTGTGGAGCGCAGTTCGCACCCGTAGTTGCAGCCCGTCCGGCCACTCCTCGGTCCCCAGCCGTCGGTTCATGTCGAACACGGCGGCCACCGCCTTCGCCGGGTCGGCGAATACCGACACAGTCGCGTCGCCCTCGCCCATCGACTTGATGAAACGGCCTCCTCCCGCTTCGACCGTGCTGGCGATCAGCTCGTCGTGCCGGACGAGGGCTTGGGCCATCGCCGCGGGCTGCGCATCCCACATCGACGTCGATCCCTCGATATCCGTCATGCAGAACGTGAGGACGCCGGTCGGGAGCGTCTGTCCCCAACCGGCGCGGAGCCGCTCGAGGAACTCGCCGGGCGTCTGCGGGCGCCGCGCCGGGTCGGTGGCGAGACCGAGCCGCAGTACCTGTTCCAGCTGCTCGGCCTCCGCCGGATCGAGCCCGTCCCATGAGGGACGGATCCCGCTCGGCGCCGCACCCGTCAACAGCGCGAAGCCGGTGGCGGCGAGCGAATAGATGTCACTCGCTCGGCTCGGCCCCTCGCCCGCCATGAGCTCCGGCGCGGCGTAACCCCGGGTTCCGGCGCGACGGCGGAGGCCATCGGGTGATGACGAGAGGCCGAAGTCCACGAGGACGACGCGACCGCCCCGCGTAAGGATCAGGTTCGCGGGCTTCACGTCCCCGTGGATCACCGGGCGTTCGAGCGTGTGGAGATGTGTGAGTGCCGACGCCGCGTCGGACAGCCAGCGCATCACGCTCGACGGCGACAGTCCGGGTCGTCCCTGCGTGCGGAGGAGTCGCGCGAGATCCGTCCCTTCCACCCAGTCCATCGCGACTACGTACTGACCGTCGTCGAAGAAGTCCTCTCGCACGAGCGGGAGGTGCTCGTGCGGCGGCACGCCAAGCAAGATCCGGGCCTCGGCGAGGAGATCCTCTCGAGCACCGCCGGACCGGACGGTCCGGATCTTCAGGGCAACGACGCGATCGTGCTGCTGGTCGAGCGCCTTCACCACCCGCGCCTCGCCGCCTGCTCCCAGCGTCTCCACTACCACGTACCGGTTCTTGATCAGCGTTGGCCTGGCCTTCGCCGTAGTAACCCCCTCCCGGGGTTGCCCGATCCCGACGGGCGTAGTCTACGGGTGTTACTGCCGGCGAGAGGGGTTTCGTCGATGCACTTCAAGATCCTCGGGCCGCTCGAGGTATACGACGGCGACCGCCTCCTCGAGCTCGGCGGCGCGCGGCAGCGAGCGCTGTTGGCGATGCTCTTGATTCACGCCGGCGAGGTTGTGTCGAGCGATCAGTTGCTAGCGGAGCTGTGGGCTTCCGCAAGCGACGACGGGAGCCCAAAGACACTCCAGGTGGCGATCTCGCGCCTGCGCCGCGCGTTGGGGTCCAACTCCTTGCTGGTAACTCGTCCGCCCGGATACGAGCTGCGCCTGGAGCGCGGGCAACTCGATCTGCACCTCTTTGAGGCCCATGTGGCCGAGGGGCGCACAGCGCTCGGCGGCGGCGACCCGGCCGCGGCCGTCCGCGAGTTCACGGCCGCGCTCGATCTCTGGCGCGGTGCGCCGCTGGCCGATCTCACCTACGAGTCGTTCGCCCAGGAGGCGATCGGGCGCCTGCAGGAACTGCACGCGTCCGTCACGGAGGACCGTCTGGCCGCCCAGCTCGAGCTGGGACTCCATGCCGAGTCGGTGGCCGAGCTGCAGGTCCTCACCGGGCGCTATCCGTTGCGCGAGCGGCTGCGGGAGCAGCTCATGCTCGCCCTCTATCGCTCGGGCCGCCAGGCCGACGCACTCGCCGTATACCACGACGCCCGCAAGGCGCTGGTGGAACAGCTGGGCATCGAGCCGGGCCGGGCGCTGCACCAGCTTGAACGAGCAATCTTGGCCCAGGATCCGGCGCTCGCCTACCACCCGGTTTCAGACCGGCCCGCCCGCGCCGCCCCATCTGGTGGGCCTGATCGGTCGGATCCGCCGCAGATCGAGGTGACCACCTCCACGCGAAGCTGGCAGGTCTCGCTGGAAGCGGATCGAACCTCGATCGGCAAAGCAGAGGAGAACGACGTGGCGCTTGGCGAGGACCCAACTGCCAGCCACCTGCACGCTGTGTTCGAGCGGTTCGCCGCGGGCTGGTGCGTGGCCGACCTGGGCTCGTCCAACGGCACCTGGGTCAACGGCGAGCGGATCTGGGCATCGCGTCGGCTACGCCACGGCGACGAGATACGCGTCGGGCAAACCCGGATGACCTTCCTCAACTCGCAGAGTCCCGCCGGCGGCGATACCGTGGCCGAGGACACGCCGCCGTCGCTGACCGGGCCCGAGCAGGATGTGCTCACGGCGCTCTGCCGCCCTCTGCTTGCGGGCGACATCTTCACCGCGCCGGCGTCGACCCCCTCGATTGCCGAGGAGCTTTCGCTTGACCAACTGGCGGTGAAGCAGCAACTCATGAAACTGTGCGAGAAGTTCGAGGTGGCCCCCCGCGAGGCCAACCGCCGGGTCAAGCTGGCCAACGAGGCGGTACGCCGGGGCGCGGTCTCCCCGGCGCAGCTCCGGCAGCTCAACCGCGAGTAGGGACGCCGGTTGCCGCGCGCTCTCGCGTGGCATTGCGTGCTGTTTACCGCACTGACGCCGTCTCGCGCCGGCCGCCTGCAACATCGGCTCCCATGCTGATCCACACACACAAGGAGCCGGTCATGGGCGGGCAATTCCCGCGCAACACCCCGCAGTCGTCCTTCGTTCCCATTAGGCGCACCTGCGCAACCTGCTCGCCGTTGCGATGGTCGCCGTCGTCGGCCTGACCGGCGCCGTCGTAATCCTCGCCAACGACCAGGACGAGGTGAGCAACCCGACCGCAGCCAAGCCGCTCGAGTCCGTCAACCAGCCGGGCAGCGCCCGCTACGACGGCGGCCCCGAGGAAGGCGCGCGCGGCATCGGCTCGCTTGCCGCGCCCAGCGCGCCGATTGGTGGGCCACCCGCCGAGCGCCCGTTTCCTCCGGCGAGGACGGGGGTAGCTGGCGGGCATGGGATTCGATCAGTATCACGAGCCACCTGATGAGCTGCCCTCCGAGATTCGCACTTTCGCCCGGCTGTGCGCTTCGCTGACCGAGGAGGCCGAAGCGATCGGGTGGTACGAGCAGCGGCTGGCGATCGAGCCCAACCCGGTCGCGCGGGACGTGATGCGCGACGCGGTGGGCGAGGAGTACAAGCACTTCAGCATGGACCTCGAGTTCCTGCTGCGCCAGAAGCCCGAGTGGCGCGAGATCGCGCAGGGCATCCTGTTCAAGGAAGGCGACATCGTCGAGCACGGCGAGGCGGCCGAGGCGGCCGCCGGCGAGGACGACCCAACCGTGGACCCGCAGCCGAGCGGCTCCGCTCCGCGTGACCCAGCACCAAGCAATCCGGCCTCGAGCGGATCGCTTGGCATAGGAAGTTTGAAGGGGCGAGATCTATGAGCGACAACCACCTCCTGCGCTCACATGCACCGATAAGCCGCGCGGGTTGGTCGCTGATCGACCAGGAAGCTCGAGAGCGCCTGGTGGTTGCGCTCGCGGCACGCCGGCTGGTCGACTTTTCCGACCCGCACGGCTGGGAGCATTCGGCCACGAACCTCGGGCGCACCGAGCCGATCGCCGAGGCGCCGTGCGAGGGCGTCACCGCGATGCGGCGCCGTGTGCTGCCGCTGGCCGAGATGCGAGCGCCCTTCACCGTTGCGCGCGAGGAGCTGCGCGCTGGTGACCGCGGCGCCGAGGACGTGGATTTTGATGCTCTGGATGCCGCCGCCCGGAGCCTCGCGGTGGCCGAGAACAGGGCGATCTTCCACGGCTGGCCGGAGGCCGGCGTTCAGGGGATCACCGAGGCCTCGCCACATTCCGAGCTCACCCGCAGCGAAGATTTCAACGAGTACCCCGGCTGCGTAGCTGCGGCGGTAGAGCGGCTCCTGCGGAGCGGAGTGGCCGGCCCATACGGACTGGCGCTCGGCACCGATGACTACACCAGCGTCGTCGAGACGACCGAG
This sequence comes from uncultured Thermoleophilaceae bacterium, assembly GCA_963728495.1. Lineage (GTDB taxonomy): Bacteria > Actinomycetota > Thermoleophilia > Solirubrobacterales > Thermoleophilaceae > JACVRW01. Next base: position 506,858 of record CAVSKI010000011.1, on the reverse strand, counting down.
CACGGCGGGTACCTGCTTTTCGACCACCTGCGCAAGATCCTCGGTGGGCCGCTCGTCTGGTCGCCCGGTGTGCGTGGCGCGGTGGTGCTCAGCCAACGAGGCGGCGATTTCCTGTTCGAGTCCGGCCAGGACCTCGCCGTCGGGTACGACCACCACGGCAGCGACGCAGTGCATCTCTACCTTGAGGAGTCCTTCAGCTTCCGGGTTGCCACGCCGGAAGCCGCGGTGGCGATCACACCCGCCTAGCAAGCCCGCGGCGCACGACATCCGCGCCGAAGACAATCCAGCCCGTCAAGAGCGCCGGATCAGATTGGAGCTCCCCCGGTCTCGGCGTCCGGCGTCGCTGCGACGACCTTCGACGCGTGCACGTCGAGACGGTCAGGGTCTTGGCCTGTGCCATGTCGGCAGCTCTTGTGAATTGTGACCTCGCCGCGAGTTTGCCGCTCGCGGCGATTCGCACCCGCCGCGGTTCTGGGCGGGTGCCGTTGCCTTGGGCTTCGAAAGCGCCCAAATGCAGGGTTCTTCCTATGGGCCGGGTAGGGATCGAACCTACGACCTACGGATTATGAGTCCGCTGCTCTAACCGCTGAGCTACCGGCCCTGGACCCGATGCTAAAGCCAAACACGGCGGTCGCCGGGACTCACGAAGGACACGATTGCAAACGGATTGCACACGCGCTTACGCCTCGCGTATCAGGGCCGGCATGCTGGACGCGTACACGTCCACGCGCACGTAGCCGGCGACGGAGAGCTGGCTCGGCTCGACGTACTCGCCGCGTTCGGGGCGGCCGAGCAGCTCGTTGAGCGCGCGTTCCGCGTCGCTCTTGGTTTCCGGTAGCCGCTATCCCACTTCTGGCGGCGTTGCCGTTCTCGTCGGTGCCGACGTCGACAACGACCGCCCCCACGGGAGCCGCGGCTGGCGAACATGGACCCTCACGATTGGCCCTTGTCGCCAGGTTGACGCGAGCTGGATCGCCGACGTCATTGGCGTCTAGCTAGGTCAGTCGCCGAGGCACGGGAACGTGATGGGCAGCGGCAGCATGTCCTGAAGCGTTACGGGCACTCCGGCGGTGAAGTTCCAGTCGGTGAACGTCAGCGAAGCGCTCGAACAGGGAACCGTGCCCTCGGGCGGGATCGGTGCCGGGCTCACCTTCCCGGTCATCACGGTGTCCAGGAAGCAGGGATAGCCGTCGTCACGGTCGAAGCTGCCATCCCCGTGGAACTCGAAGTTGCCCTCCGAGTCGACGAACGAGTTCACGACCGGATAGGAGGGCTGCAGCATGGTGCCGTGGCAGATCCAATTCGACGGGACCGCGGGTGAGAGAGAGGCCAGGTACGGCCGGTACGGCGCGTCTGTCCAGCTCACGCTGATCAAGACAGCGTTAGTCCAGGAGGTCCCGTAGAAGATCTCCTCTGGCGGCCAGCCGTTGGCCGGGAGGAACTGCTGTTGCTGGGCGATCGTGGCGCCCGCCGAGCGAGGCGTCCGCCGGCTGACGCGGATCGGGGACATCCGGAGCCGTAGTCGGGTCTGTGCGAACGTCCGGCCGGCACTACGCTGAGATGCGGTCAGCGACACGAGTACCGTCTCGCCGGTCCTGCCGCGCAGCCCGAGCTTGCGGGCGGCGCGTGGGGAGAAGAACAGCCGCCGCTCGACCGCGAAGCCGTGGGACTGGACGCCCTGCAGGCGGTTGTGGTCCGTTCTCGTGACGACCCGCCCGTTGCGCGTCAACGACACGGTAAGGCGGCCGGTGTCATTGAGCGCGAGCTTCGAGCGGGTCGAGTAACCCGTACGCGCCACCACCAGCACCGCTCGGTCGTCACGCACGAAGACGCGGATGCGCCGCACCGCCGGGGCGTCGTGAACCGGCCGCTCCACGGCTTGCGCGGCTTGCGCAGACGTGGGAGCCGCAGAACCTGGGACGGTGGGTGGCGCGAGCGTCTCTGCCGAGGCGGCCGGCACGTTCGCGCCCGCAATCAGGAGCGTGAGCAGGCCAACGGCAGCGAGCGGGATTCGGGGCATGGGCTTGTATCGGCATCCCGTCCGGTGTGCATGAACAACCTGGCCGTCATCGGCCTGGTCGATCACGTCTCTGGCTGCCGGCCGGGCGAGTATCTAGGGCTCTAACCGCTGAGCTACCGGCCCTGGCGGGCTACGGTAGCGCGGCGCGGCAGGTGGCTCGGCTTCGGTCGAGCACCTCCCCGGACACGTCGCGGAACTCGAGTTTGGCCTGGCCGGGAGTCAGCACCATTCGCAGCGCGCCCGTCCTGTCGGAGCGAGCGAACGCGGCTCGGCTGTCGGGACGCAGCCCGTACCGCACGGTGCCGCCGGTGCCCGCGATGTATTCGGTGATGCCGGCGCGCCTGCGGTAGCGCATCATCACGTGCTCGTGCCCGTTGAGCACCAGGCGTGCCCGCCCGCGCAGCGCGCGCCAGAAGGGGGCGATGTCGGGGGCGTCGCCGTGAACGGAGCCGGCGCTGAAGCGCGGACGGTGCCAGAAGGCCAGCCGGCAGGTGGTGGCCGGCTGCGCCAGCACGCGGCCCAGCCAGCGCAACTGGGCCGAATCGGGCTCGTGCGGCTCCTGGGAGTTCAGGTTGAGCACCTCCCACCCGCCCAGCTCCAGGCGATACCACGGTTTGGCCCGGCCGTAGCGGCGCCAGTAGGGCAGGTAGCCGACAGCGCGATTTGCCCACTCGTGGTTGCCCGCCGTTGGCCACATGATCGGCGCCAGCTTCCCGTACACCGGCTCCCAGTTGCGCTCGTAGTCCTCGGCGCTGCCGCTTGGGTAGACGTCGCCCAGATAGAGCACGGCGTCGGGGTCGTCGCGCTCGATTCGCCGTGCCAGGCGCTTGGCGACCGGGCTCCCGTCCGCGCCGTCGCCGAGCGCCCAGACGACCGCCCTCGGTTCCGGCGGCGCGACCGCCCCGCTCGCGCCGGCAAAGACCAGCGCGGTGGCCGCTATCACCGCGCCAATCACGGCAGCACCACCAGCGCGTCGCTCACAGGACGCTCTCCCGTGGGATCGGAGGGGCGGCTGATCACGCGCCCGCGGACCGTCATCGCGGTCGAGCCCCCTCCGTCGAGGTTGAGCGCATCGCGAGCCCCGAGCGCCCGCATCACGCGTGCCGCCTCGGGCAGGGTCACACCCGCGCTCCAGCCGGCTCGCCTTCCGTCGACTGCCACGAGCAACAGAGTGCCATCAGAGCGCAGTCCGGCCAGCGTGCGCGGATGGCGCGCGGCCACGAACGACCCGTAGAACCACGGCGCGGAAAGCGGTGAGAATCCCTCGGCCGCGGCGCGCACGCGAATGCGGCCGCCTGCCAGCAGCCGCGGCCCGCCACCCACGATGCCGGCGAGCGCCTCGTCCGCCAGGGGCCCGCGCGGCGCCTCCAGGGCCAGATCGGGCTGCACGTCGGCGCCTGCGACGGCGGCATCGCGCAGATAGCGCGCGGCCTCACCGGTGCCCGCCAGGACTGAGCCATCGCGCGGAATGGCCCTGCGGCCCAGTGCGCTCACGACCCCGCCGCGCACGACCGCGTGGAACCCGGCCCGGGGCGCCCGGCTGCCCCACTGGGGCGTGAAGAGCACGAGCTCGCTCGCGTCGGTGCAGGTGGTGGCGGCATCCGGGCGCTCGGTCGGGCGGTCACCACCGCGGCCACCGCACGCGGGCACGAGGCCGGGCGGGCGGTTGACTCCGTCGAGCAGACGAGTGGCGCCGTCGATTGCGATCGCACCGCCGAAGCGGAGCGCAGTCACCCGGCGCCGGGCGCCGAGCGCCAGGGCGCTTCGGCCGCCGACCGGCTCGCTCAGTAGCGCGCCGGCGCTGGCCAGAACTCCGGCGGGATTGCCGTCAGCCGCGAAGTAGCCGCCGTTCACCGCCGCCACGGCGGCCAGCCGCCGGCTGAGTGTGCTGGGCCGCGCACGCACACCGGCGGCGCCGGCCGGGACGACCACCACCCGCGCGCCGGGCGCGATGCTCAGCACGTTCACCCGCCAGGGACCGCCCTCGCGAACGATCCGGGTCCAGCGCACCGACGGCGCCAGCCGGGCGCTCGAGCGGTGTTCGTCGAGCGCCCTGGGGCCCAGCGGCAGCTCGGGCGCCCCCTGAGCGGCTTCGGCGCCAACCGCCAGCGCCACCACGATCAGCGCCAACGCGCGAAGCGTCAACCCTGCAGGGCCTTCTGAATTGCGTCCTCGAGCTCGCCGGCGCTGTAGGCCCCTTCGAGCCGAGCCGCGACCCTGCCCTCCCGGTCGATCGTGAAGACCCACGGCTCGGTTGGCAGTCGCCAGGCCGCCACCTGGGGGCGAAAGCCCTTGTTGATGTCGTTGTCGCGGTAGATCTCCATGTGGATGAACTCTGCCTGGTCTCCGTACTCGGCCTTGAGCTGCTCGGCCACGTCGACCACGGGCCCGCAGACCCGGCTCTGGCACAGGCGCGGTGTGGCGAACACGAGCACCACCGGCTTTTTACCCACGACGTCGGCGAAGTTCTGCTCGTGCATGGACGACGGGGGCACGCGGGTGTCGATCGACTCGATGTCGCCGCCGGCGTCGGCCTCGGTCGGAGTATCGATCACCGGTGCCATGTCGCCAACGGCCGGCACAGCGGTCTTGCGGCTGACCTTGAGCTGCGGCAGCGCCGAGGTGGCAGCCACCAGCCGGCCGTCGAGGCGCGCCATCCCGAGCAGGTCGTACGTCCCCGGCTTGTCGAACGGGACGTCCGCCACGTAGACGGACTTCGCGGCGTCCGGGTCGGAGGCGGTGGATTGGCTCTGGAACTGCGGTTTGACCTCGAGCGACTCGTACCGCGCCACGTATGGGCCCTTGGCCTCCCCCCCGCCCCGCGGAGCGATGTAGACGGCCGCGGCGGCGTCGGCGATCTGGGCCCGCGACGCGGTGAAGAGCCCGAAGCCGAGCCGGTTTTCGCCGATGGTGAACTGCGTGACCGAAGGCGCGAGCACCGGGCCGGCCTGCGGCAGCTCTTGGCGCAGCTCGACCAGAGTCTTCCCGGCCGCGCTCGGGAACTGCTCGGGCTGCGCCTCGGGCGGCGGGTTCTTCGCCTGTTCCCCGTCGTCGTCGCCTCCGCAACCGCCGGTCACGAGCGCGCACGCGAGAAGGACGGCGGCGATAACGCGTCGTGAGCTCACGAGCGGCCAAGGCTAGAACGCCCGGCGCATTCGTACCGATCCTTAACCCGTTGTTCGCATAGCCTGCGCGTCCATGAACTCGGACACGCGAGCAGCACTAATCACCGGCGGTTCCAGCGGCATCGGGCTGGCCATCGCTCGGGCACTCGGTCGAGACGGCTACGGCGTGACACTGTCGGCCCGCCGTCCCGAGAAGCTCGATTCCGCCGCCCAAACTCTGGCCGACGAGGGCATCGAAACCCATTCCGTCGCCGCCAACATGGCCGACGAGGACGACATCCAGAAGGTGGTCGCGGGCCATCGCGAACGCTTCGGGCGCCTCGACGTGCTCATCAACAACGCCGGCATCGGCATCGGCTCCGCGGTGGCCGACACCGAGACCAAGAAGCTCGACCTTCAGCTCGACGTGAACCTGCGCGCCGTCTATCTCGTGGCGCGTGAATGCATTCCGATGCTCAAGGAGGCGGGCGCCGAGCACGGGAAGGCACTCATCGCCAACACCGCCTCGATCGCCGGAAAGAGCGGGCAGGGCTGGCTGGCGGCGTACTCGGCCACCAAGTTCGGAGTGGTCGGCCTGAGCCAGGCCATGCACAAGGAGCTCTCGGGTGAGGGGATCCAGGTCACCGCCCTATGCCCCGGCTTCGTGGCCACGGCCATGACCGACTGGGTGGCCGGCCAGGTGCCCAAGGAGAAGATGATTCAGCCGGAGGACATCGCGGAGTCGGTCCGCTTCCTGCTACGCACCTCGCCCCACTGTCTCGTGCCGGAGATCCAGTTCATCCGGCCGGGCAACGGCGAGGGCTGAAACGGCTTCCTCGTACTCGTCGAGGCGCCGGAACGGCCGCAGCCAGGCCCAGCCCGGCTGGTAGCGCAGCTCGCGAGCGCGGAAACTCGTCCGGGCGGCCAGCCCGCCTCTCCCGCGGCCGCCACGGCTTGCGGCCGGCGCCGAGGCCGTGGCACGTCGGCCAGCGAAGGAGTCTCCTCGAGGCCGACGCTGGCCTCCAGCATGGAGCGCAGCGTGTTGACCTCGCGCTCGCTCGCCGGTCGCGGCTTTCCCCGGGCGCCGGTGTAGCGGTCCCAGGCGCGAGCGAAGCTCACGAGGCTCGTGCGGCCACCCTTGCGATGTGCCGCCAGCATCGGGCACACGCCGCCCTGGCGATCGGTGTAGGCGCCCACGATGATGCGGTTGGCCTCGATGCCGTCCAGCATGGCCCGTCGTGTCTCCACCGGCAGGCAGTCGACGGCGATGCGGAGGTTTCGGGCGGGCGAGCGATGCCTCATGTGATGAGCTACGGGAAGCGCGCTCGAAACTGACGCACTCAGAGGACTCGCACAAGCAGCGAAAGGAGAGTTGCATGCGGCTGGGCCTGATGCTCGGCTATTGGGGCCTCGGCCTGACGGCCGAGGATCAGATCGAGTTGGTCCGCGAGGCGGAGGCGGCCGGCTTCCACTCCGTGTGGACCGCGGAGGCCTACGGGTCGGACGCCGCCACGCCTCTCGCCTGGTTTGCCGCCCAGACGAAGCGCATCCGGCTGGGCGCGGCGATCCTGCAGATCCCCGGCCGCTCGCCGGCCATGACGGCCATGACCGCGGTCACGCTCGACCATCTGTCGGGAGGCCGATTCAGCCTCGGCCTGGGCACCTCCGGACCCCAGGTGGCCGAGGGCTGGCACGGCCAGCGCTTTGCGCATCAGCTCGCGCGCACGCGCGAATATGTGGAGATCGTGCGCAAGGCCCTCGCGCGCGAGCGCCTGACCTATGAGGGAGAGCAGTTCACGCTGCCCCTACCCGACGGTCCGGGCAAGGCGCTCAAGCTCATGATCGCTCCGGTGCAGGAGCGAATGCCGATCTACATCGCCGCGATCGGCCCCAAGAACACGCAGCTGGTGGGAGAGATCGCCGACGGCTGGCTGCCGGTCTTCTTCTCCCCCGAGCACGTCGGCGACTCGCGTGCGCTGCTCGAACAGGGCGCTGCCCGCGCCGGGAGCTCGCTCGATGACTTCGACATCGCCCCCACCGTGCAGGTGGCGATCGACGACGACATCGACAGTGCCCGGGACGTGATGCGCCCGTTCATCGCCCTGTACGTGGGCGGAATGGGCTCGCGGGAGAAGAACTTCTACAACCAGCTCGTTCGCCGCTACGGGTTCGAGGACGCGGCAGCAGAAATCCAGCAGCTCTATCTCGAGGGCAAGAAACAGGAGGCCGCCGCGGCGATCCCGCCCGAGCTGATCGACCAGGTGACCATGTGCGGTCCGCGGGAGCAGGTGCGCGAACGGCTCGAGGTCTATCGCGAGGCCGGGGTGGGCACACTGATCGCCTCGGTGATGGCCCCCGACCCCCTGGCCCGCAAGCGCACGATCCGCGAGCTGGCGGAGATGCTCTGAGCCTGGGCCGCGATCCACAGCGCGTGCTGCTCGCCGCGTTCGGCGATCCCGGGCACGCCTTCCCGGCCATCGCGCTGGGGCGCGAGCTGGCCCGCCGCGGGCACCAGGTGACGCTCGAGACCTGGTCCAAGTGGCGCGAGCATGTGGAGCGCGAGGGGATCAGCTTCGCACCGGCGCCCGAGTACCAGGTGTTCCCCACCCGCGAGCGGGCGCTCAAGCCCTACACGGCCGCCGTGCGAGCGTCGACGGTGACCCGGGAGCTGATCCGGAAGGTCGATCCCCAGGTGGTGGTGGCCGACATCCTGACGGTTGCCGCGGCGCTGGCCGCCCAGCTCGAGGAGCGGCCGTGGATCACGCTGGTGCCCCACGTGATGCCCATGGGCCAGCCCGGCTTCCCGATCTACGCGCTGGGCGCGGTTCCCGCGCGGACGTCGGCCGGCGAGCGGCTCTGGCGGCTCACGCGCCCGCTGCTGATGAAGGGCGAGCAGCTCGGCCGGGTCGAGCTCAACGGGGCGCGCGAGCGCGTGGGGCTGCCGCCACTTTTCCACGTGCACGGAGGCATCTCCCGCCAGCTGGCGCTGGTGGCCACCTTTCCGCAGCTCGAGTACCCGCGGCCCGAGCCCGAGCCGTGGCTGCGGGTGACCGGGCCGCTGCTGTGGGAGCAGCCCTTCGGCGACGTGGAGCTGCCCCCCGGGTCCGCCCCGCTGGTGCTCGTGGCGCCCTCGACGTCGCAGGATCCCGAGCACCGCCTGCTGCGAGCCGCCCTGGCCGGTTTGGCGGGCGAGCCGGTGCGGGTGCTCGCCACCCTGAACAGGCGGGCGCCGTCGCGGCCGCTGCCCGTGCCCGACAACGCCCGCGTGGTCGACTGGGTTTCCTACGCGCGCACGATGCCGCACTGCCAGGCCGTCGTGTGTCACGCGGGCCACGGCACGCTGGCCCGGGCCCTGGCCTGTGGGGTGCCCGTGGTGGCCTGCCCGCACGCGGGCGACCAGGCCGAGAACGCCGCTCGCATCCGGTGGGCGGGCCTCGGGGTCTCCCTCCCGCGGCGCTTTCACACCGCCCGCGGCCTGCGCCTGGCGGTGCGGCTCCTGCTCGACGACCCGCGCCATGCCGAGCGCGCCGGAGCCCTCGCGCGATGGGCGGCGGATAACGACGGGGCGGTGGCGGCGGCCGAGGCGGTCGAGGAGCTTGGGGCCCTATACCCCCTCGGGGTACAATGAGCGGCATGGCCACCGAGACTCGCGGGTACACCGCCACCAAGGATCAGCTCAAGGGCCGCCTGCGCCGTGTGGAGGGTCAGGTGCGCGGCATCGAACGGATGGTGGACGAGGACCGCTACTGCATCGAGGTCCTCACCCAGATCGGCGCGGTCCAGGCCGCGCTCGACAAGGTCGCCCTGGGCCTGCTCGACGACCACGCTCGACATTGCGTGATCGGTGCCGAGGAGTCCAAGCAGGCCGACCGCACCGACGAGCTGATGTCAGCCGTCGGGCGGCTGATGCGCCGCGGGTAGCGGGTCTCGTTATCTCCCAGTGACGCGGCGCTGCGTAGCGTCGCCCTCGTGAGCCGCCAGTCCAGTCTCTGGATCGATCGTGAGAACGGGCGCGACCCCGACGCGGGACCGTTCTCCGCGGCGCGCTGGCGCCGGCAGGCGCTCGAGGCGGAGACCCTCACGGACCCGGCCGGGGAGGGAACCGGGCCCGATACGCCGTCCGAGCCGCCGCGCCGGCGCCGGCTGCTGCCGCTGACGGCATTGGTGGTTGCCCTCATGGCCCTCGCCGTGGCGCTGGGCGGCCTCCTGCTCGATGATGGAGGGCAGCCCTCGGGCGCCACTGCGCCGCTTGCGGCCGCGGGCGGCCGCCTCGCCCCCACGCAGATCGGGCGGGTATACGACTCGGCCGGGCCCGGCGTGGTGCGGGTACAGGCCGGAGCGGCCACGGGCACGGGATTCGTCGTCCGCAACAACGGCACGATCGTGACCAACGCCCACGTGGTGGGCGATTCGCAGACCGCCGAGGTGCGCTTTGCGGACAAGGGCGCGCTCGTCGACGCCGAGGTGCTGGGATCCGACCGGTCGTCCGACCTCGCCGTCCTGCGCGTGGACCCGGGCAGCGCCGGCCGGCTGGACCCGCTGCCGCTGGCCGACTCGGACAAGGTGGCGGTCGGCGATGCCGTGGTAGCGATCGGGCATCCGTTCGGCCTCGAGCGCACCACCACGGCCGGAATCGTTTCCGGGCTCGAGCGCGAGATCCAGGCGCCGAACGGCTTTGAGATCGACAAGGTCATCCAGACCGACGCCGCCATCAACCCGGGCAACTCGGGCGGCCCGCTGCTCGACTCCCGCGGGCGTGTGGTGGGCGTGAACAGTCAGATCGCGACCGGCGGGAGCGGCCGCGGCAACGTCGGAGTGGGGTTCGCGGTCCCGTCGAACACCGTGCGTGAGGTCCTCCCCGCGCTCAGCCGCGGCGAGACCATCGAGCGACCGTACCTCGGGGTCACGACCGCGCCCCATCCCGACGGAGCCGAGATCCAGGGCGTCCAGCCCGGCAGCCCGGCCGAAGCGGCCGGACTGGAGCCCGGCGATGTGATCACGCGAGTCGACCGGCACACGATCCGCGATCCCGGCGACGTGGCCGAGGCCGTGTCGACGCAGAAGCCCGGCGACCGAGTGGAGGTCGAGGTCTCGAACGGGAGCAGCGGACGTACCGTGGACGTTGAGCTCGGCACCCGGCCGTGAGCTTTCAGGCGCCGCTCTTCCTGCTCGCGCTGGCGCTCGTGCCGATAGCGGCGGGGCTCTACGTCCTGGCCGATCGGCGGCGCAAGGCCAACGCCGCGCGCTTCGCGGCCCCGGCGCTGATGCCCGCGGTGGCGCCGCTTCGTCCCGGAGCTCGCCGGCATCTCCCGCTCGTGCTCTACGCGGCGGCGCTGGCGGCGGTCGCGGTCGCGCTGGCTCGCCCGGAAGCCACCGTGGCGGTGCCCGAGGAACGCGCCGCCGTGATACTCGCCACCGATACCTCCGGTTCCATGCAGGCTCGCGACGTGTCGCCCTCGCGCATGACCGCGGTTCGCCGCGCGGCCTTGCGACTGCTCGACGACGCCCCCGAGGAGCTGCGGGTCGGGGCCGTTGCCTTCAACCATTCGGTGCGCGCGATCGAGCCGCCGCGCGCCGACCGCCGCGACGCTCGCAAGCTCGTGGCCGGGCTGCGCCCCAGCGGCGGCACGGCGACCGGGGAGGGCCTCGCGGCCGCGCTCGGGCTGCTCATCCGCGAGGGCCAGCGCGCCGGAAAGCGTCCTCCGGCGGCCGTGATTCTGCTCTCCGACGGCGCATCGACCCACGGCCGCGATCCTGTCGAGGTGGCGCGCGAGGCGGCGCGGGCGCGCATCCCGGTTTACACGGTGGCGCTCGGCACCGACTCCGGAACGATCGAGGTCAAGCGTCCCGACGGGAGCCTCGTCACCCGTTCGGTTCCGCCCGACCGCGAGGCCATGCGCCGCATCGCCACGATCAGCGGAGCGCGCAGCTTCTCGGCCGACGAGGGCGACCAGCTGGGCGAGGTCTACGACCGGCTCGGCTCTCAGGTGGCCACGCGCGAAGAGCAGCGCGAGGTCACGGCGGCGTTCGCGGCCGGCGCCGGGCTGCTGCTGCTCACGGGTGGCGCCATGTCGCTGCGCTGGTTCGGGCGACTGCCGTGAGGCGGGATCGGCCGATCCCTAATCTCCCCACGGTGAAGCGTCTGGCGATGGTGGCTGCTGCGGTTGTGGGCCTGGGCCTGTTCGGCACCGGCCTGCGCGGAGTGGCCGACGTCGACGGCCGCCTCTCGGAGGCCTCCGAGCGGCCCGTGGTGCGAGACGTGGACTTCAGGCAGAAGACTCGAGCGCCGGGCGACTGCCCGGGGCGCGAGCATCGCGACGCGCTTCCTCCGCGCGACGAGCTGCCTCTCTAGAGCACGGCAGGCGCACCGACACCACCAGCCCGCCCCCGGGCCGCGGCTCGATCGAGAGCGAGCCACCGTGGGCGCGGCTCACCGCGCTCACGATCGAGAGCCCGAGCCCGGCGCCGCGGGCGTCGGCCTCGCGGCCGAGGCGCTCGAACGGCTCGGTCAGGCGCGCGGCCGCGCCGGCGTCCACCGGCGGACCGCTGTTCTCCACCCGCAGCTCGACCGACCCGATGCCCGAGCGAGTTTGCACGTCCACGTACCCGCCGGGGCGGTTGTAGCGAATGCCGTTCTCGATCAGGTTGGCCGCCACGCGCTCGAGCAGCGCGGGGTCACCCTCGACCTCGGCGTGGTCGAGCCGGGTGGTCAGGCCTACGCGCTCGTCAGCCGCATGCCGCTCGGCATCGTCGACTGCGGCCTGGACGGCCGCGTCGAGGTCAACGGGGCGACGGCGCAGCAGGTCCGGCTGGCTTCGGGCCAGAATCAGCAGGCCGGTGAGAAGCGCCTCGGTACGCCGGCTCGCGTCCACCACGGCTTCCGCCATGCCCAGCAGCTCATCGAGATCTGGCTCCGGGTTGGCGAGCGCCACCTCGGCCTCGGCCCGGATGACGGTCAGCGGGCTGCGCAGCTCGTGGCTCGCGTTGGCCACGAAACGCTGCTGGCTTGCGAATGAGCCCTCCAGGCGGTCGAGCATGGAGTTGAGCGTTTCCCCGAGCTCGCGAAGCTCGTCGTCGGCCCCGGCCACGGGGATGCGCTCGGCCAGGCTCTCGTCGGATACGCGCCGCGCCGTTCCGGTGATGCGCTTCAGCGGGGCCAGCACTCTTCCGGCCACCGCCCAGCCGATCACCGCGGCCAGCAGCAGCACGCCGATGAACGCGAGCGCGTACTGAAACGTCACGTCGCGGAACGCCTCGCCGGCCAGCGCGTCGGGGAGCGTGCGGTCGAAGCTGCGGCCGAGCAACCACAGGCTCACCAGCAGCAGCACGCCGGTCGACGCGCCAACCAACAGCGCATACAGGAGGGTCAGCCGCGCTCGAACCGTCAGGCGGGGCCTCGTCATACCCGGTAGCCCGCACCCTTGACCGTGTGCACTACGACCGGCTCGCCCAGCTTTCGCCGCAACCGCAGCACCGACATCCGCACCGAGTTGGTCCAGGGATCGGCGTTCTCGTCCCACACGCGTTGCACCAGCTCGTCGTTGGACACGACTGCACCGCCGGCGGCCATCAGCGCCTCCAACACGGCGAATTCCTTGGGGGTCAGATCGAGAGCGCGTCCGGCACGGACGACCGTCCGCCGTGCGGGATCGAGCTCCACGTCGCCGGTGCGCAGCGTGGCCGGTTGCGGCGGGCCGGCGCGGCGGGCCAGCGCCCGCAGGCGCGCCACCAGCTCGTCGAAGGCAAAGGGCTTGGGCATGTAGTCGTCCGCGCCCAGCGACAGCCCGTTCACGAGATCGTCGGTACGCGCCGCGGCGGTGAGCATCAGCACCCGGCTCTCGGGCTCCTCGTCGCGAAGCGCGCGGCAAACCTCGTCGCCGTGCAGCTCGGGTAGGTCGCGGTCCAGCACCACCACGTCGTAGGGGTTGAGGCGCGCCTTGTCGAGCGCAGTGGCCCCGTCGTAAGCCACGTCGACCGCCATCCCCTCGCGGCGAAGGCCCCGAGCGACCGCGTCGGCGACCCGTCGTTCGTCTTCGGCGAGCAGCACACGCACCCACTCCAGAGTAGAAGACGGAACCGAGCGTTATCCACCGGTGACAGGCGCCTTCGTAGGTTGGCCGCATGAGCGACAGCCACAGAGACGAGGACCCACGGGAGGCGCTCGAGAGCGCGCTCTTCGAGATCAAGCGCGTGATCATCGGCCAGGACGCCATGCTCGAACGGGTGATGGTCGCCCTGCTGACCGGCGGCCACGTGCTGCTGGAGGGAGTGCCCGGCCTGGCCAAGACCCTCACGATCAAGACGCTGGCCTCGGCGGTGGGCGGCAGCTTCAGCCGCATCCAGTTCACCCCCGATCTCGTGCCCTCCGATCTGGTGGGCACGCGCATCTACCGGCCCGACAGCGGAACCTTCGACACCGAGCTCGGACCGGTGTTCGCCAACTTCCTGCTCGCGGACGAGATCAACCGCGCGCCGGCCAAGGTCCAGTCCGCGCTGCTCGAGGTGATGCAGGAGCAGCAGGTGACGATCGGCGGGAAAACTCATGTGGTGCCGCTGCCGTTCCTGGTGCTCGCCACCCAGAACCCGATCGAGTCCGAGGGCACCTATCCGCTGCCCGAGGCGCAGGTGGACCGCTTCCTGATGAAGATCCTGGTCGATTACCCCTCGCCGGGCGACGAGGCCATGGTCGTGGACCGCTCGCTGGACCTCGCCCCGTTGGTCGAGGAGCGAATCGACGTGGCCGATCTGCTGCGCTTCCGGGCCGCCGCGGCCGAGGTGATGGTCGATCGCGAGGTGATCGACTATGCGGTCGCATTGGCCGACGCTACCCGCCGCCCGGGCCGCTACGGGCTGGACGAGGTCGAGTCGATGATCAGCTATGGGGCCTCCCCGCGCGGGCCCATCGGCCTCGTGCAGGCCGCGCGGTCGCTCGCGTTGCTGCGCGGCCGGCGGCACGTACTGGCCGGCGACGTGACCGACCTCGCGCCCGAGGTGCTTCGCCATCGGCTCGTGTTGAGCTATGAGGGCCTGAGCGAGGGTGCGCGCCCGGACGACCTGCTCGAGAAGGTGCTCGAGGCCGTGCCCGAGCCGGACCGTCGCGGCGGCGTCGTGAACGAGGCGCAAGCGGCGTGACGCTGGATAGCGCCGGTCCGGTGCGGGCAGAGCCCGCACCCTCCCGCACGGCGCTGGCGCCACCTCCCGGCCGACAGGGCCCGGGGCAGGTGCCGGGAGCGCTGGTGGAGGCGCTCGATCTCGCCTTCGTGCGCCGCGCCGGCGGCGTGAGCGCGGGCGAGCACCGCGGCGCGGGCGTGGGCACGGGCACCGAGCTCGCCCAGCTGCGGCCCTACCAACCCGGCGACGACGTGCGCCAGCTCGACCCTTCGGCCACCGCGCGCACGGGCATTCCCCACGTCCGCCAGCAGGTGCCCGAGCGGATGCTGACCACCTGGATGGCTCTCGACGTCTCGCCGTCGATGGCCTTCGGCACCGCGGACCGCCTCAAGAGCGACGTGGCCGAAGGAGTGGTCGACGTCCTGGGCGCCCTGGCAGTGCGCCGCGGCGGCCGAGTGGCGCTGCTGACCTACGGCTCGCCGCAGACGCGGCTGGTGCCGCCCCGCGGCGGTCGAGGGGCCAGGATCGCCCTGCGCCAGGCGCTCGGCGAGGGCGTGGCCGCGGACGGAGCAGACGGAGAGTCGCTTCCAGGAGCGCTGGCCCGGCTCGGCCGAGTGGCCCGCCTGCGCTCCCTGATCGTCCTGATCTCCGACTTCGCCGGGCCGGCGAGCGAATGGGCGCGACCGCTCGCGGCGCTCAGCGGGCGGCACACCGTGCTGGCGGTCGAGATACGTGATCCTCGCGAGGCGGAGCTTCCGAACGTGGGCCGGCTGGCGATGGTCGACCCCGAGACGGGAGCGCGGGTCAACGTCGACACTCGGGACAGGCGCCTGCGTGAGCGCTTCGCCGAGGCCGCGCGAGAGGGGCGTGCGGAGGTGGCGAGCGCGCTGCGCCGCGCCGGCGTCGAGCACGTGGTGCTCTCCACGTCGGGCGCGTGGGCGCGCGAATTGGGCCGGAGGCTCATTTGAGCTTCGCCTCTCCCCTCTTCCTGGCCGCACTGGTGGTGGTGCCGCTGGCGCTCGGCGCCCAGCTCCTCGCGCGCCGGCGGACCCGGCGCTACGCCGTGCGCTTCCCGGGCGTGGCCACGCTGGCGCCGCTGCTGCCGCGAGTGCCCTCGTGGCGCCGCCAGGCTCCGCTTGCGCTGTTCCTGGCGGCGCTGGCTGCGTTCGCGCTGGCGCTGGCCCGCCCACATGCGACGGTGGCCGTGCCGCGGGAGCAGGCCTCGATCGTGCTGGTGACCGACGTGTCTCGCTCGATGCTGGCCGACGACGTGGAGCCGAGCCGCCTCGAGGCGTCCCGCGACGCGGCCCAGCGATTCGTCGAGGAGCTGCCCGACGAGGCGCGGGTGGGCGTGGTGGCGTTCTCGACCGACCCGCACACCGTCGAAGCCCCGACCAACGATCACGAGCAGATCGCCGGCCTGATCGACGCCCTGTCGGCCGACGGCGGCACCGCAACGGGCGATGCTCTCGACACCGCGTTGAAGCTGGTGGACGGCCCGGCGAAGGACCGCCCGCCCTCCGCGATCGTGCTTCTCTCAGACGGAGAGACCACCACCGGCCGCGATCCCGTGGAGGTGGCCCGCGAGGCCAAGCGCCTGAAGATCCCGATCCACACCTTCGCGCTGGGAACCAGCGACGGCGTGATCACAAGCCCCGACGGCGCACTCATCCCCGTACCTCCCGACCCCGAGACGATGCGCCGCATCGCCGAGCTGTCCGGCGGACGCTCGTTCGCGGTGGAGGACGGCGAGGACCTCACGGGCCTCTACCGCGACCTCGGCTCCCGCGTGGCCACCGAGAAGGAAGAGCGCGAGATCACGGCGGCGTTCGCGGCCGGGGGTGCCTTGCTGCTGATCGGGGCGGCGGGCTTCGGGGTGCTCGCGACGGCGCGCTTGCCGTAACAATCTTCCGTGGACACCCCTCAACACTGAAGCCGCCGTCGCCGGCGGCTTCACTAGCTCCCGGGGTGGGAGTCGAACCCACAACCTCTCGGTTAACAGCCGAGCGCATCTGCCAGTTGAGCTACCCGGGATCGTGATCGGTGCCTGCTGCTACGCGTTTCAAGGTAGCGCGATCAGTCCACTTTGACGATACCTGCCTCGACCTCGGAGTGGCAGTTGGCACAAAGAAGGAGACATTTCGCCGCCTCGGCTCGAACAGCCTCAAGCGATCTGGTCAAGCCTCGATCGCCGAGCCCGAAAGCCTTTACTGCGCCAGCCCGGTGATGAAACTGAAGAGCCCCAACGTAACGGTCGTATCCGCAGATGCTGCAACCTCCGCCCGCTTCCTCGACCAGGATCTCCTTGAGTCGGCGTCGCCTGCGGGCGACCGCCTCGGAGCGACAGCGCAGGCACCTGTAGATGCCGCGCGCTTCTAGCCAGAACTCCGTGGTGCCGTGGCGCGGACACTCCTGCAGCCGCCGGTCAGGATCGACTGCTCGCACCCCTGCCGAGCCAGGCCGCCGAGCGCGATGTGTTCGCAGGTCGTGCTTGCGAAGCCAATGGCGCACCGTCGACTGGCTGAGGTTGAGCCCCTCTGCCATCTCTCTCGTGGACAGGCCTCGATCGACCAGGGCACTGAGCGTCTCGCGGTCGATACCGCCGCGAGGCGCGTGCCGATCCCGATGCACTGCCGAGAGGCCGTGCTGCTTGACCCAGTAGCCAACCGTCGACGGGTGTCTACCGGTCAGCCGTCCGATCGATTCGAGGCTGAGTCCTCTGCGGAGATACGCCTCGAGAATCGCCACCTCCATGACACGAACACTAGTTCGCGTACCGGACGGATCTAAGCCTCGTCGGCCGTCCCCGCCAGGCGCCCCGCTCCGCCCGACGACTTCAGCATCGCCAGCGTCTTGGACTCGATCTGGCGCACCCTTTCGCGGGTCACTCCGACCTCGTGGCCGATGTCCTCGAGGGTCATCGGGCCCTTGTCGCCGAGGCCGTAGCGCAGCTCGATCACGCGGCGCTCGCGCCAGGGCAGCGAGTCGAGGACCTTCAGCAGGTCGGCGTCGCGCATCCGGTTCGCCACCACCTCCAGGGGGCGGTCGCCGGCGGCGTCGGAGATGAAGTCGCCCAGTGAAGCGTCGCCGTCCTCGCCTCCCACCGGGGCCTCCAGGGACACCGGCTCCTGGCCCAGCTTGAGGATCTCCTCGACCTTCTTCCCCGGCATCTCCACCATCTCGCCGATTTCCTCCGGGGAGGGCTCGCGGTTGTTCTTCTGCATCAGCGAGCGCCGCGCCCGGGCCACGCGGTTCATGCGCTCGACCATGTGCACGGGGATGCGAATGGTGCGGGACTGGTCGGCCAGCGCTCGCGTGATCGCCTGGCGGATCCACCAGGTCGCGTAGGTCGAGAACTTGAAGCCGCGGCGCCAGTCGAACTTCTCGACCGCGCGGATCAGCCCGAGGTTGCCCTCCTGGATCAGGTCGAGCAGCGTCAGTCCGCGCCCGGAATAGCGCTTGGCGATCGACACGACCAGCCGCAGGTTGGCCTCGATCAGCGCGTTCTTGGCCGACATGTCGTTGGCCTCGATGCGCTTGGCCAGCCGCACCTCGTCCTCGCGTGTGAGCAGCGGAACCCGGCCGATCGAGCGCAGGTAGAGGCGCACGGCGTCCTCGGCACCCTGCTCGGGTTGGGAAACCTTGATGCCGGCGGTGACCACCCCGCCCTCGTCGTAGAGATCGGGCGGGTCGGCGGCCGCGCCCACGTTCACGCCGAGCTCCTCCGGCTCGCCGCTTCCGTTCAACTCGGTCATGCCGTCTGTCCCATCACCGAATCGAGCTCGCCGCGCACCTGTTGCTCGGCCTTGGCCAGCTCGCTCTGGCGCGTGTGGTCGCCTTCCTGGGCCGCGCGGCGGATCTCGCGCTCGATGCGGCGCTTCTCGAGCTGGAGGATGCTCATCTGCAGCACGGCCTCCGGAGAGGGCGAGCCCTCCTGCGCCGCGAGCGCGACGTCCGTGACCAGGGCAGCGAGCGTCGGCTCATCCTCGGGCAGGCCCGCGAGCGGATCGTCGAAGTGGGCGACCAGGTGCTTACGCGCCCGGCGCGTTGCATCTGAAGAGAACTGCTCATCCTGGGGGAGAGAAAGGTAGCGCGCCCCGAGGTCGGCACTCGCCATACAGCGCGACAGGAATTCCCGCTCCGCGCGCAGAGCGACCTCACCGGCCGAGGCGCGGGCCACCGGCTCGGGCCGGCGCGGTACGGCGTGGCCGAGGGGAGCGGCGGAAGCCGGGGCCGGCGCGGCGGCGGGCCGCGGGCGGCCGAGGGCGCTGCGCACGTACTCCTGCGGCACGTCGAGACGATCCGCTCCTTCGCGGATCAGCTCGTCGCGCATTGCGCTGCCCTCCGTTGTGTGTTCGGCAATCAAGTGCGCTGCCTTCTCCAAAGCCTGGTCTCGACCTACGGGGGTGTCGAGGTCTGCATCGGCAAGTACACGACGCACCTGAAACTGGATCATGGGAACGGCCCCGTCCAGACGCTCGGTGAACGCTCCGGCTCCAGCGTCGGCAATCAGGTCGGCGGGGTCCTGGCCCGCGCGCATCTCGACCACGTGAAGCTGGGTGTCCTTGGTGGCTCTCGCCACGCGCAACATGGCCTCCTGCCCGGACCGGTCCGCGTCGAGGGCGAGCACCACCAGCGGCGCGGCGCGGCCCAGCAGCGCCAGCTGCTCCTGCGTCAGAGCGGTGCCCATGATCGCCACGGACTCGCGAATTCCGGCCTGGTGGAGTGCCAGCACGTCGGTGTAACCCTCCACGACGACGATCCGACCGCTCTTTGCCGCGTGCGCCCGCGCC
This sequence comes from uncultured Thermoleophilaceae bacterium, assembly GCA_963728495.1. Lineage (GTDB taxonomy): Bacteria > Actinomycetota > Thermoleophilia > Solirubrobacterales > Thermoleophilaceae > JACVRW01. The sequence goes on along the minus strand of CAVSKI010000011.1, from coordinate 487,830 downwards.
AGGTGGATGCCGAAGAGCTGCCGGCCCTTGTGGTAGACGTCGTTCTCGGAGGTGTTGAGGTACTTGGGCTGTTGGCCCTCGCTCATGGCCCGGGCCCCGAAGCCCAGCACCTGCCCCCGGAAGTCCGAGAGCGGGAACATGATGCGCCCTCGGAAGCGGTCGTAGAGCCCGCCCTCGCGGCCGCGCTGGGCCAGGCCTGACGCCACCAGCTCCTCGGGGCGAAACCCTCCCTGACCCGCGCCGATGAGCATGCGATCCCAGGCCTTGGGCGAATAGCCGACTTGAAATTCCTTGAGCACCTGGTCCTCCAACCCCCGTCCGGCCAGGTACTTACGGGCCGGGCCGGCCTCGCGCGAGTCCCACAGATAGCTCCCGTAGTAGCGCGCGGCGCGCGTGAGCAGCGAGTGCAGCCGCGCCCTGCGCCTGCGGCGCTCCTCGGCCTGCGGATCGTCGTTCTCGCGCTCGAGCTTGACGCCGTAGCGGTCGGCCAGCACCTCGACCGCCTCGGGAAAGTCCAAGCCCTCGGCCTGCTCGACGAAGCCGATCGCATCGCCCTTGGCTTGACAGCCGAAGCAGTAGAAGAGCTTTTCCTCCGCGTTGACCGAGAACGAGGGTGTGCGCTCGTCGTGGAATGGGCAGAGGCCGGTGAAGCGCGTGCCCACCCGGCGCAGGTCGGTCTTGGAGCCCACCAGGTCGACCATGTCGATCGCGTCGCGCAGCCGGTCGATCGAGTCGCGGGTGAACAGTCCCATCAGAAGCGCTGGGGCAGGTAGAGCTCGGAGAAGATGCGAATCGCGAAGCGGTCGGTCATCCCGGCAAGCCAGTCCACCACGCGCTGTTCGTCTGACGCATTCTCGGTCACGGGCGGCGGAGGCGCGTCCGCGTAGTGGTCGAACAGCGCGCGCAGCATGCCCTCCACGCGAGGCTTCTCGCGCTGGGCGTCGGCGGCCAGGTAGACGCGCTGGAACATGAACTCTCGTAGGCGAAGCATCGCGCCGCCGACGCTCTCCCCCTGCACGATGTCGTCGGCCTGCTCGGAGCGCTCCAGCAGGTCCACGACCAGCGTCTCGATGCGCTCCGGGCCCGTGGAGCCCAGCACCGCGATCTCCTCCTGCGGGAGGTCTCCGAAGGTCAGCACTCCGGCGCGCAGCGCGTCGTCGATGTCGTGATTGATGTAGGCGATCCGGTCGACCACCCGGACGATCCGGCCCTCGAGCGAGGCGGGCGGCACGGGGCCGGTGTGGCGCAGGATCCCGTCGCGCACCGGCTCGGTGAGGTTGAGCCGCTCGATCCGGTCCACCACCCGCAGCGAGTGCTCGTTGTGGCGAAAGGCGTGCCCCCAGCGCGAGCGCACGCAATCGTCGAGCACCGCCTCCCCGATGTGCCCGAAGGGGGGATGGCCGAGGTCGTGCCCGAGCCCGATGGCCTCGGTCAGGTCCTCGTTGAGGCCCAGGGCGCGGGCCACGTTGCGGGCGATCCCGCACGCCTCCAGGGTGTGGGTCAGGCGCGTGCGGTAGTGGTCGCCCTCGGGAGCGATGAACACCTGCGTCTTGTGCTTGAGCCGGCGGAACGCCTTGGAGTGCACGATGCGGTCGCGATCGCGCTGAAACGGCGTGCGGTGATCGGAATCGGGCTCCTCGCGCTCGCGCAGCGCGGGATAGGAATGGGTGGCGAGCGGGGAGAGCGCATCCTCCCGTTGCTCGATCCTCTCCCGAAAAGAGGTGCGGGCGACCTGGGCCATGCCCGGTCGAGACTACTCCTGGGCGAGAGCGCTCTGAGCCGCTGCCACGCGCGCGATGGGTACGCGGTAGGGCGAGCAGCTCACGTAGTCGAGGCCCGCCATCTGGAAGAAGGCGATCGACTCCGGGTCTCCGCCGTGCTCGCCGCAGATGCCGAGCTTGAGGTCCGGCTTGGCCTCGCGCCCGGTCCAGGCCGCCAGCCGCACGAGCCAGCCGACGCCGGGCTTGTCGATCGTCTCGAACGGATTCCGATCGACGATCTTGAGCTCCAGGTAGCGGGCCAACATGCCCCCGACGTCGTCGCGCGAGAAGCCCAATGCGGTCTGGGTCAGGTCGTTGGTGCCGAAGGAGAAGAAGTCGGCATGCTTGGCTATCCGGTCGGCCACGAAGCAGGCGCGCGGCAGCTCCATCATCGTGCCTATGGACAGGTCCAGGTCGTTCGCCTGCTCGTCGGCGATCACCTCCTCGAGCCGCTCGCGCATCTGCTCGAGCTCGTGCTCGTAGGTCACCAGCGGCACCATCACCTCGAGCAGCGGCGTCTCGCCCGTCTCCTCGCGCACGGCGATGGCGGCGCGCACGATCGCGCGCATCTGCATCACGTACACATCCGGTTGCAGCACGCCCAGGCGAACGCCGCGGGTGCCGAGCATCGGGTTGGTCTCGGTCAGCTCCCTCACCCGCTTGTGCTTTTGCTCGAGCTCCTCGAGGTTGTCGCTCTTCTCGTGACGGGCGCGCTCCTCCTGCTCGGCCAGTTCCTCAAGGTTCGGGAGGAACTCGTGCAGTGGGGGATCGAGCAGACGGATCGTCACCGGCAACCCCTCCATCGCCTTGAACAGCCCCTCGAAGTGGTCCTGCTGGAGGGAGAGCAGGGTGTCCAGCGCCTTGCCGCGTTCCTCGTCCTTCTCGGCCATGATCAGCTCCTGCATGCGCAGCTGATGCTCGGTACCCAGGAAGATGTGCTCGCTGCGGCACAGCCCGATTCCCTCCGCCCCCAGCTCGCGAGCACGGGTCGCGTCGTCCGAGGTGTCGGCGTTGGCCCGCACGCCGAGCGTGCGCAGCTCGTCGGCCCATTCGAGCACTGTCTCGAAGGCGTCGCTCATCTCGGGCTCCTCGAGCTCGACGTCGTCGGCGGTAACCACGCCCGTGCTGCCGTCGATGACGATGGTGTCGCCTTCGCTGAGCTCGGTGTCGCCCACGCGAACCCGCTTGGCCCCCAGGTCGATCTCGAGCTCGCCCGCACCGGCCACGCACGGCTTGCCCATCCCGCGGGCCACCAGCGCGGCGTGGCTGGCCTTTCCGCCCCTGCTCGTGAGGATGCCGACCGCGGCGTGGAAGCCCGCCACGTCCTCGGCCTCGGTGAACGGGCGGACCAGGATGACCCGGCGGTCGTCCTCAGCGGCGGCCACGGCGTCGTCGGCGGTGAAGACGATCTCCCCCTTGGCGGCCCCGGGGGACGCGGCCATGCCCGTGGTCAGCGTCTCGAAACGCGCGTTGCGGGCGAAGGAGCTGTGCAGCAGCGCGTCGAGCCTCGCCGGCTCGATGGTGCAGATCGCCCCCGCGCGATCGAGCAGGCCCTCCTCCACGGCATCGACCGCGAAGCGGATGGCCGCCTGCGCGGGCCGCTTGGCGTCGCGGGTCTGGAGCATGTAGAGCGAGCCCTCCTCGACGGTGAACTCGGTGTCCTGCATGTCCTCGTAGTGGCCTTCGAGCGTGCGCAGGATCTCCATCAGCTCTTCGTAGGCCTCCGGCATGGAGTCCTTCATGTCGTGCAGGTCGTGCGGTGTGCGCACGCCCGAAACCACGTCCTCACCCTGGGCGTTGGGGAGGAAGTCGCCTGACGGAGTGGGCTCCCCGGTGATCTCGTCGCGTGAGAAGGCCACCCCGCTGCACGAGCTGTCGCCCTTGTTGCCGAACACCATCTGCTGCACGTTGACCGCGGTCCCCCACTCGTCGGGAATCCGGTTGATGCGCCGGTAGTGCACGGCGCGGTCGCCGGTCCACGAGTCGAAGACGGCGTGGATGGCCTGCTTGAGCTGCTCCTGGGGGTCCTCGGGGAACTCGTCGCCGGTCTCCTCGCCGAAGAGGTCCTTGAAGCTCTCGGTCAGCGCCTTGAGGTCGTCCACATCGAGGTCCACGTCGTCCTTCACGCCGGCCTCACGCTTTCGCTCCTCGATCAGGTCCTCGAAGCGCTCGCCGGGAACCCCGCGGCAGACGTTGCCGAACATCTGGCAGAAGCGCCGGTAGGAGTCCCAGGCAAAGCGCTCGTTGCCCGTGGTCTTGGCCAGGCCCTCCACCGACTCGTCGTTGAGGCCCAGGTTGAGCACGGTGTCGAGCATTCCCGGCATCGACTCGCGGGCCCCGCTGCGCACGGACACCAGCAGCGGGTTCTCGTTGTCGCCCAGCTTCCTCTCCGCCTGCTCCTCGAGTCGCTCGAGCGCCTCGGCCACCTGGTCGGTCAGGCCGTCGGGGAACTCGTGCCCGCCCTTCATGTAGGCCACGCAGGCCTCGGTGGTGATGGTGAATCCCGCCGGGACACGGTTCTCGCCCAGCACCCGGGTCATCTCCGCGACGTTGGCGCCCTTGCCCCCCAGCAGGTCGCGCATGTCCCGCGACCCCTCGGCGAAGTCGTAGACGAGCTTGGTCGCGGCGGCGGTTTCGGTGGTCACACAGAAACCCTATTCCCTATGCGACCCTCCGCAATCGCACGTGAGCATGGAATTCGAGGGTTTCTGCGATCGCTCGGTCGGCTTGTGAGAGCGCCCCCGCCCCTGCCTCGGGCGCCTCGGCCAGCGGACGGGCCAGCGCCATCACCAGGAAGCGATGGGCCTCCTCACCGAGCCCAAAGGAGCCCGCCTCGCAGCCGGCGCACACCACACCGCCCGCGCTCGGCGAGAAGCCGCCCAGATGCTCGGCCTCTCCGCAGGACGCACACGAGGCCAGCTCGGGGGCGAAGCCCGCGGCCAACAGCAACTTGAGACGAAAGGCCAGCGCCTGTGACCGGCGGGCCGCCGCGGCGCTCGCGTTGAGCAGCGCGAGCTCGTGGCAGAGCAGGTTGTAGGCGGGGGGATTGGGCTCGGCCGAGTCGAGCAGGCGCAGCACCGCCTCGCAGGCCTGCGTGGCGCGCTCGAGCGAGCCGCGGCGCTCGCGCAGGGACGTGTAGGCCTGCACGGTGTCGGCCTGGCTGATCGTGGCCAGCTCGCCGCGGCCCTGGTGAAGCACGAGCCGCACCCGGCTGAGCGGCTCGAGGCGCCCGCCCAATCGTGACTTGACCCGCCGCACCCCCTTGGCCACCGCCCCCACCCGCCCGCGTTCGGCTGTGTAGAGGTGCAGCACCCTGTCCGCCTCGCCGTAGCGGATGGAGCGCAGGACGACTGCTTCGGTCTTGTAGGACCCGGGCACACCTACACTCTGAAAGGAATGGCGGACGAGAACGGAGTGGTGCTCTACACGACCGAGCCGTGCGGTTTTTGCCGCCAGGCCAAGGCGCTTCTACAGGCCCGTGGCGTCAGCTACGACGAAGTCAACCTGGCCAAGGACCCGGACGGACGCGCCGATCTCGTGGCGCTCACCGGCCAGATGACCTTCCCCCAGCTGGTCGTGGGAAAACGGGCGATCGGGGGCTTTCGCGAGCTGCTCGAGGCCGACCGGGCCGGCACGCTCGAGAGCCTGCTGGCCGCCTAGGAGCGCCTCCTTCGGGGGCGGCGCTGGCAGTTCGGGCACACGTAGGTCCCGCGGCCCGCTGCGCGCAGCTTCTCGATCGGCGTACCGCAGCGCGGACAGGGCTCCCCGGCGCGCCGGTGCACGAGGAAGCGGTCCTGGAAGCTGCCGCGCGCGCCGTCCACGTGGCGGTAGTCGTCAATCGATGCGCCCTTCGAGTCGATGCCCAGCTCGAGCGACTCGACCACCCCGTCGCGCAGCGCCTCGAGCTGCGCCCGCTTGAGCGTGCCGACCGGGCGAAGCGGGTGGATACGCGCGCGAAAGAGCGCCTCGTCGGCGTAAATGTTGCCCACGCCGGCGATCCGCTCCTGGTTGAGCAGAAAGGCCTTCACCGGTTGCTTTCGTCCTCGCGCGATGGCGCGCAGCGCCTCGGCGGTGAAGTTTGCGTCGAGCGGCTCGACCCCGAGGCGGGAGGCGAAGAACTCGGCCAGGGCGTCTGAGCCGAGCAGCACGTCGCCGGTGCCGAAGCGGCGGACGTCCACGAACAGCAGTCGCCGGCCGTCGTCCAGGTCGAGTCGCACCCTCAGGTGGTCCGGCTCCTCGGCGCCTTGCTCTCCGAGCAGCAGGTTGCCGGTCATACGCAGGTGCATCACGAGGTGGACGTCGCCCTCGAGCGAGAGCACGAGGTACTTGCCGCGGCGCCAGACGCGCTCGATCTCGCGCCCGCGTATCGCGTCCTCAACGGCCTCGGGCGGGGCGGGCATGGACCAGCGCGGATCGCGCACCTCCACCGTCTCGATGCGCCGCGCCTCAAGTGCGGGTGCCAACTGGCGGCGGATCGTCTCGACCTCGGGAAGCTCGGGCATGGCCCGGACTGTTCTAGCGTACGACGGCCCTCGGGTGGGCCTTGAAGTAGACGTCCTTGAGCCGCTCGCTCGACAGGTGGGTGTAGAGCTGCGTGGTGGACACGTCCGCGTGGCCCAGCATCTCCTGAACCGAGCGCAGGTCGCAGCCGCCCGCAAGCAGGTGGGTGGCGAAGGTGTGACGCAGGGTGTGAGGGCTCATCCGGTCGGCCAGGCCGGCGGTGGTGGCGTGGCGGCGGACGATCTTGTACAGGCCCTGGCGGGTGAGCTGGCCTCCGCGGAAGTTCACGAACAGGGCCGTCTCGGCCGAGCCCTTCACGAGCCGCGCGCGCCCGCGCTCCAGGTAGAGGCCTACGGCGCGGGAAGCCGCCTGACCGATCGGCACGAGTCGCTCCTTCGATCCCTTGCCCCGGGCCCGGAGCACACGCTCATCGAGGTCGACGTCCTCCAGCTCCAGCCCGATCGCCTCAGAAGCCCGCAATCCGCAGGCGTACATCAGCTCCAGCAGGGCGCGGTCGCGTAACGCGTGGGCATCCGTTCCGTGGGGCTGGGAGAGCAGCCGCTCCACCTCGCCGCGGGTGAGCACGTGGGGAAGCTTGCGGCTCTTGCGCGGCGTGCTCAGGGCCGCGGTCGGATCCGACTCGCGCAATCCCTCGCGCCGCAGATGGCGATAGAAGGAGCGAAGGCAGGCCGACTTGCGGTGGATCGTGGCCGGCGAGGCCGGCCGCTGCTCCGCACTCCCCGTGGCCAGTCGAGTGAGAAAGTCGCTCACGTCGATCGGGCCGGCGTCCACCGCCGACACCTCACGCTCGTCCAGGAACCGTCCGTACTGCAGGAGGTCCGACCGGTAGGCCTCGAGCGTATTGCGCGAGAGGCCGCGCTCAAACTCGAGGTAGGCCAGGAAGTCGAGCACCAGGCGCTCGAACCGCGCGCTTTCGAGGGGATGCTCGACCGTGGCCATGCCCCCAAGGGTTCGGCCGAGGGGCCGGCATCCCTTGAGGCTGCAACGAAGGCGTCAGGGCGAGCGCGAGAAAGCGCGAAACCAGAGCAGGCCGATCAGCGTCTTGGAATCGCTGCATTCCTGGATTACGTGATCGAGGTCGCTCAGCGGCACCTCGACGATCTCGATTCGCTCGTCCTCGACCGCCTCGGCCCCCTGGTCGAAGAGATCGGTCGCGAGGTAGACCTGGCACTCCTCGTCGGCGAAGCCGGGCGAGGTGTAGAAGCTCGTCAGCTTGTGCCACGTGCGGGCGCCCTTGCCGATCTCCTCGGCCAGCTCGCGCTTGGCGGTGTCGAGCGGCTCCTCCCCCTCCTCGTCGAGCTTCCCCGCCGGCAACTCGAGCAGCGCCGGGTCGTTTACCGCCTCGCGCGGCTGGCGGACGAGAAAGAGGGTCTCGCCGTCGTGGGCCACCACGGCGACCGCCCCCGGGTGAGCGACGATCTCGCGCTCGGCCTCCCCGCCGTCCTCGTAGCGAAAGCAGTCCACGCGCACGGTGGCGATCTTGCCCTCCCACACCTTCCTGGAGTCGATGCGCTCGAACTTCATGCGGATGCCGAGGCGGCCACGACGGCCAGCGTCACGTCGAGCATCGTCCCGAGCGCGTCCACGGTGACCGACTCGTCGGGCTGGTGGTTGCGCTCGGTCCCGTTGGCCAGGTTGACCATCGGCAGGCCGGCGGCGATCAGCGCGTTGGCGTCGCTGCCCCCGCCGGTGTTGATGTAAAGCGGCTCGATGCCGCAGCTCTCGAGCGCCCGGGCCGCGGTTTCCACGACCGGAGCGCTGCGCTGCAGGCGGTAGCCGCGAAACAGGCGCTCGACGGTCGTCTCGACATCGCATTCGGCGTCGCTGGCCGCCTCGGTGGCCGCGTCGACCATCCCGCTGACCACCTCGCCGGCGCGACTGTCGTCGAGGCTGCGGGCCTCAAGCACCACCTGACAGCGCTCGGCCACCACGTTCGCCGCGCTGCCGCCCTTGATCTCGCCGACGTTGGCGGTCGTTACCTCGTCGAGCCGGCCGAGGTCCATCGCGGCCACCGCTCGGGCCGCCGCCGCGATCGCGTTGCGCCCGGCCTCCGGGCGGATGCCGGCGTGGGCGGCTTGGCCGCGCACATCCAGCTCGAGCCGGTAGTAGGTCGGCGAGCCCATCACGAGCTCGCCCACTGGCGAAGCGTGGTCGAACACGTAGCCGAAGTCGGAGTGCAGGCGAGCCCGGTCCACCGCCTTGGCGCCCGCCAGCGCGATCTCCTCGCAGGTCGTGAACAGCAACTCGACCCCGACGGGCGAGCCGCCGCCCGCCAGCCGGCGCGCCGCTCCCAGCACGGTGGCCACCGCAGCCTTGTTGTCCGCACCCAGGATCGCCTCGTGGCGGTTGGAGAGGACGCCGTTTTCCTGGACCACCTCCACCGGGGCGCTGAGCGGCACCGTGTCCAGATGGGCGCAGAGCAGGACCGTCGGGCTGTCCGGGGGTCCCGGGATGCGAGTCAGCAGGTTGCCGGCCTCGGAGCCGGTGTCCGCAGCGCTGTCGTCCTCCTCGACCTCCAGGCCAAGAGATTCGAGCTCGGCCCGCATGGCGTCGGCCACCTTGCGCTCGCGCCTCGAGGGGCTCTCGATCTCGCAAAGCCGGACGAAGTCACCGAGCAGCTGCTCGCGCTCGGCTGCGGAGGCTCGCAACACCGGGCGAGCGTAACAGTGGCCGAGCAGCGTTCCCCAGCCGCCATCCGTGCTACACCTGTGGACGTCGTGGGCGGACTATTTCTTCGTAGGCACGGGTTTCGCGTGCTGGCGCTGTGTTGCGTGCTGGTGGGGCTGTCCGCCTCGGGGGCGCAGGCTGCTCCGGTCTATCCCAACCTGGTGGCCGACCCGCCGGGCGCGGCCGCCGCGCCCGTCGTCTACGACGACGGCGCCGGGCCGCGGCTGCTGATGCGCTTCGACGGCTTCGTGCACAACGCCGGCCCCGGCGCGCTGGAGATCTTCGCCACAGGGCGCAGCGGGACGACCATGACCAACGTCCAGCAACGCGTCTATGACAGCGTCTCCGGCTCCTCGCTGTGGGCCAACAACCCCAGGCCGCAGGTCCTCTTCGAAACCGACGACAGCCACAACCACTGGCACCTCAAGAACATCGCTCGCTACTCGCTCTGGAACCTGGAAGGCACAGCCCAGGTCGCCCCGGCCCAGAAGGTGGGCTTCTGCCTGGTCGACCTGCAGCGACGAGAGGCGACCGGGCCCAGCTCGGCTAGGTACACCGAGGCCGGCAGCAACTTCTGCGCGCAGGGCGAGACCACGGCCTCCAGCCTGACCATGGGCGTGTCGGCGGGCTGGCGCGACGTCTATGCCCGCAGCCTCGCCTTCCAGTGGATCGACGTCTCGGACGTGGCTCCGGGCAGCTACCGGCTGAGAGCCGAGATCGATCCCGAGGGACGAATCCGCGAGACCAACGAGGTCAACCCGCCCGCGTTCGGCGCCGGGGCCGCGGTGGTTCCCGGCTACCGCGCGACGAACGTCGGCGTGGCGGCCGCGAAGGGACCGCGACAGGTGCAGCTGGCGGCCGCCAATGTGGGCGGCCTCACCCAGGCGCCGCAATTCAAGATCGTCACCGCTCCCGAGCACGGATCGCTCGACCGGCCGGTCGGACAGTGGTTCGCCGGCGGCAGCGTTCGGTACACCCCCGCGACCCCCTACTCCCGCGCCGACTCGTTCACCTTCGCGGCGCGCAATCCGGCCAGCAGTTATCCGCGCAATCCTCCCGCGGCCGTGGCGACCCTCGAGGGCTTGGGCGCCCTGGTCACGGTCTCCGGGGCACCCAGGAGGTTGCGCGCCGGCGACGCCGCCCGGCTCAAGGCCGTGGTTCAAAACGACAGCCCGAAAGTGTCCTGGAAGGTCGGTGGCGTGCTGGGCGGCGGCCGGGTCCGCGGACGGATTTCGGCGAAGGGTCTCTATCGAGCCCCGAAGAGGGTGCCGCCGGGCGGCCGGGTGCGGGTGTCCGCGACGAGTGCTTCGGGCGCGTCCGGTCACGCCGTGATCAGGATTCTCAAGGCTCGGGGCTCGCGCGCGGCGCCCGACGTGCCCGGAGGTGTCCTGGGAAGGCGCGAAAGCAGCAATCCCCTTTCGCGGCTGGGCTTCGCGCGCCACGGGAAGCGGCTGCTCGTGACCCTACGCTCGGCCAAGGCCGGCGTGGTGGTGGTCAGCGCACGCCGGAAGGGCACCAATCTCGGCCGCTGCCGGGCGCGGGTGGTAGCGCGGCAGCGCATGACCTGCGCGATCGGGCTCGACGAGCTCGGGCCGCGCGCGGCGTTCGTGTGCCGGATACCGCAAACAAGCAGGCTGCGACTACCCAGAGTACGAGTCTCGGCCACGCTTTACATCAAGGGCAAGAAGCGCGCCGTCCGTCGCGCCTGGGCCAAGAACTGACACGCTCGCCCTCCAGGCAAAGACCCTAATCTCGGTAGGGTTTACCGACAACGCTTCCGAGGAGGGCCAACCGATGTCTCAAACCGACGAACTGCTGCGCAACGCCGAGAAGTACGCCGAGACCTTCGACAAGGGTGATCTGCCGATGCCTCCCGGGCGCAAGGTGGCGGTCGTGGCCTGCATGGACGCCCGGCTGAGCCCCTTCGCCCTGCTCGGCCTGGAGGTGGGCGACGCCCACGTGATCCGCAACGCGGGCGGGGTCATCACCGAGGACGAGATCCGCTCGCTCGCCATCTCGCAGCGCCTGCTGGGCACCGAGGAGATCATCCTGCTCCACCACACCGACTGCGGCATGCTGACCTTTACCGACGACGAGTTTCGCGAGTCGATCCGCAAGGACACCGGGATCAAGCCCGCCTGGCCCGCCGAGTCCTTCACCGATCTCGACGATGACCTGCGCCAGTCGCTCGCGCGAATCAATGCGAGCCCCTTCATCCCCAACAAGAGCAGCGTGCGCGGCTTCGTCTACGAGGTCGAGACGGGCAAGCTCCGCGAGGTGACCTAGAGCCTAGGCGCGCGACTCGGCGCGCACTTCGGGCTCCACCTCGGGGGCGCGCTCGCGGGCGAGGCCCAGCGCTGCGCCCACGAAGTCGCGGAAGAGCGGCTGGGGCCGGAGCGGGCGCGACTTGAACTCGGGGTGGTACTGCGAGGCGACGAAGAAGGGGTGGTCGGGCAACTCGATCACCTCGACGAGGCGATCGTCGGGAGACGTGCCGCTGAAGACCATGCCGGCGTGCTCGAGGCGCTTGCGCAGGAAGTTGTTGACCTCATAGCGGTGGCGGTGGCGCTCGTAGATGACCGCCTCGCCGTAGATCTCGCGGACCCGTGTGGAGTCGTGGAGCTTGACCGGGTCGGCGCCTAGACGCATCGTGCCCCCCATGTCGCGCACCTCCTTCTGCTCGGGAAGGAGGTCGATCACGGGGTAGGGAGTCTCGGGATCGAACTCGGTGGAGTTGGCGCCGTCCATGCCGGCCACATGGCGGGCGAACTCGGACACCGCTATCTGCATGCCGAGGCAGATGCCGAGGTAGGGCACGCCGCGCTCGCGCGCGTAGCGGGCCGCCTTGATCTTGCCCTCGATGCCGCGCACGCCGAAGCCGCCGGGAACGAGGATGCCGTCGCAGGTGGCCAGCTCGGCCTCGACCTCTCCCTCGGTGAGCCGCTCCGAGTCGACCCAGTGGACCTCGACCTTGCCTCCGTGATGCGTGCCGGCGTGCTTGAGCGCCTCGATCACCGACAGGTAGGCGTCGGCCAGCTGGTTGTACTTGCCCACCAGCGCGATGCGCACCGGCTGGGTGGCCGTCTCGATGCGGTCGACGAGCACCTGCCAGTCGTCCATGTCGGGCGGGACGGTGCCGATGCTGAAGTGGTCCAGCACGCGGTCGGCCACCTCTTCGCGCTCGAACTCGAGCGGGACCTTGTAGATCGAGTCTACGTCTCGCGCCGACACCACGGAGGCCACGGGCAGGTTTGCGAACAGTGCGATCTTTTCGCGGATTTCGGTGCCCAGCGGCTCCTCGCAGCGGCACATGACCATGTCCGGCTGTATGCCGATCCGGCGCAGCTCCTGCACCGAATGCTGTGTGGGCTTGGTCTTCAGCTCGCCGGCGTGCCCTAGGAAGGGGACCAGCGTGAGGTGGACGAACATGCAGCGCTCGCGCCCGAGGTCGGAGGCGAACTGGCGCAGCGCCTCGAGGAAGGGCAGCGACTCGATGTCGCCCACCGTGCCGCCGATCTCGGTGATCACGATGTCTACATCGGTGGACTCGGCCACCAACCGGATGCGGTTCTTGATCTCGTCGGTGATGTGGGGGATCACCTGGACGGTGCCGCCGAGGTAGTCGCCGCGCCGCTCGCGCCGGATCACCGAGTTGTAGATCGCGCCCGCGGTGGCATTGGAGGCGCGGCTCGTGTTGACGTCTGTGAAGCGCTCGTAGTGGCCGAGGTCGAGGTCGGTCTCGGCGCCGTCCTCGGTCACGAACACCTCGCCGTGCTGGAACGGGCTCATCGTGCCCGGGTCGACGTTGATGTACGGATCGAACTTCTGGATCGTGACCGAGAGCCCCCGGGCCACGAGCAGCTGACCCAGCGAGGCGGCCGCTATCCCCTTCCCGAGAGCGGAGACGACACCGCCGGTGATGAAGACGAAGCGGGTTTCCGGGCGGGTCTCAGGCACAGGTCACTCTGGGAGACCGAGTCTACTCGGACGGTCGGCGGCGCGACTCACGCGGCGGCGAGCAGTTCCTGCGCGTGGCGACGAGCCGCGCGATCGGAGGACTCTGCGCCCAGCATCCGCACGAGCTCCTCCACCACTCCGTCACCGTCGAGTTGGTCGACCGTGGTGAGCGAGGTGGCGTGGCCGGCCGATTTCTCGATGCGGAAGTGGCTCGTGGCCAGGGCCGCGATCTGAGCGAGGTGGGTGATGCACAGGACCTGCCGGTCCTCCCCGAGCGCGCGCAGGCGCTCGCCCACCGCGCGGGCCGTCTGGCCCCCCACGCCGGCATCCACCTCGTCGAACACCAGTGTGCGCGACTCACCGGCGCCGGCCACGGTCATGAGCGCGAGCATCACCCGCGACAGCTCTCCGCCCGAGGCGGCGTCGCGGATGGGCGCCGCCGCAACACCGGGATTGGGGGCGAGCATCAGCTCGACCCGCTCGGCCCCGGTGGGTCCCACCTCCTCGCGGGGCTCGAGCCTGACCTCGAACGAGGCGCCCTCCATGGCCAGCGAGTCGAGCTCGGCGCGGACGCGCTCGGCCAGCTGCGGCGCGGCGTCGGCACGCGCGGCGCTGAGCTTGGCCGCCAGCTCGTCGCGTTCGGCCCGTGCCCGCTCGAGATCCGCCTGCGCGTGCTCGCCGGCCGCGTCGGCCTGTTCCAGCTCCTCGCGCAGCGTGCGGCAGCGATCGGCGTGGGCCAGCACCGCCGCGACGCTGCCCCCGTGCTTTCGCTCCAGCCGGTCGTAGGCGTCGAGACGCTCCTCGACCTGCTGCAGGCGCCCGGGCTCCGATTCCAGCGAGTCGGAGTAGCGGCGCAGCTCGGCACCGAGGTCCTCGGCCTCGATGCGCAGGGCGGCAAGCCGGCCGGCGAGCTGGTCGAGTGCCGGGTCCACCCCGGCCACGCCGCCCGCCTGCTGCTCCGCCGCGGCCAGCAGCTCTGCCGCACCTCCCTCCGCGGCCTCGGGCGCGATGGCCTCGGCCCCCGCGCCGGCGGCGGCGAGCAGAGCGTCCATGCGGCGCAGGCGCTCACGCTCGCCCAGCAGGGCGGCGCGGTCGTCCTCACTGGGATCGAGGGCGTCGATCTCGTCGATCTCGAAGGCGAGCAGGTCGAGGTCGCGCTCGCGCGTGCCGGCCCGCTCACGCAGCTCGGCCAGGCGGCGGTCGAGCTCGCGCGCGCGGGCGAATGCGAGCCCGAGCTCGTCGCGCAGGGCCAGCACGTCGCGCCCGCAGAACCCGTCGAGCAGCTCGAGCTGGGCCGACGCCAGGGTGAGACGCCGATGCTCGTGCTGACCGAAGAAGGCCACGAGCCGTCCGCCCAGCGCGGCCAGATCGGCTGCCGTGGCCGAACGGCCACCGACCAGCGCGCGCGTGCGGCCGCTCTCCCCCACCCTGCGGGCCAGGGTGAGCTCCTCGCGATCCTCGCCGATCAGGTCGGCGAGATGGGCCAGCTCGGGCTCGTCGAGCAACCCCGCGGGCAGCTCGAAGACTCCCTCGACGTAGGCCTCGCGGGCCCCGGGGCGCACGATTCCGGCCCGCGGCTTGCCCCCCAGGAGCAGGTCGAGCGCATGCGCCAGCACGGTCTTCCCGGCGCCGGTCTCGCCGGTGATCGCGGTGAGCCCGCCGCCGGGGCGAAGCTCGGCCCGCTCGATCAGGAGCAGGTTCTCGATGCGCAGTTCGAGGAGCACCGGTCAGGTGTACCAGCGCGGCCCGACGGAGCGGGCCGAAATTAGCGCCTTAGTAGGAGAGGCGGCCGAACTTGTCGCGCAGGCGGTGGTAGAACGTCGCACCTGGCGCCTGGGCGAGCAGGGCCTGGCGGTGCTCGAAGCGGATCGGCATGGACGCTTGCGGGGCCAGCGTGCATGCAGGCCGCCCGTCGGTGGTCACGTCCACCTCCTCCAGGGTCGAGCGGTTGGTCACCTGCAGCGCGTCGTCGGGTGCCACCACCAGCGAGCGCGCGGTAAGCGTGTGCGGAGCGATGAAGGACACCACGAAACCCTCCACCCCCCAGGCGAGAACCGGGCCGCCGTTGGCCAGGTTGTAGCCGGTGGAGCCCGCGGGGGTCGACACCACGAGGCCGTCGCAGCGCACCTCGCCCAGCTCCTCTCCCTGGATCGAGTACGCGAGCTCCGCCACGCGGCCGTCGGGCCGGCGGTGGAAGGAGATGTCATTCACGGCCACGCGATCCCTCGCCCCGGTCGCGATGACCAGGCCGGGCAGCTGCATGGCGTCGACCTCGCCGGCCAGAGCCTTACGAATCCCGTCCTCGAGCTCCCAGGGCTCGACGGTGGCCAGAAACCCGATCGCCCCGAAGTTGACCGCGAACACCGGCACGCCCGTGCCGGCGAAATCGCGCAGGTGGGTGAGGATGGTTCCGTCGCCGCCGAGCACCACGGCGAGGTCGGTGGGGGCCCGGGCCGGGTCGTGCCCGGCCTCCACGGTGCCGGGGACGAGCCCGTGCTTCTCGATCTCGGCCGCGGGCATGCGCACCTCGACTCCCGACTCGCCGGCCAGCTCGGCGATCCGCCGCAGCGCGGCGCCCGTGTCGTTGGGGCGGCTGTGACTGAACACGGTGATCGAGCGCGGCTTCACGGCTCGACCTTTCGCGCCGCGGCCTCCAGCTCCTCGATCGCGCCCTCACGGCCGCTCTCGGCGAGCCACACGAAGGTCTCCCGATTACCCGCGGGTCCCGGCAGCCCCGAGGACGCAAAGCCGAGAACCTCCGCCCCGATCGCATCGCGAGCGTGCCCGGCGATCTTCACCAGAGCCGCGCGCCGGTCCTGGGATTCGCGCACCACACCGCCGCGCGACAGCAGCGCGCGACCGACCTCGAACTGGGGCTTGACCAGGGCCAGGCAGTCGAAGCGCGGCGCCGCGCAGGCCAGGACCGCGGGCAGCACCTTGGTGAGGGAGATGAAGGAGAGGTCGGCGACGATGAGGTCGGGCGCGAAGGGCAGCTCTTCCCGCTTGAGCCGGCGCGCGTTGCGCCGTTCGATCACGGTCACGCGCGGATCCTGGCGCAGGGACCAGTGAAGCTCGCCGTAGGCCACGTCCAGCGCGATCACGGCTTCGGCTCCCCGTTGCAGCAGGCAGTCCGTGAACCCGCCGGTCGCGGCACCGGCGTCGAGGGCGCGACGGCCGGCCGGATCGAAGTGGAGCGCATCGAGCGCGTTGGCCAGCTTGATCCCGCCACGCGACACGAACGCGGGTCCCTCGGCCACCCGGAGGTCGGCGTCGTCGGCCACCAGCTCCCCGGGCTTGCTGGCGGGTCGCTCGCCCACGTGGACGTCCCCCGCCATCACCGCCGCGGCCGCGCGCGAGCGGCTCTCGTAGAGGCCCCGCTCGGCGAGCAGCGCGTCGAGCCGCCGCTTCGACATTTCGCCAGCGTACTCACAAGGTCGTTCTGTGACCGACATCACACAACCCACTCCGGTGCGGCCTAGCCTCGAAGGAGCGATGACGATACTCAGGCTCATTTCGCCTGCGCTGCGCTCCGCGCTCATGCTGGCGACCGGCCTAGCGCTGATAACCGTCCCCCTCTTCATCGGCCTCGAGGCCGCGGCGGTGACCACCGCGCTGGTGGTGGGAGTGCTGATGGTCGCGCTCGCGCTCGCCGGCACCGAAACCAGCGGACGCGGCACGCTGCCGGTATCGGCACAGGCGGTCTACGACCGCGGCCTGGCCGTCGGCCTGATGGTTGTGGCCGCGTTGTTCGGCCTGTCGGGCGAGCCGAGCGCGACGCTTCTGTTCGCCACGGCCGGGATCGCCACGCTCATCGTCACGGCCATCACGCGCTACAGCGCGAGGCCGATCTAGAACTTCCTCTCACAGATCCACATACGCATCACTCCTCCCTCGGAAACGGCCCCGCGCAAGCGGGGTCGTTTCTCTTCCGTCTAGCCTGGGCCGATGAGCGATCACCGCTACCAGACCCACCTGAGCTGGGCGGGCTCCACGGGCGTCGGGTGGGACGGCTACGCGCGGGAGCACAGCGCGCTCGCCCCGCCGGCCGAGCAGGAGATCCGCCTGACCACGGGGGAGGCAAAGGGCGATCCGGCCGTGCTCAATCCCGAGCAGCTGGTGGTGATGGCGGCCTCCTCCTGCCAGATGCTGTGGTTCCTGCACCTTGCGGCCAAGGCCCGAGTCGACGTGACCGCTTACGAGGACGACGCCGTCGCTCTCATGCCCGAGAGCGAAACGCCGGTGCGTATCACCGAGATCATGTTGCGCCCGCGAATCGTCGTGGCCGGCCAGGCGAGCGAGGAGCGAGTGCTCAAGCTGGTGTCCACCGCGCACGCGCACTGCTACATCGCGAATAGCCTCAACAGCGATATGACTATCGAAGCCACCATCGAGGTCCGCCCATGAGCCCCCCCGACCTGCTGCAGCGTTTGCTCACCACCGCCGGGCCGCCCGGGCACGAGGGCGCGGTGGCGGCCGTCTGGCGGGAGGGCGCCGAGGCCTTCGGCGCCGAGGTGAGCGTTGACGCGATGGGAACCTCGGTCGCTCGTGTAGGCGGCCGCGCCGAGCATCCGCTGCTGGCGGTGGTCGGTCACATCGACGAGATCGGCCTCCTGGTGAGCCACATCAGCGACAAGGGCTACCTGCATGTGGTCGGCACGGGCGGCTGGGATCCGCAGGTGCTGGTCGGCCAGCGCGTGGAGGTGAAGACCCGCGAGGCCTCACTGCCGGGGGTGGTGGGGCGCAAGCCGATCCACGTCCTCGAGCAGGAAGAGCGAAAGCAGGCGGTCAAGCTCAAGGACCTGAGGGTGGACATCGGAGCGCGGGACGGCGACGAGGCCCGCGGCATGGTCGCCGAGGGAGACCCGATCGTGATCGCCGCCGAGCCCGTGGAGCTGCCCAATGGCCGGCTCGTCTCGCGCTCGCTGGACAACCGCCTCGGCATCTACGTGGCCCTCGAGGTGGCGCGGCGCGTGCATGAGGAGGGCGGTGGTGGAGGACCCGTGGCCGGAGTGGCCGCGGTGCAGGAGGAGATCGGCGCCCACGGGGCGCGGGCCATGGCCTATGGGCTCCAACCCGACCTGGCCGTGGTGGTGGACGTGACGCATGCCACCGACGCTCCCGGCGTGGACGCGGGCGAGCTCGGAGACCACGGGCTGGGAAGCGGCCCGGCGGTCACTCGCGGAGCGATCGTGAGCCGGCCGCTCAACGATCTGCTCTCCGCGGCGGCCGAGGCGGAGGGGATCGAGACCACGGTCGAGGTCTCGGGCGGCGCCACCCACACCGACGCCGACTCGATTCACCTGAGCCGAACGGGTGTGCCGACCGCGATCGTGTCGATTCCGTTGCGCTACATGCACTCGCCGGTCGAGCTGGTGGAGCTCGAGGACGTGGAGAACGTGATCCGGCTGATCACGGCGATGGCGTTGCGGTTGGAGGACGGTCAGGCGCTGACGCGCTGGTAGCGACCGGCGCGGCCCGCTCAGGCCAGCGTGGGCTCCAGCACTGCCTGTGCCACCCGCTGGGCCACCGCCTCGGGCGTGAGGCCCACCTCCTCGCGCAGAAGCGCCGGCTTGCCGTGGGTCACGTAGCGGTCGGGCAGGCCGATCCGCAGGACCCGCGTGGCGCCCAGCAGGTCCTGGTCGGCCAGGTGCTCCAGCACCCCGGAGCCGAACCCGCCGGGCAGCACGTTCTCCTCGACGGTCACGATCAGCTCGTGCTCGGAGGCCAGGCGCTCGATCAGCTCGGCGTCGAGCGGCTTGGCGAAGCGGCCGTCGGCCACCGTCGGCTCCACCCCGTGCTCTGCGGCCAGCAGAGCCGCCGCTCCCCCGGCCAGCGAAACCCCATAGCCATAGCCGAGTAGCGCGACCCGCTCGCCCTGGCTCAAGATCTCGCCCCGCCCGATCTCGATCGCCTCGGGACGCCGCGGCAGCGCAACCCCCTCGGCCTCGCCGCGCGGATAGCGCAGCGCGACCGGCCCGTCGTCGTAGAGCAGAGCGGTATGCAGCATGTGCACGAGCATCGCCTCGTCGCGGGGCGCGAGCTGCACCATGTTGGGCAGGCAGCGCAGGTACGAGATGTCGAAGGCGCCGTGATGGGTGGGACCGTCGTCGCCAACCAGACCCGCCCGATCCATCGCGAAGACCACGTTGAGGCTCTGGAGGCAGACGTCGTGGACTATCTGGTCGTAGCCGCGCTGGAGGAAGGTCGAGTAGATGGCGGCAACCGGCTTCGCGCCCTCCAGAGCGAGCCCGGCCGCGAACAGCACCGCGTGCTGCTCGGCTATGCCGACGTCGTAGTAGCGCTCGGGAAGCTCCTTCTGGAGGATGTTGAGCCCCGTGCCGGAGTTCATGGCCGCGGTGATACCGACCACGCGGTCGTCGCGCCGGGCCTCCTCGGTGAGCGCCTCGCCGAAGACCTGCGTGTACTGCGGCGGTGCCGCGGGCTTGGTGGTTGGCGCCGGCTTCTTCTTGGGCGCGGCGGCGCCGTTGACGACCGAGCCGGGCTTGGCCGCGTGCCACTTCTCCATCCCCTCGAGCCCGCCCTCCTCGGCGGGCACGAACCCCTTGCCCTTCACGGTCTTGCAGTGCACCACGACCGGGCGGTCGGCCTCGAGCGCCTCGCCGATCGCCTGGCGCAGCGCCTTCACGTCGTGGCCGTCGATCACGCCGACGTAGGCCAGATCGAGTTCTTCGAAGAAGAGCCCCGGCGCCCAGTAGGCCTTCAGCGACTCCTTGAGGATGGGGCCGAGGCGCTCGATGCGTTTCCCGATGCCCGCCGGCAGCCTGGTCAGCGTCTCCTCTGCGTCTTCTCGCGCGTGATAGAGCTTCGGGTTGAGCCGCATGCGGTTGAAGTAGCGCGAGAGCGCGCCCACGTTGGGGGCGATCGACATGCCGTTGTCGTTGACCACGATCACGATCGGCACGTCGAGGCCGCCCGCGTTGAGCAGCGCCTCGAAGGACACGCCACCGGTGAGCGCGCCATCCCCGATCACGGCCACGACCTTGCCGTCGGTCGCCGTGCCGCGGCGCATGCCCTCCTTGATCCCCACGGCATAGGAGACCGAGGTGGAGGCGTGGCCGGCGCCCATGATGTCGTGCTCGGACTCGTTGATCGCGCAGAAGGGAGCGAGACCGCCGTACTTGCGGATGGTGTCGAGCTCGTCGCGGCGACCGGTGAGCACCTTGTGGGGATAGGCCTGGTGCCCGACGTCCCACAGCACCTTGTCGCGCGGGGACTCGAGCAGCGAGTGCAGAGCCACCGCGATCTCACAGGCGCCTAGGTTGGCCCCGAAATGCCCGCCGATCTCGCCGATCGTGTCGATGATCAGCTCGCGCACCTCCTGCGCCACCTGGGCGAGCTGGTCGTCGTCGAGGCCTTTGAGGTCCTCGGGACCGTCGATGCCTCGCAACAGCTCGGTCATGCGGTGCGCTCGAGGATGTAGTCGGCCACACACGCCAGCCGCGCGGTGGCGCCCTCGGCCTGCTCGAGCGCGGCGCGCGCACTCGCGTGCGACTCCCGTGCCAGGTCCCTCGCTCTGTCGAGTCCGTAAGCGCTCACGTAGGTAGCTTTTCCGTGGCGCTCGTCCGAGCCGCGCGGCTTACCGGTTTCGGCTTCATCTCCGGTCACGTCGAGAATGTCGTCGACGATCTGGAACACAACTCCGAGCTCGGCCGCAAAGCGCCGGTAAGGGATTGTGGCAGGTCCCTCGAGGCCCTCCAGCGTCAGGACACAGCACACGGCGGCGCCGATGAGGGCGCCGGTCTTCAACTCGTGCAGGTGACGCAGCTCGACCTCGTGGTCACCGGCCACGTCGAGGAACTGCCCACCGACCATGCCCGCGGTGCCGGCGGCGCTCACCAGCTCGCGCACTGCGCCGATCACGTTCTGGGGCGGACCCTCCTGGTCGGACAGAGCGAGGCGCAGGGCCTCGGCGAAGAGGCCGTCCCCGGCCAGGATCGCCACGTCCTCGCCGTAGGCCACGTGGCAGGTGGGCCGGCCGCGTCGCAGCTCGTCGTCGTCCATGGCCGGCAGGTCGTCGTGGATGAGCGAATAGGTATGGATCATCTCGATGGCGGCGGCGAGCGGGAGGACACCGGCGGGCTCCCGCCCGAGCGCCTCGGCGGTGGCCAGCGCGAGCACGGGGCGGATGCGCTTGCCGCCCGCCAGGAGCGAGTAGCGCATGGCCTCGTCGAGCCGGGCCGTGGCGGGCTCGGCGGCGAAATGAAGGGTCTCCAGGTAGGAGTCGACCTGGTGCTGGAGATCGATCGGGTAGGAGGCCGCCACGACCTTGCTCACAGGAGGCGTTCCTGGCCCTCGGCCTCGGCGGCCGAGCGGCTGCGTGCGTCGATCTCGGTGCCGATTCGCTGGGCCAGCTCGGCGCAGCGCTCGACGAGGTCGGCGGCCTCCTCGTGGTCGATCGCCTCGGCACGAAGCTTGTCGGCAACCGACTCGAGCTCGGCGGCCAGCTCGTCGAGGGTGGGCGGCTCTGTGTTCATGACTTCACCTGTTCCCGCTCGACTGATCCCAGAATCCCGTTCACGAATCCGGGGGCGTCAACCGAGCAGAGCTCCTTGGCTGCCTCCACGGCCTCGTCGATCGCCACCTCGGCAGGCACGTCGGATCGATGGAGCATCTCGAAGAGCGCCACGCGCAGGATGTTGCGCTCGAGCGGAGCGATCCGGCCGAGCGACCAGCCGCTTGCGTGTCGCTCGATCAGCTCGTCGAGCTCGGCGCTCTCGCCCAGGGTGCCGTCGACGAGCTCGCGGCTGAACGCTGTGGCGCCGCGGTCGAGCAGCCCGGCCGCCGGCCTTCCAGTCACGTCGGACTGGTACAGGGCAACCACGGCGGCCCGGCGCTGGTCGGTTCGGCGCACCGGTTCTACGCGCGCGAGACGTACTCGCCCGAACGGGTGTCGACCCGCACCCGGTCGCCTTCGTTCACGAAAAGAGGCACCCGCACCACCACACCGGACTCCAGCGTGGCCGGCTTGTCGCCGCCGCCCGAAGCCGTGTCGCCCTTCACGCCGGGCTGGGTCTCGCTCACCGTCAGCTCGACCGCGGTGGGCACCTGGACGTCCCTCGGAGCCTCGTCGACGTAGAGCAGGTCGACCTCCTCGTTGGGCATGATCCACTTGAGCGACTCTTGGACGGAGTCCTCGGGAATGGCGAGCTGGTCGTAGGTCTGGGTGTCCATGAAGTGGGCGTCCGTGCCGTCGGCGTAGAGAAACTGCATCCTGCGGGTCTCGGTGCGCACGGGGCGAAACTTCTCGCCGGCGCGAAAGGTCCGGTCCATGGCGGCACCGTCGTCCACGCGCTTGAGCTTCGTGCGAACGAATGCCCCGCCCTTGCCCGGCTTGACGTGCTGGAAGTCGACGATCTTGAAGACCGTGCCGTCCACGTCGACGTGCATCCCGTTCTTGAATTGGTTGGTACTGATCACGCGCCTCGCAAGGCTAGCCGCCCGCGCAGCAGAGTTGACTCCTCAGCGTCCGGTGGGTAGGAAGGTTCGACATCCCCGAGGAGGAGGAGCGCACATGAAGCGCCTGCTGAGCACCCTGTTTGCCGTAGGCATCGTCACCGTGCTGGTGGTTGCTGTAACGGCCTCGGCCGGCTCGAAGGAGAAGTGGGGCCACCATTGGGGCACCAAGACGATCACCGTCATCGAGCACGCCACCACGGACGAGACCACAGACACCGGAGCCGAGGGCGACAGCGCGGGAGACGTGCTGACGTTCGCGAACGAGGAGTTCGACGAAACCGATACCGAGGTCGTGGGAACCAACCAGGGCTACTGCATCCGCGTGGTTGTCGGCGAGTCCTACGAGTGCAACTGGACGAACCTGCTGCCGGGCGGCCAGATCACCGTCGAGGGCCCGTTCTACGACGCCGACGACAGCGTCCTCGCCATCACCGGCGGCACCGGGCGTTACCGCAACGCGCGTGGCGAGATGGAGCTGAGCGCGTACGGCGACGACGGCACCAAGTTCAAGTTCGTCTTCCACATCACCCGCTGACCGCTCTGCGCCGAGCGTCGACTTCGTCGCGCCTATGCGGCGGAAGTCGACGCTCGGTGGCGGTTTGGGGCGCCGGCGGCCTGTATTCGGGTAAGGGTCTCGCGCGGCTTGGTCACCGCCTGGTCCCACGTCACGCGGATTACATGCTCGCCGTGGGCCTCGAGTAGCGCCTGACGCTCGGCGTCGTCCTCGCGCGCGAGCTTGTGCTCGTGCCACGCCGCGCCGTCGGCCTCCACCACCAGGTGCTCACTCGCCCAACGAAAGTCCGGAACCACACGGCGGCCATCGAGGAAGATCGGCACGTTGACGTCGGGACGGGCCAATCCGGCGCCGAGGATCAGGTCGAGCAACACATCCTCGAGCTCGCTCCTGGTCGGCGCGGGTCCCGTGGCGATGATGCGTGCGAGCTTGCGTGAGCCCCGGCGCGGACCGAGTCGCACGAGCACATCGATCAATGCCCGCAGGTCCACGAGCCGAAGGGATTGAGCCTGGCGCGCGGCCCGGCGCAGCTCGCGCGGCGACAGCTGGGCGGCGAGATCGGCCACGGTGCGCGCCGGTGAGGTGACAGCGATCCCGTGTAGGTGGACGATGTCGGTCGGGTCGAGCAACGCCGAGCGGTGCACGCGCATACCGTGGTGCAAGCGAGTCCCAGCGGTGGGGACCGTTACCTCCACGCGGCGGCCGTCCCACCGGACGAGGCCCAACAGCGCGCCCGCCGAGTAGTGGCTCAATACGCCGGTCGGTCCGCAGGCCTTCACGGCGGCGAGAAATCGCCCTTCCAGCGGCGGCCGATCGTGCCCGACCGCGTAGACCCCGCGGTGGAGCTGATGAAGCCAGCCCTTTGTAACGCGGCGGGAGATGGCGTGACGCGACAGCCCGCACTCCTCCAA
Organism: uncultured Thermoleophilaceae bacterium; assembly: GCA_963728495.1. GTDB lineage: Bacteria > Actinomycetota > Thermoleophilia > Solirubrobacterales > Thermoleophilaceae > JACVRW01. The sequence goes on along the minus strand of CAVSKI010000011.1, from coordinate 464,023 downwards.
CTCCGTGCGCGAGATCACGCCCCACTGGCGGGCTGAGCGCCGAGCGACGCGCCGATCAGCGCCCGGATCGGCCCGAGGGTCGAGTTTGTCGCGCATACGCGGCGAAACTCGACGCTCGGTCGTTCGGGGCGGTTCCCGCGGCTTCAGCTGCGCCTGGCCCATGGCCCGACCCTGGCCCGGCGCGCGTTACGGGACAAGGCGGCCGGGTGACAACCCGGCTCAGTCGACTCCCTCGGGCAGACGCCCCTCCTCGGCCAGCTTCTCCAGGTGGGAGGCGAGCGACAGCGCGGCAAAGTCGCGAAGGGCGACAGGAGCGTCCGACCACGCCGCGTCGAGCAGCTCGTCCCGTGTCCGCAGACCGCTGTCCAAGGCCTCGACCAGCCGCCGCTCGCGCTCCAGGCGGTGCGAGATGTACTCGTCGAGCTTGGCTTCGGGCTCCCACACATAGGGCCCGTGCCCGGGACACAGGACATCGAGATCGAGCTCGCGCAGACGCCGCAGCGACTCGAGATAGGCCGACAGCGACCCCTCGCCGGGTGCGATGAAGACGCTCCCGCTGCCCAGGACGGTGTCGCCCGTGAAGCAGGCCCGGCCCACCACCAGGCTCACGCTGTCGGGCGAGTGCCCGGGCGTGGCGAGCGCTTGGAAGGGACCGACGACCTGGCCGTCCTCGGGCCGGGTCACGGGCGCCCCCAGCCGCGCCGCTCCCTCGGCGTGGTCGGCGTGGCCGTGGGTGAGCACGACCCCCTCGATCCCGCCCTTTGCCGCGCGGCGGACGGCCTCCAGGTGCCGGTCATCGTCGGGACCCGGGTCCACGACCCAGCCGTCGGTGACATAGCTGTTCGTCCCGTCGAGAGTCAACGGCGAGGGGTTGGGCGCGCGCACCCTCACTATGCCCTCAGGCTCACGTTCGGAGGAAGTCACGTCAGGTTGTAAATGGAGGAGTAATCTCGAGTTGGTTGGGCTCGCGCACCAATATGGGACTAAGGAATGGCTCGAGGGGGACGTTCCTCCTCGCGCTCGCTGCAGTCTGCCTGGTGGCGGTGGTGGACGCTGCGCTTGGCTCCCGCGCGGTTCTTGTCGAGTTCCTCATCATCGGCCCGCTGATCGCTGCGATGCGCTGCTCGGTCGCCCAGACCACCATCGTCTCGGTCGTCGCCCTCGTCGTGGCGATTCCGCTTGGCCTCGTGAGCGACTCCTTCGGATCGCCCGAGCATCTCACCGGGGTGCTTGCCGTAGTGGTCGTGTCCGCGCTGGCGGTCGCGATCGCCCGCCTGCGCGCCACGCGCGAGCTCAACGCCGCGCGCCTCGCCGTGCAATACGGCGTGGCCCGCGTGCTGGCCGAGGCTGAGTCGGTCCAGGGCTCGGCCGAGCGGCTGCTGGAGGCCATCGGCGAGCCGCTGGGCTGGGAGGTCGGTCACCTGTGGGTCGTCCGCGGCGAAGAGCTCGTCCCGACCGGAGCCTGGAGCGCCCCCGGCGTGCACGTGCCGGAGTTCGAGGAGGCCACACGCGCGCTCGAGGTCAATCGGGGCGTGGGCTTCGCCGGCCAGGCCTGGGCAGAAGGGCGCGCCATCTTCCTCGCCGACGCCGTTGCCGCACGCAACTTCGTGCGCGCCGAGGCCGCGCGGCAGTCCCGGATCAGGGACGGCGTGGCCTTCCCGGTGGTCGGCGCCGGGCGCTGTCTTGCCGTCATCGAGCTTTTCTCGCGGACGGCGCGCCAACCGGATGACGAAATGCTCGACGTCACAACGGCCCTCGGCAGCGTGATCGGCGAGTTCATGCAGAGACTGCGGACCGTCGAGGCGGTGCGCCTGGGAGAGACCCGCAAGGCCGCGCTGCTCGACTCGTCGCTCGACGGGGTGATCGTGATCGACAGCGAGGGCTTTGTGACCGAGTTCAATCCGGCCGCCGAGCGGATGTTCGGGCTTGGGGCGGAGGATGCGGTGGGTGGCGAGCTGGCCGAGCTCGTGATTCCACCCGAGTACCGCGATGCGCATCGCGCCGCGCTGCGCCGCACGGTCGAGACCGGGGAGTCCACGCTGTTGGGGCAGCGCATCGAGCTGGCGGGCATGCGCGCCGACGGCACCAAGTTTCCGGTCGAGCTGGCGATCACGCGCATCGAGACTCTCGACCCGCCGATGTTCACCGGAACGGTGCGGGACATCACCCAGCGAAAGCACGCGGAGCTGGAGCGCGAGGAGCTCCTGCGCCTTGAGCAGATCTCGAGCCTCGACGCCAGAGAAGCTCGCGACCAGCTGGAGGCCATCCTGAGCGGGGTGGCCGATGCGGTGACCGCTCAGGCCCCCGACGGCCGGCTGCTGTTCGCCAACCAGGCCGCAGTGGACCTGCTGGGCTTCGAATCGCAGGAGCGGCTGCTCTCGGCGCCGGTGACGGAGATCATGAGCCGCTTTGAGATCCTCGATGAGGAGGGGGTGCCGTTCGCACTCGAGCAGCTTCCTGGCCGCCGGGCGCTGGCATTTGGCGAGCCCGGCGAGGTGGTTGTGCGCTTCCGCGAGCGCGGGTCGGGCGACGAGCGCTGGTCGGCGGTCAAGGCCGCGCCCATCCGAAACGGGGATGGGGCGGTGACGATGGCCATCAACGTCATAGAGGACATCACCACTCACAAGCGGGCCGAGCGGGCGCAGCGCTTCCTCGCCGAGAGCAGCGCGGTATTGGGCTCCTCACTCGACCCCGAGGAGGTGATGGGCCAGGTGGCCCGCCTGGCCATCCCCACCATCGCCGACTGGCTGTTCATCGATCTCGCCCTCGACGGTGTCGGGATCGACCGGGTCGCGGTGGCCCACTCCGACCCCGAGCGGCTGCGCGAGGCCGAGGATCTCTACCGCGCCTCGCCCCCGGCCCGCAACGCGCCCGGAGGCGTGCCGAACGTCCTGCGGACGGCGCGTTCGGAGCTGCACCAGGATCTCCAGGAGGAGCTCGAGTCCGTCCCGCCCGGAGGACCCGCCTACTTCCGGCTGGCGCGCGCGATGCGCATGCGCTCGGCGATCGTCGTCCCGATGTCCTCCCGCGGGCGGGCCTTTGGCGCCCTCACCCTGGCCACGGACCCCGGCGGCCGCTGCTTCGACCAGCAGGACCTGGAGCTGGCGGAGGAGCTCGCCCGCCGCTGCGCCGCCGCGATCGACAACGCCCGGTTGTTCTCGGAGCGGGCCTACATCGCGCGGACGCTTCAACAGAGCCTGCTGCCGGCTGAGCTGCCGGACATCCCCGGAATCGAGGTGGCGGCACGATTTCGTCCCACGGGTGAAGGCAACGAGGTCGGAGGAGACTTCTACGACCTCTTCGAGAGCGGAGCGCAGGGCTGGACGATCGTGATGGGCGACGTGTGTGGAAAAGGACCCGACGCCGCCGCCGTGACCGCCCTCGCCCGTTACACGCTTCGGGCGGCCGCGATGCGCGAGAGGCTGCCCAGCCAGAGCCTTCGGGTGCTCAACGAGGCCCTGCTGCGCCAGCGTGACGATCGCCGCTTCTGCACGGTGGCGTACGCGCTCTTGCAGCCCTCAGAGCAAGGTGCGCGGGTCAGCTGCGCCATCGGCGGGCATCCCCTCCCTCTGCTGGTGCGCAGCGACGGCGGCGTTGAGGCGATCGGGTCGCCGGGCACTCTGATCGGAGTGCTGCCCGACCCCAACATCGAAGATCGCTCGGCGGAGCTCAGCCCGGGAGATTCGCTCGTCTTCTACACCGACGGCGTGACCGAGGGCCGCGGAGCAGACGGGTCACTCGACGAAACGGGCCTCGCCCACCTGCTGGCGGCCTGCGCCGGGGAGGGGGCGGACTCCATGGCCGGGCGAGTGGAGGATGCGGCGCTAATCGCCTCGGACGGCAGTCCGCGGGACGACATCGCAGTGCTCGTGCTCCGCGTAGCGGGCTGACTCTTTGAGCTCGCCATGTTGGCCCAAGTGCTTCTCCGGGTAAATCCCGGGCGCATGAGCCCGAGCACTGAGCGTCGCGTGGAGGACGGTATGACCGTGCGCCTCCAGGGCAACCCAGAGGCGGCCGCGCACGCCCGCCACGCACTCGGACGCCTTCGCTCGGACATCGACTCGCCGTTGATGGAGACGCTGCGCCTGCTGGTGACGGAGCTGGTGAGCAACAGCGTCATCCACGCCAAAGCCGACCGCGTGGTGCTGAAGGTGCTCGTTGGCCGAAAGCTCGTCCTCACCGAAGTGACCAACGAGGGCCCGGGCTTCGATCCCGACAACCGGCGCGGCCCGGCCTCGGATCGCCCCGGCTGGGGGCTGTTCTTGGTGGAGCGGCTCGCCCACCGCTGGGGCGTGAGTCACGAAGGGCAGCTCGACCAAGGTGTGGTTCGAGCTGATCCGCAGCTAGTCCGGACGGGTGTCCACTAGCTCAAAGCCGCAGCTGTTCCTCGCCGGGCGGTACCTGTCCCAGCAGCGCGCGGAAGCGCTGCGCCGCGGTGGGCGCATCGTCATCGCGGTTGTTGTTGAACGCCACATGGACCTCCCCCGCCTGCTCGGCCATGGCCGCCACGCGCCCGGCCACCTCGGTCAGCTCGTCCTCCTCGTAGCGCCAGCCAAAGCGCTCGGCGACCGACCTGCCCCCCACATAGCCGTCGGTGTTGCGCCCGTGCAGGCGCAGGTAGGCGAGGTCGTCGCGGGTAACGGCGTCGAGCTCCGAAGGCATGATCGAAAAGTGGTCGCCGGGCGGCGCGTCGACGCATACGAAGGCCACGTCGCGCTCGGAAAACCACTTGAGGGTGGGCTCGCGCCGCTCCTCGCGCACCCAGCCCCGGTTTCGCAGCTCGAGCGCGATCCGGTGCGGGGCGAGCGCCTCGACCAGACCGTCCAGCTCGTCGAGCGTCCTCTTGCCGGGCGAGAAGGCCGGCGTGAGCTGCACGAGGTAGGAGCCGAGCTTGCCGGTCTCGGCCAGCGGGGCGGTCTCCTCGACCAGCCGCTCGGCAAGGGCGGCCTCTAGCTCGGGCGTCAGGCGCACGCGGCCGCGGTCGGTGGTGTCGGCCCGGCCTCGCAGGTCCGGAGGGAGCGAGTCGAGCGGCGCCGAGTGGCGTGAGAGCAGCCGGTGCACCTTGACGTCGAAGACGAAATCATCAGGCGTGTCGTTTACCCACCGGTGCACGTTGGTCCGGTCGGGCACGGCGTAGAAGCTCGAGTTGAGCTCGACGTAGGAGAAGCGCTGCGCGTACCAGGGCAGCCGCTGGGCGGCGGGCATCCGGGGCGGGTACCACTCCCTGACGAAGCCCGGATCGGCCCAGCTCGAGGTGCCCACGAGGATCTTGCCGGTCACCGGCTCACCGTACCCGGCGAAAGGGTGGAGCGGGCTAGGCTGAGGACATGACCGTGCCCGAAGCGGCCTGGAAGCTCGAGGGAATTTCGCCCCGCGCCTACCAGCACCCGGCCGACCGGGCGGCAACCGCCGCCCTGGCCAAGGTGCCCTACCTCGACCAGGTGGTGCGCAAGCTCATTTCGATGGGCTACGAGCGCGCGCTGCGCGCCGCGTCGCTGGGGGCGGCCGTGCGATTGGGGCAGGAGCAGCTGCCGCGCATCTGGGTGCTCCACCGCCAGGTGTTCAACACGCTCGACATGGGCCGGGCCCCCGACCTCTACCTGACCCACTTTCCGCTGGCCAACGCGTACACAATCGGCACCGAGCGGCCCATCGTCGTGCTCAACTCCGAGCTCGTGCGCATCCTCGACGACGAGGGCCGGCGGATCGTGCTCGCCCACGAGGCCGCTCACATCCAGTCCGACCACGTGCTGTACCGGACGGCGCTGCTCATTCTGATGCAGATCGGCTCGGCCGCCCGCCTGCCCTTCCTGGCCGGCCTGCCCCTGCTGGCGATCCGCATGGCCCTGCTCGAGTGGTCGCGGGCCGCGGAGCTGTCCTGCGACCGTGCGGCCGCGCTCGTGACCCGCGACCCCCAGGCGGTCTGTCACGCCCTGATGGTGCTGGCCGCGGGCGAGGCCGCGGAGGACCTCAACCTCGACGCCTTCGTTGCCCAGGGCATGGACTACGAGATCAGCGGATCGGGCTTCGAGCGCCTGACGAAGCTGATGCAGGACCTGAACGTGACCCACCCGATGCCGGTCCGGCGGGTGCGCTTGCTGCTCGACTGGGTGCGCGCGGGCGACTACGACCGCATGGTGGGCGGCGACTACGTGCGGCGGGGCGAGGAAGCCTCCGCTCGCGACGAGGCAGACGCGGCCGGCGCCTTCTACGCCGACCGCGTGGGCAGCGCGATCCAATCCGCCGGCGGCTCGCTGGCCGAGGTCGGGCAGCAGCTCGGCGACTGGCTCAAGCGCACGCGGGCGGGCGAGGATGCCCGCGGCGAGGGGTAGTAACGCGCCGCGGGCTCTGGTTGGTAGCTGTCCTGCTTTGCACCCCTATGCGGGGGTCAATCCAGGACAGCGACCCGAAACCGCGTTACGGGAGCGTGACGAAGCCGACCACACGGCCGCTTCCACCCTGGTTGCCTGCTTTTCAGCGGGGTCGGCCCCACCAGGGCGGCGGCTCGCGCAGCGCCCTAGCGCCCACGGCGGCCAAATGAGTGGCCCGCGGGCACAACCGCCCGCAGGTCGGCCTCCTCGGCGCCGGGCAGGCCCTCGCCGGCCTCGCTGCTCCAAACCCGGCGCGGCTCGATGTGCTTGACCTTCGCCACCGGCAGGTCGGGGCGCTCCAGGCGCTCGATGTGGTCGACCAGCACGTTGGTGGTGCCATCGCGCTGCTCGAGGCGCCCCGCGGCCAGCACCAGCGGTTCCGCCCGGACGGCGAGCCGAAAGCGCTCGTGGATCGGTGGGGGGACGATCAGGTTGATCGTGCCGAGCTCGTCCTCGAGCAGCATGAAGGTCACTCCCTTCGCGGTGGCCGGGCGCTGGCGCGCGATCACCAGGCCCGCCAGCCGCACCCTGCGTCCGTGTTGTCCGAACTCGAGCTCCGCGCTCGTGCGCAGGTCGGCGGGCAGGCCGGGGCGCATCAGCTCGAGCGGGTGCTCGCGCAGCGTCACCCCCGTCGAGCCGTAGTCGGCCAGCATCCGCTCCCAGGCCGACAACGCGCGCAGCTCAGGCCCCGCGTGGGGCTCGAGCGGCAGCGCCAGCTGGGTCCCGTAGGCCCCCACCGGCACGCCGGGCACGGCCACGCCGAGCATCCACAGCGCCTGGCGCCGCCGGCCATCGATGCCATCCGGGGGCTCGCGCCCCCGGTCCCCCGCTGATTCCTGGCCGGGTTCTGGTCCTACCAGCTCGTCACAGGCGCCCGCCCAGGCCAGCTTGCCCAGCGTCTCCGCCGAGGCACCCGAGCGGCCGGCCAGGTCGCCCAGCGAGCGCCACGCCCCGCCCTCGTCTCGCTCGGCGGCCAGCGCCCTGATCTCCTGCTCGCGCACGCCGTTGACGTAGCCCAGGCCCAGGCGTACGGCATCCCCTGTTCGACGCGGCAGTGCGCCGCGCTGGCCACCACGCACGGCGCCAGCACCTCCAGCCCCATGCGCTGGGCCTCGTGCACGAGCGAATCGGGCGGATAGAAGCCCATCGGCTGCTCGTTGAGCAGCGCGCAGAGAAACTCGGGGTGGTAGTGCACCCGCAGCCAGGTGGACTGGTAGGCCAGCAGGCCGAAGGCAGCCGAATGGGCCTTGGGAAAGCCGAAGCCCGCGAAGCCCACGATCTGGCTCCACACCCGCTCGGCCGACTCGGTCGAAGCGCCGCGCTCGATCGCACCGGCCAGGAACTTCTGCTCGTAGGCGCGCAGGGCGGCCTCCGAGCGCTTGCGGCTCATCGCCCGGCGCAGCCCCTCGGCCTCCCCGGCGCGAAAGCCGGCAAAGGCCATCGCCACCTCGAGCACCTGGTCCTGGAAGACGATCGTGCCCAGCGTGTCGCGCAGCACCGGCTCGAGTGACGGATGCTCGTAGGGCACCTGGAAGTCCGGGTCCGCGCGCAGCGCCTTGCGCCGCTCGATGTAGGGATGCACCGCGCCGCCCACGATCGGCCCCGGGCGCACCAGCGCCACCTGCACCGTGATGTCGTCGAGGTTCTCGGGTCGCGTGCGCTTGAGCATCTGCATCTGCGCGCGCGACTCGATCTGGAAGACCCCCATCGTCTCCGCGTCCTGGATGCGGTCGTAGACCTCTTGGTCGTCGTAGGGGATGCGCGACAGGTCGATGCTCTCGCCGCGCACGCGCGCGATCTCGTCCACGCAGCGCTCGACGGCGGAGAGCATCCCCAGGCCGAGCAGGTCGATCTTCAGAAACCCGGCGTCGCCGCAGGAGTCCTTGTCCCACTGCACCATCTGGCGCCCCTCCATCGAGGCGGGCTGCACCGGGCAGAGGTCGATCAGGGGCTGGGTCGAGATGACCATGCCGCCCGGGTGCTGGGAGCAGTGGCGGGGCAGCCCCCAGGCGTCGCGGGCCAGCTTGACCAGAGCATCCCAGCGCGGCGAGCGACCCGCCGTGCGCGAGGGCGCGGGCTCGCCCGCGCCGGAGCGACGGTATCCCCCCCGGGGCACCTCCTCCTCGATGTCGTTGCGGTCCTTCCAGGGATCGACGGCCCGGGCCAGGCGCTCGATCTCCCCCGGAGGCAGGCCCAGCGCCTTGGCGAAGTCGCGCACCGCCGAGCGCACCTGAAAGGTCGAATAGGCGGCCACCAGCGCGCAGCGGTCGCGCCCGTAGCGGTCGTGAACGCGCGGGATCAGCACATCGCGGATGTCGCGCGGGAAGTCGAGGTCGATGTCCGGCAGCGACGTGATCTCGTCGTTGAGAAAGCGCCCCAGCAACAGCTCGTTGGCGATCGGGTCGATGTGCGAGAGGCCGGTGAGGTAACAGACGATCGAGGACACGCTCGAGCCCCTCCCCCGCCCCGGCGGCAGCAGGCGCCGCGACGACTCCGGCCCGCGCACCTCGCAGGCCACCTCGCGCGCCAGCTCGAGCATGTCGCGGTGCAGCAGGAAGAAGCCCGACAGGCCGAGATGGCGGATCACCCGCAGCTCCTCCTCCAGGCGCGCCTGCGCGTCGGAGCGGCCGGGATAGCGCTCCTCGACCGCCAGCCAGCACAGCTCGGCGAGCTGGCGGTCGGCGCCGGGATCCTCGGAGCCGGGATAGCGGTAGCCCAGGTCCTCGGTCAGGTCGAAGCTCAGGCGCTCGGCCAAGAGGCCGCTCTCCTCCACCGCGCGCTCGTGCTCGCGAAAGCGCAGGGCCATGCGCTCCGGCGAGGTGAGCACGTGCGAGGAGTTTCCGCGCCGGCGCGGCTCGGTCTCGTCGAGGGTCGCCCCCAGGCGCACCGCGACCATCGCGTCCTGCAGCGCGGTGCGCTCGCGCGCGTGCACGTGGACGTTGCCGGTGGCCACGCAGGGCACCCCCAGGCGCTCGGCCAGCTCGGACAGCAGCCGGTTGCGCCGGCGGTCGTGGCGCCAGAAGGGCCGCTGGAGCTCCACGCGAAAATGCTCGGGGCCGAAGATCGAAAGCAGCCGCCTGGCCGCCGCCGCGGCGCCGGGATGGTCGCCGGCCTCGACGCGAGAGGCCACCGCGCCGTCGGCGGCGCAGCCCGACAGGCAGACCAATCCCTCAGAGCAGCGCTCGACGTCGGCCAGCGTCACGCTCGGCTCCTCGTCGATCGCATCCTGCCCCGGCCGCCGGCCGTCGATCACCTGGGCGGTGGGGTCAGACCAGCCCTCGCGCGCCCAGCGCCGGGTGTGCCAGTGCGAGGCGGTGATCAGGCGGCATAGGTTGGTGTAGCCCTCGCGGGTCTCGCACAGCAGGGTCAGATGGGTGCCGTCGTCGAGGGTGATCTCGGCACCGGTGATGGGCCGCACTCCGAGCGGCTTGAGCGCCTGGGCCATCTCCATGGCGCCGTGGAGGCCGTCGTGGTCGGTCAGGGCCAGGGCTTGGTGGCCCTGCTCGGCCGCCGCGCCAGCCAGCTCCACCGGATGCGAGGCCCCGTCGAGGAAGGAGAAGGCCGAGTGGCAGTGGAGCTCGACGTAGGGCACGAACACATGTTCGCACACCCGAGGGCGGGCGGCGCAGAGGCGCGCCGTCCCGCCCCCGTACGACTAAGCCAGCGCTTCCTCGCGTACCTGCGTCAGCCGCAGGTGGTTGCCCGACGGGTCGCGGAAGCCGGAGTCGATCCCGTAGGGACGCTCCTCGGGCTCTTCCACGAACTCCACGCCGCGGCCCTTGAGCTCCTCGTAGGAGGCCCGGCAGTCCTCGGTGGTGAGGAAGATCGTGCCCGCGAAGCCCTTGGCCATCAGCTCGCGCACCTGGTCGCCCGTCTCGGAATCCATGACCGGCTGGCCGGGGATGGCCATCAACACGATCGAGACATCCTGGCCCGCCGGGCCGACGGCGAGCCAGCGGAAGTCCCCCATCTCGGCGAGCGTCACATCGGACTGCACCTCGAAGCCGAGTTTCTGCGTGTAGAACGCCAGGGCCTCGTCCTGGTCGTGGACCCACAGCTGGGCGTTGGCGATCTTGATCATGTTGCTCTCCTTGAGTCGACTGAACGGTCGCGAGACACGCTAGGGGCGCGCCGAGCCACTGTCTTCTCGAAACGTGCGGTGTTGGGGGCGCCCGTAGAAGCGGACCACGCAGGCGGGCACCCGCGCCTGGGCGGCCGCCGGCGGAAAGGACGCGCGGTAGGCGGTGGGGGACACGTCGAACATGCGCTTGAAGCTCGTGGTGAACGAGCCCACGCTCTGCAGTCCGACAGAGAAGCAGACATCGGCCACGGAGCGGTCGGTGGTACGCAGCAGCGCCGCAGCGCGCTCGAGGCGCCGCGTGAGCAGGTAGGTGTGCGGCGACTCGCCGAACGCGCGCCTGAACTCACGGCTGAAGTGAGCGCGTGAGAGGCCGGCGGCGCGCGCCAGGTCGTCTACGTCGAGCGGCTCGAAATAGCGGGCGTCGGCCAGATCCTTGGCGCGCAGCAGGTGGCGGGCGGGAGGTACGAAGGACATGAGCTGCCGATTATCGATGACTTTGAGCGTGCCCCTCGGTCCTTAGGGGAAGAAACGAAAAAAAGGAGACAGCAATGTTGGAGAAAAGCGAAGCGTTCAGCGGCTTTGCCGCGCCCGACCTCGGAAAGGCCAAGCAGTTCTACGGCGACACGCTCGGCCTGAAGGTGACCGAGCTGGAGGAGGGCAACCTGCTCCAGCTGGAGATCGCCGGAGGCCGCAACGTCCTGCTCTACGTCAAGCCCGATCACGCCCCGGCCAACTACACCATCCTCAACTTCCCGGTCGACGACATCGACGCCGTAGTGGATGGGCTGACCGAGCGCGGAGTGCAGTTCGAGCGCTACGACGACTTCGACCAGGACGACAAGGGCATCTTCCGCGGCGAGGGCCCGCTCATCGCCTGGTTCAAGGACCCCTTCGGCAACATCCTGTCGGTGATAAAGGAGAGCTAGGCAGCGGCCTCGGCGCGTCCATTCTCCTCGCCCGCGGCTATGCGGGCGAGGAGGTCGTGGAGCACGCCCATCTCCTCCTCGGAGAGCGCAGCGAGCAGCCGGTCTGCGGTGAGCTGCGCAGCCTTGCGTCCCGCGGCCAGCTTCTTCTGCCCCGGACCCGTGAGGTGGAGCGCGTAGCGGCGCCGGTCCCCCTCGTATGGCCGGCGCTCGACGAGCCCATCGCGCTCGAGCTCATCAAGGCTCGCCACCAGGCCACTGGGGTCCAGTCCCAGGCGCCGGCCCAGCTCCTTTTGCGAGCTCCCCTGCGCGAGCGCAATGTGGTTGAGCAGCGCGAAGTGCTTGGCCCGCAGCCCGATCGGTTCCAGCCCGTCGAGGAAACGACGGGATTGGGCGCGCCCCACGCGGCTGAGCAGATGGGCGGTGCGCACCGGCAACGGCGGGTTTGGTCGCGGAGCCATTCGGTAATAATATCAATGAGTTACTCATCTATTGAAAGGATCACCATGAGCAACGAGAATCGGCAGATCGTGCGGCGAGTGCTCGACGAGATGTTCGCCAAGGGGAATCTCGACGCCGCCGATGAGCTGATCCATCCCGACTTCGTCAATCACGAGGCGCCGCCGGGAAGCCCGCAGGGTCCGGAGGGACTGAAACAGACCACGAGCTGGTTGCGCGGGTTGTGGGGCGACATGCGCGCCGATATCGAAGACGAGATCTGCGAGGGCGACAAGGTCGTGGCCCGGGTGACCATGCACGGCCACCACGAGGGAGAGTTCTTGGGCAAGCCGCCGACCGGCAAGGAGTACGCCGTGCAGCAGATCCACATCTACCGCTTCGAGGACGGCAGGGTGATCGAGCACTGGGGCTGTCGCGACGACCTTGGGCAGGCACTCCAGCTCGGACTGATCGGGGACTGAGGCCCGGCTGCCCGTGCGCATCAGCATGAACATCACCAACTATTCGTGGAGCGGAGGGGCAACGGGGTTGACCTCCGAGCTCGCAGGTGTCGTCCGGGCCGCCGATGCGGCTGGACTCGACACCGTGTGGGTCAACGATCACCTGATCCAGGCCGACCCCAACAGCACACCCGGGGCCGAGATGCTGGAGGCCTACACCACGCTCGGGTTCCTCGCCGGTCAGACCCGGCGTGTTCGCCTGGGAACGATGGTCACCGGCGCAACCTTCCGCTCGCCTGCGCTACTCGTGAAAGCCGTCACCACGCTCGACGTACTCTCCGGGGGGCGGGCCTGGCTGGGGATCGGCGCGGGGCACCAGGAGGACGAAGCGCGGGCGATGGGCCTCGATCTGCCGGCGGTGGGCGAGCGGTTCGAGCGCCTCGAGGAGACGCTGCGGCTTGCCCTACAGATGTGGGCGGGCGACGACTCTCCCTTTGAGGGAAAGCACTATCGCCTCGAGCGCCCGCTCAACAACCCTCCGGCGGTCAGCACGCCGCATCCGCCCATTCTCATCGGCGGCATGGGGGAACGTAAGACGCTGCGCCTGGTGGCCCAGTATGCCGACGCATGCAACCTCTTCGACATTCCCGACGGCGGTCGCATTGCCAAGCACAAGCTCGAAGTTCTCGCCGGCCACTGTGAGGCGCTCGGCCGGCCCTACGACGAGATCGACAAGACGGTGAGCACCCGCCTCTCGCCCGGCGAGTCGCCGGATGCCTTTGCCGAACGATGCCGTCAGCTCGAGTTGCTCGGCTTCGACCACGCGGTCGTGCTCGTGGCCGGCCCCTGGACGACGGAGGCTGTGTCAACCCTCGCCGCTGCGGTGAATGCGCGTGACTGACCGGCTGCGCGCGATCGTCGAGCAGCTCGACCTCCGGCCGGAAGACCGGGTGCTCGAGATCGGGTGCGGACACGGCGTTGCCGCGACCCTGGTGTGCGAGCTTCTGGAGAGCGGCCATCTGACCGCCGTCGACCGCTCGGCGAAGATGATCGAGGCCGCGCGACGGCGAAATGCGGCCTTCGTCGAAGCCGGCCGGGCCGAGTTCCTGGTCGCGGCCCTCGAGGAGCTGGAACTCGGTCAGCGCCGCTTCGACAAGATCTTTGCCGTTCGCGTGGGCCTCTTTTACCGCGAGCCCGAGCGCGCCCACGAACTGGCCGAGAGGTGGCTCGCGCCGGGCGGAGCGGTGTCGGCCGTCCTCGATTCCCCCGGATAGAGTGCCGCCTCCATGCGTCGATGCCTTCTTGCCGCCGCGCTGGTGGCGACCCTGCTGCTGTGCGCGACGGCGTCCGCCGACGCCTCTCTCAAAGCGCGCGGCAGCATCAAGCAGGCCTACGTCCTGGGCGCGAAGAAGGGCCAGCGCCTCGTACTGACCAACGCCAAGGGCCGGGTCGTAGCCACGGGCCGAGCAGACCGTTTCGGCAGCAAGATCTTCCGGGGCGTGAAGCCGGGCGGCGGCTACCGCGTGCAGCGCTCCCGCCGCTTCCGGGTGCTGCGCCCCGGCGACAACCCGCCTCGCTCGTTCTACCGGCGCGAGAAGCTGAAGCAGGGGCTCAACTACGTGGCGGTACGAGACGGGGTCGAGCTGGCCATGACGGTTCGCCTGCCCGCGGGCAAGAAGCTCAGTGACGGTCCGTTTCCGACCTTCATCGAGTACTCGGGCTATCAGGTGGCGGCGCCCAACGACCTGCTCAAGTCGGTGATCGATTCGCTGACCGGTGGCGGCGCGCCGCCCGACCCCCTGGCGCCGGCCTCGTCGACTGCCGTCGGATCCCTGATCGGGCCGCTGCTCGACTTCGCGGTGGTGAGCGTGCAGATGCGCGGGTCGGGATGCTCGGGCGGAGCCTTCGACCTCTTCGACCTGCCCACCACCTACGACGGCTACGACGCGGTGGAGACCGTCGCCTCCCAACCCTGGGTCAAGGGCGGCAAGGTCGGTATGGCCGGCATCTCCTTCTCCGGGATCACCCAGCTCTTCACCGCCGGGACGCGGCCTCCGCACCTTTCGGCCATCGCGCCCATGTCGGTGACCGACGACCTCTACACCGGCACGGGCTATCCAGGCGGCATCTACAACTCGGGCTTCGCTCAGACCTGGATCCGGGAGCGCATGGACGACGCGAGACCCGCTCCTGCCGGCGGTCAGCCCTACGCCCGGGCGCTGGTCAAGTCAGGCGACAAGCGCTGCCGCGCCAACCAGAGGCTGCGCCTGCAGACCCAGGACGCGCTGCGCCTGCAGAAGGTCAACCCGTTCCGCACCCCGGCGCTGTTCGCCCAACGCTCTCCGGGCCGGTGGCTCAAGCGAGTGGACGTACCGACGTTCCTGGTCGGGCAGTTCCAGGACGAGCAGACCGGCGGGCACTTCGCCGAGAGCCTCGCCTACCTCAACGGCAAGCCCGACGTGTGGATCTCCCTGCAAAACGGGGTGCACGCCGACTCGCTCGGCCCGAGCACTATCACGCGCTGGGCCGAGTTCATGAAGCTCTACGTGGCCGGCGAGGTGCCAAGCATCCCACCGGTGGTAATCGGCCTGAGCGGTGAGCTCTACCGCTACCTCGCCGACGCCGGCGCGGCCCCGGTCGAGCAGTCGCGCTTCGCGGGCTTCTCCAGCGTGGCCGCGGCCAGGGCCGAGTTCAAGAGGGACCCACACGTGCGGCTTCTGATGGACAACGGGGCCGGTGCGCAGGGACCGGGTTCGATCGGCGCCACCTGGGAGCTCGCCTCCGGGGCATGGCCCCCGCCGGCTGCGAAGGCTACGAACTACTGGCTCAGCCCCGGCGGCGGCCTCGGCGCCAAGCCGGGCAAGTCCTCGTCGGCCTCCTACCGAGCGGACCCGAGCGCCCGGCCAAACCAGACACTGCCGGGTGACGGCTCGGCCGACGCCTGGAAGGCCCAGCCGCCGTACAACTGGGCGCCGCTCGCCGGCGGCAAGGGACTCGGCTTCACCACGGCGCCGCTGGCGCGCGATCTCGTGATCGCGGGACCCGCCAGCCTCGATCTGTACCTCAAGTCCTCCGCGCGAGATACCGACCTGCAGGTCACGCTCAGCGAGGTGCGCCCGGACGGCAAGGAGACCTACGTCCACAACGGCTGGCTGCGGGCCTCGCACCGAAAGCTCAACGCCGGCAAGTCGACCGCCCTGGATCCGGTTCCGACCCACCTGAAGCGCGACGCCGCGCCCCTACCCAAGGGTCGCTACACGCTCGTGCGAGTGCCGATTTATCCGACGGCTCACGCGTTCCGCGCCGGCTCCAGAGTCAGGGTCACCGTTCAGGCCGCGGGCGGGGACCGCCCGCGCTGGGACTTCGACACCATCGACAGCGGCAACACACGCAACACCATCGCGCTCGGCGGGGCCCGCGCCTCGAAGCTGGTGCTGCCGGTGTTGGCGGGCGCAGGCGCTCAGGGGACGCCGCTGCCCGCCGCCACGGCCCTGCGCGGCCAGCCCAGCCGCACCTACGTGCCCGCGTCGAACGGGGGCTAGTGGCGTGAAGCCCAGCGCTGCGCGGGGAGCTCGGCCGGCGTCCTTAACTACAGCAACCGCCGACTGCCCCGTCACTCCGGTCGCGGCGCTGTAACACAAGCCCGTCGGGGAGACGAATCCGGCCGCCGCGTTGGGTGCCGTCCTGACTTGACCGTCCAGGAGACGGTGAAGTCAGGACAGTGACGCGAAACCGCGTTACAGCAACGCGACAAAGCCGACAACACGGCCGCGTCCACCCTTGCTTGCTGCCGTTAGAAGACGCCGGCGAACCGCCAACCCACATCAACCCGACTAGGCCGCCGATTCTTCGCGGCGGCGCTTGGCTCGGTAGAGCGCCTCGTCCGCGCGCACCATCATGCGCTCGGGGTCGTCCCCCGGCTGGTACACCGACACGCCGAAGCTGGCATCGATCGCGTCGCCCGACGCGAGCAGGCGCCCGGCCACCGCGTCGCGCAGCCGGCGCACCACGCGCTCGGCGTCGAGACGGTTGGCGGCCGGGAGGATCACGGCGAACTCGTCGCCGCCGACCCTGTAGGCCTCGTCCGAGCGTCGTAGCTGGCTCTGAAGCGCGCCCGCCAGCAGCTGAAGCGCCTCGTCGCCGGCTTCGTGTCCATGAGTGTCGTTGAGGGTCTTGAGGTTGTCCATGTCGCACAGCACGAGCGCGAAGCCCGCGCCACTTTCGATGGCGTGTCCCACGTCGGTGTCGAAGGCGCGCCGGTTGGGCAGACCGGTGAGCTGGTCGTGCGTGGCCTCGTGGCGGAGCCTCACGGCCTGCTTCGAGGCGCTCCAGGCCGCAACGGCCTGGTTCGCGAACAGGCGCAGGGCCTGAAGGCGCGCGCGGGTCGGCAGCAGCAGGTCGCGGGGATCGTCGACCCAGATGAGGCCCGTCCAGCGCTCGCCGTCTACCAGAGGCACCAGCAGCCAATGGCGCGCCCAGGCGTGTGGCCCGTGGCCGTTCAGCTCCGAGCGGGGCCCCTCCTCGATGCCGAGCCGAGCGGCGGCCACCTCGCCGGGCAGCAGGTAGCAGCCGGCGACCTCGAACTCCTCCGTGAACAGGGGGCTCAGTGCCTCGATGGTCGTTCCCCGGTTCATCACCGGGCCGTCAATCGACCAACCGGTGGCGGCCACCGGTATGAGAGGCAGGTGCCGCCCCTCGGCGAGCTGGATCCCCACCTTGTTGAAACCAAGCGCGTCCTCGATCCCGTCGCACACGGCCTGCAGCACCGAATCCACGTCATCGGCCTCGGCCAGGCGAGCCGAGACTTCGAGCACGCGCTCGAGCATGCGCTGGTGTTGGACGTCGTTGGCGGTGTTCTGGGCGATCTGCAGCGCCAGCGCGGCATGGCGCGAGATGGTCACGAGCGCGTCCAGCTCGGCATCGGACTGGCGACGACCGGTCTCGGGCTCGTCCACCGAGATCGCGCCGAGGATGTTGCCCCGGCCATCGCGCAGGGGAACGAACAGGGCATCTCCGGGAAGCCAGGCGTCTGGATCGTCGCTCTCGGGCAGCTGGGGCACGTAGGTTTCCACGCCCAACGAGTCCCAGTCGAACTCCCCGTCGGGGATGAAGTAGGCGCCGCGGCGCTCGAAGCGGGGGGCGAACATCGGCGTCCAGGTGTCGTTGGGCGAGCTCTTGCCGAGCAGCTGGCTCAGGGACTCCTGCGAGCCCACCGCGGCAGCGGTCAGCATGTCGTCATAGGCGGGCCGGTAGACGTTCACCACCACGGCCCGGTAGCCGAGCACCTCGCCGATCGCGCCCGCCACGTCCTGCAGGACCTCCTGGAGATCGCTCTCGTCGCGCACCGAGGCCGTGCGCTCGAAGGTCGCGCCGAGACGGGCGAGCATCTCGAGCGTGTCACGCACGAGCGGCACCCGTTCGCTTCGACCCCAGGGGCACGACCTTGGCCTGCTCCGAGCGCATCTCGCGACAGACGCGCGCGGCCTCCGCGTTCACCGGTGGCCAGGCCGCGCCGGGGCGTCCGAGGGCCCAGCCCTGACCCTGTGCCACACCAAGGTGGATCAATACGCGCAGCTCGTCCAGCGTCTCGATTCCCTCCGCGCATATCAGGGCGTTCGTTGAGCGGGCGAAGTGCACGAGTGAGCCGATCAGCGCGATCTTGGCCGGGTCGGTGTGCACATCGGCCACCAGCGCGCGGTCGAGCTTGATGATGTCGGCGCGCATGCTCATCACCTGTTGCAGGCCGGCGTAGCCCTCTCCGGCATCGTCGACCGCGATCCGCGCACCGCGGGCGCGCAGCGGATCGAGATGGCGCTGAAGCGCCTGGACGTCGAGCACGCGCTCCTCTTCGGTGATCTCGATCACGATCCCCTGAAGGTCGTCGGGCAGCTGATCGCTCATCTCTCGCGAGGCCAGCGCCGACGGGCTCAGGTTCACGGACAGAAAGCTGTCGGGCGGGCGTTCGGGTGTGGCCAGCGCCACGCGTACCGCTTCGGCCTCGAGCGCGCCACCGAGCCCGAACCGATGGGCCTGGGAGAACCACCATGAGGGCGGCAACGCGGGTTTGCCGTCGAAGCGGGCCAGCGACTCATAGCCAACCGCCTTGCCGGTGGACAGGGACACGATCGCCTGGAAGACCAGCTTCACGGCATCGGGCCGGCCGATCATCGCTGAGAAGTCGTCGCGCTGCTCCTCGGTCACGACGAAGACGTGCTCGGGGTCGTAACGGCGCGAGCGCCCGCGGCCGGAGTCCTTGGCCCAGGACAGCGCTCCGTCCGCGAGCTGAAGAAGCGCTCCGGCATTGCGTGCGTCCTCGGGATAGCAGGCGATCCCGGCCGAGCAGCGCAGCGAGCCGCGCATCGCGGCCGCCGTCTCGACCGCCGTGCGTGCGGCTTCGGCCAGCGCCAGGGCCCGCGACCCGTCGGCGTCCGGCACCACGAGCCCGAACTCGTCTCCGCCCACACGGGCCACCACGGCGATGCCGCGCATAGCCGAGCGCAGGCTCGCCGCGACCCCGAAGAGAAGCTCGTCGCCGAAGGGGTGCCCGCGCGCATCGTTGATGCGCTTGAAGTCGTCGATGTCGAGGATCACCACCGCGAGTGGGCGCCCGCCCTCGCGAGCGGAAGCCAGCTCCTTGCTCAACACCTCCTGGAAGCGCCGGTGGTTGGCCAGACCGGTGAGCGGGTCGCGGTGCGCGAGTTCCTCGAGGCGCTGGTTGTTCTCCTCGAGGTCGCCGGCCATCGCGTCGAAGTCGCGCGACAGCTGGCCCAGCTCGTCCCGGCGGCGCCAGCCGAGCCGGGTGGCGAGATTGCCCGCGCCCACCGCCTGGGTGGCCAAACGCAACCGGTCCAACGGGCGAAAGATCCCGCGGCTCAGAACAACCGCCGTGAAGATCGTGAACGAGAACAACAAGATGCCCAACACGAGCGCAACGCGTTGGTTGCGGTCGCCGAGCAGCTCGTCGGCCGGGCGTAGATCGTAGGTCACCGCCAGCGCGCCCACCACGCGACCGTCCTCCGCCAGCGGCGTAACCAGCGCCTCGGAGTGGCGACCGTCGTCGCGCAGCTCGCCCGAGCGCTCCTCGCCCGAGTTCATGGCCGCGAGAGCCAGCTCCCTCTCGGTCCGTCCCCCTACCGGTTGCCCGGCCGAGACCATCGTGCTGTCTCCTCCTACTCCGTAGAAAGCGACTGAGTCCAGCTCGGGGTTGCCGGCCACCAGCGCGTTGAGCTTGTTGCGCACCTCCGTCGGCGAGTCCACCGTGCCGGGGTCGTATCCGCGCTCGATGGTGGCCGACGCGACCCGCAGGATGTCCCGGGCCGAGTCGCGGTAGGCCCCGTGAAGCTCGTCGCTCGAGCTCTTGCTGGCCACAAACGCGCATGCCGCGGCCGCGAGCGTCAAGGCGACGCTCACCTGAAGGCGGAGGCTACGAAGCAACTGCCTTGAGATCGCGGGGCTCGATCGGGCCACCTACGTCTCTATCGGCCGCAAGTCGCAGCCTCCTTACCCCAGGTTTTTCGGCTTGAACTAGCGCAGCGTGCGCACCCGGATCGCGTGCGGGTCGGGAGTGCCCCGGACGGTGCCCACCCGGGCCACTCCGACGAGCCGTCCGCTCCTACCGCCACGCCTCACATCTATCACGCCTACCCCCGGTGTGGAACCGAAAGCTTCGTGACCCGTGGCTGGGTTGGGGCCTCGTAGCGAGGAAAACATGAATTCGCCATCCGGCGAAAGATCGAACAGGTCGGGTGCCGGATCGCTGCTCACCTCGCCGGCAAGCTCGAAGCGATTGATCTCTCGCTGGCGGAGCGGATCGACCACGACCACGTCGTTCTGGATGCGATCGCCCCACCACAGATAGCGGCCGTGCGCCGTGAGCGCGACGGCATGCGCGTCGACGGGCACGCCCTCTCTATCGCGGCTGTAGACGCGCCTCGGCGCCGGCGTATTCGGGCGCGTTGCCGGCTTTCGACTGAACTCATCCAGACCCACCGAGTAGACGTCATGTCCGTAGGGCTTGTCACCGGGCACCGGCGGGATGGTCACTCCCGCGCCGCTGTTGACGTACATCCTGCCGCGAACCTCCATCTCGCCGCAGCCGTTGTCGTCGATGTGGGCGCGATCGTACCGGGCAACGATCCGCATCTTCGGCGCGTTGTGGTCGACTACGAACATGCCGCCCCCACGCAGCGTCACGAACGTGAAGCGCCCATCGCTGGTGGTGCGGGGGCAGATCGGGGCGTTGTCTGGACGCAATTCCGGGTCCTGACATGGCTCGAGAGGCGAGATCTCGCAGCCGGCGAGATCGAGAGTCGCCCCGTTGTCGAGAGTGAAGGTCTCGTTCTGCGTAGTCGGTGCGGATACGCTGAAGCAGCTTGCCGTTCTGATTGGCCACGATCAGGTACCGCTGGTCTGGCGTCGGCCAGGCGGCGTGCGCCTGGGTGCCCACGTCGATGCAGCCGACAGGCTTCCGCGTCTCGGCGTCGAGGAAGGCAACATGTCCGGTGGCCAGGAAGGTCAGAGCCGCGTAGGCGTTGCCGCCCGGGCCGTCGTTGTCGCCGCCGTTGAAAACGAGCATGTGCGGACGCTGAGGCGGGTTCCTGTCTTCTCCTTGCACATGGTCTCTACGTCGCTGGCGAGACTGATCGTCTCCGGAACGGCCGAGGCGGCATCGCGGGCGAGCTCGCGCCCGTCGAAGATGTGGAGCGTTCCTGCGCCGAGGCTGCCCTTGTCTTCCTGGTCGACCAGCCAGACCTCGTATGAGCTTCGGTGATGGCGGTCGTGGGAGCGGCCGGTGCCGGCGCTGGCAACAACCGCGGCGGCGGCCGTGCAGACAAGGGCTACCAGCGCCACGAGAAGCAGGCGTGGCTTCATGGGATCCTCCTGGATGAGTCGTAGTCGGGACGGGTGAGGGCGAGGAGGCTCTCTCACGCCCTAATCGGCAGGTCCGTGCCCGTCTGATGGTGCGACGGAGGAATGTCAGGTTCGCTGGAGGTTGCTCACACGAGCCTCTTCAAAGTTTGCAGCGTCATGCTCAGGCCCGTTGCAAGAACCAGCCTCCGGCAACCAGGTCGCGGAAGACGACGATGTTGCGACCGTCGGTAAGGACGAGCTCGAAGTAGCGCCTGCGCAGCGGCCTTCCGGTCCACCAGCGGTCCTCCACGACCCACTCCTCGCGCACCGAGTCGACCTCCCCGGCCTCCACAGCCACGGGCACTCCTTCCTCGTCCGCCCGCACACGGGTGGGCTTGGGGTCGCCCAGCCGCCGCGATCCTGCGGGATTCACGCTGAAGGGGCGTCGGGGAAGGGCGCGAGCACCGCGCGGCGCTCGGGAACGCGCGAGTCCGCATCGACCTCGAGGATCTTGAGTGCCGCCTCCGAGCCCGCCGCCTGGCGCGCCTGGCGTACGGCCTCGCCCAGGCGGCCGCGCCGGATCGCCGCGGCCTCGTCGAGCAGACGGCCCTGATCCTGAGCCGGCGGACCGAAGGCCTCGACCTCCAGCGCCAGCGACTCCGCCGGCGCGGGCAGCTCGGCCAGCTTGGGACCGACCGCGAGCTGGATCCGCTGGGGATCGGCGCTCGCGTGGCGCAGCGTGATGACGATGCGCCACGTGCCGCCGGCCACGAAGCGCGCCGATACCGCGAGCGCGCGCAGGGCCCGGCCGCGGCGCTCGCGCCGTGAGAGCACGCGCGCCAGGAGCAACTCCAGCGCCCGCTCGAGCTGCTGGCCGGAGGCGGCCTCAGGCAGATCCAGCCGCTCGACCACCGGCTCGGGGGGTCGCCGCGGCTCGAGCGCGGTATCGCGCCCGCGAGCCAGATCAAGGGCCAGCAACCCCGGATGTCCGAAACGCTCCGCGACGACGCGCGCGGAGAGCCCCGCCACCTCCCCCAGCGTGCGGATCCCGAGCTGCTCGAGGAGCTCGGGCAGCGCCTCGAGCTCGAAGCGGGTGCGCAGCAGCGAGACCGGCAGCGGAGTGAGGAAGCCGCGCAGGTTCCTCTCCTCCACGACATGGGAAAACGTCGCTGCGCGTCCGGCCAAGCCGGACGCTTGCGCCCGGCGCGTCGCTGCGCGTCCGGCCAAGCCGGACGCTTGCGCCCGGCGACGACCCTTCCTCGGCCTCACCTGCAACGCCGCGGCGTGGGCCGCGAAGCGGCACGGCGCCGCACCGAAGCGGGCGCCGGGACCCAGCTTCCGGCGCGCGGCCGAGAGCACGCCGGCGAGATCGCCGCCGTGGAGCCCGCGCAGCCCACTCGACTCGAAGTAGGCCGCCCCCGCGCGATCGGACTCGACCTGGGCTCCGATCGCCTCGAGGCGGTCGAGCACGGTGTTCCACAGCGAGCGCACCCCCTCGGGGTCGGGCGGCACGAGCCGCAGGGCCGGGCAGCGCGACATGGCCTCCCCCAGTCGCATCCCCCGCACGATCCCGAACGCCTCGGCCGGGGCGGACACCTCCCCCACCACCTGCTCGCGTCCCGCCTCCGGGGCCAGCGCGGCAGGCTCGGAGAGCAGTGCGCGCCGATCTCCGAGAGCCGCCAGGAGCTCGAAGCGGGGGTAGAGGACGCAAACGACCATGACCGAACGCATGTTCGCATCACTCTCGGCGGCATGCAAGATCGGTCTCGAGCGCTATCCCGCCAAGCCGGCCGCGATGCTCGCCAGCCCGGTGGCCACCACGAGCACGAGCACGACGGTGAAGAAGCGCTCGCGATCGAGGCGCCGGAAGGCGAGCGTGCCCAGCAGATGACCCACCAGCACCACGACGAGCAACGGCAGGATCGTGCCCACCTCGAGAACGCCGACGCCCTCCGCCGCCAACAGCAGGACCACCCCGGCCAGGTTGAGCGCAAAGAAGCTGGCGGCCAGCGAGGCGCGGAACTCCTCCGGCGGCATCACACGCGCCTCGAGCCAGAGCACGATCGGCGGCCCGCTCACGCTGATCGAGGTGGTGAGCGCGCCGCTGGTGAAACCCACCAGCCAGCCGGCGCGGGCGGACATGGCGGGGCGCCGCGGCCCTCGGCGGCTGTGAAGCTGCCACGCGGCCGCGAGGATGACCGCCACCCCGACCGCCACCTGAAGCGCCTGCTTGGACAGCTCGGCGAGAGCCACCAGGCCGATCGCCAGGCCGGGCACGGCGGCCACCAGCACCGGCACGAGCGCCCGCCAGTCCACGTGCTCGGGCCGGCCGTGCTCGAAGAGCACGAGCAGATTGAGCGCAAGGCCCAGCGCGAGCAGGGTCGCGACCGCCTCGGTCGGCTCGAGCACCGCGAAGAGCGCCGGGCTCAGCACCAGCGCGAAGCCGAAGCCCGTGGCCGACTGGATAAAGGCGCCGGCCAGGGCCGCGAGCGCGGCAAGGGCCATCAGTCGACCGTCACGAGCTCCTTCGGGAATCCGGTCAGCGCGTCGCAGCCGTCTTCAGTCACCACCACCAGGTCCTCGATGCGTACCCCGAAGCGGTCCGGCAGGTAGACGCCCGGTTCGACGGTCACGGTGTGGCCCGCCTCGAGCGAGCCCTCCGCCGTCCGGGCCAGGCGCGGTTGCTCGTGCACCTCGAGCCCCACACCGTGGCCGAGTCCGTGGCCGAAGCGCTCTCCGTGTCCGGCGCCCTCGATGAGGTCGCGGGCCACCGCGTCGACCTCCCGGCAGGCCGCACCCGCCCGCACCGCGTCGCGAGCCGCCGCCTGGGCCGTGCGCACCAGCTCGTACACCTCCAGGGCATCGTCTTCGAGCGTGCCGGTGCTGAAGGTGCGGGTGCAGTCCGAGCAGTAGCCGTCGACGCGAGCCCCCATGTCGACCACGACCAGAGTGTCTCCGGGGATCGCCACCTCGCGGGGCACGGCGTGGGGCCGGGCGCCGTTGAGGCCGGCGGCCACGATCGCCGGGAACGACGGGCCCTCGGCTCCCGCGTCCTCGACGAAACGGGCCACATCCAGCGCGACGGCACGCTCGCTGCGCCCGGACAGGCCGCGATCGCGAATGTGCTCGTAGGCGCCGTCGGCTATCTCGGCCGCGGCCCGCATCGCGGCCAGCTCGCCGGCATCCTTGATCGCCCGCAGGCGCTCGACGAGCCCTCCGGCCGCCACCAGCTCCACCCCGTCGGCCGTCTTCTCGGCCAGCTTGGCGTGCGCGCGAACGCTCAGGTTGGCGTCGTCGAACCCCGTCCGCCCGGCCAGGCGCCCCGCGATTCCCGCCAGCATCTCGCGCCCCACCTCGACCCGGTCGAACTCGGTCACCTGCGCGCCTGCCAGGTCCGTGTAGCGAAAGTCGGTGAAGAACAGGCGCTCGTCGCGGGTAACCACGCACGCGCCGTTGCTACCGGTGAAGCCGGTGAGCCAGCGGACGTTCATCAGATCGCTGACCAGCAGGCAGTCGAGCTCGCGCTCGGCCAGCAGCGCGGCCAGCCGGTCGCCGCGCGCGCTCACGCGTCCAGGCTTTCCCGGAGCAGGCCGAGCGCGTCGCGGTAGCCCTCGGGTCCCTTGCCCTCCACAGTGGCCAGGCAGAGCGAGCCGATAACGGAGACTCGCCTCCACTCCTCGCGCTGGTTCACAGCGGAGAGGTGCACCTCGACGGCGGGCAGCCCGGCCACCTCCAGGGCGTCATGTATGGCCCAGGAGTAGTGCGTCCACGCGCCCGGGTTGAGCACCAGGCCGTGCGCGCCCTCACCGGCGCGGTGCAGGTACTCGCAGTACTCGCCCTCGTGATTGGTCTGAAAGAACGCCACGTCGAGCTCCAGCTCGCGTGCGAAACCCTGGACGCGCACCTCCAGCTCGGTCAGCGTCAGGCCGCCGTAGTGGGTCGTCGGCCGGCGGCCGAGCACGTCGAGGTTGACCCCGTGGAGCACGGAGATCCGGTGTCTCATCCCCGATGCAGCTCCTCGACCGCCTCGCGCAGGCGGGCGGGCTCGATCTGGTGCCCGGGAGTTACGGCGCCCGGCGCTTCCACGAGCACGAACGGCACTCGCCCACCCGCGCGCTTCTTGTCACGCTCGACCAGGGCCAGCACGGCGTCCACCGGCGCCCCGGAGAACGAGAGCGGCAGCCCGCGCGCCGCGAGCAGGTCGGCCACTTCGGCGCGCAGGGCGTCGCGCCCCGAGAGCCGCAGCGCGGCCAGCAGCCCGATGCCCACCGCCTCGCCATGGCGATAGCGCGCGTAGCCCGTGGCCGCCTCGATCGCGTGGGCCACCGTGTGACCCAGGTTCAGCACCTGGCGGCGCCCGCCGTCGCGCTCGTCCTCGGCCACCACCGCGAGCTTCGTGCGCACGCAGCCCATGATCTCCCGCGTGCCGGTCGCCTCGCCCTGCCGGACTCGGGCCCAGAGCGCGCCGCCTGCGATCAGGGCGGTCTTGACCACCTCCGGGTAGCCGGCCGCGGCCTCCTCCGCGGGCAGCGTGTCGAGCGCCGCCGGGTCGCACAGAACCGCCGCGGGCTGGTGGTAGGCGCCCGCGTAGTTCTTGCCCTCCGGAAGGTCGACACCGGTCTTTCCCCCGTAGGCCGAGTCGACCTGCGCCACGAGCGTGGTCGGTACCTGCACGTGGCGGATCCCGCGCTGGTAGAGGGCGGCGCATAGGCCCGCGAGGTCGCCCACCACCCCACCACCCACTGCCACCACGAGGTCCGAGCGCTCGGCGCCGGCCCGGGCCAGCGAGCGCAGAACGTGCTCCGCGGCGCCCAGTGTCTTGTTCTCCTCCCCGGCCGTTACGACCACACGGTTGTGACCCTCCACCGGCTGGAGCGAAGCGACGTTCTCGTCGGTCACCACATGGCGTCGGCCGGACAGCGGCGGGAAGAATCCGGACTCGATCAACCCGCGGCCCAGGAAGACCGGGTAGTCGCCGGACTCGGCGCTAGCCCAGACGAGCCGGGTGCCGGGCGGAGCATCGCGCAGCGCGGTCAGGAAGGGCAGCGCCCGGCGCAGGGCGTCGCGGTCGCCGGGCGGCATCACCGCGTCCGCCACCGACTCGTACAGGGTCACCCGGTCGCTCTGCAGCTGGGCGAAGCGGCCCGGGTCGCGAGCGAGCGGGCGCCCCCGCCCCGAAGCCCTGCGCCAGGCGTTCTCGGGGTCGACCTCGAGGTGGACCACGGTGTGCCCGCCGAGCGCCTCGCGCACGCGCTCGGACTGCACGGCACCACCCCCGAGAGCGATGACCCGACCGTGGCCGCGGGCCAGCAGCTCGCACACCATCTCTTCCTCGCGTGCGCGAAAGGCAGCCTCGCCGTGGCGATCGAAGAACTGCTCGATCGGCTCGCCCAGCGCTCGCTCGAGCTCGCGGTCGGAGTCGACGGCGCTCGCTCCCAACTCGGCCGCAAGGGTACGGGCACCGGTCGACTTGCCGGCGCCCATGAAGCCGACGAGGACGAGTGCGCCGTCTACGCGCCTCTCCACCCGATCCGCTCCACGTAGGCGCTGTGCGCGGCGCGGACGTCGTCGATGTGATCCCCGCCGAACTTCTCCCGGTAGGCCGCGGCCACGATCAGGGCCACCATCGCCTCGCCGATGACGCCCGCCGCGGGAACCGTGCACGAGTCGGTGCGCTCGCGCAGGGCCTGCGCCGGCTCCTTGGTGGCCAGGTCGACGCTGCGCAGCGGCTTGGTCAGAGTCGGCAATGGCTTCATCGCGGCACGCACCACGAGCGGATCGCCGGTGGTCATGCCCCCCTCGAGACCGCCCGCGCGGTTGGTCTCGCGAAAGAAGCCACGCTCCTCGGAGAAGAAGATCTCGTCGTGGGCCTGTGAGCCGTCGCGCCCGGCCAGCTCGAAGCCGTCGCCGATGCCCACGCCCTTCATGGCCTGTATGGACATGATCGCGCCGGCCAGCCGTCCGTCGAGGCGCTGCTCCCACGAGATGTACGAGCCGATTCCGGGCACGAGGCCGAAGCTGCGCACTTCGAAGACCCCTCCCAGCGACTCGTTGGCTTTGCGCGCGCGGTCGATCTCGGCCACCATCGCCTGGCTGGCGCCGGCGTCGAGGCAGCGCACGGGCGAGTCGTCGACGCCGTCGAAGTCCTCGGGGGCCGGATCATCGCGCGGCGGGGCCGCTACCGAGCCGATCTGGGTCACGTGGGAGAAGACCTCCACGTCCAGGTGGCGCAGGAAGACCTTGGCCAGGGCACCCGCCGCCACGCGAGCGGCGGTCTCGCGCGCGGAGGCTCGCTCCAGGACGTTGCGCACGTCGCTGTGCCCGTACTTCATGACTCCGGCCAGGTCGGCGTGTCCGGGGCGCGGCAGATGGACCTCGGCCACATCGGCCTCGACCGGCCAGGGATTCATGCGCTCTTCCCAGTTCTGGTAGTCGCGGTTGTCCACGCGCAGGCAGACCGGGCTGCCGAGCGTGCGGCCATGGCGCACGCCGGCCGTAACCTCGGCGCGGTCCTTTTCGATCTTCATGCGCCCGCCGCGCCCGTGACCGAGCTGGCGCCGGGCAAGGTCGCGGTCGATGTCCTCGGGGCGCAGCTCCAACCCCGCCGGAAGGCCCTCGACGATCGCGGTCAGCCCGGGACCGTGGGACTCGCCGGCGGTTACAAAGCGCAGGGACATGGCCGCCTTAGCCTACAAACGGCTCCTGTGGCCGCCCGGCGCTGCGCGAGCCTGCCGCGCGGCATGGCCGGCGCTCTGGAACGACAGCAACCAAGGCGCAGCGGCCGATGTCGTCGGCCTTGTCACGCTCCCGTAGCGCGGCTTCGTGGCCACTGTCCTGCATCTACCGTCTCCTGCAACACCTCAATCAGGACAGCGCCAACAAGGCGGCCGCGGCGTCGTCGTGGGCTTTGTCACGTTGCCTCAACGCGGTTACAGACAGTGATCGAACCACCGCTAGACGGTCCACCGACCCTGCTTGCCGTCGTTAGCGACGCCGCGGCTCGTCACGAGCCGGTGTTCGGGACCGCCGTCAGAGCGGGCTAGTTGTTCGGGGTGGCGGGAACGCCGGCCGCCGGGTAGCCGGCGGGCGGGGTGTTGCCCACCGGCGGAGCCTGGTCGGAGTCGTAGTAGCCGAAGGGGACGCTGCGGTGGCAGCGCTCCGAGCGCACCGGCTTGCACGGGTTGAACGGGTTGACGTAGGCCCAGATGTTCGGCCCCGGGGCGGGAGGCCCAAAGGCGTCGGCCAGGTAGTCGCCGGGCCGGTGAACCTCGAAGGAGTTGGACAGGCCGTCGTGGTCGTGGTCGTCGGCGCCGTCGAGCACGCCGTCGCCGTCCATGTCGGAGTCGGCCAGCGCATCGTGGTTGGGGAGGTCTTCGTTGTCGAGGAAGTCGAGGTCGGGGTACTTCGACTCCTTGGGCAGTCCGTTGCCGTCGAAAGTCAACGGCCACCACTCCTCGGTGAAGCGACCATGCTGCTCATCCCAGTTGCCCAGGCCGTCGGCGTCGGCATCGCGCTCGTCGTCCCACAGCGTGCCGTCGTTGTCGATGTCGAGCGCCCAGCGCGCCAGTGTGCCCACGGCGGCCGCGGGCGGCGGCGGATCGATCGACTTCTGAAGCCCGTCGCTGTAGATCAGCGCGCTGAGCGTCTGCGGGCGCCCGCCGCGCAGCACGCCGTCGGCCGAGTACTTGACCCAGAGCTTGTACTCCTCGGAGAGCCAGAGACCGTCGTCGTCGTAGTCGGTGGTGCCATCGCTCGAGTCCAGCGCGTTGGGGTAGGGCCTGCGGCCCGGATAGGGCAGCGGCAGCACACGCGGGTAGTGGTTGAGGTCCAGGGCGGACTGGAACTCGTACCCGTCCTCCACGCCGTCAAGGTCGGTGTCGCGCAGGCAGGGATCGGTCTTGATGGCCAGCTCGAAGCTGTTGGACAGCAGGTCGCCGTCGTGGTCGCCGCTCGAGTTGCAGGAGGGGACCGACCCGCCCGGTCCGCCGGGACCGCCGCCGCTCGTGACCACGGGAGAAAGCCGGCGCGAGGTGAACTTGCTGAACTTGCCCGCCAGAACACGCAGCTTGAAACGAGTCGGCTTTGGGTTCGCGGCGTTGCCGGCGAGCAGGCGGCGCACGGAGCCCGGCACCCTCACCACCAGCCTGGTCGCGCTGGCGCGGCGCGGCTTGGCGAACGCCGAGCGGCCGTTGGGCGCCCGGAAGATGATCGTGTTGGCCGTGCGCTTGCTCTTGAAGTTCCTGCCCGTGATGGTGAGCGTGCCGCCGACGCTGATGCGCATCGGGGCGACGCGCGTGATGGCCGGCGTGCGCGTGGCCTTCTTGCCCTTAGCCGCGAATGCAGTCGGGGCCGCCGCGAGCATCGCCATGGCGCACAGAGCAAGCAGCGGGATGGCGACGAGGCGGCGCATGCCTAGACCTATCGACGGTCCCCGTGGCCCGTTGAGTTATCGGCCCCGGTGCTGGACACGCTCACGAGGTCGGAGATGAGCGGCGACGTGAAGCGCCGCTTCGCCCTGGAGCCGGCCAGGGCCGCGCCGGCCCTCTTCGGTGTGTTCGAGGACGCCGACGAGGAGGCGTCGTTGTCCACCCTCACCTTGCGGATCTGATCGACCCTCAGCCGGTACGAATCCCCGTCCTGGTTGGTGAACATGTGCTCCGAGCCGGCACCGAGGTGAAGGAAGGCGCACTCGGCCTGACTGGGCTCGCACCTGCCTTCTCCGGCCGTATCCAGGGTCGAGTCGACCAGGAAGACGGCGTTGCCGGCGTTGGAGGACACGCCCAGGAACAGCAGCAGGGGCGAGGCGGCGCTCGGCAGCATGTCGAGGCGCTCCATCCCCTTGATCTTGCGCGTGCGCCCGTTGTTGGAGAAGGTCACGTCGAGCACGTAGGCGTACTCGGTGGTCTCGGTCGTGGTGCCGTCACCGTCACCGTCACCGTCACCCGTGTCGCCGCCCGTGTCGCCCTCAAAGTCTTCGCCCGTGTCGCCGCCGGAGCCGGTATCGCCGCCCCCGGAGCCCCCCTCGATCACCTCGTCGCTGAGGATCACCTCGTCCTCACCGGACACGCTCTCGCCGGACTCCTCCTCGGCCTCCTCCACGACCCTCTCGGGCGGCCGGAAGGGGTTCGCCGGAACGAAGGTGTCGAGCGAGGAGCCGTCACCGATGCCGGCGTCCTCGAGGGTCACCGTCGCCAGGCCCTTGAGCTGCTTGGGCTCGGGGGCGCTGGACTGGCCCGCCGCGACCGGCGGGGCCGGCGGCGGGTCCTCGGGTGACTTCTTGAGCACCACGGGTACAGCGACCAGCGCGGCCAGGAGCAGGACCGCCACCGGCCATAGGCGCTTCTCGCGGAGGTCGGCCCAGAGATTGGAGAAGAAGCTCTTCATGACTCGGTCAGGGGGTGGCCGCGGCGGTCGGCGCAACGGCGGGCTCGGGGGCGCTTCCAGCCGGAGTGGTGGTGGCCGGCGTGGTGGTCGACGGGCCCGCGGGAGTCGCTCCCGCGGTGGCGCCCTGCGCCTTCGGCGACAGATAGATCGTCGCCTTCATCTCGGCGCGGATCTTGGGGAAGATCTCCGGGTCGCTGGTCCAGCGGACGCCTTCGATGGTGAGCAGCCGGCCGCTGACCACCACGTCGGTGTTGGCCACGTCGACGAAGCGTTTGACGTCGTGGAAGAAGTCGGCCAGGTTGAAGAAGTTGCCGGTGAATTCGAGCTCGAGCGGCACGGTCTCCAGCCCGACGGGCGCGGTCGGTGCCGTGCCGGTGGGCCCGGGCGCCGCACTCCCTCCGCCCACGGGCAAGCCGCTGTCCGCGGAGGTGGAGGTCTGGGTGTCGGTAGCCGCGGCCTGCTGATTGGCGGTCTGAGCGGTGTTGTTGGCCGCTTCGGCGGCACCGCCGGGCGCGCTCTGGGCCTGCTGGCCGCCGGCCGCGGCCGGGGTGGCCGGATCGGCCGGAGGCGTGGTGCCCGGCGGCGTGGTGCCGGGCGGCGTGGTGGTGGTTGCGGCGGCCGAGTCCACGCGCTCGCCGGTCTTGATCTTGGTGAAGGTGATGCCGGTGCCCGCAGCTGCGGTGTCGAGCTGCACGATCAGGCTCGGCATATCCACCGAGGCCGGGATCGCCTTGCCGAGGCGGACGATCTGCGTGTAATCGGCCGAGAAGTCCTGCTTGGCGTTCTTGGCGGCATCGAGCGTGGCCTGCGCCGTGTCGCGGCGCTCTTCCTGGGTCACCACTTCCTCGGCGGCCTTGGACGCCTGCTCGCGTTGCGGCGCGAGAAGAAGGAACCAGTAGGCCGCGATCACCAACACGGGCACGAGGAAGATGAGGACCTTGCGGTCGCGGTCGGTGAGAGTCACGATCCACCGCCCAGTGAGGCGGGCACCTGGCCCGAGCCGCGCGGGGCCTCGCTGACCGGCCCGGTCGGCGCGAAGGTCACGGCGACGTCGAACTTGTAGAGCGCGCCGCAGTTGTCGACCGTCGCTGCGCCGGCGCCGGCCTCCTTGGTGGATTCCCTGAGCTTCACGTCCTCCACGCGGTGCAGGTTCCGAAGGCGCACCATGATCTGAGCCACGTCCGACTGATCGGGGGTGCACCCGACGAAGCTCGCGAAGGGCCCCGTGGGAGTGGCGACTGTGCCCAGCGGGGCCGTGGAGGTGGCGTTGGGATCGCCGGTGACCGACGCGTCGGTGGCCTGCAGCCAGCTGCCCTCAGGCATCACGTGGGATACCTCGCGCATCAGCCGCTCCCAATCGAAGCGCGTCTGGGCCACGCCGGCCACCGACGAAAGCCGCTGCTCGGCGATGTCGGCGAAGCTGGTGTAGTTGGCCTGAGCGGCGATCTCCGCCTCCAGGCGGTCTGCTTCGGCGCCGGCCGCGGCGGCCTCGTTCTTGCGCTCGGTGACGTTGTTGGCCGTGAGCACGTAGGCGGCCACCATCGCCAGGACCAAGGCGAGCAGACCGCAGACCATGTAGGCGCTCTTGCCCGCCGCCTCGCCCGCTGGACGGTGCCGACCGTCCCGCGGCAGGAGATTGACGGCCCTCATGTCAGGGCCCCGAGCGACAGTCCCGCGGCGACGGTGTAGCGGTGCGGGTCCTCACCCGGTGTGAGCCCCGACGAGTCGATGCGTCCCAGGGGCGCCGCCACCTCAACCGGGATGCCGAGGTGCACGCCGAGCCCTTCCACGAGCGCCTCATCGGCGGAGCCGGGACCCGAGAGCACCACATCGCCGACGGGGCGCGCCTGCGGCTGGGTCATGTAGTAGTCGATCGACAGCCGGATCTCGTCGGCCAGCCGTGAGCCGGCGTCCTCGTCGTCCCAGACGGCGGAGAGCGGACGGGTGAAAAAGCACGCGGAGCCGACTGCGATGGCCAGGTTGGTCACGCCACCCAGGTGGCAGAACACGGTCGCGCCGTGTTCATCCTCGTGGCCGTTAGCGGCGAGCGCGCGCACGAGGGCGAACGCATCGAGGTCGATGCCCTCGGCCTTGAGTCCGGCCGCCCTCACCGCCTCGAGCAGGGTCTCCACCATCTTGCGCCGGGCGGCCACGAGCACAACCTGCATGCGTGGAGTCCCGTCGGGCGCGTCGGCGTAGCCGGCGATCTGGTGGTCGAGCACGGCCTCGTCAAGCGGCATCGCGATTGCCTCGGAGGCCTGGAAGCGGACGGCCTGGTCGCGCTGCTTCTCGTCGTCGATGCGGGGCAGCTCGACCACGCGGACGACGATCTGCTGGTTGGCCACACCGATCCGCACGCTCTTGGGTAGCCCCGCCCCGGAGGCGAACTGCTTGATGTGCCCTCCGAGCCCCTCGGGGTCGGTTACCTCGCCGTCGCGGACGAGGCCCGGGGGGAGGTCGAGACTCGCGCCGCGCACCACCCGGCCGTTGTCGACCTGGGCCGCTGCGAGGTAGCGCCCGTCGATGTCCAAACCGACGGTGCCACGCTCTGAGGACTTTCGGAGGGAGAACGCCATTGGGAGCTCCATGCGGTTATCGGCGTGCCCCTGAGCGCCGTTAGTAGAGCGCCCGAACCGTGGACGCTAGGACAGGAAGTTGTCCTCGTAGAGCGCGATCAGCTCGGGACCGGCCAGCAGGCCGGCTATCCCGCCGAGGGCCAGGAACACCCCGAACGGGATGGCTTTCTTGCGCGCCTGCGCTCCTTCGCGCGCGATGATCGCCAGACCGACGATGCTGCCGCTCAGGAAGGCGATGAGCATGGCCGGGACGATCGCCAGACCCAGGTACAGGCCCATGGCCCCGGCCAGCTTGACGTCGCCCATGCCCATGCCGCGCGGATAGGCGAGGAGGGCGATGAACAGGAAGAGAAAGCCGCCGGCGCCCGCGATCAGGTTCTCCACCAGATCGGCGCGGTCGACCAGCAGGGTGGCCACCAGGCCCCAAATCGCCATGGGGTAGACGATCCGGTTGGGCAGCAGCCTGTGGTCGTAGTCGATGCCGGCCAGGGCGATCAGGCAGGCCACGAAGGGCAACTCGAGCACGAGCCCCGAGTCGAAGCCGCGCACGGCCACGACCGCGGCGAAGGCCAGCGCGGTGACCAGCTCGACCAGCGGATAGCGCGCCGAGATGCGCGCACCGCAGTGCCGGCAGCGCCCGCGGAGCAGCAGCCACGATACGGCCGGCAGGTTGTCGTAAGGGGCGATGGGCCTTTCACAGGAGGGACAGCGCGAGCCGGGCGAGACGATCGACTCGCCGCGCGGCAGGCGCCAGATCACGACGTTGAGAAAGCTGCCGATCAGGGCCCCAAAGACCCCGGCGGCGACGATCTCGAAGAGGGCGGGCATGGTGTCGGGAAGCTAATGAGGGAGGCGGTCGCGGAAAGCGAAAGGGCGGGTCCGAGGACCCGCCCTTCGCCAACTGCTGGAATCGAGCTGGTGGGCTACCAGTCACCTGACGCCGGGCAGGCGCCGTCACCCTTCTTGTCGCACGTTCGTGTGACCACCCCGGTCGCGTCCTTGGAGATCGTGAACTTGCCGTCCGAGTTCGAGTGGGCAACGATCGTGTAGGTGTCGGCCGTGCTGGAGACCGTGGACTTGCCCTTGCCGGCGCCCACGGGGATGCCGCTCCCGGTCACGTCCTTCGACCCGGCGGCACCGGTGTAGGTCTGCTCGGTCGCGTAGAAGCCCTCCACGTGCGAAACGAGGTTACGGGCCTGCGACTTGGCGTCGGCGTCCTGCCCCTTCGAGCGCTGGCTCAGGAACGCCGGAAGGGCGATCGCGGCCAGGATCCCGATGATCAGGATGACAACGAGGAGCTCAATAAGGGTGAATCCCTTCTCCTCTGAGTGAATACGTTCGTGGAGCTTCCGCAGCATGTGTCTCCTCCTTGAGGTGACTTTGGTCTGGTGGTTGCCAGTCGCCGCGGCGAGCCTCCTGAACGTCCGGTGGCAGCTCGGCCGGCTCCTTCCTAGAGCCCCGGAGCTTTGCGTCCCCGCCTCACGACGAGTTTGCCGTTACACCGTGCTTCTGGCCTCGACTCCCGGTATCGACCCGGCGGGGGGAAGCCTTAGGTTTTGCCGAGCGCCCTGGCCGAGCGTCCAACCGCCGCCGAAATCGGCCGAACTTCCGGACGGTGTACTAGCGAAAGGCGCCGACCACGTTGGCGTAGTCGTCGCTCCAGGGCCGCGCATCTGGGTCGGCGGCGCAGGGGTGCCAGTCAGGGTCACGAGCCACCCGGCCCAGATCCGATCGCGACCGGCTCAGGACCACCCAGCGCGAGGGGTACTTGTAGAGGGCGCCGCGCTGGATCTTCACGTCGGTCTGCCCGTGACAGGCGAGCCCGGCGGCGCGCGCGACGTTTCCGACCACCGGCTCGAGCTCCAGGTACTTGTTCGAGATGTGGAACGCGATCATCCCGCCCGGACGCAGCTTCTGCGCGTAGAGCTCGACCGCCTCGGTCGTCATGAGATGGATGGGGATGGCGTCAGAGCTGAAAGCGTCGAGCGCGATCAAACCGAACTTGCCGTCGGGCTCCTCGCGCAGCGAGAGACGGCCGTCGCCGACCTGGACGTCGAAGACGCCCTCGCAGTCGCGCAGGAAGCTGAACAGCTTGGGATCGCTCGCCAGCTTGACCACGGCCGGATCGATCTCGAAGAAGGTCCAGTTCTCCCCGGTCTGGCTCAGACACGCCATCGATCCCGCTCCCAACCCGACCACCGCCACCTGGTTCATCACCGAGCGGTCCGGAACTCCGTCGAGCAGCTGGCCGATCGGGCTGGTGGGGTGGTAGTAGGTGGTCGGGGCGATCCCCACCGATCCGATCTGCGCGCCGTGAACGATGTTGCCGTTCTTCAGCTCGTGGATGATGCCGTCGAGCTTCTCCTCCACTCGGTTGATCCCGAAGAACGACCGGTCCTGGTAGATGACGTTCGCGTCGCCCACGCTCGAACCCCAGATGGCCAGTAGACCCAGGCTCAGAGCGAGGCCGAATCGCAGCGGGTTTCGGAACATGCTCAAGCAGGCCAGGCCCATGCCGATGAACACGGCGCGGTGCTCCCACACGTGCCCCTCGGTCAGCAGCAGCAGGCCGGCGCCGACTGCGCCCACCAGCAGCGGCCCCAGTAGGTGCCGGCGAAACGAAAGCTCGTCGCGCCAGCCTCCCGAGCGCATCGGCAGCAGGAAGCAGGCGAGGATCAGCACCAGCGGGTACTCGGTGAGGGAGTTGAACACCGTGGGTGCAACGATCACGTTGAACACGCCGCCCAGCGCGCCGCCCAGGGACACCCAGGCGAAGAACTGGGTCAGCTGCCCGGCTGATGGTCGGTCGGCGGCCAGCTCCCCGTGCATCACGAGCGCCACGGCGAAGAAGGCGGCCAGGTTGGCCCCGATCACCAGCCAGAGCGGATCGCTGATCCCGATCACGACCATGCCGGCGAGCACCACCACCAGCGGCGGCATGGCGTAGAGCGCGTAGCGGTGCCACGGCCCCGCGCCCTCGCCGCGCGAGAAGACCAGGATGAACGAGACCAGGTACAGCGACAGCGGCAGCACCCAGAGCAGCGGGATCGGGGCGAGGTTCATCGTCATCGCCGAGGTGGCGCCCAGCATCAGGCTCGAGGGGACGAAGGCGAGCGTCACCCAGCGCACCCGCCGGCCGGCGCTGATGCGTTCCGCCGGGGCGTCGTCGCCGATCGCGGGGGTGTCCGCCGCCGGCCGCCGCGAGCGCCACATCATGAGCGCCGATCCACTCAGCAGCACGGCCAGCAGCCCGTAGCCGGCGGACCACAACCAGCTCTGGGCGTCGAGTGTGAGCTCGCGCTCCACCAGCAGCGGGTAGGACAGCAGCCCAATCACGCTGCCGATGTTGCTGGCCCGGTAGAGGAAGTAGGGATCGCGGCCGTCGGGGTGGTCGGTGTCGGCAAGCCAGCACTGCAGCAGCGGCGCCGTTGACGAGACGACGAAGAAGGGCAAACCCACCGACACGAGCAGCAGGAGAAGCAGCCACGGGACCGGCGAGCTGTCGACCGGCGGGGTCCAGCCGTCGGGCAGGCCCAGCGGCAGCACGAGCAGCGCGGCGGCCACGAGCGCCAGGTGGAGTGCCGCCTGGCGGCGGGGCCCGAAGCGGCGCGTGGTCCAGTGCGCGTAGAGATAGGCGAGCAGCAGCGCGGTTTGGAAGAACAGCATCGCGGTCGTCCACACCGCCGGTGTGCCGCCGAGCAGCGGCAGCACGAAGCGCGCGAACATCGGCTGGACCATGAACACCAGCGTCGCGCTCACCACGAGCGTGGCCGAGTAGAGGGCCACCATGCCGAAGCGCCGGCGGGAGGGCGGTGGCTCGATCGTCGCCGTCGACGCTGGGGCGGTGTGGAGGCGCTCCTCCATGGACCCGTGTATCGGCAGGCCGCCGCGATCACGCGATTTGGCGACGCCCGAGGAATGGACGATCGCGCCGGCCCTCCAAAGCCCGGTACGGTGCCGGCTCGGGCGCCGACTGACCGCTCGCCCGGCCGTAGGCGCCCAGCAGCGCGACGAGCGCCAGCGGAGCAAACCAGGCGATGTAGAAGAAGAACCAGTAGCCGGCTCCCAGCTGCAGAGCGATCAGCGCAGCCCCGGCCAGCGCGGCCACCCGGCGCGCATCGCGCCGGCGTGGCACGAGCGCCAACGCCGCGCAGAACAGGACCGCGCCGCCCTGCACCCCGGTCTGCAGCCAGGTGAGCGACGGATGCAGGCCCCAGATGCTGAACGGCGCCTCGCGAGTGAGCTGGTAGCCGAGTGTGGCGTCCCACATCTCACGCGGCCCGCCGTCGGGCAGGAAGGCCACCAGCGCAACCGCGCCGACCAGGACGAATGCCGCGGCGAAGCGCAGGACGGGGCCCGGGCGCCGGTCGCCCTCCCCCACGCAGAACAGCGGAACGAGCGCAAGCGACACGAACTTGGCGGCGGCGCCCAGCCCCACGGCAATGCCGCGACGCGCGGGCGAGCCCAGGGCCAGCAACGCGAACACGAGCAGCATGGCCACCAGCCCGTCGTTGGTGTTCGACTGGAGAACATAGGTCGAATAGGGATAGGCACACCAGGCGAAGCCGAGGGCGAAACCGAGGCGGCGGCCCTCTCTCCCGGTCCGCATGGCGCGGCCCACCAGCACCAGGCCGGCGACGGTGAGCAGGTCGAAGGCGATGGCGGCGGCGTGGGCCGCGGGGACCGAGGCCCAGGGTCCGCTCTCGGGAAGCAGCAGCTCGAACGGAAGGTAGGCGAGGTAGTTGAGCGGCCCGTAGGCGTCGCCGTGGACCTCGTTGGCGGTGTAGAGCTCTTGACCGGAGGCGATCCGGTCCGCCCCGATCACGCTCGCGTAGCCCACGTCGATCACAGTCGAGTCGACCACGTTGAGCACGA
This sequence comes from uncultured Thermoleophilaceae bacterium, assembly GCA_963728495.1. Taxonomy (GTDB): domain Bacteria; phylum Actinomycetota; class Thermoleophilia; order Solirubrobacterales; family Thermoleophilaceae; genus JACVRW01. The sequence goes on along the minus strand of CAVSKI010000011.1, from coordinate 426,064 downwards.
TCCGCAGGACCACGAGGCCAACCAGGCCGGCGAGCAGCCAGCCCTCCGAGGCGAAGGGGATCAGCGGCTCGCTGCGCTCGCGTGGGCAAAACCCAGCACAGAGCAACCGCACCATCAGGTAGCCGAGCACCGGGTAGACCGCCGGAACCCAGAGGTTCAGCTCGCCGGCGTTGTAGAGCAACTGGGCCACACCGAAGGACAGCAGCACCAGGAGATCGAGGTGCAGGAGGCGCAGTGGGCGGCGCGGGTCGACGAAGGGCGCCGCGAACAGAACGCAGAGTCCGATCCACAGCCAGGCCGAGTTCAGCGCGCCGCCCGTCTTCTCGGCGCGAGGCCGGGCCAGCGGGAAGTCGACCTGGGGCCCCGTCCACACCTCCAGCACGCCGCCGCCACGCGAATCCACGTGCACCTCGACGACGCCGGTGCCGGCGCGGCTGTAGGTGACCTGCCACCGATAGGGGTCGCCGGTGTACACGGGTATGGCCACGAACCGGCGGAGGCCGGCACCGACACCGCGCTCCTCGCGCACCTCCGGCTCGCGCTCGGCGATGCGGATTGCCTGGCGCGCGGTCAGCCTGAAACCGCGTGGAAGCTCGTCGAGCGTACGCGGCGCCGCCTGCTGCGGGATCAGGGCGCTCGGCTCTGCGGCGCGGGCCGGCGGAGCCGGGCCGAGCAACAGCACAGCGGCCAGCGCGGCGAGCGCAACCACTCGCCCCCGCAGCGCACGGTCGACCGAGCCCGAAGGCATTTCGCCCCCTCGTATCGACCGGGGCACCCCAGGTCTTTACGCTCGCTCGGCGCTCCCTAGCATCAGGGACTGTGCACCTACGGCGCGCCCTTCTTCTCTTCGCGATCGTTCTCGGCCTGGCCGCGATCGCCGCGTCGGTCTCGCGTCCGGGCGACAGCACGAGCGAGCGGGCCACATCGTCGCCGGGCGTTTCACAGGCCACTGAGACCGAGCGAGCGCCGACGGCCTCTCCCGGCAGCGCCGATGCGGCGGAGCCGCTCGCGGCCGTGACCTTCGACAACCCCGAGCGCGAGCCCACCCGCCGCGTGTCCGCAGGTCAGGCCACGACGGTCCTGGTGGAGGTGGACGAGCCGGGCGAGGTCGAGATTCCCGACCTGGGCCTGAGCGCCCCGGGCGAGCCGCTCACGCCCGCGCGGTTCGAGGTCTTCAGCGCCGAGCCTGGTACCCATGAGGTGCTGTTCACGCCCGCGGCGGCCGACGAGCCCGACGAGGTAGGCACGCTCGCCATCGAGCCCGAGGACGGGTGACCCGGGGCGCGGCGCCGCTCGCCGTGGCGCTTCTCTTGGCCGGTTGTGGCGGCGACTCGCCCAGCGCCGAGCCGGCCGAGCCGGCACCCCCGCCCGAGCGGCCGCGCGCGCAAAGCCCTGTGCCGCTCGAACCCGCCCGCTGCCCCGCCGAGCTCCCGGGCTGCCGCACGGCGAGCGGGCGCATCATCTACGTCGAGCGCGTCGACCCCGACGGCGACGGCGACGCCCACTTCGTCCTCGCCTCGCGCGACTCGATCACCGGGCCCGGCATCTCGAGCATCGCGGTCGCGCGGCCTCTGCGCCCGCACCCCCTCCCCGAGCCGGGCGACCGCCTCAGCGCGGCCGGCCAGGTCTTTCGCGGCAGCTTCGGCCAGAAGCAGATCGAGGCGGTCGAGCTGCAGGTGGCACGCCGCCGTTAGCCTGCGCCGCGCTATGGGCGATAACAAGGAGCGGATGCTGCGCGGCGAGCTGTACATCGCGGACGATCCCGATCTGCTCGCGGACTACCACCGCGGCCGCCTGCTGGTCGAGCGCTTCAACGCCCTCAGCGTGACCGACGAAGAAGCGGGCCGGCGCCTGCTCGAAGAGCTGCTGGCGCGCTTCGGCGCGGGCTCACAGATCAGAGCCCCCTTTCAGTGCGACTACGGGTACCTGACCGAGGTCGGGGAGCGCACCTTCATCAACTACGGCGCCTCGATCCTCGACTGCGCGAAGGTCACGATCGGCGACGAGGTGCAGATCGCAACCAACGTCCAGCTGCTCACGGCCACCCACCCGCTCGACGCCGCCGCACGCCGCGCGGCATGGGAGTCGGCGCAGCCGATCACCATCGAGGACGGCGCCTGGCTGGGCGGCGGGGTGATCGTCTGCCCCGGCGTGACCATCGGCGAGAACACCGTAGTGGGCGCGGGCGGAGTGGTGGTGAAGGACCTCCCCCCGGGAGTCCTCGCAGTCGGCAACCCCGCCCGGCCCATTCGCGATCTCTAGACCGCGCGCTACGGCAAGTGGCGCGCCCTCCCATCGAGGCCCGCGTCCAATGGCAGCCTCATCTCGCGCAGGATCGTGGGCAGGATGTCGACCGAGCGCATCCGAGCCCACGAGTCCCGCGGCCCGACGCCCGCTCCGGCGAACACGATCGGGATGCGCTGCACCGGTTTCTGGGCGCCGCCGTGATCCCCGGCCACGCCGTAGCTCGTGTCGTCGCGCAGCAGGCCGACCACGTCGGCGGCGTACGGCGCCGCCATCGTGTTCACGATCCGCTGGCCGTGCCGCAGCCACCAGCGTCGCTCCGACTTCGTCATGGCGTCCCAGTTGACCTCCTCGAGGCGGTAGCGGCTCCCGTCGTCGCTGAGCCGGTAGCTCGCGATCACGTCGGGCAGCGTGGCCATCACGCCCGCGGCCTCGCGCTTGGCTGCGCGCGAGGTGTCGGTCAGCCAGGTGCGGATGGCGCTGTCCTGGAAGCTGAAGCGGACGTTGCCGGTGGCGATCAGCGGCGCCAGCGAGGGCGACGGATCGAGGAACGTGCCGTTCTCCGTCTCGCCGTAGTACCAGTTGAAGTCGCCGCGAGCGGCCTCGTCCACGCCGTGGAAGCGCTTGGAGGGCTGGCCGGCGTGGTCGGTGGTGAGCACGATCAGCGTCTCGTCGAGCTGGCCGAGCTCGCGCAGCTTCTTCACCACCCGCCCCACCTGCTCGTCCGCGGTGCGCGCGGCGAAGCGCAGGTGGGCCATCTCCTCGTCCGAGCCGGGCGGGTACACGCCGTCATCGGTGATGCCACCCCACATGTGGCTCACCTTGTCGATCCCGCCCATCGTGAGCAGCATCCCGCTCCACGGCTCCTTCTCCATCATCTCCATGCCGGCGTCGGCCACCCAGACGTCACCGCCCAGGTGCGCGCGGTCAAAGCCCGGCACGAAGCGGTTGCCGTCGAGGGGGTACATCCACGCCGGCGGCGTGGTGGCGGTGCCGTAGTCGAGGTCCGTCGAGGAGTCGACGTAGTAGCGGCTGCACATTGCCGGGACGGACGAGCCGGTGATGTACGCGGGAACGTTCCAGCCCGTCGGCCCGCGCCAGTTGTTCACGCCGTCGGCGTCGCAGTCGAAGTTGCGACTCGAGAACGTGACCGTGATGTCGCCCGTCGGACCGGAGGAGGAATAGGCGGCGTAGGCCTTCTGGCCCACCACGATGTACTTGGAGCCCGGTTGGGCATCATGCAGGTAGTCGGGCAGCTTGGGATAGCCGCCGTTCTCGATCAGCAGGTTGAACTGGTCGCGGGTGAGCGAGCCCGTGGTCCAAAGTGCTCCGGCTCCCTCGCCCAGGACGTTGTCCACGTCGCGATAGACCTCATCCGACCAACCCATGTTGCGCGGCAGCTTCCCGGAGGTGATCACGTTGTGGGAGATCACGGTCTCGGACGCCATGTGGCCCAGATAGGCCTTGTCGAAAGAGGCTCCGCGACGCATGAGGGCCTTCACGTTGCGCATGTCGAACTTGTCGACGTAGTCCGGCCTCAGCTGGTCGAGCACCAGCACGAGCACCCGCTTGGGAGGCTCGGACTTACCTCCGTGTCCCCAGGCCGGTGCGTTGGCCGCCACCAACACGACCACCAGCGTCAACACCATGACCCTCAAGCGACGCATCCTTGCCTCCTCCTCGAAGCGGGTGCGCCGATCCTCTCGTAAAGAAGTTGTGAAAGGCAAGCTGAGGTTCGGACTAGGCGCCGCGCAGCTCGATGCTCGTGCCGGGCGCCAGGAGCATGGTCAGCCCATGCCGGGCGTCGCGCGGCGAGCGGCGCTGCTCACGCAGCACGACCGCTGTCCACGGGCGGCCGGCGTCGAGATCGGGCGCCAGCTCGGCCGCCAGATCCCGCGGAACCCAGCCCACCTGCTCGCCACCGCCTGCCGGATACACGGCGATGGCGTCGGGGTCGTGCTCGTTGGCCGGATCCCGCCGCAACTCGAGCGGGCGCCCCGGGCCCACGTCCTCGGCCGCCACCGCGCCGGCGTGGTGCTGGCCGGCCCCGGCCACCCCGGCAACGTGCAGCCCGCGCGCCGCCAGCGACGGGTCGTCCCGTGCGACAAACCGGCCCGTGTCGGGATCAACAAGGCTGTAGCCGGCGAGCCACACCTGGCCGCCGTCATCGGGGTACCAGTAGCGCTCCTCGTATTCGGCGTCTATGACGACCATTAGAAGAAGGTCAGCAGGTTTCCGTCCGCTCATCATCCGTCGGGTAGGAAACGCTGCCGCTCGGCCGCGTTGAGGTCACGCGTTGCCCGGAGATCGGCCTGCTCGAGGAGGTCGTCGGTCGGCGCGCAGACGTGGCAGTCGTAGACGTAAGCAGTGCCGCCGCCGGCAACCGCCGCGACCCGCCGCGCGTCCGGGCTGAAAGCGACGTCCCAAGTCCAGCCTCCGGTCAGCTCATCCGGCTCGCGGAACGGACGTAGGCGTATCAGGCTCTCATCTCTGGTCCAGTCCCACAGCCGCACGCCCGTGCCGCGGTCGGAGCTCGCCAGCAGTGCCGCGTCGGGGCTGAAATCGGTCGAGACGCCGATGTGATCACGCAGGTCGGCGACGACACGGTTCTCGGTACGGTCCCAGACTCGGGTTCCGTGGAGCTCCAGCGCTGCCGCGACGAAGCGGCCGTCCGCGGTGACGTCGACCTCTTGGATCGTCGGCTGGACTTCAACGCGGGGAAGCGGCCGGCGGCCGGCAAGATCCCAGGTCTGGAAGCTTTGGCCGTTTGCGGCCACAAGCATGCCTGCGTTCTCGGCGAACGCGAGGCGCAGGTTGCGTGGCCGGGTCTGTGAGCTGAAGGGGCGCAACGGCGCGGCCACCCACTCTTGATCCCGGGTCCAAACCCGCAGGTCTCCGGGAGCCACGGTGGCCAGCTGGTTGCGGTCAGCGAGGAAGGTGAGGTCACCCAGCGGCAACTGCTCCAGCGGCAGGGGAGCGAGCAGGACTCGCCGTCGCCAGTCCCAAACGTGCACGGCTCCCGACTCGCCCGCACCGGCCACTAGGCCGCCATCCGGGCTGACGGCGACGCGGTAGTAGGTGCCGCTGTCGCCGGGGGGCTGCGGCGCCTCTTTTAGAGTGGCCACGGCTTGCCGGCGCGCGAGGTCCCACACCCGTACGAACCGGATCGGCGTGCCCCCATCAGGCGGGTGAAAGACGCCTCCCGTTACGAGCAGCTTGCCGTTGGGCGAGAAGGTCACCGACGTCAGCTGGTCGCCTTCGACGCCGGGGAGCGCCACCCGCGGGGTCTCCAGATCCCGCCACCGCCGAATGGCCGGGGAGGTATCGCCGGTAACGATGGTCGAGTCGCGGCCGAAGGTCGCGCCCGTGAGCGGGGTGTCCCCACCGACGATGGCGCGGACTTTCTTCCGGCGCCAGTCCCAGAGCCTGGCCTTCCCGTCCCGCCCCGCTGTGAGGATCGCCTCTCCGCTGTGGTCGAAGCGCGCGCTCGCCGGCTTGCCTCCGCGACGAAGCCTGGCCTCGCGCTCACGGTTGGAGAGATTCCAGACCTCCGCTGCTCGGGGTCTGGCGGTGACAAGGCGGCGTCCGTCATCGCTGAACTCGACGTCCTGGGCTCCCGCGTGGACGGGCAGGCGGGCCTGGAGGGCCTTCGACTCGACGTCCCAGACGAAGGCCGTCGAGCTGATCAGCCCCGCCGCCACGCGTTGCCCGGTTGGGTCGAAAGCCACGCTCAGCACCTGTCCGTTCAGCGCGCCCCCCGGACCGATGGGCGCCCGTAACAGGGCGACGCGCCTGCCCGATCGCCAGTCGATGACGTGGACCTCGCCCTCCCCGGGGTAGCGTTCGTCGGAGAAAGTCCCCACGGCCAATCGCCGCCCGTCTGGCGAGATCGCAAGGCCGTTGAGCGGTTTTTGCAGGTTCAGTTCGGCGACCGGACGTTCGACGGGCCAGCGGTACACGCGCAGGAAACCATCTCGCCCTGCCGTGGCCGCGAGTCTCCCCCTCGGTGCGAGCGCCGCGCTCGCCGGAGCGCTGAAGTCCACCTCCCCGGGATAGTTGGGCTCGACGTCGCGGTGCCTACCTAGCTTCGCCACGAGTTTCCCGGAGCGCAGGTCCCAGATGCGCGCAACCCGATCCTCGGAGGCCTGCAGCACGTGGCCGCCGTCGGCGGTGACCTCTGGCGGGGCGGTGGGTCGAGACGGAAGCGCGAGCCCGGGTCCCGGCAGCGGCCGCGCCAGCACGCGCCTCAGAGCCGCGACGGCGTCCCCGGTCGGGTTCAGACGCACGGCCTCCCTCGCCAGCAGCAGGCTGAGCTCCGGATCTGCGCCGATGCGCTCGCGGGCGGCTGCGGTGAGCTGGCGCGACCTAGCTATCTCGGACTGCTGGGAGGCTTTCTCCTGTCCCGCCAGCGCCACCAGGATGAGAACGGCGAGGGCGGCAACTACCAGCAGACCGCCCGAGATCCCCACGCGCCGGCGCCGCGCGGCAGCATGTCCGCTGCCCTCGACGTACTCGGTCTGGAGCTCGGTTGGCGCCTCGCGGTGGCGATCGGCGTCGGCGAGCCAGGCCTGCGCCTCGCGCAGGTCGCTCCCGCGCAACAAGTAGCTGCGGTCGCGATCGGCCAGCTGCCACTCGTGGGCTCGTACCGCGAGGCGGGCATGCGCGTCGCGCCAGTCGAGGTCGGCCTCCAGGGCGTACACGAGTGTGTCGAGCTGCCGCTCGAATTGCTCGCCCTCCTCGAGCGGCACCCAGTTCGGGGCCCGTAGCTCACGGGGGATCTCCTCGGGCTCCACAGCGCGATAGAGCACCGGCACGAGGCGCTTGTGCATCTGGACGGCCTCTTGGCACTCGCGTGTGCACTCGGCCGAGCGCGCGGCGTCGGGGCTGATCACGTACACAAAGGCCTTCGAGGCCTCGATCCCCTGTCGGACGCGCTCCCGCCAGTCCGCCGCCGGTGGGATGTCGGTCAGGTCAACCCACACGTTCTTGCCACGGCGTTCCAGCGCTGGGCAGAGCGCGTCCGCCACGAACGCCCTGTCCTCGCGCGCGTAGGAGATGAAGGCGTCGTGGCGACCGGCCTCGGGTATGGGCGGTGCGCCCGGGACGGTCGATTCGTGGTTGTTGCCCTTTGCAGCCACTCGACTCAGCGCCGATTCGCGCTGCGCGAGATCACGGTTTCCGGCACCAGCCGAGCTCGCCGCTGTTAGGGAGCACGCGGCCGCAGCGGTCTAGGCCCCCTGCTTGTCCCGCCGCCCGTCAGGATCCGGGCGGCTTGTAGTCGACCGATCGCTTCGCGGCGCCGTCGACCTCTTCCGGCGTCAGGAGCACCACGGTCTTCACCGTCGCGCCTCCAGCCGCGTTGACGGTGAGCGCGACCGCCGCGGCGCTCTCGTTGTCGGGAAGCTCAACGACCACATAGGCATCCCGCTCGCCGAAGGCGAAGTAGAAGCTCTCGAGCTTCCCACCGACGCTCTCCGCGACCGCAGCCACGGCGTCACGCCTGCTTGACCCGCCCGCGCTCTGGACCCCCTTGATCCCGTCCGTCGTGTACGAGGCCTCGAACAAGAACTTGGACATGACCACCCCCAGTTGACTTGGCCGTCCTACCCTCCCATCCGCCGGCAGCACGCGTCAAGGGCCGCCGATAGGATCGCCCGGTGGCCAAGCCCCCGCCCCCGGCGTCGTCGCCGTTCTGGAAGCTCTTCAACGCCTTCGGCAGTTTGCAGGTGCGGCTGATGCGCCTGACTCGCGGGCGCGTCGGCAGCAAGCTGATGGGGGTGCCCGTTCTGGTGCTGCACCATCGCGGGCGCAGGAGTGGGCACGGACGCGAAACCCCGCTTTACTACCTCGACGACGGCGCCGACGTCGTCGTGGTCGCCTCGAAGGGCGGGACGGAGACGCACCCCGCCTGGTTTCACAACCTGATGGCCATGCCGGAGACCGAGGTCGAGTTCGTAGGTGAGCGTCGGCGGGTCAGGCCGCGGCTGGCCGACGCCGAGGAGCGCGCCCGCTTGTGGCCGCGGCTCGTCGAGCTCTACAGCCCGTACGAGGAGTACCAGACCTTCACGAGCCGGGAGATCCCGGTCGTCGTGCTCGAGCCCGCCGGGGGGCCTCCCCGAGCCCGAGCTAGCGGAGCTCCAGCCGAAGAAACACCTCGTCAGACCTGATCTCGCCGGTCTGCTCGAAGCCGTAGCGCTCGTAGAAGCTGATCGGACTGCCCTCGCCCTGGCCGGCACTCGTGCTCAGCGCCTCGACCCCGGGTCGGCCGCGGAAGTACTCGACGATCAGGTCGAGCGTTGCCGTCCCGAAGCCTCGCTCCTGGTAGCGCTCGTCGATCAGCAGCTTCCACAGGTAGTGCGGTATGTAGTCGGGATTTGCGACCTCGTCGGCGATCATCACGAACCCGACCGGGGTGTCCTCGGCATAGACCGCCCAGTGCAAGACACGAGCGTCCGGCTCTTCGGCGGCTTCGCGCAACGAGTCGGCGACGCTGCTCACGAATTGCTCTTGGCTGGGCGATACGCGCAGGGCCTCGACCGCCTGACGGTTCGATTCGGTGAGCGGACGAAGCGAAACCACGTGAAGACCGTACTCGGCGGCCATCACACGCCTACTTGATCGAGTCGTACACCTTGAACATCGGCAGGTACATCGCGATGACGATGAAGCCGACGATCCCGCCCACGAAGATGATCATGATCGGCTCGAGGATCGAGGTCAGCGCCTTGACCGCGGCCTCCACCTGCTCTTCGTAGAAGTCGGCGACCTTCGTCAGCATCGTCTCGAGCGCGCCGGTCTCCTCCCCGACGCCGATCATCTGCGTGACCATCACCGGGAAGGCCTCTGGAACCTGGGTCATCGGCTGGGTGAGCGTTCCGCCCTTCTTCACGGAGTCGCGCACGTCCTCCATCGCCTTCTCCACGACCTTGTTGCCGGACGTCCGGCCCGTGATGTCGATCGCCTCGAGCATCGGCACACCGGCGGAGATCAGTCCTGAGAAGGTGCGCGAGAAGCGCGCCAGGGCGACCTTCTGGACGATGCCGCCGATCTTCATCGGGAACTTCAGCTTGATGCGGTCCCACTGCATGTGCCCGGTCTCCGATTTCTTCCAGAAGCGGAAGACCCACACCACGGCCACCACAATCGCGAGCATCACGTACCAGCGCCCGGTGAGCATGTCGGAGAGCCAGACCGTGAACTTGGTGATCGCCGGCAGGTCGCCGCCGAAGTCCTCGAAGATCTTCTCGAAGACCGGGACCAGGAAAGCCACGAGCGCGAAGAGCACCACGAACGCGAAGCCGCCGATCAGCGACGGGTACATCATCGCCGCCTTGATCTGGCGCTTGAGCGCAGCGTCCTTCTCGAGCTGGGTCGCCACCCGGGTGAGCGTCTGGTCGAGGATGCCTCCGGTCTCGCCGGCCTCGACCATCGCCACGTACAGGTCGTTGAACACCTCGGGGTGGCGCTTGAGCGCATCGGACAGGGCCAGGCCGGCCTCGACGTCCTTGCGGACCTCGATCCAGATGTCGCGCAGCCTGTCGTTCTCGGTCTGCTCCTCGATCACGTAGAGCGCTCGCAGCAGCGACATGCCCGAGTTGACCATCGTCGCCAGCTGGCGCGTGGCGATCACCAGCTCGTCGGCCTTGATCCTCTTGAAGCGAGCGAGGATGTCGCCCGCGTTCGCGGCCTGCTGCTCCTCGATGTCGATGACGATGAGGCCGCGCGTGCGCAGCTGCGAGGCCACCGCCTGCTTGTCGCCCGCTTCCATTTCGCCCTTGGTGGGCGCTCCCGAGAGGTCGAGGGCCTTGAATGCGTAGGTGGCCATCGATCAGGCCACCCTTACCGTGCCCATCAGCCGGCGCAGCTCATCCGGTGCGCTCGAGCGCGACTCGGCCAGCTCGCGGGTGATCTTGTGCTCTCGCACCAGCTGGACCAGCGCCGCATCCATGGTCTGCATGCCGAACTGGCCGCCGGTCTGAAGGGCCGAGTAGATCTGATGCGTCTTCCCCTCGCGGATGAGGTTGCGCACCGCGGGAGTGGGCACGAGGATCTCGCAGGCGCAGATGCGGCCCTGCCCGTCGGCCTTGGGCAGCAGCTGCTGGGTCACGATCCCCTGGAGCGCCACCGAGAGCTGGACTCGCACCTGCTGCTGTTGCTCGGGCGGGAACACGTCCACGATGCGGTCCACGGTCTGCGCGGTGTCCTGGGTGTGCAGGGTGGCGAAGACGAGGTGGCCCGTCTCCGCCGCGGTCAGCGCAGTGGCGATTGTCTCGAGGTCACGCATCTCGCCCACGAGGATCACGTCAGGGTCCTGACGCAGCGCGGCCTTGAGGCCGAGGCCGAAGCTCTGGGCATCCGCTCCCAGCTCGCGCTGGTTGACGATGCAGCGCTTGTGCTTGTGCAGGAACTCGATCGGGTCCTCGATGGTGAGGATGTGCTCGTGGCGCACGTCGTTGATCAGGTCGAGCATCGCCGCGAGCGTCGTCGACTTGCCTGACCCGGTCGGGCCGGTGACGAGCACGAAGCCGCGCGGCTTCTTGGTGAACTCCTCGATCACCGGTGGCAGGTCCAGCGTGCCCAGGTTCGGGATCTCGTGCGGAATCAGGCGAAAGGCGGCCGACAGCGCGGCGCGCTGGAAGAAGGCGTTCACGCGGAAGCGCGCGCGCCCGGGGATCGAGTAGGCCAGGTCGATCTGCCAGTCGGTCTCGAGCTTCTGGCGCTGGTCGTTGGTCAGGATCGAGTAGATGACCTCGCGCGTGGTCTGCGGAGTCAGGCGCGGATAGTCGAGCGCATGCAGCTTGCCGTGGTGGCGGATCATGGGCGGCGAACCCGCCGTGAGGTGCAGGTCCGAGGCCTGGCGCTCCATCACCGTCAGCAGGACTTCGGCGAAATCGAACTCCATCGTCCCTCCTTATCGGCGCGGGTGTTCGATCATGTGACCCGCGCCACTTCGGCGATGGACGTGATGCCGTTCTTGACCTTCTCGAAGCCGTCGGCACGCAGGGGGCGCATTCCCTGGGCCACGGCGATCTTGCGTATGTCCTCGGCCGAGCCGCGCTCCACCGTGAGGTCCCTGATCTCGTCGGAGATCACCATCACCTCGTAGAGGCCCGTTCGGCCCTTGTATCCCGAGCCGCCGCAGCGCCCGCATCCCACAGGCTCGTAGGCCTCGAGGTCGAAGGCCACGTTGAAGCCCGCCTTCTCGAGCGAGGAGACCGACAGCATCGTGCGCTTCTTGCAGTACGTGCAGAGCTGGCGGACCAGCCGCTGCGCCACCACGGCCACGATCGCCGAGGCGGACAGGAATGGCTCGATCCCCATCTCGGTGAGCCGGGTGATCGCCGAGGGGGCGTCGTTGGTGTGCAGGGTGCTGAGCACGAGGTGGCCGGTCAGGGCCGACTCGATCGCGATCTTGGCCGTCTCGCTGTCGCGGATCTCCCCGACCATGATCACGTCGGGATCCGCGCGCAGCATCGAACGCAGCCCGCTGGCGAAGCTCAGGCCGGCCTTGACGTTCACCTGGAGCTGGTTGATGCCCCTGATCTGGTACTCGACCGGGTCCTCGATCGTGATGATGTTGCGCTCGGGCTCATTGATCTCGTTGAGCGCGGCGTAGAGGGTGGTGGACTTGCCCGAGCCGGTGGGGCCGGTGGCCAATACCGCGCCGTAGGATCGCCGGAAGGCATCCTCGAAGAGCGCCTCGCTGGTCTCCGACATGCCCAGGTGATCGAGGCCGATCAGCGCCTGCGACTTGTCGAGGATGCGCATGACGATCCCCTCGCCGTCCACGCGGGGCATGGTCACCACGCGCGTGTCGATGGCGTGGCCCTCGACGGTGAGCGAAACGCGGCCGTCCTGGGGCACCCGCTTCTCGGCGATGTCGAGGTCGGCCATGATCTTCACGCGCGAGACCACTCCGGCCACCATCCGCCGCGGGATCTCGGTCGACTCGCGCAGCACGCCGTCCACCCGGAAGCGCACGCGCATGTCGCGGCCATCGGGCTCGTAATGGATGTCCGATGCCCCCTCCTCGACCGCCTGGGCGATGATCGAGTTCACGAGCTTGATCACCGGCCCGTCCTCGGCCGACTCGCGAATCTCCGTTACGTCGGCGAGTTCCTCCTCGCCTGCGGAGACGGCCTCGGCGACGGCGTTGTCGAGTCGGCTCATGCGGCCGATCAGGTCGCCGATGTCATCGGGTGAGGCCACGACCGGGCGGACCTCGTGACCGGCCATCAGCTTCAGGTCGTCCAGGGCGAGCACGTTCGACGGATCGGACATGGCCACGAGCAGGTGGCCGCGCTCGTCGAAGCCGATCGGGGCGGCATTGAGCCGCCGGGCGGCCTGAGCGCTGATCGAGTTCAGCGCCGAGAGGTCGGCCTTGAAGAGGCCGAGGTCCACGTGGTAGAGCCCGAAGCGCTGCGCCGTCGCTCGCGCGAGCTGGTCCCCGGTTATCGCGCCGGCTTCCAACAGCAGCTGCTCGGCGGAGAGCCCCCCGGCCTTGCCCTGCTTTACCGCCTCGTCCACGCGCTCTCGCGAGAGGAAGCCCATCTCCACCAGAACGTCGGAGATGAAGCGCGAGCCGGCCCTACGCTCCGGCGCGGTCAGGCCACCCGAGGCGCCCTCGCCGGCGGAAGCAGCGGGTCCTTCCCCGTTCCCATTCCCGCCGGCTGCGAGGCCACCCGGTACGGCGCGCAGCACCGAGCCGCCCGACTGCTCGGTCATCGCGCGTCCGCGACGGCCTGAGTGAGCGAGCTCGCGTCGATGAAGCCCTCGATCAGCCGCGCCTTCCCCGTGCTGTCGATGAGCACGACCGAGGGCGTCTGCGAGACCCCGAGATCCTTCACGAGCTTGCCGTAGCGCTCGACCGCGTCGACGTGGTCGGTGAGAACGACGGCGTTCGAGCGTGCCTGCGCAACGCGAACCGAGCGGCCCACGGCCCGGTCGTCGAGGCCTCTCGGGTTGCGGAAGAAGATCACGACCTTCTTGTGAGAGCGCACCGCCCGGGCTGCTTTCCGGGGGTTGTCGGTGTTGAGGGCGGCGAGCGACAGCGGCTCTCCGCCGGTGACCCCGGAGACACCGGCGCTGAAGCCCTGAACCAGCTGCCCGAAACGGCCGCCGGGCAGGCCGTGCCGCACGTTGGCGGGCGCTTCGATGCTCTGAGGCTGGTTTACGCCGGTCAGGTCAAGTGCGAAGTCGATGCCCCCGCGATCGGCGAGAGCCAGCTCGACCGTGAGGCGGCGCAGGATCTGGTCTGACCCGACCCAGGCGTCCACCTCGGCCCGCTCGACCAGACGGGCCATCTGCCGAGGCCGTGGCAGCTGGGCGCCGGTGCCCGGCACCGATTGCGTGAGGTCGCGCGCCATGGCCTCGACGTCGACCGATGCGGATACGTGCGTCGCCTCGACGCCGTCCAAGCGCTCCTCGCCCTTGGTCTTGGCGTCGCGCAACCAGGTCTGCGGATTGAGCTCGAGCGCGACCGGCTGTCCCTGGGCCCCTGTGCCGTTGGCGACCGCCGCCACGACCGGGTCCCAGGCCTCCGCCGGAACCTGCCAGGCCTGGTCGCCCTGGGTGAAATAGGCCTGCTCGTCGACCGCGACGAATCCGCCCTGGAACGACTGGTCGCCGGCGTCGACGTTCGCATCGAGATCGATGGCCGGAACGTCGTTGGCGGCGCCGCGCTGAAACGCGCCGGTGAGTGCGAGCTTGCCCGAGCCGGCTCCGCCGGTGATCGCCACCCGAAGGTCGAAGGCGGCGCTGGTGAGCTTGCCCGAGAGGGCCGATTTCAGGGTGTCCGTGGGGCTGGAGGCAGGCTCGGCCTGGGCTGCCGGGGGCTCCTCCGGGGGGGCCGGCTGGGCCACCGGAACGACATCGCCGGACGAGTTGTTGCGCGCGTTCTGGACGGAAAGAAAGGTCGCCGCCAGTAGCGCTGCTCCGAGAATGGCGAGAAGGAAGGGGCGGGAGATCGCCATTGCCACGCATATCGGCAACGCTCTGAGGCTGGTTTAGGTCTGGCCGCTTGTTCTAGACGGAGCGGGCGGCGGCACGCATCGTGTCGACTGGAGCCGGCCGGGACGTCCACAGCTCGAAGCTCCGCGCCCCCTGTCGCACCAGCATTTCGAGGCCGTCGACCACGCGCGAGCCCTGCGCCTGGGCCCACCGGTAGAGGGGGGTCGGCTCGGTGCCGTATACGAGATCCACCACCAGCCCGGCGGGCGCCAGCGGGAGGGACTCGGCGGGCTCCTTCGCGCCCATGCCGACGCTGGTGGCGTTCACGAGGATGTCGCTCGCCTCGCCGCGCTTGACGGCGCGCACGCCGAACTCCTCCGCCAGCTCCACCGCCCGCCGCCACGTGCGATTGCACACCGCCACGTCTGCGCCCGCCTCGCGCAGCGCCCATACCACCGCGCGGGCCGCCCCGCCGGCGCCGAGCACGAGAGCCCGCCGACCGGCGGGGTCCGTGCCGAGGGCGTCGAGGAAACCGCCGGCGTCGGTGTTGTCGCCCACGATGCGGCCCTGACTCTCGAAGGTCAGGGTGTTCACCGCGCCGATGGCCGCGGCCGCGGGCGTCAGCTGATCGGCCACGTCATGGGCGGCCGGCTTGTGCGGGATCGTGACGTTGGCCCCGCGATAGCCGCTCACGGGCAGGGCCCGCACCGTCTCGGCAAAGAGCTCAGGCGCGATCGGCAGGTGCACGTAGCGCCAGTCCAGGCCGACCTCGGCGAACGCCGCGTTCATCATGGCCGGCGAGCGGCTGTGGGCAACCGGGAAGCCGAGGACGCCGCAGAGCGTCAACAGTCCGTGGGCGACTTGCCGCCGCGCTCGGCACGAGCGCGGTCGTACTCGGCCACGTAGCGCTGGAACTCGGCGTCTGTCTCGGCAAACTTGTGCTTACCGTTGCCACACACCGCGGCGACGTAGAAGATGAATCCAGTCTTGGCCGGATGGGCCGCCGCCTGTATCGACCTCAAACCGGGACTGCCGATCGGGCCGGGCGGAAGGCCGGAGTGCACGCGCGTGTTGTAGAGCGAGGGGTGCTGCAGCTCGGACACCTTCAGCGGCCTGTTCCAGTTGCCCACGGCGAACCGGGTGGTGGCGTCGATATCGAGTCGGATGTCGCTCTTGAGGCGGTTGTAGATCACCGAGGCGATCAGCGCCCGCTCCCGGGGCACGGCTGTCTCGCGTTCGACCAGCGACGCGATCGTGAGCACGTCGAAGGGCGTGAGGTTGCGGCGCTTGGCGTATCGCAGGTCGACCTTGGCGAAGTTGTGCTTGAACGCCTTCAGCTGCTCGTTGACCAGCTTGCGCACCGGCTTGCCCTTCTTGAGCTCGTAGGTGGCGGGAAACAGGAAGCCCTCCAGGCTCGTCGCGCCCCGGGCTCCGTAGGCCCTTGGGCGCAGCAGACGGGAGCGGCGTGTGGCCCGGCGGTAGTTGCCCCTGAGCCGCCTCACCGTGGGGGCGATCTCCCCCCGCGAGCGGCCTTCGGGAATGGTCACCATCACCACGTTCGGGGGCACGCCCTGCTCGAGCGTGTCGAGCACGTCGGTGTAGACCATGCCGCCCTGGAACGTGTAGGGCCCCGGCTTGAGGTCTCCGCTGCGTCCCGCGATCCGGGCGCGCAGGGCGAAGAAGGTCGACGAGTCGACCACCCCCTCACTCTCCAGCTGCTCGGCGATGTCGCCCAGACTGGCGCCCTGAGGGATCACCACCCGCACTCGACCCTCCCCCTTGCCCTGAAACGGCTGAAAGAGGTTGAGCGCAAACCAGGCAACGCCCGCGATCGCCGCCAGCACCACGACCAGGGCCAGCAGCCGTCCGACTCGCGGGCGCGACCGAGGCTTAGGCTCGCCCTGGGGGACCGGCTCGGCCGGCACGCGGGCCGGCGGCTCGAAAGCGCTGTCGCCGTCGCGCCGCGCCTGGCGCTCCCGCAGCGCGGCCTCGCGCTCCTCCTGCGTACGGCCGCCGGGTACGGGCGGCGGTCCGCTGCTCATCCGGGCGATCCCGCGGAGAGCCCGGCGAGGTAGCTCTCAAGGAGGTGGGCGGCGGCGCGCGAATCGGCGTCCTCGCTGCCGCCGGTGCGCTCGGCCAGCCGCGTGGTCAGACGCTCGTCGTAGAGCTCCACCGCCACGTTGACCCTCCCTTCGAGGCGCTCGGCGAAAGCACGGGCTGCGGCGGCCTGGTCGCCCTCGTCGCCCCGGAGCGTGAGGGGAAGCCCCACCACCACGCGCTCGGCGCGCTGTTCCTCGACCAATCGGACCACGGCGCCGAGCCCCTTCCTGGTGTCGGGTCGCTCAACCGCCTGAAGAGGTGTGGCCAACGTCCCCGAGGGGTCGGAGATTGCGCAGCCGCAGCGAGCCGACCCGTGGTCGAGAGCAAGGATTCGCGGCACTCTAAGTGCTTCCCGTCGTGATGCAGCCGCCAAAAGCGGCGATACTTGCGGCGGGGAGCACTAAGCCGCCAGGGCCTTTTCGATCTCCGCCCGAGCGGTGGCAAGCGCCTCGGGCAGCTTCTCCGGGTCCCTTCCGCCGGCCTGCGCCATCGTGTCCCGGCCACCACCGCCGCCGCCGGCCACCTGCGCCGCGGCCCGGACCACGTTCCCGGCCTTGACCCCGCGCTCGACCAGCGCGGGCGCGACATTGGCCACCAGGTGCACGCGGCCGCCGACGGTCGTGCCGAGGACCACCGCGGCGTCGCCCAGCCGCTGGCGCACGGCGTCGGAGAGCTCGAGCAGCGCCTTGGCGTCGGGCGCCTCGACCGGCTCGACAACCACGGGCGCTCCGCTCACCACGCCGGCGCCCTTCACCAGCTCGTCGGCAGTCCCGCGGTCGGGACCGCCGGCCGGCTTGCGTGCCAGCTCCTTGACCCTCTCGTTGAGGCGCTCCACGGCGCGCACGGCCTCGTTCTCGGGAACCTTGAGCATCGCACCGATGTCACGCAGGGCCTGCGTGCGGTCGCGAAACAGCTCGACCCCGGCGGGC
This sequence comes from uncultured Thermoleophilaceae bacterium, assembly GCA_963728495.1. Taxonomy (GTDB): domain Bacteria; phylum Actinomycetota; class Thermoleophilia; order Solirubrobacterales; family Thermoleophilaceae; genus JACVRW01. The sequence continues at coordinate 408,842 of CAVSKI010000011.1, read as the reverse complement.
CCCGTGACCGCTTCGATGCGCCTTACGTTTGAGGCGCTCGAGGTCTCGCCGGTCAGGTGGAAGAGACCCAGCTCGGCGGTGCCCGCCACATGGGTGCCGCCACAGAGCTCGCGCGACACGCCCTCGATGTCGACCATCCGCACCCAGTCGCCGTACTTCTCGCCGAACAGGGCCATCGCGCCCAGGCGCACGGCTTCGTCCTTGGTCGTCTCGATGGCCCGCACCGGGTGGTTGGAAGCGATCCAATCCAACACCGCGCCCTCCACGAAGGCCAGGTCGTCACTCGACAGGCGCTCGCCATGGGTGAAGTCGAAGCGCAGCTTGTCGGGCCCGACGTAGGAGCCGGCCTGGCGCACATGGTCGCCAAGCCGCTCGCGAAGGGCGGCGTGCAGCAGGTGGGTGGCGGTGTGGTTGCGCATCGTGGCCAGCCGCGTGCCGCGCTCGACCTTCGCGGTCACCGGTTCTCCCTCGCCCAGCTCGCCCTCGATGGGCTCGAGCGCCAGCGCCTGATCATCGCCGAGGCGATACACGTCGACCACGCGAGCGTGGCCGGACGGCGTCTCGACGAGGCCGCCGTCGGACACCTGGCCGCCACCCTCGGCGTAGAAGGGCGACTCCTCCAACTTGGCCAGCACCCACCCGTTGGCGCGCTCGGCGACCCTGAGCACCGTCTCTGCCTCGGTGGTCTCATAGCCGACGAAGCGAGTACGAAAGCCCGCCTCGCGCGCGAAACGGAGCACGTCCTCATGCTCGACGTGGACTTCGCTGGCCGCCTCGGCTCTCGCGCGCGTGCGCGTGGAACCTTGGCGGGAGACCTCGCGGGCGCGCTCCATGAGCTCCTCGAAGCCCTGATCGTCCACCGACAGCCCCTGCTCGGCGAGAAGCTCCTGTGTCATCTCGTAGGGGAACCCGTACGTGTCGTGGAGCTTGAAGGCCTCGCCGGCGTCGACCCAGCTGGTGCCGTCCTCCTTGGCCCGCGCGATGATCTCCGCCAGCAGGCGCTCGCCCTGCTCGAGCGTGCGCCCGAAGCCCTCCTCCTCCGAGCGCGCCCAGCGCTCGATGTTCTCCCGCTCGGTAAGGAGGTCGGGATATGTGTCGCCCAAGGTCTCGGCCGCCCGCTCGTAGAGGGTGGGGAGGAACGGCTCGCTCAGGCCGAGGACCCGGCCCTGCTGGATCGTGCGGCGCATGATGCGCCGCAGGATGTAGCCGCGCTCCTCGTTGCTGGGAACCACCCCGTCGCTGATCAGCATCGCGGCCGCGCGGCCGTGGTCGGCGAGGATGCGGAGCGCGCGGGTCGTGGCGAAGTCCTGGCCGTAGCGGCGGCCCGAGAGTTCCTCACCCAGCTCGATCAGGGGCCGGAACAGGTCCGTCTCGTAGACCGACTCGACGTTCTGGAGCACGGCCGCCATGCGTTCCAGACCCATGCCCGTGTCGATGTTCTGCGCCGGGAGCGCCGGCAGCGAGCCGTCCGCCTGGAGCTCGAACTGCATGAACACGAGGTTCCAGAACTCGAGGAAGCGCTCGGTGTCGTCTCCCGGGCGATCCGTCTCGGGGCCGAAGTCGGGGCCGCGGTCGATGTAGAGCTCCGAGCAGGGTCCGCACGGACCAGTGGGGCCGGACTGCCAGAAGTTGTCATCGCGCCCAAGCAGCACGATCCGATCGTCGGGAACGCCGACCGCACGCCAGCAGGCGATGGCCTCGCTGTCGGGACCGAGCCCGAACTCCTCGTCGCCGCCGAAGACGGTGATCCAGATCCTGTCGAAGTCGAGCTCGAAGCCGTTGGTGCTGAGGTCGAGGGCAAACTCGACGGCGCCCTCCTTGAAGTAATCGCCGACGGAGAAGTTTCCGAGCATCTCGAAGAGGGTCAGGTGCCGATGGGTCATGCCGACGTTCTCGATGTCGGTCGTGCGGAAGGTCTTCTGGCAGGAGGTCAGCCGCTTCGACGGCGGCTCCTCCTCACCTCGGAAGTAGGGCTTGAAGGGCTGCATGCCCGCGGTGGTGAGCAACACCGTCGGGTCATAGGAGGACGGAACGAGCGAGGCAGAGGGCACGCGGAGGTGCCCGCGCTCCTCGAAGAACGACAGGAACTGCTCCCGGATCTGGGCGGCCCTCATGGCGGATGAGTTTAGGAGCCCGCCCGGGCGGGCATCCACTTGCCAGCGGGTGCAGCGCTCGGCCCGATCAGATTGCTGCCCTTCGCTTCTTGCGTCGGTTTTCTCACAACCCTGCCTCCGGGATGTAGGTTTGTGGGTTGGAAGGTATGCACTTCTGGTTCAAACCTCCGCCATTCCCGGAAAGCCCCGACGATCAAATTTGATGCGGTTGGCGGAGCAACTCGTGGGGGAAGCGCGTGTGCGTCGCGCTTGCAGGATGCCAAGGCACGAGGCGATCGTGCGAGGGGCCTCTGCTGCCGTTTTCCTGGTGGTCGCCGGCGTATTGGCCTCCGTGCTGCCCTCCGAGCGCGCCGCCGATCCCGTTCTGGCCTTGGGCCTCGTCGGCGGATATGCGCTCGTTTCGCGCGTTCGCTTCGAGTTCGGCGATACCTACGTTGTTCCCGAGCAGCTCGTCTTCGTCGCCATGCTGGCGCTTGCTCCGCTTCCGCTGGTGCCGCTGATGGTGGCCGCCGGAGCCGTGCTCGGCGTGATGCCCGACTTCCTACGAGGCCTGTGGCACGGGGACCGCGCCGTCACAACGATTGGCGACTGCTGGTTCGCACTCGGTCCCGTCCTCGTTCTTGCGGCCTTGGCGCCCGGCCCGGCGACGCTGCCTCTGGCTGAGGTCTACGTCCTTGCGTATCTCGCGCAGTCCACCTGCGACCTCAGCTGGGATCTCCTCAGAAATCGGTTGACCGACCGCCTCCCGATCCGGGAGGTCCTCAGCTCCTGGGCAAGCGTTGCTCGAATCGACGCGATTCTGTCGCCGATCGCTTTCTTGGTTTCGGTGGCCGCCTATCCGGAACCTATCGCCCTGGTCGCCCTGGGACCATTCGTGTGGCTGCTCGAGATCTTTTCCCGCGACCGTCGCGAGCGTTACGCGGCCGCCTTGGAACTCAATCGCGCCTACCGAGGAACCGTAATGGTCCTTTCGGACATCCTCGAGTTCGACGACGAATACACCGCCCACCATTCTCGCTCGGTGCTCGAGCTGGTGGACGCCGTCGCAGACCAGATGGGGATTGCTGAGACGGATCGCCAAGAACTCGAGTTCGCAGCGATGCTTCACGACGTCGGGAAAATCTCCATTCCCAAGGAGATCCTGCACAAGCCTTCGGCGCTGACTCACAGTGAGTTCGAGGTCATCAAAAGTCACACGATCGAAGGACAGTTCATTCTCGATCGCGTAGGCGGCGTGCTTGGGAGGGTCGGAGAGATAGTCCGCTCGTGTCACGAACGCTGGGACGGGTGTGGATATCCAGACGGTCTCCAAGGCGATGCCATCTCGTTGGCTTCGCGGATCGTTTTTGCCTGCGACGCCTATAACGCCATGACAACCGACCGGCCCTATCGAGACGCCCTCGCGTCGGACGTCGCACTCGACGAGCTTCGGAAGCACGCCGGAACTCAGTTCGACCCCGAAGTTGTCCGGGTTCTAACGAAAGTGGTCGAGGAGGGACTGGCGCATGTCGCCGCCACGGACACCGTCCGTGCCGTCCTACTCTCGGCGCAGGCTCGGCAGCCCGCCTCGGCCGCTTAGCCTTCCCGCAGCCTTCGGATCTCCTTCGAGACTACCTTCTTGCCGAAGGGCCAAGGCGCAGGCCGCTGCCACCAGGAGCCCGCCGACTCCCGAGCCCACGATGAGCTCACGCGGCTCGACAACGGTGAGGAGGGCTCCCGCTGCCAAGAAGGCCAGGCCGAACGCCCACGAGGCCAGCGCGTCCTTGACCCCGAACGCCCGGCCAAGCATCGCGTCGGGAACTGTCTCCTGGACGATCACTCGCTCATGGACGAGCAGCAGCCCGTTCCCGAAGCCGGCCAGCATGAACGTGACGAACGCCACGACGACCGTTGGCGCAAGACCGGCGAGAAGAAAGCCGAGCCCCATTAGGACCGCCCCCTGAAGGAAGCGCTTACGCAGCAGCTCGGGCACGCCGCCCTTCGACCCGGCAAGAGAGCCAAACACGAACCCGAACCCGAACAGAGCGACGAGGATGGAGTACGCCGCGTCGCCAGCGTTGAGGTCTTCAGTCGCGAACAGCAACTCCGCGACGTTGAACAGCCCGCCAAAGAAGAGGGCTCCGGTTGATCCTGCGATAACGACTCGGATACCCCGCATCCGGGCGACTGTCGCCAACCCCTCGCGAGTTTCCCGAAGTAGCGAGGGAGTGGCCCAACCGCCGGCTCGAGCAGCGGTTGTCGGTGCGGCGCCAAAAGGAAGGCGGGCCAGCACAAACGCGGATAGAGCGAAGCTGACGCCGTTGAGCAACAGGATCTCCTCCGGCCCCGCGAGGACGAGGACCAGCGCCGCGAGGACCGGACCGGCGGTGAAGCCGAGGTCGGCGATCGCTCCATAGAGCGAGTTGGCCGCCGGAATGCGCTCCTTGCTGACCAGGCTCGGCAGCCCGGCCAGGGTGGCAGGGGTGAACAGGGCTGTTCCCGCACCGGCCAGCAGAGCAAACGCGATCGTGAGTGCGAAATCCTGCGCCAAGGCGATCCCGACGAATGCCCCCACGCGCGCCACGTCACCCGCAACCGCGCACGAGCGACGAGACCAGCGGTCAGCGAGCGCGCCGAACAGCGGGCCGAGGAACATGGCAGGAGCCAGGTCGGCCACGAGAACTGCACTGATCGCCCACGGGGAATGAAACCGCTCGTAGGCGATCAGCAAGAGGGCCGGATACGCGGCTCCGGTCCCCAGCGCCGATTGCGTGAGGGTGGCGAAGAACCAGCGCGCGCGCGGCTCCGCCCGCAACAGGGCGAGGACTTCCTTCACCTATTCCTTTACTCCTCGATAAGCCGCCGTCGCGCTTCGCGGCTCGGCGGAATGTGATCTAGGCCGAGCTCAAACGCACGGCAATGGAAGGCTACTTACGGCTGGGCATTGGGCGCTCCCTCTTCTCATTTCAAGATTTGCACGGGCTTCTACTTGAACTTCGCGCAGGCGTGCGATAAAACGACGCTGGCGCGAGAAGTGGAGCTACTTACGGCTGGGCATTGGGCGCTGCCCCCTTTCCATCCTTGGATTGCACGAGCTTCATCCGTGAATTCGCGCAGACGCGCGGGAATGTGTCAGACGAGCCCGACGTTTTCAACTTCCCCCCTCGAGTTCTCGCTCAAACAAGCGAAAGAACGCCCGCTTGGGGGGTTCTTGGAGGGAACCTGGCTAAGCGGGCGCTTCGCCCGAGCCGTTGGCGCTCGGCATCTCGTCACCCGCTGACAGCGGGCTCGAGGGGTCCTTGTGAACGGCGCCGATCTCTTCGGCGCTCACGCTCATCGGGTGGTGGCAGGCCGCCAGGTGGCCGTTCGCGAAGCGGGCCAGCGGTGGCTCGGCCTGGGTGCAGATCTCGGTCGAGCGCGGGCAACGGGGATGGAACACGCAGCCCGATGGTGGGTTGATCGGGTTGGGTGGCTCACCGGAGACCACCAGGCGCTCGCGGCTGCGGTTCTCCTTGGGATCGGGTATTGGGATCGCCCCGAGCAGCGCCGTCGTGTACGGATGGATCGGCTTGGTGTAGAGCTCCTCGGAAGGTGAGAGCTCCATCAGCTTGCCCAGGTACATGACGGCAATCCGGTCCGACACGTGGCGAACGACCGAGAGGTCGTGGGCCACGAACAGGTAGGTCAGCCCGAAGTCGTCCTGCAGGTCGTCGAGCAGGTTGATGATCTGGGCCTGCACCGACACGTCGAGCGCCGACACCGGCTCGTCGAGCACGATCAGGCGCGGCTCGAGCGCGAGGGCGCGAGCCACCCCGATACGCTGGCGCTGGCCGCCCGAGAACTCGTGCGGGTAGCGGTTGATGTGCTCGGGGTGAAGGCCCACCTTCGAGAGCAGCTCGCGGACCCGATCCTCCACCTCGTCCCGCTTGGTCCCGTGCAAGCGCAACGGCATCCCGACTATCTGGCCCACGCGCTTGCGCGGGTTGAGCGAGGCGAAAGGGTCCTGGAAGACCATCTGCATCTGCCGGCGTAGGGGCTCCAGTTGCTTGCGGCCGGCGTCGGTGATCTCGTCGCCCCTGAAGCGGATCGCGCCGTCGGTCACGTCGATCAGGCGCATGATCGCCCGCGACATCGTCGTCTTGCCGCAGCCCGACTCGCCCACGAGCCCGAGCGTCTCGCCCTCGGCGATCCCGAGCGTTACGTCGTTGACCGCGTGGACCCGGGCGACCTCGCGCTCGATCAGGATGCCCTGCTTGATCGGGAAGAAGATCTTGAGATGGTCGACCTCGACCAGCGGAGCGTCGCCGTTCTCGCTCATGCGGCCGGCGCCTCCTCACCCTTGGTCGGCAGACCGATCTCGCCCGGCCTCACCTCGCGCAGCTTGCGCTTCTCCTCGACGCCGAGCCAGCAGCGATCCCGGTGCTCGGGGGCCTCGGACAGGTGCGCCTCGAGCGGCGGGACCTTGCCGCACTCGGCGAACTCGTGCGGGCAGCGGGGCCGGAAGTGGCAGCCCTCGGGCCGGTCGGCCAGGGAGGGCGGCAGGCCCTTGATCGCCGGCAGGCGCTCGGGGCGCGGCCGGTCGACGCGGGTGATCGAACCCAGCAGACCCCACGTGTAGGGGTGCTGCGGGTCGTAGAAGATCTCGTCCAGCGTCCCCTGCTCCACGATCCGGCCCGAGTACATCACCGCGATGCGGTCGGCGATGTCCGCCACCACGCCGAGATCGTGGGTCACGAGGATCACCGCCGCGCCCGTCTCCTCGCGCAGCTCCCGGATGCGCTGGAGGATCTGGGCCTGGATCGTCACATCGAGCGCGGTGGTGGGCTCGTCGGCGATCAGGATCGACGGGTTGCACGACAGCGCCAGGGCGATGATCACGCGCTGGCGCATCCCGCCCGAGAACTCGAACGGATAGTTGTCCACCCGTTCCCGCGCGCGCGGAATGCCGACCTTGTCGAGCATCTCGATGCAGCGCTCCCGGGCCTGCTGCTCGGGCACGCCCTCGTGCTCGCGGATCTGCTCGATGATCTGGTCCCCGATCTTCTGGACCGGGTTCAGCGAGGTCATCGGGTCCTGGAAGATCATCGCGATCTCGGCGCCGCGCACCTTGCGCAGCTCGTTCTCCGAGGCCCCGATCAGCTCCGTCCCCTTGTAATGCGCCTGCCCCCCGAAGTGCGCGTTGGGGGAGCGCGTGAGGCCGAGCAGGGTCATCGCGCTCACCGACTTGCCCGAGCCTGACTCCCCCACCACCGCCAGCACCTCGCCGGCCGCCAGGTCGAAGGTCACCCCGTCCACCGCCTGCACGATGCCCTCCTCGGTGGCGAAGGAGACACGCAGGTCGTCCACGCGCAGAAGCGGCTCGTCGCTTGGCGGGCGAGAGCCCGGCTTGGTCGTGCTCACGTGAGCCGGATCCTCGGGTCGAGGTAGGCGTAGATGATGTCCACGAGCGCGTTCATTACAACGATGAAGAAGGCCGCGAACAGCGTCACCGCCAGCACCGGCGGCACGTCGAGCTGCCCGATCGAGTCGGCCGCGTACTGGCCGACCCCCTGGAGGTCGAAGACCGTCTCGGTCAGGATCGCGCCGCCGCCCAGCACCGCTCCGAAGTCGAGCCCCCAGAGGGTGATGATCGGGATCATCGAGTTCCGGAGCACGTGACGGACCATGATGTCGCGCTCCCCCAATCCCTTCGCCCGCGCCGTGCGGACATAGTCCTCGTTGATCGTGTCGAGCACGTTCGATCTGAGCACGCGCGAGTAGAAGCCGATGAACAGGATCGCCAGCGCGGTCCAGGGCAGGATCAGGTGGTAGGCCCAGTCGATCGGGTCCGCCGTCAGCTCGACGTAGCCGCCGTTGGGGAAGATCCCGAGCTTGAACCCGAGGTAGTAGTTCATGAGCGCGCCGATCCAGAAGACCGGCATCGAGATGCCGATCAGGGCGATGATGGTGAGAAAGCGATCGGCGAACTTGCCCGCCTTCACCGCGCTGTAGAGCCCGAAGCAGACGGCCACGAACAGCCACAGCAGCGCCGCGCCGATGGCCAGTGACAGCGTGCGGGGAAGGCCCTTCTTTATCTCCTCGTTCACCGGCAGCTGCGTGTAGTACGACTCCAGGTCGCCGCTGAAGACCTTCTTCATGGTGGTGAGGTACTGAACGACGATGTTGTCGTTGAAGCCCCATTCCTTGCGGATCTGCTCGACCTGGGTCTCGGTGGGCTGCTTCCCGGCCATCCGCACCGCGGGATCGCCGTTCGGGATCACGTTGAAGATCAGGAAGGTCAGCACCGACACCGCGAACATCACCAGCACCATCTGGATCAGCCGGCGGATGACGAAGCGGGCCATCAGTGCTCGATTCGGACCTTTGCGCGCGGGTCCAGCGCGTCGCGTACGCCATCCCCGAAGACGTTCAGCGCCAGCACGGTCAGGACGAGCATCAGGCCCGGCACGATGGCCAGATGCGGCGCGGTGGCTATGCGCTCAACGCCCTCGTCGATCATCGTGCCCCAGGAGGGATTCGGCGGCCGTACGCCGGCCCCCAGGAATGAGAGCGCAGCCTCCAGCAGAATCGCGTTGGCGATCAGGAGGGTCATGAAGACGAGGATGGTGGACGTGAGGTTCGGCAGCACCTCGCTGAACATGATTCGCAGCGGCCCCGCCCCCTGGGCGCGCGCGGCCTCCACGAACTCCTTCTCGCGCAGGGACAGAACCTGCCCGCGCACGGGGCGAGCCATGTACGGGATGTACACCAGCCCGATCACGAAGATCGGCACGAGGAGCGAGTTCCCGGCGATGGTGATCGGTCCGAGCTTCAGGCCGCCGAGCGCCAGCGCAACGCCGAGCGCAACGCCGAGAATGACCACAGGGAACGACCAGATCACGTCGAGCACCGCTCTGATCCCGGCGTCGGTCCTGCCACCGAAGAAGCCGGCCAGGATGCCGAGGCTGATCGAGAGCAGGGTCGTCATGATCGCGGCCGCCATCCCGATCACGAGCGAGTTGCGCCCGCCGTAGAGGAGCCGCACCATCACGTCGCGGCCGTTCGTGTCGGCCCCGAGGAAGAACTCGCCCTGCCACGTCGGCCCGATCGGAACGCCGTTGAGGGCCACCACGTTGGTCTTCTTGCCGTCGATGACGATCTGGTCGGTCAGGTGGTTCTCGTTCGGGCCTGTCTTGGCCACCTCATCTGCCCAAATCGGCGCGGCGAGACAGACGGCCACCAGCAGGACGAACAGGAACCCGAACGCCAGCGCGACCTTGTTGCGCCGAAGCCGGCGAAGCCCGAGCCGCCAGGGACCCACGCCGTGCACGTGCTCATGCCTGGCCTCCTCCTCGAAGACCTCGGGTTCCGAATAGGTGCCTTCTGTGGTTACCGGGTCGGTAGCCATCTGGTCTCTCCCCTCGAAGGGGACACTACCCAACCGGGAGGGCGCACATGCGCCCTCCCGGCGGGTCAATGCGTGCCGGCCGGTACTACTTGAGGCACCAGCTCGAGTAGTCGTTCTGGTAGACCGGATGGAACAGGACGCAGTTCTCGAAGTCCATCCGCTCCGAGAGGAACGTGGCGACCTTCTCTGTTCCGTACGGGACCTCGAACGCCTCGTCGACTATCCGCTTGTCAGCCTCCGCGGCCTGCTCCGTGGCCCCGTCGGCCGGCGCCGCCTGCACCTCGTCGATCAGCTTGTTCAGCTCGGGGTCGTCGACCCGGCTGAAGTTCTGATTGTTGGTCGGCTGGTTGGTCGCGCCGTCCACGAGGAACAGGAAGTTGGCGGGGTGCGGGAAGTCCTGGAACCAGTTCGTGACTCCGATCGCCGCCTTCGTCTTGTCGTTTCCGACCGTCTGGAAGTAGACGCCCGCGTCGATGACCTTTAGCTCCGCCTTGAGACCGATCTTGTTGAGCATGTCCGTCAGGTACTGGCCGATCTCGGGCCGGTTCTCGTCGTTGTTGGTGTAGACGTCGACCGACTCGCCCTCGACACCGGCCTGCTTGATGAGCTCACGCGCCTTGGCGAGGTCAGCCGGCTCAGCCGGGTCGCCGTACGGACAGGGCTCGATCGTCTCGTGGCCTTGGAGCCCCGGGGGCAGGAAGTTGCAGCCCGGCTCGAGGCGTCCGCCGAACAGCCTGGAGAGCGCCGTCGAGTCGACACCGTACGCGACCGCCTGCCGGACCTCCTTCTTGTCGAAGGGCGGGACCGTCTGGTTGACGAAGAAGTAGTAGACGTTGATCGGAGTCTGTTCCTTGAAGCGGTCGCTGTAGTCCGCCTTGACCTGCGGCAGCAGGTCCGCCGGCGGCGGATCCTGCATGTAGTCGAGCTTGCCGCTGATCACGTCCTGGGTCTGCCGCTCGGCCGACTTGACGATCTGCGTCGTGATCGAGTCGAGGTTGCCCTTCGGGATGCCCGGGATGTTGAACTCGGCGTTCTTCTCCATCACGAACTCGCGGTTGGGCACCGACTTCGTGAACTTGTACGGACCGACGCCCGGAGGCGGATCGGCCGAGAGGTTCTTGAACGGCGTGTCGCCTGGCACGATGCCCGCGAAGTTCATCGCGAGGACGTTGAGGATCTGTCCGTCCGCCTGCGTCAGCGTGATCGTGACCTCGCCTGTCTTGTCGTCGGTCTCGATCCCCGAGATGTCGCCCTCGGGCTTGCCGGCGTCGATGTACTCCTGAGCCCCCTCGATGCCCAGGTAGAACGCGGTGGCGCCGGACTCCAGGTTGAGCACGCGCTTGATGGTGTGCTCCCAGTCCGAGGCCTTGACCGGCGTCCCGTCGGAGTACTTGAGTCCCTTGCGGATGGTGAAGGTGACCGTCTTGCCGTCCTTGGAGATCTCCGGGATCTCCTCAGCGATGCCCGGGATGAGCTCGGTGCCCTCCACGCCCTCGGCGCGCTTGTAGGTCAGCGGCGGGGTGTAGACGAGCCACTGCGGCTCCCAGCCGTTGACCGTGTAGCTCAGCGCCGGGTCGAGGTAGTCGGGCTGAGAGGTCTGCGCGATCGTGATCGCTCCCCCCGTCTTGGCCGCACCGCCCCCACCCTCGTCGCCGCCGCCGTCGTCGTCATCGCCACCGCAGGCGGCCACTACGAGCATCGACAGAGCGGCAACGAGCAACACCAAGGCACGTCTACGGAACTTCCCCATTAAGTTTCCCTCCACCAGTTTTGGTTCGCGAGCAGGGGTGCCCGCCAGGGTCAACATATCCCCTCCGGCGAGGGGGCCGAGCGCGAGCCGCAGAGAGAAAATCTGCCCTTAACGGAGCAGTTCTTCGCGCATGATCCCCAGCGATTTGCGAATCAGGCGCGATACGTGCATCTGGCTCAGACCCACCCTGTGGGCAATTTGAGTCTGGGGCAGGCCCTCCTCGAAGCGCATGCGCAGGATCTCGCGCTCGCGCGGGGCGAGCCGTTCCAGGGCCGGCTCCAGAGCGGCCCTGTCCTCGGAGCGTTCGAAGCCGGAGTCCTCGCCGCCGATCGTCTCCAGCGGGTCCAGTTCCTCGTCGCCGCTGGGCCCGGCGGACAGCGAGACGGTGGAGTAGGCGGAGCCGACTTCCATCGCCTCGAGCACCTCCTCCGGGGTGGTCTTCAGCTCCTCGGCGATCTCGGCGATGCTGGGCGAGCGCCCCAGCCGCCCGGTCAGGCGCTCGATCGCCCCCGACATGGATGCGTTGAGCTCCTGCAGCGCCCTCGGGACTCGGATGGCCCAGCCCTTGTCGCGGAAGTGGCGCTTGATCTCGCCGACAACGTTGGGCGTGGCGTAGGTGGCCAGCGACACCTCGCGCTCGAGCTCGAAGCGGTCGATCGCCTTGATGAGCCCGATCGCGCCCACCTGCTCGATGTCCTCGAGTGCCTCGCCGCGGCCGGCATAGCGGCGGGCCAGCGAGCGCACGAGCGGTAGGTGGCGCTGGATCAGCTCCTCGCGGGCGGTCGTGTCGCCGCGCTGGTGGTAGCGGCGCAGCAGCTCGCGATCCTCCTCACGGGCCTGCTCGGAGTTCGCGGCCCGTCGGGCGTCCACCGCCCTCACGGGGTGGCCTTCACTTTCTCGAGCGACACCGAGACGTGGCCGTCCTCGGCCTCCCCCACCTCGAAGGAGTCGACCACCGTCTGGAGCACCCGCTGAAGCGTCGGTCCACCCGTTGGGCGTCGGGCGTTGCCGAGGGCGTCCGACACCCTGTCTGCGCTCAATGGACCCACGCGCGTGCGGATGTTGCGCTCGCGCACCTCGAAGGACAGTTGCACGGTGTTCACGGTGCATGTCTCCGCCAGCAGCCGCTCGACCGCCAGCTGGAGGTCGTCGATCTCCTCGAAGGCGAAGTCCACGCGCTCGGCGATCCCGCCGATGATCAAGCGCACGACGGCCTGAAAGTCGCCGCTGATGGGCGCTTCCAAGTCGATGCGCTCGGCGCGCTCGATCATGCCGGGTCCCCGATGGTCCCTTCCCCTACCACACAATCATCGTGCATGAGGCAGCCGAGCTGGCCGGGAGCGACCGCGAAAGCCGGTTCGTCCAGATCGAGCTCGAGCGTTCCCGGCGCCGTTTCGCGCGCCCTGCAGGGCAGCGGCTTGGCGTGGTAGCGCATCCGGACGGTCTGGACGGTGTTCGCCGGGCGGTGCAGGGTGGTGTTCACGAGGCGCATCGTGGTGGCGGCGAGCGCCTCCCGCGGACCTACCGTGACGGTCGCGGTGTCGGCGTCCTTGCTCAGCACGTAGAGCGGCTCGCTGCTGGAGACGTTGAGCCCGCGGCGCTGGCCCACCGTGAACTCGTGCTGGCCCTCGTGACGGCCGAGCACGCGGCCGTCACGGTCCACGATGGGGCCGGGGCGGCGGAGGCGCGGACCGCCGTGGCGGCGCAGGAACGCGCGTCCGCCGAGGCCGGCCACGAAGCAGAGGTCCTGGCTCTCGCGCTTGTCGGCCACGGGCAGGCCGGAGTCGCGCGCCAGCCGGCGCACGGCGTCCTTGGTCAGAGCCCCGAGCGGGAAGGACAGGCGGTCGAGCAGCTCCGGATCGAGGCGCGCCAGCATGTAGCTCTGGTCCTTGAGAGGGTCGGCGCCGGCCCGGATCAGGGGACCGCGCTCGTCGCGCGCGATGCGCGCGTAGTGGCCGGTGGCCAGGCGGCCCGCGCCCAGCCTTTGCGCCAGCTCGAGCATCGCGTCGAAGCGCACCTCGCCGTTGCACTTGACGCAGGGGTTGGGTGTGAGCCCCCCGGCGTACCCGCTCACGAACGAATCGACCACCTCGGCCCGGAAGCGATCGCGCATGTCGAGCGTGATATGCGGGATCCCCATGCGGTGGGCGAGCTCACGGGCGCCGGTCACCGCCTGGGGCGAGCAGCAGGAGAGCTCGCCGTCGGTAGCCGGATCGGACCACAGCTCGAGCGTCACGGCGAGCACGTCGTCGCCGGCGTCGAGCGCCAGCTGAGCGGCCGCCGAGGAATCGACGCCGCCGCTCATGGCCACCAGCGTGCGCCGGGCGCTGGGCTTGAGGGTGAGCTCGCCCGCCTTGGCGGCGGACCCGAGGGCGCGGTGCAGAGCATCGGCGGCGAGCGTGGCGGCGTGGCGCTTGGGCGCAATCAGACCGCCGAGCGCGTCGCTGATCCGGTCGGGTGTGATGCGCGCGGCCTCGACGAAGGGCCTTCCCTCCACGAGCTCCACCACCGCGCTGCCCGCGGCGCGAGCCGCGCCGCAGCCTTCGGCGTCGAAACCGGCCTCGGCCACGCGCCCGCCCTCGACCCGCACGGCGACGCGAAGGAGGTCCCCGCAGGCCGCACCTCCGGCCGCGCCGGAGTGCGGCCAGTCGCGTAGCGCGCCGAGCCCCCGCGGGGCGTTGAGGTGGTCCTCGAAGAGCAAGGGGCCGCAAGAGTAGTGGCACTTGCCACAGGTGGGGACTTGGTCCGCGTCGGCGCTGTTCCAAGATGGGCGGTATCGGTTATTTTGGCTTGCGGTGGGCAACTCTCGGCGGTTGGCGTCATACCCGAGTTCGTGACGGCTCCTCCGATCGCCGCGGCTGCCGCGACGGCGGCGGTTCTCACGGATCTGTTCGTGGTGCTGCTCGCGGCCAAGCTCGGGGACGAACTGTTCAGGCGGCTCCGTCAGCCCACGATCGTCGGCGAGATCCTTGCCGGCGTGATCGTTGGGCCGTCCGTGTTGGGCCTCGTGAGCCCGGGCGAGGTGCTCGAGGTGTTCGCGGAGCTGGGCGTCGTCTTCCTGCTGTTCTGGGTTGGCCTCGAGACACGGTTGTCGGAGATGCGCGAGGTCGGCCGCTCGGCGGTGCTGGTCGGCACGCTCGGGGTGCTGTTCCCGTTCGCCGGCGGACTCGCCTTCGCCTACGCAACCGGGGAGGACACGGCCACGGCCGTGTTCGTCGGTGTGGCGCTCGTGGCGACGAGCGTCGGCATCACGTCGGCAGTGCTGATCGAGCTCGGCGTGCTCGCCGGGCGGGCCGCGCGGACGATCCTTGGCGCCGCGGTGATCGACGACATCCTGGCCATGCTGTTGCTCGCGGTGGCGGTCGGACTCGGCGAAGGCGGGGTCGACTTCGCTTCGCTGGCCGTGACCGTGGGGCTTGCGTTGGGCTTCCTGGCCTTCTTTGCGATCGGCGGCGTGCGGCTCATGCAGCGCCGGCCGCGCCTGCTGCACGCGCCGCGGTTCTCGGAGTCTCCGCTTCTGCCGGCGGTGATCCTGTGCCTGGGGCTCGCCGCTTTCGCCGCCAACATCGGCCTGGCCGCGATCATCGGCGCCTTCTTGGCGGGCCTGATGGTCGCCGAGACGAAGGAGCAGCATCCGATCGAGGACGAGGTCGCCCCGCTGTACGCGTTCTTCCCGCCGTTCTTCTTCGCGTTCATCGGGACCGAGATCGCGCTTGCGGAGTTCCAGGACGCCGAGACGGTCGTCCTGCTTGTTGCGGTGACGGCGGTGGCATGCGTGACCAAGTACGTGGGCGCTCGTCTCGGAGCCGGCGGCCTGCCCCCGAGTGACGCGCGGGTCGTCGCGCTCGGGATGGTGCCGCGTGGCGAAGTGGGCATCATCATCGCCGGCATCGCCATCACCGAAGGCGTGATCGAGGAGCAGCTATTCGTCGTGATCGTCGGCATGTCAGTCCTCACGACCCTGCTGGTACCGCCGCTGCTCCGGCGAGCCGTGACCGTCTCGGGCAGCGAGCCCGGGCGATAGCTCTCACAGCGTCCCGAGAACACCCACCGGTTGGTGGCCCCAGCCTGCCGCTGATTCCGGGCCGGGAGTTGGGCCTGCTGTCTTAGCAAGCTTGGGTGTCCTCCGCGGCGGGCCACGGCCCTACCCCGAGCCGGACTCCCATCCCGGTTGTATTCGGCTCAACGTTTGCGGCCGGCTCACGCACAGGCTCGGGCCAAGACCGAGGCTACCACCCGCTAGCTCGTGCACGCCACCGGCGGGCCTGGCCCGCCGAGCGTCGAGTTCCGCCGCGCAGGCGCTACAAACTCGACGCTCGCGGTTGACACGGCCCACCATGCCTGGCTAGCCTCGGTTGGCAAACGTTTACCGGCGACGGAGAGCGAATGAGCGGTGAGGCCGGGAGCCCTGCGGGCTCGCGCGAGGGAGAGGTCCGCACGGTCGGGATCGCCATGAACGGCGTGACCGGCCGGATGGGGACCAATCAGCACCTGATTCGCTCGATCCTGGCCATTCGCGAGCAGGGCGGGGTGCGAACACCCAGCGGCCTGACGATCTGGCCCGAGCCCGTTCTCGTCGGGCGCAGCGAGCCGAAGCTCCGTGCCCTGGCCGAACGCCACGGCCTCGAGCGCTGGAGCACCGACCTCGACGAGGCGCTGGCCGATCCGGACTGCGAGGTCTACTTCGATGCCGCGGCCACCTCCGCCCGGACCGAGGGGATGGAGCGCGCCATAGCCGCCGGTAGGCACGTCTACTGCGAAAAGCCCTCGGCCTCCGATCTCGACTCGGCCCTGCGTCTGGCCCGCCTGGCCGGTGAGGCGGGCGTCAAGCACGGAGTGGTGCAGGACAAGCTGTTCCTCCCGGGGCTGCTCAAGCTGCGCCGGCTGATGGTCAGCGGCTTCTTCGGTCGAGTGCTCTCGGTGCGGGGCGAATTCGGCTACTGGGTCTACGAGGGCCCCGAGCCGCCCGCCCAGCGCCCGTCGTGGAACTACCGCTCGGAGGATGGCGGCGGAATCCTGGCCGACATGCTGCCGCACTGGCGCTACGTGCTCGACGACCTCTTCGGAGCGGTACGAACCGTGTACACGCTGGGCGCGACGCACATCCCCGAGCGAGTGGACGAGGCGGGCCGGGTGTATGAGAGCACCGCGGAGGACGCCGCCTACGCCCTGTTCGAGCTGGAGGGCGGCGTGGTGGCACAGCTCAACTCGTCCTGGTGCGTGCGAGTGCACCGCGATGAGCTGGTCGAGTTCCAGGTCGACGGCACCCACGGCAGCGCGGTGGCCGGCCTGCGCGGGTGCCGGGTCCAGCCGCGCGACGCCACGCCGCGCTCGATCTGGAATCCGGACATCCTCGATCCCAACGACTACCGGGAAGGCTGGCTCGAGTTGCCGGATCAGAGCGACTACGACAACGGCTTCAAGGTGCAGTGGGAGATGTTCCTTCGCCACGTGGCCTGTGACGAACCCTTCGCCTGGGACCTGTTCGAGGGCGCCAAGGGGATTCAGCTGGCCGAGTTGGCCGAGCGCTCGTGGAAGGAGCGCCGCATGCTCGAGGTTCCGGAGCTCGAGAGATGAGCGTCGCCGCCGGCGAGCTGCTGCTCCCGGTTGCCGACGGCTCGCTGGAGCGCTACGTCCCCGGAGATCCGGCGGTCTTCGAGCGCCCGGCGGGCCCGCCTGCTTCGCGCGTGTTCTACGCCGCCGCGCACGTGGTGGCCGATCCGCTGGCCAACAGCGACTCGGCCGGCTGCGCGCTCGATTGGGAGGCCACGCTCGCCTTCCGGCGCCATCTGTGGTCCTGGGGGCTGGGGGTGGCGGAGGCCATGGACACCGCGCAGCGCGGCATGGGGCTCGGCTGGGATGAGGCGCGCGAGCTGATCCGCCGCTCGGCCGCGGAGGCGCGCGCCTGTGGCGGGCTCCTCGCCGCGGGGGCCGGCACCGACCAGATTCCGCCTGGGAGGCCGGCCTCGCTTGGCCGCATCCGCGACGCCTACCTAGAGCAGTGCGCCTTCGTCGAGGACGAGGGCTGCCGCACGATCCTGATGGCCAGCAGGGCGTTGGCCGCCGCGGCGCGGGGCCCGGACGACTACCGCACCGTGCTCGACCCCGTGCTCGAGGCAGCGCGCGAACCGGTGATCCTGCACTGGCTGGGCCATATGTTCGACCCCGCGCTGGCCGGCTACTGGGGCTGGAGCAACCTCAACGGCGCCACCGACGAGGTGCTTCGCCTGATCGCCGATCACGCCGACAAGATCGACGGGATCAAGGTGTCGCTGCTCGACGACGCCCGTGAGATCCGCATGCGCGAGGCGCTTCCCGAGGGGGTCCGCCTGTACACCGGCGACGACTTCAACTACCCGGCGCTGATCGCCGGCGGCAGCGACGCCCTGCTGGGGATCTTCGACGCGATCGCCCCCGCCGCCGCCTCGGCCCTGCCGCTGCTCGACGGCGGCGACGCCGATGGCTTCGAGCGCGCGCTCGAGCCCACCGTTGCTTTGGCGCGCAAGTTATTCGCGCCGCCCACCTACCACTACAAGGCGGGCATCGTGTTCCTCGCCTGGCTGAACGGGCATCAGAGCCACTTCCGAATGGTGGCCGGGCTGGAGGGCGCGCGCACGCTTGTGCATCTGGCCGATGTCTTCCGGCTGGCCGACGTCGCCGGCCTGCTCGCCGATCCCCCGTTGGCCTCCGAGCGCATGCGCCGCCTGCTCGCCGTGGGCGGAGTGGGTCCGTGAGGCTCGACCCGGCCAGGCTCAGCTTCAACCAGATCACTGCCAACCACCTGAGTCTCGCGGCGGCTGTTGAGGCCTGCGCGGCCGCTGGCATCGGCTGGTTCGGGCCCTGGCGGCACAAGCTCGTGGCGGATGCCGCGGCGCGCATCCGCGAGAGCGGCCTGCGCGTGTCCAGCCTCTGTCGCGGCGGCTTTTTCCCGGCCGACGGCGACGCCGGCCAAGCCGAACGCGCGCAGGACAACCGCATTGCCGTCGAGCAGGCGGCGGAGCTGGGTACCGACGTGCTGGTGCTGGTGTGCGGTCCGGCGCCGGACGGCGATCTGGAGTCGGCGCGGCGCCAGGTGCTGGAGGGCATCGAGGCGCTCCTCCCCCACGCCGCCGAGCACGGTGTCCGCTTGGGCATCGAGCCGCTTCACCCGATGATGATCGCCGAGCGCTCGGTGGTGGTCACGCTGGCGCAGGCGCTCGACCTGGCCGAGCGCTTCGACCCCGCGACGGTGGGAGTGGTGATCGACGCCTACCACGTCTGGTGGGATCCCGAGCTGGAGCGCCAGATCGCGCGGGCCGCCGGGCGCATCCTCGGCTACCACGTCTCCGACTGGCTCTCCCCCACCCCCGACGTGCTGGCCGGTCGCGGCATGATGGGTGACGGCGTGATCGACCTGCCCCGCATTCGCGCGCTGGTCGACGCCGCGGGCTACGACGGGCCGATCGAGGTCGAGGTCATCAACCCCGCGCTGGCGGAAGTGCCGACCGCCGAGCTGATGAGCACCGTGCGCGAGCGCTTCGAGCGCTGCTGCTAGTACGCACGGCCGGGTGTACTAGGGGCGCGGGCGGCGTCGGGCGGTCGTGGAGCGGGGCACCACCCGGTGGGGCAACAGGGTCTCCGATTGAGAGCTCTCGCCGCTCACGATGCGCCGGGCCGCCGCCGCCCCGAACTGATACACGGGAACGCTGACCGTGGTCATGTCGCTGAAGCGAGCGAGGCGCGTGTCGGTCATCCCCGCCACCGACACGCGCCCGGGCACATCGAGGCGCGCCTGGCGAAGGGCGGCCAGGGCGCCGAGCGCGGTTTCGTCGTTGGCCCCGACGATCGCCTCCGGCAGCTCGGCTTCGGCGAGCATCTGCAGCGTCGCCGCATAGCCCTGCTCGTAGGAGAAGTTTCCCTCGTAGACGAGGCCGGCGTCGACCCCGCCGTCGATCGCCGCTTCGCGAAATCCCGCGAGTCGATCGCGGCTCGCGTACAGGCCGGGTGGCCCGCTGATGTAGGCCACGCGGCGGTGTCCCAGCGACAGCACGTAGTCGGTGATGTCGTAGGCCGCTCCCCTGTTGTCGGCCATGATGCGGGGGCAGTCGAAGTCGCGCAGCGCGAGCGCCAGCACGCTGATGCCGCGCTCGCGCGCGCGGTCCACCGCCGCCGCGAGGTCGTCGGCGCGAGGATCGTCGACATAGCCGCTCCCGGCGAAGATCACGCCCTCGGCCTGGTAGTCGCTGAGCACCGCGAGCTGGTCGATCTCGATCTCGGTCCGCCGGTCGGCGTTGCACACGAACGTCATGTAGCCCGCGCGTCCGGCAACGTCCTCGACCCCGCGGGTGATCTCGGCGAAGTAGGCGTCGACGATGTCGCCCACCATCACGCCGATGATGCGGCTGCGGCGCGTGACGAGCGCCCGCGCGAGCGCGCTGGGCGAGTAGCCGAGGTCCCGGGCCGCCTCGAGCACGCGCTCGCGGGTCCCGTCGGAAACCGGGTGCGAGGACCCGTTGAGCACCCGCGAGGCCGTGGCGATGGAGACCCCGGCCCGGCGGCCGACGTCGGCGAGCGAGCCGGATGAGCGCCGGGTGGTCACGTGTGGCAAACGTTTTCAGCCGAGGTGCTTGACATGAGCCGACCGCTCTCAATAGCGTCATGGAAAACGATAACCGCACAGATGGGAGGGCGTCCATGGCGACCGAGGTAGCGGAGCGGCCCTGGGTCGGCAGGGTCTTCATCGACGGCGAGTTCACCGACGCCGAGGGCGGCCGGCGCACGTCGGTCACCGACAAGGGAACGGGCGAGCAGCTGGCCGAGGCGGGCATGGCCTCCGAGGCCGACGTCGACCGCGCCGTGCGGTCGGCCAAGGCCGCGCAACCGGGCTGGGCCGCCCTGGCCTACGACGAGCGCGCCGGCCTGCTGCGCCGCGTGGCGCGCCTCCTCGAGGACCGGGGCGCCGAGATCGCCGCGCTGATCGTGCGCGAGACCGGCGGCATCCCGGGCAAGGCCGAGTACGAGGTCGGCGCCGCCCAGAACGAGCTCTACGAAGCCGCCGCGCTGGCCTCGCGGGCCACTGCCGAGGTGCTGCCCTCCCACAACCCGGGCAAGATGAGCCTCATTCAGCGGCTGCCCGTGGGCGTGGTGGCCGCCATCACGCCGTGGAACTTTCCGGTCGTGCTTGGCTTCCGCGTGGTGGCGCCCGCGCTGGCGCTCGGCAACACCGTGGTGCTCAAGCCTGCTCCGGAGACCCCGGCCACCGGCGCGCTGATCATCGCCGAGCTGTTCGCGGAAGCCGGAGCGCCCGCGGGCGTACTCCAGGCACTGCCGGGAGACGACGACACGGGCAAGCAGCTCGTGGCCCACCCAGCCGTGAACATGATCCACTTCACCGGCTCCTCGGAGGTCGGTCGCCAGATCGCCATCTCGGCGGCCGGCGACCTCAAGCGCGTGTCGCTGGAGCTGGGCGGCAACAACGCCTTCGTCGTGCTGGACGACGCCGATGTCGACGAGGCCAGCATGGTCGGCGCGTGGTCGGCCTTTCACTACTCCGGTCAGACCTGCATCACCGCCGGGCGCCACATAGTGGCCCGCAGCCTGTTCGACGACTATGTCGACCGGATGTCCACGCGCGCTCGCGGGATCGAGGTGGGCGACCCGAGCAGCGGCGAGGTGGGCCTGGGGCCGATGATCTCCGAGAGCCAGGTCGCGCGCGCTCACGGGATCGTCGAGGAGTCCGTCGCAATGGGGGCGAAGGTGGTCGAGGGCGGCACCTACGACGGCCTCTTCTACCGCCCGACGGTGATGGTCGACGTGACGCCCGAGATGCCGGTCTGGAGCCAGGAGATCTTCGGTCCGGTGGCTCCGGTGCTCGCCGTGGACTCAGAGGACGAGGCGCTCGAGCTGGTCAACGACACGCCGTACGGGCTGGTCAACGCCGTGTACACCGGGGCGCCCGGGCGCGGGCTGTCGTTCGCCGAACGCGTCCACTCGGGGATGGTGCACGTGAACGACTCCACCTGCCTCGACGAGGCTCACGTGCCGTTTGGCGGCGTCGGGGCCTCGGGCATCGGCGGGCGCTCCGGGGGCGAGGCGAACCTCGAGGAGTTCACCGAGCGCCGCTGGATCGGGGTGCAGCGCACCCCGGTCGAGTACCCGTACTAGTGACCGACCCCGACGTCCTGATCGTCGGCGCCGGCCCCACCGGCGCCATCGCCGCCAAGCGCCTGGCCGAGGCAGGCATGAGCGTGGTCTGCCTCGAGCAGGGCGGCTGGCCGGACTACGAGCGGGCGCGCTCGGCGTACCCCGACTATGAGCTCACCTCCGGGGTGCATTGGGCCTGGGACCCCAACGTCCGCGACGGGCCCGGGGACTATCCCATCGACGACTCGGAGTCGGACATCACCGCGCTCATGTGGAACGGCGTCGGCGGCGGCACCGTGGTGTTCGCGGCGCACTGGCAGCGCAACCTGCCGTCGGACTTCCGAGTGAAGTCGCTGGACGGGGTGGGCGACGACTGGCCGCTCAGCTACGAGGAGCTCGAGCCCTACTACGTGCGGGTCGAGAGGGACTGGGGGGTTTCGGGCCTGGCCAACGACACCGCCTTCCCGCCCGGCGAGGGCCCGCCGATGCCCCCCGTGCCGCTGTCGGCGATGGGCCGCCGGGTGGCCAAGGCGCACAACGAGCTGGGCTGGCACTGGTGGCCCGGGCCCAACGCGATCGCCACCCAGAAGTACGGCGCGCTCAACCCCTGCGTGCTGCGCGCCACCTGCCTCTGGGGCTGCGCCGACGGCGCCAAGGCCACGGTCGACCGCACCTACTGGCCGGTCAACCAGCGCAACGGCGTCGAGCTGATCACGCGCGCCCGCGTGCGTCGCCTGCTGCAGCGGGCCGACGGCCTGATCGAGGGCGCCGAGTACGTCGACGCCGACGGCAAGGAGCACTTCCAGCGCGCCGGCATCACGATCCTCGGCGCCAACGGCATCGGCACGCCGCGCCTGCTTTTTCTCTCCGGCGACAACGGGGGCCTGGCCAACTCCTCCGGCCTCGTCGGCAAGCGACTCATGCTGCACCCCTTCGGCACGGTCACCGGCCTCTTCGAGGAGGATCTGAAGAGCTGGCAGGGGGCGTGGGGCCAGCACATCCACTCGCTCGAGTTCTACGAGACCGGCGAGGACCGCGACCACGTGCGCGGCGCCAAGTGGGGGCTCCAGCCCACCGGAGGGCCGCTCTCGATGACGCGCGCCTATCCGTGGGGCGAGGAGAACGCCGTCTGGGGCGAGGGCTTCCACCGCGAGGTCAAGCGCCGGCTCGGCCACTCCGCCATGTGGGGGATCATCGCCGAGGACCTGCCCGAGGAGTCGAATCGCGTGACACTCGACCCCTCGGCACCGGACGAGTTCGGCATTCCCGGCGCCAAGATCGAGTACAAGAACTCCGAGAACACCGAGCGGATGATGAACTTCCACCGCGAGCGGGCCAGGGAGTCGCTGATCGCGGCGGGCGCGTACGACGTGATCATCGCGCCCTTCATCGACGCCACCGGCTGGCACATCCTCGGCACCTGCAAGATGGGCGACGACCCGGCCTCGAGCGTGGTCGACCGCTGGGGTCGGTGCCACGACATCGACAACCTGTTCATCTTCGACGGCTCGGTTTGGCCCACATCGTCGGGCATGAACCCCACCGCCACCATCGCCGCGATGGCCCTGCGCTGCGCGGAGCACCTGGTGGAGAACCGCCGCGACCAGAAGGACGCTTTGTGAGCATCTCCGCCGCCATCGATCGCGAGGCGCTCGGCGGCCTCGCCGACGCGCTCATCCCCGCGGCCGACGGCATGCCCTCGGCCACCGAGGCGGGCACCACGGGGGCTCTGCTCGACGAGGTCCTGCGCGTGCGCGAGGACCTCGAGGAGCCGCTGGCCACGCTGACGGCGGCCGCGGCGGGCAGGGACCCGAGCGCGGAGATCGCCCGTCTGCAGGCCGAGGCGCCCGAGCTCTTCGAGGCCCTGACCACCGCAATCGCCGGTGGCTACTTCATGAGCGCCGACGTGCGCGAGCGGCTCGGCTACCCGGGCCAGGAGGCCCTCGAGCTCGAAGACGACCACGATCCCGCGCTGCTTCAGCCGGTGATCGAGCGCGGGACGATCTACCGGCCCACGCCGGGCTGATCAGCGAGGAAGCTCGATCGCGGCGCGGAGGGCTCTCGGGCCTCTCGCTCCTCTTCCGGATCGGGCGCTCGCCCGACGGCGCGTGCAGCGGGCTCGGCCTCCGCGTAGTGCATGAGCCACACTCCGGCCACGACCATGGCGAAGACCACGATCCCCGCCACGAGCAGGAAGGCGGTCACGACTGACGCCCTTGCAGAGCCGCGTAGAACGCGCCTACCGCGAGTATCGAAGGGACCCAGAGCCCGGTGAAGAGAGCTTCCTGTCGCGAGTCGGCGAACCACAGGGTCACTGAGAGCAAAAAGGAGAGAAGGGCGGCGAGAGCGATCAGCGAGGCGCCCGTCGAGATTCGGTTTCGTTGCATGAAGGAGGTACTCCTGCCCTCCGGCCGCCGATCACTCGGGGGCGGGCGGCGCCACCGTGCTCTTCACGCCCAGCTCGCGCAGCTGACGCTCGTCGACCGCCGCGGGCGCGCCGGTCAGCGGATCGGCGCCGCTGGCCGTCTTGGGGAAGGCGATCACGTCCCGGATCGAGTCGCGGCCGGCCAGCAGCGCGACTATGCGGTCGATCCCGAACGCGATTCCGCCGTGCGGCGGGGCGCCGTAGGTGAGCGCCTCGAGCAGAAAGCCGAAGCGGGCCTCGGCTTCCTCGGGTCCGATGCCCAGGGCGTCGAAGACCTTCTGCTGGACGTCCGGGCGGTTGATACGGATCGACCCGCCCCCCAGCTCCCAGCCGTCGAGGATCACGTCGTATGCGCGGCTGCGCCACGTGCCCGGGTCGGCATCGAGGTCGCCGCTCGGCGAGGTGAAGGGGTGGTGCATCGCGTCCCAGCGCCCCTCAGCCTCATTGCGCTCGAACATCGGGAAGTCAACCACCCAGAAGCAGTCGTGCCCCTGGGGCTCCCCCTCGGCAATGTCGGCCCGAAGGCCGCCGAGCACGCGCGCTGCCATCGCCGCGGTGTCGGCGGCGAAGAGGATCACGTCGCCCTCGCGCGCTTCAACGGCCGCCGTGGCCCGCGCGATCTCGTCCTCGCTCAGGAACTTGGCGATCGGTGAGCGCCAGCCCGAGCCCTCGACCACCGCCCAGGCCAGGCCCTTGGCCCCCAACCCCTTGGCCTTCTCCTCGAGGCGGTCGATGCGGCTGCGCGGGAAGTCGCCCCGAGCGCGTAGCGCCCGGACCACTCCCCCACTCTCCACCGCGCCGCCGAAGACCTTGAAGGCCGAGCCGCGAAACACTTCGGTGAGCTCGACGATCTCCACTCCCAGGCGGCGGTCCGGACGGTCGGAGCCGTAGCGCAGCATGACCTCGTCGTAGCTCACCTGCTCCAGCGGCAGCTCGATCTCGATCCCGCCCAGGGCCAGCACGCGCTTCATCAACGGGTCGATCAGCGCGTAGACGTCCTCCTCCTCGACGAAGGCCATCTCCACGTCGAGCTGGGTGAATTCGGGCTGGCGGTCGGCGCGGAAGTCCTCGTCGCGAAAGCAGCGCGGGATCTGGAAGTAGCGCTCCAGGCCTCCCATCATCAGCAGCTGCTTGAACAGCTGCGGCGACTGCGGTAGCGCGAACCACGAGCCCGCCATGAGCCGGCTGGGCACCAGAAAGTCGCGCGCCCCCTCGGGTGTCGAGCGCGTGAGGATGGGCGTCTCGATCTCCAGAAAGCCCTCGTCCGAGAGATGGTCGCGAATAGCCTTGACCACGTCGTGGCGCAGCACCATCGTGTCGCGCATCCGGTCCTTGCGCAGGTCGAGATAGCGGTAGCGCAGGCGCAGCTCCTCCCCCACGGGCTCGTCCTCGTCGATCTGGAAGGGCGGCGTCTCGGCGTCGGCCAGCAGCTCGAAATCGGACACCGCCAGCTCGATCTCCCCGGTCGGGAGGTTGGGGTTGACCGTGCCCTCCTCGCGCCGCAGCAGCTCGCCGCCGGCGCTGATCACGTCCTCGGCCCGCAGGCGCCCGGCGGCCGCGTGTGCCTCGGGGGCCTCCTCCGGGCGAAAGACGAGCTGCAGCAGCCCGGTGCGGTCGCGCAGGTCGATGAAGATCAGGCCGCCGTGGTCGCGGCGGCGGTGCACCCAGCCGGCCACCCGCGGGTGCGCGCCGACGCTCTCGGCACGCAGATCGCCGGCCCAGTGGTCGCGGTAGCGGTTGGCACGCGGCGCCTTCACGAGCGCATGGCCTCCCTGACCAGGCCCGCCGCCTGCTCGATCCCATCGGCCTGACGCTGGTCGCCGCTGCCCATGTGCCTGACGTCTACCGAATCTCCGAGGATCACGGTCACCCGCGCGCCGATGCGATCGGCCTGCTTGAGCTGTCCCTTGAGCGAGCGCCCGGCCTGCTCGATCTCCACGCGCAGGCCCTCGTCGCGCAGACGCCGCGCCAGCGCGAAGGCATCCTCGGTTAGGCCGGGCTTGGCGAGGGCTATGTACACGCGCGAACGCTCGGGTGGCTCCTGGGTCGAGGCCAGCAGAATGCGCTCGATCCCCGCCGCCCAGCCCACCCCCGGCGTGGCCGGCCCGCCCAGCTCCTCGATAAGACGGTCATAGCGGCCACCGCCCCCCAGCGCCGCCTGCGCACCAAGCCGCTCGGACTCGAACTCGAACACCGTGCGCGTGTAGTAGTCCAGGCCGCGCACGAGCGTCGAGTCGACCTCGTACTGCGCGCCCGCCGCGTCGAGCAGAGCGCGCACCTGGGCGAAGTGCTCGGCATCCTCTGGATCGAGGCGGTCCAGCAGTCGCGGGGCGTCGGCCATCACCGCGCGCGTACCGGGATGGTCGGCGTCGAAGGCGCGCAGCGGATTCTGGTCGAGGCGCTCGCGCACCTCGTTGGAGAGCTCGCCGGCCCGCCCGCGGAGGTAGCCAGTCAGCTCCTCGAGATAGGCGGCCCGCGTCTCGGGCGAGCCCAGGCTCGACAGACGCAGCCGCGCCGGACCGGCGCCGGCGCGCTCGATCAGCTGCGCCAGCAGGAGAATCAACTCGGCGTCGAGGCTGGGGTCGTCGGAGCCGAGCGCCTCGGCATCCACCTGGGTGAACTGGCGAAAGCGGCCGGCCTGCGGGGCCTCGTGGCGGAAGTAGGGGCCCCAGGTCCAGACCTTCACCGGCTGCGCGAGCTTGTGCATGCCGTGCTCGATGTAGGCGCGGCAGAGGGCGGCGGTGGCCTCGGGGCGCAGCGTGAGCGAGCGGCCCGCCTTGTCCTCGAAGGTGAACATCTCCTTCTGGACGATGTCGGTCGACTCCCCCACCCCGCGGGCGAACAGCTCGGTGTCCTCGAACACCGGCGTCTCGAAGGGGTCGTAGCCCGCGCGGCCGAGCAGCTCGCCGGCGTCTCGCAGCAGGGCGAGGCGGCGCTGTGCGTCCTCGGGCTGGACGTCGAGCGTGCCCCGAGGGGCCTGGAGCTTGGGCTTCGAGCTCAGCGCGTCAGCTCGGCGAGGAACGGGTTGCCGGCGCGCTCCGCGCCCAGGCTGGTGATGCCCATGTGGCCGGGATACACGGTGGTCTCCTCCGGCAGCCCCTCGACCAGGCCGCGGATCGACTCGAGCAGGGTGCCCCAGTCGCCGCCGGGAAGGTCGGTGCGGCCGACCGACCCCTCGAAGAGCACGTCGCCGGAGAAGACGGCGCTCTCGTCGGGGATGGAGAAGGTCATGTGGCCGGGGCTGTGGCCGGGAGTGAAGAGCACGTCGATGTCGAAGCCGGCGAGCTCCAGCTTCTCGCCCCCGCTCAGCGTGTGCTCGGCGTCGTATGACTCGAAGGGCCCGAACCCCGGCCAGGGCACGAAGGCCATGATGTCGTCGAGCACGACCTTCTCGATCTCCGGCACCCACACCTCGGCGCCGGTCGCCTTGGCCACCGGCGCCACCGCGCCGACGTGGTCGAAGTGGGTGTGGGTGAGCAGTATTCCGTCGAGCGTCACGCCCAGCTCGTCGATGGCGGCAAGCAGCCTGTCCGCCTCTTCACCCGGGTCCACGATCAGCGCTCGGTCTGAGCCCTCCCGCCGGAAGATGTAGGTGTTCTCGGCCACCGGGCCGACCGTGAACATGCGCACGTCCATCTTGCTACCCGCCTCCCCGCTTTCGCTGGCGGTAGCGGTAGATCATCGTGTCGGTGGCGTAGCCCAGCGGGATGTAGAGCACGAACATGAACGCACCCAGCGCGAGGCCCTGGACGATGTCGCGCTTGAAGAGGATCACGAGCAGCACGCCGAACAGGACGGCGGCGATCGCAGCGCGATTGATCGCGCTGCGCCAGCTGGGCGGCTTGTTGAGCCGCTCCGTGCGCCGGTCGCGCGAGATCTTCTTGGCCTCCTCGCGCGTTTGAGGACGCCCGGTCCGGCCGGCCCGTTCGATCGTCCCGGCGGGGGTGCCGCGGTGTTTCCGGGTGCGCTTGCGCTTGGCCTGGGCCATGATTCCCAAGACCCTAGACGGTTGATTTCGAATCCGCCGCGTGTCGACGCTACACGCTTGGGTGCTGCAACCGGCGCATGGCGACCCCGGTGAGAATCTCGCGCACGATGCGGTCGGCCACGAGTGCCGAAGAATCGTTCGTGCCCACCCAACTGGGGATCACCTCGACCATGTCGGCGCCCACCAGCTCGAGGCGCTGCGCCACCTCGCGCACGGCCCACAGCAGGTCGGCGGAGGTGAGGCCGCCGGGCTCGGGCGTGCCGGTTCCGGGGACGAAGGCCGGGTCCAACACGTCAACGTCCACAGTGAGATAGGCGGGTCCCTGGCCCACCGCCTCCAGTGCGCGGGCCACCACCTCCTCCATCCCGAGATCGCGAACGTGGTGCATGAAGAGGCTCGTGATACCTCGCTCCGCCTGCCAGGCGAACTCGCGCTCCCCGGGCCAGTAGCCGCGCAGGCCGACCTGCGCGTACCGCCCGCCGTCCACCTGTCCGTCTTCCACGAGGCTGCGCATGAACGTCCCGTGAGAGAACTTCACCCCGAACACCTCCTCGCCTGTGTCCGTGTGCGTGTCGAAATGCACCACCCCGACCGGGCCGCTCGCGGCCACGCAAGCGCGCACGCTGGGCTCGGTGACCGAGTGGTCGCCGCCCAGGACTATGGGCATGGCTCCGGCGGCGAGCACCTCGCCCACCAGCGCCTCGATGGCCGCGTGCGAGCGACGGGGGTCGCCCGGTAGCACCGCCGCGTCGCCGAAGTCCACCACCCGAAGCTCCGCGAAAGCGTCCACCCCGGCCTCCAGATGGGTACCGGGAGGGCTGCTCGCCGCGCGGATCGCCCGCGGCGCGAAGCTCGTGCCGGGCCGGTCGGACACGAGGTCGTCCATCGGCGCTCCCACGATCGCCACGTCGACGTCCGACAGCTCGGCGGCGTCCTCGGTGTACGGGCAGCCGGCGAAGGTGAGCAGGCCGGCGTAGTCGGGCTTCTCGCCGAGCGCAGACCAGCGGTTGAGGGGATCGATCACTTTAAGGCGAGTGCGCCAACTGCCGCGGGGCCATCAATCGCCGTGCCGGCGAACTGCGAGCGGATCGCCTCGATCCAGTCACGGCAGTGCTTGTCAGCTCGTTGTCGCTCGGTCTGCATGCGAGCGCGCGTGACGAGAATGCCGAGATCGGCGCCCTTGTAGCGGTAGTCCCCCGCCGCGAGCACGCGCAGGTAGAACCCCTCGGTCTCGTCGTGGAGGCTGTGCCAATCGTTGCCCCAGCGGCTGAAGGCGATCTCGCCCGGCTGGTCTCCAAGCCGCCAGATGCCGGTCCGGGGCGCGGCCGTGAGCAGCTCCACCGACTCATCGGGCTCCTTGAGCACCAGCTGGCTCCAGACGTCGGTCTCGGCGTGACCCGACCAGCGCCGGTTGATGTCGTCGATGTCGATGTCGTAGTCGACGTCCAGGTACTCGAGTAGGTGAAAGAGGAAGAGCGGCATGTCGGCGTAGGCGCTAGCGCTCACGTTGGTCATCGAGCTGATCCCGCTCAGGCGCGGGTTGAGCTCGCCCAGGTAGAGCTCGCCGGCGTCGGCGTCCACGAGATAGTCGACGCACACGCAGCCGCGGTAGCCCTCCTGGGCCAGCCGGTCGCCCAGCTTGCGAGTCAGCTCCCGCGCGCGCTCGCGCAGGTCCGGCGAGACCACGTCGGGGGAGATGTCGTTACCGCACCAGCCACCCTGGTAGGGCGTCAGCTCGGGGTGGCCGGTGAGGTCGCTCATCAGCGGGCCCACCAGGGTGCCGTGGCGTGTGAGGCAGGCCTCCACCGCCAGCGCGCGCGGATTGATGCGCCTCATGACCTTGAGCTCTTGGCGCGACATCTCCTTCGCGTTGTCCTCCCAGTCGTCCTGCGAATCCACGAAGAAGGTCGTCTTGCCGGAGTCGCCGTACGGCGTCTGCACCACCAGCTCGTCACCCAGGCCGGCCTCCGCGGCGAGGGCGAGCAGCTCCTCGTAGCTCTCGGCGTGACCCAGCACGTTGGGCACGCTCGGGACGCCCGCGTCGTCGCCGAGCTGGGTCGTCACGATCTTCGAGTCGAGGCGGTGGCGCAGCTCCGCGGAGGGCAAGGCCACCTCCAGGCCGGCCTTCGAGGCCAGCGTCTCGGTCTCCTCGTCGAAGAAGACGAACACCGCCTTCCCGCCGGGCCCGTGCGAGCGCACGAGATCGAGCACCTGGTCGTGAGTGAGCAGGTAGTGGCAGATGTCCTCGCTGGACTCGAACTCGGGATGCGGGTGCTGCTCGGGAACCGATACGCGCGGATGGCTGCCCTCGAACGAGTCGAAGTAGTTGACGAAGAAGAAGTTGCGCACCCAGCGGTCGATGCCGAGCAGGTTGAACGCGGTGGGCGAGATGAAATGGATGGGCGTTTCGTTGGTGCGAAAGAAGCCCCGGATCTCGGAGATACCGCGCAGAGTCTTTGTCTCGGCCATGGCCGCGCCGATTGTATGACGGATAGGCTGCCCGGCCGATGACCCATCCGCTCGATCCCCTTTCGGCCCAAGAGATACGCGAGGTCGTGGCCATCCTGCGGCGCGACCGGCAGGTGGAGCCGCCGCGCTGGCGCTTCGGCATCATCGAGCTGGGCGAGCCGTCGAAGCCGGCGCTGGCGGGGAGCGAACGGCCTCCACGCGAAGCGCTCGTGACCTGTTGGAACCGCGATGACGGCCAGACCTACAAGGCGCGCGTCTCGCTCAGCCACGACTCGGTGCTCAGCTGGGAGCACCGGCCGGGCGAGCAGGCCAACTTCACCGAGGACGAGTTCTACGAGTGCAACGAGGCGCTCGCGAGCGAGCCGCGCGTGGTCGAGGCGCTGGCGCGCTACGGCATACACGACCTCGACCTCGTCCTCTTCGACACCTGGGCCTACGGCGCGCATCTGGTGGACAAGCGCTACCACGGCCGTCGGGTGGGCTGGACCGACGTCTGGGTGCGCGACTCGAAGACGTCCAACCCCTACGCCAATCCGCTGAGCGGGCTCACCTTCGTGGTGGACGTGAACTCGATGGAGCTGCTGGACATCGAGGAGGAGTTCGTGGGCGAGCGGCCCAAGACGATGGGCGAGTACGTGCCCGCCCTCGTGCCCGGGCAGGAGCAGCGCACGGGCCTCAAGCCGTTGCACATCTCCCAGCCCGAGGGCGTGTCCTTCGCGCTCGACGGCAACGGGCTCGAGTGGGAGCGCTGGTCGATGCGGCTCGGGTTCAATCCCCGCGAGGGCCTGGTAATTCACAGGCTGGGCTACGAGGACGACGGCCGGGTGCGGCCCGTGGCCCACCGCATGTCGTTCGCCGAGATGATCGTCCCCTACCGCGACCCGACCGCCGACCACATGCGCCGCACCGCGTTCGACATCGGCGAGTGGGGGCTGGGATTCATGACCACCTCGCTCGAGCTCGGCTGCGACTGCCTGGGCGAGATCACCTACCTCGACGCCGTGCTGCACGACTCCAAGGGCGAGCCGCGCACGGTCAAGAACGCGATCTGCATCCACGAGGAAGACGACGCGGTGCTGTGGAAGCACGTCGATCCGGCGGCCGGCGCCGAGGTGCGCCGCTCCCGGCGGCTCGTGGTCTCCTTCCACGCCACCGTGGCCAACTACGAGTACCTCGTCTACTGGCGCTTCTACCAGGACGGCAACATCGAATGCGAGGTGCGGGCCACCGGGATCATGGTCACCACCAGCTTCCCGGAGGGCGAGCAGCCGCCCTACGGGACGCTCGTCGACGAGCGCACCTACGCCCCAATGCACCAGCACTTCCTCGTGGCCCGGCTCGATCTCGATATCGACGGTGAGGCCAACACCGTGCACATGACCGAGTCCGAGGCGCTGCCGATCGGGCCCGAGAACCCCGACGGCCTGGGGATCGTGCAGCGCTCGACGCCGCTGCGCACCGAGGAGGAGGGCAAGCAGGACTACGACTGGCACACCCAGCGCGCGTGGAAGGTCGTGAACGACAGCTCGCCCAACCGCCTGGGCACGCCGGTGGGCTACAAGCTCGTGCCCGGTGGCGCCTTTCCGGCCATGATGGATCCCTCCTCGCCCGTGTTTCGCCGCGCACAGGTGATCGGCCACACGTTGTGGGTCACGCCCTACTCCGAGCACGAGCGCTGGCCCTGCGGCGAGTTCCCCGTGCAGGCCGAGGCCGACGCCGGCCTGCCCGCCTGGACCGAGCAGAACCGCCCGATCGAGGACACCGATGTGGTGCTCTGGTACGTGTTCGGGCTGCACCACGTCACGCGCCCCGAGGACTGGCCGGTGATGCCAGTGGACACCGTGTCCTTCTGGCTCAAGCCGGTCGGCTTCTTCGATCGCAACCCCGCGCTGGACGTGCCTCCCTCGTGAAGCCCACGGACGACGGGATCTCGGCCGCGATCGCCGCGGAGGCGCCGGCGATGGAAAATCTGCTCGCGCGCCTGGTCGAGGCGCCCACCCTGCCGGGCGAGGAGATGCGCGGCCAGCAGATCATCCGCGAGGCGTTCTCCGAAATCGGGCTCGCACCGTTCGACGTGCCGCTGGATGCCGACGCGCTGCGGGACCACCCTGGAGCCTCCGCCTTCAGCTGGGAAGTAGCCGACAAGGCCAACGTAGTGGCGAATTGGGAGCCCGTTGAGCCGGCCGACGGGCGCTCTCTGGTGCTGAACGGGCACATCGACGTGGTCAGCCCGGAACCCACCACGATGTGGGCCTCTCCCCCGTTTACGGCTCGCCGCGATGGCGATTGGCTCTACGGCCGCGGCGCAGGCGACATGAAGGCCGGCCTGGTGGCCTTCGTCGGCGCCGTGCGAGGGCTGGTCGCGCTTGGGTGCAGGCCGTGCGCGCTGGTGCAGCTGCAGTGCGTGGTCGAGGAGGAATGCACCGGCAACGGCGCGCTGGCCTGCGTGCAGGCCGGGCACACCGCGGACGCGGCCGTGGTCACCGAGCCCACCAGCGGCGGCATCCAGCACTCCCAGGTGGGGGTCCTGTGGTTCTCGGTCCGGATCGCCGGGCGTCCCGCCCACGCGGGAGATGCTCCCGAGGGACAGAACGCGATCGAGGCCACCTTCCCGATCGTGCGAGCGCTGCGCGAGCTCGAGGGCGAGCTCAACCAGGACCCGCCCGCCCCCTACGACGGCTACCCCCACCCCATCAACCTGAACGTGGGCAAGATCCGCGGCGGCGACTGGCCCTCCACCGTGGCCGGCGAGAGCGTCACGCACTTCCGCCTGGCCCTGTTTCCCGACGAGGATCCGGAGGAGCTCAAGCGCCGCGTGCAGGAGACGGTGGCGGCCGCCTCCGAAGACCCCGCGCTCGCCGGCTTCGGGGTGGAGGTCGAATACGACGGCTTTGCCTGTCGCGGCTACACACTCGAAACAGAAGCCCCGCTGATCGAAACTCTGGCCGGGGCCCGTGAGCGGCTGACCGGCGAGGCTCCGCCGGTGTTCGCCTCCACCGCCACCACCGACGCCCGCGCCTTCGGCCTCTACGGCGACACGCCCGCCGTGTGCTTCGGCCCCCACGGCGAGAGCATCCACGGAGTCGACGAGCGCGTATACCTGCCCTCGGTGACAGAGACGGCCCAGGTGCTCGGCCTGTTCATCGGGGACTGGTGCGGGCTGGCGGCGCTACCGTAGCTGCGATGTCGTCATCCCAGCCCAACCTCACGGAGCTCCCAGAATGGGTCAAGTCACTCGGCTTGCCCAAGGTGGCCACCGACGCGATCGACCGTTACTGGAAGCCGGTCTGGGACGAGGTCAAGCACGAGCTCGACCTGCTCCCCGACCACCGCTCGCGGCCGTCCCAGGCCCCGCCCGCTCCCGACGGGGAGTGGCTGACCTTCGAGGCCATCGAGGAGCGCGAGCCGGGCGAGAAGTGGCGCCGCTCCTTTCGCGAGATGTGGCCCGCCTACCGCGGCTGGTACCTGAAGGAGGGCGAATCGGCCCGGCCCGATCTCGACACCTGCAAGGCCAAGCTGCGCCAGCACATGCCCGAGCTGGTGCCGACCTACGAGCGCCTGGTGGAGCTGGCCGAAGGCGACGAGATGGCCGCCCGCTTTCTGTCGCTCTACCGACCGCCCGGCTTCATCGTGGGCTGCTCGCAGGGCGCCTGGAACCGCGAGCACGATCCCGTTCTGGTCCGCAACTACGACTACCCGGCCTCGCGCGCCGAGGGCATCATCGTCTCCACCGCCTGGACCGGCCGGCGGGTGATCGGGATGAGCGACTGCCTCTGGGGGCTGCTCGACGGCATCAACGACGCCGGCCTCGCCGCCTCGCTTACCTTCGGGGGACGCACCGCGGTCGGCGACGGCTTCGGCATTCCGCTCGTGATTCGCTACGTCCTGGAGGTGTGCGAGACGGTGGCCGAGGCGCGCGAGGTGCTGGAGCGGGTACCGGTGCACGCAGCCCAGAACGTCACCGTGCTCGACAAGACGGGAGACTACGTGACCGTGTGCCTGAGCCCCGACCGTAAGCCGGACTTCAAGGATGTGCCCGCGGCCACCAACCACCAGCGCGAGGACGACTGGCCCGAGTACGCGCGCGCAGTGCGCACGCTCGAGCGCGAGCAGTACGTGCTCGAGCTGCTCAAGCAGCCCGACGTGAGCCGCGACCGCTTCATCGGTGCGTTCCTGGAGCCGCCGCTGCGCAGCACGGCCCACTCGACCGGGATGGGCACGATCTACACCGCGGCCTACTACCCCGCCGAGGGCAGAGCCGAGTATCGCTGGCCGGAGCGCACCTGGGAGCAGTCCTTTGACTCCTTCCGGGAGGGCACGTTCACCGAGAGCTTCACCGAAGAACGCCAAGCCGCCTAAACAACCAACGAGGAGAACCGATGGCCGACGTGCGCGAACTGTCCAACTTCATCAACGGCGAGTTCACGGCGCCGAGCAACGGCGAGACCCTCGACATCGTCAACCCGTCAACGGGTCAGGTCTACGCCACCTCCCCGGCCTCGCGCGAGGCCGACATCGACACCGCCATGAAGGCGGCCCAGGCGGCCTTCGAGGGCGGCTGGCGCGACAGCACGCCCGGCGACCGGATGACCTCCCTGCTGAAGATGGCCGACGCCATCGAGGAGAACGCCGAGGAGCTGGTGGACATCGAGGCCGAGAACACCGGCAAGCCCAAGGGGCTGACCCTCAGCGAGGAGATCCCCCCCATGTGCGACCAGATCCGCTTCTTCGCGGGCGCCGCGCGCATGCTCGAGGGCAAGGGGTCGACGGAGTACATGGAGGGCTTCACCTCCTGGATTCGGCGCGAGCCGGTCGGCGTGATCGGATCGGTCACGCCCTGGAACTACCCGATGATGATGGCCGTGTGGAAGTTCGCCCCCGCTCTCGCAGCGGGCAACACGCTGGTGCTCAAGCCCTCCGACACCACGCCGGCCAGCACGCTGAAGATGGCCGAGCTGTTCGGCGAGATCCTGCCCCCCGGGGTGTTCAACGTGGTCTGCGGAGACCGCGACACGGGCGCGGGGGTGGTGAGCCACGCGATCCCGCAGATGGTCTCCATCACCGGCAGCATCGGAGCCGGCAAGGCGGTGGCCAAGGCGGCGGCCGACACGGTCAAGCGAGTGCACCTCGAGCTCGGGGGCAAGGCGCCGGTGATCGTCCTCGACGACGCCGACCTTGCCGATGCGGCAGAGAACATCGCCGTGGCCGGTTACTTCAACGCCGGCCAGGACTGCACGGCGGCCACGCGCGTGCTGGCCAACGAGCGCGTGCAAGAAGATCTGGCCGCCGCTCTGGTCGAGCAGGCCGGCGACGTGAAGTTGTCGAAGGACGAGCAGGAAGACTCGGAGGATTTCTACATCCCGCCGCTCAACAACGCGAACCAGATGGAGCACGTGAGCGGGCTCGTGGACCGCGCCCCGGGCAACGCCCAGGTGATGGTGGGCGGCGAGCGGGCCGGCGACGAAGGGTACTTCTACTCCCCGACGGTCATCGGAGGCCTGAAGACGTCCGACGAGATGGCCACCACCGAGATCTTCGGTCCGGTGATCACCGTGCAGTCGTTCTCCGACGAGGACGAGGCGCTGCGTTGGGCCAACGGCACCGAGTACGGCCTCGCGTCCAGCGTCTGGACGAGCAACCACAAGCGCGCCCTGCGCGTGTCACGGGCGCTCGACTTCGGCTGCGTGTGGATCAACTGCCATATCCCGCTGGTGGCCGAGATGCCGCACGGCGGCTTCAAGCAGTCGGGCTACGGCAAGGACCTGTCGATGTACTCGCTGGAGGAGTACACGCGCGTCAAGCACGTGATGTCCGCGCTCGAGGGCTGAGCCGGACACCCTCGCCCGGCGGCTGAACCTTTCGGCGCTAAAGGGCGAGCCCGTGGGGGCCGATGATTTGGGGTGCAACCTCGTTTCCCGCCCCCTGAGAGGTTTCGATGCTCCACCGCCCCCAAGGACTCACGCTCCCCCGCGTGGTCATGATCGCCACAGCCCTGGCCGTTCTCCTGGCGATCGCCGTGGCGGCGCTGAGGGTAGACGCCCAGGGACCCTCGGAGTGGGAGCCGAAAGCCGGCCGGCCGTTGAAGGAGCCCGTCCAGCTGTACAGCCGCGACGGCGTGCTGAGGGTGGATCTCAACGCGCGCCGGCACGCCATCACCGTCTCCGGCTCGCGCATCGAGGCCCAGCCGTTCAACGGCCGCCTCATCGGGCCGACCCTCCACGTGCGGCCCGGAGACAGCATCGAGGCGACGATCCGCAACGCCACCAGCGAGCGCACGAACATCCACTACCACGGGATGCACGTGTCACCGCGGGGACGCTCGGACAACGTGTTCCGGGTGTTCCGGCCCGGGCAGACCGTCAAGTCGATCGTCGATGTCCCCACCGATCACTCGCCCGGCACCTACTGGTACCACGTGCACCTGCACGGGCTCACCGAGGAGCAGGTGATGGGTGGCATGTCGGGCCTGCTGGTGGTCGACGGCCTGAAGCGACTGCTGCCCCGGGAATTGCGCGACATCCGCGAGCATCAGCTCGCGATCCGTGACGTCCAGCACAGCGGTGACTCGATCATCATGGACGCCGCCGACATCGACGTCCAGAAGCCGAGCACGCGCCTGGTCAACGGGCTGTTGCGCCCGCGCATGACCCTTCGGTCGGGCGAAACTCAGCTGTGGCGGATCGCGAACGTGGGGGCGGACCTTTTCTACGATGTGGAGCTAGCCGGCCACCGCTTGCACGTGATCGCCGAGGACGGCTCCCCGGTGTGGCGCGTGTGGAGCAAACGCCACCTGGTGCTGGCACCGGGCAAGCGCTACGACGTGCTCGTCCAGGGCGCCAAGCCGGGGGCCTACAACCTCCGAACGCGCAAGTTCGACGAGGGCTTCCAGCTGCTGCCCAGGACAAAGCTGGCCACGGTCAGGGTGCGCGGGCCGGCGTCGAGGTCCAGAGCGGAGGTTCCCAGGACTCTCGAGACGCCGGCCAAGAGCCTGGCCGGCCTGCCGGTGCGGCGGAAGCGCACGTTCACATTCTCCTTTGACTTCTCGAAGAAGAACTTCGCTCGTATCAACGGCCAGGCCTTCGACCCAGATGCCACGACCGTCGCCCCCCTGGTCGGCAGCGCCGAGGAGTGGACGCTGCGCAACGTCACGAGCGAGGACCATCCCTTCCACATCCACGTGAACGACTTTCAGGTCATGCGCGTCAACCGCAAGCCCTATCGCGCGAGGGGCCTGCAGGACGTGGTCATCATTCCCAAGCACGGCTCGGTCGTGATCCGCAACTCCTTCCGCCGCTACACGGGGCACTTCGTCTTTCACTGCCACATCCTCGGTCACGAGGACGGCGGGATGATGAAGACGGTGCAGGTGCGGCGCAAGGGCCAGAGTCCCACCCCGCCGCCCGGCGGTCATCACCACCACACCGCGCACGGCCAACACGGGGGCTGATCAGGCCGACGGCCGCTGGTTCACTCCGCTTCCCGCAGCACGAACGCCACCTCGTCCACGTAGCAGTACGACCACTCCTCGCCCGGCTCGGCGGAGGAGATCACGGGGTGCTCGGCTTCACGCGCGTGGGCGGAGGCGTGGCGATTGGGCGACGAGTCGCAGCAGCCGACCTTTCCGCACGTGCGGCAGACCCGCAGGTGCATCCAGCGGTCGCCGGTCTTCAGGCACTCCTCACAGCCCTCGACGGTTTCGGGGCGGTCCACGGTGATCAGTCCAGGTGGGTGCATTCGTTCATGGGCGGTCCTCCAAGGCGTTAAGGGCGTTCTCGAGGATATGCCGTTCGGGCGAGAAGCCCCGCAGGGGTACGTCCTCGGGAAAACGCCTCGAAGGCCGTGCGGGGCGCCAGCCCGATCAGCTCTGCCTCCGCGACCGGTGCTCGGGCTCGCACCCGCTCCACTATCTCGCCCAGCGTCACGGACGTATGGTCGTGGACGTTGGTCGACACCTGGGCGCGGCCTCGTGCCTCGAGGAACAGGCCGAGGGCGCTCACGCCCGGGTGGCCCGCCGCCCGACTCCCGCAGCTCGGCGGCGATGCTCTTGGCCAGCTCGAGGTCGTCGCTGTCGAGATCGACGTTGAAGGCGAGCAGCGGCGGGCGGGCCGTGGCCAGAGTGGCGCCCGCGCTCGGGTGGGCGCGCGGCGGGCCGAAGTCGGGCGCCAGCTCGCCGGCGTCGATCCGCCGGGCCAGCTCGGCCGGGCCGCCGCGGCGAATCCAGGCTCTCTCGGCCTGTTCGGGCCGCGTGGCCAGATCTCCGTAGAGGAACACGGGCACCTGCGCGTCCGCCCCCACGAGCGCCGCCGCGGTGAGCGCTTCGGCGCAGGCCGCGCCGCGGCGCTCTCGGTCGACCCACACCACCGGCATCACGTCGAGAGCCCCGACGTGGGGATGAATGCCATCGTGCTCGCGCAGGTCGATCTCCCGGACTACGGCTCGTGCGAGCCCGGCGAGACCCTCCGCCAGCGCGCCCTGCGGCGCGGCCAGCGTGAAGACCGAGCGGTTGTGATCGGGATCGGTGTGGACGTCGAGCAGGCGCGCCGGCCCCACGGCGGCCTGGAGGCGCTCGAGCCTGTCCCGGTCGCGCCCCTCGCTCAGGTTGGGGACGGCGACCAGGAGCGGTGCTTTACCCGTCACCCCCGGCAGTATGTCCTCGCTTGCAAGCGGCGGGGCCCGCGCTCGGCGACAGCGACGGCGCCAGCAGCCCTCCCACGGACTGGTCGACCCCGTGCCGTCGACTGACCGGCGTGAGCACGGGCTGCGCGCCCTGTGGCGTCGGGGTCGCCGATGCGTACCAGGGATGTGGAGATCACCGCCTGGCGGTTGTTGTCGAGCCGTACCGGTCCGCCGAGCAGGTTGACGCGAAGCCGCCCTAGCTCGGCGGGCAGGCGCGCCGAGCTGCCTTCGGCGTGCTCGAGGGCGAGCAATATCGCCTCGACCGCATCGCGATAGCCGGTCACGAGTTCGCTGCTCGCGAGGCTGGCCGGTGTCCCGGGGAAGGCTCGCGAGTAGTCGCGCAGGTAGTCCCGCATACGAGGTGGGTAGGCGTACGAGCTGCCGGTGACACCCGGCCAGCGCGCGGCTCGTGGCGCGCAGCGTCGTGGGTTCGTCCATGAGCGCCGGACCGGCAACGATCTGCCGAGCCGGGTCGTCGGTGCGCCGCGCGAGTCGCTTCAGGAACCCGCTGGCATCGAAGTACGAACCTCCGAATACCGCCACGCCGTCCACGTCGCGGCGCACGCGGTCGACGTCGCGTCCGGCCGGGTCGAAGAAGTTCAGCCCCAGCTGCTGCTCGATCTTGCCCCCGAGGGCGCAGAACTCGGCCGCGAACGCGTCCCGGCTGCCCCAGCCCGCGTCCCAATTGGCGAGCACGATCGCGGCGCGTCGCCAGCCCAGCTCGCGGTAGGCGTAGGTGGCCAGACCCGCAACGCCCTGGCCATGGTCTCCGGAGAAGCGAAAGACATTGGCCGCGGGACGACGCAGCGTCACCTCGCGCGGACCATGGACGGCCGGCAGAAAGACGGTCTCCGGGTGCCCGCGCGCGACGTCGCGGATCACGATCTCGTCCGCGCCCGTGCTCCCGGCCACGACCGCGTCGACCTTCTCGAGCTCGGCCATGCGGCGAAGCTCGGTGGTGAGTGCGCTGAACTCCGCGGCCTCGGTGCATCCGGAGACCAACTCGACCGAGCGCCCCGCCACGGTCACCGGCGTGATGCCGTCCTGGGCGCTGGCCGCCGCGGCGGCGGGCGCCCCGCTCGATCAGCGGGAGCTGGGCTCCCGAGAGCTCCGCGTCGCCGAACGAGCGGAAGATCCCCACGCAGTCCACCACCACCCCGATCCGCAGCGGTGGTTCCTCGTCCGCGCAGGCGCCGGCGAGCAGCGCGAGCACGCACGCGACGACGCCCGCGCGCCAGGGGAGCGCCCTAGAACTCATGCTCGGTCACCCAGACCGATCCCGCGCCCACCGTCACGCCTCGGGGGGCGCCACCCACATCGATCGTCGCCACGACTCGTCGCGTTCGCGGATCGACCCGCGACAGCGAGCCGTCCAGGGTGTTCGCCACCCATACGGCGCCGGCACCGGCGGCGACTCCGGACGGGCCGCGACCGACCCGGATCCCGGCGAGCGCCTCGTTGTCCTCGGGATCGAGGGGCACGATCCGGTCGCGCACCCCGTCGGTGATCCAGACGATGCCGTTCGCCACCTCAACCGAGGTCGGGGCGAAGCCCAGCTCGATCGTCGCCTGGATCCGCCCGGTGCGCCGATCGAGCCGCCACATTCGCCGGTCGAGCGCATCGCCGAGCACCCAGAGCGATCCGGCGCCCACGTCCATCTCACGAAACTGCACGCGCGAGTTCTCCACGGTGCCCGGCGACTGGAAGGGGAGGAAGACCTCGACGAGCTTCCGCAGACGCCCGCGGTCCGTGCTGAGCCGCTGGACGGCAGGACATCCGGCCGCCCACAGCACGCCCTCCCCCGAGGCCATGGCGCACGCCAGCAGATCGATCCCGTCCTCGCGCACTCCGGTAACGGCGTCGTAGCGGGAGATCACGCCGGACAGGAAGCGACCGTCCGCGCCCACGTAGACCTTGTCCCCGACGGCGGCCAGGTCGCGCGGCTCGCCGTTGGAGGTCACGCGCTCGAGCCGGTCCGCGCCGGGCTCGTAGCGCCACAGGACTCCCCCGCGGAAGTCCGCCATCCAGAGTCCACCCGGCGTCACCGCGAGCTGGCTCGGGTGCCCGCGAACGCCCTGCCGGAGAACCGTCTTGTTCGTGCGCGTATCCACCTTCACGAGCGCACCGGTGGGCGCTGAACGCTCCGGCCTCGCCGCCCCGGGTCGCCAGCACCGCCACGCCGATCGCGACGGCGAGTACGCCAACACGACACCGGCCAACAAGCACTATCGAGCGCGAGCGCCCCGGGGGCATGGATCGGATCGACGTCGAGTGCCTCCGCCGCCGCCGCCACCAGGGCGCCGCAGCTCTCGTAGCGGTCGTCGGGGTCCTTGGCCATGCCGCGTGCCAGTACCGAGTCGATTGCCGGCGGCAGGTCGGCCCCGCGCTCGCTCGCCGACGGAACTGGCTCCTCGAGATGGGCGAAGATCGCCGCCACCTCCGACCTGTCGCCGTACGGCACGGATCCGGTGAGGCATTCGAAGACCAGACAGGCGAGGCTGTACTGGTCGGCGGCGGCCGCCGACGTCGTCGCCGCGGATCTGCTCGGGCGAGACGTAGGCCACCGTTCCCATGAACTGGCCGTCGGCCGGACCGCGCTCCGATGCGCTCTGCGTGAGTCCGAAATCCGCGAGATAACAGTGCTCGCGCTCGTCCTGGCGGTCCAGCAGCACGTTGCTCGGCTTCACGTCGCGATGGACCAAGCCGCGGCGGTGAGCGGCATCGAGAGCCCCTGCCAGCTGCTCGGCGATCGCGATCGTGCGCTCGGGCGCGAGGGCTCCCTCTCGCCGCAGCACCGCCTTCAGATCTCGGCCCGGC
Source organism: uncultured Thermoleophilaceae bacterium (assembly GCA_963728495.1). Taxonomy (GTDB): domain Bacteria; phylum Actinomycetota; class Thermoleophilia; order Solirubrobacterales; family Thermoleophilaceae; genus JACVRW01. The sequence goes on along the minus strand of CAVSKI010000011.1, from coordinate 367,115 downwards.
ACGTAACGCATGGCGATGAAGAACAGCCCGTCCTGGTCGCCTGACTCGTAGATCGGGATGACGTTCGGGTGGTCGAGGCTCGCTGCCAGGCGCGACTCGCGCAGAAGGCGCTCGCGGGAACGCTCGTCCGCGACCACACCGGCCGCCAGCACCTTCATGGCCACCGGACGCCCCAGCCGGACATCCTCTGCCCGGTACACCTCTCCGTTGCCGCCCCGCCCAATCAGCTCCTCGGGGCGATAGCCCGCGACCTGCGGAGCCGCGAGCGATTGTGGATCGATCAAAGCTATCCCCCCGGGTCAAGACTGCCTGACCCCGGCCACTGCATCAAGCCCGGCGGGCCGAGCAAGTGCTCGCTCGACCCGCCGGGCTGATCACCATGCGCTCAACAGCCCCTGCTGCGATACGGCAGCCGTGGCCGCACGCCGGTGGCGGCGTGGCCCCGGAGCGTCACGTTGCCGATGTACTTGGTCTTCACGCTCTTGTCCGTGGGGGTGTCCACCATCATCACCACGCCCTGCGCGCCGGCGAAGTCGCCCGTGCCCTCGACGATCGGGTGCCAGCAGGCGCCCCACACCAGCGATTCCGGATCGGGCGAGGCGAACAGCGCCCAGTAGTCGAAGGTGAAGGACAGGGAGCCCTTGGGGTCGCCCTTGCACGAGCGATCGCGCCGGCGGTCCAGGCAACCCTTGAAGAGCTCCGTTCCCCTGCCGTGGAAGTACGTCGGGTCCGCCACCTCTTCGAAGGACGTGGCGGCCCAGCTTCCCACCAGGCTGCCTCGCATCTTGTAGGTGCCGGCGTCCTCGTCGACCACCTTCTGGGTTCCCGACAGCCGGTGCGTCTTGCCACTCGCCGGCGCGGCCAGGGCGAGCGCCAGGACCGCGCATCCCGCCAGGGCAACCAATCGTCGGCTCGTATTCGTCCGGAGCATTTGCGCCTCCTCGGTCTGACACGAGCACCCTGCCCGTATGTTTCGAGCCACGGTCGCTCCTCGCTCTGGAGGTTCGCTTGACGCTCGCTGGACGCTGGTCTACACATTGGCGAGCGTCCAGGTAAACCGGGTGTCGCTCTCGCGGGGCGCCAATCCACCCGGCCGAACGCCCCGGCGGACGAGCACAGTCGGCGCGGAGGCACGCGTCGCGAGAGCGGTTCGCGCGCGTCCGAGGCCCTCGCGCCGCCATCGTTCGGTGAGTCCCACCGCCACGATGCTCGAGTCCGCCGCCTCAATCAGCGCGTCGGAGTCGGGCGCCACCAGCAACGGCTCCGCGGGAACGCCCAGGGCGTGCTGTACGGCGAGCGAGGCGCTGGCCAGCAGCCGGCTGGCATCCCGCCCGCCGTAACCGTCCAGAGGCTCCCGCCAGTCGCAGCGGCGCGCCCGTGCTGAGCGCCAGCCAGGCTCCGAGCTCGACCGCCGCCCAGTCGTGGGAGCCCGCCGCCGAACGGGACGAGCACCGCGGAGCGCTCCTCTCCCGAGTTGGGAGGCCAACTTCGCGCTCCGGCCACGACCGCCACGTCACAGGGCGCCTGCTCGAGCAGCGTGAGCAGCCTCGCGTCCTCCAGCAGCCCCTCGGGAGCGTCCACCAGGAGAAGGTCCACATCGTGCTCGGTCGCGAGCCGCGCCACGTCGGCCCCCGGCGTGACCGATGTGAACGCCGCCGAGCGCGCCGCGACGCCGCGCTCGAGCAGACGCTCCCTGCGCGCCTCGAGCGCTCGGCTCAGAGAGCCGAGCTGCTCGGCGTGAGGCACGGTTGCGACCACGATGATCTCCCGTTCGGGCTGGCCCGCGAGCGGCTCCGCCGCCTCCACCAGCATGTCCAGGGAACCGGAATCGAGCGGAGCGACGAGGATTGGACCGAACGTCTTGGGCGAAGCGACCGCTCCCCTCCGAGCCGGGCGAGAACAGCGTCGGGTCCTGGCGCAGCATGCGGCGGTGCAGCTCCTGCAGAGCCGGCCCCGGCTCGATCCCCAGCTCTTCGACCAATGACGCGCGGGCGGAGCGGTAGGCCTCGAGCGCCTCCGCCTGTCTTCCCGACGCGCACAGGGCGTGCATGAGCAGCTCGTGGGCGCGCTCACGCAGGGGATGCTCGCGCACCAGCTCCGAGAGCTCGGCGAGAAGGTCGGCGTGCCGGCCGCGGCCGAGCTCGGCTTCGAGGCGACGCTCTGAGGCGAGCAGCCGAACGTCGTCCAGCCGGGCGGCGACCGGCTGCACGCAGCGCTCGTCTTGGAGGTCGGCCAGCGCGGGACCGGACCACACGCTCGAGCGCGGCCGCGAGGGTCGTCGCCGCCCGCTCGAAGTCTCCCTCCTCCAGGGCCAGGCTGCCCACCTCCGCCCTTCGCTCGAAGCGATGTAGGTCGAGCGCGTCAGGACCCACGCCGAGCACGTAGCCGGGTCCGCGCGTGACGATCGCCTCCGCCCCCAGCGCCTTGCGCAGACGCGAGACGGCGCCCTGCACGAGGTTGGCCGCGCTGGCGGGCGGGGCGTCGCCCCAGATCTCGTCGATCAGCCGGTGAACCGGGACAACCGAATTGGCCTGAGCGAGCAGGAGAACCAACAGCGCCCGGTGACGCGGCGGCCCAAGCGCAACCGACCGCCCGTCCACGAGCGCCTCCAGCGGCCCGAGCATGCGGTATTCAACCCCCACGCCCGGTCCATTTTGCCTGCTAAGCGCCTATGGCAGGCAGAGCGTCGTCTTGTAGCGGCAGGCGACGACCTCGGGCGTCTCCACTGGCCGGCCCGCGTCGATCGAGCGCGCCAAGCGGATGAACTGTGCGTGCGACCAGGCGAGCGGCGTCGCGGACATGGTGTTCTCGCCCGGAACAGACGCGTCCTCGGTGCCGAACGGCGGCTTGAAGTCCCACACCTGCTCTGCGATCACCTGACCGCCCGAGTCGCCGGCCACGTTGGCCATCGTGTTCAGGTACAGCTGCGCCGGCTGGCCCGCGGCGAGCGCGTACTCGCCCCGTTCTCCGGTGAGCAGCGGCCAACCGCGGCCGATGGTCTCGCCCGAACCCGGATCCACCGGCGCCCACTGGCTCCCATCCGCCTTCTCGCCGTAGCCGTCGAAGCTGGCGCGATGCCAGAACGGCCCGTTGTCGGTGTCGTACTTGAGGTCGCGGTCGATCACCCGCAGCGTCGAGGCAATTGTCGGGTCATCCGCCGACTTGACTCCGAGGCGGACCATCTCCAGGAAGCTGGGGTCGACCACGCGTGCGCTGGTCGGTCAGCGGCCCGCCGTCGGAGATCTGGATCTGCGCGCCGGAGTTGGCGTCGCCGTTGTCGGTGATGCGCAGGTAGTACGGCTCGCGCGACAGCGGACCGTTGCGGGTGAGCGTCCACGTCTCCAGGTTGCGCTGCCATTGATCGGCCGTCGCGAGGTAACGGTCGGCACGGGCCTGATCACCGTTCTTGCGGGCGATATCGGCCGCAGTAACGAGGCCCGCGATCTCCGCGGCGATCGTGGCCGGCGAGTATCCGCCGATGTTCTCCCAGCGCTCCTGGCCGGTGCGCGGCCCGGTGGCCACGAGGTAGTCGGCCGAGAGACGAACGTTGTCCCAATCCTCGGCTCCGGTGCGGCCCAGCTGCCAGGCCAGCACGATCGGGAAGGCCACCTCGTCGAGCTGCTCTCCGTCGAACACCTCCTCGCCGTCGAGCCTGGCGTTCTGGGGGAACGACCCGTCGTCGGCTTGTTGGAACTCCCATAGGTAGTCGAGCGAGCGCTCGGCGGCGGCCGTGTCGCCGGCCGCCAGCAGCCCGGTCGCGATCTGGTACAGGTCGCGCGACCACACCGCGATGTACACGGGTATGTGCTGCAGCTCGTCGCGCCACGCCCAGGGCCGGCCCGGCGCGGCGACGAACCCGCCGCGGTAGGTCTTGTCCTCGTGCGATGCCAGCAGCATCACAGAGGCGCGGTAGCCGGCGCGCGAGCCGGCGGCGCTCGCGGGCACCGGATCGAGCGTGGAGAAGTACTTGCGCCACCCGGCGGCGTATTCCCCGCGCGCCGAGCCGAACCCGCGGTTTTGAGCCGCGCGTGCCCTGCGCAGGGCGACGTCGGACTTGCGGGCGAAGCCCAGCGCCAGCTGCAGCCTCTGGCCGCCGTCCAGTCCGGTCAGACGCGTGGCGCCGGTCTGGACGACGTTGCCGCGATCGCGCGCCGTGTAGGACCAGTCCATCTTGAAGTTCTTGCTGAGATCCGTGTAGCCGTCGCTTCGATCCGCGTAGCCACTGGACGTTTGCGTGAAGCCCGACGAGGCCAGCACCGCGCTGCTCAGCCGGCCGTCCGTGGCGACCAGGCCGCCACCAGCCGTGCGGCCCTTGTCGTCGTTCGCGTTCAGGCCGAGCCCGACGTCGTGCACGAGGTAGACGCTGTACGGCGTGCCGGTCAGCGATTCGAAGCGGATGTCGACCAGTACCGCCGATCGGTCCGGATCGGTCACATACGTCTTGGTGATCCGGTACTTGCCCGACTTGGCGGTGTTGATCTGGCGGTAGACCGGACTGCGGCCCGCGATCAGCTGGACCTGGTGATCGGTGTCCTCGTCCTCGCGGTCGGCGAACGTCGCGCCGTCGCTGATCACCAGCTGCGTGTCCCGGGTCGCCGGGGTGTCGATCCGCGGGAAGAACACCTCGGTGAGCTCGCCGTCATTGATCGTGTACCAGACCTTGCTCCGCAGGGTCCGAGAGGTACCGAAGCCATCCTTGTCCCCCGGCGCCCAGTCCGAGGCCTTGCCGGGAGAGCTCGGAGCGTCGCCCGGAGCGGCCTGGGTGGGCACGGCACATAGGCCGGCAATGAGCAGCGCGGCGAACGACAGGGCGGCGGCGCGACGAAAGCGCATGTCTCTCTCCTGGGTGCGTTGAAGGCAGGGCGGACCTACCCCGCCCCCGATCGCGCCAAACCCGGCCCCCACAGGTCGGTCTAAACTCGGTACCCGCGGCTCCGTAGCTCAGCGGTTAGAGCGCACGACTCATAATCGTGAGGTCCCTGGTTCGAATCCAGGCGGAGCTATGGCAGTTGGGTGAGCGGAATGCGGCTCGGCGCGGGCATTACGGGCGTTCGCGCCGCACTTCAACCTGTCGTGAGGTCATCTCACTGGCGCGTCCCCCGCTCGCAAGCGGCACGAGGACGAACAGCACCGTCCTCCCCGTTGTGGTCGACGTCCACCGCGCGTCTACAGCCGCGCCCACTCGCGAGCAACCAGGCATGCGACAGTCGGATGGCGTGGCCGAATCGCCGTCCGGCGCGCCCCGCAGGCATCCAGCCGGGCCCAGCTCCGATCCCCTTGTCCTCTGAGCTACTGCCTGGCGCGGCGCCGATCCAGCTCCTCCTCCGTGACGAGTGCGGGAGTGGCGCGCGCGTCCCCGTGGACGATCGCTGTTCGTCCTCCGCGACAGCGCGCTGGGTCGCGGCGGAGACGCCTGCTCAGGGGATTACAGGAGCCGCCGTAGGGCGTAGTTCGGACTCTGTTTGGAGCGTCCAACCGCTATGACGGCGATTCGGGGAGAGCCGCGCGGTCGTCAGCGCCCGGCTAGCGCGAGCAGTCACGCGGCACGACGCCGCGAATCGCGGCGTCGTTGCCATCGGGGGTCGAGGCGGTAGCGGCAGCCTGGCGGAGCGCGACCGACTTCCCTCCTGTCATGCCATGGGAGGGATAGCCGCGCCGAGCTCGTCAGAGCTCAGTTGTGGTTGCCATCGCGTCCGTCGATTGGCTGCCAGTCGGGGGCGCCGTCGAATGCCTGGTTGTTGCCCCGGTTGCGCTGGTTGCTGCCGTCGGCGCGCATCGTGAAGATGTCCACGGAGCCGTCGCGGTCGCTGGCGAACACGATCCTGCGCCCGTCGGGCGACCAGGCGGGGACGAAGTCGCCGGCGGCGGGCTCGAAGGTCAGCCTGGTTACGTGGCCGCCTCCGGCGCGCATCGAGTAGACCTCGTAGTTCTCCCCGAGGGGTTCGTCGCGGGTGCTGTTGAAGACGATCCGCGTGCCGTCGGGTGACCAGTTCGGGAACTCGTTGTCGAGGGCGTCGCTCGTGAGCTGCTGCACCTTTGAGCCGTCCGGGCGCATCTTGTAGATGTCGTTGTCGCTCTCTGCATCAGGGGCACGGCTGAAAGCAATCCTCCGGCCGTTCGGCGACCAGGTGGGCTGGTGCTCCAGGACGCCTGGCGTGTTCGTGAGGTTCCTCTCGGCCGAGCCGTCGGCTCTCATGGTGAGGATGTCCCAGTCGAGCTCGCCCCGGACGGGGTTGAAGTCCCGCACGAAGGCAATCCGCTTGCCGTTGGGAGACCAGGCGGGGTCCTCGTCGTCGAGCTGGTTGAAAGTGACCTGCCTCTGATGTGACCCGTCGGCGTTCATGACGAAAATCTCGAAATCGGGCCCCTCCGAAAAGCCGGGAGGCGCAGGGTTGCCCGGCGTCTCGCGATCGCTCATGAACAGGATCTTTCGCCCGTCCGCGCTCCAGTTCGGGAAGTCCTCCACCGCGGGCGACCCAGCGGTCAGATTGACAGGGTTGCTCCCGTTGGGATTCATCGTCCAGATATCGTCGGCGCCGCCGCGGTCGCTCCCGAACGCGATCTTGCCGTTGTCGCCCGGAAACGCCGCGAGCGCCGGTGATACTCCCGCCGCGAGGCCGCCAACGCAGATCATCGCCAAGGGCCGCAAGACGCGGGCCATGGCGGACACGAAGCGCCCCTTCCGTGCGAGCAGGCGAGCTCGCATTGCTTGAGTTGTCGATAACGACGGCTGGACGAACGGCATTGCGACCTCCCTGAGAACGTGTCGATTCACGCAGAGTAGGCTGCATCACGCCGGTATACGTTTGGTCGACGTGCGGGCGGGGCTGCGTTGATTTTCGCGCCTGGACGGGAGTACGCTCGCGTGACCATCGCTTCTACCCGGGCGCCTCCTGCCATTGAGATCCGTCTCCTCGGGCCTCTCGAGGCGCGTCTTAACGGCCGGCCAGTGGCGCTCGGCCCGCCCCAGCAGCGTGCGGTGCTGGCGATGCTCGCGCTGCAGGTCAACCGAACCGTCTCGACCGATCGTCTGATCGAGGGCCTCTGGGGCGAGCGAGCGCCGCCCAGCGCGCACAAGCTGGTGCAGCTCTACGTGTCACACCTTCGCAAGCTGCTCAATGAGAGCGAGGCCGCGATCGTCACCCATGGTCGCGGCTACGAGCTCCAGCTGGCAGCCGATCATGTCGACGCTGCCCACTTCGAGGGGCTGGTGAATGCGGCGGTGCGCCCCCGCGAGTGGGCCAACGGCGAGGCGCGGGAGGCGCTCGCGCTGTGGGGCGGCGAAGTGCTGGCCGACCTGGCCGACGAGCCGTTCGCGGCCACCGAAATCCGGCGGCTGGAGCAGCTGCGCTTGCAGGCGGCCGAGTTGGCCATCGCGGCCGACCTCGCGGCCGGCCGTCACGGCGAGGTGATCGGCGAACTCGAGACGCTGGTCGCCGAGGACCCGCTGCGAGAGCAGCTGCACGCGCAGCGGATGCTGGCGTTCTACCGTTGCGGCAGGCAGGCCGAGGCGCTGCAGGCTTACCGCGAGGCTCGCGAGCTGCTGGTCGAGCAGATCGGCGTCGAGCCCGGGCCAGAGTTGCGGCGGCTGCACGCGGCGATCCTGCGCCAGGACAGCGAGCTCGAGCCGCCGGCGGCGGAGCCGTTGGGGCTGTCGCCGGAGCTCGATGCGCGGACGCCGCTGGCCGGCCGCGAGGCCGACCTGGATTGGCTCCGCGAGCACTGGCGGCACGCGCACGGCGGCGCTGGCCGGCTCACACTGCTCACGGGCGCCCGCGGTGTCGGCAAGACTCGGCTAATCGCCGAGCTGGCGGGCGAGCTGCATGCGCAAGGGATCAGGGTGGTCTATGTGAGCGGCGCGGCAGCCGGCGGCCACTTCGGATCAGCTCTCGAGTGGGTACGGCGCGCGACCGAACCGGCCCTGGTGCTCCTCGATGAGGTGGATCGGTTGTCGCCCGAGGCGCTGAGCGTCGCCGCCGACTTGGCCGTCGGCGCTCGGGAGCGCTCGTTGCTGGTGGTACTGGCTTACCGTGACGACCCGCCACTGGCTGCGGTCAGTCGCTGGGCGCGCGAGCTCGAGAGGCAGGGCGCGGCGCGTCTGGCACTGCGCCCGCTCGCGGCGAGCGGCGTGCGGGAGATCGCCGCGCTCTACGCGGGGCCGCAGGCCGCCTCCGCGCCAGTCGACCGGCTGCTGCGGGCGAGCGGCGGAGTTCCGCGGCGCATCCACGAGCTCGTGGCCGCCTGGGCGACCCGGGACACGGTCGAGCGCGTCGGGGCGAGGGCCGGGCGCATGGCGACGGGGCGCAGCGAGCTGCGTCAGCTCGAATCAGAGCTGGTTTCGGACGTCGTGGACGTCCACGTCGTGCGCGAGAAGGCCGAGCTCTACTCGCCGGCCCCGCGGCGGGAGGAGCCGGGCGGCGGCGATGACCGTCGCATACCCGTCTGTCCCTTCAAGGGCCTCGCCTCGTTCGAGGTCGCCGACGCGGATTACTTCTTCGGCCGCGAGCGGCTGGTCGCGGAGATGGTCGCGCGGCTTGTGGGGGCCAATCTCCTCGGGGTGGTCGGTCCCTCGGGCAGCGGCAAGTCGTCTGCGGTGCGAGCGGGGTTGCTACCCGCCTTGGCGAGCGGAGTCCTTCCGGGCAGCGAGCGCTGGAAGCGCGTCCTGCTCCGCCCCGGCGAGCATCCCGTCGCCAGCCTGCGAGACGCGCTTGGGGCAGGCGACACCGACGCCCCGATCTCGACCGCCCTCGGGCGGCTCGCGCCAGAGGCCAAGCTGCTGCTTGCCGTGGACCAGTTCGAGGAGTTGTTCGCGGCGTGCCGCGACGACCTCGAAAGAGTCGCGTTCATGGACGTGCTGGCGGACGCCGCGCAGCGCCACGACGGCCAGGTCGCGATCGTGCTGGCACTGCGAGCCGACTACTACGGCGCGTGCGCCGGACATGCCCGCATGTCGCGCCTGCTGGGAGAGAGCCAAGTGCTCGTGGGCCCGATGCCCCCGAACGAGCTTGCGCAAGTCATCGATGGGCCGGCGCAGAAGACGGGCCTGGTCGTCGAGCCCGAGCTCGTCGCCAGGCTTGTGGCAGATGTGGCCGGGCAGCCGGGCCCGCTTCCGCTCCTCTCGACCGCACTGCTCGAGCTCTGGCAGCGACGTGAGGGCGGGCGGATGCGCCTCGCCGCGTACGAGCGCACCGGGGGCGTGCAGGGAGCGGTGGCGCGGCTCGCCGAACAGGCCTATGGGAGGCTGACGCATGATCAGCAGCTGGTGGCCCGCCGCATCCTGCTGCGGCTGGCCGGCTCGGGCGAGGACAAGGCGGTCGTGCGCCGTCGGGTAGCGCTCGGCGAGCTCGAGGTCGACAGCGACCAGCAGGCCGCCCGTGCGCTCGAGGTTCTGGCCGGCAGCCGCCTGGTGACGGTGGGAGAGGGAACCGCCGAGGTGGCGCACGAAGCGCTGCTGCGCGAGTGGCCGCGCCTGCGCGGCTGGCTCGAGGAGGACGTCGACGGGCGACGGCTGCACCGGCGCGTGACCGACTCGGCGCGGGAGTGGGACGCCGCTGGACGCGACGGCGGCGAGCTTTACCGGGGCGCGCGGCTGGCGTCCGCGCTCGACTGGGTGGCGGAGCACGGCGGTGAGCTCAACCGGCTCGAGCGCGAGTTCCTGGAGGACAGCCGTCTCGTGAGTGAGCGCGAGGCCGAGCGCAGCCGCCGCGCGAACCGCCGCCTGCGGATCCTCCTCGCCGGTGTCGCTGGGGCCCTCGCCGTCGCGATCGCCGCGGGTCTTCTCGCGCTCAACCAGCGGGGCGACGCCCGCGACGCCGCCATGGTCGCCGACGCCCAGCGCCTCGGCGCGGAGGCGCTGACCGCCGAGAGCCTCGAGAACGCCCTCCTGCTGGCGCGCGCGGGGGTGGAGCTCGACGACTCCGCCGCGACGCGCAGCAGCCTGCTCACGGTCCTCCAGCGAAGCCCTGCGCAGCTCGGCACGCTGCTAGGTATCCCCGAGAGCCGGCTCTGGACGGTGGCCGTGAGCCCGGACCGGCGCCTCGTGGCGGTGGGCGGCGAGCTCGGCACCGTGTGGGTTTTCGACGCGGCCCGCCGCCGGCTGCTTGGCGCGCCCTACCGACTGCGCGAGGGAGGCATTCAGACGCTCGAGTTCTCGCCCGACGGGTCGACGCTGGCCGTCGCGGGCGTCGAGAGCGAGGTTAACGCGGTGCTCGACCTGGTCGATCCTCAGACAGGCGCACGGAAACGTCGCATCGTGCTCCCCGAGTACCCGTCCAATGCCGTGTTTGCGGGGGCTGTCGTCTTCCTTCCCGGCGGCCGTGACCTCCTGGTCCAGCAGGACCACTGGGATTCGCGCGACGCACCCGCATCCGAGCTGACTCGGCTCAATCTCAGGACCGGGGCCGTCGAGGGAGGCCCGCTTCGTGTCGGCCGGCAGGCGTCGGGAGCGAGGCTGTCCACGACCGCTGATCGCCGGCGCGTGTTCTTGACAGTGCCCAAGGAAGACGCGACGTACGCGATTGCCTCGAGCAGCCTGCGTGTGCTGAGGCGCTACCCGGTCGGCGGAATCTCCGGCGCGGCCAGCCCCGACGGGCGCGTGGTCGCGCTGGGCTCCGGAGCGGGCGGCGTCCGTCTGCTCGATTCGGGCTCGGGACGGGTGCGGCGCCTCAGGGGCCGCCACGACACGTCCGTCGAGGTCATGAGCTTCACGCCGGATGGGCGGACGCTGCTGAGCTCGAGCGCCGACGGGAAGGTGATCGCTTGGGACGTCGGTCGCGGCCAGCTGCGCGAGGTCTTCTCCGACAGCGATGGCGACACCCCCGATCTGGCCGTCACTTCCGACAGCCGCACGTTGTACAGCGCAGCCGCGGAAGGCCGTGTGGTCGAGTGGGACCTGGCGGGGGATCGGCGACTGATCCAGCCGTTCGAAGCGGGCAGGCCGTTCGCGGCGGAAGACGGCAACCAGTACCCGGTGGAGCTCGCGCTCGGCCCCGACGGCCGAACGCTCGCCCGGACGCACGACGACGGGACCGTCGAGCTCATCGACACGCGCACCCTCCGCCGGCGCGGTCTCGTGCGTGCGCTGCGCGGCTTCGCCGGCGCCGTCGACTTCAGCCCCGACGGACGCCTACTCGCAGTCTCAGGCGAGGGTGGGCAGGTAACCCTGTGGGACGCGCGCACCCTGCGGTCGGCCGGGCCAGAGCTCAGAGGGCTGCGGACCACCTCCCAGGCACTCGCCTTCTCACCCGACAGCGAGCTGCTTGCCGTCGCCGAGAACGGCCGTCCCAACAAGCAGCTCACCGAGTACAAGGGCGGAAATGTCCGCATCTGGGACGTGCGCCGGCGAGCACTGACTGGTGCACCCTTCAGGTTGACGTCGGCTTCGCTCGACTTCAGCCCCGACGGCGAGCTGCTCGCCGCGGCAGGCCGCGGGCGGCCCACCGAGATTCGCAAGGCGCGCAGCGGCAAGCTCGTGGCGAAGCTTCACACTGCCGAATGGGGGCGGTCGGTTGCCTTCTCCCCCGACGGCAGCCTCGTAGCCACCGGGGATTTCGTAGGAGGGGGACAGCTCTGGTCGACCGAGACGTGGGAGCCGGTGGGACGTCCGCTCGAGGCTCACGAGGGGCGGATCGTGACGCTGGACTTCGCCCGCGACGGCCGTACACTCGCCTCCGCGAGCGAGGACGGGACGGTGGTCCTGTGGGACGTGGACACCCGCACGCCGGTGGGATCCCCGCTGACCGTCGAGACCAACGGGTGGGTCTCCGCCGCTTTCACACCCGACGGCTCGCAACTGTTCGCCGTCTCCGACCGGGGTCGCGGCGTCCGTTTCGATGTCAGCCTCGAGGCCTGGAAGCGACACGCCTGTCGCGTTGCGGGGCGGGAGTTCACCGCGCGCGAGTTGGCAGACGCGCTTGTCGACCGGCCCTACGGGGACCTCTGCCCGCCCGGATAGGGCAGCTACAGCCGGACTCCAAAGGGCGGCCCCGTCTCTTCTGGGATTTTGTTAGGGGCTGTTTGGTCGTGCTATCGCGGCTAACCGCGGCTTGCCCAGTGCGATCGGCTGCTCTACCGTGGCTTTACCAGGTCCACTTCCACTCGCATGGACTTCCGAATACTTGGCCCGCTCGAGGTCCTCGATGAGGGCAGGTCGATTGCGCTCGGGGGCGGCAAGCAGCGGGCTCTGCTGGCGCTGCTCCTGCTTCACCCGAACGAGACGCTTTCCACCGATCGGCTGATCGACGAGCTGTTCGGGGAGCAGGCGTCGGCCACCGCGGCCAAGACCGTCCAGGTTTACATCTCGCGGCTGCGGAAGGCACTTGCGGCCGGCGCTCGGCACGGCGGCGAGGTTGTCACGCGCGAGCGCGGCTACGAGCTGCGGCTCGACCCGGACCACCTGGACGCGCACCGCTTCGAGCGGCTGGTCGATGAGGGCCGAAGCGAGCTGGCGGCGGGCCGGCCGGAGCGCGCCGCCTCGACGCTCGCTGACGCACTTGCGCTGTGGCGTGGCGCCGCGCTCGCCGAGCTCGCGTACGAGCCGTTCGCCCAACGCGAGGTCGCGCGGCTCGACGATCTCCGCATCGCCGCGATGGAACGGCAGATCGAGGCGAAACTGGCGCTCGGCGAGCACGCCGAGGTGATCAACCAGCTCGAGTCGCTGATCGCCGACTACCCCTACCGCGAGGGGCTGCGCGCGCAACTGATGCTCGCCCTCTACCGCTGCGATCGTCAGGCGGACGCGCTCCAGGCCTACCAGGAGGCGCGCCGGAGGCTCGTGGAGGACCTGGGGATCGAGCCGGGCGAGCGCCTGCGCGAGCTCGAGCGGGCGGTCCTGGCGCAGGATCCGACGCTCGCGGTGCCAGACATACAAACGGTCGAGGAGCCGCCCGAGGCGGCTTCGGAGCCGCACACGGGTACGTCGCCGGCGGAGCGCAAGGCCGAGCCGCCGCCGGCCGTGCCAGACAGCACACGCCCCGGCCGCCGGCTCGTGAGCGTCGTCTTCGCCGACCTGGTGGGTTCGACGGGGCTTGCGGAGCGGCTCGACCCGGAATCGATGCACGCGCTGCTCGACCGCTACACGGACGTCTGCGCCGAGGTGGTCGAGCGGCACGGCGGCTCGGTCGAGGGATTCATCGGCGACGCCGTCGTCGGGGTCTTCGGCCAGATCGAGCTCCACGAGGACGACGCTATGCGCGCTGTGCGAACCGCGGTCGAGCTGCGCGACGCGGGTGCCGAGCTGAGCGCCGAGCTCGAGCGCAACCAAGGCGTCAGCATCGGCATGAAGATCGGCGTGGAGTCTGGCCAGGTGTTCGTGAGCCCAGGCGCGCGTCGGTCGCCGTTCGCCGCCGGTGATGCCTTCAACGTGGCGGCCCGGCTCGAGGGTGTGGCGCCCGAGGGCGAGATCTTGCTCGGCGACAACATCTACTGCATCGTTCGGCGCGCGGTGCGTGCCGAGCGCCTCGAGCCGATGGAGGTGAAGGGTCGGGCTGCGAAGGTGCAGGCGTGGCGCCTGCTCGAGCTGGAGGGCGACGGGCTCGCCCGGCTCCGTCCCGCCGGAAGCCGCTTCGTGGGGCGCGAGCGGGAGCTCGACGAGCTGCGGGCGGCCTTCACCCGCGCACACGAGGAAAAAGCCTGCCACGCGGTCACCGTGGTGGGCCCGGCCGGGATCGGGAAGACGCGGCTCGCCCAGGAATTCGTCGCCGAGCTGGGCGGCGACGCCACGGTCGTGGTCGGTCGCTGCCTGTCCTACGGCGAGGACGTGGCCTACCAGCCGCTCGCCGAAATCGTCGGCCAGCTCGGCGACGGGGACCCACGGGGCGTCGTCAACGACCTGCTCGAGGGCAACACGGCGATTGCGGAGCTGGTCCTCGCCGCCATCGGCCTTTCCGACGGGGCAGCACAGGCGGAGGAGACGTTCCTGGCCATCCGACGGCTGCTCGAGCGGGCGGCTCGCGAGCGGCTGCTCGTCGTGGCGGTCGAGGACGTCCACTGGGCGCAGCCGACCCTGCTCGACCTGCTCGAGTACCTCCTAGCCTTCTCAAGCGAGCATCCGATGCTGCTCGTCTGCCTTGCACGGCCCGAGCTCCTGGAGACGCGCGCGGAGTGGGGAACCCCCCAGCCGAACAGGTCGCTGCTGTTCCTCGAAGCGCTGCCGGACGCAGACGCGCGCCGGCTCGTCGAGAGCGCCGGGGACGAGGATCTGGGATCCGCCACCGCATCACGGATCGTCGGCACGGCCGAGGGCAACCCGCTCTTCCTCGAGCAGCTCGTCGCGGTCGGGGCGGATGCCGGCGAGGCGCTGCCATCGAGCATCCAGGCGGTGCTCGCCGCGCGCATCGATCGCCTCGAGCCCGGCGAGCGCGCCCTGCTGGAAGACGCCTCCGTCCAGGGCCGCAGCTTCTACGTCGGCGCCGTCGAGGAGCTCTTGCCCGACCACGAGCGGGGCAGCGTGGCCACCGACCTGGTCTTGCTCGTGCGCAAGCAGCTGGTCCGGGGGGACCGCTCCGAGCTGGCGGGCGAGGACGCGTTCCGGTTCGCGCATGCGCTCATTCGCGAGGCCGCGTACGACGGGCTTCCCAAGCAGCGGCGCGCAGAGCTGCACGAGGGGCTGGCCCGCTGGCTCGAAGCGCGGCCGGACTCCCGTGACGGGGCGATCGGCCACCACCTCGCCGAGGCGTACCGCAATAGGGCCGAGCTTGGCCTGGTGGGCGAGCACGAGCTGGAGCTGGCGGCCGGGGCAGCCGAGCGGCTCGGGGCCGCAGCGCGCGCGGCGCTCGTGCGCGGCGATCTTCACGCGGCGGCGCACCTGCTAGAGCGCGCGGTCTCGCTCCTAGGGCCCGACGATCCGGCCCGCGCCGCATTGCTTCCCGAGCTCGGCGCCGCGCTCCTCGACGCTGGGCGACTCGCGGACGCAGACCGCGTGCTAGCCGAGGCGATCGAAGGCGCGGGTGGAGACCCGCGCCTGGAATCACGCGCCCGCGTGGAGCGCGAGCTCGTGCGACTCCAGGCGGAGACGAGCGGGCCCATCGACGACCCCCTGCGGGTCGTGGAGTCCGCGCTACCCGTACTGGAAGCTCACGGCGACGAGCTCGGGCTGTGCCGGGCGTGGTCCCTGTGGGCAGAGCATTCTCTGATCGAGGGTCGGGTCGCACGTGCGGACGAAGCGTGGCGCCGCGCCGCCGAGCACGCGCGGCGCGCCGGCAACGACCCGGCGCTGTTCGAGGTGCTGGACTGGCGTGCCGCGGCCGCCGTGTTCGGTCCCACGCCTGTGCCCGAGGCAATCGACGTCTGCCGGGAGCTCCACGGGCAGGTGCGGAGCAGCCCTGTGGTGCTCGCCTCGGTGCTCCACGCGCTGGCGTCGTTGCACGCGATGAAGGGTGACCTCGAAGAGGCCCGGCGGCTCGTCGACGCCGGCGACGAGATTCTTGGCGAGCTCGGCGGCCTCTACGCGGCGGCCTCGCAGCAGGAGGCGCTCGTGGAGATGCTGGCCGGGCGGCCTCAGGCGGCCGAGGAGCGTCTTCGCTCAGGCTACAACCGGTTGGAGAAAATGGGCGAGAAGGCGCTGCTCGCCACGACCGCGGCGATGCTCGCGCAGGCCGTGTACGAGCAGGGCCGCCACGACGAGGCCGAGGAGCTCTGTCGGGCGAGCGAGGGAGCCGCGGCGTCGAACGATCTCGCGGCCCAGGTCACCTGGAGGGGCGTGTGCGCGAAGCTGCGCGCGGACCGAGGCCTTACGGACGAGGCGGACGCGCTCGCACGGGAGGCGGTACGCCTCGCCGAGCCGACCGACTTCCTCACGATCCGCGCCGATGCGCTGCTCGACCTGGCCGCGGTCCTCCGCCGCAGCGGGCAATCCAGCGAAGCGGACGAGTCGATCCGCGCGGCGCTCGAGCTCTACGAGCAGAAGGGGGACGTCGTCTCCGCAGAGCGCGCTCGCACGCAGCTGGCGGCGAGTGCTTCGTCAGGCGGCGCCGGATAGCCGGACGCCGTGGCCGTCCAGCTTCAGGCGTCCACCAGCTCGACGGGATGGCCCCACCAGATGACCTCCTGGTTCCCGCTGTCCTTGTCCTTGATCATCGCGACGGCCACGGCGAACGCCTTCTGCCCCGCCGCCATCGGCTCTTTCCCGACCCTCGCCAGGCCCATCTTCCACGTGTTGCCAACGACCTTAAGCTCGCCATCGCCCTTGAGGGCATGGTGGTTCCCGTGCTCGTCCTGATGCGTCATTTCGGTCACGGCCGCGTCGGTGGCACCACGCTGGAAGACCCACGCGCAGAGCTCGACGATTTCCTCCTGTTCTGAGTTCACGGGGCCGCTCGCGACAACGACTCCGCCCTCCTCCACCTTCAACTCAGGGTCAAACTTCACCATTGGGGCCACCACCAATCCGGGACGTCGGGACCTATCGAGTCGAGCTGACCCTACCCGGGATACGCAGGGCTTTTCAACGTTCGCTTGGACCTCGACGAAGCCCGCCGTCGCTCCAGGGGAAGGGCTCACACAGCGTCACGGCGGAGCCGGCGGTGATGACCCTGCGGCCAGCGCCGCGTTCCGCCCGAAGCGCACGCCCCTCGAATCGAGACACGAAACGGCGAACAGACCTACCATCATCTGCATTCGCGCCGCCTCAGGCGCCGCCAGGGCTCGCTAGCTGCCAACCTTGGAGATACGCTGACGCGGTGACATACCGAGAGGCTGCGGGCTCCGTGCGCTGGACATACGACGAAGAACCTGGATAGGGCGGTGCGCGCCGCCGGGTCGACCCTGATCTCCTTCATCGGCGAAAGGTCGACCACGAGGCCGCCGTCACAGAGCGCATCACCACCGACGCCGTGGCCGCCGGAGCGCACCGCCACAAGTAGGTCACGCTCGCGCGCGAAACGAACCGCCGCGACGACGTCGGCGAACCCGGTGCAGCGAGCAACGCAGGCGGGACGGCGGTCGAGCGCACCGTTCCAGATCGCGCGCGCGGCGTCGTAGCCTTCTTAGCGCCTGTTTTGGAAACGGTTTGGAAACCTCAGGGCAAACCGGGGGCCACCGGTCGACACCAGTTTTTGCTCCCTAGAACTAAACAGCACCCGGCAAGCACCAAGAAACACTGCTTCGAATCGACTCATAATCGTGAGGTCCCTGGTTCGAATCCAGGCGGAGCTATCAGTCGTAGAGCGGAATCTGAGCGATGAGCTCTGGGCCACTGGTACGTTGAGCCGTTTCCGCGACTTCGTGTTGCGACAGGTCCTCCTCGTAGTAGAGCCACGCGGTGGCATGCATTGGGGCGATCGACCCTGCGGTGGGTCGGCGAGCTCCTTCCGCCGCCGCATCCACTTCACGACATCCTGTCTAGCAAGGACAGCAGCTCTTCGAAGCGGCGCCGGACCGTGCCATCGAGAAACGCACGACGCTCGTCGGGTGCTATGCCGACGCTCTCCTTCCAGAGGGATCGCCCCGCGATGAAGCCCGCCGCCCCGCCCTGCATCGACGTACTGAGCTGCTCGCAAAACGCCTTGTGGTCCACGCCGGCCGAGAGCACCGCCCAGGGGGTGGCGATTGCGGAGGTCACGGCCTCGCATCCGGCAAGTGAGCCCGGGTACTCGAGCTTGAGCAGCTTCGCTCCGCACGCCTCGAGGAAGACCGCGCTGTCGCGGATGAGATCGCCACGCCGGGCCGCGAATGCCGCCGGGCTCTCGTCCTCAAGGCGGTAGGTCATCGCCTCGATGACACACAGCATGTGCTCCCTGCGGCAGTCCTCGAGCGCGCTGCGCACCAGCCTGGCTGTGTGGCTGTCGAGGTCCTCGCGGTCCGGCCGGATGAAGACCATGACCTTCGCCGCCGCCGCGCCGCGCTCGCGTGCTCCCGCCGCGCCGAGGCCGTCGATCAGCTGCGATCGGCGCAGCCCGTCGACGGTGGCGAAGCCATCGGCCTCGATCCTGACGAGGAGTCCCACATCGCGAGCCAGCGCACCACCCTCGACGATCTCCACGACGGAGACGTCGGGATCGAGCAGCACCGCGCTGGCATCGCGCCCGACGGTGTCGACGATGTCGTACTTGATCGCGCGCTGCGCGTCCGCGTCGGCGGAAAGCCCGAGCGCTCGAAGCATCTCAACCAGCGGGTAGCCATGGTCGACGGCGACCACTGAGAGCCGACCGCCGGGGTCGGCGATCTGCGCCAGCGCACGAATCTCCGCCGTCGTGGGGTCGGCGCCGATCGCGCCAGGGATCTGGGCGGTCTGGGAAGTCACGCGATCATCCTCTCTTCGGGCTCGGCTGCTTGCAACTCTGTGCTGAACTAATGTGCAGAAAAGGCCGCTGGCGGACGGTCTCGCCGTTCACCCCCGACGCTGGCGGGGCTCGCCGGCCGACGGGTGAGGCGCACACGCACCGGGCAGCCGCCGCGCTCGCGAGACGGACCGGCGTGGCGGTGATCGTCACCGACGGCCCCGAGGGAGCCCTGGTGCTCGAGGAGCCGGGCGGCGCCTGTGCGATAGGTGGCCCGGCGCGCGCGGCGGCATGCCCACGGAGACCGAGGTCCGCGCGGTCCTTGGCGTCCGCGGATAGACTCCACGCGCGGTGCGCAGGTCGTGCGCCCGGCTGAGGGAGAGGAGCGGCAGCCATGCCCGAGCCTGTGCTCCAGGCCCGTCAGATCAACAAGAGCTTCGGTCGTGTGCGGGCCTTGCGCGGCGCCAACTTCGCTGTCTACCCGCAGGAGGTCGTCGCCCTCGTGGGCGACAACGGCGCGGGCAAGAGCACCTTGGTGAAGACGATGGTCGGCGTCCATCCTCCCGACGACGGCGAGATCCTCTTCGAGGGCAAGCCGGTGACGATCAACACGCCGCATGACGCACGCGACCTGGGCATCGAGACCGTCTACCAGGACCTCGCGCTGGCGGCCGAGGTCGATCCGGCGGCGAACATGTTCCTGGGCCGCGAGATCCTGCGGCCCGGGCTGCTGGGCAAGCTTGGGTTCCTGGACAAGGGTGCGATGCGCCGGCGCAGTGACGAGGCGTTTCGCGCCCTCGGCGTCAGGATCCAGGACACGGGCGCGCGCGTGGCCAACATGTCCGGCGGCCAGCGCCAGGGCATCGCCATCTGCCGCGCGGTGACCTGGGCCAGCAAGATCGTGTTCATGGACGAGCCGACCGCAGCTCTCGGCGTCGTGCAGACACGCAACGTGCTCGAGCACATCAAGCGCGTGCGCGAGCATGGGCTGTCGGTCGTCCTCATCAGCCACAACATGCCCGAGGTCTTCGAGGTCGCCGACCGGATCGAGGTGCTGCGCCTCGGCGAGCGCGTGGCGAGCCTGAGGCCCAAGGACGTGTCGATGGAGGACGTGGTCGCGGCGATGACGGGGGCCCTCACCTTCCACGAGGGGGAGGAGAAGGCTTGAGCACCCCCGCGACCCCCGCGGACGAGGTCGAGGCCGGGGAGCTGCTCGAGGAGCAGCCCGAGCCGTGGTGGCAGCGGCTCGTCACGGGCTCGAGCATCTCGATCGCTCTGATCCTCGTCGGGCTGATAGCGGTCTTCTCGCTGCTGAAGCCCGAGGAGTTCTTCGACGTCAACAACGCGCGCAACATCGCGACCGACGCCGCGGTCCTGCTCGTGCTCGCGGTCGGCCTGACCTACGTGATCATCACGGCCGGCATCGACCTGTCGGTCGGCGCGGTGCTCGTCTTCGCCGGCGTCGTGGCGGCGAAGGTCATGAACGAGATGGGCGGCGACAACTGGGGCGTGATCCTCGTAGGCCTCGCGGTCGCGCTAGCGTCCGGACTGGCATGGGGCCTACTGAACGGCTTCCTCGTCGCCAAGGCGAAGCTTCCCGCGTTCATAGTTACGCTGGGCACGTTGGGCATGGCGCTCGGCTCGGCGCTGCTGATCACGGGCGGCGTCGACCAGCGCGACGTGCCCTTCAAGCTCATCGACACGATCGGCAGCGGACGAGCTGTCGGCGAGATCCCCTACCTCGTGCTGATCGCGGCAGCCGTCGCGCTTGTATTCGGCGTCATCCTGGCCACGACCCGCTTTGGCCGCTACACGTACGCGATCGGGTCGAACGAGGAGGCCGTGCGGCGCGCGGGCGTCAACGTCGACGCCCACCTCATCAAGGTCTACGCGATCGGCGGGACGCTGGCCGGGCTCGCCGGCTTCATGTCGCTCGCGCGTTTCGGCACCACCACGATCGGCGGCCACTCGACGGACAACCTCGACGCGATCGCGGCGGTCGTCATCGGCGGCACGAGCCTCTTCGGCGGCATCGGCACGATCGTCGGCACCGTCGTCGGCGTCTTCATCCCCGCCGTTCTCCGCAACGGCTTCATCATCGTCGGCGTCCAGCCGTTCTGGCAGCAGGTGGCGGTGGGCGCCGTCCTGATCGTGGCGGTCTACCTCGACCAGCTGCGCCGGGCTCGCTACCGGCGCTGATCCATTCCCCCCAACAACAGGAGGAGATCCGATGTTAAGCACAGCACGAGGCCCGCGGTGGCGGCTCACCTTCATTGTCGTGCTCGCGCTCTCGGCCGCCCTGCTCGTCGCCGCCTGTGGTGACGACGACGACGACGGTGGCGGCGGCGGCGGTGGAGGCGGAGGTGGAGGCGGCGGCTACTCGATGACCCTCATCGCCGGCGTTCGCGGCGACGAGTTCTACATCACGATGAACTGCGGAGCCCAGGAAGAGGCCCGAAAGCAGGGCGTGGAACTCGACTTCCAGGGGCCCGACCAGTTCGACGCCTCGCTCCAGACGCCGATCGTCAACGCGGTCACGCAGAAGAAGCCCGATGCGATCCTGATCGCGCCGACCGACACGAAGGCGATGTACGTCCCGATCAAGGCGGCCGCCGACGCAGGCATAACGATCGTTCTCGTCGACACCACGCTCGAGCAGCCCGACCTGGCCGTGTCGCAGATCGCGTCGGACAATGAGGCCGGCGGCCGCGAGGCCGCGAAGGCGCTAGGCGACCTGATCGGCGGCGAGGGCAAGGTCTTCGTCAACAACGTGAACCCGGGCATCTCGACCACCGACGCCCGCGCGCAGGGCTTCGAGGACGAAGCCAAGAGCCTCGGGCTCGAGTACGTCGGCATGGAATTCAACGACGACGACCCGGCCAAGGCGGCGGCGATCGCCAAGGCACAGCTAGCCAAGACCCCCGACCTCGCGGGCATCTTCGGGACCAACCTGTTCGGGGCCGAGGGCTCGGCGACCGGCGTGCGCGAGGCCGGCAAGAGCGGAGACGTCAAGATCGTCGGGTTCGACGCCGGCCCCAAGCAGATGGAGGACCTCGACAGCGGGCTCATCCAGGCGCTCGTCGCCCAGAAGCCGGCCGACATCGGCAAGTTTGGCGTGCAGCAGGCGGTGGCGGCGCTCGACGGCAAGACCGTCAAGGAGAAGATCGGCACCGAGTCGGTGACGCTCACCAAGGACAACCTCAAGGAGAACCCGGACATCCCGTACAAGTCCGAGTGCTAGCCGCACGCGCTGCGGGGTGCGGCCGGACGGCCGCACCCCGGCGCGTCAGCTTGAGGCCCCGCTCGGCGCCCGCGAGCGGACGGCAGGCAGGTCGTCGACGCTCGCGAACAGGCCCGCGGCGACACCGCCGAGGAGCGCTGCGCCGCGGGCGCCGGCCTCGACGACGGGCAGAGCCTCGACGGCTCCAAGGCGGGCCTTCGACGCACGCACGGCCTCGTCCCGTGCCCAGCCCCCGGTGACAACGATGCGCCGGTGCGGGCCGGCGACCTCCTCGGTCGCCCGCAGCAGCGAGTCGACCTCGGCAGTCACGGCGTCGACAGCTGCACGCCAGATGCGCGCCGGCGGGATGCCGGGCGGCAGGCGCAGCGGGCGGCGTTCGAGCGAGTGCAGCTCGAGCTCGAGTGCGGGGACGTCGCCCGGAGCGGTGGCGAGCGCCGCCGCGGCGAGCTCGGAGCGGCCAGCGGCG
The DNA here is from genome assembly GCA_963728495.1 of uncultured Thermoleophilaceae bacterium. GTDB lineage: Bacteria > Actinomycetota > Thermoleophilia > Solirubrobacterales > Thermoleophilaceae > JACVRW01. Next base: position 345,193 of record CAVSKI010000011.1, on the reverse strand, counting down.
TCGACACCGAGGAGGTCGACAACCTCCTGAAGGGCGATGCCGGACCAGACACCGGCAAGCAGCGCCTGGCGGCCCTCGGAGAAGTGGAACCCGACGGTCACCCCGGCGGCGACGCTGCGGCGCACCTCTTCCCGACGTAGCGGTGGCGCGACCACTCGGACGAGCGCCTCGGCCGTCCCGCAGGAGTCGAGCACGTCGCCGGGAGCGACGACCCCCACCCCGGCGCCGGCGCAGAGGTGGTCGTGGCCGGCAACGGTGAGGGCGGCGCGCCGCGCCTGCGGCAGCGCCGCGCCGTCGGCGACGCCGGCCGGCGTGCCGGCGAGCACAAACTCGGGCAGCAGGTCGTCCGGCAACCCAGCCCATGCCAGAGCATCGGCGAAGGGCGCCTTCGCGGCCAGGTCGAGCAGTCCCGTGCGCGATGACAGCGACAGCTCGGCTACGTCGGCGCCGCCGAGCCGGCGGACGACCCACTCGCCGACGTTCAGCCAGCGCCGCGCAGCGCGCGCAGGCGGGTGGTGGTCGACGAGCCAGCGCAGCTTCGCCAGGGTGCACAGCGGGCTGGCGGGCAGGCCCGTGCGCTCGCTGAAGCGCTCCTCGCCCAGCTCGGCGGCGATCCGCCGCGCCTCGTCCGCGCCGCGCGCGTCGTGCCAGGCAATCGCCGGATGCACTACGCGCTCCTCGGCGTCCAGCAGCACCCCGGCCTCGCCCATGCTGGCCACGCCGACGCCTCGCACCCGGCCGTCCGGGGCGGCGGCGATGGCCGCGCGCGCGGCCTCTACGGCGGCGCCGAAGAGCGCCTCGGGGTCGATCTCGGCGCCAGTTCGCAGGCGCTGCCAGGGCGTCGGCGCCCTGCCATGGGCGAGTTCGCGCCCGTCGGCGTCGACCACAGCGGCCTTGCACGCCGACGTGCCGACATCGATGCCGACGAGCAGATCCATCACCCCGCGGCTCCGTTCGCGTCGGGCGCCGGCGGCCGGCAGGCGATGAGCACGAGCGCGCCGGTCACGCGGCACACCCCGGCGCTGTGCGGAAGGAGCACGGTGTCGCCCCGGCGCAGCCCGAGCGGCTTTCCGTCCTCGGGTTCCAGGCTCCCGCGGCCGTCGATCACGACGAGGACGGCGAAGCCGCGCTCGATCTCCGCCTCAGGAGCGGGCGCAACGCGCTCGGCGCGGAAGAACGGGTCGGCCTCCCGGGGCAGCAGCCGGGCGACCGGCTCGTCGGGCCGCGGGCCGCGCAGCGGCGCGGTGTCGCGCCGCGAGTGGTCGACGCACGCGAGCGCGCCGTCCCAACCCAGGCCGAGACTGGCATCGCGTGGATCCTCGATGCCGAAGCCCTGCCACTCGAGCAGCACGGAGAGGTCGCTGGGCTCCTGCAGCTCGACGATGAGCAGCCCTTCCCCGATGGCATGGGGCACGCCGGCCGGCACGAAGATCGCGTCGCCGGGCCGCGCCGCAACAGGGTTGAGCGCCCCGATGAGGGCGGCGTGGTCCTGCTCGCGCACCCAGCGCTCGAGCGCCTCGGGCGGCACGTCGTCGCGGAAGCCGACGTGCACGCTCACGTCGGGCCTGGTGGTGCCGACGACGATCCAAGCCTCGGTCTTGCCGTACGGCGTGCCCAGCTCCGAACGCGCGAACCCCCGGTTGGGATGAACGTGGACGGGCAGCCGCTCGCCGGCGTCGAGCAGCTTGACGAGCAGCGCGGGATCGGCCCCGCGCGCGGCGGCGTGGTCGGCGCCGAGGAAGCCAACCGGGTCGGCGACGACCGCGTCGCGCAGCAGCTCGCCGCTCGGCAGGCGGCTCAGGCCGAGCTCGTCCTCGCCGAACACCGTCGTGGTGGAACCGACCCAGTCCTCGGGCACGCGCTCGCCCCGCGGCTCGGTGCCGCGCAGGGCCGCGATGGCCGGCCCGCCGCGATAGAAGCGCGGTACGCCGTTGGGCGGCAGCACGACCGGCCTCACGCTGCCGGCACCTCGCCGCAGTCGCGGGCCGAGCCGAGCCGGGCGAGGGCCGCCTCGACGCGCGCGGCGGAGTCGGCGCGCAAGCCGGGCTCGCCGGTCACCACGCGAGCTCCTCCACCCGGGACGGGTCCATCGCCCCGGCCTTCGCCGTCTCGACGCTCGCCGCTGCGGTCGCGAGGCCGAGGGCGATCGCGCGGTCGAGCGGCTCGCCGCGCTCGAGCGCTACGCACAGGCCGCCGACGAGCGCGTCGCCCGCGCCGATCGGGTTGCGCACCTCCACGCGCGGCGCTGCGTGCCAGCGCGGCTCGCCGCCCTCGACGACCACCGCGGCACCCGCCGCGCCCGCGGTGACGATCGCCGTGCGCGCGCCGCGTGCGACGAGCCCCGTCGCCGCCGCGGCCGCGCGCTCCCGGACCTCGGCCGGATCACCCGCCTCGACCGTCTCGTCGGCGCGACCCAGCAGCAGCCCCTCCGCCTCCCCGAGGTTGGGCGTGGCGACGTCAGGGCGCGCGCCTAGCGCCGCGGCGAGCGGCAGCTCATTCGCGTCAACCAGGGCGATCGCGCGGCGCTCGCGCGCCAGCGCGATGAGCCGGGCGTAGGCGTCCTCGGGGGCCCCCGGGGGCACGCTACCGCTGCACGCCAGCACGGAGTGGCGCTCGAGTCCCGCGGCGACCGCGCGCTCGTAGCGCTCCCAGTCGCCGGCGGCAAGCCGCGGCCCGGGCTCGTTCATGACCGTCACCCGGCCGCCCCGCTCGAGCACGACCGCGGCCGAACGCAGCTCACCGCCCACAGGAACCGTCTCGAGGTCCAGCCCCTCGTCGGCGAGGAGCCGTGCCGCCGCCTGGCCGGTGTGCCCGGGCGCGAAGCCGACGAGCAGTGCGGGGGCGCGCAGCGCCTGCGCCACTCGCGCGACGTTGACGCCCTTGCCGCCGGGTGTCACCGCCACGTCGTCGAACCGAAGGACCTCGCCGGGCCGCAGCTCGTCGATGGTTAGCGTACGGTCGATGGTGAGGTTCGGGCCGGCGATGAGCATGCGATGCGGCGGGCGGCGGCTTGACGCCGCGCGAGGCGGCCCCAATACCGTCATCGTCGCCGCCGCCTGACGACGTTGTCAAGGCATCTCGAGTCCCGCCCGTGCCCGCGACCTACTGCCTCAACCGCCTCTGTCACCGGCCTCGGTCGCTACATCAACGTCGCGGTCGACCACAGCTCTTCGGCGAGACGCGCTTCCTGGCCGGCATCGAGGACATGGGGTGCGCGGTCGACGCGCTCGTGGCGAGGCCGTCCGCCTCGACGCGGCGTCTGCCAAAACAAGGGCCAAACGCTCTTGGCTCTGAGATCGGGGAGGGAGTAAGGAGGGCGCGTCTCTAACCCGCGGCCCTTGAAGGATGAATGGAGGAACGCGAGAGACAGAGCCCGGCTGAACGACGCTTACGTGGCGGCCGCGCTGGGATCAGCCAGCAATCGGTGAGCGTGGTCGAGCGCTTAGCTCCTTGCGGTAGTGCTCCTCAGCCTCAGTTTTTGAGGGGCACCCGCCAGGTAAATTTGCACAAATTGTAATCCGCCTGTACGTTAAAAGCGTTGGCCAGGCAGGGGCCTGCTGAGCGTCAGATTGGCTCGGACACTCGATGCGGTCTAGCTGCTGCCTCGGAAGGCAGCGGTGATGACGGCGCCAACAAAGGGCTCGAAGCGCCAGAGAGTGCTTAAGAGCCCGCTATTCCAGGGTGAACGGCCAGCAACGCTGGCACGAGACTCCGAGCGATTTTCAGGGAGGTTCCGAGTATGACTCGCAAACTTGTGTGGATTGCGGTGGTCGCAGCAACCGCGTTTGTGCTGATCCCCGCGACAGCAAATGCGGCACAGATTTTCAACTACCGAGTTCATGATGCGGGTGCTCAGATTGTGGAGCGTTACCGCTTTTGTCTCAACGTGAGTCCGGGCTATGAGGTCCGAGTACGCGACAGAACAAGGGTAGAGCTATACGAGGGCGGCGACCCTCATACCTATGACGCCGTCAAGTACTACGGGCGCGGCTGTCACGTTGTGCGGAACAACTTTCCCGACGAGTTGAAGTATGAGGGGACCTACTACTCGCGCCTCCGCATACGGATCGGCACGACTGGTCAGGTTCTGTACTCCAGCTGGCGTTCCTTCTACAGCTCGTAGGGAAAGGCTCGATTTCCTTGCCCCGCTCGACTCGTGGACCCGCCCGCACCGTGATTGATTCCGGCGGAACGTTGCGTACCGCCCAACGACCCCAGGGAGGACTCGCAAGAATGAAGCTTGGACGAATCATCGTGACCGGAGCTGCATTGTCTGCCTTGGCGCTCGTGAGTGCCTGCGGTGGCGGGGAAGACAAGCCCGAGGGTCCGCAGAAGCTCAACTCTGAACAGCTCGTCCGCAAGGTCGGGCCGACTACGGTGAAGCTCTTTGGCAAGTGGGGTGACACGATGACCGCCGGTTCCGGTGTCGTGATCGACGCCAAGCAGGGTTTTGTGCTGACCAACGCGCATGTGGTGGACGGCACCAGCGGTCTCAAGGCGCAGTTCAACGACGAGCCCGAGGAATACACGGCGCGCGTCGAAGCCACCGCTCCCTGCCAGGACTTGGCCGTGGTCAAGATCACCACGCCGCCGCAGGGCATCAAGGCAATGACGATTGGCAACAGCTCGAAGCTGAAGGCGGGCCAGCACGTGACCACGCTGGGTTATCCCGGCACCTTGGAGGAGAACCGGGTTGCGCCGGGTTCGTCCAAGCTCGTGTTCGCTGATGGCCGCGTCTCCACGCCGGAGACAACGACCACGCTGGCGGGGCTGGGTGAGTATCAGTCGATCACTCAGCACACCGCGACTGTCAATCACGGCAACTCCGGTGGCCCACTGGTGGATGACTTCGGTCGTCTTGTTGGGATCAACACGCTCGGTAACACCGGCGAGGCGGGCGAGGTCGAGGATCAGTTCTACTCGATCACCATCGATCACGCCAAGCCGACGATCGAGAAGCTGAAGCAGGGCCTCTCTATCGCCAACGTGGGCTGGAATCTGACGCAGTTCACCCCCGACATCTTGTACGCCTACATCACACCCGAGAAGCGGGCGAAGGCCGTGCTGAATTACATGGCCGGCGATACGGATGGCGTCTACGTCAACTGGACGCAAGCCGGTAGTCCGGCCGGACGGGCGAATATCGAGGGTGGCGACTACATCAACGCCATCGATGACAACAAGGTCACCTCTCCGTCTGAGGTCTGCGATGCCTTCGAGTCCGCTACACCCGGCTCGATCGTGAAGGTGGAGGGGCGCTATCTCGACAACGCTGATGCGGTTGCGCAGGTCGAAGGTTTCGAGGACACGCTGCCCGGCGACCCCTGGACTCAGAACGTGCGTGTGCCCGAGGAAGAGGCGCTCGACACAGAGGCCGCCGGGTAAGGGCTGCCACGTTTGGTCCGGTTCGGTCCGGACCGCCCCGCCGCCGCCTGGTCGAAAGCAGCGCGAGAAGGCCCCTACCGGTCCGAAGACGCGCTGGTCCTTTCGCCTGACAGCGGGAGCTGTACCCCCGGCTGGACTGCCGCGTTCAATGCAAAGCGTCGAGCTCAGTCACGGCGATCTCGATGCGATATTGACCCGACTAGGCCGAGACGAGTCGATACCACAGCAAGAGCGAACCGCCCTCGGTGACGCCGCTTTCGCGCAATTCGAGTTTGCGCAGGCCGAGATCTTCGTTGCCGGTGAAGATCCTTCGACCCTTATTGGCGAGCGAAGGCGCGACGACCAGCCTCAGTTCGTCGACTACGTCGGCCCTGAGCAGAGCCCGGGAAAGATCAATGCTGCCGTGGATGCCGATGTCTCCGCCGTCACCTTCCTTGAGCTGGGCTACATATTCGCTGGCCGAGCCGTCGACGACGGTCGAGTTGGCCCACTGCTCCCCCAGAGCGCTGCTGGTGAAGACGTGCTTCGACGTGCTGTTGATGAAGCTGGCGAAGGGCTCGACATCGGAGTTCGGCCAGTAGCCGACCCAGTAGTCGTAGGTGCCTCGACCGAGCAGGATGTCGTCCTGGGTCTCGATGACAGTGCCCAGGTTGTCGAAGATTCCGGCCCCGCTGTCCGACATCCAATCGCTGGGTTCTTCGCCAACACCGTCGAGGGACTGCAGGTGATAGAGGACGACTTTGCGCATTTCAGGACTCCTTTGGGCTGCAAGGACTATGAGGCTGCTGAACCCGCGCGTTGGGTTCACCGGGGTGTACCAAAGGTCTACGAGCCCGCAAACGCCGAGAATGACCGGTGATTGCCTCTCAGGCGCTGAGCGCCTCGGTCCGTCCGGTTCCCCGGCGGTCGCTCACCACGCCCACTTCGATACTCGACTCGGCCGTCGGGCTATGCGAGCGCTTTCGCCTTGATCGCGTCGAACTCCGCTTGGGTGATCGCTCCGGAGTCGAGCAGTTCCTTGGCCTGGGCGATCTCGGCAGCAGACCCACCCGCCGCGTCGCGGACGTATTGGTCGAACTCCTTTTTCTGAGTCTCCGCTTGCCTCACGCTGCGCTCGCGCATCCCGTCGTGCTGAGCGATCAGATAGATCAGCACGCCCAGGAACGGCACCACAATCACGAACACCACCCAAGCCGCCTTCCCCCAACCGCTGATGTCGTGGCGACGAAACAGATCAGCCAACACGGTGATCACGATCCAGATCCAGATCACCCAACTGAAGAAGATGATCATCGTCCACAAGATGTCCAGAAACGGGTAGTCGGTCGCGATCAACATCTAAGTCGAGTCCCTCCGTAGCCAAGCGAATCCAACACAGGTATACACACATGGCCGGTGTCCCCGCCTTGGGTGACAGCGAAGTCCCAACGGCCGCTACCTCCTAATCGCAATCGGGACACATCCGGTTTCAAGAGCCTCTGTCAGGGGTGGCCCGGCTCAGATGGGCGCGAGGGAGGCTCGCCGGGTGGTGGCGGGGGAATTGTTGTCAGCGCCGGTGTGACCTCGGGCCAGATGAGCAGTACGCGGCAGGGGGCGTGGTCGATGACGAAGCGCGTCGCGGGCCCAAGGCTGCGCGGTCCGAGCCGCTCGTCATCGCCGTCGCGGGCGAGAACGAGGATGTCCATGTCCACTGTGGCCGCAACGACCTCGCGTTCGACGCGTCCGCGGCGCGCATCGCATCTGGCAGTTCGTCCCAGGCGGGCCTTGGCTTCGGCGAGCAGCTCTTGCGCGGCTTGCTCGGAGATCGCCCGCAGCGGCTCGGGCGCCGCCGGGGGTGGAGGGTGCCGGCCGAGGAGGCCGTGGCGGGCGGCACGGGCGATTGTTTCGGGCTCGGTGGCGGCTACGTGCAGCAGCGTGACGTCGGTGTTGTGGGGCAGCAGAGCGTCGGCCTCGGCGACGGTGGCCTTCCAGGTGTCCTCGACGATCCAGACGAGCGCGCGCATCAAGTCATGCCTGCAATACCAACCATAGGAGCACAGTCGCGACGACTAGCGCGGCGGGCACCGTGAGCGCGCCCAGGCGCAGGAACTCGCCCAGCTGGACGTCGGTGTCCTCGCTGCGCAGGACGCGTCGCCACAGGAGCGTGGCCAGCGACCCGACGTAGGTCAGGTTCGGGCCGACGTTGACGCCGATGAGCGTGGCGAGCACGGGTCCGGGGCCGGCGGTGGCGGTTACCGGGATGAGCATGAGCGTGGCCGGCAGATTGTTGACCAGGTTCGCCAGGATTGCACTCAACGCGGCGATCGCGAGCAGGTCGGGCAGCGAGGCGCCCGTCGGCAGCACGGCGCGCAGAGCCGAGCCCAGGCCGTTTTCGCTGGCGGCCTGCACGATTACTCCGAGTCCGAGGACGAAGATGAGAAAGCCGGGCTCGATTGCCCGCGCGAGATGGGCCGGTGTCACTGTCCGGCGGGCCAGTGCTGGGACGGTGATCGCCGCGGCGCCTGCGGCCGCGATCCAGATTGGGTCGATGCCAAAGGCCGAGCTCAACCCAAAGCCGGCCAGCGTGAAGGCGAGCACGGCGAGCGCGAAGCGCGGCAAGGCCGGCCGCGCAGGCCGGGGGCCGCCGTGGGGCGGGCGTCGCAGATCGGCCGCGAAGAAACGCGTTAACACCACCCACTCGACGCCCACCGCCGCGATCGTCGGGAGCGTCATCAGCGCGGCGAAGCGCGTGAACGACAGCTCACTGGCGTGAAAAGCCAGCAGGTTGGTGAGATTGGACACGGGCAGCAGCAGCGACGCCGAGTTGGCCAGATGCGAGCAGGCGTAGACGTGCGGTCTTGCGCTCGTGCGCATCCGCGCGGCCGTGGCGAACACGACGGGCGTGAGCAGCACCACAGTCGCATCCAGGCTGAGCACCGCCGTGACCGCTGCAGCGACTGCGAACACCAAAGCCAGTAAGCGCTGCGGGCTTCCCCGCGAGCCGCGGGCCATAAGTGCGCCCATGGCGTCAAAGAGACCCTCGCGCCGGCAGCCGTCGGCGATCACAAGCAGCGCCGCGAGAAAAACGACCGTCGGCCCCAAATCCCCCAACGCGTCCCCGACCTGGGAGAGTCCGACAACGCCGACGATCAGCAGCACGACGGCACCAGCCGTAGCGACGACCGCTTCTGACAGATACGGCGGCCGCGTGACGGCCGCCGCGAGCGTCGCCGCAAGGACCACAAGCGCTAGCGCCAGCGCCACGCCGTCAGGCACGCCGACCGCTCGCCCAGCCCGTGCTAGCCGTCAATGCGCGGAGCGCTGGTGGCCGGAAGCCCAGTCTGGGCTCGGCTCAAGTTTTCCATTGACTCTCGTAAGAGTGGGCGTTCACAAACAAGCGGAACCGCAGTCCTCTCGGTGACGACGACGAACGATCGAAGTCGGCGGAGGATATGGTGCGGTCAAATGCCCTCCGAGTGGCCGGACCTGACCTACGAAGGATGGAGCGCGACCTGCGACACGCTCCATGCCCACACCCAGGTGCTGGGCAAGCTCGCGGTGGCGCTCGCGCCGCCCGAGCCCCAGCTCCAGCACGCCGCACTACGGCTAACCGCGCGCGGCTGGGAGACGCTTGCGCTGCCGGCGCCCAACCGTTCGGGCGCGATCGTCGCGGCGCTTGACCTGCACACGCACGAGGCCGTGATCGAGCACAGCGCCGGTCATGAGACCCGGATCGCGCTGACACCCAACCGCCCCGTGGCGGAGGTGACCCGCGCCGTGGTCGAGGCCGTGGGGCGCCTGGGGGGCGACATCGAGATCAACCCCACTCCCCAAGAGGTGCCGTGGCAGGTCCCGCTCGACCAGGACCACGAGCATGCGACCTATGACACCGGCCAAGTGGCGACCTACTTCGAGGCCGCCACCCGCGCTGCGCTCGTCCTTGGGGAATTCCGTGCTCCGTTTCGGGGTCGCTCGACACCGGTCAATGCCTGGTGGGGGACCTTCGACCTCGCGGTCAGTTTCTTCTCGGGGCGAGCGGCCGATCCACCGTCCGACGACTTCATCATGCGCAACGGAGGCGATGCTCAGCAGGTCGAGATCGGGTGGTGGCCGGGTGACCCGAACCACGAGCGGGCGGCATTCTTCGCCTTCGCATACCCGACGCCCGATGGCTTCGCAGAGGCGAACCTCAGCCCCGCTGCCGCGCGTTGGGACGGGCAGCTCGGCGAGTATGTGCTCTATTGGGAGGACATCCGCGAGAGCCCCGATCCGCATGCCCTCGCGCTGGAATTCGCCCGGTCGGCGTTCCGCCACGCCTGTGAGGTGTGCGAGTGGGACCCGGCGCTGGCGGCCACCGCAGAGGGTGTTCCGCCTCCGATCAGGTGACGGTGACGGCTAACGCCTAGGGCCGCACGCGGAGACGTGCCTGCACACCCAGGTTTCCGCCGCCGCAGCGGCCGCTGATCGTGTAGAGGCCCGGCGGCCGAGCGGCGGGGATTCGGGTCCTTACGGAGTAGGCGCCGTGGGAACCGACGGGGGCAGAGATGGCCGGTACCCCGGCGAACTGGTGCCGGCGCGAGAACGCGCCCGAGAGCAAGGTGACCGGTCCCTGGCAGGCGAACACCCCGCCGTGGACTCGCACGAAACCGCCGCGCCTGACACGGCTCGGGTTGACCTGGAGAGTTGGCCGCCGGAATGACAGCCGTGGCCCGAGGCTTCGTCCGTCCTTCCGCCAGCGCACGCGGTAGACGCCCGCGCCCTTCTCGGGAAAATGAGCACTCCAGCGCACGCGCGAGCTGAATGGCCCTCTGGGATCGCGTCGAAGACGGAACCGCTCGCACTCACGCGACCCGTCTGGGGCCGTCACGCAGAGGTTGTAGCGGCCGAAGTTCACCTCGCTGTCGAGGCGAAGGATCGCATCGGCGCCCTGCCGTCTGATGCCGTAGCAGAAGTCACCGGAGAGTGAGCAGAAGAAGGAGGGCCTGCCCACGCGAAGCGGGGCTGACGCCCGCCTGATGATCGGCGAGCCGTCGTTCCCGCTCTCGCAACGCATGCGCGCGATGACGCGCCAGAAACCCACTCCGACATTGCGCGGGACAAAGGGGAACGTGAAGCGTCCATTGAGGTTGGTTCGCGCGGTCCCGATCCCGATCAACTGCTGCCCGCCGCGCAGCGAGAGGCGGACGTTGCGGCTGCAGAACTCGATCACTGGCCAGCCGCTGCCTCGAATCGTGAGCGGCTGACCCACCGCCACGGCGCCAGGGCTCACGGTGAGCCTCTCTTGCGCGTGTGCCAACGTGGGCGCAGCGAGCACTGCAATCAGGACCAGCGCGAGGCAGCCGAGACGCCGCACCGGCCGATCCTCTCGGAGCGCGGAGGCGCTGTCAACCGCCACGAGAGTGATCCGGCCCGCGGCATGCTCTCGCCCCGCCCGGCGACTCCTTCTATCGCGTCGCCCGGGCGGGCTGCTTGGCGAAGTAGTCCTCGCCCTCGATGCTGATCCGTGGTAGCCGGCGACCCAGCCAGGCCGGCATCCACCAGCTCGCCCGGCCGAGAAGCGTCATCACGGCCGGGACGAGCAGACAGCGCACCAGCGTTGCGTCGATGGCGATCGCCACCGCAAGCCCGACGCCGAACTGCTTGACCACGGGATCGCCATTGAGGACGAAGCTCGTGAAGACACAGACCATGATCAGCGCCGCCGAGGTGATCACCCGGCCGGTGTTCGTGAGTCCCTCGATCACCGCGCGGGTGGGCCGCTTCGACTCCTCGTAGTGCTCCTTTATCTGGGTGAGCAAGAAGACCTCGTAGTCCATCGAGAGGCCGAACAGGATGGCGAACATGAGCAGCGGTACAAAGCTGACGATCGGGATGGAGTGCTCCAGGCCGATCAGGCTCGCGCCCCAGCCCTCCTGGAAGACCGCCGTGACCACTCCGTAGGCGGCGCCGACGGAGAGCAGGTTCATGATTGCGGCCTTGGCCGGAATCACCAGCGACCGGAACGCGAGCATCAGGACGACGAAGCTCAGCCCCACGACGATGGCGATCATCGCGGGCAGCTTCTCGCTGATGCGCTCGGCGAGATCGATGTAGCCGGCGGTCTGCCCGCCCACGTGGGCGGTCACGTCCGTGCCCTTGGTCGCCTGCGGGATCGTGGTCGAGCGCAGATGGTTGACCAGGTCCTCCGTTTGATCCGACGAGGGCGCCGAGTCGGAAATCACCGTGTACACGGCCGCGTTTGCGCGCTTGTCGAGCGTGGGCGGCGATATCGACTTGACGCCGGGCGCCTTTGAGAGGTCGTCCGAGAAGTCGGTGAGGCGGGGGTCGGTGGCCAGCGACTGCGCCTGCTTCTTCTTCTGCGCGAGCTCGTCGGACTGCTTCTGGGTCTGCTGCTGGGCCTCGGCTGTCGCCTGCTGCTGGGTCGCGCCCTGCAGCAGCGCCGCCTCTTCGATCTGCTGCTGCTGCTCCTTCAGCTGCTTCTGCTGCTTGTCGAGCTTGTTCAGGTTCTTCTGGTCGGGCTTCGCCGGCTTGCCCAGCTCAGTCGCCACCAGGAGGGGGCCGTTGGTTCCGGCACCGAAGCCGGTGCTGATCGCGTCGTAGGCCTGTCGAGCGGTCGTGGACGTGGGCAGCGCGCCGACATCGGACTGCCCGAGCTGCAGGTTGAGGACCGGGAGCGCGAGGACGACCAGAACAGCCGTGCTCGCCACCAGCGAGCGCCAGGGCCGCTTCGCCACCCCGCGCGCCCACCGCGCCCAGCCGTGGGGCCGGTGGTCGTCCGGATGGGTACGTCCAAGCGTCACGCGGAGCGAGTTGATGCGCGGTCCGAGAGCGCCCAGCAGCGCCGGCAGCAGCGTGGTCGCACCGAGGACCGACACGACGACAGCGATCGCCGCCGTGAAGCCGAGCTTGGCCACGAGCGGGATGCCGGCGAACACAAGCGAGACGAGGGCGATCACGACGGTGCTGCCCGCGAACAGGACCGCCCCGCCGGCCGTGGCCGTCGCGCGCGCGACCGACTCCTGCATCTCCATGCCGTCTCTGAGCTGCAGCTTGTGCCGTGTGACGATGAAGAGCGCGTAGTCGATACCCACGCCCAACCCGATCATCGTTGCCAGCGTGGGCGCCGTGGTGGGCACGTCGGTCAGGAGGCCGAGCAGGCTGATCAGCGACAGCGAGCTGACCAGGCACAGGATCGCCGTCACGATCGGCAGCGCCATCGCCGTCGCCGTCCCAAAGGCGAACAGAAGGATCACCACGGCGGCCGCCAGGCCGATCGCCTCGCTCTGATGCGTGCTCGGCTTCGACAGCTGCTGTCCGGCGTAGCCTCCGAGCGACACGTCGAGGCCGGCGCCGCGGGTGGCGTCGCCGGCATCGAGCACCTGCTGCGCCTCGGCCTTCGTGAGGTCGCTCTGGCTGACGTCCAGCGTGACCGGGACATAGGCGATCTTCTTGTCCTTGGAGAGGAAGGCCGAGCCCTTGTCTCCGAGCGGGTTGACCACCCTGACCACGTGTTCGGTGTTTCGCAGCTTTTTGACCGTGGCGTCGACGGCCTGCTTGTCCTTCTGGTCAGTCAGCTTTCCCTTGTCCGACTGGATCACCAGCGGATTGCTGCCGTAGGCCTGGTCCGGCAAGCGCTGCTCGAGCACGTCGGTGGCCTTGGTCGAGCCGGTCCCTGGAAGCGTCAGCTCGTCGCTGGTGCGGTCGCCCGCCGTTCGACCGGCGAGCGCCAGGCCGATTGCGGCCACCAGCCACACCGCCATCAGGACCTTGTTGTGGCGGGCGCAGAACCGACCGAGGTGATAGAGCGGACCAGTCATGGTGTCCTTCCGTCGCTTGCCCAGTGAGCTTGCGGCGGCGCGGCGGACGGGACAATGGGAAGGTCCCCAGGGTTTCCCCCAGGGTTTGCCGACTAGGAGGCGGCCGGCATGATCGACGCGAGCTGGAATCGCGACCGAATACCGAGCTTGCGGTAGGCGCTCGTCAGGTGCAGCTCGACGGTCTTCTCGGTCACGAAGAGCGTCTGCGCGATCTGCCGGTTCGTGAGCTCGGCGGCCGCCAGGTCGCACACCTTCCGCTCGGCGGGCGTAAGCGCCTCGACGCCGCTCCGCTCCAGCCGCGGCGGGCGGCCGCCGCCGGCGCCCAGGTCCCCACGTACCCGTTCGACCAGCGCGGTCGCGCCGCACTTCTGGGCCAGCTCCAGCGCGAGCCGCAGCGCGTCCCGGCCCTCGCGCCGCCGGCGCCGCTCGACCAGCATCGCTCCCAGGTCGGCGAGCGAGTACGCCGCCTCGAGCCGAGCCCGCGCCGGCTCCACGAGCGCCACCGCCTCCTCGAGCAGCTCGAGCCCTTCGTCGCCGCCTATCACCCGGCCCGCCGCGCGCAGGGAGCGCGCAAGGGCGCGCGGCGCCCCGAACGCACGCGCCGCCGCCAACCCCTCCCTCCCCACCCGCTCCGCTCGCTCGGCCTCGCCGAGGCCGGCGAGCGCTCCGGCCGCATCGGAGCGCCAGTCGGTCGAGCGCACGATCGCGTACGAGTCGAGCAGCCGGCCACAGCTCAGGAGGTCGGCCAAGCCATCGCGGACGTCGCCCCGGGAGATGCGCAGCCGCCCACGGCTGACCAGATACTCGTCAACGAGGGCCCGCTCGCGGGTGAGCATGTCCCCGTAGCGCTCCTCCAGCTCGGCTGCCGTCTCGAGCTCGCCCCGCTCGAGCGCCACCTGGATCGCCACCCCGACGATCCTCGGCAGCATGAAGTGCCTCTCGCCTGCGAGTCGGAGCGCGGTTTGGATGTCCACCTCGGCTTCGCCCACCGCGCCCCTGCCCAGCGCCAGCAGCGCGCGCTGGGTGTAGAGGCCCGCAAGCCGGAGAACCAGGCCGTAGGCCCGGGCCCCCTCGATCGCCAGGGCGACCCAGCGGCCGGCGGCGTCATCGCGCTCGGTCTTGACCAGCAGATCGATCGCCATGCCGAAGCTGTATGGGTCGGCCGGCGGCCCGTTCGCCAGCGCCGCTTCGACGGCGTCGGCCACCTCGGCCGCGGGCTTGCCGCCCAGCATTTGCTCAGACGCCACATTGATGTTGGCGACGGGTTGGAAGCGTGGATGGCCGGCAGCACGCCGCTCGAAGCGTCTCAAGCGATCGCCGACCAGGTGGCGAAGGGAAAGCTCAAGGCGGGTGAGGGTCAGGGCCTCGGCCTCGAGCTCCAGCGCCCGTTCCCCGTCCGACCCGGCGAGCTGGTCGTCGATCGCCTGGAGCGTGGTGGCGGCCCAGTCCGCTCGGCTGAAGGTGAGGGCGGCGCGGCTCAGCCAGATCGCGGCCTCCGCTTGGACGTCCGGGTCGCCCGGCGTGGCGAGCGCCTCGAGGAGATGGGAGTAGCCGATCTCTTGGTCCTGGGTGATCTCGAGGCGCCCGAGCTCGCCGAGAATGGGCCCGCGCTCGATATCGCCGGGAGGCTCCTCGAGAGCACGGCGAAGGTACGCCACCGACGCGGCCGGGGCGCCGCGTTCCGCCGCGCTGGAGGCGGCGGCGCGCAGAGTGCCGACCGACCTGCCATCGCCGGCGGGACGACTCCGGAGCAGGTGTGTGGCGGCGCGCTCGACGGGCGCGTCGCCTTCCTCGAGCAGCTGCGCGGCGGCCAGGTGGCGCGCGGCGCGGTCCCCGGGAAGGAGCTCCTCGTAGATCGCAGCTTCCACGATCGGGTGGGCGAAGCCGAGACGCCTGTCCGGTGCGAAGACCTCGGCGCGGACGAGCAGGTCGGCGACGCGGCGTGCTTCCCCGGGCTCGAGCCCGGCCGCACGGGCCGCCAGCGTTAGGTCGCAGGCTCCGCCGAGCACGGCCACCGAGCGCGCCAGCTCGGTTGCCGACGGGCCGAGGCGCTCCAGTCGGTGAAGCACGAAGCGTCCGACCGCGGGCGGGCCGACCGTGGTCACCGCCCCCGCCGCATCGGCCGTCGGCGCAATCTCCGCATCTCCCAGAGCGGCGACGAGCTCGCGCAGGAACAACGGGTTGCCGCCGGTGGCTCGGTGGCAGGCGGCCGCGAACTCGTCGTCGATCTCCTCCCCGAGCCTGTTGCGGACCACCGCTGCGGCGGCCGTCTCGCTCAGCGCTCGCGGACGGAGAACCTCGGCCGCCGGATCGTCGGCGAGCTCATGCCACAGTGGTTCGCCTTCGGGATCCGGACCCCGCCCGGCGGCCACGAGCAGTACCGGCAGCCCGTCGAGGCGCCTCAACAGATAGGCGAGGAACCGCAGTGAGGAGGGGTCGGCCCAATGGGCGTCGTCGACCGCCAGCAGGAGCGGCCCCTGATCGCTGAGATTGGCGGTCAGCCAGTACAGGCCGTGGAGCGACCCGAAGGCCGAGTCTCCGCTCTCGGGGAAGACCTCCCGCCCCTCGTGTCCGAGCAGCCGCCTCGAAAGCCCAGCCGCGCCTGCGAACAGGGCGTCGCGCTCCGCCTCGCTCGCGGCGCTCACCGGGTGCTCGAACAGCTGGCGGGCCACGCCGAACGCGAACTCCTGCTCGAGCACTGCACCATGCGCCTCGAGTACCCGCAAGCCCGCCTCGCGGCCGAGCACCCGTGCGCTCGCCACGAGCCGGCTCTTGCCGACCCCGGCCGGCGCCTCGATCAGAAGGGCGCCTCCCGCGCCCTCGCGTGTCCGCGCGACGGCTTCCCCAAGGGCCTCCAGCTCGCGCTCGCGCTCGAGCAGGGTAGGGATCGAGGTCGTCTGGCTACCCATAGGCGCGTGGCCGGCCTCGCCGGCACGAGCGAGCCTACCGGACACCCGGAGCACGGACGGAGCCCAGGCGGCGCGGATCGGCGCCGCTCAGATCATCGACTTGACAGCGTCCTGGCTGCGCCCTGGCGAGCGGTCAGGTCGCCGTTGGCCACCTTGTAGGCGATCGTGTCAACGTAGCCACCGCCATCGCGGGTGCGCTTCGCTGCCTGCTCCGGCTCCACACCCATGTCGGCCATCGCGCGCGCCGCCGGTGCGTCGAAGCAGCGCGCCTCGAGCCACCGTGCGGTTGTCGCGTCGTCGAACCCGGCATCCGTCCACGCCTGCGCCGCGGCATCGGGATCGCCGCGACCGGCGAGCTCCCCGTACTGCCTGATGGTCGTAACGCTCGTCCAGGCTGCCGGCTCGTAGACCTTCATCTAGCCCGCCTTGTGCATCGGTGCAGGATCGCGGGTGATCTCGCCGGGCTCCTTCGGTCGGCCGCGCCGATGCAGCCGGTCCGCCGCGAACAGGCGGTGTAGGAGCTGGATCGCGGCCGAGCCCTCTCCTACGGCGGACGCCACGCGCTTCACCGAGCCGTGTCGAACGTCGCCGGCCGCGAAAACCCCCGGCATGCCCGTCTCGAGGAGAAACGGATTGCGATCGAGCGGCCAGGCGTTGTCGGAAAGATCCGTTCCCGTGAGGATGAAGCCGCGCGCGTCGCGATCAACCTCCGCCGGCAGCCACTCCGTGCGGGGGCGGGCTCCGATCATGAGGAACAGCCCGTCGGCGTTGCGCGTCTCCTCGGTTCCCTCCGCGCAATCACGCAGCACCAGGTGCTCCAGCCAGCCGTCGCCCCCACCGCCAACGATCTCGGTCCGAAGGCGGACCTCCAGGTTTGGAGTCGCCTCCACGTGCCGGACGAGGTAGTGCGACATCCCTGCGTCGAGCGAATCCGCGCGTACCACGAGCGTGACGCGCCGGGCGTAACGAGCCAGATACAGCGCGGCCTGGCCCGCTGAATTCGCGCCCCCGAGGACGTAGACATCCTGCCCGACCAACCCGGGGGCCTCGGAGGTAGGGCCGCCGTAGAAGACGCCGGCGCCGTTCAACGCCTCCAGCGCCGGGACGCCCAGCCGGCGATAGCTGGCCCCCGTAGCCAGGACCACCGCGCGGGCACGTAGCCGGCCGAACTCGGAGAGCGTTACGTAGGGCTGGTCGTGCTCGCGCCCCATGTCGGTCACCTTCTGCATAAAGGCGAACTTCGCCCCGAAGACCCACGCCTGCTCGTAGGCCTGCTGAGCAAGACGGCGACCGCTGAGCCCTCGAGGGAAGCCGAGGTAGTTGCGAATCAGCCCACTCGAGGTTGCCTGCCCGCCGATACCCCCTTCGTCGACTACCAGGGTGCTGAATCCTTCCGAAGCTCCGTAGACGGCTGCGGACAGACCGGCCGGCCCGGCGCCGACGATCACGAGGTCGAAATCCATCTGTCCCGGGTCCACCGGCGAGCCGGCTGCCCTCGCGAGATCGGCGTCGCTGGGGTCCACCAGGACCGTGCCGTCGGGAAATACCACCCACGGGAGATCCGCGCCCGCACCCACCTCGGCGACAAGAGCGCGCCCATCTTCCGAGTCGGCCAGACAGAACGAGTGCGGCAGTGCGCAGCGCCCAAGAACGTCGCGCAGCTCATAGGCCCTGCCGGACCAGGACTCGCCCACCACCCGGATCGTGTAGGGAGAGCTGCGCCGCGCCTCGGCCCACTCGAGCAGCAGGCTCGAGATGGCCTGATGGAAGAGCTCGTCCGGTGACGCCGACGGCCGGAGTAAGTAGTGATCGATGCGTCCATGGGCAATCGAGTCGAAGATCGCCTCGCCCACCGCCAGATCCCCCCATGCCCCCCAGGCAATCAGCAGACCGCGCTTTGCGTGTGGGTGGAGATGACGCACCTCATCCAAGAGCTCCGTTCCGGTCATCCCAGAGAGCCCGTGCCCGGCAAGCACCAAGGCGACCTCGTCACCGGCAGCCGCTAGTTCCTCCAGACAGGCGAGCGCCTCATCCGACGAGCGCATTGAGATTACGCGGTAGTGCCGCGCGTAGCGGTCGAGCAACTCTCGCTCGACATCCCGCAGTGCGTCAGGATCCTCATCAACGGCGACAAGCGCGGGACCAGCCATTCACCGCACTTTAGTGCCCACGAACGCTCGGCCCGGCTGGGCATCAGGTGCCGGCCTCCGGCACAACGCTCGAGTTCGGCCCTATCACCGCGGCCACCATCAGCCTGATTCCCTGCGCGGCCGCGCGCGCTCGAGCGATCCGCGTAGGTCATGGCTTCTCCTTCGCAATCTGGGTACTGCTCGCGACCGTACGCCCCCGGAGCCCCCAGCGAAATCCCTGAAACCCCCAATCCTTGAGAGAGCTACGCCGACGGGGGAAGGCGGCCCGCGAGCTGGCTACGCGAGCGCACACCAAGCTTTGCGTAGGTCTTCGAGAGATGCGCCTCGACGGTGTGCACGGTGATGAAGAGCATCTGTGCGATCTCCTTGTTCGAGTGTCCGGCCGCCGCCAGGCGGGCCACGCGCTCTTCGCTGGGCGTGAGCTCACCGGCCGGTCGCGGTCGTCTCGCCCCGACTCGAGCGAGCTCGGATCGAGCGTGATCGCTCCAGCCGTCCGAGCCCAGTTGCTCGAACTCGGCCAAAGCGCCTTGGAGGGAGCCGCGTGCGGCGCGCCATTGCTTGAGGCGACGCTGCGCCCGACCCAGGCTGAGCAGGGAGCGCGCCCGATCGAAGCGCAGCCCGAGCCGCTCGTATTCATTCGCGGCCTGGGCCAGCGCCGTTGCCGCAGCTCTGTCGTAGGTGCCCCCGGCCAGCTGCACCACGGCGCCGGATCGCTCAGCTGTCGCGAGCGCCCATGGGTGCTGCTGCTGTTCGGCCAGCTCGCGCAGGCGACGGGTCACCGCGAGCGCCGCATCGAGGTCGCCGGTCTCCGTGAGCGCCTCCACGAGCTCAGGCGCGACCGGGAACACCCCGGGCTCGTCGACTCCCTCGCGCTCCGTGTGGTCCCAGACGCTGCTCAGGCTCTCGAGCGCCCGTGCCGGGTCGCCCGCGAGCAGGGCCACGATCCCACGCGCCCTGAGCGCCTCGAGCCCGTCCCAGCGAAATCCGGTGGCCTCCGCGTCGGCAATCGCCTGCGCTGCCCAGCGTTCGGCCTCGTCGGGAAGACCCACTCCTGCAGCAAGCAGCGCGCGACACCGTTCGTACATCGGCGCGAGCAGCAGGTCCCGGTCCGCGGACTCCGCCCACTCACCGAGCAGGAGCGAGGCCGCCGCCCAGTTGCCGGCTCGCAACTCGAGTTCGCACAGGTGGAGCCTCTGCAGGGCGTACGACACCGACTCGCCCTGCTCATCGGCAAGCGACAGGAAACGTGTCAGGGCTTCGCGGGCTTGCTTGACGTCGCCGCGCCACAGAAGGCGTTGCGCCGCCACCCGCGCGGGCGACTCGGCGATGAACGAGGCCGACTCCGACGTCTCCTTAAAACGCTCGACCAGGTCGTCGACCGGGCGCCCGCTCAGGCTGCGAGTCCAGCTCAGCGCGTCGAGGGCGAGCCGCTCCACCTCGGCCCCACCCCCATGCCTGGCCGACAGCGCCTCGAGCGCCCATGTCTCGGCCTGGCGGATCTGCGATACAGCCCCGGCGGCGGTGTAGCCCGCCTTCTTGGCCAGTACCAGCGAACGCACCTCGGCATCGTCGCCACCATCTACAAGGGCCGCATCGAGGTGACGCTTCGAGATCGTCCAGACTCCGTACACCGGCGCCTTCGGACAGCAGAACCCACGCACGGGCGCGTGCGCTGCCTGCCGGCAGCGTCTCCAGCTCGGGCGTCAGCAGGTCCGTTATCCGCTGCAACTCGCCCGCCCGCTCCAGATAGCCCGCGAGCGCGAGCAGGCGGTTGCTGCGCTCCACCGATTCGGGCGGCGTAAGGCGCAGAGCATGCTCAGCCAACTCAACGGCCTCCTGCCGCGCGCCGTGGGCGGACGCGTCTGTCGCCGCGGCGTCGACCACCGCCGCAAGCTCTGCCTCGGGGCGCCCGGTCGCCAGCCCCAGGTGCAGCGCGCGCAGCCGCTCGTCGTCGACCGCCCCTGCCAGGGCGAGGTGCAGCTCTCGCCGCTCGGCGGCCCGTGAGCGTTTCTTGGCCGCCGTCGCGAGCAGCGGGTGTGATGCCCGCACGCGGTCGCCGTCCACGATCAGCAGTCCCGCCTCGACCGCGCTCTCCACTTCGGCCGCACTGCTCACGGTTACGAGCGCAGTCAGACGCAGATCGGCGCTCAGGGAGACAGCGAGGAGCAACCTGCGAAGCGGCGGGGGCAGGCGCAACACGCGCGTGCCCAGCATGTCCTCGACCCGAGCCGGCACCGGGAGGTCCGCGCCGATCCCCGGCGGCCCGCCGTCGGCGAGTCTTCGCCCCACCTCGAGCGCGAAGAGCGGATTGCCGAGCGTGGACTCGACCACGCGTCGCAGGACCGGACGCGAAAGGCTCAGCCCGATCCGCTCCGAGAGGAGGCGGCGGGTCGGGCCGAGGCCCAGCGGTCCGACGTCCACGCGCTGCAACGGCGCGCGCTCGAACGCCCGCTCGAGCGCCGACGTTCGACCCGCGCGCCTGGCGAGCAGGAACCCGACCGGCTCGGTCTCGAGGCGACGAGCCGCGAATACGAGCGCGTCGGACGACGGGGTATCGACCCACTGGACATCTTCGACGGCACGCGCCGGGCATAGAGTCCACGCGTGCCCGATGAGCTCGTCAGCCGCACGGTCGGGCTGCCGGGCGGTGAGCTGCACCTGCTGCAACCGAGCGAGGCCGCCGAGCTGCCGGATGCCGGGGCAGTCGAATGGGCGCCGCTCGCCCCGTACTGGGCCGTGCTCTGGCGCAGCGGCGTGGCGCTCGCACGCGAACTCGATGACCCGGCGCTCGGTGGGCTGCGCGTGGTCGAGCTCGGCTGTGGCCTCGCCGTACCGAGTCTCACCGCAGCGCGCGCGGGAGCCGAGGTGCTGGCCACCGACGCAGCCGCCGAGGCGCTCGTGCTCGTGGCCCGCAACGCGGCCGCCAACGAACTGAGCGTCGAGACCGCAGCGGTCGACTGGACCGAGCCCGACGCGCTCGTCACGCGCGCGCCGTTCGACCTCGTGCTCGCCGCCGACGTCCTCTACGAGCGCGCGAGCGTGGGGCTGCTGCTGTCGCTCCTGCCGCGCCTCGCGCCGCTGGCTTGGATCGCCGATCCCGGCCGGACGGTGGCCGAGGCGTTCCTCGAGGAGGCAAGCCGGCGCTGGCCGGTGGAAACGCGCGTCCGCGACGTCGTGCGCCTCCACCGCCTGGAGCTCGGGTAATGGCAGTATCCGGTCGTGCCCAGGATCGACCTCGCTGAGCGCCGCGCCCGGCTGGCCCACCGGCACCGGCTGGCCCCCGGACATCGCGCGGACGGCGTCGCCGATGCCGCGAGAAGCGTGGTCTGCCTGCACGGGACCGATCCCGTGACCGTCTACCTGTCCGCCTGGGCGCGCGTCGACCACATGCAGGTCACCGACCTCGAAAACGCGTTGTACGAGGAGCGCTCGCTGGTCAAGCACCTGGCCATGCGCCGCACGCTGTTCGTGTTCCCGCGCGACACCCTGGGCGCGGCACAGGCGGGAGCGAGCAACCGCGTCGCCGACTCCGAGCGGCGCCGGCTCATCCGCGACGTCGAGAAGGCGGGCCTGCACCGAGATGGTGAGCGCTGGCTGTCCGCGGCCGCTGATGAGGTGCTGGGGGCGCTGTCCGATGGACGCGAGGCCACATCTTCCGAGCTGCGCGACGAGATCCCGTTGCTCGAGGGCTCGATCGCCTACGGGCAGGGAAAATCCTGGGGCGGCCGGGTGGCGGTCGGTCCGCGGGTGTTGACGACGCTCTCGGCGTCCGGCGCGATCGTGCGGGCGTCCAACGACGGCGCCTGGACCACCTCCCGCCCGCGTTGGACCTCGATGTGGTCGTGGCTGGGACAGGAGCCCGCGCCCCAGTCCGAGGCCGAGGGCACGGCGAGACTGGTGGAGCACTGGCTGCGCGCGTTCGGCCCCGGCACGGAAACCGACATCAAGTGGTGGCTCGGATCCACACTCAGAGCCGTGCGCGGCGCGCTGGCCGACCTCCCCGCCGTGGAGGTCGATCTCGACGGTCAGACCGGATTCCTGCTGAGCGACGACCTGGAGCCGTCGGCTCCGGTCGAGCCCTGGGCCGCGCTGCTGCCGCCGCTGGATCCGACCACGATGGGCTGGTACGAACGCGACTGGTACCTCGGCCCGTACAAGACGCAGCTGTTCGACACCAACGGCAACGCCGGACCGACGCTGTGGTGGGACGGGCGCATCGTGGGCGGCTGGCGCCAGACCGAGGGCGGCGAGGTCGTACTGCAGATGCTGGAGGACGTTGGCGGCGAGGGAAAGCGCGCCCTCGAGCACGAGGCCGGGCGCCTGACCGAATGGCTCGCCGGCACGCGTGTGGTGCCGAGGTTCCCCTCACCGCTGTCGAAGGCCGCCGAGCGGGCGGCCCCGTGAGCCGTCAGTGGCCTCGGAGGCGTGAGAGCTGGATCCGCACCGGCACGCTGTAGCGCTCGGCGAATGTCTCGGGAGTCATGCCGATGCGGGCGATGTGATCGTCGTACTTGGCCCGGTACTCGCCCGCCTGATCGGCAGGCGGGGTGTCGCGATCGATGGTGGCGTTTCCGGAGAGAACGACGATGTCGCCGCCGCCGCCGTCGCCGGAGAAGTTCAGCGCCACGTGCGGGTTGGCCTCGAGGTTGCGAACACGCGCGCCGTTCAGGCTGTACATGACGATCGACTCGGCGCCGTCCCAGAGGAACCAGACCGGCATGGGAAGCGGCGATCCCGCCGGCGTGACCGTGGTCAGCCAGACGACGATCTCCTCGCGTAGGTGGCGAGCCACACGAGCACCGAACTCGCTGTCTTCGTCGATCATCGCCCGATCATAGGTACGCTTCGCCTGTGGCCGACTACTACCTGGTCGAGCAGGCAAAGGGCCCGAGGTGGGATCACTCGCGGGCGCGGCGCGAGCAAGCGGGATGGAGCGAACACGCCGCGTTCATGGACGCCCTCGCGGAGGAAGGGTTCGTCGTGCTCGGCGGCCCGATCGGCGAGGGCGACGGCGAGAACGCGCTGCTGGTGGTGGACGCGGACAGCGAGGCGGCGATCCGCGACCGCCTGGCCGATGACCCCTGGCCCGACGATGTGCTGAGGACCGAGAGCGTTCGGCCCTGGTCGGTCTGGCTGCGCAGCCCCGAGCGCTAGCGCGGGTACGCGGCCGACACCACTAGCAGCCGTTGCGAAACCGCCGCCGCCGCGAACGGCCGGAGTGTTCGTCACGGTCTACCGGGACCTCGCTGCTCCCGGCAACCACCACTCGTCCACGCCCGGCGCGCTTGGCGGCGTACTGGGCGGCGTCCGCGGCGCGGTAGAGATCGGTTGAGCTCGCGTCCGCCCCGGCGAGCGAGCTCGCGCCCACCGAGATGCTTATGGCCGAGTCGGCCTCGGCCAGCAGGGCCTGGACCTCGTGCGCGAAGCCCTGAGCATCCTCGACGCTCATGCCCTCGAGCAGCACGCAGAACTCGTCGCCTCCCACCCGCCCGACGAAGGTGCGCGGATAGCGCTGGGCGGCGGTCTCCAGCGCGGCGGACACGCGCTGCAGCGCACGGTCGCCGGCGTCGTGGCCGCCGGCGTCGTTGATGGCCTTCAGGTCGTCGAGGTCGAAGAAGAGCACCGAGAGGTCGGTTCGGGCGGCCACGGCCCGTTCGATCGCCTCGTCGAGATGCCGGTCGAGCGAGCGGCGGTTGGCCAGACCGGTGAGCGGGTCTCGGCAGGCCAGGTCGCTGACCGCCGTGAACAGCTCCGCGCGGCCGATCGCCGTGGAGAGCTGCACCGCGATGGCCTCCGCGAAGTGCACCGAGGCGGCGGTGAAGCGCGGCATGCCGGGTGCCGAGAACGCCTCGAGCTCCCCCCATGAACGGCCGTCGTAGACGACGGGGACAGCCAGGCCCGACTCCTTGCCGAGCGCCTGCAGCAGCTGCTGGTCGGCGGGCACCGAGGAATCGTCGACAACGATGATGTACGACTCCTGGGCGTCGAGAAGACGCCGGGAGCGGGGAAAGTCCTCCAGGGGGTAGAGCTCGTCCGACGGGTGGCGTTGCTCGTGGGGACCGAGCTCGCCCACGTTGATGAGCGTCCGCAGGACGTCGTCCTGGCGCTCCCAACGGTTGATCGACACCGACGCCGCGCCAAGCGCTCGACACGTCTCCTCCGCGGCCACCTCGAGTACCTCGTCGAGGCCGTGCACGGCGGCCACGGCGGCGGAGACCGCGATCAGGGCCCTGTGCTCGGACTCTACCCGCGATCGGTCGAGCTGCTCAAGCTCCAGCGCCGCCGATCGAGCGAACACCTCCAGCAGCCGTAGCTCGGCTTCGCTCGCTTTCCGGCGAGGCTCAGGGGCGATGCAGCGCAGCGTCCCCCACGGCTCACCGCTCGATCGCCGGACCGGGGCCTCGAGGCGCGTCCCGCCGGCCGGATCTCCCCCGCTGCCGGCCCGGGCCCGAAGCACCTCGCCGTCCGCGGCCGTCTCGTACAGGCAGGCGGAGCTCACCCCGAGCGTCATCCGGGCAGCGTCGAGCAGATGATGCATGGCATCCATACGCCTCCTCCCCGCTAATCGGCAGAACCGCGGAGAAGGCGACACCTATGGGGTGGGCTCGACGACCTCGAGTTCCGCGTCCCGATCGGCGACGTCGGCGTAGCCGGCCTCCACGATCTCGCGGTTTCGGACCTAATCCGCCATCGACATAAGCGTCTCACTTTGCTATAATTCGATTGTACGCGAACGATCGAAAGGAACCCTACACACTTGGCTGACATCACAAGCAACACCGCACGCGAAGCAGATGCTCTCGGGCTGTTCTTCCGCCAGGCATCCCGCTACCCGCTGCTTTCCGCGGCCGAGGAGGTCGAGCTCGCGCAACGCATCGAGCGCGGCGACCTGGAGGCCAAGGACCGCATGATCAACTCCAACCTGCGCCTGGTGATCTCCCAGGCCCGCCGTTTCCAGGGGCAGGGCCTTCCCATGGGCGATCTGGTCCAGGAGGGCATGCTCGGCCTGATCCGGGCAGTGGAGAAGTTCGACTGGCGCAAGGGATTCAAGTTCTCCACCTACGCGGTGCTCTGGATCAAGCAGTCGATCCAGCGCGGACTCGCGAACTCCGGCACCACGATCCGCATTCCGGTTCACATCGGACAGCGCGAGCGCAAGGTGAAGAAGCACGAGCGCGAGCTGGCCGTGGCGCTGGGGCGCCAGCCCACGGACGCGGAGATCGCGCAGGCGACCGGCCTGCCGGAGCACCAGGTGCGCGAAGCGCTCGAGCTCACGAGGAACCTCGCGAGCCTCGACCAGGCCGTCTCCGAAGACGGCGAGACGGCGCTGGGCGACCTGCTGCCGAGCGAACGTCCTCAGCCCGAAGAAGAGGTGGTGGACGCCCTCGCCGACGCTCGGGTCCGCGAACTGGTCGGGGGCCTACCGGACGAGGAGCGCAACCTGGTCACCCTCCGCTTCGGCCTGGCCGGTGACGAGCCGGCCTCACTGCAGGAAGTCGGGTCGCAGCTTGGCCTGAGCACCCAGCGGACGCGCCGCCTCGAAGCGCGGGCGCTCAGCCGCCTCGCCGAGAGCGGCGAGCTCGAAGGACTGCGCCAGGCGGCTTAAGCCGCCCGCTCGCCGCGAGCGGCCGGGGATCGTCAGCTGCGAGCCCTGGCCGTCTCGCGGTCGCTGTGTTTCTGAAGCGCCTTGACCAGGCCGTCCTTGTCCATGTTCGAGCGCCCTTCGATGCCGGCTTCGCGGGCGTCCTCGTAGAGCGCCTTCTTCGACTTCTTGGCGTTGACGCCACCGGCGGTCTCGCCGCCGCGCCGCGCCGCTTCCCCGCTCTTGGCCGCCTGCTCGTCCGATGGCCCCTTCTCGTCCTTGAGCTCCCAGTGGTCGCCCTTCTTCTCCGCCACGTGCTTGACCGAGTCCCAGGCCGTCCGGTGCGCCCGCTCCTCGCTGTCGTATTGATCGTGGGCGCTGTCGAGCGTCTCGGCGTAGGTCTTCTGGACCTTCTTGGGCGAGCGTTTGAGCGTGCTCGGCAGGTCTTCCTTCTTGGTGGGCATGGCTTGCTCCCCGGTCTTCGCTTACCTCACGATTACCGGGGAGCGTGTCCTGCAAACGGCGGACTCAGTCGTCGTTTGCTCCGTCCTTCTCGCCCGAGCCGTCGTCGTCGGCCACCGAGCCGAGCACCTTGAAGTCCTTGCTCAGGTGCACGTCTACCTGGCTGCCGTCGGCGCGCGTGACCTCGACCTCGTAAGCGCCCTCCTCGTCGCCCACCTCGGTCTCGGTCACCTTGCCGCCACCGGTCTCGGCCAGCGCTGCCGCGCTTGCGCGGTCCAGTGCCTGGCCGCTGATCGCGCGGTCCGTGCCGTCGTCGTCACCGCCACCCGCGGCGCCGGCGATTGCAGTACCACCCACCGCCAGGACCGCAACCGCGGCGATGGCGATCAAAACACCCTTCAACTTGTCCCTCATGTCTGTGCCTCCTATTGGCTCCGTTGACTGTGAGGAGCAAGCTAGGAGCCCTCCCTGAGATGGCGCTGAGGCGCCTCCGGGAGCCAGATGCGAACGGAGGCGGCCCCGCCGGGGACGAGTTCGGCGCTACCGCCGTGAGCCTCGGCGATCGCCCGTACGATCGACAGTCCCAGCCCCGCCCCGCCGCGCGTGCGCGCTCCATCGCCACGGGCAAAGCGCTCGAACGCGCGGTCGGCGATATCGGGGCCGAAGCCGCCTCCCGCGTCCGAGACCTCGAGGCAGACTCCCTGCTGCGAGTTTCGTGAACGCAGCAAGATCTCGCCTTCGCCGTAGCGCAGAGCGTTGTCCACGAGGTTGCCGAGAGCCTGGCGCATGCGCAGCTCGTCGGCCTCGACGTGGAGTCCGCCGGGTGCGTCCACACGGATGCTGCGACCGCGCTCGCGGGCCCGGTCTTCGAAGCGCTGTCCGACTCCGGCAAGCAGGGCGTCTACCGGCAGGCTCTCGGGCCGTACTGGCAGCTCGCCGTCGCCGCTGCGAGCAACCACGAGCAGATCCTCGGCCAGCTGAGCGACGCCGTCGCATTCCTCCACGGCGGCAGCCAGTGCCTCGCGCACCTGCGGGTCGTGCCGGCCGGCTCGCAGGGCACCCTCGAGCTCGGCCTTGATCACCGCCACCGGGGTGCGCAGCTCGTGGCTGGCGTCGGCCACGAAGCGCCGCTCGCGCTCGAACGACCGGCGCAGGCGGTCGAGCATCTCGTTGAGCGTCTCCCCCAGGCGTCGGATCTCGTCGCGAGCCGGCGGCAGCGGCAGGCGCTCCTGCTGGTTGCCGAGCGAGATTTCGCCCGCCCGCCGGCGCATCGCCTCCACCGGGCGCAAGCCGGCGGCGGCCAGCAGGTAGCCGAGCAGCGAGGCCAGCAGCACCGCGATCGGCCCTCCGAAGACAAACGAGGTGACGAGGCTGGCCAGGGTTTCGTCGCGGTCGTCGAGCGATTGGCCCACCACCACCACTTCCGAGCCCGCGCGAGCACGAGCAAGCACGCGGGTCGTGCCCTCCACGCCGGGCACCGGGCGCTCCACCAGCAGCTCGCCGCCACCCTCAACCCGCTCGCGCTCGGCCGGGCTGAGCGCGGCTTCGCGCTGTCCGCCCGCGCCGTCGAGCACCCGGCCGTCTGCGTCGAGCACCTGGGCGAAACCCTCTTCCCCGTCACCCGCCGCTCCCGCGGACGCTTGGCCCGAAGCGGCCACGGCGGCCGCGCGCGTCTGCAGGCCGGCGGTCACGCTCTCGTTGAGATCGCTCTTCAGGCGCAGGTATACGAACAGCCCGGCCCCCACGAGCACGATCACCATGGCCACAGCGAAGGCGGCGGTCAGCCGCAGGCGGATCGGCAGGCGGCTCACTTCCCGCCGTCCCGGCGCAGCCGGTAGCCCACGCCGCGCACCGTCTCGATCGATGCCACCCCGAAGGGCCTGTCGATCTTCTCGCGCAGGTAGCGCACGTAGACCTCGACCACGTTCGAGCGCTGCTCGTAGCCCATGTCCCAGGCCGCCTCGAGCAGCTGGAGCTGGGTGAACACCTGACCCGGCCGGCGCATGAAGGTCTCGAGCAGGGAGAACTCACGGGCCGACAGCTCGATCTCCTGGTCGGCACGGCGTACCTCGCGCGAGGCCGGGTCGAGCCGCAGGTCGCCCACCTCGAGCACGCTCGGCCGCTCGATCGGGCCGCGCCTTACCAGTGCCCGCAGGCGGGCGAGCAGCTCGGCCAGCGAGAACGGCTTGGTGAGATAGTCGTCGGCGCCCCCGTCGAGGCCCCGCACCCGGTCCTCGACGGCGTCGCGCGCGGTCAGCATCAGCACCGGTATCCAGACCCCGTCGGCGCGCAGGCGGCGGCAGGTCTCGAACCCGTCGAGGCCCGCCATCATCACGTCCAGCACGATCGCGTCGTAGTCCGTGGCTCCGACCATGCGCAGGGCCTGGGCGCCCTCGCTCGCCAGATCCACAACCAGGCCCTCGAAGCGGAGGCCGCGCCGAATCGCCGCGGCCATGCGCGGATTGTCCTCCACCACGAGCACCCTCACGCATCCAATTGATGGCCACGAACCTGAGAGCCCGCTGAGAACGTCGTTTCGTGAAGGCGGCTGCGGACAAGGCCGCTCGTTTGCGAGCCAACCCACCGGGGGTAGCGGAGCAGAGCAACCTAGATCCCCCAAGGAGGTATGGCTATGCCCGAAACGGTCAATCCGACCGCACCAACGGGTACCGACCAAGGGACCGGCAACGGCTCCCCCGGACAAGCACAACAGAAGGCCCAGGAGGTGGCCTCACAGGCCCAGGACAAGGCGCGCGAGGCAGCCGGGCAGGCCCGCGGTCGCGTTCGCGACCAGGTCGACCAGCGCTCGACCCAGATCGGCGAGCAGGTCGCATCCAACGCCGGCGACGTTCGCTCGGTGGCCGATGAGCTGCGCAAGCAGGGCAAGGACACGCCGGCTCGCTACGCCGAGCAGGCGGCCGACCGTGCAGAGCGGCTCGGCCGATACCTGGAGGACAGCGACGGCGACCGGATCCTGCGCGACGTCGAGGACCTCGGCCGACGCAACCCGTGGGCCGTCGTGGCCGGCGGCCTGCTGCTGGGCTTTGCCGCTTCGCGTGTGCTCAAGGCATCCAGCACGCAGCGCTACCAGTCCTCGCAGGCGGACCTCGCCAATCGCAGGGAGTACCTCGGCGCCGGCGAGGGCCCCGGCTAGCCATGGCAGTCAGCGACCAGAACGACTTGCGCGAGCGGCCCACCGGAGACCTGCTCAAGGAGCTCTCAGACCACACCACCGTGCTCGTGCAGCAGGAGATCGCGCTGGCCAAGGCCGAGCTTGCCGAGAAGGGCAAGAAAGCGGGGATAGGCGCGGGCATGTTCGGCGGTGCCGGGCTGTTTGGCGTGTTTGCCTTCGCGGCCCTCACCACCTGCATCATCGCCGTGCTCGAGTCCCCGCTGTCCCTGTGGCTGGCCGCGCTGATCGTGGCTGTGGTGTACGCCGTGGTGGCGGGCGTGCTCGCCCTTCAGGGGCGCAACAAGGTCAAACAAGCAGTCCCACCCGTTCCTGAACAAGCAACCGAAAGCGTGAAGGAGGACGTCCAATGGGCCAAGACCCGGGCGAAATCAGGCAGGACATAGAGCAGACCCGTACCCGCATGGGCGACACCGTCGAGGCACTCGGTCACAAGACCGACGTGACTGGCCGGGCCAAGGAGGCCGTGTCGAGCCGCGTGGACTCGGTGAAGTCGAAGGTCACGGGCGCCACGCCGGAGTCCGGCGAGGTCAAGGACGGGGCCAAGCGGGCCGCCGGCATCGCCCAGGAAAACCCGCTGGGGCTGGCCATCGGCGCGGCTGCGCTTGGATTCGTTGGCGGCCTGCTCATTCCCTCGACCCGCGTCGAGGACGAGAAGATCGGTCCGATGGCCGACCAGGTCAAGGACCGGGTCAAGGAAACCGGCGGAGAGGCCTTGGAGCGCGGCAAGGACGTGGCGCAGCAGGCTGCCCAGTCCGCCAAGGACACCGCTCAAGAAGCCGGGCGCGAGCACGCCGACGGGCTTAAGGACAGCGCTCAGCAGCAGGCGGAGGAGGCGCACGCGACGACGGGCTCCACGGCCTGATGAGGTTTCACCGGACGCCGGCTAAGCCGGCGTCCGGGCCTCGCGGCGGCGCTCTGCCTGACGGCGCCCCATCTCCTGTGTCGTGAGCGCCTGCGCGCCGCACGCGATCGCCTGCACGCGGATGTCGTCGGGCAGGTCGTAGTGGTCGTGCCAGGGGCGGTCGGGCTTCGACTGAAACCACTGGCGCAGCAACCCGAGCCGAGCCGCGAACTCGTGTAGCTCCTGGGTCGTGTCGGCGGTCAGGTGGCACCAGCGCCGGCCATCGCCGCCGCAAGCGCTCGGCTCGGCCGAGTGCGCGCGGTTCTTGATCGTCCAGATCGGCTCATCCACGTAGACGGCCATGTCGCCCGCCGATGCTACGCGGCTGGGCCGCCGCCGTGCCACGTCCGTACCACTGCCGTGGAGCACATCCTTCGTCGCCAGCAGGTCCTTCCCGGCAGCCCCGCGGAGGTCTTTGGGTTCTATGCCGACGCCGGCAACCTGGAGCGGATAACTCCCGCGTGGCTGGGCTTTCGCATCGTCACGCCCCAGCCGATCGAGATGGCACCCGGCACGCTGATCGAATACCGGCTCAAGCTGCGACAGGTGCGGGTGCGCTGGCTGACCCGCATCGAGGTCTGGGAGCCCGGTGAGCGCTTCGTAGACGTTCAGGTGAAGGGTCCCTACCGGCTCTGGCATCACACCCATACCTTCGAGGCTCACGATCACGGCACGCGCGTGCGCGACGAGGTGCGCTACGCCCTCCCCCTGGGTCCCCTGGGCGAGCTGGCGCACCGGCTCTGGGTCCGTCGCGATCTCGAGCGCATCTTCGACTTCCGCGGTGCTTCAGTAAGTAAAGTAATGGGGTAGTGAAAACGTTCTGGAGACTGCTCGGCTTTCTCCGGCCCTATCGGCGCGGGGTCGGCGTCTCCTTCGTCCTGGCCGCCGCCGCGATGGGTGCCGGGGTGCTCATTCCCCTGCTGGTGGGCCGCACCGTGGATGAGATCGACAGCGGCGGCGTGAACCTGTGGCCCCTCGCCATCGCCGTCGCGGCCGCCGGCCTGCTGCGCCTCACGTTCAGCGTGTCGCGCCGCCTCGTGGCCGGCCAGGTCTCGCTCGGCGTCGAGTACGACCTGCGCAACCGCATGTACCAGCACCTGCACTCGCTGGAGCTCGGCTTCTTCGACTCGCAGCAGACGGGCCAGCTCATGTCGCGCGCGACAGTCGACCTGCAGGCGGTGCGCTTCTTCCTGGGCTACGGGCTGATCTTCATCCTGCAGTCAGCGGTAACGATCGTGATCGCGGCAGCGGTGATGTTCTCGGTGGACCCGATGCTCGCCGCGGTGTCGCTCGCCCCGATGCCCTTCGTCATCTGGGTCGCATTTCGCTATGGACGACGCAACCGCCCGGCGTCGCAGGAGGTCCAGCAGCGGATCGCCGAGCTGACCGCCGAAGCCGAGGAGAACATCGGTGGGGTGCGTGTGGTCAAGGCCTTCGCTCAGGAGGCCCGGCAGCTGCGCCGCTTCCGGCACACGGTGCGCCGAGTGTTCGACCAGTCAATGGTCTCCACCCGCCTACGCGCCTTCTACTCGCCCTTCATCGGCTTCCTGCCTCAGCTCGGGCTGGCCGCCGTGATCTTCGTGGGCGGCAAGCAGGTGATCGACGGTCAGCTCAGCGAGGGCGATTTCGTGGCCTTCTACGGCTACGTGCTCATGCTCACCTCCCCCATGCGCATGCTCGGCATCGCGCTGGGCATGGCCCAGCGGGCGGTGGCGAGCGGCCAGCGCGTGTTCGAGCTGCTCGATCGCGAGCCGCGCCTCGTGTCGGCGCCCGACGCCCCGGCCCTGCCGCCGGGCGGGGGGCGCGTGGAGCTGCGCGACGTGGCCTTCGGATACGAGGACGGGGGTCTCGTTCTCTCCGACATAGACCTGACCGTCGAGGCCGGGCGGACCGTGGCGCTGGTCGGGCCTACCGGTTCGGGCAAGACGACCCTCGTGATGCTCATTCCGCGCCTCTACGACGTGACCCATGGCGCCGTGCTGGTGGACGGCGCCGACGTGCGCGACGTCGACCCCGCCTCCCTGCGCCGAGAGGTTGCCGTGGTTTCCGACGATGCCTTCCTCTTCTCCGCCAGCCTGCGCGACAACATCGCCTATGCCCGTCCGGAGGCCGGCGACGACGAGGTATTGGCCGCCGCCGAGCGCGCAGGCCTCGAGGGCCTGGTCGACGATCTGCCCGAGGGGCTCGACACGCTCGTAGGCGAGCGCGGCCTCACGCTGAGCGGCGGCCAGCGCCAGCGGGTGGCCATCGCTCGGGCGCTGCTGGCCGAACCGCGCATCCTGATCCTCGACGATGCCACCTCGAGCGTGGATGCGACCACCGAGAGCCGCATCAAGTCCGCCTTGGCAGAGGTCATGGAGGGGCGGACGACGTTCATCATCGCCCACCGGCTGTCCACGATCGCCCTGGCGGACGAGGTCGTGGTGCTGGAGGAGGGCCGCGTGGCCGCCCGCGGCCCGCACGCCGAGCTGCTCGAGCGGTCCGACCTCTACCGCGAGATCGCCGAGAAGGGCCTGCCGGATCAGGTCTTCCTCACGCGAGACGACCCCGAGCGCGAGGTCGCCGGGCTATGAGGCTGAGAAAACAGCGCCATCTGCTTCGCCTGTTGCGGCCCTACCGCGGCCGCGTCGTGCTCATGCTGGCCGCCCTGACGGTGGCCACGGCCGCCGCGCTGGCGCCGCCCTACCTGGCCGGCAAGGCGATCGACGACGGCATCAGCGACGGCGACACGGGCGCGCTCACGATCATCCTGGTTCTGTTCGTCGGCGCCGCGGTGGTCAACTGGGCGGCGTCGTACGCCCAGACCTTCCTCATCAGCTGGATCGGCCAGCGCGCGCTGCAGGACCTGCGCATCGAGCTATTCGCCCACCTCCAGCGGCTCTCGATCGGCTTCTACTCGCGCAACAAGACCGGCGTGCTGATCTCGCGCATCACCAACGACGTTCAGGCGCTCGACCAGCTCGTGACCGAGGGGATAGCCACGCTGTTCTCGTCCACGCTGATGCTGATCGGGACCGCGGCGATCCTGCTCGTGCTCGATCCCGGCCTGGCGCTCATCACGTTCCTCACCTTCCCGGTCCTGCTCGCGGCCAGCGTGGCCTTCCGGCTCTCTTCGAGCGGCGCCTACCGGCTCACGCGCGAGAAGATCGCCGGCGTGACCGCCTACCTGCAGGAGACCCTTTCCGGGGTACGGGTGGTGCGCGCCTTCGGCCAGGAGCCACGCCACAAGCGCCGCTTCGCGGAGCTCAACGACGAGCATCGAGCGGCGAACATGAAGACGGTTTACCTCAACGCCGCCTACTTCCCGTCGGTCGAGCTGTTGTCGGCGGTGGCCACCGCCGGGATCCTGCTCTACGGCGGCAACCAGGTGATAGACGGTGCGCTCACCATCGGAGTGCTCGCCTCGTTCGTCTTCTACCTGCAGAGCTTTTTCGACCCGATCCAGCAGCTGTCGCAGCTCTACACGACCTACCAGGCGGGCATGGCCGCGCTCGACAAGATCTTCGAGCTGCTCGACGAGGAGCCCGACCTGGCCGACCGCCCCGGCGCGATTGAGCTGCCGCGCCTGCGCGGCGAGATCGAGTTCAAGGACGTGACGTTCTCCTACGCGGGTGTCGATCCCGCGCTCTGCTCGGTCGACCTGCACATCCCGCCGGGCCAAACCGTGGCGCTGGTGGGAGCCACCGGCGCCGGCAAGTCGACACTGGCCAAGCTGGTGGCTCGCTTCTACGACCCCGACCACGGGCGGGTACTCGTGGACGGCCACGATGTGCGCGACGTGTCCGAGCACTCGCTGCGTTCCCAGCTGGGCATAGTGCCGCAGGAGAGCTTCCTGTTCTCCGGAACGATCCGCGAGAACATCGACTTCGGCAACCCCGATGCCACAGACGAGGACGTGCGCCAGGCCGCGCTGGCGGTGGGCGCACACGACTTCATCGAGCGGCTACCCGACGGCTACGACACCGAGGTCGGCGAGCGCGGCGGCCAGCTGTCGGCCGGCCAGCGCCAGCTGGTCGCGTTCGCGCGCGCGGCAGCGGCGGACCCGCGCATCCTCATCCTCGACGAAGCCACCTCCAACGTTGACGTGCGCACCGAGGCCCAGATCGAGCGCGGATTGCGCCGGCTGCTGGCCGGCCGCACGGCGCTGGTAATCGCCCACAGGCTTTCGACGATCAGAGGGGCCGGCCGCATCGTGGTGCTCGACCGCTCGCGCATCGTGGAGCAGGGGACCCACGAGGAGCTGCTCGAGGCCGACGGTGCCTACGCGGCGTTGTATCGCGACTGGGCGAACCAAGCGGTGGCCTGAGGCGCCACCGCGCTCTATCCTTGCCTGCTGATTGGGGAGTCGTCTAATGGCAAGACGCCAGCCTCTGGAGCTGGTTATCGGGGTTCGAGTCCCTGCTCCCCAGTTGCTCGGGGTCAGCCCGACGGCGTCAGCCGCACCCGCCTCGGCAGGAACGGCAGCACGCCGCGCTTCATGTACTCGGCGCCCGCTCGCACCAGCGCCTTACGCACGAACATAGGCGGGACGGCCGAGAAGCCGTACTGCTCGCGGATTCGGTCGGGCAGCAGGGCGATCGTCACGAAGTTGGCGGTCTCCAGCAGCGGACGGGCGGCCAGCGGCACCGGAGGCTCCAGAACGATCGCCCGGGCGCGTTCGCGCGCCCACGGGGTCACGTGGAGGGTGTCCCCTTCCAACATGGAGCGCCGGTAGTCGTCGAGGTCGGCGAGCGTGCGCGGCATGTCGTTGGCGCGCAGGCCGAAGAGGCGCCCAACCACGCGGTAGTCCTGCCAGAGAGCGGCCTCCTCGTCCCGGCTGAGCCCACGGACGTAGGCCCGGTAGACCACCAGGCTCGAGTCGACCAGCGTGAAGAGCACCCAGAGCAACAGCTCGGGATCGTCGGCGCGGTATTCGGTGCCGGCGGCGAAGCGCCCAACGGGCTGTTTGAGCGAGCCCCGCACGCGGCGGTGCATCGCACGTACCCGGCGCGTGATGCGATCGGCGTCGGCTCGCGACCCGAAGCCGATCGTGTGCATCACCTCCGCGGTTCGTGCCAGCCGCTCATAGGGCTCGTCGAGCGTGGTGGAATGGGCCAGCAGCCCGATGACCGCCAATGGATGGGCGGCCTGCATCAGCAGTGCCCGCGGCCCGCTTAGCGCCATCACGCGCTCCCGATTCACTCGACGCAGCATCGATTCGTCGTCGAAGTAGCTCGCTGGTGCGTATCCCGAGCGTGGAGAGGATCGGCCCATCGGGATCAGGCGGCTGCGGACGCGACGGCCTGGCGCGTGCGCTGGAGGCCCAAGCGCAGCCGGCTTTTCGCTGTGCCGAGCGGCACCCCGGCGGCCTGAGCTATCTCCGCGGTGGACAGGCCGCGACCGTACGCCATGAGAACGGCGTCGCGCTGCGCGGCCGGCAGCTCGGCCACGGCGGCCAAGACCCGACCCGCGTCTTCGTGACGCACCACCGCGTCGACGGGCGCCTCCGCATTCTCCTCGCGGTCGGCCTCGCGCACGCCCAGGCGCTCCACAGCAGCCGAGCCCGCGTTGCGCGAGCGCACCCGGTCGACAGCCCGGCTACGCGCCATCATCGCCACGTAGCCGGGCAAATTTCCCCGTGCTGGATCGAACTTGCGAGGATCGCGCCACAAGGTCGTGAACACGTCCTGCACAACGTCCTCCGCCGCGGCGGGCTCGCCGAGCACACGGTGGGCCGCGGAGAACGCGAGCGCGTAGTGATCACGATATGCAGCGGAGAAGCCCGAAGTCGATGTGAGAGCCGTCATGAAGACCTCATTTCGAGAAGAAGAGCTAACTTAAACAGAGTGTACACAAAAACTCATACGAACTGTTAGCCCCTTGGTTGACCATCTGACCATCGGGCAGCTCGCGGAGCGCACCGGCGTTCAGACGGGCACGCTGCGCATGTGGGAACAGCGCCATGGCTTTCCGCGCGCCAAGCGGCTCCCCAGCGGGCATCGCCGCTACCCGGAGTCCGAGGTCGAGCGAGTGCTCGAGGTCGTCCGGGGGCGCGAGTCTCGGCCTGTCGGTGAGCGCTTCGGTCGAGCGCGCCATTCAGGATCCAGAGGTTCCGCTGCCCCGTCGATCTTCGCCGGGCTACGCAAGAGCCGTCCTGACCTTGCGCCCTGCTCCGGTGCCCAAGCGGCTGCTCGTTCCCATTTCGCACGCCATGGAGGACGAGTGCTCGGCGCGCGGCGGCGGCGCCGTCCTGATCGGCTCCTTCCAGCGCGAGACCTTCTTCCGGCAGGCGGAGCCGCGCTGGCGCTCCTTCGCCGGACAGCCGAGCTCGCGGTCGTGCTCGGAGACTTCCCGCGAGGCGCGGTCCCCGAAGCGGCGGTCCGGTGGAAATCCCGATCGACCGCAGCCACCCGCTTTCGCGCGAATGGGCGATCGTCTGCGACGGCCCCGGAGTGAGCGCCTGCCTCGCCGGTTGGCAGCGGCCCGGCACTGCCAGGACGGCCAACGCGTATTCGAGATGCTGTGGTCGCGTCGAACCCGAGGTGGTACGGGACGCGGCCCGGATCGGGCTGGAGCTCGCGGCCAGTCAGTGGCCCGAGCTACGGCAATCGCATTCCGAATTGGCTCGAGCAGCCGGCCGAGGTCGACAGCTCGACCCTCGAGCGCGCCACCGCGCTCACCAATCGCATGCTGGCCTACGTGTCGGCTGCCGGTGTGACCCAGCTCGGCCAGGTCCGTATCCAGATCCGCCAGCGCGCCGCGGTCCGGCGGCGCGGTCTCGGCCATGAGGCGCTGTGCGTGCTCGAGGTCGTCCGAGCGGCCCACGCTCAGCGCGGCGGTAACGCCCTCGTCCGCCAGGTAAAAGGCAGTGAACTCGCCGTCGTGCAGGGCGCCGCGCAGCACCACGTCTCCCGACCCCGGCCCCACGTACTCCATCGACGCCCAGTCGGCGAGGTCGGAGAAGAAGTAGGGGATCGCATCGTGCTCCACGCCGCGTCCCAGCATGTTCAGCGCAGCCGTCTTACCGTGGTTGAAGGCCACGTCCCAGTGCTCGATGCGCAGCGGGCGGCCATGTAGCGGGCTCATGTACTCGCTTATGTCGCCCGCGGCGAACACGCCCGGCACCGAGCTCTCCAGGCCGGCCGAGCAGCGCACACCTCCGGCCTCGCCCAACTCGAGCCCGGCCGAGCGAGCGAGCATCACGTCGGGCATCACACCGGCGCCGACGACCACACAGTCGCAGTCGAGCGACCGCCCCCCCTTGGTGATCACGCGCCGTACGCGCCCGTCGGAGCCCTCGAAGCGGTCCAGTTCGTCGCCACCGACGATCTCGACCCCGTGCTCCTCCAACACTCCGTGAAAGAAGCCGCCCACCTCGGGGCCGAAGGAGCGCTCGAACGTCACGTCCTCGAGCATGAGGATGCTGCACTTCACGCCCAGCGAGGCGGTCAGCGAGGCCGCGACCTCGCAGCCGATGTAGCTGCCGCCGATCATCACCGCTCGCTCGGCCTGCTCCGCGTCGGCTCGGATCGCATCCGAGTTGCCGAACGCCCGCAGGTAGTGGATGCCCTCGAGGTCTGCGCCATCGGCTCGCAACCGGCGCACGTTGGCTCCCGTGGCCAGCAGCGCGGTGTCGAACTCGACCTCGTCCTTTGTGGACAGCGTCACGACCCGCTGGTCGGCGTCGAGCTTCATCACGCTGGTCCGTGTGAGCAACTCGATGTCCTGCTCTTCCCACCACTCATCGGGGCGAAAGAGCACATCCTCTTTCGACTCCTCGCCGCGCAGGTAGCCCTTGGACAGAGGCGGGCGATTGTAGGGAGGATCGAACTCACGACCCACGAGCAGCACGCTCCCGTCGGCACCCTCTTCGCGCAGCCAGCGCGCACAGTTCGCCGCAGCAAGGCCGCCGCCGATCAGCAGGTGATCGACCTTGCGGCGGGCCAACGGACTCAGGCCGCCGCGCCGGCCGAACGGCCGGCGAAGCGCTCGGTCACGCTCGACTCGAGACCCACGTCGAGCACCAGCAGCACCTCGTCGCCGGCCTGCACCACCGACTCGCCGTGCGGAACGAAACCGCCTCCATCGCGCAGGATCGAGATCACGAGCGAGCCATCCGGGAGGCCGAGGTCCTTGACCGCCAGCCCGGCCGCCTCGCAGCCCTCGTCGACCTCCAGCTCGATGATCTCGAGCCGCTCCTCGGGCAGGTCGAGCAGGTGCACGAGGCCGTACTTGGGCACCTCGTGCTCGATGAGGCGCAGGATCAGGTCGGTGGCCGATATCGCCGGCTTGACGCCGAGCAGCTCGAAGTGCTGGAGGTTGCGCGGGTTGTTGCAGCGCGCCACCACGCGGGCCACGCCGTATTTCTCGCGCGCCACCTGTGAGATGAGGATGTTGTCCTCGTCGTCACCGGTTACCGCCACCACCAGGTCCGCGCGCTCGATTCCGGCGCGCTCGAGAACCCACAGCTCCGAGCCGTCGCCGTACTGGGCGCTGTGCTCGAGCTCCTGCTCGACAACCCCGTAACGCCGCGGGTCGGATTCGATCACAGTGACCTCGTGGCGCTTGTTGGTCAGCTCCCGAGCGAGGTTCCAACCTACCTTCCCGGCTCCCACGATCAGCACGTACATGAGCTAGCCCGACACTCCTTCGAAGCGAATCTGGCCGCGCACGGCTGCCTCGAGCAGCTCGATCGCCGTTTGAGTGGGGCAGACGGTCTGGAGGCCCTGCTCCGCATACCAGCGGGCCCGGGCCGGATCGAGAACCCGCACAACCACACGCTCGATGTTGAAGCGACGCTGCGCGATCTGGGCGATGACCAGATTGGTGTTGTCTCCGTCGGTGGAGGCGACGAAGGCGTCGGCCTGATCGATGCCGGCGGCCAGCAGGGCATCGATCTCCAGCGCCGTGCCCTCGGTGAAGCGCCCGCCGCGTTCCTCCCAGCTCTCGCTGGTCACGCGTTCGAGCAGGGCGATGGCCTCCGCGTCCTCGTCGAGGACGGAGACCTCGTGCCCCTCCGCGAGCATCGAGTGGGCGATCGCGGACCCTACGCGTCCGCAGCCGACTATGAGAACGAACATTCTCATCTCACTTTACCCGCAGCGACGCGAAAAGGTCCAGCGACCAGACCGATTAACGGACGGTCATGGGAGCACCCCTTCGCGAGTGCCCTCCTCGCCCGACGGCGGCGCGGTCAGGATGACCTTGCAGGGGGCCTTTTCCACGACGTAGCGGGTGGTCTCGCCGATGAACCTGTCGCGTACCCGGCCGCGTCCGCCGAGGATCACGCCGCCGGTCACCCGGGTGGGCTCCTCGGCGGCGAGCACGATCGCCTCCACCCCGCGCCGGCGCGCCTCGCCGACGATCGCCTGGCCCGCCGTGCGTCCCCTGACCATCGCCGTGGCCACCTCGACGCCCGCGTACTCCTCCCCCACCTCCTTGGCCCGTGCCAGCACGCGCTTTGCGTCTTTCACGCGCTCGTCGGGAACCCGGGCGTCGATCGGCAGCGACATCGGGATCTCGAACACATACAGCGCCTCGAGCACGGCGCCGCCCTCGTCCTCGTCGGCCCGAGTGGCAGCAAGCCGGCCCGCGGTGCCGACGATCTCGTCATCGAGGCTCTCGCCGAAGATGGGCACGAGGATGCTGCCGTACTCCGCCGCGGTTCGCTCCTGGAGCGCCTCGGGGGGAATCGTGAAGCGCTTGGTCACCTCCCGCCCCTCGCTGCGGCGATAGGCCACGAACATCAGCACCCCGAGCACCATCCAGATGCTGCCCACCACGCGCGCGCCCTCGTGCAGGACGATCACGCTGACCCAGGCCCCGATCGAGAGCACGGCGCCCAGCGCGGCGGGCACTGGAATGCTGCCGCCGCCGACCGGGACCGAGAGGGGCACCCGGAACGCTCTGCTGCGCTCGGGCTCGCGAAAGCGCAGGACGATCACCGACAGGTGGGCGAGCGAGACCGTGAGCATCGCCCCGAAGGCGAAGATGCCGACCAGGAAGTCGAGGTCGTGGGGCAGCGCGAGCACGAAGGCCAGCACTGCGGCCAGAGAGATGGCGATGTAGGGGGTTCCGCGACGGCGATTCAGGCGCCCGACCGAGCTCGGGATCTGGCGATTCGTAGCCAGTGAATAGCTCAGCCGCGAGAGCCCGAGCATCTGTCCGTTCATGGTCACCAGGAGCATGCCGGCGGCGGTGAACGCCACCACGTAGCGCGACGCGTCCATCAGCCAGGTGGGCTCGAAGTCCGAGACGACGCCGAGAACGGGCGCCTCGACGTACACGCTGCCCAGTGGTGTGGCGCCGTCCACGACGGGCTGTGCCATCACGGCCGCCGCCGACACCACCACGAGCAGGATCAGCGCCACGCCGGCGCAGGCCAGCACCACCCGGCGCAGGCCCCGCCGCCCCACGCGGATCTCGCCCGCGAGCCCGGAGGCGGCCTCGACGCCGATGATGGCCACGGAGGCGATCACGGTGGCGAAGATGACCGCGCCCCAGCTCGGCGAGGTGCCGAGCTCGATGCCGTCCGTTATCGCGTCCAGATCGAAGAATTGGGCGAAGGCGATTCCCGACACGACGATGAGCAGGCCGATGCTGAGCAGCGACAGGCGCAGCACCACCCGCAGTAGATCGGCGGACAGCCCGCGCACGTTCTGCAGGGCGACAAAGGCGAGTGCCACGCCGCCGATCACGATCTCGACCAGACCCTCGTCGAAGCCATTCCAGAACGGGGTCAGGTACGGCGTGATGGCCACCGCGGCGATGGCCATGACGATCAGGTAGTCCAGCAGGATGGCCCAGCCGGCGATGAAGCTCCACAGCTCGTCGAAGGCGTAGCGGGCCAGGGTCGAGGCGCCACCGCGCTCGGGATGTAGCGACGACCCTTCCACGTACGTGGCGATGGCCAGGACGAGGAAGACACCGGCCACGAGGTATACGAGCGGTGTGAGGCCCAGCGCATCCCCGGCCACGACGCCGAGCGTGAAGAAGAGGCCGGAGACTGCGGCGCTGAGCACAATCGCGAACAGGGCGGGTACGCCCAGGCTTCGCGTGATGCGCGCTCCCGCGCGCCCCGCGCGCTCCCCACCGCGGCGCAGGCCCGAGCGCGCCCGCTCGCTCACCGGGCCGCGCCGGCCGGACCCGTCGCCGGTCACGGCTCGCCGCCGCCCGGCGCGCGGGCGGGCCCGGCGCCGCGCGCGAACCACAGGCGCAGCGCGCCGATCGCCGCGAGCATCGTGCCGAGGACGACGCCCAGCGCGAGCGGGCCGCCCCCCTTGGCCAGCGAGAGAACGATCATCGCGAGACCGAGCACCACGATCAGCGTGCTGAGCACGCGCGTGGACGCAAGAAGGGCGCGTTGCACGCTCGTATCGTAGGGCGCGAAGGGTCTATCGGCCGTCACGGCCGCCATCGACCCCGCGCGAGGAGTCGATGATCACCCGGCAGGGGCGCTCGCTGAGCACGGTCTCGAGCGTCTTCCCGAACAGCGACCTTCCGGTACGCCGGGGCGGTAGCGACATGACCAGGGCGCGAGCATGGATCTCGCGCGCCTCCTCGACTATGCGCCGGCCGGCCTGGTTGGGGCGCACCTTCTCCCAGTGGCCCGTCACGCGGCGCCCGCCGCGCACGCGCGCGGAGTCGATCAGCGAAGCGGCGCGCGCCTCCTCCTCGGGCATCGAGGCGTCGATGGGCGAGCCGATGGGCACGGTGATCGTTACCAGCACGTGGATTCCGCGGCGCCGCCGGGCGGCCAGGCGCGCCGCGGTGGCGACCGCCTCGTGGGAGAAGTCGCCGTCCTCGAAGGCCACCAGCACCGACTCGTATTCGACCTCGTGCTCGACCACGGGCTTGGGCATGACGACCTGTGGGTTTCGGTGAGCGAGAGCCCCTGCCGGCGGCGGAACAGGACGTAGATGATCATCCCGATCGCCAGCCAGATGCGCGCCCGCGACGAAATCTCCACGTCAAGAACGGTCACCACGATCGAAGGCGGTCCCGGTGCCGAGGCCGCCGAAGACCGCGAAGAGCGGGAGCTCGCGCCCACGTACACGAAGCGTCGCCGGGCCGCGCCAGGGCCGTTCGGCCTCGGGCTGGTTCGATGACGCAGTGCGATGACCGCCAGTGGGCGATCGTGAACGACAGCATGGCGCCGAAGGCGTAGATCACGCCGAGAAACTCGGCCTGCCCGGGAACGATCGTGAGGCAGGCGACAAGGCCGAAGATCAGTATGGCGATGTACGGCGTGCGGAAGCGCGGGTGCAGTGCCCGCAGCAGCTCGGGAAGCTGGCGGTGCTGGCCCATCGAGTAGGTCAGGCGCGACACGCCGATCATGCCGGCGTTTGTGGCGATGAACAGGATCGTGGCGGCCAGGATGCCGACGTAGATCTCGGCCGCGCCCTGGAGCGCACCCGAGGTCGATGTTCTCCACCACGCCCAGGATCGGATCGTCGGCGTAGCCGCCCTCCTCCTTGGGCAGGCCGAGCGTCGTCTCGCCGTCGCGCACGGGCATCGCCGACAGCGCGATCGGCGGGCAGGAAGGTGTAGATCGCGGCGACGGCCACTACCACCCGGCCGATTCCACGCGGGATGGTCTTCGCCGTAGTCGCGTGCCTCCTCGGCCATGTTCGAGACCGTCTCGATGCCTGTGTAGGCCACCATCGCCAACCGGGATCGCGATCAGGAAGTTGGAAACGGTCGGCATCGTCCAGAAGTCGACCTTCCTCACCAGGAGTCCGGGGAGAAGACCAGCACAAGTCCGAGGACGCACCAGCACCACCTGGGTCAGGAAGTCGGCGTCAGCGCCAAGAAGACGTTGACGCCGGCAGACTCCTTGACGCCGACGATGTTGACCCCGGCGAACACGCCACCACCACGATGCCGCCCACGATGTCGGCCGGCGACTCACCGAGCGGCTCCCAGAAGACCCCCAGGTAGTGAGGGACGAAGAACGCCGAAATGGCGACGGTGATGATGTAGGTGAGCATCTGGCCCCACGCGGCGAAGAAGGACCAGAACTCGTTGAACGCGCGGCGGGCGAACGAGGACGACCCACCCGCCTCCGGGTACATCGTCGTGGCCTCCGTGTAGGTGGCGGCGGTGCAAGCGAAGATCAGCCCGGCGATCACGAACACCACCGGGCGTCATCCCGAGAGCGAAGATCGCCACCAGGCCCAGCGCGTAGTAGATCGACGAACCGACGTTGCCGTAGGCGGTGCTGAACAGGGCCCCCGTGCCGAGCACCCGTTCCAGCCCACGGTTCTTGGGGCGATACTCGGCCATCCCGACGGGCGAGACTACATCCGGTCAGCGCTTTTTGGGCGACCTCCGGCTCACGCGCCTGTCGGCCCATCCCGCAGCGCCCTCGAAGCGGACGACGATCCGCCAGGAACCACCGCGTCGGGAGCACGGTCGTGGCTGTCAGGAGGGTCCGCCTGCGGCGTGCCTGCAAGCGGGCCCGCCTGCGACCCTGACGCACGGAAACTTTCAGCACGCCCCGGCCCTCGAGCAGGCGCACGCCGACCACGAGGCGCCGGCCCGTGCGGCGCAGCCGCACGCGCATCCGGGCGCGCTTGTTGCCGGCACCGGGGCCCTGACCGGCCGCGGTTCCCGATGGGGGCGTGGCCGGGAAACGCACGCCGCTCTGGCCGATCTCGCAGCGCTCCGGCGCGTCGGTCGGGCCGCACGTGCTCG
Source organism: uncultured Thermoleophilaceae bacterium (assembly GCA_963728495.1). Lineage (GTDB taxonomy): Bacteria > Actinomycetota > Thermoleophilia > Solirubrobacterales > Thermoleophilaceae > JACVRW01. The sequence continues at coordinate 301,141 of CAVSKI010000011.1, read as the reverse complement.
GAGTCATGACCCAGCGGTTGCCGGCCTGGGCCACACCGGTGACGTTGGCGCCGGCGCTCATCAGGAGAGTCCAGTGGCCCGAGCTTCCCTTCCAGGCCGCGAGCGCGGACTCCTTCGACGGCGCCAGCGCGAGCACCTCACCCAGTCCGCCGCCGCCCGGGATCGGCCAGCCCTGATCGACGGCGCGCACGGGAGGAGTGAAGAGAGCGGTATGGCTGAAAACGTCGTTGACGAATAGGTGGCGCGCGTAGACGTCGGCGGTCCGGTTGAGTGAGCCGGACTGCTGCAGCGACGCCAGTCCCCGTCCCGCACGCTCACCGTTCACAGCCGCGAGCAGCCAGGCCTCCGCGGCGTCGTGCGCGGGAGCGAGGGCGTCGGGCAGGGCAGGGAGGGTTATCCGGGCGAGTGCCGGCACCGGATCCGGCACCGAGTAGGTGATACCCGCCGCTCCCTCCGGTGCTGCGTCACCCCGCGTGGCGGCGACCTGTTCGCCTGGCGCCACGTCCAGGACCACGAGGCCATGGCCGTTGGTCCAGCGACTACCCGAAGAGTCCGTGACCCTGCTGACCTGCTCCACTCCGCGCCCGTTGACCACCTGGACTGTCATGGGAGTGGCCGCCGCGCCGCTGGCGATCGCCAGCGATGTCACGCACGCAAACGCGGCGGCGACCGATGAACGCCGGCACGGCACGCTCGCTCACACCAGGAACGGGATGATCAGCAGCGCCACGATGTTCGCCACCTTGATCATGGGGTTGATGGCCGGGCCGGCCGTGTCCTTGTAGGGGTCGCCGACCGTGTCGCCCGTGATCGAAGCGGCGTGGGCATCCGAGCCCTTCCCGCCGTACTCGCCGTCCTCGATCAGCTTCTTCGCGTTGTCCCAGGCTCCGCCGCCTGCGGTCATCGAGACCGCGGCGAAGAAGCCCACGACGATCACGCCGATGAGCAGGCCGCCGAGCGCCTGGGTCGAGAGCAGCCCCACGATCGGGGTGATCACGATCGGGATCAGCGCCGGGGCGATCATCTCTCGCTGGGCCGAGGCGGTGACGATGTCCACCGCCCGCGCGTAGTCGGGCTTCTCCGTGCCGTCCATGATGCCCGGCTTCTCCTTGAACTGCCGGCGCACCTCCTCGACCACGCCGCCGCCCGCCCGGCCGACGGACTCGATGGCCAGCGCGGCGAACAGGTAGACCATCATGCCGCCGATCAGCAGCCCGATCAGCACCTCGGGCTGGGAGATGTCGAACGAGGTGACCGTGGCGCCCTCCTTGACCGACTCCTCGCGCAGCTCCTCCACGAAGGCGGCGAAGAGCACCAGCGCGGCGAGCACCGCCGAGCCGATCGCGTACCCCTTGGTCACCGCCTTGGTCGTGTTGCCGACCGCGTCGAGCGGGTCGGTCACGTTGCGCACGTCCTCCGGCAGATCGGCCATCTCGGCGATCCCGCCGGCGTTGTCGGTGATCGGGCCGAAGGCGTCGAGCGCCACGATCAGACCGGTCAGCGACAGCTGGGCCATCACCGCCACGCCGATCCCGTAGATGCCGCCCAGCTCGTTGGCCACCAGGATGCCGATCGCCAGCAGGATGGCCGGGGCGGCCGTGGACTGGAGGCCCTGGGCGAGGCCCTGGATGATGTTCGTGGCGTGACCGGTCTGGGAGGCCCGGGCGGTAGTGCGCACCGGTCGAAAGCGGGTCGACGTGTAGTAGTCGGTGATCACGAACAGGCCCGCGGTGACCGCGATGCCGACCAGCGTGCAGATGTAGAGCTCGATCCCGCTCGGCGCCTCGCCCGAGCCGCCGCGCAGCAGCTCGGAGACCTCACCCTTGAAGGTGAGATCGTCCATCATGCCGAGCGTGATGGGCAGGAAGGCCAGTGCGGCCAGGCCGCCCGACACGATAAGTCCCTGGTACAGCGCTCGTTCCACGTTGCCCGTGCGGCTCTTCACCGCGTAGGTGCCGATGATCGAGGCGAGGATCGAAACGCCGCCGATGACCAGCGGGAAGGTCGCCACCGTGCCGATCTCCTGGAAGGTGAGCACGCCGAGCAGCATTACCGCGACGGCGGTCACGGCGTAGGTCTCGAAGAGGTCGGCCGCCATGCCGGCGCAGTCGCCCACGTTGTCGCCAACGTTGTCGGCGATCACGGCGGGGTTGCGCGGGTCGTCCTCAGGTATGCCGGCCTCGATCTTGCCGACGAGGTCGGCGCCGACGTCAGCCGCCTTTGTGAAGATGCCGCCGCCCAAACGCGCGAACACGGAGATCAGCGAGCCGCCGAAGCCCAGCCCCACGAGAGCATCGATGGCGTCGCGCTCCTCCACGCCGAACAGGATCAGGACGCCGTAGTAGCCCGCTACGCCCAGCAGCGCCAAGCCCGCTACGAGCATGCCCGTGACCGCGCCCCCCTTGAAGGCCACCTCGAGCGCCCGCGACACGCCCGAGCGCGCGGACTCCGCCACGCGGGCGTTGGCGCGCACCGACACGTTCATGCCGATGAATCCCGCCGCGCCCGAGAAGGTGCCGCCGATGAGGAAGCCGACGGCGATCAGGATGCCCTCGGAGTCCGACAACTCCAGCGCAACGGCCAGTATCACCGCGAGCACCACGGCCACCGCGGCGATGATTTGGTACTGGCGCCGCAGATACGCGCTGGCGCCCACCTGCACGGCGCGCGAGATCTCCTGCATCTGCTCATTGCCGGGCGACAGGGAGAGCAGCCAGCGTGAGGTGACGACGCCGTAGGCCACGGCGGCGCCGGCGCAGGCGAGCGCGATTACCACGCCCCAGTCAGTCAGGAATTCCAAGGGGTATTTCCTCCGTCCAAAAGTTCAGTCAGCGAGCGGCCGAGCGCGAAGGGCGCCCGGGGGATCGGACTCCGCCCGGAAAAGAGGGCCAGCAGTCTAGCTAGTGGTGCGCCTTCACCGCCTACCCGTGGACAATCGCGCTTCGCAGAGCGTGGGCGCAGGCATCATCGGGCTGAGAGCCGATGCGAGGAATGGCCCGCCGAAGCAGCGCCTGCAGGCGGTCGAGGTTCTCGCGGAACACCGCGAAGGCGGCGTCGGCCGACACCGGCTCCATGCCCTCCAGACCCACGTCGTAGTCGGTCACGAGCGACACGTTGGCGTAGCAGAGCTCCAGCTCGCGGGCCAGCCAGCACTCCGGATACTGGGTCATGTTGATCACGTCGAAGCCGCTCTCGACATACCAGCGCGACTCCGCCCGCGTCGAGAAGCGCGGTCCCTGGATCACCACCACCGTCCCGCCCTCCACCACCGGGAGCTCCTGTGCCACAGCCGCCTCGACCAGGATGCGGCTGAGGTCGGCGCAGTAGGGATCCGCGGCGGCCACGTGGGTGGTCTGGGGGCCGTCGTAGAAGGTGCTCTCGCGCGCGTGGGTGCGGTCGACGAACTGATCGCAGATCACGAACGTTCCCGGCTCGAGCTCCGGCCGCAGCGAGCCGCAGGCGCACGGCCCGATGAGCCGGTTCACGCCGATCTCCTTCATAGCCCAGACGTTCGCCCGGTAGTTGATCCGGTGCGGGGGAAGCGAGTGCTCATCGCCGTGGCGGGGCATGAAGGCGACCTCGATGTCGTCGAGCTTGCCCACCCGCACCGGGCGCCGACGGAGGCCCGTAGGGCGTGGCCACCGGCATCTCCTCCACCTCTTCGAGAAAGCGATAGAAGCCCGAGCCGCCGAAGATCCCGATCATTCGCTTCCCGGTGTCCAGATCTTCGAACGCGCCTTGGCGCGCTCCGCCTCGTCCGAGGCGCTCGGCTCGGCCGAGGGCGGAGGATCCCCTCGCGTCTCCTTCACGTACAGCATCTGCACCTGGGAGAGCGCGTCTTTGATCGGCCCGACTGCGTCCTCGGGACACAGCGGGAGCAACTGACGCGCGGCCTCGATGGCCTCCTTGGCCTTCGGCGGGCTCTTGTGCTCGGCCTCCGTCAGCCGGATCCCGGCGAGGTTGACCAGCGAGGCGGCGGTGCTGACGAGGATGTCGGCGGCCTCGGGAAGCTGCGGTGGTGGTTCCTGTGCGCTCAAGCGCTCACCTCCTCGGCCGCGTAGGTGCGCTGCGTCTCCGCGACCTCGTTTTCGTAGATTTCCTGCAGCGAGGCACCTGCCTCGAAAGCCCGGCGCTGGCGCTGTGCGCCGTTTGCCTCCGGCAGCACGGGCTCCACGCCCAACTCGGCCCGCGCGGGCGCGGTCCAGGCGAGCAGCCGCTCGGCCACCTGAGCCGCGGGAAACTCGTCTTCGCGGACCAGATCGATCAGCTTGCCGTCGAGGCCGTAGCGGATCGCGCGCCAGAAGTTCTCCTCGATGTAGCGCGGCGGAGGATCGGCGAAGGGCACGCCCTCCGCCTCGTCGATGGCCGCCTGGGCCACACAGGCGGCCACCAGCGCCTCGAGCGCGCTGGAATCGGCGGCGCTGGTCTGGGCATCGCAGATGCGCAGCTCGACCGTGCCGTAGGAGTGGTGCGGGCGGACGCTCCACCAGATCTGGGTCTGCTCGACGATGGAGCCCGTCCGCTGCAGGAAGTCGACGTAGTCGACGTAGCCCTGCCAGCCCCCGAACGGGTCGGGGATGCCGCAGCGAGGGAAGCTCTTGGTGAAGATCTGCGTGCGCACCGAGTGCAGCCCGGAGGAGCGACCGTCAAGGAAGGGCGAGTTGGCCGACAGGGCCAGCAGCTCGGGCAGAACGGGACGCAGGCGGTCACACACCCTGACCGCGCGGTCGGCGCCGCGCACGCCCACGTGCACGTGCAGCGAGAAGGTGTTGTTGCGCCAAGCGACGTACTGGAGCCCTTCGGCCACCCTCCGGTAGTGCTCGGTGTCGATGATCTGCTGATCCTGCCAGGGGCTCCACGGATGCGTGCCGGTGGCGGCCAGCAGGGCCTGGTGCCGGTCGGCCAGCGCAAACAGGCGCTGGCGAGCCTCGCGCTGCAGGGCGATCGCATCCGCAAAGGTCTCGCCCCGGCCAGAGCGGATCTCTATCTCCGACTTGATCAGCTCGCCGGCCACCGATTGGGCGAGCACCGGGTCGGCCTGGGCGGCGTCGCGCAGCTCCTCGAAGCGCTGGGCCAGCGAGAGGGTCTCCCGGTCGAGGATCGCGAACTCCTCCTCGATTCCAACCGTGAAGTCCGTTGAGGCCTCGAACGCCTCGTGGACGCGGGCCATGTCGAGCATCAGGTGAGGTAGAAGTAGAGCGCGTAGAGCAGGTCGACGGCGGGACTGGAGGTGTGGACGGTCACCTCCGGCGGCACCTGGAGCAGAGACTCGGAATAGTTGAAGATGATCTTCACGCCGGCCTCCACGAGATCGTCGGCCACCCCCTGAGCCGCCTCGGTGGGCACCGCGAGCACGCCCACCACCACGTCCTCCTCGCGGATGATGCGCTCGAGGTCCTCGTACGGGCGGACCTCGAGGCCCTCTCCGACGCTCTTGCCGACCTTCTTCTGGTCCTTGTCGAACAGGGCCACCACGCGGAAACCGTGATCGGCGAAGATGTCCGAGCCGGCGATCGCCTGGCCGAGGTTGCCGGCGCCGAAGAGGGCGATGTTGTGCTTGCCGGTGGTGCGCAGGATCTTGCGGATCTGCGACACGAGCGAGTCGACGTTGTAGCCCACGCCGCGCTTGCCGAACTTGCCGAAACCGGACAGGTCGCGCCGGATCTGCGTCGAGTTCACGTGCGTGTACTCGGCCAGCTCCTGCGACGAAATCGTCTCGCGACCCATCTTCTTGGCCTGGGTGAGAACCTGGAGGTAGCGCGACAGTCGCGCCGCTACGCCTAGCGATAGGCGTTCGGATGGCGCCTCCTGCAGCCCTGCCCCGCCCGTCACGGGCTCGCGAAAGCTCACACGTCCACTCTATCGAGCCGTTCCCGCAGGGCGTCACCGTCGATGCCAAGCTCGAAGAGCTCCTCGCCGTCCAGCGCCAACACCGGTATTCGCTCGCCGTAGCGGCGATTGAGCGCCGGGTCGAGCGTGATGTCGACCTGCTCGAGATCGAAGCCGTGTTCGCCTCGAATGCGCTCGATTTCGCCACGGGCCTCGTCGCATAGATGGCAGCCCGGCTTGCCGTAGAGAGTTACGGTCGGCACGGATGCCACTCTAGGGCTCGTGGAGCACCTCGAGCTAGTCGTGTTCGGCCTGCTGGCCGGTACCGCGACCCTTGCCGTGCTGGCCAACGTCATCGGGGTTCCGTACCCGATCACCCTGGTGCTGGGCGGAGTCGCCATCGGGCTGGTCCCGGGCATGCCGTCGGTCGAGCTGGACCCCGACATCGTCCTGCTCCTCTTCCTGCCGCCGTTGCTCTACGGCGCGGCCTTCTTCACCTCGCTCAGGGACCTGCGCGCCAACGCCCGGCCGATCGCGCTGCTGGCGATCGGGGTGGTCCTCGCCACGATGTTCGCGGTCGCCGCGGTGGCGCACGCAGTAATAGGGCTCGGCTGGGCCGAGTCCTTCGTGCTGGGCGCCATCGTCTCGCCCACCGACGCGGTCGCGCCGGCGGAGATCATGCGCCGGCTCGGGGCCCCGCGGCGGCTCCTCACTGATCGTCGAGGGCGAGAACCTGACCAACGATTGGACCGCGCTCGTGCTCTACAGCGTGGCGGTGGCCGCCGTGGTCAGCGGCACGTTCTCGCTGGGCGAGGCCACCGTGAAGTTCGTGCTCAGCGGAGTGGGTGGGCTGGCCGTCGGGCTGGCGGCCGGCGTGGTGATCCGATTCGTCCGATCGCGGATCGACGACCCGCCCACCGAGATCACGATCTCGCTGCTGTCCGGCTATGCCGGTTACCTCCCGGCCGAGGAGCTCGGCTTCTCCGGCGTGATCGCGGCCGTGACCGTCGGCGTCTACATGGGGTGGCACACCCCGCAGCTCACCACGGCGGTGATGCGCCTCCAGGGCGTTTCGGTGTGGGAGATCCTCACGTTCTTGCTCAACGCCGTCCTGTTCCTGCTCGTGGGACTGCAGTTGCCCGGCGTGCTCGACGCCGTGGAGGGCTATTCGACCGCCGAGCTGCTGGGCTGGGGGCTACTGGTGAGCGCGGTGGTCATCGCCGTGCGCCTGATCTGGGCGTTCACCGTTCCCTACCTCGTCCGCGCGGTGGACCGGCGGGCTTCACAGCGCGAGCGGCGGGCCCCGGCCCGTGAGCGGCTCGTCGTCGGCTGGGCGGGCATGCGCGGATCGGTATCGCTGGCCGCCGCGCTGGCGATTCCGCTCCACATCAAGGGCGGCGGAGCCTTCCCCGACCGCGAGCTGATCATCCTGCTGGCGCTTGCGGTGATCCTGGTGACGCTCGTGGGCCAGGGCCTGACGCTCGGCCCGCTCATCGACCGCCTAGGGATCTGCGACGACGGCGAGGAGGGGCGCGAGGAGGTCCTGGCTCGCCTGCGCCTGGCGGAGGCGGCAATCGAACGGCTGGAGGAGGTGTCGGGCGAGGATTGGACGCGCGACGACACGATCGAGCGCGTGCGCGGTATGTACGACTATCGGCGCCGGCGCTTCGGCGCCCAGACCGACGGACCCAGCGAGGACGGCGCCGCATACGAGGAGCGCACTGACGCCTACATGCGCTTGATGTACGAGCTCTTCGACGCTCAGCGCGAACAGTTGCTCGACCTGCGCAACCAGCGCGTGATCAGCGACGAGGTGCGTCGCAAGGTCGAACGCGACCTCGACCTGGAGGAATCGCGGCTAACTCCGTAGCCCCACTGCATCCGGCTCCGGCAGACCGTGGCGGGCAACCGCGCGGTCGTAGTTGAGCCGCAGCATCGCGATCACGTCGCGCACGTCCTCGTCGCTCTCCATCTTCCGCGCCCCGAAGCCCGGCTTGCCCGGAAAGACCGGGTGGTAGTCGATCCGTCCCTGTTCGAAGAGCTCGGCCCAAACATCCTTGGGAAAGCCGAAATGAGCGGTGCGGTCACCGTGAAGGTGACCGAGGTCGCGGCGGCCCAGCGTGAAGGCCCACTCACCGCGCCGGCCCGTTCCTGCTTGGACTCCGGGCCACGAGGTGACCTCTTGCGTTATCTGCTCACTTGCGGTCATGGGTCCACACTACAAGCTCAAGTGAGCTTGAAGTCAAGAGGGTAATGTGTTTTGCTATCTCGATGGCCGATCTGCTCACCATCGGAGAGGTGTCGCGCCGAAGCGGCGTGGCCGCCTCGGCTCTGCGTTTCTACGAGGAACGCGGCCTGATCGCTTCGGAGCGCGCCGGCTCCGGCCACCGCCGCTACCCGCGCCCGGTGCTGCGCCGGATCGCCTTCGTGGTGTTCGCCCAGCGCATCGGGCTGACTCTCGACGAGATCGGCGCCGAGCTGGCCAAGCTGCCGCCCGACCGGGCGCCCACGCGTCGCGACTGGTCGCGCCTGTCGAGCGGGTGGACCACGCGTATCGACTCCCGCATCGCCGAGCTCGAGCGCCTCAAGGCGGGGCTCACCGAGTGCATCGGCTGCGGCTGTCTATCGCTCGATCGCTGCCGGCTCGCCAATCCGGGCGACAGGGCGGGCGGGCTCGGACCGGGGCCGCGCTACTGGGTGGGCGACCGCCCGGCGAGCCGGGCCGCGGCATCGAGCGCCAGGTAGTCGGGGTAGGGCATCGGCTCGAGAAAGCGAGCGGCGCCGGCGATCATCGCTGCGTTATCGGTGCAGAGCTCCACCGGCGGCACCCAGACATCGACTCCGAGCGCCTGCACCGCGGCGCGCAGCTCGGAGTTCGCGGCCACCCCACCGCCGATGGCCAGCCGCTCCAGCCCCTCACGAGCAAGAGCCTGGCGCACCCGCGCGGTCAGCGCCGCGACGATGGCGCGCTGGTATGAGGCGGCCAGGTTCGCGCGGTCGGCATCCGGCTCGTCGCGCAGCCGGTAGAGCAGCGACTGTCTTGAGCCCGCTGAAGGAGAAGTCGAGCTCGCCGGGCGCCGATCTGGGAAACGAATAGGCCTCCGGATCTCCGTCGCGGGCCAGACGGTCGACCTCCGGTCCCCCGGGGTAGCCCAGCCCGAGCAGGCGCGCCCCTTTGTCGAACGCCTCGCCGGCCGCGTCATCGAGGGTTTGGCCGAGCACCGTGTACGCCTTCGGCTCATCCACGCGGGCCAGGAAGGTGTGGCCTCCGCTCGCCACCAGGCACAGGAACGGCGGCTGGATAGGAGATCGCTGCGCACCCGGCAAAGCCGGGCGCTTCGCGCTGGAGCAGGGGGCGAGCATGCTGGCCGTGACGTGGCCGTGCAGATGATCGACGGGCACCAGCGGGAGGCGGCGCGACGCGGCCAGCGCCTTGGCCGCCGACAGGCCGACCAGCAACGCTCCAATCAGCCCCGGGCCTCGGGTCACGGCCACCGTCTCCACGTCGGCCAGCCGCGCTCCGGCGCCCTCGAGCGCGTCCGCGGTGACCGCGTCGATCAGCTCGAGATGGTGGCGGGCGGCTATCTCGGGCACCACTCCGCCGTAACGGGCGTGCAGGAGGCCCTGCGACGCGATCACGTTCGAGCGGATCTCGCCGGCGCCGGTTACCACGGCGGCGCAGGTGTCGTCGCAGCTCGTCTCGAGCGCGAGGATCACGCCGGCGCCCGGTCGGGCACCGTGCGCCACATGATCAGGGCGTCTTCGCGATTGTCGTGGTAGTAGGCCCGCCTGCGCCCCGCGGCCCTGAAGCCGAAGCCCTCGTATAGGCGGATGGCGCCGTCGTTGGAGGTGCGCACCTCGAGCGTGTACTGCTCGTTGGGCCGGTCGGCGAGCTCGAACAGCCGCTCGAGCAGCGTGGTGGCCAGCCCCTGGCGCCTCAGCGGGTCGTCCACCGCCACGTTCATCAGGTGCCAGACCGTGTCGTAGCGCGAGCACACCAGGTAGCCCACGATGCGGTCGTCGATGAGGCCCGCGAGGCAGATCCCCGACGGCTTCGACAGCTCGAGGACGAACATGGCCAGCGACCATGGGGTCGGGAAGGCGCGACGTTCGATCGCAATCACCTGTGGGAGGTCGGCGTAGGTGAGCTGGCGTATCTCGAGATCGGTGTTCATTGCGGCTTGGCGTCCGGCGCGCGGACGTAGTCGGGTAGGACGGACTCGGGTGGCGCGTCTGGCACGGCCTGCGCAAGGCGGCATACGTGTAGCGCGCGCACCACGTGGGAGCGCGATTGATCGGGATCGACCTGTATCCCGGCTGCCTCGAGCACCCCGCGAAATCGTAGCGAGCCATCGCCGGCAGCCCGCGGGTGAAGCGCCGACGCCTCGACCCTGCGCGCCAGCAGCTCCGGAGCGGCGACGAAAGGGGCCCAGAGCTCCTCTCCTCGCTCGTAGAGCGCCGCAAACAGCTCGCCGCGCTTCGCGTCGATGAGTGCCAGCGCGGAGTCGCCCTCGATGCCGGCCGCCAGCGCGGCCAGCGAGGAGACCGGCCGCAGCGGCAGCTCGTTTGCGCTCGCGAGCGTGCGGGCGGTCGCGATCCCGATCCGCAGACCGGTGAAAGTCCCCGGGCCCACCCCCACGGCAATGGCCTCGAGCTCACCGAACCGGGCGTGCGCTTCATCCATGACGTGGGCGATAGCCGGCAGCAGCTCGCGGGCGTGGGCCGGGCCGGCTTCGAGCGTCCGGGGACTCGGAAGCGCTTCGTGGGCCGCGCCGTCCTCGAGCAGCAGGCAAGCGGAGCTGGCCGCGGTAGAGGTGTCGAAGCCCAGAATCACTCGATCGTGATGCGGCGGCGGTCTCCACCGAGGTGCTCCAGGGTCACCCGCGCGGCCACCCGCTCGATCGCAGGCTCACCCACAGCCGGCCACTCGACGAAGCCCACCCGCTCGGGCGTGAGGTAATCGTCGAGCAGCGCCGGGTCCTCGCCGGCAAGGGAGCCGAGCCGGTAGAGGTCGAGGTGGGCTACGTCCGGGGCCCCGGCGTAGACCTGCCCGATCGTGAAGGTTGGGCTGGTCACCGGTCCTTCGACCCCCAGAGCCCGAGCCGCGCCGCGCACGAACGTCGTCTTGCCGCTGCCGAGCTCTCCGGTCACCAGCACCACGTCGCCGGCGGCGAGCCCACGCGCGAGCTTCGCTCCGGCCAGCTCCGTCTGCTCGGGGCTGTCCGTATCGAGACGGCTCAGCCGAACAGCTCGGTCTGGGGCGGCTCGGGCGGGGCGGCCGCGGCGGGCGCGACGGCCCCGATCGGCACCGGCGCCGGCTCGGCCAGCAGCGTGGGCAGGCGCGAGAAGTCCTCTCGCAGCTCGTCCAGCGTCTTCGTGCTGCGCAGCGCTGCCGCCGGGTGGTAGAGGGGGAACACGCGCACCGTCCGGCCCCCCAGCTCGTGTACCTGCGGACGGCCGTGCACGCCGGTGATGCCCCGCTGGGACCGGGTCAGCAGCTTGGTGGCGAAGTTTCCGAGCGTGCAGATGACCTTGGGCTCGATCAGGTCGATCTGACGGTGCAGGTAGGGCTTGCACGCCTCGATCTCGTCGGGCTCGGGATCGCGGTTGCCCGGCGGCCTCGACTTCAGGACGTTCGCGATGAACACGTCTCCGCGGGCCAGGCCCACCTCCTCCAGCAGCGTGTCGAGCAGCTTTCCCGCTCGTCCGACGAAGGGGAGGCCAAGCAGGTCCTCCTGCTGCCCGGGCGCCTCGCCGACGAACATGAGGTCGGCATTGGCGTTACCGGCCCCGAACACCGCCTTGGTCCGGGTCCGGTGCAGAGGGCAGCGCTCGCAGCGCGACACCTCGCGAAAGAGCTCCACGAGCTCCTCGCGGCGCTCGTTTGCGCTGCGCGGCTCCACGCGACGTAAGACTAGGACCCGGAGTCGACGGCATGGCTCCCGGGTATCCTTGGCTGAGTCCGGCCGCTACCGCAGATCGATTGCCGGAGCGGACCGGCAGGGGTTATGAACCTCATCATCCACAGCCTCGAGACTGCCCGAGTGGGCGTGATCGGCCCCGGGCGGGTCGGCTCCGCGCTGGCATTAGCGCTGCGGGAGGCCCGAATCGCGGCCGAGGGTCCGGTGGGGCGGGGCGAGATTCCGCGCGGCTGCCACGCGATCGTGCTCTGCGTGCCCGACGCGGAGATCGGCGCCGCTGCCGCCACGCTCGCGGGGGCCGCTCCTCTGGTGGGCCACACGAGCGGCGCCACCGGCCTGAGAGCACTGGCGCCGGCCGGAGGCGCGGCCTTCGGCCTTCATCCGCTTCAGACCTTCTCCGACGAGCCGCACGGACTGGACGACTTCGCCGGTGCCGGCTGTGCGGTGGCGGGTTCGACACCGGAGGCGCTGGCCTTCGCGACCGCTCTGGCGGAGGCCCTGGGCATGCTTGCGTTCGAGATCGACGACGAGGGCCGCGCCGCCTACCACGCCGCGGCCTCGGTGGCGTCGAACTTCCTGGTCACGCTCGTGGCGGCGGCCGAGGACATCGCCGCCGGGGCCGGGCTCGAGCCGGTCCAGGCACGCGCGCTCCTGATGCCCCTTCTACGCCGGACCGTCGACAACCTCGCCGAGCTCGGCCCCGAGCGGGCGCTCACGGGACCAGTGGCCCGGGGCGACCACTCGACGGTCGCGGCTCAGCGCCAGGCCGTGGCGGACACCGCTCCCCACCTGCTCGACCTGTTCGACGAGCTGGTTCACCACACCCGTTCGCTGGCCTCACAGGCGGTGCGGGCGTGAGAACCGTGCGCAGTGTGGGTGAGCTGCGCGACGCGCTGGCCCCCGAGCGGCGAGCGGGCCGCAGCATCGGCCTCGTGCCGACGATGGGTTTCTTCCACGCCGGCCACCTTTCGCTCATGCGGCGTGCCCGGGAGACCTGCGACGTGGTCGTGGTCTCGCTGTTCGTCAACCCCGCGCAGTTCGGGCCGGGCGAGGATCTCGAGGGCTACCCCCGCGACGAGGAACGGGACCTGGCGCTGGCTCGCGATGAGGGCGTCGACCTGGTGTTCGCTCCTCTGGTCGACGAGGTCTACCCACCCGGCTTCGCCGCCAGCGTCGAGGTGGGCGGCCTCACCGACACGCTCGAGGGCGACCCGCGCCAGCGTGGCAGCGAGCACTTCCGCGGCGTCACCACGATGGTCACCAAGCTGTTCAACATGGTCGGCCCGGACGTGGCTTTCTTCGGCCAGAAGGATGCCCAGCAGGCGCTCGTGATCCGCAAGTTGGTGCGCGATCTCGACCTTCCGGTTTCGATCGAGGTCTGCCCCACGGTGCGCGACTCGGGCGGCCTCGCGCTGTCCTCGCGCAACACCTACCTCTCCAGCGAGGACAAGCAACGAGCCCTGGCGCTCAGCCGCGCGCTGCGCGCGGCGGAGGCTCATGTGGCCGGCGGGGAGGTAGACGCCGGCGTGGTGCTCGCAGCGGCCCGTGCTGAACTCGACGCGGCCGGCGTCGAGCCCGACTACCTGGAGCTTCGCTCGATGACCGATCTCTCACCCGTTGAGCGCGTGAACGGATCCACACTGCTCGCCGTGGCCGCCCGTGTGGGCCGGGCCCGGCTGATCGACAACACGATTCTCCGAGGAGGCACACGATGACCCGTCCCACCCGGCCGCCGGCGATCACGCTCACGAAGCTCGTGGAGAAGAAGGCGCTCGGCGAGCCGATCGCGATGGTCACCGCCTACGACTATCCGAGCGCGCGGGTGGCGGAGGAGGCGGGCGTTGACGTGGTCCTGGTGGGCGACTCGGGCGCGATGACCGTGCTCGGCTACCCCTCCACCGTCCCGGTGACTCTCAACGAGCTGCTGATGCTGGCCGGAGCGGTGCGGCGCGGGCTCTCGACGCCGCTGCTGGTGGGCGACATGCCCTTCGGCTCCTACGAGGCGTCCGACGAGGAGGCGATTCACAGCGCCCAGCGCTTCGTGAAGGAGGCGGGCTGCGACGCGATCAAGCTCGAGCGGGGCGGCACAACGGTGGAGCGGGCGCGCGCGATCATCGGCGCGGGCATTCCCGTGATGGGTCACGTCGGCCTGACCCCCCAGACGGCCACGGCGCTGGGCGGCTACCGCTCGCAGGGGCGCACGGCCGAGCGCGCGCTCGAGGTGCTGCACGACGCGGTCGCCCTCCAGGAGGCCGGCTGCTTTTCCATCGTGTTCGAGGCCATCCCCAGCGCGCTGACCGAGCTGATCATGCCCCGGCTTCAGGTGCCCGTGATCGGGATCGGCGCCGGGCCGTCCACCGACGGCCAGGTGCTGGTGTTCCACGACCTGCTCGGCATTTACGACGGCCACGCCGCCCGGTTCGTCAAGCGTTACGCGGACGTGCTCAAGCAGATGATCAGCGGCGTGAGCGCGTACGTCGAGGACGTGCGGGCGCGACGCTATCCCGAGCCCGAGCACGGGTACACGATGGCGCCCGACGAGATCGAGCGGCTTCACGAGCTGCTCGGACAGAGCACGGGCGAGCCCTTCACGGGCGGCTTCACGCTGTGACCAGCTAGAGGGTCTCACCGCCGCCGTAATTTGCCGGGACAACCGCCGTTGGAACCGCACAAGCCCGAGTGCACCCCAACGGAAGGACAAGCCATGAAGAAGTTGCACCGCATCCGCCCCTCGGCCGCGATGACTGTGGCCTGCCTGGCGCTGTTCGTTGCCTTCGGCGGTGTCGGGTATGCCGCCGCAACGATCGACAGCGGCGCGATCGTGAACAACAGCATTCGCTCCAAGGACGTGAAGAATCGCGGCCTCCGGGGCGGCGACGTGCGCAAGAACACGCTCGGCGGCGCTCAGATCAGGGAGTCCAAGCTGGCCGAGGTGCCGAACGCCGCGAATTCCGACGACGCGTCCGCGCTGGGAGGCTCTCCCGCCGCCGCCTACGTCAAGGGCGACGCGCGCGGCCTGGCTGTGGCGGGGGCCACGATCGATAACGACGGGACCCTCCGAGGCTGGTTCAACCGGGCCGGCGGCGCGCCGGTGGTCAGCGGCGGCGGCGACGACGATGGCGAGTACTTCGTCGAGTTTCCGGGCGTCGCGATGTCCCAGACCACACACGTCGCCACGGCCAACCTGGTCGGCGCTCCGGGCCTGGTCACGGTCGACTTCTCGAGCGGCAGGCTGCATATGCGCACTTGGGACGGAGACGTGGCCACGGACACGTTCCAGGCCGCGGACCACACCCACACGGTCCTCGTCCACCCCTCGGGCGCCGGCGGCTGAGCCACGGGCACCACCTCTCCTGCGTTGCGAGCTGGGCCCACGGGCCCGGCTCGTTGCGCTGCAAGGGCCGTTACAGAGCAACTTATTGGCTGTGAACGGGTTAGCCTCAGCGCCCATCCATGCTTAAGGGGAGGTCTTCATGTCTCGAAGTTTGCGCCGGCTGATTCCGTCGCCGGCAATGCTCGTGGCGATCGTGGCGCTTGTGATGTCGCTCGGCGGCTCGGCCTATGCGCTCGTGATCACCGGCAAGTCGATCCGCAACAACACCGTGACCGGCAAGGACATTCGTTCGCACTCGCTGCGCGGGCACGACCTGAGGGGAGATACCGTCGGCGGCGGGGCGATCAGGGAGTCCTCGCTCGGACAGGTGCCCAGCGCCGCGCTCGCGTCCAGCGCCGGAGGACTCGGCTACTGGGCCGTGGTCAACAACGACGGCGTGCTCGTGCGCGGCAAGGGCCAGGCTGCCGGTGATCCGGCGGGCCGGACCTCGACCGGCATCTACCACGTGATCTTCAACCGCGAGGTGCGAAGCTGCTCCTACCAGGTCTCGATCGGCAGCCCGGGCACGGGCGTGCCGGTCCAGGACAGCCAGATCACCGTGTCCGCTCATCCCGACAACGTCAATGCCGTGCGCGTTCGCACCGCGAACGGCGCCAATGTCGTCGCGGACAGGGCGTTCCACGTCGCCGTCCTCTGCTGAATCGGTGCCTCGGCGCCCGGGCCGCCTCAGGGCGCGTCCGGGCGCTCGGGGTACTCCACCTGCCTCAGCACCCTGGCGGGAGCGCCCGCGGCGATGGAGAACGCGGGGATGTCGGTGGTAACCACGCTGTTGGCTCCCAGGATGCTGCGCTCTCCAACCGTTACGCCACTGGTGATGACCACGTTGGCGCCACACCAGACGTTGTCGCCCACCCGCGTTGGGCCCTTGCTGCTGAAGCCCTGCCACGGCACCGGCTTGTCGGGGTCGTCGAAGCGATGGCTGCCGTCGGTGACGAAGCAGCCGTTGGCGAACATGCAGTGAGCCCCGATCTCCACCAGGTCGACGGCGGCCACCATGACTCCAAGATTCAGAAAGGAGCCCGCGCCGATGCGGATGCGAGCTTCGTCGGCGGCGGTCAGCCACACGTGGGGCTCGAGCAGCACGTGCTCGCCCACCTCGAGACGCCCCTCCTGAAAGGCCTCCAGCACGTTCCCGTGCAGAGGCCAGCGGGCGAAGGCCTGGCGCCGGGCGAACTCCCTGTGAATGCGCACACGGTTCCAGGGGAAGGCGTTGCGCTCGTACCACCGCCACCTCTGCCACCAGAGCCGATACTCGGACACGAGCGAGAGCTTGCCAGCTTGTGACAGACCGGCGCAGAACGGCCGATGAAGGGGAGGATGGACCCGCTAGCCGACCTGCCGAACGCTGAGACCTTCGCCGCCCTCTTGGCCCGGGAGGAGCTGCGCCGCTCGCGCACAGGCGAGCCGATCACGGTGGCCGTGCTCGACCTCGACGGCATACGCGCCATCAACGCCCGCCACGGCGCGGCCGCCGGCACCGAGATGCTGCGGCACTGCGCCGACGCCGTCCGCAGCACGATTCGCACGGTGGATCAGATGGCGCGGACGGGGCCCGACGACTTCTCGGTAATGCTCCACGCCACGGACTCCCGCAGTGCTCACGTCTGGGCCGACCGCTTCGAAGAGGTTTTCGAGAGCTGTGGACGCGGACATCCGGCGGCGCCCGTGACCTGCTCGGTCGGCCTGGCCGACAGCGACGAGGCGCCGACGCTGCTCGATGTGGCCGTCCGCGCGCGCAAGCGCATGGAGGTCGTTCAGACCGTGCGCAAGCTGCGCCGGGCCCGCGAGGGCGGCACTTAGCGATCCTGCCCACCGCTACAGACTCGGCACGCCGAGCCGATTAACCGGGCCATGAAAAGGCCCTCCCCCGCACTCATCATCGCCTGCGTGGCACTATTTCTCTCGCTCGGCGGCGTCTCCTACGGCGTGGCCACCGGCTTCATCGACAGCCGCGAGATCAAGAACAACACCATCCGCACCAAGGACATCCGCAACGGTCAGGTGACCGGCGCGGACGTTCGCAACGACAACGTCCAGCGGTGCGGACATCAACGAGTCGTCGCTCGGCGAAGGTCCCGAGCGCGACGAGCGCCGACTCGGCCGCGAAGGCCACGAACGCCACCAACGCCACGAATGCCACGAACGCCGCCAAGGCCGGCGTCGCCGGACACGCGACCACGGCTTCCAACGCGTCCAACGCGGACGCGGTGGGGGGCGTCAGGGAGCGGACGATCAACGTGCGCCAGAACGCAGGCACTCCCTTCACCAACGTCTTCAGCTTCGGTGGACTGGTCATCGGGGTCGAGTGCGGCGTGACGGGCGGCGCCGGCGGCGACATTGGTTACGCCTTGGACACGACCTTGGCTAACGCCGAGGCGACGGGCGAGGGGTTCTTCAACAACGGTGGCCCGAACGTCGGAGAGCACCCCGCACCGTTCGACTTCGACCCGGGCGAGCTCGTAGCTCTTGGGCCTGGAACGGACGGCATTGGCGGCGCCCTCTTCGGCCACTACGAGTTCACCTATACAGCTCCGTCAGGTTCGGTCGTGTCGGTGTCGTTCGCAGTTAGCGAGACCACTAACGCCTTCGGCGGTACGGCAGACTGCCTCCTGTACGGCCACGCTCAGCAGTCCGGCTGACCCGCAAGCGCTAGCTCAGGCGGCGGCTGCGACCTTCGGGCGCGACCGCCGCTGCCGCTTGCGCGCCGCCGGCTTGACCATCCCGGCCAGGAAACGGCCGGTGTACGAGTGCTCGGCCTTGGCCGCCACCTGCTCCGGCGTGCCCTGAGCCACCAGCGCGCCGCCCTCCTCGCCGCCCTCGGGGCCGAGGTCGATGATGCGGTCGGCGGTCTTGATCACGTCGAGGTTGTGCTCGATCACGACCACCGTATTGCCCTGGTCGACCAGACGGTTGAGCATCTCCAGCAGGCGCTGGACGTCGGCGAAGTGCAGGCCGGTGGTGGGCTCGTCGAGGATGTACAGCGTGCGTCCGGTGGCGATCTTGGACAGCTCGCTGGCCAGCTTGACCCGCTGGGCCTCGCCGCCCGAGAGCGTGGTGGCCGGCTGACCCAGCTTGATGTAGTCGAGGCCCACGTCGTGCAGCGCCCTTAGGCGACGGGCGATCTTCGGGATGTGCTGGAAGAAGTCGACGGCCTCCTCGACGTTCATGTCCAGCACATCGGCGATCGTGCGGCCCTTGAAGCGGACCTCCAGCGTCTCGCGGTTGTAGCGCTTGCCGTGACACTGCTCGCAGGGCACGTACACGTCGGGCAGGAAGTGCATCTCGATCTTGATCTGGCCGTCGCCGCGGCAGACCTCGCAGCGCCCACCCTTGACGTTGAACGAGAAGCGACCCGGCTTGTATCCCCGCGCCCGCGCCTCCTGCGTACGCGAGTAGAGCTCGCGGATATGGTCGAACAGCCCGATGTACGTGGCCGGGTTCGATCGCGGCGTGCGTCCGATCGGCGACTGGTCGATGTTGATGATCTTGTCGACCTGGTCCAGGCCACCGATCCGGCGGTGGGCGCCGGGGCGCTGCTTGGCCCGGTGCAGGCGGTTGGCCACCGCCTTGAACAGGACCTCGTTGACGAAGGTCGACTTCCCCGAGCCCGACACGCCGGTGACCGCGCAGAAAGTTCCCAGCGGCACCTTCACGTCGATGTTGCGCAGGTTGTGCTGCGACGCTCCCTCGACCTCGATGTAGCCCGACGGCCGCCGGCGCTTGCGCGGCGTAGGGATCTGCTTCTCGCCAGACAGGAACTGGCCGGTGAGCGACTCCTCCACCGCCATCACGTGCTCGGGCGTGCCCTCGGCGACCAGCCACCCGCCGTGCTCGCCGGCTCCAGGGCCGAGGTCGACCAGGTGGTCGGCGGCGCGCATTGTGCCCTCGTCGTGCTCCACCACGATCACCGTGTTGCCGAGGTCGCGCAGGCGCTGGAGGGTGGCGATGAGGCGCTCGTTGTCGCGCTGGTGCAGGCCGATCGACGGCTCGTCGAGGATGTAGAGCACACCAACGAGCGACGAGCCGATCTGCGTGGCCAATCGAATGCGCTGAGCTTCGCCGCCCGACAGCGTGGCCGCAGCGCGCTCGAGCGACAGGTAACCGACCCCGACGTTGTCGAGAAAGCGCAGGCGCTCGTCGATCTCACGCAGGATCATCCGCGCGATCTGGCGCTCGGTATCGCTCAGCTCGAGCCGCTCGACCCACTCGATCGCGCGTCGCGCCGACATGTGGGTGAACTCGTTGATTCCCAGGCCGCCGACCTTGACCGCCAGCGACTCCGGACGCAGCCGCGCGCCCTTGCATTCCGGGCAGGGGCGCAGCGTCATGTACTCCTCGATCTTCTCGCGCGACCAGTCCGAGTCGGTCTCCCGGTAGCGGCGCTCCAGGTTGGGGACGATCCCCTCGAAGGTGGTCATGTAGGAACGCCGGCGCCCGTAGCGGTTGCGGTAGGAGACGTAGATCTTCTCGCCGTTGGTGCCCCGCAGGAAGCAGTTGCGGACCTCGTCGGAGAGGTCCTCCCAGGGAGTGTCCATGTCGACCTCCCACTTGTCGGCGATGGCCGAGGTCATCTGCTCGTAGTAGTTCGAGGCGCTGGTCGACCAGGGCAGGATCGCGCCATCGTTGAGCGTCAGCGAGGGGTCGGGCACGATCAGCTCGGGGTCGATCTCCATCTGCGATCCCAGCCCCGTGCAGCGCGAGCAGGCTCCATGGGGCGAGTTGAACGAGAACATGCGCGGCTCGAGCTCTGGCATCGACGTGCCGCAGTGCAGGCACATGAAGCGGTCCGAGTAGGTGGTGACCTCACCGGACTCGACGCGCTCGATGTCCACGAGCCCCTCGGCCCGGGCCACCGCCGTCTCCACGCTGTCCGCGAGGCGCTTGCGCAGGTCGTGGCGCATCACCAGCCGGTCGATGACGACTGAGATGTCGTGCTTGTACTTCTTGTCGAGGGTGATGTCCTCCTCGAGCCGGCGCAGCTCGGCGTCGACCTTCACTCGCGTGAAGCCCTCGGCCCGCAGCTCCTCGAAGAGCTTTCCGTACTCGCCCTTGCGCCCCCGCACCACCGGCGCCAGCACCATGAACTTGGTGCCCTCCTCGAGGGTCATGACCTGATCGATGATCTGCTCGGCGGACTGGGCCTCGATCGGCCGGCCGCAGTTGTAGCAGTGCGGATGCCCTACCCGGGCCCACAGGAGGCGCAGATAGTCATAGATCTCGGTGACCGTTCCGACCGTCGATCGCGGGTTGCGCGACGTGGTCTTCTGGTCGATCGAGATGGCCGGCGACAGGCCCTCGATCGAGTCGACGTCGGGCTTGTCCATCTGGCCCAGGAACTGGCGCGCGTACGCCGACAGCGACTCGACATAGCGGCGCTGGCCCTCGGCATAGATCGTGTCGAAGGCGAGGCTCGACTTGCCGGAGCCCGATAGCCCGGTGATCACGATCAGCGCGTTGCGCGGCAGCCTCAGGTGAAGGTCCCTGAGGTTGTGCTCGCGGGCTCCGGAGACGACTATTTCGCCACTTGGATTCAACTGATGACGAGTCTAGAGCCGCGTTCGGATCGAACGGACGTTCGTTTTCCGCTTTTTGCGCCTTTGTCACGGGCGGTGGATTCGATGGGTGGGGCGCTTTATGGGTTCATACGAAGCCAAAAGACGACCAACCCCATGCGGAAGACCACCAACCCATGCCATCGGCGTTTCGCGGGCCGATCGGGCGGCTACCGTTCGCCTGACATGCGCTTCGGCTACACGATCCTCTACGTGCGCGACGTCACCTCCAGCCTGGCGTTGTACGAGGAGGCCTTTGGTCAGCAACGACGCTTCGTGCACGAGAGCGGTCAGTACGCGGAGCTCGAGACGGGCGCCACCACGCTGGCCTTCGCCTCACGCAGCCTCGCGGCGTCGAATCTGCCGCCCGCCGTTCGCCCGGCGGAGGTGGGCGCGCCCACGCCCGCCTTCGAAGTGTGCTTTGTGACCGAGGACGTGCGCGCCGCTTTCGACCGCGCCGTCGAGCGAGGCGCCCTGCCCGTGAGCGAGCCCCAGACGAAGCCGTGGGGTCAGGATGTGGCGTATGTGCGCGATCGCGACGGCAACCTGATCGAGCTCGCCTCGCCGATCTAGTTGGCCAGCCGCTAGCGCCCGGCCTTCGCGTAGACCTCGTCCAGCAGCGCATCCGGATCGGCGAGCTCGAAGTTCTCGCCCAGGTAGCGTGCGGTGTCTTCTCGCGGTGAGCCGTCGAGAGCCATCTTGAGCGCGATCACGCGGGCTCCCTCCGGCTGTGCGGTCTGCTCCTCCGCCCTGACCTCCGGTTCCTTCGCCGCCACGACCTCGACCTCCGCGATCAGCTCGTCGTCGACCGAGTCGGAATCGCCCGGCGTCTCGGGCGTCGCAGCGGCCACGGGCTGGCGTCGCAGGTCCGCGAGGTCTGCCCGCAGCCCCTCCACCGCCTCGCGCACGCCTCCCACCAGCTCGTCCAGGCGGCGCTCGAGCTCATCGGCACGCTCGCTCAGGCGGCCGGCCGCCTCGCGCGCCAGCGTGGACTCCCGGTCGGCCTCGGCCCGGATGCGCTCGGCCTCCTGGCGAGCCGCGGCCTCGACCGCCACGGCACTCTTCTCGGCCGCCGCCACGATCGCCTGAACCTGCTCGGCGACTGAGCTCGCCGCGGACCTGGGGTTGCCCTCCATCACGGCCGCCAAGCCTACTTCTTGACCCGGAACGCGCCCCTCATGAAGGGATGGATGCGGCAGAAGTAGGCGTAGGTGCCGGCGTCGAGGTTCTTCGGCGTCTGCCACTCGAGCGCGCCGTTTCCGCTGGTACTCGGAGCGTCGGTGCCCAGCGTGCCCGACTCGAACTGCACCGGGCCGTCGGCGATCGGGTAGGCGATCCCCGTGGAGCGGTTGCACGGGGCCTTGCATGAGGTGATCGAGTGATAGACGCGCCGGTCGTCGTCCGCGTTGCGGAAGGTCAGCGACTGGCCCCGCGCCACCACCGGAGGCAGGCCGCTCGCGCCGGCCAGGCTGAGGTCCCCGAGCGTGTACTTGAAGTCGACGATGTCCAGGGTCCCGGTCGGGGCCGCGCCGTCGGGCAGCTTGCGGGGATCGGGCAGTTGGGTCGTCTTTCCGCCGTGGTTGTTGTTCTCGGGCAGGTGGCCATGGGTGGGCCGTCCGGGGTGGTTGACCCGCTTCTTGAACGGATCCTTGCCGGGTCCCCCCTCGGCCATGTACACGACCATGATCCCCATCGACTCGGCCCAAGCGGCGCGCTTGGTGTCGTAGGTGGCGCTGGTCCAGAGGGTGTCGCCCTTGCGGACCTTCACGCGCCAGTCCTTCGGCGTGCCGGTCATGGCGACGTCCCAGGACACCGCCCCGGCAGGTTCGAAGTACTTGGCCTTCGAGCGGAACAGATGGGCGTTGCTGCCACGGCCCCTAGGCGCCTCGTTTCGGCAGCGCTTGCGGGCCGATGCCTTGCCCTTGGTCGCGCATCGCGCCTCCTTGACGCGCGCGCCCGCCCGGCGCACCCAGAGATCGTTGTGGAGACCGCCAGGGTGGAGGTGACCCGCGGTGGCCACGAGCACGCCGTCGCGGTCGGCCACCCACTCGTTCTTGGGAGGCCCGCCGGCGTAGGCCTGCGGATCGTCGGTGGGGTAGGTGTAGCGCCCCTTGCGCCCGGCGCCCTTCTCGACGTCGAACACCGGATATCCGCTCCCGCGCTCCACGTCCATCCAGATCGGGCGCACGGGCTTGATGCCCTGCGCCTTCGGCGACGTCTTGGGGATGAAGTCGATCTCGTACACCATGTAGACCTGGGTGGGCACCGGCGTGAGGTTGTGGATCATGTGATTGAGAAACCAGGTGTCCGACGCCTTGTAGTCGTAGCCGTATCCCTCGGGAATACGCATGATCGTCTTCTCCTCGCCGGCGGCGAAGAAGAGCTCGGCGAAGGGCGAGCTGGAGCTCTGCCTGCTGAGGTTTGCCCAGACTCCGTGGTGCAGATGGATCACGTCAACGGCCGGGACCCTGCCGCTGGTGTAGGTCAGGTCGGGCCGGATGCGGGTGATCCAACCGTCGACCGCGGGCTTCTGGTCGATGATCCTGTTCCTGATCTCGTTCTGGCCCGGGATGATGTTGAAGGGCCCGATCTTGTAGGTCATCCGCTTGGCTCCGTTGGAGCCGGCCGACACGGTGACCGACGAGCCGACGGCGCCGGCAGGTGCGGCGGCAACGAGTGTGATCAGGACAGCGACGAGCGCGCATCCCGCGCGGCGAAGAGCGAGCGGCATTCGCCCATCCTAGCCGCATTATGCGGTGGGGCTGCGAATTTCCCTACGCCGGGCGCGAGGGCCCGGGCTGGCCCGGGCCGGAGCGAGGCTATCTCGCTTCGGCCTCGGCCTCTTGGAGCTCGCGGCGCAGCGCCTTGATCTCGTCGCGCAGCTTGGCCGCGAACTCGAAGCGCAGGTCGTCCGCGGCGGCCAGCATCTCCTCCTCGAGCTCGACGATCGTGCGCCGGATCTCCTCGGCGGACATGCCCTCGGTCTCGTGCCGCCGGCGCCCGCGGCCTGTGGGCACCTTGGACTCCGTCATGAGGAAGTCCGAGATGTCGGAGATCCCCTTCTGAATCGTCGCCGCCGTGATTCCGTGCTCCTCGTTGTAGGCGACCTGGATAGCGCGGCGCCGGTCGGTCTCGCTGATGGCCGATCGCATCGCCGCCGTCTCCTTGTCGGCGTACATGATCACGGTGCCGCGTATGTTTCGGGCGGCGCGGCCGATCGTCTGGATGAGGGACGTCTCGCCGCGGAGGAAGCCCTCCTTGTCGGCGTCGATGATGGCCACCAGCGACACCTCGGGCAGATCGAGCCCCTCGCGCAGCAGGTTCACGCCCACGAGCACGTCGAACTCGCCCAAGCGCAGCTCGCGGATGATCTGGATCCGCTCGAGGGTGTCGATCTCGGAGTGCAGGTAGCGGACCTTGAAGCCGTACTCGAGCAGATAGTCGGTGAGGTCCTCCGCCATCTTCTTGGTCAGCGTGGTGACCAGCGTGCGCTCCTCGACCTCCGTCCGCTTGCGGATCTCCTCCATCAGGTTGTCGATCTGGTTCTTGGTCTCGCGTACATCGACCTCGGGGTCGACGACCCCGGTCGGGCGAACGATCTGCTCCACGATGCGACTGGAGTGGTTGCGCTCGAATTCGCCCGGGGTGGCCGACACGAAGACGATCTGTGGGGTGCGCTGGAGGAACTCGTCGAAGGTCTGGGGCCGGTTGTCGAGAGCGCTCGGCAGGCGGAAGCCGTGCTCCACGAGCGTCTGCTTGCGCGAGCGGTCACCCTCGTACATGCCCCCGATCTGCGGCACCGTCTGGTGGGACTCGTCGATGAAGCAGACGAAGTCCTTGGGAAAGAAGTCGAGCAGGCAGTAGGGCCGCGCTCCGGGCTGGCGGCCGTCGAGGATGCGCGAGTAGTTCTCGATCCCGTTGCAGAAGCCGAGCTCGCGCAGCATCTCCATGTCGAACTGGGTGCGCTGGCGCAGACGGTGGGACTCGAGCAGCTTGCCCTCGGCCTCGAGCTCCTTGGTGCGCAGCTCGAGCTCGTCGCGGATCTCGCCCACCGAGCGTTCGATCGTCTGGCGGTCCGTGGCGTAGTGGGTGGCGGGCCAGACCGCGGCGAAGTTCAACTCCTTGATCACCTCGCCGGTCAGCGGGTCGAACTCGTGCAGAGCCTCGATCTCGTCGCCGAAGAACACCGCCCGGTAAGCAGTCTCCGCGTAGGCCGGGAACACCTCGAGCGTCTCGCCGCGCACACGGAAGGAGCCGCGGCCGAGCACCGCGTCGTTGCGCGTGTACTGGATATCGACGAGCTTGCGCAGCACCCCGTCGCGGTCGACCATCTCGCCCTTCTTGAGCATGAGCATCAGGCGGTCGTACTTCTCGGGTGAGCCGAGGCCGAAGATGCAGGAGACGCTGGCCACGACGATGGTGTCGCGACGGCCGAACAGCGAGGCGGTGGCCGCGTGGCGCAGCCGCTCGATCTCCTGGTTGATCGAGGAGTCCTTCTCGATGTAGAGGTCCTGCGCCGGGACGTACGCCTCGGGCTGGTAGTAGTCGTAATAGGAGACGAAGTACTCCACCGCGTTCTGGGGGAAGAACTCGCGAAACTCGTTGCACAGCTGGGCGGCCAGCGTCTTGTTGTGGGCGATCACCAGCGCCGGCCGCTGCACCTGCTCGATGGCGAATGCCATCGTGGCCGTCTTGCCCGAGCCGGTCACGCCGAGCAGGGCCTGAAACCGGTCGCCGTCAGTGATGCCGCGGGCCAGCTCGTCGCGCGCGACCGGCTGGTCTGCGACAGCCTGGTAGGCCGGATTGACCTTGAACTCGGGCACCCGTTCGAGACTAGCGGCGAGCCCGGCTACTCGTACACGACGAGGTCGGGCGCGGGGCGCAGGCGGAGCACTCGCTTGGGCGGCATCAGATTGATGTCCTCTTCGTAGAAGAGCTTGAAGCCGTTGGGGCGCTTCGCGCGCTCGGGGCCGCGCGTGAAGCTGTGGTACCGGGAGACCTTGTTGGGCCGGTCGCCGAAGCCGTCGACGTTGACCGTGAGCGCCACTCCCGGGTGGTTCTTCAGCGCTCGCTCGTTCTCGATCATCTCGTCAGTGAAACGGTGCACCACCAGCAGCTTCTCCGGGAGCCGGTAGCGACGCACCAGCCGCGACAGGTAGGCCGAGACCTCGTTGATCGTGGCCGCATCGGTCGAGCCGATTTCCTGGCCCGGAAGGGCGGGCGGCTCGAGCCTCCACTCCGGGTCCAGCGCCACCGACACGTCGGGCTCGCGCAGGAAGCGGCGCAACGCGCGGACCTCCTGGATGAAGGGTGCGTACCCGGGTTGGATATCGAGGATGAGCAGCATGTCGTTGCGCCGTGCCGCTCTCAGGTAGCGCGCGATCGTGCGGGA
This sequence comes from uncultured Thermoleophilaceae bacterium, assembly GCA_963728495.1. GTDB lineage: Bacteria > Actinomycetota > Thermoleophilia > Solirubrobacterales > Thermoleophilaceae > JACVRW01. The sequence goes on along the minus strand of CAVSKI010000011.1, from coordinate 275,053 downwards.
CTCCTGGCGCGAGGCGTGGTCGCCGTCGTCTCCCGGATCGCTCTGCACGATCGTGGCGATCAACTCGAAGGCGGGAAGAACGGGCCGCCCTGGTTGCCCGTAGCCGCGAGCCTGTCTCTTGAGCCGGCGGGCGGCGGCCTGCGGGCTGCCGATGCCGAGCGTGCCGAGCTCGCGGGCCTGCGGAGCGCCGTAGAAAGCCACCACGCGCCGCTCCGGGAAGATGCTGCGACCGCCTCCGGGCAGCTTCGCAGGCTCACGCTCGTCCTCCCCCTGCGCTTGGGTCTCCTCATCGCCGCCGCCCAGCAGCGTAACCGCGCCCAGCACGACGAGAAGCCCCACTGCGACCAGTGCCAGCGCACAGGCGAGCGCAATACGCCGCCTTCTGCGCGCGTTCTGGCGCGCGGCCTCACGTCGTTCTAGGCGGGCCTCCTGGTCCACCCTCCCGCTCTACCCGCTGCGGCCATGACGTATGTGACCATAAGAACGCAATGGCGGTCGTAATCGCATCTGCGCTGGACAAGGATATGGCAGGCAGCCCGCTGTTTCGCGGCATCTCGTTCAAGCTCGAGCGCGGCGACCGGATGACCCTCGCCGGGCGCAACGGCGCCGGCAAGACCACTCTGCTGCGCATGATCGCCGGCCAGACCTCGGTCGACGGCGGCGAGCTCGTGTTCGAGAAGGGCACACGGATCGCGTTGCACGATCAGCGCCCTCCGAGCGAGCGTGAACTCAGCCTGCGCGACCATGTGCTGGCGGGCTGCTCGGATCTGGTGGCGCTCGAGGAGCGGTTGCGCTCGCTCGAGCTGGACATGTCCGAGCGCCCGGACGATGCGGCACTCCTGAACCGCTACGCGGCGGCCCAGTCGCGTCTGGAGCACGCGGGCGGCTGGAACTGGCGCGCGCGGGCCCTCGCGCCCCTGCACGGCCTCGGCTTTCGCGACGATCAGCTGGACCGCCCGCTAGCCGGATTCTCCGGGGGCGAGCTGACGCGAGCGTCGCTGGCGCGGGCGCTGGCCGGCGACCCCGACCTGCTGCTGCTCGACGAGCCCACCAACCACCTCGACATCGCCTCGCTCGAGTGGCTCGAGGGCTACTTGGTGGGACTCGACGCGGCAATCGTCCTGGTGGCCCACGATCGCTGGTTCCTGGAGGCGGTCGGCACCTCGGTCCTGGAGCTCGAGGCGGGCCGCGGGCGCTTCTTCGGAGGCCCGTGGCACGCGTGGCGCCGCGAGCTGGCCGCGCGCGAGATCGCGCTGGGCAAGGCGATCGAGAAGCAGCAGCGCGAGATCGCACGCATGGAGCGCTTCGTCGAGCGCTTTCGCTATAAGGCGACCAAGGCGCGCCAAGCCCAGTCGCGAGTCAAGAAGCTGGAGAAAATGGAGCGAGTCGAGCGCGACCCGAGCGACTCGCGCTCGCTTGGATTCCGCTTCGGCTCGGCCGATCGGACCGGGCGCGTGGTGCTCGAGATGGAGGAGGGAAGGCTCGAGGTGCCCGGTCGCGTCCTGCTCGAGAACGGCGACCTGTGGCTGGAACGCGGCGAGCACGTGTCGCTGGTCGGGTCCAACGGCGCGGGCAAGACCACGCTGATCGAGGCTCTCGCCGGACTGCGGGCGCTCGAGGGCGGGAGGGCAAAGACGGGCCACAACGTCAAGCTCGGCTATCTCACCCAGCACGCGGAGGAGCTGGGAATGCGGGGAACCGCGCTCGAGGCCGCGCAGCGCGCCACCGGCCTCACGCCGAACAAGACGCGGGCGCTGCTCGGGCAGTTCCTGTTCTCCGGCGAAGAGGTCGAGAAGCCGCTCGACGGACTCTCCGGTGGCGAGCGCCGGCGGCTGTCGCTCGCGGTGCTCGTGGCCTCGGGTGCGAACGCCCTGATTCTGGACGAACCCACCAATCATCTCGACCTCGATGCCCGGGAGGCGCTCGAGGACGCGCTGCTGGCCTTCGACGGCGCGGTGCTCCTGGTCTCGCACGACCGGGCCCTGCTCGACGCCGTGGGCACGCGCACGATCGCGTTCGAGGAGGAGAGGCTGCGCTCTTATGAGGGCGGCTGGGCCGAGTACGCGCGTGTGCGTGAGGAGCGCCGGGAGGCACAGGCCAGCGCCACGGCGGCGATCAAGCAGCAGCGCCGCACACCCCGCCCGGCGGGCAACGGCCGAGCGCGGCAGGCGGGGCCTTCCAAGAACGCGCTTCGGCGGATCGTCGACCTCGAGCGCGAGGTGGAGGTCCGTGAGGCGGCGCTACAGAAGCTCGAGGACGAGCTGGCCGATCCCACGATGTGGTCGAGCCCGTCACGCACGGAGCGCAACACGGAGCGTCATGCGGCGGCGAAGCGGGCCGTCGAGGAGGCCTACGCCGCGTGGGAGAAGGCGTCGGCCGGGGGTTGAAAGCTCATCCGAGCAGGCTGGGCTCGCCGCGCCCGATGCGGTAGGAGAAGCGCTTGTCGGGCAACGCTTTGCTGGACCGGCGCTTGACAGTCTCGACTCGCCGCAGGGTGCAGCTGAAGCCCTTGCGCGTAGCCTCGACCAGCCCGTAGCCGTGATGATCGAACTCGGCGTCGGCGGCCCACGGGTTGGTGCTGCGCAGCAGGTCGATGATCGACTCCGGGGTGTTCGGGTTGGACGGGTCGGCCCCGGGCAGGATGCCGCCGCCGCCCTCGCCCAGGCCGGGAGACGAGATCGACCCACCCACGAACTCCGTGGCCACCGGCTTCCTGTCCTCGTTGTCCACGCGCACGTCACCGGCGATGAAGGTGTGGATGTCGCCGGTCACGAACACCACGTCCTCGATCTTCTTGCGCCGCACGTGCTGGAGCAGCTCGCGCCGCTCCTGCGGGTAGCCCTGCCAGGAGTCGAAGCCGATGTAGTCACCGCCCGGGTAGATCGTCGGCATCACCATCACCTGGTTGGCCATCACCTTCCAGGCCGCCGGCGAGGAGGCCAGGCGCTTCTTGACGAAGCCCATCTGCCTGCGCCCCAGGAACGTGCGCGGCTGGTCGAGGTCGGCACAGGCCGGGCCGAGTTGCGGGTCGCCGCAGGGCTGGTCGGCGCGGTACTGGCGCTGGTCGAGCAGGATCAGGTCGACCGTTCGGCCGAAGCGCAGCCCGCGGTAGATGCGATTGCTGCCGCGCTTGACCGCGAAGGTGGGCATGCTCTCGAAGTAGGCCTTGTAGGCGGCGGCCCGGCGGGCCTCCGAGTAGAGCTTGTCGGGCGTCAGGCCGCCCGTGGGCCCCGCTCCGCCGGCGTAGTTGTCGAGCACCTCGTGGTCGTCCCAGATCGAGATCATCGGGAACAGCGAGTGCACCTTGCGCAGCGGAGCCTCGGAGCGGTAGAGGGCGTACTTGGCCCGGTACTGCTCGATCGTCTCGGCGTAGCCGACCGGGTCCACGCGCACGGCGGCGAAGGCGTCGCCGGGGGTGTAATAGGCCTCCGCGTAGATGTAGTCGCCCAGGTTGACCACGAAGTCGACGTCTTCCCGGGCCAGGAGGTTGTGCGCGTTGAAGTAGCCGAAGGCGTACTCCTGGCAGGAGAAGAAGGCAAAGCGCACGGGCTGGCGCGAGTCGGGGGGAAGCGCGGTGCGAAAACGTCCCACCGAGCTCTCGGTGCCGCGGGTCGAGAAGCGGTACCAGTACTCCTCGTACGCGTCGAGGCCCGCGAGGCGCGCCTTGACCGCCCAGTGCGAGGCGGCCGATGTCCGGATCTGGTCACGGGCCACGACGCGCCGAAAGCCGCGATCGCGTGCCACCTCGAGCTCGACCGTGCCGCTGCCCTCCACGTCGCTCACCCGGGTCCACAGCGTGATGGCGTCGGGAGCGGGGTCCCCGGACATCACCCCTTCAGCGAAGTTGCCGCCCCTCAGGGATGGCTTGCGCCGCGGGCGCCCGGCGGCGAGCGCCCCCGCGCCGGAGAAGGCGGTGGCCAGGGCAAGGCCGCCGGCTCCGGCTACGAAGCCGCGGCGAGATGACACGTACCCGTCGGACAAGGCAGCGCCACCCTATCTCCGACCGGCCGGGTGGCGCCAGTGGCATAACGCGCTCTTTACAGTCGAGGTACGCGCAGCCCTCGCGTCACGACGTCCTCGATCGCGCGCAGGGAATCCCCGCGGTCGGCCTGGGCCAAGTCGCGCCCGGGGCCGCCCGATGCCCGGTCGAGGCGCCGGTTGCGGATGACGAAGGAGTCGTTCCCCGCTCCGCCCGCGAAGCGCCCTGAGCCGGTCGCCGCCGAGCCGTTGTTGCTCACGGCGATCAGATTGTCGTTGCCGGCGGCGCCGATCATCACATCGTCGCCCTGAAAGTCGATCATGCCGTCCGGGCCTGCGCGTCCGAGCAGCCGGTCGTCGCCCTTGCCGCCGATCAGCTGATCCGCGCCGGCCCCGCCGTCCAAGCGGTCGGCCCCGGCGTGCCCGCTGATCGAGTCGAACCCTCCCGCGCCGGTGATCCTGTCCTTGCCGGCGCTGCCTTCGAGATTGTCGACCCCGGGGCCGCCGTCGATGACCTTCACCGGCCCACCGGGCTTATCGCCGGTGTCGGGGGAGCAGGCCCGGATGCCGTCGTTGCCGGTTCCACCCGTGAGCTTCGCGGCTCCCGGGCCGCAGCGGCGGTCGATGGTGTCGTTGCCGGCTCCTCCGTTGGCCACCGTGGGGCCCGTGTCCGGGCTGAGCTCGTCTGCTCCCGCTCCACCCTCCAGGCGCACAGGTACGACGATCCTGTTGGTGCGAGGCGCCGAGGCTGACTCGTACGCGATCTGCAGCTCGTCGTTTCCGGCCAGGCCCTCGACCACCACGGCCTGCACGGGCATCGGGTTACAGATCGCCATGCCCGCGTCATCGTTGTTCACACCGAAAACCGAGGGCGCGCAACCTGCGCCGGGAACCACATCCAGGCGCACTTCACTCGACGCCTCGAACGCGGACACGGTGTAGGACTGCCCTCCGTCGAAGCCCGTCCGGTGGCCGACGAGGATTCGCTCGGATGCTTCTCCGCCCTTTACGAGCAGGGTCGAGCCCGAGATCTCGGCGGTCACGGCGCCGGCGGGGCCGGCGGCTGCTCCACAGAGGATCGCGGTGACAACGGCGCTGAGGGCGATTCGACGATGGAAGCTCATGGTGGTCCGGTATTCGGCAGGCTGCGGAGCAACTAAAGGTCTGTGGCAACCAGCCGATCCCCCGGGCATGAGCCGCTCAATTCGCCTCGCCTCGCTCGTGACCGTGCTTCTGACGCTGGCCCTTCCTTCGGCGGCGTCGGCGGCGCCCAAGCCGCAGACCGGAACCGCCATCGTGTTCCAGCGCGGCTTCGACATCATGTATTGGGACAGCTTCAACGGCCTGCGCCGGGTGGACCGGGGCGACGAACCCTCGATCTCCTCGAACGGCCGCTACGTCGCCTACCAGCAGCGCGGCGGCGCGGGATGCGGCAAGGTCGTCGTGCGCGACCTGCGCACCAACGCCAGGCTCCCCCTCCCCGGCATCGAGACGGGGGCCTGCATCACCGATCCCCAGCTCTCGGGCGACGGGCACTACGTCACCTTCGGCTCACAGGGCACGGCGGCCGGCGACCCGGCCGCCATCTACCTGTACGACACGGTCGCCAAGCGGATGCTCAACCTCCCCGCACCCGTGCAGTCGAGCGGGTTCGAGGACAGCCCGTCGCTGAGCGACGACGGCCGCTTCCTCTCCTTCGTCTCCGCCCGGGTGCTCGTCAACTCCGACGACATCTTCGTGGCCGACCTGAGCAGGCTGCAGAGCGCCGGGACCGTCTCCCTGGTGCCCACACCCGGCCTCCCGACCTCCGGTTCCCAGTCGCACGCGACGATGTCCGGCAACGGCTCGCTGATCGCCTTCGAGACGGGTAACTTCCTCGAGCGCGACGTGCAGCTCTACAGCCGCAGCGAGGGCCGCATGATCAACGCTCCCGTTCTGAGCGCCGGACTCGACACCTACGATCCGGCCCCCACGCCGAACGGCGCATCCGTGCTGGTGGCCAGGCAGATCAAGGATCTCGGTGACCGCAGCATCTACCGCTTCAACCTCGGCGGCGGCTCGCTGACAAAGCTGGGCGGCCTGGGCTCGGACCTGAGCGACGAGCATCCCTCGATCGCCGAGCCCGTCGAGCTCGTCGATCGCACCCCGCCGGTCGTCAAGCTGCGCTGCAAGGCCCTCAGCGGGAGAAAGCTGCGCTGCACGATCCGCTCGAACGAGCGCGCGACAGCGCGTGCCGCCCTTAAGCTGCCCGGCGGCAAGGCCAAGAAGAAGGTCAGGCTCAAGCCGGGACGCAACAAGCGCTTCACGCTGCGCACCAAGGTCACCGGCCGGGCCAAGCTCAAGGTTGCCGTGAGCGACCCGAGCAAGAACACCACCCGCAAGCGCGCCCGCGCGCGGATCTTCTAGATACCGAGCTCGCGACCGTAATGGTCGCGGTACTGGTCGCGCCGCTCCAGGACGTTGGCCACGTAGGCCCTTGTTTCCGGGAACGTGATGTGGCGCTCGGCGTCGAAGTCCTCGGGCCCGCCCGCGTCGGCAACCCAGCCGTCCGCGTTGGTGAGCCCCGCGTTGTAGGCGGCAATGGCCGGCGCCTCGTGACCGTCGTAGTGATCGATCAGGTAGCGGAGGTAGAAGCTCCCGTAGGCGATGTTGATCTGCGGCGTGGCGAGATCGTCCTGCTCGAAGCGAAACCCGCCCGAGTTCTTGGCGATGAAGTCGGCCGTGTCAGGGGTGATCTGCATCAGTCCGCGCGCCCCGGCGTGCGAGGTCTGGTCGCGAAAGCGCGATTCCTCGTAGATCACCGCCGCGATGAGCGAGGGGTCCAGGCCCTTGTCGCGGGCCTGCTGGCGGATGATGTCGTCGTGGCGCAGCGGCAGCGTGATCTCGCGCACCGCCTCTCCAAGGGGGCCGAGCCCGGCCGCAAACGCTGCCACCACCACAGCGGCTGTCGCGAGGACCGCGAGGGCGGCCAAGCGGCGGCGGCGCCTTACCTGGGCGCGAGTTGGGCGTCTTGCGATGCGGGCGGCGTGTGAGCTCACGTCGCCTCGAGTTTGGCAAGAACCAGGGACAGTGTCCCGATCAGCCTCCGATCACGATCAACACCAGCCAGGCCAACGGTGGCACCACGGCGACGATGACCGCCCCGTAGACCAGCAGCTGGCGATAGAAGGCGTCTTGGTCCACGCCCTTGGCGTTGGCCATGACGAGCGCACCGTTGGTCGAGTAGGGGCTCACGTCGACCATCGTCGAGGACACGGCGAGCGCGGCCACGGTCCCGACACGGCGAAGATCGCGGCGAGCACGAGGATGGATACGACCTCAGCGGACACCGCTCAGTCCTCCAGCCGATTCTTCATGATCTTGCCCATGGCATTCCGGGGCAGGCTGTCCACGAACCTGACCTCGCGGGGGCGTTTGTGCGGCGCGAGCTGTGAGGCCACGTGCTCGATCAGCTCGTCGGCAGCGGGCGCCGAGTCGCCGTTGGCGGTCACGACGAACGCGACGATCCGCTCGCCCAGGTCCGAGTCGGGCCGCGCCACCACGGCGGCCTCCTCGACGCCGAAGTGCCCGAGCAGGATCGTCTCGACCTCACCCGCGCCGACCTTGTAGCCGCCCGTCTTGATCAGGTCGGTGGAGCGCCGGCCCACGACGCGCAGGTAGCCGCCGGGGGCGCGCGCGGCCATGTCGCCGGTGAAGAACCAGCCGTCGCGGATCGCCTCGGAGGTGGCATCCGGCCGGTCCAGGTAGCCGGCGAACAGATTGGGGCCGCGGACCGCGACCTCGCCGAGGGTCTCGTCGTCGGACTCGTCGATGTCGGAGCCGTCGTCGCCGACGAGGCGCAGCTCGATGCCGGGCAGCGGCTCACCCACGTAGCCGGGGCGGCGTTCGCCGGATGCGTGCACGGCCGTGTTCATGAGCGTCTCGGTGAGCCCGTAGCGCTCGACGATCTTCTGCCCAGTGAGCTCCTCGATGCGCTCGAAGTCGGGCGCCGGGAGCGGCGCCGACCCGGACACGAGTAGCCGTGGACGGCTCAGCGCGGCCGCCACGCGGCGGTCCGCGGCGGCCTGCTCGGCAAGCCGGTGATACATCGTCGGAACCCCGAAGACCATCGTTGCACCGGCCTCGAGCGCGTCAGCCAGCGCCTCCGGCTCGAAGCGGCCGAGGTGGATGAGCTCGCCCCCGCGGCGCAGCGGCCCGAGCAGCCCAAGGACCAGACCATGGACGTGGAAGAGCGGGAGCCCGTGCGTCAGCCGATCGGCGCCGGTCCACTCCCAGACCTCCGCGAGGGCGTCGAGGTTGCTCGCCACGGAGCGGCGGGGCAGGACGGCGCCCTTGGGCATGCCGGTCGTGCCTGAGGTGTAGACGATCAAGGCCGGACGCTGATCATCCAGCTCGTCGGGCGGAAGCTCACCGTGCGCGGTCAGGTCGACGGTCTCGAGACGCGGCTGCCGATCGAGCACATCCAGCGCATCCGCGGGCGCGCCGAAAAGCATCTCCGGGTTGCTGTCTTCGAGCACGTGGCGCAGCTCGGTCTCGCCCAGCTTGGGGTTTACGGGGACGACCGTGGCACCGGCGGCCAAAGCGCCCACGACGCCGACACTGGCCTCGAGGGTCGACTCCGCCCAGATGCCCACGCGCTGCGCCCCACCCACCTGCGCCGCCACCGCGCCGGCGGCCTCGCGCAGCTCGCCGTAGCTGAGCGTCTGGTGCGCGAAGCGCAGTGCGGGTTCGTCGTCGAGCTCATGGAGCGGAGGCAGCAGCGGCCCGGCGTCGGCCATACTCTCTCCTTCGGCGGTTGAGTCGGCTGGACCCCTTGAGCATTTACCGGTCCGCGCCTGTCCAAACTCACCCGGCGGGCGGCCCTGTCAGCTCACAGCGCGTCCAATTTCGCGAGCACTCGGGAGAGCGCGATCTTCAAGTCGCCCACGGAGCCGTCGTTTCGGATCTCGAAGTCCGCTTTCTGCGCCTTTTGCTCCTGGGTGAGCTGACGGCCCGTTCGCTCGCCCACCGCCGCGTGTCCGCGCCCACCCGCGCGCTCGGCCCGTAGCGCCTCGGCCGCGACCACGGCGATCGTCTTGTCGAACACGCTCTCCATCCCCGATTCGAAGAGCAGCGGCACCTCCACCACGGCCGCGGGCGGAGGGGGATCGGACGAATCGACCTCGGCGCGCCAGGCGGCGACGCGCCGGCCCACTCGCGGCCAGAGCTCGCCCTCCAGCCAGCCGCGAGTCTCGTCGTCGCCAAACACACGCTCCGCGATGGCGGTGCGGTCGAGGCGGCCGTCCTTGACCACCTCGGAGCCGAGGCGCGCCGACACGATGTCGCGCAGCTCGGGCTGAGCCAGCAGCTCGTGCACCACGGCGTCGGTCGAGAGCGTGGCGGCGCCCAGCTCGGCGAGCGCGCGCAGGGCCTCGGACTTGCCCGCGCCAAGCCCTCCGGTGAGCCCCACGAACGGGACCCCCACTGTTACTCGTCGCGCTGCTCGGAGGCTTCTTCGGGCGCGGGCTCGCCGCTCTCGGGCGGGGCGTCATCGTCGCCCGCCGGAGCTCCCGTCTCGGTGACCGGAGTGTCGGTCTCCTCGCTCGGCGGCTCCGCGGTCCCGGGAGCCTCCGCGGCGGGCGGCGGCTCCAGCGGCGGCGCGTCCTCCAGCTCCGCCGGACTGCCGAAATCGGCGACCGCGGCGCGCAGGTCGTCCATGCCGCTCACGCTCGGGCCGGCGAAGACGTCTTCGGACAGACCCAGGTCGGGCACATCGCCGATCTCCTCGGACGCGCCCTGTGCAGCGGCGCCGGCCTCGGTGGCGGACTTGATGTGCGGCAGCTGTTCGGCCACGCGCTTGACGCTGAGCGAGAGGCGGCGGCGCTCGGAGTCGATCTCGAGGATCTTCACGCGCACGTCCTGCCCCGGCTCGAGGATCTCGCGCGGGTTCTCGACGTGGTGGTGGGCCAGCTCGGAGATGTGCACGAGGCCCTCGACTCCGTCCATGATCTCCACGAAGGAGCCGAAGGTCACGACCTTGGTGACCTTGCCCTCGAGCTCGTCGCCCACGCGGTAGGTGTCGATCACGCGCTGCCATGGGTCTTCCTGGGTCTGCTTGAGGCCGAGCGAGATGCGCTGGCGGTCGCGATCGATGTCGAGCACCTTGACGGGCACGACGTCGCCGATGGCGAGGATCTCCGAAGGATGGTTGACGTGCGACCAGGAGAGCTCTGAGATGTGGATCAGGCCGTCGATGCCGTCCAGGTCCACGAAGGCGCCGAAGTCGACGATGTTGGAGATCGCACCCTCGACGATCATGCCGGGCTGGAGGCGGTCCAGGATCTGCTGGCGGACCTCCTTGCGCTCCTCCTCGAGCACGGCGCGCCGCGAGAGCACTACGTTGTTGCGCGAGCGGTTGAGCTCGATCACCTTGCACTCGATCTTGGTGCCGAGGAACTCGTCGAGATTCTGCACGCGCCGGATGTCGACCAGCGAGGCGGGCAGGAAGCCGCGTACGCCGAGGTCGATGATCAAGCCGCCCTTCACGACCTCGATCACGTTGCCCTCGACGGGCTCGCCGGACTCGGCGGCGGCCTCGATCTTGCGCCAGGCCTTCTCGAAACGGGCGCGCTTCTTGGAGAGCAGGAGCCGTCCGTCCTGGTCCTCCTTGGTCAGGACGAGGGCGTCGACCTCCTCGCCCATCTCGACCTCGTCGTGCGGATCCACGGACTTGCGGATCGAGAGCTCGTTGAGGAGGATGACCCCCTCGCTCTTGTATCCGATGTCGACCAGCACTTCGTCCTGGTCGATCTGTACAACTCGTCCGGACACCACGTCACCTTCGTCGAATTCGACGATGGTGGCGTCGTAGTTGGGGACAATCTGGCCGTCGATCTCGAGCAGCAGCCCGCCCGAGCCCTCGACCGCTCTGGGTTCCGTAAGGGTCTGTGTATCCGGCACTGAGGCCGCAAGGGTAGCTACTCTGCGCACATGCCGACCAGACGCACGGCAAGAGGTGTTGCGCGCACTCGCCTGAGCGGAGATTTCGACGTGGTGATCTGCGGCGCGAGCTTCGCCGGGCTGGCCGTGGCCCGCGAGCTGGCGGGCACCGGAGCGAGGGTGATCGTGGTCGATCGCTACGAGATCGGCGAGCGCCAGACCTCGGCCTGCGGGATCCCCACGGAGTGGCTGCGCGTGCTGGGCCTGATGGGCGCCCACCGGCAGGAGTTTCCGCGGCTGGTGGTCCACACGCCGCACGGGACCTCGGCGCTCGAGCTGCCCTGGTCGTTCTCCACCTTCGACTATCCCGAGCTCTGCTCGCTGCTGTGGGCGGACTGCGACGCCGAGTTCGAGACGGCCAAGGTAAACGGCCGCAGCGGCGACACCGTGTACACCGACCGTGGCGACCTGACCGCACCGCTCGTGGTCGACGCGCTGGGCTGGCGCCGCGTGCTGGGAGGTGGCTATCAGCCCCCGGACGCGCCGCTCTCGCGCGGCCTGGAGGTTCACCCCTGGGGGGCCGGCGACGAGCTCGAGATCTGGATCGACCGCCGCTACGTGCCCGCCGGCTACGGCTGGAGCTTCCCCGCGGGTGACGAGCTGCGCATCGGCGTTGGCTCCTTCGACCCGCGCTTCCACGTCAAGGACACGACCGTGCAGCTGGCCGAGGACCTGGAGCGAGAGCCGGTCCGCTACCAGGGCAACTGGATCCCGCACCGCCTGCGCGCGGCCACCGAGGACGGGGTGTTCTTCGTGGGCGACTCGGCGGGCCACTGCCTTCCGCTCACCGCAGAGGGCATCCGCACGGCGCTCTACTTCGGCATCGCCTGCGGGCGCGAGCTACGCGCGGTGATCGACGGCCAGGCGTCGATCGCTTCGGCGCTGGCCCGCTACGGCGACTTCTCCGCCTCGCACGAGTGGAAGTTCCGGGCGATGCTGGCTGCGCAGCGAGCGGTGCCGCGCGTGCCGCCACGCGTGCTGGCCGGCGCGCTGCGAGGAATGCGGACCAAGGCGTTCGTCGACTGGTCCTTCGGGCACTACCTGGCGATCGCTCCACCGGAGTTCGCGACCGTGGCTCCCCGGGCGCCGCGGCGTGCATCGCTCCGCGCCGCGGCCTAGCGCGAGCCGCCGTGCGCCGGGGTCGGGCGTCTTTACGACAGCAACCAGGGCGGGATCGGCCGGAACTGTCACTCCGGTCGCGGCGCTGTAACACAAACCCGTCGGGGGAGACAAATCGGCCGCCGCTTTGGGAGCTGTCTGCCCTGGTGTCGCAGGACGACCCAATCCAGGACCGTGGCGCGAAACCGCGTTACAGCAGCGTGACAGAGCCGACAACACGGCCGCGTCCACCCTTGGTCGCGGCCTAGCCCGCCAGCCCGAGCAGCCTCCGCGCGTCGTCGGCTTGGGCGGGCTCGCGGTCGAGCAGGGGCGCCAGCGCGATTGCCTTCTCCACCAGCGCGGCGTTGGAATCGGCCCGCTCGCCGGCGGTCACCCTCAGGTTGTCCTCCAGGCCCACGCGCATGTGGCCGCCCAACATCAGCGCCGTGGCCGCCAGGTGGAACTGGCCGGGGTAGCCGACTCCGGCGGCCGACCAGGTGAAGCCATCGGCGCCGAAGAGGTCGACGGCGGTGCGGCGCATGTGGACGAGCTGCTCGATGGATGCCGCGTTGGCTCCCAGCACGCCGAGCACGAACTGCACGTGGAAGGGAAAGTCGACCAGCTCCTGCTCGGCCAGGTGGTGCAGGTTGTAGAGATGCCCGACGTCGTAGGCCTCGTACTCCGGCTTGGTGCCCGCCTCCCTAAAGAGCTCCGACATCCGGTACAGGTCGCGGAACGTGTTGCGAAAGACATAGTCGCGCGTGGACTCCAGGTACTCGGTCTCCCATTCGGCCATCTCGGGGCGGTGACGCGCGCCGAAAATGCCGAAGTTGAACGAGCCGCAGTTGAAGGTGGCCATCTCGGGGCGGCACTCGGTCACCACCCGGGCTCGCTCCTCGATCGTCATGCCGACCCCACCCCCGCTGGTGGGCTGGGCGATCGCGTCGCAGCGCTCGCCCACTCCCGCCAGCACGTCCTTGAACAGCCCGAGGTCGGCTACCGGCTTGCCCGTGTCGGGTTCGCGCACGTGCAGGTGAACGATCGCGGCTCCGGCCTCGCTCGCCTCCACCGCCGACTCGACGATCTCCTCCGGCGTGATCGGAATGGCCTTGCTCTGGCCGGGCACGCTCATGCCGCCGGTCACGGCGCAGGACAGGAAGACGGGCTCGAGGCTCATCGGGCTCCCGCGTGGGCCAGGGGGCGTAGCCGGGCCGGGGAGAGAGGCACGATCGAGAGCAGCAGCCCCCCGGCCACAACCACCAGCACCCAAAGGCTGGCCGAAAAGGAGCCGGTCAGGTCGCGCGCCGCACCGAGCAGAAAGGGCCCCGCGGCAGCGATCGTGTAGCCCGCGCCCAGCATCAGGCCCACCACCGCGCCGGTGTCAGCGGGGTCGCGGGCCACGTCGAGGGGCAGCGTAAGGGAGAGAGGAAAGGTCGCGCCTATCCCCGCGCCGGCGAGGGCGGCCCAGACCCAGCCCGCATCGGGGAGCGTGGCTATGCCCAGCGTGGCCAGGAAGAGCGCCCCCGCAGTGAGGCCGAGCCACTGGCGTCGCGACCCGAGGCGGTCGGCCAAGTAGGGCACCATCAGTCCGCTGGGAAGGCCGGCGATGCTCATCACCCCAACCAAGGTGCCCGCCGCCTCGGCGCTCCAACCGCGCTCCTGGAAGGAGTCGGGCATCCAGGAGACAAGGCCGTAGTAGACGATCGACTGCAGAGCGAACACCACCACAAGCACCCACACGACCCGCCGGCGCCAAGGTAGGCGCGGCGGCGAGATCGACGGGCGCTCACGCGACGATGGCGTGAGTGCGATCCAGGCGATGAAGAGAATGATCGTGACCCCCGAGAACACGGCCAGCGCGGCCCGCCAGCCCCCGAACGCGCCGGCGATGGGCACGGCCAGCCCGGACGAGAGCGCCGCGCCACCGGTGATCCCGGTGGTGTACACGCCGCTGGCGAAGGCGGGACGGTGCGCGAAGCGCTCCTTGACCGCCACCGGGATCAGCGCCCCGGCCAGGCCCATCCCCATGCCGATGGGGAATGTGAGCGCCAGAACGAGGGGCGCGCCCGGCGCGGCGGCGCGCAGCAGCCCGAAGCCGGCGATCCCGGCCAAGCACACCGCGATGGCCGCGCGGGTTCCCAGCCGGCCGGCCAGATATGCGGCCGGCGGGGCGAACAAGCCCATGCAGAGCACGGGAATGGTGCCCAGAAGGCCGGCCACGGCATGGGAGATGCCGAGGTCCTCGTCGATCTCGGGAAGCAGCGGACCTACGCCCACCAGCTGCGGGCGCAGGGCCAGCGCGCCGAGGAACAGCGCGGCGAGCAGGGCGTACGCCTTCACGGGCGCACGATGACCTTGAGTGCGCCGTCGACTCGCTCGGTGAACACCCGGTAGGCCTCGGCGAAGTCCTCGAGCGCGAAGCGGTGGGTGATCAGCTCACGCAGCGGTATCCGGCCGCCGGCCACCATGGCGATCGCCTCGGGCATCTCCCCCGCGTTGGCCCGCACGCCGACCAGCTCGATCTCGTCGAGCACCAGGCGGCGCAGAGGGACCGGGGCCGGTTCCAGTGGGATCCCGATCACTGCCACACGGCCGCCCTTGCGGACCATGTCAACGCAGTGCCCGACCGCCTTCGGGTCGCCCGAGCACTCGAGCGCCACGTCCGCGCCGCGGCCGCCGGTGAGCTCGCGGATCGCCTCGACGGGATCCTCGGCGGTGAAGTCGACGGTCTCGTGACCGAGCTCGGCCGCCTTGGCGAGCCGGGCGCCCCGGCCCACGACCAGCACGCGCCCGGCGCCCAGAGCACGGGCGCACTCCGCCACCAGCATCCCCATCACGCCCGGGCCGATCACGGCGACGCTGTCGCCGGGCGCCTGGCCGCCGCGCTTGACCGTGTGCAGCGCGATCGAGGTGGGATCCAGCATCGCCGCCTCCTCGTCGCTCAACTCGTCGGGCACGGCGAAGACCGACTTGACCGAGTGCACCACGTAGTCGGCGTAGGCGCCTTGTGTGTAGTGGCCGTACTGGCGGTGCAGGCGCTCGTCGCCGTAGTTCTCGCACAGGTTGTAGCGGCCCTCCACGCACAGGCGACAAAAGCCGCAGCCGGCGTGCGAGGTGCCGGCCACGCGCCTGCCCACCTCCCAGCCCAGCTCGGCCGCGCCCGGACCCAGGCCGACCACCTCGCCGCACCACTCGTGCCCTGGAATGAAGGGAAACTCCTTCGGCCAGAAGCCCGGATAGTCCCCGCCGATGATGTGCGGGTCGGTGCCGCAGATGGCCACCGCGTTCACCCGGCAGAGCACCTCGTTGGGGCCGGGCTCGGGGCGGCCGACCTCCTCGATCGAGAACCGGTCGGGCTCATGAACGACGAGAGCCTTCATCAGATGAGCGCGACGGGGTCGATCATCGAGCCGGTGGCCCCGCGGATCCTCAGCGGCAGGGCGACGAACAGGAACTCGCGGGCCCCACTCTTGGACAGCCCCTCGAGGTCCAGGCTCTCCATGATGTAGATCCCCCGCTCGATGAGCAGCAGGGTGTGCACGGGCTGCGGGTTCGCGGGCTCGCCGGGGTCGGGCGCGGGCTGTACCTCGAAGGTCTCGGTGTCCGAGCCGACCGCGATCACCCCGCGGTCGGCCAGCAGGCGCGCGGCCGACTCGTCGGGACCCGGCCCCCGATGCTCGGCCATCACGTCGGGGTCGGGCCAGTGGCGCATGTAGCCCGTCCGCACCAGCGCCACGTCGCCCGAGCCGGCGCGAACGCCCGTGGCCGTCTCGATCTCCTCCAGCTCGGTCGCGCTCACCGCGTCGGCGCGGCCCAGGTAGTCGACACCGCGGTGGCCGGGCACGTCGTACAGCACGCCTCGGCGCCATAGCGCCGGGATCTCGGTGGCGTCGCCGCGCAGCGGCCCGAAGTCGCCCAGGTGGCGCTGGGCGGAGCCTCCGTTCCAGCGGTCCTCCGCCCCGATGGTCATGTGCGCGTGAGCGTCGATGTGGGCCCCGCTGTGGGTGCGTGCCCATGACCATCTCGCTCATGTAGCCGAGCCCGGCGTCGTTGCTCGGCCCCCACGGCCTATCGCCGGCCGCCCGAATGCCCTGAGGCGTCCGGTAGGACAGCACCTCGAAGGCCGGATGGCCGGGAAAGACGGGCATCCGCGGAAAACGGTCGCGGGCGAGGCCGATCAGGCGTCCGTGCTTGACGAGCCGCATCGCGGCCAGCACCTCACCGGGTGCGGGCACGGCGGCCAGCCGCTGAAGAGCGGCGGCCAGCAGCGGCGCCGCCTCCTCGCGCGCGAGTGGAAGGTCAGGGCTGATCCGCTCGAGCGAATGGCGCGCCTTGCCCTCGGCGTTCGCCCGCGGCGCGCGTCCCGACTGCACCCACTCGGCGATCACGTGCACCATGGTCTCCAGGAAGGAGAGCGAGTCCGCCGCCTGCACCACGTCGGCCTCGGGGAAGCCGCCCTCCTCGTGCACGAGCACGATCCGCTCGACCTGCTCGACCAGCTCCGGGTCCGCGCCCTGCTCGCGCAGCCAGGCGCCCACGATCTGCGCGCACCGCTCCTGGTGCCAGCGGTTGTACTCCGGGTCGTTCCAGGAAACGGCCGAGTCCCAGTCCCCCTCGGGGTAGGCGCGCTCGGCGTCGTGGGTGACCGCGGCGATGCGTACCGCCTCGCCGGCCTGCGGGTCGATCTCGACCGCCCAGTCCAGGGTTCGCTGCATATGGCGAAAGTGCGGGTGCAGCTCTGCCATCCAGGCCGTGGCCCGCTCAAGCAGCTCGCTCACGCCGTCACCGGCCGGGCCTGCAGCACATAGAGCGTTCCGCCCTCGATGGCCCACTCGATGTCCTGCGGGCGCTCGAGGCGCTCCTGCAGGTCGTGACCGAGGCGAGCCAGCTCGCGAAGCTGGTCCTCGTCGAGGGTCTGGGCCTCGCCCTCCGACGGGTCCAGCTCGCGCTCGACGGTGCCGCCCTCGGGCGCGCGTTCGACCACCAGCGGCTGCACCGACAGGCGCTGGCGCTTGACCGTCCCGTCGCGGGCGAGCTGGTAGTTGTCGGGCGTGACCTGGCCCGAGACGCAGGCCTCGCCCAGCCCGAACACGGCCTCCACCACCATGCGGTCCTTGCGCTGTCGCACCGGATCGATCGTGAACAGCACCCCCGCCACGTCCGCGTCGACCATTTGCTGCACGACCACGGCCATGCCCAGATCGTCCAGCGAGCCCTTCTGCGCGCGGTAGAACAGAGCCCGCTCGCTGAAGAACGACCCCCAGCAGTCGCGCACGCGCTCGATTACCGCGTCCGCTCCGCGCACGTGCAGGTAGGTCTCCTGCTGCCCGGCGAAGCTGGCCTCCTCGGAGTCCTCGGCGCAAGCGCTCGAGCGCACGGCCACGGAGACGTCCTCGCCCAGCTCGGCGTAGGCCACCTCGATCGCCTCGCTCAGCTCGGTTGGCACCTCCGCTTCGGCCACGATCTGCTGCGCACGGGTTGCATCGTCCGCGGTAAGGGAGGACAGCTCCCCCGCCCGCTCTCCCAGGCTGGCTTCGAGCGAATCGGCCGGTACCACGAACCCGGGTGGCACGGGCAGGTCGAGCGAGACCATGCGAGCGAGCGACGCGCCCTTGCCGCCGGCCTGCATCACTTGGAGGCAGCCTTCGTCGCCGAAGCGAAGAACGCTCATTCGTCGTCCTCCACGATCGCGACCGCCCGTACGGGCGCCGCGGTGGAGCCCACCCACTTCACCGGCAGCACCACGAGCTGGAAGCCGTGCGGGCGGCCGATCTGCTCGAGGTTCATCAGGTTCTCGAGGTGCCAGTACTCCTCATCCCACATCACACGGTGGGCCTCCCAGAACTGCTCGCGCTCGAACATCGCCCACACCGGCGGGTCGAAGGTGATCGCGTCGATGCCCATCATCCGCACGCCCCGTTCGATCAGCCAGCGCGTGGCCTCTGCGGTCATGCCGCAGTGGTCGGTCTTGTAGCGCTCCTCGGTGTTGTAGGCGCCGGCGCCGGAGTGGATCAGGACGATGTCGCGCTCCTTGAGCTCGTAGCCGATCCGCTCCAGCTCGGCCTCGACCTCAGCCGCGCTGATGCCGTGGCCGCTCTCGGCCTGCGTGAAGTCGAGCAGCACGCCGTCGCCGATGCACCACTCGAGCGGAATCGACTCCGGCCCTCCGGCGTCGGGCACGATGTGCTTGCGGGCGTCGCAGTGGGTGCCCACGTGGTCGTCTATCGCGACCAGGTAGTGCGCGGTCAGCGAGTCGACGCCGTACTCGGCGGCCCCGATGCGCTCGGCGAACTGCTGGTGGGTCTCCAGCACGGCCAGCGCCGGCGGCGGAACCCGCGGGAAAGTAAGCATGTCGCCGTGGACCGGCATGGACAGGTCGACGATGCGTGTCTTTGCGAAAGCGCCCGGCGCTGCCGGGTGCGCATCGAGGGGTTTCAACTTTGGTCCTCCATCAACAGGTCGGCCGCGCCCATGAGGTGCTCGTGCATCGCGTTCGCGGCAGCGGTGGGGTCGTGGCGCTCGAGAGCCTCGAGGATCGGCAGGTGGCGCTCGGACAGGTGCTCGAGGTCGATACCAGGCCGGGACACCGTCAGGTAGGTGCGCGAGTAGGGCTCCAGCATCTGCCATTGGCGCTCGAGTGTCACGTTGCGCGCGGCGCGCACGATCGTCGCATGGAAGGAGGCGTTGGCCTGCGACTGATCATGGGCATCGCCGCGACCGGCCGCCCTGCGCATGCGCTCGAGCAGCTGCCGGAGCTCGGCCAGCTCGGCCTTCGTGATCCGCTCGGCGGCCAGCCGGGCCGCCAGCGCCTCCAGCGCCGCCCGCACCGGAAAGGCCTCCAGCAGCTCCTCGAGCGAGAACGCCCGCACCGAGCAGCCCCGGTTGGGCTCGTGAACCACGCAACCCAGCTGTTCGAGATCGCGCAGCGCCTCGCGCACCGGCCCTTGGCTCACGCCGAGCTCCTGGGCCACGCGTGTCTCCACGATGCGGCTGCCGGGCTCGAGCGTGCCTTCGACGATGCGCTGCAGGATCACGTCCTTGATCTGCTCGCGGAGGTTGCTGCGGGTGAAGGCCGTGGCGGTGCTACCGGTCACTTTCTCCCTCGCCACTTGAGAACGGCAGCTATCAGGAGCAGGACGACGGCCAGCACGCCCGCCACTGGAGCTGCCCGGCGGACCAGCGCTTGGCGCCCGATCGCGCCCAGGTCGAGCACTTCGTCATCGGCTCGACCGGGAAGGTCTTCGCGTTGGTCTCCCGTGGGTTTACCCACCGGCCAGCGCACGGTGGCCTCGGTCGGGGGCGGCTCGGGCACATCGGGCGGCAACGGGCCGGCCAGCGCAACGTCCTGGTTGCCGGCGGGCGCGGCCTGCCCCGAGGCCCCGGCGGCGCTGGACGCCACGGCGCCGGCGGACGAGCGGCCCATCTCCGCCGCCAGGCACTCGGCGAACTCGCTCATCAGCCGCGCGCTCACGTCCTGCATCACCCCGCGGCCGAACGATGCCGCCGGGCCCGTCACGCGCAGGTCGGTCTCGACGGTCACGCTGGTGCCGTCATCTGCCGGCGCCATCGTCGAGGTGATGGTGGCGGCGGCCGTTCCCTGCCCCCGGCTGTCGCGCGCCCGCGCGCTCAGAACGGCGCGGTGCGTGGCCTCGTCGGCCTCCTCGATCTTGATCGTGCCCGAGAAGCTGGAGGTGATCGGGCCCAGCTTCAGCTTCATCGTGCCCGTGTACTCGTCACCTTCGGAGGCCTCGATCTTGGCTCCGGGCAGGCAGTGAGCCACGCGCTCGATGTCGAGCATCACCGCCCACGCCTCATCGACCGAGGCGGGCACGACCATCTCATTGGTCAATTTCATGACTCCACCACCGCAAAGGCCCGGGCCGGTGCGGCCTCGATGCCGCCGAACTTGAAGAAGGGTGCGTAGAACTCGCAGCGCGGTGGGAGCGACCCGAGCCCGATCACCCCCTCGACGAGCGGGATGCCGGCGCCCAGGATCGTGCGGTGAACCACGAACTCCGAGGCCTCCCACCCCGGGTCGCGCGCCGCGGGCTCCTCGAAGAAGTCGCAGCCCACGCAGCGCGGCTCGCGGGCCACCAGCCAGTGGGCGGCGTCCTCGGTCAGGGCAGGCGAGAGCCGGAAGTAATCGGGTGTGCCCAGCGCGCGGTCGGCCCAGCCGGTGCGCAAGAGCAGGATGTCACCGGGCGCGATCGACTCACCCAGCTTCTCCAGGGCGTCGCTTGCCTGGTCCAGTGCGCCGGCGCCGATCAGCGCGCGTTCGGAAACAGGCGTCAGGTCGAGCACCACGGCGCTGCCGATCACCGAGTCGAGCGCCAGGGCGTCGACCGCCCGCCCGCCTTCGGCCACGTGCAGCTCAGACTCGACATGGCAGCCGGTATGCACGCTCAGGCTCGCCTGGGAAGACCGCCAGCCGCCCGGCTTCGTGCGCACGTCGAAACGTACGCCGAGATCGGTGGACGGCGGGCCGTGAAAGCCCTCGGGCACCGTGGGGCTCAGGTCGACGATCCGTGTCAAGCGAGCCCCCCGCGGTCGTCGAACATCGTCTCGTAGAAGGCGCGTTCGCGGGACTCCAGGTTGGGGATGGCCTCGCCCACCACGAGCCGCTGGAAGTGCTCCGAATCCTGATGGGCCTGGTAGCCGGCCTCGTCGACGTACTGCTCGTACAGGTAGAAGAGCCGCGGGTCCTCCGGTGAACGGTGGGACTGGTAGAAGAGGTTGCCCGGCTCCTCCCGCGAGGGCGTCTTCATCTCCTCGCAGATCCGCGCGATGCGGTCCTCCTCCCCCTCGTTGGCCCTCCACAGCGCCGATACCACGTAAGCCATTTCAGCCCTCTCTTCTTGTCGGATATCCGATTGCGCAGCGTCCCGATGCCCTCGATCTCGAGCTCCACGACGTCGCCTCCGGCCAGCCGGCGGTCGAGCTCGAGGCCCGAGCCGCCCGCCGCCGTGCCCGACCCGAGCACCTCGCCGGGATAGAGCGCCTGGTCGCGCGAGGCGTAGGCGAGCATGTCGCCAAAGGTCCAGTGCATGGAGGCGCTCGTGTCCTCCCCCCAGGTCTCGCCGTTCACGCGCACGCTCATGCGCAGGTCGCCCGCGTCGAGCTCGTCGGCGGTCACCAGGCACGGGCCCAGCACGTTCGACCCGTCCCAGTCCTTGGCCTTCCCCGGGCCCATTCCGATCGGAAGCTCGCGAGTCTGTACGTCGCGCGCGGAGACGTCGTTCCAGATCGTGTAGCCGAAGATCACGTCGGCGGCCTCGGCGGGGCTCACGTCACGGCAGCGGCGCCCGACCACGGCCGCCAGCTCCAGCTCATGGTCCAGGTGGTCGGTCCACGACGGCCAGGGGATCTCGTCGTCGGGGCCGATGACCGTGTCCGGCATGCCCTTGTAGTAGGCGGGAACCTCGTACCACTCGCCGGGGATTTCGCGTCCCAGGCGGCCGAGCGCGCCCTTGAGGTGCCCCTCGAAGGCCAGGAAGTCCCGCAGGGAGCGCGGCCGCAGCGGGGCGAGCAGGCGGGCTTCGCCCACCTCGCTCCGCGGCCCCGCCGGCGCGCCCGCCTCGATGAAGGCGACCATGTCTCCGTCAAAGCCGAGGTCGACGACTCCGCCCTCCTCCAGCGCTCCCACGCGGGGACCGTCGCCGGACTGGTAGGTCACGAGCTTCATGCCGCGGCCGCCCTCTTGACCGCAGCGCGGATCTTCACGTAGCACCCGCAGCGGCACAGGTTCCCGCCGAGCCCGGCGGCGATCTGCTCGTCGCTCGGATGCGGGGTCTCCTCGAGTAGGCACTTCGCCGTCAACACCATGCCCGGCGTGCACCATCCGCACTGGAACGCGTGCTCGGCCTCGAAGGCGCGCGGCACCGCGTGCTCGGCCGCCAGCCCTTCGACCGTGGTGAGCTCGCGGCCGCCGGCCTTGGCCGCCAGCAGCAGGCATCCGGAGACGGGCTCGCCGTCGAGCAGCACGGTGCAGGCTCCGCAGATGCCGATCCCGCAGGTGGCCCGGACGCTGGTCAGACCCTCGCGGCGCAGCACGTCGATCACCATCTCGTCGGGTTCGCAGTCGAGCGCCGCGGGGCGGCCGTTGAGCTCCAGCTCGAGTTTCACCCCACCACCTCAGGCATCGCGTCGAGCACGTCCTCGGCGGTCATGGGCAGGTCCGTGAGATGGACACCCAGCGACCCGAGCGCATTCCCGATCGCCGCGGGCACGGGCGGCAGCGCGGTCTCGCCCAGCCCGTGCACCTCGGCTCCCTCGCGCTCGATCAGCTCGTGGGTCATCTGGCTGGGCAGGTCGCCGATGGCGGGGACGCTGTAGTCGGACAGATTGGCGTTGCTTATCTGGCCTTCGGAGTGCTCGACGGACTCGAACAGGGCGGTACCCAGGCCCATGATCATCGAGCCCTCGTTCTGCAGCTCGGCTCCGGCGCGGTCCACCACCCGCCCGGCGTAGACCGCCGCATGCAGGCGCTCGACGCTCACGCGCCCGGTGTCGTCGTCGACTCTCACCTCAGCCGCCGCGGCCCCCTGGTGCCAGTGCGTCGAGGCGATGCCCTGGCCGGTATCGGGGTCGAGCCCGCCGTCGTTGACGATCTCGCCGAAGCCACGCTCACCGCCCCCCGAGTCGAGATCGCGCACGGCCTCGGTCAGCGCGCGGCCCATCATGTAGGTGGAGCGGCTGGAGGTGGTGCGCGTGTCGAAGGGCGAGCTGTCGGTGTCGGGGTCGGGCACCTCGATCTGGCCGGGTTCGCAACCGAGCAGGGCCGCGCCCTGCAGGCGAAGCGAGTCCCGGACCCCCTGCCCCATCTCGCACGACGCGCTGCGCACCACGTAGCCGACCGGAGAGCGCTCGACCGAGATCGCGGCGCGGCTCGGGGTCTGCATCCCCTTCAGCAGAACGCACAGGCCCTTGCCGCGCGGGTCGTTCTCGTAGTCGACCGCGTCGGCGGCGGCCTGCAGGCACTCCGCGAAGTGGACGTCGCGCATGACCTCACCGGTGGCGAAGCGATCGCCGTCGCGCAGCAGGTTGCGAAGCCGCAGCTCGAGCGGGCTCATGGCCAGGCGCTCGGCCAGCAGGTCCATCGCCCGCTCCCCGGCCCACACGGACTGCGTGGCGCCGTAGCCGCGAAACGCCCCGTTGGGCGGAAGGTTGGTGTACACGGCCATGGCGTCCACGCGGACGTTCGGAATGCGGTAGGGACCCACGCCGGCGTAGCCCATCTTCGTGGCCACACCCGGCCCGCAGTCCGCGTAGGCGCCGGTATCGGCCCAGCAGTCGAGCTGCTTTGCCACCAGCGTGCCGTCCTCGCTCGCCCCCACCCGCACGCGCACCACGGCGGGGTGGCGGTTTAGCGTCACGAACTCCTCGTCGCGCTCGAGCAGCGCCTTGACCGGCCGCTGCGCCTTGCGCGCCAGGCAGGCCACCACGGCTTCGAGCCGGGTGAAGGTCTTGGCCCCGAAGGAGCCGCCCATGGGCGGCGCGATCACGCGGACGCGCTCGGGCTCGATGCCGAACAGCCCCGCGAGGTCGTCGCGCAGGTTGAACGGGGTCTGCGTGCCAGTGTGCAGCTCGAGCCGGCCGTCGGGCGTCCAGGCCGCAAGCGTGGCGTGCGGCTCCATCGGAGCATGCTGGGCCGAAGCGGTGCGAAAGGTCTCCTCCACCACGACGTCGGCCTCGGCGAAGCCGCTCTCCACCTCACCTTGGAGCAGGCGAAAGCGGTGGCACACGTTCGTGCCGGCCAGCGGCCGGACGCCGATCGAGACCTTGTCCTCCGCCGAGGCGCCGCTCTCGGGGTGCAGGAGCGGCGCGCCCTCCCCCACCGCGGCCAGCGGGTCGAACACGGCAGGCAGCTCCTCGTAGTCCACGGTCACGGCCTGGACGGCGGCGCGCGCGGCCGACCGCGTGGGGGCAGCCACCGCGGCCACGATGTCCCCCACGAAGCGCGCCGGGTTGGCCAGCGCGGTCTGGTCCTTGAGCTGGCAGCCGTAGCGCGCCAGGTCTTGAGTGTCGTCGGGCAGCAGGGCGACGCAATCCTCCGGCAGGGCAGACGCGTCCACCGAGCGCACCCGGCCGTGGGCGACCGTCGACCGCACGAAGGCGGCGTGCCACATGCCCTCGGCGCTCACATCCTGCGAGTAATCGACCAGCCTCACGCCAACGCCTCCACCGCACGCCGCACCTCGATGGCGATCACCTTGCGCCGGTAGGCGCTGCTGCCGCGCGAGTCGCTCATCGGCTCGATGCCCCCGGCGTAGCGGCGACCGATCTCCGCGGCCAGCTCGAAGTCGGGAAGGCTGGAGTCAGCCAGAGCGCACACGTCGGGTAGCTCCTGGGGGCGATCGGCCACCGCGCCCACCACCACTCGCAGGCCAGCGGGGCCGCGCACCGCAGCCACCGCCACGCATGGCCGGTCCTCGCTCGAGCGCGAGCGAAACTTGCGGTAGACCGCGCGCATCGGGGCGGGCGGCACCCTCACCTGCACGAGCAGCTCGTCGTCGGCGATGCACGTCTCGTAGTAGCCCTGGATCAGCTCGCCCACGTCCACCGTGCGCTCGCCCCGGGGCGATCGCAGCACCACGCGCGCGCCCAGGGCCGCCAGCACCGCCGGAGGGTCCGACGCGTAATCGGCATCGGCCATCACGCCGCCCACCGTGGCCTGGTTTCGCACACGCGGGCTGGCCACGAGGGAGAAGGCACGGGCGAGAACCGGCCAGCCGGCCTGCACGGCTCGCGAGCGCTCGACCGCGCGATGGCTGGCCATCGCGCCCAGGCGCAACTCTCCGTCGACCACCTCGATGCGATCGAGACCCGCCACGCCGCCCAGGCTGAGGAGGGTCTCGGGGCTCAGGAAGCCCTGGTTCATGAGGATGCCCAGGAACGTCCCGCCGGCCAGCACGGTGGCCTCCGCGCCGCGATCGGCGCGCAGGTCAAGCGCCTCCTCGAGGCTGTCCGGCGCGAGCCAGGCGGTGGTCACGTCAGTGCACTCAGGCGACGGCTTCGAGAATCTCGACCACGCCGGTGGTGCCGTTCACGCGTACCCGGTCGCCGGTGGCGATGCGGTCGCCCGCGTTCGTCGTCCCCACCACCGCGGGGATGCCGAACTCGCGCGCCACCACGGCGGGATGAGACACCGCCCCGCCCGCCTCGGTGACCAGCCCGATGATCTTGGTGAACAGCACGACCCACGCCGGGTTGGTCATCCGGCAGACGAGGATGTCGCCCTCCTTCACCTGGTCGAACTCGTCGAGCGACGTGACGTAGCGGGCCGGGCCCTCCACAACCCCGGCCGAGGCCGGCAGCCCCTTGACCTCGCCCGTGGTGGCCGGCTCGCCCGCGTGAAACTTCTCCGGGAAGCCCCAGAGCGCGTTGTAAGGGAAGTCCAGCGCGGTCTGGGTCGCTGTGCCCACCCACGAGGGCGGGCGCTTCTCGAAGGCGTCCTCGCGCGCGTCGAGGCGGTCGCCCACGAGGTCACGGGCGTCGAAGGCCTCCTGGTCGGCCATCAGCAGCCGCAGCTCGTTGTAGCGCAGGTACATCACGTTCTCGGCGTCGTCGAGCGCGCCGGCCTCCACGAGCTTGTGGCCGATCGCGATCAGCAGCAGGCGCAGCCGCGCGTTGGTGCCCTGGTCGATGTAGAAATGGTGATCGGGCGTGAGCGGGTTCATGCTCAGCGAACGCTCGAGCGCATCCTTGAGCTCGCCGCCCTCAACCCCCTCGAGCGCTTCGGCCGTGGCGGCCTCCAGATCCTCGCGAACACCCGCGATCGCCGCGGGATAGTCGTAGTCGGTGGCCAGGTAGCCGCGCACCGCCTCGATCATCGGCGCCGGGTCCTCGCGCCAGGTCTTGAAGGCGAACTCGTGCGACCAGATCGCCTTGTAGCCGTAGGCCTCCTGGTGCGGCTCTGCTCGCTCGGCGAGGAAGCGCCGGCCGCTTTCCGATCCCTCCAGCGCGCTGATCACTTCCGCAGCGGTCTCGCCCTCGAAGGCCGCTGAGAGATCGGAGTCCTCCTTGATCTCCTCCTTCATCTTCCAGAGGTCCTCGATCGAGTCCCAGTTGCGGTCGTCGATCGAGCTCTGCAGGCGCCCCATGAGGGCGGCCGCGGCTTCTCCCTTCTCTTCCTCCAGGAGGGCGTTGAGCGCCTGGGTGGAGGCAAACTGCGCGAAGTTCAGCATCCAGTGGATCTTCCAATGGCGATCGTGGATGTCGATCATGTCCTCGAGCAGCACGGCCATTTCGACGAAGCCGGCAGCGTCGGTATCGAAGCCGTCTATGTACTCGAAGTTGCGCTCGATCTCGGGACGCAGGCGGTCGCGCCACCAGTCGAGGAAATTGCCGGCGTAGTGGGGCAGCACCCAGCCCAGGTAGGCGCCGATCTTGCCGGCGTGATCGGGGTCGCGCGGTACGCGGGGCGCGTAGCGCGACTGGTACTCGGTGGCCTCGGACCTGATCTGTGCGTCCGCGGGCACGGCGGCGGTATAGACGTAGCCGTTGATCTCCTTGGCCACCCAGTCGCAGGCAAAGGGCGTGCCGAAGCGCCGGAACATGTGGTCGCAGGTGAGCCACCAGCCCCCGATGTCGAAGAACATCGGCGACACCGGATTGGGACAGTGCAGATCGTCATAGATCCAGAACAGCTCGTCCTCGCCCTCGTCCCACTGGATCGGAAACTCGTCGCTCCCGAGGAAGCTCCCGAGAACCTCCTCGCCGGCGCTGGTCACGGCCATCTCTCTCCTCCTGCTTCTGGGACGGGCTGCGGGCGGACTCCCTCGGCCGCCGGGTGCAGATCATAAATAATCGATGATCGGGGTGCAATAGCGGCCGACGGTTGACCGTACGGTCATTCTCGGCGGACCCTGCCCAGGAAGGGGATGAGCCTCGCTAGAAACGCATTCCGCGGGCTGGCCGAGTTGGGATCGTTGTGCGAGTAGTCAACGTGTCGGTCCACGAGGGTCAACCGCTTCTTGGGAATCCCGGACTGTTGGGCGAGGATCGTCGCCGCGTCGAGCACGCGCTGCCCGCCCAGTGCGGCGCCGAAGGCATAGATCCGAAGCCTCTTCGGCAGGTCGTCGCCGTGTATCGACCGCACACCGAGCACGTCCTGCGCGGGGTTTGGGTTGCCCGCGGCCACCGCTCCCGAGTCGATCGTGAGCCGAAGCGGGTGGTACCAGGCCGTGCCGTCGAGGTTCTGCAGACCCCATCCCGAGAACATGCGCGCATAACGGCCGATCGGTGTGATCTCACCGGCCTGATCCCACCCGCGCGGATCGCCACTCGCGGCCAGCCGTCCAAGGTGAGCCTGCGCCGCGCGCAGCCCGTCGGGGGACGTCGCCGTGTCCAGCGCATACCCATACAGGCCCAGATTGGTGGCCGGCACGGGCGGCTTGAGGTTGGCCGGGAGAGCCGGAAAGGCCTGACCGAGAGATGGCGCGTCGGGATCCAATATCGCCCCCAGCGACCCGGTGGAGTTGAAGAGTCCCGCGTAGGGCGCGGGTATTCCCCCGAAGGAAAGCCAGGGCGTGCCCGCCCGCAGTTCGGCGAGCGAGGCGCGAGCCTGGTCTGGCGTGACGGGCGTCGGGCTGCTGCCCCCGTCTATGAACACCAGTCCGGAGAGTCCCTTCGCCCCGGGTTCGCCGCGGAAGTCCCAGGTGGCATACGCCGAGGTGATCGATCCGCCCAGCGAGTGTCCTCCCATCACCACCTTGCCGCCGAGCTTGCGGGCCGCGGCCACGACTCGGCGCAGGTCCCCTATCTCCACTCGCATGCCCCAGCGCCGTGCGAACGCGACATCGGCGTCGGGGATGAGCTCGAAGTGGTCTGTGACAGCCGGGTTGGCGATCCAGCCCAGGTAGTAGTCGAAGAGCTGCTGTCCCGTCACCTTCCGACGCTTGGCCCGGTTGAGCACCGAGTGATCCTCGAGCAGGTTCTCCCGCCGCTCGACGGCCCACACCTGCCAACCCTTGGCCTCGACTCACCACATCCCGCGCCAGGGGCGCGAAGTAGGCCGCGCTGGCCGAGGTGCCCGGATTGAGCACCAACACGTTGCGTGCCTCGGTTCGGCCCACCTTGAGGATCCCCACCTTGTTGTACTTGGCAGGGGTTCCGGGGGACGCGAAGCCCTCGATGCGTTCGAACGACACCGGCACCTGGGCAGCGCGCGCCGCCGGCGCCCCCGCCATCAGCGCGACGACCCCCAGGGCCGCGATGGTCGACATGCGCCATCGCGCACTGAGGCTCGCTCGCGGCATTCCTCTCCGCAACATACTTCTTCCCAAGAAAGGGCGGCGGCGCCCAGCTATTCGCGCACGATCAACACGGTTCCCGCCGCGAGCAGCGCGATGCCCAGTACTTTCTCCCAGGTGATCGCCCGCTCGTCCAGGCCAAGGACTCCGGCGCGGTCGATTACCACCGAGAGGGCGAGCTGGCCCGCGATCACCGCGGCGGTGGTCCCGCCCGCCCCCAGCTCGCGCACGGTGATCAGCGTGATCAGGACGATCGCGGCACCCCCGAGCCCACCCAGGATCCAGTAGTACCAGGCCGGCGACTCCGCCCCCTCGTCGCCCTGGATTCCGCCCGCGACGGTGAACGTCAGCACCAGAATGATCGCCGTGCCCACGAGAAAGCTCACCAGCGCGGCGCCGAAGTCCCCGACCGTGTTGGAGATCACGTTGTTCGCGGGGGCCTGCACCGCCACGAGCCCGCCGGCGGCCACAGTCACCAGCACGGCGACCTCCTTGCTCACTTCGCCTCCAACCAGTTCTCGCCCGCGCCCACGTCGACCTCGAGCGGCGGATCCATCTCGAAGGCCTCCGCCATCTCCCGCCGGACGATCTCCGAGGCGGCGTCGACCTCGCCCTCCGGGCCCTCGAAGAGCAGCTCGTCGTGGATCTGCAGCACCAGGCGCGTGCTCAAGGCGCCGGAGCGCAGCTGGTCCCGGGCGCGCACCATCGCCACCTTGATGATGTCAGCCGCCGTTCCCTGGATGACCATGTTCACGGCCAGCCGCTCGCCCAGCGAGCGCGTCTGGAACTGGCGCGAGCGCAGCTCGGGCACGCGCCGGATGCGTCCGAACAGCGTGGCCACGTGGCCCTCCTCGCGGGCGCGCTCGATCGTCGCGTCGATGAAGGCCTTGACCCGCGGGAAACGCTCGAAATAGGCGTCGATGAACTCCTGCGCCTCCTCCTTGGGGATCTGCAGGCGATCGGCGAGGCCGAAGGCCGAGAGGCCGTACACGATCCCGTAGTTGACCATCTTCGCCTTGGAGCGCGTGCCCGGGTCGGTCTTGCCCCCGAGGATGGCCTCCGCCGTGGCGGTGTGCACATCCTCACCGCGCCGGAAGATCTCCTTGAGGACGGGCTCGTCGGCGATGTGAGCGAGCAGGCGCAGCTCGACCTGCGAGTAGTCGGCCGAGATCAGCCGGCAGCCCTCCTCGGCCACGAAGCAGGCGCGGATCTCGCGACCCTGCTCGGTGC
Source organism: uncultured Thermoleophilaceae bacterium (assembly GCA_963728495.1). GTDB lineage: Bacteria > Actinomycetota > Thermoleophilia > Solirubrobacterales > Thermoleophilaceae > JACVRW01. Next base: position 245,519 of record CAVSKI010000011.1, on the reverse strand, counting down.
GAATGGGGATGTTCTGGAGGTTGGGGTTGGTGCTCGACAACCGCCCGGTGGCCGCGGCGGTCTGGTTGAAGGTGGTGTGCAGGCGCCCGTCGTCGCCGATCAGCTCGGGGAAGGCGTCGAGGTAGGTCGACTTGAGCTTCGTCACCTCGCGCCACTCCTCGATGGCGGGGATGATCGGATGCTCGTGGCGGATGGCGTTCAGCACGCGGGCGTCCGTGGAGAACCCGGTCTTGCCGCGCCGCTTGCGCGACAGCTTGAGCTTGTCGAAGAGGATCGGGGCGAGCTGCTGCGGTGAGCCGATCGTGAACTGCTCCCCGGCCAGCTCCCACACCTCGCGCTCGAGCTCGATGGCCCGCGCGTTGAACCGCCGGCTGATCTCGCCCAGGCGGCTCACGTCGAGCTTCACGCCCTGGCGCTCCATCTCCACGAGCACGTCGACCAGCGGAAGCTCGATCTCCTCGAAGAGCTGGGTGAGCCCGTCCTCGTCCAAGCGGAGCGCTGGCGCTCGGCGATCACACGCGTGAGCACGGCGCGCTCGGCCACGCCGTCCGAGCCCGCGACGCGAGCTCCCAGCCCCGCCTCTGTAGCCAGCTCGTCGAGCGGGTAACCGCGCCGCGCCGGGTCGATCAGATACTGGGCCACCATCGTGTCGTGGGCCAGCGGCGGCGCGTCGCAGGGCTCGTCGGCGGTGGCGATCGTCTTCCAGTCATGTGCCACCACCGCGCGCTCGCCGCGCGCCATGGCGAACGCGGCCAGCGTCTCGGCCTCGGACACGAGCACATCGTCGCCGGCCCAGGCGGCGACCGTCAGCGGGCCGCGCGGCGCCGGGCCGTCGAAGTCGAACGCGCCCTGGCCTACGGTGGTGGCAGCGACGGGTATCTCCTCTTCCACCGCCTCCTCGGCGGCCTCCTCCTCGAGCTCCAGCTCCTCGTCGGGATCGGGCGGCGGCGGCGCGGCCTCGTCAGGGCTCTCCCCCGGGCGCAGAGCGGCAATCGAGACAAGCTCTCCCTCCAGGGCCCCGAGCTCGGCCAGCGGTACCTCGCGTGCCTCCACGGCGATGATCTCGTCGACGCGCTCGGCGGGGGCCGCACCGTCCTCGCCCAGAGCCTCTTCCAGGCGCTCGAGCGGCGCGCGCAGCTCGAACTCGCGAAACGTCTCACGCAGGCGAGAGCGGTCGGGCTCGCGCGCGATCACCCCGTCGAAGTCGACCTCCACATCCACGTCGCGTACGGCGGTGGCCAGCTGCTTGGAGATGCGCGCGTTGTCGGCGTGCTCGGTCAGGTTCTGCTTGCGCTTGGCCCCGGAGATCGACTCGATGTTGGCCAGCACGCCCTCCAGATCCCCCCACTCCTGGAGCAGCTGGGTTGCGGTCTTGTCGCCGATGCCGGGAACGCCCGGGATGTTGTCCGAGGTGTCGCCCTTGAGCCCCACGAAGTCGGGGACCAGCTCGGGCGGGATGCCGTAGCGGTCGATCACCGCTTCGCGGTCGTAGACCTTCGTGTCGGTGACCCCGCGCCCGGTGGCCATCACGCGCACGCCCGGCTCGATCAGCTGAAAGAGGTCGCGGTCGCCGGTGAGCACGGTCACGTCGATGCCCTGCTCGCGCGCCTGGCCGGCCAGCGTGGCGATCACGTCATCGGCCTCGTAGCCCGCCACCTTCACGTTCTCGTAGCCGAAGGCGTCCACCAGCGGGTGCATGTGCGGCCACTGCTCGGCCAGCAGGTCCGGCTTCTCCTCGCGGTGGCCCTTGTACTCCTCGTAGATCTCCTTGCGGCCCGACATGCCCGCGTCCCAGACCACGAGCGTCGGCTTGATGCCGAACTCGGAGATCATCTTCACGAGCATCGACGCGAACCCGAAGATGGCGTTGGTGGGCTGGCCCTTCGACGTGGAGATCGACTCCGGGAGGGCGAAGAAGGCCCGGTAGACGAGGCTGTTCCCGTCGATCAGGATGAGCTCACGGGGGGTCTCGCCTGCCACGGCTCCAATCTATCGAGCGGAGAGCCGGCCGTTTCGCGGCCCTATCATCGACTCACCTGCCCGCTCCCTCCGCACAGTTCTCGCTCACCCTGCGCGTCGCCCTCCCCAACAAGCCCGGCGGCGTGCTGGGGAAGGTCACCGCGGCGATCACGCGGGCGGGCGGGTCGATCGTGGCCGTGGACACGGCGGAGGCCGGGCGGGAGAGCACCCTGCGCGAGATAACCGTGGAGTGCTCCAGCGTCGAGCATCGCGGGGATGTGATCAGCTCCGTGCAGGCGGTCCGCGCGGCCCGCGTGGTCGAGATCACCGACCGCACGTTCGAGGCCCATCGCCGGGGCAAGATCCACACCGGTCTCAACATGGCGATCCGGTCGCGCGACGACCTCTCGATGGCCTACACGCCCGGGGTCGCACGCGTGTGCAGCGCGATCGCCGAGAACCGCCAGAAGGCGTTCAAGTACACGATCAAGGCCAACACCGTGGCCGTGGTCTCCGATGGCACGGCGGTGCTGGGCCTGGGCGACATCGGCCCCGAGGCGGCCATGCCCGTGATGGAGGGCAAGGCGATGCTCTTCAAGGAGTTCGCCGACGTGGATGCCTTCCCGATCTGCCTCAACACCACGGACCCCGACGAGATCGTCGAGACCGTGATCCGGATCTCGCCCACTTTTGGCGGGATCAACCTCGAGGACATCTCCTCGCCCCGCTGCTTTGAGATCGAGCAGCGCCTGCAGGAGGCGCTCGACATCCCCGTGTTCCATGACGACCAACACGGCACGGCGATCGTCACGCTGGCCGCGTTGATCAACGCATGCCGCCTCACCGGGCGGCGCATGGAGGATCTCGATGTGCTGATGGTCGGCGCCGGGGCAGCGGGCGTGGCCGTGGCCAAGATCCTCATGGATGCCGGGGTCACCTCGATCGTGGCCTGCGATCGATTCGGGGCGATCCACACCGGCCGCGACGACTACGGGGCGGGTTCGATGAACGCCCCCAAGCGCTGGCTGGCCGAGCACACCAACCCCCACAAGCGCGACGGCACGCCCCGCGAGACCATCGAGGGCACCGACCTGTTCCTCGGTCTATCCGGTCCCGGCATCATCGACGCCGCCGACCTGCAGCGCATGAACCCCGACCCGTTCGTGTTCGCAATGGCCAACCCCAACCCCGAGGTGCGCCCCGAGGAGGCCGCGCCATACGTGCGGGTGATGGCCACCGGTCGCTCGGACTTCCCCAACCAGATCAACAACGTGCTGGCCTTCCCCGGCGTCTTTCGGGGAGCGCTCGACGCCCGCGCGACTGCGATCACCGAAGAGATGAAGCTCGCCGCCGCTCGGGGCATCGCCAGCGTGGTCGGCGACGAGGAGCTCGACGAGGACTACATCATCCCCAGCGTCTTCAACCGAGACGTGAGCCATGCGGTGTCCCGAGCCGTACGAGAGGTTGCGGAGCGCACCGGCGTGGGCGACCTCGAACCTGAGCAGCCGACCGTGGAGCGCGCCGCGGTCAGCCGCTCATGAGAGTCACAGTCACCGGAGCCACAGGAACGATCGGGCAAGCGCTGGTGAGCGAGCTGCGCGAGCGCGGCGACGACGTGACCGCCCTGTCGCGCAACGCCGAGCGCGCGGCCGCCGCGCTGGGCACCGACGCCCAGGTCTGGAAGGACCCGAAGGGCGAGCCGCCGCCGCTCGACAGCCTGCGCGGCCGGCACGCCATCGTCCATCTGCTGGGAGAGACCGTCGCCCAGCGCTGGAACGACGACGTCAAGCGCGAGATCCGCGACTCGCGCATCCTGTCCACCCGGCAGCTGGTGGCGGGCTTGGCGGAGCTGGACGAGGGCGAGCGCCCTCGCGTGCTGGTCTCCCAGTCGACGACGGGATTCTATGGCCCCCAAGGCGACGAGCGTCTGGACGAGGAGGCCGCGCCGGGAAGCGACTTCCTGGCCAACGTCGTGCGGGACTGGGAGGCCGAGGCGCAGGCGGCTGCGGAGCTCGGCCTCCGAGTGGTCATGACCCGGACCGGGGTCGTGCTCTCCGACGGGGCCGGCGCGCTCGAGAAGATGCTGCCGTTCTTCAAGCTCGGAATAGCTGGGCCGGTGGCCGGAGGGAAGCAGTACGTGCCGTGGGTGCACCTGGATGACGTGGTCGGCGCTCTCGTGGCCTGCCTCGACGGCGAGCTGCGCGGGCCCGTGAACGTAACGGCTCCGGAGCCGGTGACCAACAAGGAATTCTCGAAGACGCTGGGCAAGGTGCTCAAGCGGCCGGCCCTTGCCCCCGTGCCCGCGTTGGTCCTGAAGGCGCTCTATGGAGAGATGGCCGTAATCGTCACCACGGGTCAGCGCGTCGTGCCCACGCGCCTCGAGGAATCCGGCTATCGCTTCCGCCAGCCGGATCTGGAAGCGGCGCTGCTCGCGACCGTCTGAACCAGGTCACCCGCCGCAGGCGGCCGGCAGCGGCACGACCGTGCTGCGGTTGTACGCGCCCTCGCCGGGACGGCCGCTGGTCTTGCAGAGTGCGTAGCGGCCGGTCTCGAGGTTGACTGCGGCGCGATAGGGATACCCGATCAGTACGCCCGTGGCCTCCTCTGTGGCTTCGACGTCGCTCGTGACCGCCGTGCAGCCCAACAGGGTGAGGCTGCCGTCGTGACCCAGCGAGCGGCAGTCGGTGCGCAACGCGGCAACGTCCAGCTCGCCGCGTGCGTGACGCAGCTGGGCGTCGGCGGTGATCCTTGCTTCCACACCGGCAACCACCGCCACGGGAGGCACCTTCCCGCGGCGCGGCCGCTGCTCTGCGCGAAGACGCGCTCTCTCCGCGGCCAGCGCCTGCGCCCTCTCGCGCCGGTCCTCGGCGGCCTGCCGGCGATTGGACTCGGAGATCTGCGGCACCAACACGATCGCGAGCACAACCGCAGCGAGCAGGAGAGCGACACCGGCCACGGCTGTCAGCCGGCGACCGGCCGGGGAGAGCTTGCGCCAGAAATGGCCCGGCAGCCCGAGCAGCCCGGGCAGAGGCTCGTAGCGCTCCGCCGGCCCTGCCGGCGGGGCCATCAGGTCGGGTCGGGACTCGGGGCTTCCTTGGGCTCGGCGCGCTGCCGACCCCCGCGCGAAAAGATCAGCTCGAAGACACCGAACAGCAGGGCCAGCAGGATGCCGAAGAAGGCTCCCACCACCACGATGATGAGGACCATGTCCCAGATGTCGTCGGGCTGGTCGAAGATCGCGAGCACCAGCAGCACGAGCGTCCAGATCCCGGCGACCAAAGCAACGACGAAGCCCACGTCGAGCAGTTTCTCGGCACTCGCGTCATTGCCCCGCGACCGGACGACCGCGGATGTGATGGAGATGATGGCGAAGAGCGCGGCGGCCAGGAGCAGCGGGACGTACAGGCTCCATGCGAGCATCTCAGCCCCCCGGTTCCCTCGCCTCGCGCTCGGCGCGCGCCTCGGCCACCGTCTTGCCGCCGCTGCCGAATGCTCCCTGAAGCTTCCAGCGTGAATCGGCGCGCCCGGGAACGAGCAGCCAGATCAGGGCGCCGATGACCGACAGGAGCAGGCCGGAAGCCAGTCCGACGCGAGACCCATAACCCTTGCGCTCCGACAGGTAGGAGGCCACGATCGCCGATGCAAGCCACGCGTAAAGCAGGTAGAGGGCCTTCGCTCCGAGCAGGGCGTAGAGAGTCATGCGCCTAGATAGGCCTTCTGCACTTCGGGGTTGTCGCGCAGGTTGTTGGAGGCGTCGCTGAGCGCCACCGTTCCGGTCTCGAGCACGTAACCGCGCTTGGAGACCTCGAGCGCGAAGTTCGCGTTCTGCTCCACGAGCAGGATCGTCGTGCCTTGGCGATTGATCTCGACGATGGTCTCATAGATGCGTTCCACCAGTATGGGCGCAATGCCCATCGACGGCTCGTCGAGCAGCAGCAGCTTGGGGTTGGCCATCAGCGCGCGCCCAATGGCCAGCATCTGCTGCTCCCCGCCGGACATCGTGCCCGCCTTTTGGCGCTCGCGCTCCTTGAGGCGGGGAAACAACTCGAAAATGCGATCGAGGTCGTTGTTGATCTCGGCGTCGCGCCGCAGGAAGGCGCCCAGGTCGAGGTTCTCGCGAACCGTCATGCGCTGAAAGCAATGTCGCCCCTCGGGCGACTGTGAGATCCCCAGACGCACGATGTCCTGCGGCGCGGTCTCGCCGATCTCCTTGCCTTCGAAGCGCACAGAGCCCTCGCGCGGAGGGGTGAGACCGGAGATCGAGCGAAGCGTTGTCGACTTGCCGGCGCCGTTGGAGCCGATCAGCGTGACCATCTCACCCTCCTCGACCTCGATCGAAACGCCCTTCAGCGCCTCGATGTTGCCGTAGTAGGTATGGATGTCGTCCAGCTCGAGCATGGCCATCAGGCGCCCTCCTCCTCACCCGCGGCAGGACTTTCCCGCCCGCCCTCGCGCTTGCCGAGATAGGCCTCGATCACCCGGTCATTCGAGCGGATCTCCTCAGGCAGCCCCTCGGCGATCTTCATCCCGTGATCGAGCACCGTGATGTGCTCCGACACGTCCATCACGACCTTCATGTCGTGCTCGATCAACAGGATGGCCAGGTTGAGCTCCTCGCGCAGCTGCTCCATGAACTCCCTGAGGCGAGCCGACTCCTGGGGGTTCATCCCGGCTGTGGGCTCGTCCAGCAGCAGCAACGCGGGATCTGAGGCCAGTGCGCGGGCGATCTCCACGCGACGCTGGTCGCCGTAGGAGAGAGTGGACGCCATGCGGTCGAATTCCGCGTCCTTGAGGCCGGCATAGGCGAGCATCTCGCGCCCCTTCTCGCGAACGGCCACCTCCTCCTTGCGCACCCGTGGCGTCCGCAGGATCGAGCCGAACAAACCGCCCTTCATCCGCGAATGCTGGCCCACCATCACGTTCTCGAGCGCGGTCATCGAGGAAAAGAGGCGAATGTTCTGGAAGGTTCGCGCCACGCCGCGCGAAGTGATCTTGTCCGGACGCATGCCGGTCACGTCCTTGCCCTCGAACGTGATCCTGCCGACGGTGGGCTTGTAGAGCCCGGTAAGCATGTTGAAGAACGTGGTCTTGCCCGCGCCATTGGGGCCGATGATCGACACGATCGACCGTCGCGGCACGCTGAAGGAGACATCCTCGACCGCCACCAGCCCCCCGAAGACCTTGGTCACGTTCTGCGTGGCGAGGATCGGTTCGCCGTTGCCGGTGCTCATGAGCGCGACTCGTATACGAAGGCGTCGGGTTCTTCCAGCTCGCCGCGCGCCGAAGCCATCTCTATCTGGTGGCGGCGCTCCGGCAGGATGCCCTCGGGCCTCAGGACCATCATCAGCACGAGCACGAAGCCGAACACGCCGAAGGTGACTTCACTGAAGGTGAAAGTCAGCCCCAGGTCGGTCAGGACGCCGCGGACCCCCTCGCCGTCGAGGACATCGGGTATGAGCCAATAGTTGACGAAGCTGAGGACGACCGCCCCAATCACCACCCCCCAGATGCTCCCGAGCCCCCCGAGGATGACCATCGCGAGGATGAAGATGGAGAAGCCGAACATGAACTGGTTGGCGTTGACGGAGCTGAAGTACGGCCCGAGAAAAGTGCCCGCGATGCCACCGAAGGCGCCACCCGCGGCGTAGGCCAGCAGCTTGGTCTTGACGAGCGGCACGCCCATGCTGGCCGCCGCCACCTCATCCTCGCGCAGGGCGATCCAGGCCCGGCCAAGCCGGGAGTCGCGCAGGCGGAAGTTCACGAACAGCACCACGAGGCAGAGCGTGAGCACCGTCCAGTAGTAGGGCCTCAGGTCGGTTGCCTGGTCGAACTCCCCGATGATCGGGAGGTTGATCTGATCGATGGGCGAGATGGACTGGCGGCCGTTGGAGAGCTGGTTGTCGCCGAAGATGGTGATCGCGTCGCCGTTGGCAAAAACGCGTCCGATGATCTCGCCGAAGGCGAGCGTGACGATCGCTATGTAGTCCCCCCGCAGGCGCAGCGTGGGCAGACCGATGATCGCCCCCGCAATGGCGCAGATCAGAATCGCACCGACTATCAGCAGAAGGAAGTTCAGATGGATGCCCGGCAGGTTGCCGGCGAACTCGCTCACCCCGACGTGGATCCCCTCCTCGTTGTTGACCGACGAGAAGAAGTCGGAGGCCCACCAGCCGGTGACCATCAGGCCAAAGGCGTAGAAGGCCACAAAGCCGAGATCGAGCAGCCCGGCGAAACCCACGACGAGGTTGAGCCCGAGCGCCATCACGACGAACGCGAGGGCCAGGATTATGTCGTTGGTGAGTCCGTCGAGCGGGTCGCGAAAGAGGGGCAGGATGGCCACCGCGATCAGCACCGTGACGCCGATGGCGATGCCCGACCGCTTGTCGCGCCGGAGCTGGGAGATGCGACTCATCCCGCCTCCCTGGTTTCCTCACCGAGCAGGCCCTGCGGCTTGAAGACCATGACGACCACGAGGTAGAGGAACACGATCGCCGGGGTCCACTCGTTGCCGATGCGGTTGTCTGAGATGCCCTGGATGATGCCGATGATGATCGCGCCCAGCACCGCCCCCCGGATGTTGCCGATGCCGCCCATCACCGCGGCCGTGAAAGCGTACAGGCCCGCGGAGAAGCCCTGGAAATACCAGACCGACGTCTGGTAGAGCGCCGATATCAGCCCGGCAGCGCCGGCCAGCAGGCCGCCCAGCAAGAAGGTCAGGGAGATCGTGGTGTCCACGTTGACTCCCATGAGCCGCGCGGCCTCCGGGTCCTGGGCGGTGGCGCGCATCGCCTTGCCGAGCCGGCTGCGGGCCACGAAGCCGGTGAGCAGGAACACGAGCGGGATGGTCACCAGAACGGCTAGCAGGTCACCGCGCGATATCGACAGCCCGAAGAGGTCGACTACCTCTTTCTGCGAGTCGAGCAGGTCTGGGGTCGCCTTCTGTGAAGCGCCGATCCACAGGACGCCGACGTTCTGCAGGATGAACGACACCCCAACCGCCGTGATCAGGGGCGCCAGCTTTGGAGCATTTCGAAGCGGCCGGTAGGCCACGCGCTCGATCATCACGTTCAGCGATCCGCTGACGAACATGCAGATCACGAGGATGGCCAGCAGCCCGATGATGAGCCCGGCTGCGTTCGTGGCGGGGGTGAGCCCGAACGGCTCATAGAGAGCGACGGCGGTGAGCGACCCGAGCATGAAGATCTCGCCGTGCGCGAAGTTGATCAGCTCGATGATCCCGTAGACGAGCGTGTAGCCCAGCGCGATCAGCGCGAGGATTGATCCGTTGGAGACGCCCTCGACCACGTTGTTGCCCAGGCGGGTGAGGTTCCCGGTGTCGGACAGATCCTGGACGCCGTAGTAGACCGGCAGAGCCAGGAGCAGCAAGATCAGCCCGTAGGCCGAGATGAACCCTCGGACGGCTTCGGAGCGCCGTCGGCGCGGCGCGGCTGGTACCGATGCTGCTTCCAAGCTCCCTCGGATCGCGATCCTATACGCATGAGGGGCGGGCCTGCAGGCCCGCCCCTCATCACAGCCGTCTTAAACGTCCGATCCTTACTGGGCCTTGATGACCCTTTCGAAGGACGGCTGGCCGTCCTTCACGACGTAGAGGCCATAGTCGGTCAGCGTGGTGTCGCCGTTCTCGTCGATCGAGTACACGCCGAGGGCCGACTCACGGTCCTTGGTCTGTGTGACGAGCTGGTCGGCAACCACCTTGCGGTCGTTGGCCTTGGCGCCGGCGGCCTTCAGCGTCGACAGGGCCAGCGCCATCGTCTCGTAGCCGTAGACGGCGTACGGGTCTGGGGTGGAGTCACCGTACTCCGCCTCGAAGTCCTTGAAGAACTTCTCGGCCTGGGCGTTGTTGCGCTTCTTGAACTCCTCGACCCCGAGCGTGGCCACCGTGATCTTCGTACGGGCGCCTACGTCGGCCGGAATTCCACCCTCGGCGGGGTCGGTGAAGGCGGCCTCGGCCACACCGTCGGGACCGTAGAGCTTCACGTCCGGGTTGGCGGCGGCCACGTCCTTGAACACCTGGACGTAGTTCTCACCGGTCACGCCGGAGCCGATGAAGCAGTCGGCCTTCACGCTCGCGGCCAGCGAGCGGTAGTTCGGCGCGTTCTTATCCGTGCCGTCGTTGGCCTCGACCGTCAGGCCCTGGTCCTTGGCGGCCAGCTCGATGTTCCGAGCGAGCCCGGCGCCGTAGGTCGACTTGTCGTTGAAGATATGCAGCGACTTGCAGCCATCCTCAACCATGATCGTCACCAGCGCCGCGGCCTGGATGTCGTCCGCCGGGACAACACGGGCGTACGTGCGGGTACCGCCGGGGTAGTACTTGTCCGGCTCGCCCGGCTCGGAGCCCGGCTTGTCCGTGGTCAGTCCGACGTAGGTGTTCGACGGGCTGATCTGCGGAATGCCGGCCTTGTTCAGGATCGGCAGCGAAACCTTCGTACCACCGGAGTTGAACTCGCCGAGGTAGAAGATCGTCGACTCGTCCTGAACCGCCTTGCGGGCGTTCTGAGCGGTCTGCGCCTCATCGGCCGTGCCCGGGTTCTGCGCGGTCGAGTCGTCGAGCGAGACGTACTTGATATTGAACTTGCCGACCTTGCTGTCGACCTGCTTGAGCGCCAGCCTCATACCATCGATTACGGCCTCGGACTGCCCTTTCGAGGTTCCCTGAAGCGGGAGGCTCGAATAGATCGTGAGGGAATCCCCCGAGACGGTCTCACCACCGCCGGACTCTTCGTCGTCGTCACCGCACGCGGCAGCGGTAAAGGCGAAGAGGCCGAGCAGGCAGCTGAGCAGTGCCAGCCAACGTACCCTTGACATGTTCCTCCTAATAAGAAATGGGGTCCTACCTGCGCGGCATCCTAGGCCCCAAGCAAGGAGCCGTGCGGTCCCCGTGCTCGGCTTAACGCGGAGAAAATCTGGCTTCGCGGCGCGTTCGCGGAGCGCTCTCGGCCTCGAGATCGGGGCGCCGGCTCTGCACCCACGCGACCGCGATGAGCACGATCATCCCGCCCGCGATCTGCACCGCGGCCAGCGCCTCGTCATGGATGATCCAGGCGAATACGGCGGCCAGAACCGGCTCGAGGGTGGCGATCACCGCCACCCGAGGTGCGGGTACGTGGCGAAGCGCGGAGACCGTGAGGACGAAGGGCACGAGAGTTCCGCCGATCACCAGCGCCACGGCGAGCAGGGCGTTGCGGGTGGATGCGAGTCCCTCCCACGGAAACGCCCACCAGGGCGTGACGAGCGCCCAGAAGAGCGTGGCGAAGCCGAAGGCCCAGAACAACGTGGTCACGGCTTCGTGGCGTTCACCGGAGCGCTCGGAGCCGACCACGTAGATGGCAAAAGTGAGCATCGCGGCGAACGCGGCCAGCACGCCGAACCCGTCGAGGCTGTTCACGTCGTAGGCGCGCACCACGAAGAAGCAGCCCACCAGGGACAGGGCCACCGCGCCCCAGAGGCTGGGGGCGATCTGCCGGTCGTGAAAGATCCGTAACCAGACGAGCAGCAGCAGCGGCGCCAGGTACTGGATGGTCACCGCGGGCCCGATCTCGAGGTGGTCGACGGCGACGAAGAAGGTCGCGTGCACGGCGGCGAGGCCGCAGACTCCGAGCAGCGCGAGACCCGGCAGCTCTCTGCGGTCTACTCGCAGCAGGTCGCGCCGGCTCGCCCCGAGGATGACCAGCAGAAGCAGCCACGACCCTGCCGAGCGCAGCTGCGAGAGGCGCGCGGCGTCCACCCCGTCGTCGAGCAGGTAGCGCGCCATGCTGCCGTTGAGCGAGAAGAGAGCGGCGCCGGCGGCCGCGAGTGCGTAGCCGCGAGCGGGGTGACGCACGCCCGCACGATCGTTGCTCACTCGACCATCCGCACGAACTCGAAGCGCCCGTCGCGCAGCGCCCAGAGCGCGAAGCGCCCGCCTTCTATATCACCGGTGGCGCGTATCACGTAGCGCCCCAGCGGAGACCGACGCGCGCGGAGTCTGGTACCCGCGCGGCGGACGCGCTCGCGGTCCGGGCCGCCGGCGCGGATGGCATCGAGCACCACACGCATCGCCTCGTAGCCGTAGAGCACCTCCGGCCGGCCGGCACCCCCGGGCGACAGGCGCTGTAAGAGCCGCCTGGCCGGCGCCGGTAGCCGGTTCATCGGCGGCATCGGGCTCAGGGCGCGGACGAGGTCGGGCGCCTCGGCAATCGCTCCGCCGGGCCGGCGTTCGAGGACACCGGAGCTCGCGTAGATCGGGACGCCCGGCAGCTGCTGATCGATCTGCGCCATCAGGCGACCGGTGCCTTCGTTTGCGATACCCGCGTAGACCACCACATCGGGGCGCGTCTCGGCCAGGCGGCGAGCGATGTCCGGTATCTCGTCTACCCGGCCGCGATACTCCTCGCTGCCAACCGGCTGGGGGCCGTCCCGGCGACCGAGGGCCACGAGCTGCCCGGCGAGCTCGCGGCTGTAGATGTCGCCGTCGAAGAGAACCGTCATGCGCCGCGCGCCGTTTTTCGAGGCGAGCTCGAGCAGCGCCTCGGCCAGGAGGTCATCGTTGGGCACCAGGCGGGCGAAGCTGCGCTTCCCGGTCGGGTAGTAACGGTCGGGCCCCGCCCGGGGGCGCCCGATCGGAGTCTGCGTCAGGCTGGTCAGGGTGTCCGTCGGGGAGACCTGGAGCAGGTTGGCGTGGTTGGTGATCGGCACGGACACCGCCGAGGCCCCGTAGGCCAGCTCGCCGATGTATGCGATCGCCCGCGGGTCGTCGGCCGCGCGCTCGGCGTTGGCGTCCACACGCTCGGGGCTCCATGGACCCTCTCCCGGGCGCGCGGCGTTCAGCTCCACCAGTCGCACCCGCAGCCCCCTCACCCTTCCACCGGCCTCGCTGAGCGCCAGCCGCTCGCCGCGGCCCACGGCGCGGGCCGCCGGGGCGGAGACTCCCGTGGCGGGAAGGCTCGAATACACGATGAGCGTGTCGCCCTTTACACGCGAGGAGCGTTCGTCGCCACCCAGGCAGCCGCTCAGGCCGAGCACCAGCAGGCAGGCGGAGATGACGAGCGGGCGGGCCAAGTGTCGCATTCTGCCCGGTCGCTCTATGGTCCCTGCGCGTGCGCATCGGAGTGCTCACAGGAGGAGGCGATTGTCCCGGCCTCAACGCCGTCATCCGGGCGATCGTTCGCAAGGGGATCGACGCCCACGGGCACGCGATTATCGGCTTTCGCGACGGCTGGCGAGGGCCGCTGGAAAACGCCTACGAAGAGCTGACCATCGAGTCGACCCGAGGCATCCTGCCGCGGGGAGGCACGATTCTGCGCTCCTCGCGCACCAACCCGTTCAAGCGCGAGGACGGCCCCGATCGGATCGCCGAGAACCTCCGCACGCTGAACCTCGAAGGCCTGATCGCCATCGGCGGTGAGGACACCCTCGGCGCCGCCGCCCGGCTGTACGACGAGCATGGGCTCCCTGTCCTGGGTGTACCCAAGACGATCGACAACGACCTGGGCGGAACCGACATGACGTTCGGGTTCGACACGGCAGTGCAGATCGCCAGCGACGCGATCGACCGCCTGCACACCACGGCCGAGTCCCACAACCGCGTGATGATCGTCGAGGTCATGGGCCGCCACGCCGGCTGGATCGCCCTCCACTCCGGGCTCGCCGGGGGGGCCGACGTGATCCTCATTCCCGAGCGCCCATTCGACATCAACGAGGTGGTCCGGCTGATCCGCCGGCGCCATTCGCGGGGCCGATACTTCTCGATCGTGGTGGCCGCCGAGGGTGCGACGCCGCAGGAGGGAACCCTTGAGGTCATGGGAGGCGAGAAGGACGAGTTCGGTCACCAGCGCCTCGGCGGCGTCGGTCAGCTGCTGGAGCGCGAGATCGGCGAACGGACGGGCTTCGAGACCCGGGCCACCGTGCTCGGGCACATTCAGCGCGGCGGCACCCCCACCGCCTTCGACCGCGTGCTGGCCACGCGCCTGGGCCTCGCCGCCGTGGACGCCGCCCACGAAGGTCGCTGGGGCACGATGCCCGCGCTGAAGGGAACCAAGGTGCGGCTGGTGGCGCTGAGCGAGGCGGTGGCCGACCTGCGAACGGTGCCCCCCGATGAGTTCGCGGCCGCGGAGGCCTTCTTCGGCTGAGCCGCCCGGGCCGGACCCCTGCGCCGCTCGAACTCCGGTCCGCAGTGGTGACTTAGTAAATGCCGCCCTTGTCGTCCATCGGCGCGGCCTCGCGGCCGAGCATCTGGTCGAGAAAGGGCTTGGCGATGGTGTAGGCGGCGGCCAGAACCACCATCAACAGGGTGACCATGAACGCGTCGAAGGACTTGACGTTGAACGACCAGGCGACGATCCACCAGATCAGACCGATCGTGAGCGTAACGAGGACGATCATCGGCCGCCCAGTCGCGTGCGAGCCTTCGATCTCACCGTACGGCGCAGCTTGGTGGCGGTATTGAGCGCACCCTTCATCGCTCGCTCCGGGGCGGAGTCCTGGGCCGGCATCAACCCGACCTGGCGCGCGAGGCTCATGCCGTCATAGTACGACGCGGCCGAGCTGTTCTTGCCGTCGGCGATCTCGATGAGGTCGACGCCACGTAGTTCCACCCATCGGCCGGTCGGCTCGAGGCCCTGGAAGGACTGGCCGGTGAAATGGCCGTCCATGCGCCATTCGACCGCGGCCTGTTGCTCGCCGGCGACGACGCGGGTGACGGTGGTCTGAAGGTCGGGCACCGCGGCGAACAGATCGCGAAAGAGGCCGACGACCTCGGCGCGTCCCCTCAGGATGCCGAGCGGAACGATGTCCGCGACTCCGTCCTCGCTCCAGTGGTTGGCCATCGCGTAGCTGTCACGCCGGCCAATGGCCTCGAAGTAGCTGAGGATGTGCTGCTCGACCTGCTTGCGCCGGGAGATCCTGCGGCGCGCGGGCTTGGCCTGCGAAGCCGTCGCCGTGGCGGTTGCGCTCTTGGCAGCAGGCGGCTTTTTCGCCGCGCGCGCACCATTGCTCTTGACCTGCGCCATTCTTAGTGACCGTAACATTGCTATCGGACGTTCACGGGCAGTACAGAGGCCTAGCGCAGAGCGGCGGCCAATTCGCCGACCAGAGAGCCGACGGCCTCGGGGCCGCCCTCCCCCGCCGCGCGCACGATCCGGCTCCCCACGATGACCCCGTCGGCCACCTCGGCGACCGCCCTCGCCTGCTCGGCCGTGGAGATGCCGAAGCCCACGGCCACGGGAACGCCGGTCGCGGAGCGGACCGCGGCCACCGTGTCCGGCACGCCCTCCGGGAGCTCGTCCCGCTCGCCCGTGGTTCCGGTGAGGGAGACCGTGTAGACGAAGCCGCGCGCCTGCGCTCCAATCTGTCCGATTCGCTCCGGCGTCGAGGTCGGCGCCACCAGCGGCACGAGCGCGATGCCCTCGGCGTCGCAGGCGGCGCGCACCTCGTCCGCCTCGTCGTGGGGCAGGTCGGGCACGATCAGGCCGGCCGCGCCCGCCGCGGCGGCGCGCAGCGCGAACGCCTCCGCGCCGGCGGCGGCGATCACGTTGACGTACACCATCAGGATCACCGGCAGCTCCCCAGCCACCTGTTCGCAAACCCGCAGCACACCGTGGGGCGTGGCTCCCCGATGAAGCGCCTCGGTGGCCGCCGCGTGGATCACCGGGCCGTCGGCCAGCGGATCGGAGAAGGGGATCCCCAGCTCGATCAGGTCGGCCCCAGCCGAGGCGGCAGCCAGGCCCGCTTGCGCTGAGGCCTCGAGGTCGGGGTAGCCGCCCATCAGGTAGGGCATGAGCGCCGCCCGCTTGCCGTGGGTGCTGAACGCCGCGGCGATCCGGTCGACTCCGGTGGCGGCCACGCTCACGCTTCGCCCAGGGCCAGCACCTCGGCCAAGTCCTTGTCCCCGCGGCCGGAGAGGGTCACGAGATGAACGCCGGGCGCGGGGTTGGCGAACAGCCAGGCCAGCGCGTGGGACGGCTCGAGCGCAGGCAGGATTCCCTCGAGCTCGGCCACGGTGCGAAACGCCGCCAGCGCGGCCTCGTCGGGCACGGCCACATAGCGGACTCTCCCGCTGTCGCGCAGGTAAGCGTGCTCGGGCCCCACGCCCGGATAGTCGAGTCCCGCGGACACCGAGTGGGCCACGAGGATCTGCCCCTCCTCGTCCTGCATGACCGCGGAGAGCGCGCCGTGCAGCACCCCGCGCGCCCCGGTGGTCAGCGGCGCCGAGTGGCGAATCGTGTCGAGCCCCTCGCCCGCCGCCTCCACTCCGATCAACTCGACGCCGGGGTCGTCGACGAAGCCGACGAAGGTGCCGATCGCGTTCGAGCCGCCGCCCACGCAGGCGATCACCCGGTCGGGCAGCTCGCCGGTGGCTCCGAGGATCTGGGCGCGCGACTCGTCGCCGATGCAGCGCTGAAGATCGCGCACCAGCGACGGGTAGGGAGCGGGGCCGACCGCAGAGCCGATGATGTAGTGGGTGGTCTCGACGTTCGCGACCCAATCGCGTATCGCCGCCGATACCGCCTCCTTCAGCGTGCGCGCGCCCGCCTCGACCCCGACCACCTCCGCGCCCAGCAGCCCCATGCGCTGCACGTTCGGCTGCTGGCGGCGCATGTCCTCGGTGCCCATGTAGACGATGCAGTCGAGCCCGAGCAGCGCGCAGGCCGTGGCGGACGCCACCCCGTGCTGCCCGGCGCCTGTCTCCGCGATGATCCGCCGCTTGCCCATCCGCCTGGCGAGCAGCGCCTGCCCGAGCGCGTTGTTGACCTTGTGCGAGCCGGTGTGGGTGAGGTCCTCGCGCTTGAGCCACACGTCTCCCCCTGCCAGCTCGGACAGCCGCGACGCGAGATAGAGCGGGGTGGGCCGGCCTACGTAGTCGCGCGAGAGCCGGGCCAGCTCCGCGTGGTACTCGGGGTCCGAGCGGGCCTCCACCCAGGCGCTCTCGAGTTCGTCGAGCGCCGGGATGAGCGTCTCGGGGACGTAGCGGCCGCCATAGGGTCCGAAGCGCCGCTCGACCGGCGGCGAGCTCACGCCGGCGCTCCCGCGCGGGCGTCGGCCGCCTCCACCGCACCGAAGAAAGCCGTCAGCTTCGCCGGATCCTTGCGGCCGGGCTCGGCCTCGGTGCCGCTCGCCACGTCGACGCCAAAGGGCCGGGCGAACTCGATCGCGCGGCCCACATTGTCCGCGTTGAGGCCGCCCGAAAGCACCACGGGCGGGCTGCTGGGATGGAGGCGCGCGAGCTCCCAGTCGAAGCTATCGCCGGTTCCCCCGGGGACGTGCGGCGAATAGGCATCGAGCAGGTGGAAATCGGTGGCGAAGCGCGCGAGGTCATGCACCTGTGCGGCGGTGCGCACGCGCGCCGCCTTCATCACCTTCGCGCCGGTTCGGCGGGCGGCCTCGCGGCAGTAGGCGGGGCCCTCGTCTCCGTGGAGCTGCAGCAGGCTGAGCCGGCAGCGGTCCGCCGTGTCGGCCACGTCGTCGAGGGTGGCGTTGACGAATACGCCGGTCAGCTCGAGGCGGCGATGCTGCTCGGCGCCGATCTGCTCGGCAGCGTCCAGCGAGCACGCGCGCGGGCTCGGCGGCCAGAAGATCATGCCCAGGGCCCACGCGCCCAGATCGGAGACCCGGCGCGCGTCCGCCGGGTCGGTCACGCCACAGATCTTGACGCGGGTCACCGCGCCAATGGTCGCAGGCTCGGCCCGGAGGCCGGACGACGGCCTCCCGATCTACTGGCGTGACGTGGGTTCGGTGCGCCGCGCGTCCGCCTGGCGCTGCGCGAGCCGCCGGCTGCCGGGGCCAGCGTTTTCTGACGGCAGCGACCAAGGGTGGACGCGGCCGTGTTGTCGGCTTTGTCACGTTGCCGTAACGCGGTTTCGCGCCACTGTCCTGGATTGACCGCCCCTGAGACGGTGGAGGCAGGACAGTGCCCAACGCGGCGGCCCGGATTGGTCTCGCCCGACGGGCTTGTGTTACAGCGCCGCGACGCGCGTGACAGCTCCGGCAGATCCCGCCCTGGTTGCTGTCCTAAGGCGCCCGACCCCGGCGCACGGCGGCTCGCGCAGCGCCAGGCGCGTCCGCGAAACGGCGAACCCTCAACGACCTGGATAACGCCTCTAGGGCTGCGGCGGGAAGAGGTCGTCGCCGCCGTTGTCGCCCTCGGGCGGCTGCGGCTGCTCGGGCTGTGTCGAGCCGGACTCTGCGAGCGTCTCCGGACGCTTCCCGAGCTTGACGGTGATCGTGCGGGTGTCTTCGCCGCGGTAGACCTCGACCTTGATCTCGTCGCCCGGCTTCTTGGCGGCCACCGCATTTGCCACGCCCTCCGGATCGGTCACCTTGCGGCCGTCGATCGCCACGATCAGGTCGCCGTCCGCGGAAGGCGCGCCCGACTCATCGACACCGCCGCGCAGGCCTGCGTCGGCTGCGGGACCACCTTCGACCGACTCCGTGATCAGGGCGCCCTCGCTCGCCGGCAGGTCGAGCTCCTGCTGGAGCTCCTCGTTGACGGCGGCCATCTGGATGCCGAGGTAGGCGCGCTCGATCTCCTCGCCCTGGCGCAGCTGCGGCAGGAGCCGCTTGGCGATGTTGATCGGGACGGCGAAGCCGATGCCCACCGAGCCCTGACCCCCGCTGGTGGCGATCTGGGAGTTGATGCCGATTGCGCGGCCCTGAGCGTCGAGCAGCGGGCCGCCCGAGTTGCCGGGGTTGATCGACGCGTCGGTCTGAATGACGTTGGAGATCGAGAAGCCGCTGGGCGCGTCGATCTGGCGCCCCAGGGCGGAGACGATGCCGGTGGTCACGGTGCGCTGGAAGCCGAGCGGATTGCCGATGGCCACCACCGGGTCGCCCACGTCCGACTGCGAGGAGTCGCCGAGGGGGATGGCTTTCAGGCCCTTGACCTGGCCCGGGTCGATCTTCAGTACGGCGAGGTCGGTGTCCGCGTCCACGCCCTTCACGTCTGCTTCGATCGACTCGCCGCCCTCCTCGAAGGACACGGTGACTGAGCTGGCGCCGTCAACCACGTGCGCGTTGGTGAGGATCGTCCCGTCGTCGTCCACCACGAACCCTGAACCGGTGGCCGTGCCCTGCTGCTGGCCGAGCACCGGGTCGTCGCCGCTGACGCCCTCGGCCTCGATGAAGGCGACGCTGGAGCCCTCATCGCGGTAGATGTCCTGAACCGTGCGCCCGCCGTCGGTGGCCGCGGGGTCGGACGCGGGCTGCGAGATCGGTGCCTGGCGCACCACGGTCCTCGAGTCCCCGGTGTCGATCACATCGGTGGCGATCAGGACGGCACCGGCGATCAGGACGATCAGTCCACCGAGCACGCCGGCGATCAGGTTGGACACGTGGGAGCGCTGCTTTTCAGGAGCCAGGACCGGATTCATGAGTCTCTTTGTAGAGGCTCAACCTTAGAGCCGTATAAACGCCTAGACCGGCCGGGGGCCGCCAGGGGGGATGGCGAAGAGACCACGCAGGCGCCCGCGCACACCGGCGCGCGCGGTCAGCTCGCGCCTCAGCGCGCGGCGCTCCGAGGCCCCGGGGGCCTGCGGGCTGCGGGGGTCGTAGCGGTGCTGGCGCAGGCGGCGCGCGTAGCCCGCCGAATGGGGGCCGGCGGTGCGCAGCAGCCGGCGTTCGAGGCCGAGCAGCGTCGTGGCCGCCGGCACCCGCCATTCGAGCCGGTCGAGCGCGCGCCGCAGTTCCGCGAGCTGGGCCTCCGCCCGCTGCTCGGGTGTCAGGCCGTGTTGTACGCGCACCCGGCGAATGACGTACCAAGCCGTCCCGCCCAGGACCGCAAGCGCCACAAGGATGACCCCCGCCAGCACCCACTCCGGCGGGCCCTCGTCGGACGCTCTGAGGTCGGCGCCACCGGGCGACAGCACTTCGGCGGCCACTCCGCCGCGTGGGTTGGAAACCTCGCCGGCGGCACTGATGGCCGATGCCGCAGCCTGGTTCTCGGCCGGCGACGCGGTGGGCGTGGGGTCAAACGGCACCCAGCCGATGCCGGTGAAGTAGACCTCCACCCACGAGTGCGCGTCGAGGTCCCGCACACGATATTCGCCGGTCGTCCGGTTGTAGGAGCCCGGCGCGAAGCCCCCGGCCACACGCGCCGGGATCCCCAGCATTCGCAGCATGAGCGCCATGGTTCCGGAGAACTGCTGGCAATACCCGCGCTTGTCCTCGAAGAGAAAGCCATTGAGAGGCACGGGGCGAGTCTGCACTCGCTCGGAGTAGAAGTATTTCTCCCGGAGGTTCGTCTCGATCGACTTCGCGCGGTCGTAGTTCGTGTTTGCATCGGCGGTCCAGTCGAGGGCCAGGCGGTACATGTCGCCGTAGCGCGAACGCCGCAGGATCTGATCGGCGTCGCTTTGGCCGGTCAGAGGCTCACCCTGAAGAGGCACATTGAGCGGCTGGCGCAGGCCGAGCACCGCCGTGAAGGATGGGCTGCCGGTTCCATCCGTTCCTTCGGTGGCGTCGTCGCCGGGCTCCGGCAGGTAGATGCGGGTGTACTGGGTGAGTTCACCGGGGTAGCCGTACGCACCGGAACTGGACTCGCGCATCTGCTCACGGTTTGGGTTGGGCGCGTACACGTTGACCGTGTAGCTGTCGCCCTCCTCGAGCGGCTCGGCCTGGACGCGCGAAGTTCCGTCGCCGCTGATGCTGTGCGCCACGCCGTCGACCCGGTACACCGTGCCCGCTCCCAGCACCAGATCACTGCTGAGCGAGCGCACCGTCACATCGATCTCCTCGTCCCACCGGGGGTTGTACTCGAAGAGCTCCCAGCTCCGGCCTTCCCGCTGCCCGAAGGTCGCGGGGAGTTCGGAGCTCACGTCGGTCGAACCGTTGCGAGGCGACCTGAACCAGCGCAGGCCGTCGAAGCTGTCGAGCGTCTCGGCCTTCCAGTAGTGCGGCCGGTCGGAACGTACGTTGAGCAACGTTGTGCCGTCGCGGGGCCAGTCGAGTGGACCGTACTCGTGGGTCCAATCGAAAGTGACCACCTTGCCGGAGCCAAACAAATCCCAGGCGCGGTAGTTCCACCACGCCTCATCTCCGTCGAGGGCCGCTGCGGCGGGCAGCGAGAGAACGCCCATCGCCACCACCGCCGCGACTCCTGCCGCCGCCTCGCGCGGGCGCAGGCGAGGAAGCCACAGCCAGGCGCCCACGAGCAGCAGCAGCGCAAGTCCGCGCACCAGTGGCTCGCCCGGGTCGTGTTCGGTTACGGCCGTGCCGTAGGCCACCAGCAGAAGCACGAGCCCCAGCCCGTTGAGCAATGCGCGGCCGCGCCGCGCCGGGAAGAAGGCCACGAGCGCGGCCAAGCCGAGCAACAGCGGGGCTCCCAGGAGGATCGTCAACCGGATCCACTCCTCGGGGCCGTCGTAGGGCCAGTCGACGGTCTGCAAGCCGGCCAGGCCGCGATCGAGCCCATCCGCCAGCTCCCCCCAGTTCCCGGGGCCGAGCAGTCGCAACGGCAGACCGGCCGCGCCAAGCCCGAGCAAGATCGTGCCCAGGCCGATCAGCAGCGCCGCCGCCACGATCCCGGCGCCGGCCGCCCGCGGGCGCTCGCCCAGGCGCCGGGTCAGCAGGCTCCGCAGCGAGGGCGCTCCCAGAGCGATGAGCGCCGCGCCGCCCGTGGTCGCCACAAGCACGACCAGCAGAGTGCGCCCCCTCGAGGGCGCTTCCACCAGCGCCGCCCAATGTCCGGCGGCGAACGCGGCCAGCGCCAGGAACGCGGCCAGCTGAATCCAGGTCGCCCAGCGCTGATCGGCTTGGGCCGCGATGTGGTCCTTGGCGCCGTGGCGGGCTGGGCCGGGGGCGCCGGCGCGCGAAGCGGCCCGCCCTCGGGGACCACCTCCCGGCCAACGGATCCGAGGTGCGCGCCCGGCGGGCTCACGCTGCCCTCCCCGCGCCGATCGGGGCAGCCCGCCGGACGCGCTCCACCAGGGAGCCAGTGCAGCCGGCGACCTCGAAGAGTGGGCGCACCCCGGGCAGAGCTTCAGGGGAAACCACGATGCGCGCACCCGCGGGCAACCGCTCCAGGGCGCGCGGTGCGCTCCGCAGATCCGAGCCCGTAACCCAGATCACCGCGCCTCCGCGCGGACCGAGAGTCGAGGACGGCGGCGGCGACCCGGACTCGACCAGAGCCAGGCGCACGTGAACCCCCGGCCAGGCGCCCATATCGTGTCCGATCTCGATCGGCCGCCGATCTCCCGGGAGCAGGACGGCGCAGCCACCCTGGCGGGCGAGGTGCACGCACAGCGACGCCGCGGCGCGCACCGCCTTGTCCAGGCCCTCCTCACCCGAGGGCGCGGACGGGTCGACCACTATCAGCGGGGCGGAGTCGAGCTCGGCCACCAGCCGGCGCTCGAGCATCTCACCGGATCGGGCCACCGAAGGCCAATGGATCCGGGATGCCGGAGCGCCTTCGCGGTAGGGGCGCAGGCCGTCGATCTCGAGCTCGGCCATGGACGCGTCGAGGCGCCGGCCCATCACGCCCGGGTCGATGCCCTGACCGCCGTGGCCGCCCGCGCCCGCTCCGCTTCCTCCGGGAGCGGTCACCGGCTCGATGCGCGGCAGCACCAGTACCTCGTGGCGGTCCTCGCCGACGATCTCGCGCGAAAACAGCCGCAGCGGGTCGCGGATCACCAACCGCCCGGGCTCGAGCACGCGCCGGCCGCGGCGGGAGAAACGCACGTTGATGCGGACCCTCCTCGACCACCGTCCCGCGATCGGCACGGGCCAGCCGAGCAGCGGCTCGATCAGCTCGCCTCCCGGCGGCGGCAATATGCCCGTCGTCATCTCCACGCGCAGGGGGTAGGGCTCCTCCTCGGTCACGGTGTGCGGGCCCGCGCGGCGCTCGATGCCGGCGCCGCTCGCAGCCATCAGCACCCACGCCGTGGCCAGTAGAGCGGTGGCGACCAGGGCCACGCCGGGCACGTAGAGCGATGGGCTGTCGAAGGTCGCGCCGGCCAGACAGAGGCCAACGCCGAGGAGGGCGATCGCCAGGGGCCGGAACAGCCTCACGGCGCCCGCCAACTCAGAGCGCGGGCACGCGCTCCAAGGCGTCGCGCACCACAGCCTCGCGTTCCTCGGACCCTGATCCCGGCGACAGCAGCAACCGATGGGTCAGGACCGAGCTGGCCAGCGCCTGGACGTCGTCGGGCAACGCATGGTCGCGCCCGTCGAGCGCGGCCTTGGCCTTGGCGGCTCGGAAGAGCATCAGGCCCGCCCTCGGAGAGGCTCCGAGATCCACGCGAGGGTCGGCCCGCGTGGCCTCGAGGATGCTGACCACATAGCGGCGCAGAGCCTCGCTGCCGTGCACGCTCCCCGCGGCCACCTGGGCGGCCAGCACCTCGCTCACCTCGGCCACCGTCTCGAGGTCGAGCACGCGGTCGTGCTCGGCGTGGTCGGCCAGCATCTCCGACTCCTGTTGAGCGCTCGGATAGCCGAGCGACACGCGCACCATGAAGCGGTCGAGCTGAGCCTCGGGCAGCGGATAGGTGCCCTCGTACTCCACGGGATTCTGAGTGGCCACCACCAGGAAGGGACGCGCCAGCTCGTGGGTGTGCTTGTCGACCGTCACGTGGCGCTCCTGCATGCACTCGAGCAGCCCGGACTGCGTCTTGGGCGACGCGCGGTTGACCTCGTCGACCAGGACGATGTTCGCGAACACCGGTCCGGGCCGAAACTCGAAACGGTTCTCGCGCTGGTTGTAGACGTTGGTTCCCACCACGTCGGCGGGGAGCAGGTCGGCGGTGCACTGCACGCGGGCGTACTCGGCGTCGATCGAGCGCGAGAGCGCGCGAGCCAGCGCGGTCTTTCCCACCCCCGGGTAGTCCTCGATCAGCACATGGCCCTCGGCCAGGAAGGCGACGAGCACGTCGCGCAGCACCTGATCGGGCGCCTTGACCGCACGCGCGACGTTCGCGCGCAACCGGGCGCCCAGCTCCGCAACCTGAGACGGGTCGAGATCAGGAACGGTCGCCATGGCTCACCATGGTAGGGATACGCAGCCTACGCCTGGGTCGGTTCTTCGGCGCCGGCCAACTCGCGGACTGCGGCCTCGGGGTCGGGCGCGCGCATCAGCATCTCGCCGATCAGCACCGCATCGACGCCGACTTCCTCGAGCCCCTCGATCTGTTCGCGCGTGCGGATGCCGGACTCGGACACCACGACCTTGCCGGTGGGGACGTCGTGCAGCAGATCGAAGGTGCGTTCGAGATCGACGGAGAAGTCCTCGAGATTGCGGTTGTTGATGCCGAGAACGTCCACATCCCACTCGAGCGCCGTGGCCAGCTCCTGCTCGGTCGCAACCTCGACGATCGCGTCGAGGTCCAGGCCCCAGGCCTCGTTCAGCAGCGCGCCGAGCTCCGCGGGCTCCATGGAGCCGACCACGAGCAGAATGGCGTCGGCGCCGGCCGCCTTGGCCTCGTAGAGCTGGTAGCGGTCGATGGTGAAGTCCTTGCGCAGGATGGGCAGGTGGATCGCCGCGCGGGCCTCGCGCAGGTCGGCGAGCGAGCCGCCGAAATGCGCCTCCTCGGTCAACACCGAGACCGCGGCCGCCCCGCCGCGCTCGTAGGCCTGAACGAGCTCGGCGCAGGTGACGCCTTCGCGGATCGTCCCCGCCGAGGGCGAGCGCCGCTTGTGCTCGGCGATCAGCGAGGTGCCCGGGCGCGAGAGGGCCTCGGCGAAGGGACGGCCCTCGGGCTGAGCGCCGGCCTCACGCTCGACCTCGGCAAGCGGGCGCTCGCGCTTTCGCCGGTGCACGGCCTCGCGCGTGGCGCCGACGAGCTCGTCCAGCCGGATGCTCATCGCGTGCTCACCGCGAAAGCTCCAGATACCTCTCTCGAGCGTGGACAGCGCGGCGCCTGAGTCGATCGATTCCGTGGCGCTCTCCACGCCCTCGCGAATCGACTCGGCGCGGCCGCTCACGTACACGGCGGCCGCGGCGTTGAGGAGGGCCAGCGAGCGTTCGGTTCCGGGTTCGCCCTCCAGTACGCGGCGCAGCACTCGAGCGTTTGCGTCCGGCGTTCCCGCCCCCACGGCGCCGTCGGCTGCGCGCTCGAGGCCGACCTCCTCGGGCGTGACGTCGTAGGTGGCCAACTCGCCTTCTCTCAGCTCGACCACTCGGGTTGCGCCCGAGACCGAGAACTCGTCCAGGCCATCGGCGCTCGACACTACCAGGGCCCTGTCGGTGCCAAGCTCGCCGAGGGCGGCGGCCATCATCTCCAGCCGCGAGCGATCGGACACGCCTATCACCTGCCGGCGAGCGCCCGCCGGGTTGGTCAGGGGACCGAGGAAGTTGAAGATGGTGCGCACGCCGAGTGCGCGCCGCACCGGGACGACGTACCTCATCGCCGCGTGGTGCTTGGGAGCGAACATGAAGCCGAAGCCCACCGCATCGATGCAGTGGGCCACCTCCTCGGGCTCGAGGTCGATGCGGGCCCCCAGGGCCTCGATCACGTCAGCCGACCCGCACTGGCTGGTGGCGGAGCGGTTTCCGTGCTTGGCCACCCGACAGCCCGCTCCCGCGGCCACGAAGGCCGCCGTGGTGGACACGTTGAATGTGGGCCTCCCCCCACCGGTGCCGGCGGTGTCGACGAGATCGTCGCCCGCGTCCACGCGCAGGGCCAGCGACCGCATCGTCGCGGCCAGGCCGGCGATCTCGTGGACGGTCTCCCCCTTGGTGCGCAGAGCAACGAGCAGTCCGGCGGTCTCGGCCTCGGAGGCATTTCCCTCCATCACCTCGCGCAGAACGCGCGAGGCCTCATCGGCGGCGAGGTCCTCGCCGTCGGCCAGCCGGTCGATCGCGTGGGTGAGAACCGTGTTGTTGTTCACTCGGCCGAGAGGAAGTTGCGGAGCATCTGCTTGCCGTGGGGAGTGAGCACCGACTCGGGATGGAACTGCACACCCTCGATCGGAAGCTCTGAGTGGCGTAGCCCCATGATCACCTCACCGGCGCGGGCCGAGACCTGCAGCGTCTCCGGCAAGCCCTCGGGGTCGACCACCAGCGAGTGATAGCGCCCGACCACGAGCGGGGATTCGAGGCCGGCGTAGATCGTCCTGCCGTCGTGCTCCATCACGGCCGTCTTGCCATGCACGGGCTCGCCGCGCACCACACGAGCGCCGAACTCCTGGGCCAGCGACTGGTGGCCGAGGCACACGCCCAGCACCGGCGTGCCCCGGTTTCCGTAGTGGCGCACCGCCGGCATCGACAGGCCGGCCTCGTTGGGAGTGCAGGGGCCGGGCGAGACGAGCACCCGGCCGGGCTCGCGCTCGAGCAGGTCGTCCACGTCGTTGCGGATGACCTCGACCTCCGCCCCGAGTTCCCCCAGGTACTGGACGAGGTTGTAGGTGAAGGAGTCGTAGTTGTCGACGACCAGGACGTTCACGACCACTCCGGCTGCGCACACGCGAGGCGCAGCGCGTCCATCACCGCGCCCGCCTTGGCCTCGGACTCGCGGTTCTCGTATGCGGGGTCGGAGTCGGCCACGATCCCGCCGCCGGCCTGAAGGTAGGCCTTGCCGTCGCGCACGAAGGTCGCGCGGATGTTGATGCAGGTGTCGAGGTCGCCCGTGTAGGAGAGATAGCCGACCGCCCCGCCATAGGGACCGCGCTTGACCGGCTCGAGCTCGTCGATGATCTGCATGGCGCGGATCTTGGGGGCGCCCGACAGCGTTCCGGCGGGCAGCGTGGCGCGCAGAGCGTCCATGGGCGTGACGTCCGAGCGCAGGCGACCGGAGACCGACGAGACGATGTGGATCACGTGCGAGTACGCCTCCACGGCCATCAGCTCATCGACCTCCACGCTGCCGTACTCGCAGACCCGGCCGAGGTCGTTGCGGCCCAGGTCGACCAGCATCACGTGCTCGGCGCGCTCCTTGGCGTCGCTGAGCAACTCCTCGGCGAGAAGATCGTCAGCACCCGTACGGGGGCGCGTGCCCGCGATCGGACGTAGCTCGACACGCCCCTCGCCCACGGCGGCCACCTTCACCAACGACTCGGGCGAAGCGCCGGCGATCTGGAAGTCCTCGAAGTCGAGGAAGTACATGTAGGGGCTCGGGTTGATCGCGCGCAGGCCGCGGTAGATCGAGAAGGCCTCGACCGGGCAGTCGGCGGTCCAGCGCTGAGACGGGACCACCTGGTAGGCGTCACCCGCGCGGATGTATTCGATCGTCCGCTCGACGGCGGCGGCGTAGCCGTCCGGTCCCAGGTTGGAGGTAAACGCGGGCGGCTCCCGCTTGCCCGCGCCGAGCTGTGGCACGGGACCGGCCAGCTTCTCCTTGACCTCGGCAATCGCGGCCGCCGCCGCTTCGTATGACGTTTCCAGGTCGTCGCCGTGCGCGAGCGGGCGGGCTCTGCCCGCACCGGAGCGATCCCCTCCCCCGAACACGTTGGCCAGCAGGGTCACCTCGTGGCGCAGGTGGTCGAAGGCCAGCAGCACGTCGGTGATCATGAGGGCCAGGTCGGGGATGCCCACCTCGTCGGGGTTGGGCGCGCCGACCGTGGGCTCCGCGCTGCGCACCAGGTCGTACCCGAACAGGCCAACGGCGCCACCGGCGAAGGGCGGGAGCCCGTCGAGCGGCGCGATCCGGTAGCGCCCGAGCTCGTCGGCGACGTGCTGGTATGGGTCGGGATGGTCGCCCAGGCTCATGCGAATGGTGGCGCGCGGGCGAAAGCCCAGGAAGGACCAACGGCCCACCCGCTGGCCCTGCTCGGCCGACTCGAGCAGGAAGGACGGGCCGTTTCCACGCAGCTTGAGGTAGGCCGACACGGGCGTCTCGCAGTCGGAGATGTAGGTGTGGCGCAAGGGCACGATGTTGTACTCGCGGGCCAGCTCGCGGACCGCGTCCAGGCCGGGCTTCAGGTCGAGCTCAACGGCGACGCTCATTGAGCACCTCGTAGGCATCGGCGAGGCTCATCCCGCGCCCGGCCAGCAGGACGGTCAGGTGGTACAGCACGTCGGCGGCCTCCTCGGCCACCCGCTCGTCGGATTCCTCGCGCGCGGCGCGCGCGACCTCCTCGGCCTCCTCCTCCATCTTCTCGCCGTTGCGAGCCGGATCGGCGAGCAGCGTGGCCGTGTAGCTCTCCCCCGGGTCGGCCGCGCGACGCTCGGCGATCGTTCGCTCGAGGCCGGGCAGGGCCTCGGCCGGAGCCGGCTCCATGTCGCCGCGGTAGAAGCAGCTGCGCTCGCCCGTGTGGCAGGCCGGCCCGGCCGGCTCCACGAGCGCGACGAAGGCGTCGTTGTCGCAGTCGTAGCGCAGTGCCTTTAGGCGCTGGATGTTTCCGGAGGTCTCGCCCTTGTGCCACAGCTCTTCACGCGAGCGCGACCAGAACCACATCTCGCCGCTCGCCCGCGTGCGCTCGAGCGCTTCGTCGTTCATGTAGGCCAGGGTCAGGACCTCGCCGGTGCGCGAGTCCTGCACGATGCACGGGGTCAGAGTCGGTTCCACGCCTTCGATTATGGCCCGGGGGCACCCATGGGCAGCTTGAGGAACTCGTAGACCGAGCCGATCTCGGTGAATCCGAGGGTGCGGTACCAGTGCTGGGGCCAGTCGGAGGCGTCGGTGAGAAGGAAGATCGGGTCGCTGCCCTCGGCGGCGGCCACGTCGGCCGCGGCCAGCACCGCCGCACTCGCGTGCCCCTCGCCCCGGCGCGCCTCCACGGTGCCCACTTCGTCGACCTGACCGAGGCCGTTTGCGTTGTAGAGGCGGCAGACGCAGGCCGGCTCGGCCACCGGAGCTGCGAAGTCGCGCGCCTCGGCCGCGCGGTCGAAGCGCTCGTCCATGGCGGCCAGCTGGTCGACGGCCTCCTCCTGCCAGCCGAACGGCTGCTCGCGGCGGAAGGCAGCCAGCCCGGCAGCGCCGGTCTCGCGGTCCACCTCGGCCCCGGCTCCCTCGGGTACCGCGCGCTCGGGCGGGCGGTCGCGCACCATCACGAGCAGGCGAAGCACGTTCCAACCGATGGCCGCGAGCGGGCGCGCCAGGCACTCGCCCAGCTCCGCGTCATGCACCACGAGCTTGCGATGGCCTAGCTCGGCGAGTTCGCGATCGGCCTCGTCCACCAACTCGGCGGCGCCCGCCGCCGGGTCCTCCACGCGCAGGGCGTTGAGCTGCCAGACCAGCGGCAAGCTGGGCGTGAGCAGCGCGGCGCCGTAGCGGCCCGGACGCACTTCGTCCACCACCGCGTCCTCGAGCGTGCCGAGGTACTCGTGGATGCGCGCGAGGGTCATTCGAGGGTCATTCAATTCCGAGGCGGTCCAGAAGGGCCTCGTCCCGGCGCCAGCCCTTGCGCACGCGCACCTGGAGCTCGAGATGGATTCGTCGCTCGAGCGTGGCCTCGATCTCCCGCCGCGCAGCTGTGCCGACCGCCTTCACCATTCTGCCGCCGGCTCCCACCAAGATGCCCTTCTGGGACTCGGTTTCAGTCCAGATGCGAGCGTGAATCATGAGCAGGCCGTCCTCGCGCTCGTCGATCTCGTCCACCTCGACCTCCACCGCGTGGGGAACCTCCTCACGCGTTCGGAGCAGCACCTGTTCGCGCACCAGCTCGGCGAGGCGGACCTGATCGGACATGTCGCTCGTGTCCTGCGGCGGATAGAGAAAGCCGCCCTCCGGCAGGAGCGCCACAAGCTGCTCGACGAGCGGACCGAGACCGTCGCCGGTGCGGGCGCTGATCGGGAAGATCTCGCCCGGCACACCTAGCGCGGCCGCCCGCGAGAGCGCGGCCACCGTACGAGGCCGGTCGAGCCGATCGACCTTGTTGAGCGCGGTGACCGCGGGGGTGCCGGCGTTGACGATCGCATTGGCGATGAAGCGGTCGCCGGAGCCGATCTGCTGCTCGCCGTTGAGGACGAAGAGCACCGCGTCGGAGTCGGCCAGCGCGCGCTCCACGCTGCGCTGCATGCGCTCGGTGAGCGGATCGCGCGGGCGCTGAACGCCGGGAAGGTCGACCAGCACGAGCTGCCAGTCGTCGGCCGTGGCGATGCCGCGTATCTCCCGGCGAGTGGTCTGGGGTTTGTCGGAGACGATCGCCACCTTGCCGCCCACGATGCGATTGACGAGCGTTGACTTGCCGGCGTTGGGACGCCCGGCCAGAGCCACGAAACCGGAGCGCGGGCCACTCACTTGAGGCCCGCCATGATCTCGTCCTGCAGCGCGAGCATCTGCCCCTCGTCGGACTCGTGGTCGTAGCCGCACAGGTGCAGCACGCCGTGTACCACGGCCTCGCTCAGGTCCTCGGTGTGGTCGGGACAGATCACCACGTCTCCCAGCTCTCGCGGGCCAAGGGCCGGTCCGTCTTCATCGACCGGGAAGGAGAGCACGTCGGTGGGCTCATCACGTCCCCGGTGTTCGAGGTTGAGCTCGCGGATCCGCTTTGCGTCAACGAGCGCAACGGCGAGGTGGCCCTCGCGCACGCCAGCCGAGTCCAGGGCGGCGAGCGCGGGGGCGCGCAGCTCGGGCGGGGCATCGATGAGGTCGAGCTCGACTATCAGACCTGCTGCCGCATCGGCGGCCGCAGGGCCGGCGTTTGCTGCTCGGCGTATTCGCTGTAGGCGGCCACGATGCGCTGAACGAGCTTGTGGCGGACCACGTCCTCACCGCCGAAGCGCACGAACTCGATGCCCTCGACCTCGCGCAGGATGTCGCCGATCAGAACCAGGCCGGAAGCCTGCTCGCGCGGCAGGTCGATCTGGGTGATGTCCCCGGTCACCACCATCTTCGAGCCGAAGCCGAGCCGGGTCAGGAACATCTTGATCTGCTCCGGGCTCGTGTTCTGGGCCTCGTCGAGGATGATGAAGGAGTCGTTGAGCGTTCGGCCCCGCATGAATGCCAGCGGCGCCACCTCGATCACGCCGCGCTCGAGATGCTGGTTGACACGTTCGGGCTCGAGCATGTCGTAGAGCGCGTCGAAGAGCGGCCGCAGGTAGGGATCCACCTTGGCCTGGATGTCTCCGGGCAGGAAGCCGAGACGCTCGCCCGCCTCCACCGCGGGCCGGGTGAGCACGATCCGGTTGACCTCCCGGCGAGAAAGCGCGGCCACGGCCATCGCGACGGCCAGGAACGACTTGCCGGTGCCGGCGGGACCGATGCCCACGGTGATCGTTTGGTTGCGGATGGCGTCGACGTAGCGCTTCTGGTTGACGGTCTTGGGGGCCACCTTGAGGCCGCGGTGGCGCCATACGACGTCCTCGAGGATGCGGCTCGGGCTCTCATGGCTGTCGAGCGCCCCGGCAATGGCTTCGATCGTCCCGGGCGCAATCTCGTGACCCTGGCGGACGAGGTCGCCGAGCTCCCTCACCACGGTGCGCCCCATGCTCACCGCGTCGTCGGGCCCGTCAAGGGTCAGCACGTTGCCTCGGAGGAACACCTCACAGTCGAGATGGTCCTCGAGCGTCTTCATTACCACGTCGCCCGGGCCGGCGAGCTCGGCGGCAACCTCGTTCGGGAGCTCCAGCTGCGTTCGCACTAGACCACTAAAGCGAAAGCTTCTCCTTGACGGCGGCGCTCACGCGCTTGCCGTCGGCCCGCCCCTTGACCTGCGGCATCACGAGCGCCATGACCTTGCCCATCTCCTGTGGAGAGCTGGCGCCGGACTGGGCGACGGCGTCGCCCACGATCGCTTCGAGGTCACCATCGGACAGCTGTTCGGGCATGTAGGAGGCGATGATCTCGGCCTCGCGCTCCTCGGCCTCGGCCCGGTCGCCGCGGCCGCCGTCGCGGTAGGCCTCGGCGGCTTCGAGGCGCCGCTTGCGCTCACGCTGCAGCACCTGGACCTCGTCGGCGCCCTGGTCCTTTTCGGCCTTCTGCAGCTCGGAGACGATCAGGCGGAGCGCGTGCACCCGCTCCTGCTCGCGCGCCCGCATGGCGTCCTTCACGTCATGCTGGATCTGTTCGAGAACCGACACGGGAAAGAGTCTAGATGGGCCCGGCGACTGAGAAGATCCGTTTGGCGACGTTCGACTGTTACGGCACGCTGATCGACTGGGAGGGCGCCGGGTGCCGGACCCTGCGTGGGGAACGGCAGCAACCAAGGGTGGACGCGGCCGTGTTGTCGGCTTTGTCACATTGCCGTAACGCGGTCGCTCGGCCACGATCGAGTGGCAAGTTACGCACCTCATAGGTGCACAATCCGACACTCGGCAGAGCGCAGGCGCGACGGCGCGGTCGGCGCACCCGGCGCTGTAACAGCGCCGCGACAGGAGTGACAGCTCCGGCAGAGCCCCGGCCATGGTTGCTGTAGTTAAGACGCCGGCCCCGGCGCACGGCAACTCGCGCAGCGCAAGCCACGCGCGCAGCACACCGCCTTAATCCAGGATCGCCACCACACGCGCCGGCGCGGCACTCGCGCCCGCGATCCGCAACGGAAAGCAGGCCACCGTGAACCCGGTGGGCGGCAGCTCACCCAGGTTCGCCAAACGCTCGATCTGCGCGTAAGGCAGGTCGGCCTGGTGGGCGGCCCAGAAGATGCCCGGCTCGTCGCGCTCGAGGGCGTCCTGAGCCTGAAGATGCAGCGGGGCGTCCCAGCCCCACGCGTCTATTCCCATCACACGCACCCCGCGCTGCCACAGCCAATGGGTGGCCGCGGCGGTCACACCGGGACCGAGGGCCATGTAGCCGAGCTCGCGAATGTGGGCGTCGCGGCCGCTGCGCACCAGGACGATGTCGCCTTCCCGCAACTCATGGCCGATGCGCTCCAGCTCGTGCTCGGTATCGGCCACGTCCATGGCCTCCCCGTCGGCCTTCGCGCTCATGTCGAGCACCACGCCGGGGCCGAAGAACCAGTCCAGCGGCAGCTCGTCGATCGTCTGGGCGCGCTCCCCGGCGATCTTCGAGTTGTAGTGCCAGGGGGCGTCCACGTGGGTGGAGTTGTGGGTGCCGAAGCGCGTGAACGTCTCCGTCGCCCAGCCTTCACCGTCGCGCAGGAGGCGCTTGGGCACGCCCAGAAGCGTCTCGATCTGGGCCGCTCCCGCGGCATGGTCGGAGAACTCGATGTCCGTGCGCAGCGGCTCCGGCGTCTCCGGCGGGCTCGGCTCGATCGGTGCGGAGAGATCGACGATCCGCATGGGCAGCGAGCCTAACCGGTCAAGAGCACCGCGCTCCAGCCCTGTAAGGACCGGCGCTCAGTTTCGCGCAGCGGCGCAAAGGCCGCCGCCACCTCGTCGGCTTCGTCGTCGAGCAGACCGGACAGGATCAGCGTCTCCGGCTCCGCGGTCAGCAGCTCGGCCACGCGCAGCAGCAGCGGCCGCATGAGGTTCGCCGCCACGGTCCGGGCCGATGGCGCGGGCGCCTCGCGCAGGTTGTGGCGCTCGATCGCCCCGAGCGTGACGCCGTTGGCGGCCGCGTTCTCGCGCGTGGCCTCGAGGGCGGCGAGCTCGTTGTCGGTGGCCAGCACCGGGTCGAAGCCCAGCCGCGCAGCGGCGATGGCAAGCACGCCCGAGCCGCAGCCGAGGTCGGCGAAGGAGCCGGACGGCTCGAGGCTGAGCATCAGCTCCAGGCACATCTGGGTCGTGGGGTGCGAGCCGGTGCCGAAGGCTTGGCCGGGATCGATCACCAGGTCTAGCGCCTCGTGCTGCTGCGCGGCCCACGGCGGGCGCACCCACAGGCGCCCCGCCACCAACACCGGCTCGTGGAACTGGCGCCAGCGCTCGGTCCAGTCGTCGGCCACTTTTTCTCCGCGTACGGTCACGCGCGCGCCCGCAACCTCTGCCTCGCCCTCGGGAAAAGAGGGCAGCTCGCCCGGCGAGCCGTAGAGCGCGTACTCCACCCATCCCTCGCCGTCCACCTGCTCGACTCCCGCCGGAGCGAGCTCGAGCAGGGCCGCCAGCACCGCCTCGGCCACCTCGGCGGGCGCCCGGAAGGCCAGCCGGATCAGCGCAGCGCCCGCCTGACCTTGGCCAGGATCGACTCGTCCTCGACCTCGCGCGTGTTGGCCTCGGTGAGCGAGTCGCGCAGCTCGGACAGCAGCTCGTGCTGGCGGGGGGTCAGGTTGCGTGGGATGGCCACGTTGAGCACGATCTGCTGGTCGCCGCGGCCACGCCGGCCGATGGTCGGCATTCCGCGACCGCGCAGCGTGATCACCGTGCCCGGCTGCGTTCCGGCGGGAACGTCGACCTCGTGGTCGCCGTCCAGCGTGGGCACGCTGACCTTCGTGCCCAGCGCCGCTGCGGGCGCAGGCACGTCGACCACGCTCACCAGGTCGCTGCCGTCGCGCAGGAAGCGTTCGTCTTCGGCAACCTGGACCATCACGTATAGATCTCCGGCCGGCCCGCCCAACTCGCCGCTGTGGCCGCGTCCCGAGAGGCGGATGCGCTGGTCAGCGGCGATGCCCGCCGGTATGTCGACGGTGAGCGTCTTGCGCACGGCCCGGCGGCCGCGTCCCTCGCACGCCGTGCAGGTCTCGGAGGGAATCCGGCCATCGCCGCCACAGGCGCTGCACACGTGCTCGCGCACGAGCTGGCCGAACGCCGTGCGGCTGACCGCTCGGACGCGGCCGTTGCCCTGGCAGTTGCTGCACGTGCGCACCTCCGAGCCCGGCTCGGCGCGGCTGCCGTGACAGCGCTCGCAGGCGTCCACGAGGTCGTAGGCCACCTCCACGGGGGTGCCCCTTGCGGCCTGCTCGAGCGTGATCTCCACGTCCACCGCCACGTCGCCGCCCTGCACCCGGCCGCCGGCCCCACGCCCGCCGAAGGCGCCGAAGGGATCGCCGCCGAAGAAGGCATCGAAGATGTCGGAGAACGAGCCGAACCCCTGGGCGGCTGAGGCGAAGCCGCGCGAGTCGAGGCCCTCGAAGCCGTAGCGGTCATAGATGGCCCGGCGCTCGGGGTCGGACAGGATCTCGTACGCCTCGGCGGCGTCCTTGAACTTCTCCTCGGCCTCCGGGTCGTGGCGGTTGACGTCGGGATGCAGCTCGCGCGCAAGCACGCGGAACGCTCTCTTGATCTCGCGGTCCTCCGCCCCGCGGGACACACCGATCACCTCGTACGGATCGCGCCTCATTCGTCGTAGACCTCGGCCACGAAGCGCGACAGCTCACGAGCGGCCTCGCGCACGGCGCCGATCGCACGGGGATAGTCCATCCGCACGGGGCCGATGACCGAAACCGCGCCGAGGTTGCGCCGGGCGAGACCGTAGTTCGCCGCCACGATCGAGACCGTCTGCAGCTCCGGCGTGGGATTCTCGTGGCCGATGCGCAGGTAGACGCTCGGCTCGGTGAGCGATGCGCGCAGCACGCCCAGCAGCGCGCGCCGGTGCTCGAGGGCCTCCATCAGCCCGGCAATCTGCGACAGCTCCTGAAAGCGGTGCTCGGAAAGCAACCGCCCGGCGCCCTCCATGAACAGGTTGCCCTCGGCGGCCTGCTCGAGCTCGGTGAAGGCCGGCGCGACCGTGGCCAGGAAGTCGTGTTCGCGGGGCCCCAGCTCCGGTGCCGCGAGCTTCGGAACGATCAGGCGCGAGCCGACCTCCATGCCGCCGAGCGCCTCGTTGAGATAGCTCGCCGCCCAGGCCACGAGCCCCGGGTCGACGGGCTCGTCGTAGGAGATCACGCGCTTGGACACGCCGCCGGTTGAGGTGATCACCACCACCATGGCCACCTGGGGCTGGAGCAGCAGCACCTCGACCCGGTGGATGGTGGCGGTCTCGATCGGTGGAGCGGTGACCAGCGCGAGCAGGTTGGTCACCTGCGAGAGCTGCTCGGTCGTGGCGCGCATGGCGTCGTCGACCTGGCGGCGCATCACCGTGAGCTCAAACGGCTTGCGCGGCACAAGCGCGCGGCCCTGGCTGAGCAGCTCGTCGACGAAGAGCCGGTAGCCGCTGTCGGTGGGCACCCTTCCGGCCGAGGTGTGGGGATGCTCGAGCAGGCCGAACTCCTCGAGCCGGGCCAGCTCGGCGCGCACGGTCGAAGGCCCCCAGGGGACGTCCTGCTGCTCGGCCAGCCACTTCGACGCGACGGGCTGATCGAGGTTCACGTGAGCCTCGACGAGCTTGCGCAGGATGAACGTCTGCCGCGGGGTGATCTCCACGGCCTTAAATCTAGAGTCCCTAGCGGGCTTCGAGCTCGGCTTCGGCGTTGCGGATGATCTGGTTGCCGCCCTGCTCGGCCACCACCTCGACCACGGTGCGCTCGGAGCCGCTCTCTTTCGCGGTGCCGGTGACCGTCATCTCCTGCTCGGGAAAGCCCATACCGCGGAACTGAACCGAGAGGCGCCGCAGCGTGCGGGGGTCGCCGCCGGCGGCGCTGGTGCAGGCCCGCGCCACCTGGGCCATCGAGTAGAGCCCGTGCAGGATGTTGGACGGGAGGCCGACCTCCTGGGCGAACTGAGGGTCGATGTGGATGGGGTTGAAGTCGCCGGAGGCGCCCGCGTAGCGATGCGGCAGGTACTTGTCGGGAGTGACCTTGAGCTCGATGTCCACCCCTACACCCCCCTGACGATGTTGGTCCAGGTCCCGCGAACGACCTCCTGGCCGTCCTGGTTGGTC
Source organism: uncultured Thermoleophilaceae bacterium (assembly GCA_963728495.1). GTDB lineage: Bacteria > Actinomycetota > Thermoleophilia > Solirubrobacterales > Thermoleophilaceae > JACVRW01. The sequence goes on along the minus strand of CAVSKI010000011.1, from coordinate 209,109 downwards.
GACACCGATTCGAAGACGTAGAAGCCCTTGCCGTCCCTCTCGAAGATGTCCTTTACCGAGGTCTCGGTGGAGATGACATCGCCGGCGCACACGGGCTCTCCCCAAACGAACTCCTGGCCGCCGTGGACCATCATGGCGAAGTTGATGCCCACATCCGGGTCGAAGATTCCCGGCCCGACGGAGCGCATCGCGTACACGACGGCGAACATCGGCGGCGCCGGAATGTCCCGAAAGCCGGCCGCCCGGGCCTGGTCGCGGTCGTAGTGCACGGGGTTGTCCTCGCCGACCGCCTGGGCGTACTCGCGGATCTTCTCGCTCCCCACCTCGTACTCGACCGGCGGATAGGTCTTTCCCTTGGCTTCGGTCTGCACGGGCACGGCTGCGGCAGTGTACGCAACCGATGCGCCGCTACCTGGACCTGATTCGGACCCCCGGCGTGGCGCCGCTGCTCGTGGCCGGGGCGATCGGCCGGCTGCCCTACGGGATGAGCGTCCTGGCACTGATCCTGATGCTGCGAGCGGAGGGGTTCTCCTACGCCGAGGTTGGAGTCGTGAGCGGCGCATGGGGGCTTGCCGTCGGCGTGACGGCGCCCTTGCTGGGCCGCGCGGTGGACCGGCTTGGGCAGACATGGGTGCTCGTGGCCACTGCCTGCCTGAGCCTTGCCGCCCAAACCGCCCTGGTAGCGGCGGCACTGAGCGGCGTAGGCGTGATCGTTCTCGCGGCGATAGCCGTCGTGGGGGGAGCCAGCAATCCACCCATATCGCCGTCGATGAGGACGCTCTGGCCCGAACTGGTCGGGCAGGAGCGCGTAGACACCGCCTTTGCCTTCGACGCCCTGCAGCTCGAGCTGTTCTTCATCACCGGCCCGCTGATCGTGGTCGCGATCGCAGGCGCCGCTTCGCCGCAGGCAGCCTTAGTGACCGCTGCGGTCATGGTCGCCGCGGGCGCAATCGGCTTCGCGGGCACGCGCGCCTCGCGGCGCTGGCGGCCCAGCGTACGCACCGGCGGAGCCATGCAGAGCGCGCTCTCCGCGCCCGGCATCCGCTTGCTGATAGCCGCGTTCGCGATCGGCGGCATGTCGCTGGGGGCGCTGGAGATAGCGATTCCCGCCTTCGCCGAGCAGGAGGGCTCGCGCGCGGATTCGGGCTGGCTCTTCGCCCTCTGGGCGCTCGGCTCGCTCGTGGGCGGACTCTGGTACGGCGCTCGCTCTTGGCGCCTGCCGGCCGCTCGGCGCTTCCTGATCTTCACCGGCGTGCTGGCCCTGGGCCTGACCCCTCTCCCGTTCGCCGGCTCGACGCCCGTTTTTGCGGTGATGGTCGTGGTGGCCGGTCTCGGGCTGGCCCCGTCGACTGCCGCCGCCTATTCCCTCATCGGCGAGCTCGCGCCTGAGGGCACCACCACGGAGTCCTACGGCTGGCAGATCGTCGGCTACGTGGTCGGCGGCGCGCTCGGCGCGTGGCTGGGCGGAATCTTTGTCGACGAGCTGAGCGTGACGGCGGCGCTTGCGCTGGCGCCCGCAACCGCCGCGTGCACCGTGCTGGTGGCCCTCGCCGGGGTGAGGAGCTGGGTGGCTGGGGCCTAGGCGGCGCTGCGCAGCGCCTGCGCTTCGGCCAGCGTGGAGAGCTTGCGGAGGGCGGCCTCCTCGATCTGGCGGGTGCGCTCGCGCGTGAGCCCGAAGACCTTGGCCACCTGGTCCAGCGTGCGTGCCTGGTCGCCCGCGAGGCCGAAGCGCAGCTCGACGATGCGGCGGTCGCGGTATGAGAGATGATCGAGCACCTCGTGCAGTCGCTGGTGCATCAGCGACTCGACCGCCGCGTCGTAAGGACTCGGCGTCGAGTCGTCGGGAATCAGGTCGCCGAACTGCGCGGCGTCGGCGTCGTCTCCCACGGGCTTGTCGAGCGATACGAGCTGCTGCGCCGCGCGCATGATCACGTCGGCCTCCACCGGATCCACTCCGGCGAGCTCGGCGATCTCCTCGATCGTCGGGTCGCGATCGCCCTCGGCCTCGAGCCGGCGCTGGGCCCCGTCGAGCTTCTTGAGGATGTTGTCGATGTGGATCGGGATGCGGATGGTGCGCGCCTTGTCGGCGATCGCACGCGAGATCGCCTGCCGAATCCACCAGGTCGCGTAGGTGGAGAACTTGAAGCCCTTGCGGAAGTCGAACTTCTCGACGGCGCGCACCAGGCCGATCGTGCCCTCCTGGATGAGGTCGAGGAAAGGCAGGCCCTGGTTGCGGTAGCGCTTGGCGATCGACACCACGAGACGCAGGTTCGCGCGGGTCATGTGGTCCTTGGCGTCGAGGTCGCCGCGCTCGATGCGCTTGGCCAGCACGATCTCTTCGTCCGCGCTCAGCAGCGGGGTCTGCGCGATGCCGTCGAGGAACTGCTGAAGCGCGTCGACCGTGGGGTCGGGGGCGCCCTGCGGGTTCAGGATGTCCGTGGCCACGGTTGCCAAGCTACGACCGCGTCCTAAGGACGACCTAAATCCTCTTGCAGAGCGCCCCCTTTCCCTCTATAGCGCGGTTGCGAGCACCACCAGCCGTGGCGCGCCCAGGGCATAGGGGGTCCGCTGGGCCGCGTCCCCGAGAAGCTCTTCGACCCTGAATCCGGCGTCCTCGATCAGGCGAACCACCTCCCCCACGGTGTACACGTGGTGGATCACCGGCCCGCGCTCGCTGCGGCCGTCCGCTTCGCTGAACTCGAAATCGCCGAGGAGGCGGCTGTGGCGGACGTCGTAATCGTGGCGGGCGAACATGGTCACCCCGCCCGCCTCGTACTCGATCTCCGACCTGAATTCGGGCAGCAGCGACTCGGCCACCGTCATGCTCTCCAGCACGAGCCTGCCCCCGCGGCGCAGGGCCCGCCGGGTGGACGCGAGGTGCCCGACGGTCCCGTCGTGCGGCAGGTAGCCGAAGCTGTTGCCCCAGCACACGACGCCATCGAAGCCCTGCTCTGGCAGGTCCCTGAGGTCGCCCTGCTCGAAACGCGCGGCAACCCCGCGCTCAGCGGCCACCCGTCTGGCCTCCTCGATCTCCTCAGGCGAGATGTCGATGCCCACGACGTCGAGGCCCCGTTCCGCCAGCCGGACGGCAATGCGCCCGGCGCCGCTGGGGGCGTCGAGCACCCGCGCCCCGGCGGGCAGGTCGAGAAGCGCCGCGATGGCCTGCGCGTCCTCGTCGGCCCACGGCTCGGAGGCCGCGCGCCAGAACCTGGCCTTCAGCCCGGTGTTGAAGCCGACGAACCAGTCGTCGGCGATCTGCGTCTGCACTTGGGTACTTCCTTTCGGCTCAGATGAGAAATGCGCGGATCAGCGCGCCGAGCCGTCGGCCGGATGCAGCAAGCGAGTTGGGTGGCGGTGCTTGAGCAGAGGCGTCAGCGACTGAGGCTACCGGCCCAGGAAGTCGCGCACAAGGCGAGCATTCCGGTCCGGAGCCCTACTTCTTCCCGTCGCCGTCACCCGACAGCTCGAGGACGGCCAGGAAGGCCTCCTGGGGCACCTCGATCCGTCCCACCTGCTTCATGCGCTTCTTGCCCTCTTTCTGCTTTTCGAGCAGCTTGCGCTTGCGGCTGATGTCGCCGCCGTAGCACTTGGCGATCACGTCCTTGCGCATTGGCTTGACCGACTCGCGAGCGATGATCTTCGAGCCGATCGCCGCCTGGATCGCCACCTCGAACTGCTGGCGCGGGATCTGCTTGCGCAGGCGCTCGGTGAGCCCGCGCCCGGCCGCGTAGGCCTTGTCGCGGTGGACGACCATCGAGAGGGCGTCGACGTTGTCGCCGGCCAGCAGGATGTCGAGCTTGACCAGGTCGCCGTCGCGCATGCCGAGGATCTCGTAGTCGAGCGAGGCGTAGCCGCGCGTGCGCGACTTGAGCTGGTCGAAGAAGTCGAGCACGATCTCCGCCAGCGGAAGGTCGTACTGCAGCTGCACCCGAAACGGGCTGAGGAAGGTCATGTCCACGTGCGTGCCGCGCCGCTCCTGGCAGAGCTCCATGACCGCGCCGACGTGCTCCTTCGGAGTGAGGATGGTGGCCCGGATGTACGGCTCCTGGATCGACTCGATCAGGCCGCGCTCGGGCATGTCCGAGGGCGAGTGCACCACGACCTCGCCGCCGTCGGCGAGGTGCACGTCGTACTCGACGTTGGGCGCGGTGGCGAGCAGCTCGAGGTCGTACTCGCGCTCCAGCCGCTCGCGCACGATGTCCATGTGCAGCAGGCCGAGGAAGCCGCAGCGAAAGCCGAAGCCGAGCGCCTCGCTGGTCTCGGGCTCCCAGGTGAGCGCCGCGTCGTTGAGCACGAGCTTTTCGAGCGCGTCGCGCAGCTCGGGGAACTGGTTGGTCTCCACCGGGAACAGCCCGCAGAAGACCATCGGCTTTATCTCGCGGTAGCCGGGCAGGGGGTCGGTCGCCGAATCGGTCTTCGTGGTGAGCGTGTCACCCACCCTCAGCAGCGAGACGTCCTTGATCCCCGTGATCAGGTAGCCCACCTCGCCGGCGTTGAGCGCCTCGACCGGCGACATACCGGGCGCGAAGAAACCGATCTCGTCGACCTCGGCCTGGGTGCCGGTCTGCATGGCCTGGATCGCGTCGCCCTTGCGCAGCCGGCCGTCGACGACCCGGATGTAGGCCACCACTCCGCGGTACGGGTCGAACTCGGAGTCAAAGATCAGCGCCCGGGCGGGGGCGTCGGGATCCCCCTGCGGCGGCGGAACGCGCTCGACCAGCGCCTCCAGCAGGTCGGTCACCCCGGCGCCGGTCTTGGCCGAGATGCGGATGACGGCGTCGGGATCATCGCCCAGCAGTTCGCCGATCTCCCCCGCCACCCGCTCGGGCTCTGCACCGGGCAGGTCGATCTTGTTCATGGCGGGGATGAGCTCGAGGCCGGAATCGACGGCCAGGTAGGTGTTGGCAACGGTCTGGGCCTCGACGCCCTGTGAGGCGTCCACGAGCAGCAGCGCGCCGTCACAGGCGGCGAGCGAGCGCGAGACCTCGTAGGTGAAGTCGACGTGGCCGGGGGTGTCGATCAGATGCAGGCGATAGAGCTTGCCGTCGCTGGCCGTGTACTCCACGCGCACGGCCTGCGCCTTGATCGTGATGCCGCGCTCACGCTCGAGGTCCATCGTGTCGAGCAGCTGCGGCCGATGGTCACGCGGATCCACGGCCCCGGTGATCTCGAGGATTCGATCGGCCAGCGTCGACTTCCCGTGGTCGATGTGGGCGATGATCGAGAAGTTGCGGATGTTGCTCGCGGGAGCTGCCATCAGTCCCTACGAGTATGCCCATGGATCTGACTAGCGTTCGGGTCGCCTCTGCGCGCGCAACAGGTAGTCGACCTGCTCCTGCTTGCGCATGATCATGTGCTCGAGGCGGTGCTCGACGGCTTCGGAGGCAGCTTCCCGGCCGGTCGGCTCGATGGCGGCCTGGAGCGCCTCGAGCGTTTCGGACTCGCAGTCGATGAGGCGATCTATGGCCTGGGCGGGATCGGCGGTGAACTCGAACTCGCCGACGTCGGTGGTCGGCTGACCGCCCAGAGCGGTGATCTTCTCGGCGAGGCGCGTTGCGTCCTCGAGCTCGGCCAGAGCGTGTTGGCTCATCTTCTCCGCGTGGGCCTGATACTCGAGGCCGATCACGCTTCCGGCGGTGATCGAGTACATCAGCACCGAGCGGTGTTGTAGGCGCAGCGCCACGTTGAGGCACTCGATCTGCGCTTCCGCATCCATCTTCTCGTCAGGAGACATGAGCGCCTCCTTACCCGCGGGGGCGCCTGCGGCTAACGAGCAGGTCGCGAATCTGGCGTGCCTCGGGCACCCGAAGCACCCAGACCGCGAGCCCGTAGACGGCGAAGCCGGCGGCTATCGAGCCGCCCACGGACACCAGCTGGGCGAGGAACTCTCGCCCGAGCGCGGCGTCCAGCCCGTACCAAACGCCATAGGACACGGCGGCCAGCAGAGCCGACGCGAGCAGCATTCGCCCTGCCGAGGCCAGAGTGCGCGCGCCCTCGACGCCTCCCAGCTCGCCGCGCAGGAGCCACCCCTGCGCCACGCACATGACGATCGTGCCGGCCACTGTTCCGATCACGATCCCGGCGATCTCAAGCGGTCCATAAAGCGCCGCGGCCAGGGCAGCGTTCACGAGCAGGTTGACGCCGCTCAGTGCGGTGGTGGCCCAAGGCCGCTGCAGGCTGAAGAAGGTGCGAGAGAACAGCAGGCTGACGCCCTGGAAGGGCAGCGAGATCGACCACCACAACAGGGCCGTGGAGGTCAGGTCGGTGGCCTCCGGGCCGAACACCCCGCGCTGATAGACCAGCCTGGTGATCGGCTCTGCGAGCACGGCCATGAACACCGCACTTGGAATCAGCAGCAGGCAGATCTGGCGCACTCCGTTGCCCATCGTGCGGCGCAGGTCGTCACGGGCGCCGCGCGCCGCGAAGCGCGCCAGCGTCGGGAAGAGGATCGTCGCGATCGAGATGCTGAAGAGACCCTGCGGCAGCTGGTAGATGCGAAAGGCCTTGTCGATCGCGGCCGGCGCCTCCTGGGATACGAGCGTGCCGAACAGCGAGTTGATCAACAGGCTGAGGTTGATCAGGCCGAGCGCGATCGTCACCGGGAGCATCAGCCGCAGGACCCGGCGGACGTTCTCGTCGCGCCAATCCAGGGTCAGGGTCAGGCGGCCTCCGCGCCCGCGCAGCCACGGGAGCGGCAACAGGAACTGCACGACGGTTCCGGCAAGGATGCCGATCGCGTAGGCATAGATCTCGTCGTCCTCCGGCAGGATGGGCACCAGACCCACCAGCGCGGCGATGATTACGACGTTCCACGCCACGGGCGCCAGCGCGGGGACGCTGAAGTGATCGAAGGAATTGAGCATCCCCACCACGAGGCCCGAGAGCGCGAGCAGGACGACGATCGGGAACATCAGCCGCGATAGCTGGACGGTCAGGTCTTGGAGCGCCGGGTCGTCGTCGAAGCCGGGCGTGAACAGGGTCATGATCGGATCCGCGAAGAGCACGAACAGCGCCGTGAGCGCGCCCAGGACCAGGGTGATCAGGAAGAAGAGGCTGGAGGCGACGCGGAAGGCCTCCTTGCGCTCACCCTTCTCGAGCAGCTCGGCGAACATCGGGATGAACGCGCCCTGCAGTGCGGAGTCCGCTACCAGGGCACGCAGGAGGTTGGGAACCTGAAACGCGATGGTGAACGCCGACATCACGCCGGTTACGCCGAAGAGCTTGGCCGCCACCACCTCTCGCGCCAGGCCCAGCACGCGAGAAAGGCCGGTGGCAAAGGAGAAGAAGGCGGTGTTGCGGGCGAGGCGGCGGGCGTGGCCGCGCCGGTCCGGAGCCTCGGTTCCCGCGTCGGGGACGTCGGTGGCCACGCGCTACACTGGGCCTCCGCCGCGCCGGATGCCCGGACGCGGCGTCGGTGCGTATATGGCCAACATTCCTTCACAAGAAAAGCGGATAGACCGGGCGGAGCGTGAGCGGTTGGAGAACCGTCGCCGCACTTCTCAGGTCAAGACCTGGTTCCGCCGGCTCGAGAATGCCGTCGGCGATGGCGACTCCACTCGCGTCGAGGAGGAGCACCGCACGCTCGTGTCGCGCATCGACAAGGCCGTGAAGACAGGCGCGCTGCACCCCAACAACGGGGCTCGCAAGAAGGCCCGCGCGGCGCGCATTCGCTCTCGCGTGTCCTAGCAACCCGCGTGGAAACGAGACTGCTCATCCGCGGCGAGCAGGTGCCGGGCGACGGGGCTGAGCTGGCGGTGGAGAACCCGGCCACCGAGGAGACTCTCACCACGCTCTGCGGAGCGTCTCCCGAGCAGGTCGACGCTGCTGTGGCCGGTGCTCGCGAAGCTGCCCGCGGCTGGGCCGATACCCCGGCCGTCGAGCGCGCGGAGATGCTCCACGAGGTGGCCAATCGCATGCGCGCGATCACCGACGACCTGGCGCGAGCGCTCACCGGTGAGGGCGGCAAGCCGCTGATCGAGAATCGCGACGAGGTGGGTTGGACCGCCGCCGCCTTCGACTACTACGCCGAGATGGGGCGCAACTTCGCCGGCCGCGTGATCCCCTCGATCGAGGCCACCCAGCTGGCGCTGGTCACAAAGGAGCCCACCGGCGTCTGGGGCTGCATCGTGCCCTGGAATTACCCGCTGCTGCTTCTGTCCTGGAAGCTCGCTCCGGCTCTCGCCGCCGGCAATGCGGTGGTGGCCAAGCCGTCCGAGATCACCCCGCTGTCGACCCTCATGCTCGCCGAGTGCTTCTCCGACCTGGCCCCCGGAGTGGTCAATCTCGTGGCCGGCGCGGGGGACGTTGGAGCGGCCATCGTCGAGGACGAGCGCATCGACGGCGTGGCCTTCACGGGCTCGGTGGTTACGGGCAAGAAGGTGGCCGTGGCGTGCGCCCGGCGCGTAGCCCGCATGAACCTCGAGATGGGCGGCAAGGATCCCTTCATCGTGTGCGCCGACGTGGCCGACGACGTGGCGGTGGCGGCCAAGGGCGGAGCCTGGGCCGCCTACCTCAACGCCGGCCAGGTATGCACCTCGGCGGAGCGTTTCTACGTGCAGCGCGAGGTCTACGACGACTTCTTGGCGGCCTTCGTCGACCAGGCCCGTGCCCTGCGGGTGGGCGACCCGCTCGACGAGACCACAGACGTCGGGCCGATGGTTTCCGCGCCGCAACGGGCCAAGGTCGAGGCGCAGGTCGAGGCCGCGGTGGCGGCGGGCGCCGAGGTGGTCGTCGGCGGCGACCGCGCGGGCCAGGAGCGCGGCCACTACTTCGCCCCTACGGTGGTCACCGGAGCCCCCGCCGAGACCGACCTGCTGCGCGAGGAGACCTTCGGCCCGGTGGCGCCGATCGTGCCCGTTGGATCGCTCGACGAGGCCATCGAGCTGGCCAACTCGACCCCCTTCGGGCTGGGCGCGAACGTCTACACGCGCGACCTCGAAACGGCGGTGCGCTGCCTGCGCGAGATCCGCGCCGGAACCGTCTGGATCAACGACCCGCTGACCGACAACGATGCCGGGCCGTTCGGCGGGTTCAAGCAGTCGGGCATGGGCCGCGAGCTGGGCCAGGAGGGCCTGGAGGCCTTCCAGGAGACCAAGCACGTACACATCGAGACGAAGATCGCCCCCAAGGAGTGGTGGTACCCCTACGCGCCGGGCGCCTAGAGGGTTGATGTGGGTTGTCGTCCTTGTGGACCCGCCTGGCGCTGCGCGAGTCGCCGTGTGCCGCACGCCAGCGTCGTCTAACTGCAGCAACCAAGGCGGACGGGCCGCGTCGTCGGCTTTGTGACGCTCCCGTAGCGCGGTTTCGCGCCACTGTCCTGGATTGGTGTCGTCCTGCGACACCAGGGCAGGACAGCTCCCAACGCGGCGGCCCGATTCGTCTCCCCCGACGGGCTTGTGTTACAGCGCAGCGACAGGCGTGACAGTCCCGGCCGATCCCGCCCTGGGTGCTGTCGTTGAAGACGCTCGCGCCCGACGCCCGGCGGCCCACGCCTAGCCCAGCAGCCGCTCCATCACCAGCACGTCGCGCCAGCGGCCCTCGAGCTGGGCGTGGCGCAGGTGCAGGCCCACCTCCCGCCAGCCGTTTCTGCGCGACCAGCCTGACGCTCGCCTCGTTCTCGGGAAAGAGCTTGCCGGTCAGCTTCCAGTAGCCCAGCTCGCCGGCCCGTCTGGCGAGTTGCTCGAGCAGCCCGGTGCCCACGCCCTGCCCGCGCGCGTGGTGGTCGACGTAGATCGACACCTCCCCCACCCCGGCGTAGGCGATTCGCTCGCTGTAGCCGGCGAGGCGAGCCCAGCCGAGCACATCTTCCCCGACGGCCACGAGCACGGGAAAGCGCTCGCCGGCCTCGAGCCAGGCCAGGATCTCGGCCGGCTCCCGCGGGCGAGTCTCAAACGTCGAGCTTCGTTCGGCGATTCCGGCGTTGTAGATCTCCGCGATGCGAGGCGCGTCGTCCGGCCCGGCGGGGCGGAAACGCGGCACGCTCGCCGTCAGCTTGTGGCCCGGGCCAGTGCGAGCGAGAACGCGGTGTCCTCGTCGAGCGCAACCGAGCCGCCGCCGCGGAGGTCGATCTCCAGGTCGGCGAACACGCAGATCGCGCGCTCCAGGGCAGCGCGGTCGGCCTTCTTGGCGCGGGCCACGGTCTTCTTGGCCAACCAGGGTGGCGCTCTCAGGGCCTCGCCCACCTTGGCGTCCGTCAGGCCCGAGTCGAGCAGCGCGGCGGCGCGGTGGACCTCCCGCAGCCGGCGGACCACCGGGAAGATGAGACGGCCCGGCCGCTCTCCGTGGGCCTCCAGCTGCTCGGCCAGCGCGAGCGAGGCGGGCAGGTCGCCGGCCACCAGCGCGTCGGCCAGGTCGTAGACCTGGGGGGCGGCGTCGCGGGCGGCGAGCGCCTCCACGTCGGCGGCGGTCACGTCCGTGCGTGGGTGGATGGCCAGTGCGATCTTCTCGAGCTCCCGCGATAAGCGCTGCTGACCGGCGCCCACCAGCGCCACCAGCTGCTTGGCCGTTTCGGAGTCGATGGCGAGCCCGAGCTCACGGCCGCGCCCAGCAACCCACTTGGGCAGCTCCCACGGCTTGGGCGCCGCGTACTCGCGGATCTCCCCGTCCGCCTTCTCGATCGCCTTACAGAGCTGCTTCAGCGCCTTGCCGCGCACGATCGTCACTAGCACGCTGTCGGGTGGCATGTCGGCCAGCACGGCCTCGAGCGGCTCGAGCTGCCCCGCCTTCCACGCCCCCGCGTGGTCCACCAGCACGTAGCGCGTGCCGGGGTCGAAGGTCAGCGCGGCCAGAGCCAGGGCCACCTCGTCGGGCTCGCTCGTGCGTGCGTCGAAGGTCTCCAGCCCGCCCGGGCCGCGCTCGTCCTCGGCCCGGCGGCGAACGCGGGCGCGCCAGGCGTCGATCTTGGCGTCGTCGTCCCCGCAGACGAGGTAGGCGGGCTTCAGGTCGGACACTGCGCCGCAGTCTAGGCCGGCCCTCGGCGTGTCCTCACGGGGAAGCGCAGACGACATAGGCCGCAACCGCGGTCGTACCCATGTTGTCACTGTTTGAATCGACGTTGGCCGCACGAACCGTCCAGCCAGTCGGCACGCCGCCCGCACCGACTATGGGCACCGAAGTCACTGCCTGCATGTCCAGGAGGGCGCCATTGCTCTGGCCGACACCGCCGCCGGTCGCGACCTCGCCGGGGTTGCAGTTGACACTCGCAGTCTCAGAGTCATCGGCGGCTATGGTCACGAACGGGCCTTCGCGATTGATCACCCTAGTCGCCCCGGGCGAGCCGGCGATCCCCTGCGCGCCTCGAGGTCCGCTTGGCCCTCGCAGGCGGGCGCGCTGGGAGGCCTTGAAGTCGCTAACCAGCAACGAGCCGCGCTTTACCTTGGGCGAGGTCACGCTGTTCTTCTTGAGCTGCTTTGCCCCCACCGAAGCTTTCGGCAGATTCAGCGCGGCGTAGCTGCTGCCGCCCAGAGCGACGAACAACGCGAGGGTGGCTACGACGTTGGCGTACGACAGACGACCACCGAACCGAGACAACATCGTTGAGCCTCCTTGAGGGGATGTACGAGCCTGCGTCTGACAGTCCAACGCCGCAAGACGCGCGGAATTACTGCTACCGCTCGGTCTGCACCTGCATCCCCCTCTCTTCGACGGTCAGCGTGACCGTGCCGTCGCGGTCGGTCCGGTGGGTCTTGATTCCAGCTCGTTCGAGCGCTGCGATGGTCGAGGGCGTGGGATGCCCGTAGGTATTGGGGCCCACCTCGATCGCTGCCAGCCGGGGTGCGAGCTCGTCGAGCACCTCGGGCAGACCAGGATCGGCGCTGCCGTGGTGCGGGACCTTCATGGCCTCCACCTCTGGGAGGTCGAGCGGGAGCAGCGCCTCGCTCTCCGCGTCGGCAGACAGGAACAGGTCGAACCAGCCCGCGCTGACGATCGCCACCACCGCCCGCGGGTTGGGGTCCTCGGGCGCCGGGCCGGCGGGCCGGGGCTCGGGAGAGAGCACGTCGATCGTCAGCCCGCCACCCGCGAGGTCCAGCGTGAGCGGAGCGGTGGCCCGGATGCGCCGCACGCCGCGCGCGGCCGCCTCGCGCCGCACCGCGGCGAAGCCGGCGTCGGGTGAGCCATCACCACCGTCGAGCAGCGTGTCCACCTCGAAGCGGCGCAGCACCTCGACGAGACCGCCATGGTGGTCGCGCGAGGCGTGGGTGGCCACCACCAGGGCGAGCCGCCGGACACCGGCTCGGCGAAGCAGCCGGGCCACCCCCGCCTCGGGCGGTCCGCCGTCGAAGAGCACCGCGGTGCCGTCGGGGTGCTGGATTAGCGTGGCGTCGCCCTGCCCCACGTCGAGAAAGCTGATCGTCAGGCGGTCGGGTGAGTCCGGGGCGCGAAGCGCCCAGCCCGCACCGATGAGGAGGGCTGCGAAAAGCGAGGCCATCGAGCCCATCCGGACGACGGGGGGAAGGCGGCGCCATCCCGCGAGCGCCTCGAGCGTCCGCGGGGCCAGCGGGCGGCTCGCGCGCCGAAGGGCCAGCGCCACGCCGGCCAGTACGGCGTAGGCGCCGATCACCGCGAGCGGCGATCCGAGCGGCAACGCGATCTGGCCGAACGGAACGTCGGCGACGCGCTCGGCCAGCGAGGCGATCAGGCCAACCGGCAACGCGGCCAGCTCGCCGACCGCGGCGGCCACGCCGTCCGGCGCGCCGGTCGCCCCGGCCAAGATCTTGAGCATGCCGAGCCACATGGCCGGCGCCACCAAGGGCAGGGCCAGCACGTTGGCCGGCAGGCCTGCGAGCGGGACTGAGTCGAAGTGGTGGGCCAGCAACGGCGCGGTGGCCACGGTGGCCGCGACCGTGATGGCCACCCCGTCGGCCAGCGCATGCGCGCTCCACCGCAGCGCCCTCGGCATCGCGGGCGCGAACTCCTCCACCGCCCGCCGCAGCACCCTCCCGAGGGGGATTCCCAAGGCCAGGATGCCCACCACGGCGGCAAAGGAGAGCTGCCAGCCCGGGTCAGCCCACGCGCGTGGGTTCCAGGCCAGCGTCGCCGCTGCGGCCAGGAGCAGCGCGTACGAGCGCGAGGCCGGCCTCGAGGCCGCCATCGCGGCGATGCCGGCGAGGCCCATCACCCCGGCGCGCTGGAGCGACGGCCCCGCGCCGGCCAGCGGCACGTAGAGCGCGATCAGCACGGCGAGGACCGCGAGCCGGCCGTGAACGCCCAGCCCGGCGAGCATCAGCACGGGCAGGGCCAGGGCCGCCAGCAGCATCACGTTTTGGCCCGAGACCGCCAACAGGTGAGCCAGGCCGCTCGCGCGAAAGTCCTCGCGCACAGACTCGCTGATGCGCTCGTCCTGGCCCAAGACCATGCCGCGCAGCAGCGCGGCCTCGTCGGGCGCCATGCCCGCCACCACCGCCCTCTCGGCTCTAGCCCGCATCCGGTCGAGCAGGCCGGGCGCGCCGCCGCGGCGCTCGCCGGTCACGCGCGCGCGATCGAGCAGGAGCTCGCCGGCGATCCCCCGGCGGCGCAGGTGGCCGGCAAAGGCGCCGGGTCCCAGGGCCTTCGTTCGGCCTTCGAGACGCAGCTCGGAGCCGGGGCGCGCCGACCCGGGAAGCGGCGACCAGCGAGGAATCCGCAGAAGCAGGCGTGCTCGGTTCAGGCGCCCGTCCGCCACCTCGATCTCGGCCGATGCGCCGAAGAGCCCCGGACGCGGAGCGGTGCGCAGATGCGCGCGGAGATCGACGCTCTCTCCGTCGCGCAGGCGGGTCGCGGGGGCGTCAATCGCCGCCAGCCGCAGCTCCCCGGCGAGGGCGCCGGCGAGCACGACCGCCGCCGCGATCGCACCGAGTCGCGCTGCCCCCATGCGGGCGAGCACCGCGAAACACAGCGCCGAGACCACGCCGAGAAGCTCGACACGCGCCTCGGCGAGGGCCAGGCCGAGGGCCGCTGCCGCCACGACCACGTGGTAGGGCCGCTCCTCAGCGGACGGCACCCGCGGCCCCGAGCGCGTGGCCAATGTCGGCGCCGGCGCCCCCACCTCACGGCTGCAGCGCCTCGCGCAGGCTCTCGAAGCGCTTCTCGCCGATCCCCTCCACCTCCCGCAGCTCCTCCAGCGAGCCGAAGCCGCCGTGCTCCGTGCGGTACTCGAGGATTCGCTCGGACAGCGTGGGGCCAATCCCATCGAGCTCGTCCAGCTGGTCCGCAGTCGCGCTGCCAAGGCTGAGCTTCGGCGCTCCGGGCGCGCCCGGTTCGAGCGCCGAGCCGCCCACCGCCGTGCCGGCCGCGCCGCGCGCGGGCACAACCACCTGCTGACCATCCTCGACCTGCGCGGCCAGGTTGACCGCCGTCAGGTCGGCCCGGTGGGTCGGTCCACCGGCGCGAGCGACGGCGGTGGCCACGCGCGAGCCGGAGCTCACGCGCACGACGCCGGGCCGGCGCACGGCCCCGGCCACGTGCACATAGAGCGCGGAAACGCGAGACGCCGGGGCCCGCCGACCCGGGTCAACCGGCCGTGGGCTGCGTTCGATCCGCACCGGCGAGCCGCCGGCGTCGGTACCCGCGCCCACCAGTCGCCACAGCGCGAAGGCCGCCACGGCGGCCGCCACGAGCCAGACCAGGACGTTTTGGGCCGAGCGTTCCCCCACCGGCTCGACCGTACGGGCGCGGTGATTACACGTGGGAAACCAGAGTTACAAGACGGCTCAGCGGACCTCGAAGCCGCTCAGGCCCTCGGGCTCCTCCTCGATGGTCTCGACCCGGTCGACGTCCGCCGCGCGAGGCCCGCTCTCGCAGAACTCGACCAGGGCGCTCACGTCGCCGGGCGATCCCTCGAACACGGCCTCGACGGCCCCGTCGTCGCGGTTCAGCACCCAACCCGCGAGGCCGCGGCCGGAGGCCTCGCGCTCGGTGCTGTCGCGAAAGAAGACGCCCTGGACGCGACCGTGCACCACGACTCTGCGCCGGATCGGGTCGGTCATAGAATCACCGGCCATGGAAGCTAGCGCGCGGGTCGAGCCCGCATGGGGAGTCGACTCCGAGTACGGAACACTGCTCGACGTCCTGCTCTGCCCCCCGGACACCTTCCGGTGGCTGCCAACGAGCGTGATCTCGCGCGCCACGATCGACTCCGGGCTGCTCTTCAACCGCGACGACGCCATGCGCCAGCACGCCGAAATGGTCGCGGTCTACGCGGAGGCCGGCGTCGAGGTCCACTTCCTCGAGGACGACCCCGCCCTTCCGTACCAGGTCTTCGCCCGCGACTCCAGCATCAACCTGCCCGAGGGGCCGATCGTGACCCAGTGCGCCCAGTGGTGGCGCCGCGGGGAGTACGCCCCGGTGATTCGCTTCTACCAGGAGCGCGGGATCCCGATCAAGAACATGGTCACCGCCGGTTCGCTCGAGGGCGGTGACTTCATGATCCTCGAGCCCGGGGTGGCGGCCATCGGCACCGGCGAGGAGCGCACCCAGGAGCAGGCCGCGCGCCAGGTGGCCGGGTGGCTGGAAGCAGAGGGCTGGGAGGTGCGCGTGGAGAGGATCCCGCCGCACTTCCTGCACATCGACGTGCTCGCCTGCATGTTGGGTGAGAAGCTGGCCGCCGTGTGTGTAGAGCAGGCCTCGACCGGCTTCGTCAAGTGGCTCGAGGAGAAGGGCGTCGAGATCGTGCCGGTGTCGCTGGCCGCGGCGCTCAAGCTAGGAGTGAACGGCGTTTGCCTGGGCGGCGACCGCGTGCTCTCCACCGCCGAGTCGAGCGAGCTCAACGAGCGCCTGCGCGCGCTGGGCCTGACCGTCTACGACCCGGAGCTCTCGGCCTTCACGCTCGGCGGCGGCGGCGCGCACTGCCTGATGCAGGCGATCCGCCGCGAGCGCGTCGGCTGACGCGCCGCTCAGGGCTCGAGCGCCACGCGCAGGGTGCGCAGCCTGCGGTCGCTCGCCCCGCGCAGCGCCCCGCCGTGGTCGAGCGCCTGCTGGACGTAGTCGAGCGTCTCTGCCGTGAGGCGCTCCCCGGGCAGCACGTTGGGAATGCCAGGCGGGTAGGCGGCCAGCGATTCCGCGGCCACCCGGCCGATCGCCTCGCGCGCGGGGACCACCTCCTGCGGGCCAAGGAAGGCCTCGCGGGGCGTCATCACCAGCTCGCCCCACGGGGGCGGAGGGGCAAAGAGCACCTCGGCCTCTTCGGCCGGCGCGGTGTTCACGTCCTCGACCACCCTCCGCAAGGCGTTCACCAGGTGCTCCCCGGCGGCCGTGGTGTCCTCGCCCATCCCGAACACCGCCACCATCACGTTCTCGCCCGCGAGCTCCATCTGCACGTCGTGCTCCTCGCGCAGCTTGCGGGCCAGGTCGTAGCCGCTGCACGAGGTTCCGCGCACGTCGATGGCCAGTCGCAGCGGGTCGTAGTCGAAGACCCCGGGGGCGCCGGCCAGCCGCTCGTCGAGCACGTCCAGGTCGGGAATCTCGCGTACCGCCCGTCGCGTGGCACGAAGCCCGCTCAGGGTCTCAGAGAGCAGCTCCTCGCCGTTGATGGCCGCCGCTCGTCGCGCCGAGTCGAGCGAGGCGTACAGGTACGAGTTGGGGCTGGTCGACTCCAGCAGGGTCACGCAGCGATCGACCACGTCCAGCTCGAGCAGGCTGTCCCAACCGAGGTGAATCAGCGACGACTGGGTCAGGCTGCCGACGATCTTGTGGACGCTGGAGATCACGAGATCGGCGCCGAGCGACAGCGCGCTCGAGGGTAGGTCGGGATGGAAGGCGAGGTGCGCTCCCCACGCCTCGTCGACGATCAGCGGCACCTTGCGCGCGTGAGCAACCTCGGCCAGCGCGGCCACATCGGCCATCGCGCCGAAATAAGTGGGCGAGACGACGGTTGCGCCCACGGCGCCCGGCGTGGCGTCGAGCGCACGCTCGAGCGCCTCGGGAGTCATGCAGTGCGCGATGTGCAGCTCGGGATCGAGCTCCGGCGCGATGAAGGTCGGGCGCAGGCCCGACAAGACCAGCGCGTCGATCGTGCTCGAGTGCGCGTTGCGCTGGGTCACGACCTCCTTGCCGAGGTGGGCCAGGGCGAGCAGCGCCACGTGGTTGCCCTGAGAAGCGCCGTTGACCAGGAACCAGGTTCGCCTCGCGCCCCACGCCTCGGCTGCCAGCCGCTGAGCTTCGAAGAACGGCGCGGGCTCGAGGCCCATGTCGATTCCGTAGGTGAGCGCGGGAACGTCGAGGGCCAGCGCCTCCGCGCCGAGGGCATCGATCAGGCGCGGATCGGCCGCCGTGCCGCCCTTGTGTCCGGGCACATGGAAGCGGCCGGGGTCACGGGCGGCGTACGCGCGCAGAGCGTCGAGGTAGGGGGTGTCCTGCTGGGTCGCCGCGCCCACAGCGGCGAGTCTACGCCGGGCGCGACGGCGCTTCAGGATCGTCGAGGGGGCGCGTGGCGGGCTCTTCCTCCGTGGGCGACTCCGTGTCCGCGGGCGCGCCCGCCCGCTTTTCGACCGCCAACGTGACGCGCGCGTAGGCCAGCACCGAGCCCGCCACCATGAGGGCGGCTCCGCCGAGCGCGAGCCAGATGCCGATCTCCTTGTCCGCATCTCCGTTGGCCACTGCGGGCGGATCGTTGAGGATCTGGGAGACCACGACGAAGACGGTGAACAGGGCCACCGCCAGCGACACGCCGGGCGACGGCGCGGCTCGTATCAGTCCCAGCCCGCCGGCCAGCGAGGCGATCGTGGCCAGCGCCATCAGCACCAGCAGAAGGTCGAGCACCTCGTAGACGGTGAATGCCTCGAGGTCGCCCTCATACCAGTCGAGGAAGAGGCTGACGATGAGCAGCACGGCCCCGACCGCCGCCACGACGGGGCCGATCGGCAGGTCGGAGGTTCGCGGCTTCGAGTTCATCGAGCTACGAAGTTGACCAGCTTGCCGGGCACCACGACCGCCTTGACGATCTCTTGGCCGTTGAGGCGCCCCGCCAGCTTGGTCGACCCACGCGCGATCTCCTCCAGCTGCTCGCGCGACGCCTCGGCCGGCGCGGGGAGACGATCGACGAGCTTGCCGTTGAGCTGGACCACCAGCTGGATCTCTTCCGAGGCGAGCAGCGCGGGATTGGCCTCGGGCCAAGCCTGCTCCCACACGCGCAGGCCGGTTACTTGCTCATAGACCTCCGCCCCCAGGTGCGGAGCGAAGGGAAAGATCAGCGAGCCGGCGGTGGCCACCGCGAAGCGCACGTGCTCCGCGGGAACGGAATCGCGTTGACGGTAGATCTCGTTGACCAGCTCCATCACGGCCGCGATGGCGGTGTTGAAGGCAAAGCGATCCGCCTGCATGTCGCGCGTGACCTTGTCGATCGCCCAGTGCGCCTTTCGCAGGAGGGGCGACGGCGCGCCGTCGGGCTCACGGCCGCTGGCCGCCGGCGCGTCGCGGGCCGCGGTCCATAGGCGCGAGAGAAAGCGGTGCACGCCGCCCGCGCCCTCGTCCTGCCAGTCGGCGTCGTGACTGGCCGGCCCCAGGAAAAGCACGTAGCAGCGCGCGGTGTCCGCGCCCAGGCGCCCGATGATCTCCCGGGGGGACACGGTGTTGCCCTTCGACTTCGACATCTTGGCGCCGTCGCGGGTGATCATCCCCTGGGTGAAGAGCCGCGCGAAGGGCTCCTGGATGTCGAGGTGGCCCATGTCCGCGAGCGCCTTGACGAAGAAGCGCGCATAGAGGAGGTGAAGAATCGCGTGCTCGATGCCGCCGATGTACTGGTCCACGGGCATCCAGGCGGCGGTGATCTGGCGGTCGAAGGGCGCCGCGTCGTTGTGCGGGTCGCAGTAGCGCAGGAAGTACCACGAGGAATCGACGAACGTGTCCATGGTGTCGGTCTCGCGACGTGCCTCGCCGCCGCACACGGGACAGCTCGTGCTCACCCAGTCCTCGGCCGCGGCCAGCGGCGACTTTCCCTTCGGTCGGTAGTCGGCCACGTCGGGCAGCTCAACGGGTAGCTGATCGTCAGGTACCGGCACGAGGCCGCAGCTCTCGCAGTGGAGGATCGGGATCGGACAGCCCCAATAGCGCTGGCGCGAGAGCAGCCAGTCGCGCAGGCGGTAGTTGACCGCCGCGTCGCCCTTGCCCTCCGAGGCCAGCCACTGCACGATCTGCCCGTAGGCCTCACGGTTGTCGAGGCCGTCGAAGCGCCCCGAGTTGACCATCGGGCCGTGGCCTGGGTGGGGCAGCTCCTCGCCCTCGATCACCCGCCGGATCTCGAGCCCGTACTTCTCGGCGAACTCGAAGTCCCGCGTGTCGTGCGCGGGCACGGCCATGATCGCTCCGGTGCCGTACTCCATCAGCACGTAGTCGGCCACGAACATCGGGATCTGCTCGCCGGTCACCGGGTTGGTGACGGTGTGGCCGAGCGCCACCCCGGTCTTCTCGCGCGCCTCGTCGCCGCGCTCCTCGGCCTGCTCGGTGATGGCGTGGTTGACGTAGTCGCGCACCTCCTGGGAGTCATTGAGGCGCAGGACGTCGGGGTGCTCGGGAGCCATAACGAAGAAGGTCGCCCCGAACAGGGTGTCCGGCCGGGTGGTGAAGACCGGGTAGTCGATCCCCAGCTCCTCGCAGCGGAAGGTGACCTCGGCCCCCTCCGAGCGGCCGATCCAGTCGCGCTGCTGCTTGACCACGTTCTCCGGCCAGTCGATGGTGGCCATGTCGTCCAGCAGGCGGTCGGCGTACTCGGTGATGCGAAAGAACCACTGCTCGAGCTGGCGAACTTCGACCAGGTTGTTGCAACGCTCGCAGCGCCCGTTGATCACCTGCTCGTTGGCGAGAACGGTCTCGTCGTGGGGGCACCACTGCACCGCCGCCTCCTTGCGGTAGGCCAGCCCCTTCTCGAACAGGCGCAGGAAGATCCACTGCGTCCAGCGGTAGACGCGCGGGTCGTTGGTGGCGATCTCGCGGCTCCAGTCGAAGGACACCCCCCATTGGCGGAACTCGCTCTGAAATGCGCGGATCGAGGCCTCGGTGGACTCACGCGGATGCTGCCCGGTACTGATGGCGTGGTTCTCGGCGGGAAGCCCGAAGGCGTCGTAGCCGATCGGATGAAGCACGCGGTCTCCGTTGCGCCGGCGGAAGTGCGCTACGGCGTCTCCCAGCGCATAGTTCTTGAGGTGGCCGATGTGCGGCTCGCCCGAGGGATAGGGCAGCATCTCCAGGACGTAGGCCTTGGGGCGCTCGTCGGGCTCGTTGCTCACCTCCCAGGTGCGCTCGTCGGCCCAGACGGCCTGCCACTTGGGCTCGATCTGCTTGGGGTCGTAGCGGTCCATCGTGGATCGCAAGGGTACAGTCGCCCGCGGTGTCCTCTCTGCGCTTCGACCATGCCGGTCAGGGCGGCCGGCCGCTTCTGTTGCTGCACGGCTGGCCCGAGACCCGCCGCATTTGGAAGCGCAACGTCGAGCCCCTTGCCGAAGCCGGATTCGAGGTCATCGCGCCCGACCTGCGCGGCTTCGGCGACTCGCCCCCGGCGGCGGACGATCGCTACGACGTCGCCGCACATTCGGCCGATCTGCGGGCGCTCGTGCGCGACAACCTGGGCCACGAGCGAGTGAGCGTGTGCGCGGGTGACCTGGGCGGTGTGATCGCGCAGGACATGTCGCTGCGCTTCGAGGGCCTCGTCGAGCGGCTGTGCCTGTTCAACACGATTCCACCCGTGCTGGGCGACCGGCCGCCTCTCTCGCCCTCGACCCGCATGGCCGCCGACTACTTCGCGCGCCAGTCAAAGGACGCCGACGGCCTTGCTGCCGAGCTCGACGGTCCCGAGAAGCGCCGGCGCTATATCGCCACCTTCTACGGCCCGCGGTTCTGGGCGGCCCCGGGAGCGTTCACGCGCGAGGACATCGACTACCTGACCGAGCCCTTCGCGGACGCCGAGAGCTTTCGCGCGTCGATCGCCAACTACGAATACGCGGGCGGGCCGCGCCGGGCGCCCGAGGCGCCGCGCCTGCTCGAGCCCAACCCCACCCCCACCCTGATCCTCTACGGACCCGAGGATCACGTGACCCCGCGCGACTTCCCGGAGCGCATGGAGGCGGCCTTCCCCAATCGGGCGGGGCCGTTCGTCGTGCCCGGCGCGGGGCACTTCCTGCAGTGGGAGCGCGCGGACCTGCTCAACGGCGCGCTGCGCTGGCTCTGCCCCGGCTAGGAAACAGTCGCGGCGCACCCGGCAGAGCCGGGTGCTTGCGCTACAGATCCAGCAAACGGGTGGCCGTCGCCTTCCAGGTGGCCGTGACCCGCCCACCGGCGCGCAGCCGCAGCCGCTCGGCCGAGGCCGTGGTGATCTCGGCCGCCAGCGGCTGGGAGGCGGCCAGGCCTACGCGCACTCGGTTGCCGACAGTGGTCAGCGAGATGACCTCGGCGGCCAGGCGGTTCTGCGCCGAGCCGTGCGGCGCCTCGTCCGCCGGCTCGATCGCGATCTCCCACGGATACACGCTCACCGCCACGGCACCCTCGGCGTGGTCGCTGCTGATCGCCTCGCCACCGCCGTCGAGCGCCACCCGCGTGAGTCCGTCCGGGCCCCCGCCGGCCACCCCGGTGAGTACCACGGCGCCGGTGAAATCGGCCACGAACGCCGAGCGCGGCGTGGCGGCCAGCTCGCTTGGCGTGCCCTCCTGAACCACCTGGCCCGCATCGATCACTCCAACGCGGTCGCCGAGCTGGGCGGCCTCGGTGAAGTCGTGGGTCACGAGCAGGGAGGGCACCTCGACCTCGCGCAGCACCGCCGCCAGCTCGCGCGCGGCGCTGGCCCGGGTGCGAGCGTCGAGGGCCGAGAGCGGCTCATCGAGCAGGATCACCTCGGGGCGACGTGCGAGCGCCCGCGCCACGGCCACGCGCTGTCGCTCGCCCCCGGACAGCGTGCGGGGGCGGGCGTCGGCCAGCTCCGCGAGGCCGAAACGCTCGAGCTGCGCCAGCGCGCGAGTGCGCTTCTCCGAGCGGGACATGCCGCGCAGCGGGTAGGCCACGTTCTGCCAGGCGGTCAGGTGGGGAAAGAGCGCGTACTCCTGGAAGACGTAGCCACAGCGACGATGCTCGGGAGCCACGTCAACGCCGCGGTCGGTGTCGAGCCAGACCTCGCCGTTGGCCTCAACGCGGCCGCGCTCGGGACGCACGAGCCCGGCGACGATGCGCAGCACGCTCGTCTTGCCCGCCCCGGATGGGCCGGCCAGGGCGAGGCACTGCCCCGCCGTCACCTCGAACGCAACGTCGAGCTTCAGCGCGCCGAGGCGAGTCTGGCCCTCAACGCGCAGCACCGCCGAGCGCTTCGCTTCCGCCCACGAGCTTCACGGACAGGAGGATCGCACCGGATACCGCCACCAACACGGCCGACAGGGCCAGGGCGGCGTCGAACTGGGTCGAGAAGCGGTCGTAGATCGCCAGCGGCACGGTCTGTGTGATGCCCTCGAACGAGCCGGCGAACATGAGCGTGGCGCCGAACTCGCCCAGCGCCCGGCCCAGCGCAAGCGCCGCGCCCGCGGCAAGCCCGGGCAGCGCGGACGGGATCATCACTCGCAGAAAACCACGCGCCTCCGAGGCCCCGAGGGTGCGCGAGGCGTCGAGCAGCGTGCGGTCAACCGACGCGAAGGCCGCCATCGCCTGGCGCACGTAGAAGGGCGAGGCCACGAAGGTGAGCGCCACGACAACGCCCGCGGTGGCGAGGGAGAGCTCTATGCCGGCGCTCTCGATCGGCCCGCCCAGAATGCCGGCCGGTCCCACGGCTGCCAGGAGCGCGATCCCGGCCACCGCCGGCGGCAGCACCAGCGGCAGCTCGACGAGCGTGACCACCAACGCCTTCCCGCGAAACGAGCGCGTGGCGAGCAGGTAAGCGGCGGGCGTGCCCACGAGGAGGATGATCGCCATCGACATGGCGGTGGTGCGCAGGGAGAGCCAGAGCGCGTCGAGCGCGCCCGGCTCGCCAAGGCTGTCGATCAGCTCGGCCGGACTGGAATCGAGGAAGATCGCGGCCACCGGCACCGTCAGGAACGTCAGCGCCAGCGCGAGTGAGAGCGTGAGCAGCGCCGGAAACCAGGCCGCCCGCAGGGCTGCGCTCATCCCGGCGGCGCGCCGAAGCCGGCCTCCTGCAGAGCCTCTGCGCATTCCCCGTCGACCAGGCCGTCCACGAAGTCCGCGGCGGGCGTGGGCTCCTTGGCGCCCTCGACCACTCCCGCGCCGTAGGTTGCGTCGGGCTCGAGCTTGGCCGGTAGCTTGATCGCCTTGAGCGCGCCGTCGGTGGCCTGCACATCGGTTATGTAGACGAAGCCGGCGTCGGCGGCGCCCTGGGTGAGCTTGCCGACGATGCCCTTCACGTCGGGCTCATTGGAGCGCACGTTGGCGAGGATGGCCTTCTCCTCGGCGGGCGGCAGCTTGCCCAGCGACTCGCGTGTGTACTCGCCGATGGGCACCGACTCCGAGCCGATCGCGATCTTCACGCCCTTCGGCGTGAGGTCGTCCAGGCTGGTGATGTCCGAGTCCTCGGGCACCGCCAGGACGAACTCATTGGTGGCGAACACCACGGGCTTCGACAGAAGGCCCTCGCTGTTGAGCTCGTCGGGCAGGCGGGTGTTGGCGGCGGCATATACGTCGGGCTTGACGCCCTGGCGAATCTGCGCCGCGAGCTCGTCGGAGCCGGCGAACTGCAGCTTCACCTCGGCGTCGGGATAGTCCTGTGCGCAGGCCGTCAGCGCCTCGGTCATCGAGGCGGCGGCCGACACCGTCAGCTGGGGCTTCGCATCTCCGCTCGAGCCGCCCGTCCCGTCCTCGTCGTCGTCGCCACAGCCCGCGGCCAGGGCGCCACGAAACCGAGCACCAGGAGCGCGCGCCTCAAGAGCGCTCCACCATGACCGAGGTGGCCTTGACGGTCGCCGTGGCCTGCACGCCGGCCTCGAGGGCCAGCTCCTCGACCGCGTCGCGGGTGATCGCCGCGGTCACGCGGTGGGGACCGGCCTCGATCTCCACCAGCGCCATCACACCGTCGATCTCCACCGACCGGACCACCCCGGGGAAGCGGTTGCGGGCCGACAGCGTGTCACCGGTGTCGTGGCGCGCGGGGCGCTTGGAGAGGCGCTCGATCTCCCGGCGCGGAACCCTTCGCCGGTTGGCCGCGTCGCGCGAGGTTTCGAGCTTGCCCGCCCGTTCCCAGCGCCTCAGCGTGTCGGGGCTGACGCGCAGCGCGCGGGCGGCGTCACCCAGGGGAAGATCCTTTTCGTCGGTCGGCATTGCCTAAGCATTGCATAGGCATTCTGGCCGAGGCAGAGCGCCTGCTTTAGTTGGTCTCCGGGCATGGCGGTCGCAGAGACAACACCGCTTCCCTCCGAGGAGGAGCGTCGCGATAGCGAGGAAAAGCGGGTCAGCCCGCTCGAGCTGTTCTTCGATCTCGTGTTCGTCTTCGCGCTCACGCAGGTCACCGCGCTGCTCGCGGACAACCCCACCTGGGAGGGGCTGGGCGAGGGAATCCTGGTGCTGTCGATGCTCTGGTGGGCGTGGGCCGCCTACGCCTGGCTCACCAACTACATCGCCGCCGACGAGGGCGTGGAGCGCCTCCTGATGTTCGCGGTGATGGGCGCGTTCCTGGTCGCCGCGCTCGCCGCGCCGAGGGCCTTCAGCAACGACGCCCTGGTGTTCGCGGTCGCCTACGCGCTGGCGCGCTGGCTGCACATCTTCATCTTCGCCGAGGCCAATGACGACGTGAACGCCGGCATGGCCATCCGGCGGCTGGCCCGCACGGCGATCCCCGGACCGGCGCTGCTCATCGTGGCCGCCTTCCTCGACCCCCCTTACCAGGCCGCCCTGTGGGTCCTCGCGCTGGCGATCGACTTCGCCGGTCCCTACGTGTTCGGCGTGCGGGGGTTCCAGGTCTCCGCCGGTCACTTCGCCGAGCGCTTCAGCCTCATCATCATCATCGCGCTGGGCGAGTCGATCGTCGCCATCGGGGCGGGGCTGACCGGCGACGTCGACCCCGGGATCGTCGCCGCCGCTGTGCTCGCACTGGTCATCGCCTGCTCGCAGTGGTGGGCCTACTTCGACGTGGTCGCGGTGGTGGCCGAGCATCGTTTCCGCAAGACGCAGGGCCACGAGCAGGTGCGCATCGCGCGCGACTCCTACAGCTACCTGCACCTGCCGATGATCGCCGGCATCGTGCTGATCGCCCTGGGCGTGAAGAAGACGGTGGAGCACGTCGACGAGCCGCTCAAGCTCGTCCCGGCGGTCGGCCTGTTCGGCGGGATAGCGCTCTACTACGCCGGGCACATCGCCTTCCGCCTGAGAAACGTGGGCACCCTGAACCGCCAGCGGCTGGTGGCCGCGCTGCTGTGCCTGGCGCTGATCCCGCTTGCCGTGGAGGTGGACGCGCTGATCGCGCTGGCGATTGCCGCGGCCATCACATCGGGCCTGGTGGCCTACGAGGCGCTGCACTTCGCCGAATCGCGCCGGCGGATGCGAAGCGTGGCTCACTAGCACGCGCGTCTTCACCGATTCGTCACCGGAGCAGGGCTTTTTCGCCGTACGGTGCCCGCATGGAGACCCTGTCGAAGCTGACCGGACGCCAGCCCGACTACGGCGAGCTCTACGCCATGCTGAGGCAGGCCGGGCGCAACGTGGAGCTGGCGACCGCCCTGCTGTGCGAGCTCATGCGCCTATGGCCCGACGGCCGCGAGAAGCGGATCGAGCTCGTGGACCTCGAGCACGACAACGACAGCGTCACCCACGATGTGATCCACCACCTCTACTCGCGCCTCGCCGTGCCCTTCGAGCGAAGCGACGTGCTGGCGCTCGCCTCGGGGCTGGACGACGTGGTCGATTACGCCGAGGAGGCGGCCGACTTCCTCGGGCTCTACCGCGTCGAAGCCCCCATGGACCAGGCCATCGCGCTGACCGACACGCTCTGCGCAGCCGGTCGGGAGGTCGCCGCCGCCACGAGCACGCTGGAAGCGCCCGGCGAGGCAACGCCCCACCTGCGCGAGATCAAGCGCCTGGAGAACGAGGGCGACCGCCTGCTGCGCGACGGCCTCTCTGCGCTCTTCGAGGGCGGGGTCGACCCGATGGTCGTGATTCGCTGGAAGGACATCTTCGAGCGGGTCGAGGACGGCATCGACGCCTGCGACCGGGTGGCCCACGTGCTGCGGGGAATCGCCGTCAAGAGCGCCTAAGGCACCCCCTCGACAGGCACGAGCCGGGCATAGGGACGGCCGCGCCGGCTGACCTCGATGGTGTCGCCGGCGGCGGCGCGCTCGAGGTAGAAGCCGAAGTGGTTGCGGAACTGGTGGCAACCGACTTCGGTGCGGGTGGGAGTGGAGCTGAGGGGACTCGAACCCCTGGCCTTCGCGCTGCCAGCGCGACGCTCTTCCAGCTGAGCTACAGCCCCTTGTAACTCGAACTCTGACGCAAGGTTAATGCATCCGCGCTGGCCATTTCGCGGCGGTGCGACCCTGAGATGAATGGCGGTCCTACCGCAAGCGAGCGCGCTGGGAACAAGGTAACACCGGTCGAGGGCTCCGCAGTAAACGGCAACGAGATCGATCTCGTTCGGCGTGTAGCGAGGACTTGATGTACCCCGCCGGCGTGAGATACGAGCTCCGCAGAGAAACCTTGATCACCGCCTCTTCCTGATGCAGCGCTCCCCACTTGCATTGCACGCGAAGGATGCTGCCCCCGACTTCGAAGGCCAGGTCGTAGCGTCCGTGCTCGGTCATCGGCCTCAGAACCGGGACGCCGAGCTCCGTCGCGGCGGTGGCGATCTTCATCTCGGCGATGGCGCCTTTTCGGTTGGTGTCCACAGCGAACATATGTTCGCATGGATGTCGGACGGATCAGCCCACGGAACGGGCCGGCGCTTCGCCCCAGAGCTGCTCCAGGCGGTAGTACTCGCGCGCGTCGGGCGTGAAGATGTGCACGATCACGTCGAGGTAGTCCAGCAGGATCCAGCGGGCCTCGCGATCGCCCTCGGAGCGGCGCGGCAGCAGGCGCTCGTCGGCCCGCTTGAGCTCCTCATGGATCGCGTCCCGGATGGCTTTGGTCTGGCGCTCGGTGTTGCCCGAGCAGATCACGAAGAAGTCGGTGTAGGACACGATCTCGCGCAGGTCGACCACGCGGATATCGATGGCCTTGCGATCCGAGGCGATCTCGGCGATCCGCTCGGCCAGCGCCGCGGACTCGGCTGCCGGCGCGCTCACGTCGACGCCTCGGCCACCGGGGCCTTTCTAATTGCGCCGTACAGGTCGTTTGCGCCGATGTGGTTGGCCACCCGGTCCGGCACGAGGTACCGAATCGGCAGGCCGCCCGCCACCCGTCGGCGGATCGAGCTGGACGAAACCTGGATGATCGGCATCTCGAGGTAGCGGATCCGCCGGGCGCCCTCGAGGCGCCCGACCCGTATGCCCACCGCATTGCGCGACCAATTCGTGCGCTCTACCACCGCCACCTGCGCCATTTCGAGCACCTGCTCGGGCTCGTGCCATTTGGGCAGCGCCGCCGCTTGGTCGCCACCGAGGATCAGAAACAGCTCGTCGCCGGGCTCGGCGTCGCGCAACGCGCGCAGGGTGTCCGCCGTGTAGGAGGGGCCGTCGCGGTCGATCTCTATGCGCGACGCCTCGAAGCGGGCATCGTCGGCGATCGCCAGCTCCACCATCTCCAGCCGGGTCTCGGGTCCGGGGTCGATCTCGAGCTCGCGATGGGGCGCCTCGCCGACCGGGATGAACACCACCCGGTCGAGCTCGAGCTGCAGCAGGGCCTCCTGCGCACACACCAGGTGACCGATGTGCGGCGGGTTGAACGCGCCTCCGAGAATTCCTACACGCAAAGGGAGCTACTCGCGGACCTGGCCGGATCCCTCGATCACGAACTTGTACGTGGTGAGCTCGCGCAGCGCGATCGGGCCGCGCGCGTGGAGCTTCTGAGTCGAGTTTCCGATCTCGGCCCCCATGCCGAAAACCGCCCCGTCGGTGAAGCGAGTGGAAGCGTTCACGTACACGCAGGCGGCGTCCACGCCGTCGGTGAACGCGCGAGCGGACTCGGTCGAGCCGGTGACGATCGCCTCCGAGTGCCCGGAGCCGTACCGGTTCACGTGCTCGATCGCCTCGTCGGCGCTGTCCACGACCTTCACGGCCAAGATCAGCGCGTGGTACTCGCTCTCCCAGTCCTCCTGGGTGGCGTCGCCCAGCGAGTCGGCCAGCTCACCGGCGACCGAGCGTGTGCGCCCGTCCACCCGCAGCTCCACACCCTTCTCGCGCAACTCACCCAGCACGCGCGGTACGAACTGAGCGGCCACGTCGGCGTGCACGAGCAGCGTTTCCGCGGCGTTGCACACCGAGGGGCGCTGGACCTTGGCGTTGACGGTTATCGCCGCGGCGTCGTCGAGATTCGCGCTGGCGTCCACGAACACGTGGCAGTTGCCCGCGGCCGCGTACATCACGGGCACGGTGGCGTGCTCCTTCAACGCTGCCTTCAGACCCTCGCCACCACGGGGAATGATCAGGTCGACCACGCCGTCCTGAGTGGCGATCTGGCGCAGCTCGTCACGGTCGCCTCCGGAGACGATCGAGATCGCTCCCTCGGGCACGCCCGCATCGGCAACCGCAGACGACGCCACCTGGGCCAGCACGGCATTGGAGTGCGCTGCCGTCGAGGATCCGCGCAACACGATCGCGTTGCCCGACTTGAGGCACAGCGCCGAGCAGTCGATCGTCACGTTGGGACGCGCCTCGTAGACCACGGCCACCACACCGAGCGGCACGCGTACGCGGCGGATGTCGAGCCCGTTGGGCAGGCGCCAGCCCTCGACGGTCTCGCCGACGGGATCGGGTAGCCCGGCGATCGTGCGCACGTCGGCGGCGATGCCCGCCAGCCGTTCGGCGCTCAGCTCGAGCCGGTCGAGCAGACCCGAGTGCAGGCCGGCCCCGGCACCCGCATCCATGTCGAGGGCGTTGGCCTCGAGGATCTCGTCCGTCCGGTCCCGGAGCGCGTCCGCCATGGCCAGCAGCGCGGCGTTCTTGGTGTCGGTGTCGAGGCGCGCGAGCCCGCGGGCGGCACTGCGCGCGGCGGCGCAGACCTCGGCGACGGATTGGGCGGTGGTGGCCATCGAGGGCAAGGGTATCGGCCCAACTGCGCTAGGCGGAGGCCTGGGGCGCGCCCACGATCGCCCAGCGGCGTCCCCGGAAGCGCCAGCCGCAGGTGGCGAGGCGGACCAGGATCAGCGCGACGAGGCCGACCCACACGCCGACGATCCCCAGGCCGAGCGCGAGCGAGCCCAGTGCGATCGGCACGAAGACGCCCACCGACGCCACGAGCATCCCCCACATGAGAAAGCGGGTGTCGCCGGCCCCGATCAGGATGCCGTCGAGCGCGAAGACCGCGCCGTTGGCCGGCTGCATCAGCGCGAACAGCGGCCACACCTCCTGCGCTCGCTCGACCACCCGGGGGTCACTCGTGAAGGCTCTCGGCAGCACGTCGATCAGAGCGAGCATCAACAGAGCGAACAACGCTCCGGCGGCCACCGCCCACTCGATCATCCGCCGCGCCGCGCGGTAGGCCCCTTCGGCATCGCCGGCGCCGAGCGAGCGGCCCACGATCACCTGTCCCGCGATCGCGATCGCGTCGAGCACGAGCGCCAGGAACACGAACAGCTGGAAGGCGATCTGGTGAGCGCCCAGTGACGCCTCCCCCACTCGGGCCAGCACGGCGCCCGCCACGAGAAACGAGGCGTACAGCGCCGCGGTGCGGACGAAGATCTCGCTTCCGATTCGCGCGAGCGGCCTCATGCTCTCGAGCGATGGCCGGCGCGAATCGGCGGGCGCGGCGAGTAGCGCGCGGATGAAGGCCGCCCCCATGCCGGCCTGCGCGACCACCGTGGCCCAGGCCGAGCCGGCGAGCCCCCAGCCGAAGCCGTAGATGAACAGGAGATTGAGCAGCACGTTGGCCACGTTCGCGATCACCACGATCACCAGCGGCGAACGTAGGTCGGACACGCCACGCAGGTAACCCTGGCCGGCCAGGGCGATCAGAGCGAAGGGCAGGCCGAGCGCACCGATGCGCAGGTACATCACCGCGAGATCGCCCGTCCGCCCCTCGGCGCCCATGAGGTCCACGAGCGGAACCGCTAGACCGGCGAGCACGGCGGTCAGGCCGAGGCCGATGGCGGTTGAGAGCCACAGCGCCTGGGCCGCGATCCGGCCCGCCACGAGCTCCTCGCCCGCACCCTGCAGCCGCGCGACCTGCGCGGTCGTGCCGTAGGTCAGGAAGTTGAACAGCGTGAACGCGCCCACGATAAGCGTGCCCGCGATGGCCAGCGCCGCGAGCTCCTGCGTGCCCAGGTGGCCCACCATCGCCGTGTCGGCAAGGAGATAGAGCGGCTCGGCGGCCAGGGCTCCGAGGGCGGGCAGCGCGAGCGTGAAGATCTCGCGGTCGTAGGGCGAGCGCAGGCGAGGCACCGGCGCCTAATCAAGGACGAAGTAATCGCGGTGCACGGCCTCCTCGGTCGCCCTGGGCAGCAGCTCGCGCACCGCGTCGGTCTTGAGGCCCTTGATGCGCCGCAGCTCACCCGAGGAGTAACCGACGATGCCCTTGCCCACCGGTCGTCCGTTGCAGGTGACCTCCACGGCGTCCCCCGCGTCGAACTCTCCCTCCACCTCGACCACCCCCACCGGCAAGAGGCTCGTACCCCGCTCGCGCAGTGCGCGCTCGGCCCCCTCGTCGATCGCCACTCGGCCGTGCGTCGGCTTGGCGTACTTGAGCCACAGCTTGAAGCTCGAGACGCGCCCGCGCTGCGGATGGAAGCGCGTGCCGGTGCGCTCGCCGGAGAGGGCGGCCGCCACGGCCGCGGGGTCGGTTCCGCCGGTGATCACCACGGGAATCCCGGCGGCCGTGGCCATGTCCGCCGCCACCACCTTGGAGCGCATGCCGCCCGAGCCCAGCGGCGAGGTCGACAGCCCGATGTCGTAGCTCTCGAGCTGCTCCAGCTCGTGCACGTCGGCGATCAGCTCGGCCGAGGGATCGCTGCTGGGGTCGCTGGTGTAGAGCCCACCGGTGTCGGTGAGCAGCACCAGGGCGTCCGCTCCCAACAGGATCGCCACCTGGGCGGCGAGGAAGTCATTGTCGCCGAAGGAGATCTCGTCCGTAGTGGTGGTGTCGTTCTCGTTGATCACCGGCACCACGTGCCAGTCGAGCAGCTTGCGCAGCGTGTGGCGTGCGTTGAGGTAGTGGGTACGAGCCGACATGTCGAAGAAGGTCAGCAGCACCTGCGCGGACCTCACCCCGCGCGCCTGGAGCAGCTCGTCGTAGATTCGGTAGAGCTTGCCCTGGCCGACGGCCGAGGCGGCCTGCAGCTCCTCCATAGCCCGCGGGCGCATCGGCAGATCCATCAGGCGCATGCCGCGGGCGATGGCTCCGGAGGTCACCACCACCGTTTCGTCACCCGACGCGCGCCGCGCCGCCACCTGGTCGCAGAGCGCCCCGAGCACGTCGAGCTGCACCTCGCCCCGATCGTCGGCCACGATGCTCGAACCCAGCTTGACCACGAGCGTGGTCATCTATTCGCCCGAGCCGGAGGCGAGCTTCCACGACCCGTCTTCCTTCTGGAGCTGGAAGATGCGAGGGGCCTTCACGCCGTCGATGTCGAGTCGCGTGTGCACGGTGGCGCGCTCGCCGTCGACTTCGGTCGCGCCGACGGCCAGCAGCTTCAGGTCGAGCTCCGTCGTCAGCTCGAGCTGCTGCTCGCAGATCCGATTCACGCGATCGCCGGTGGCGCCGGTGGCCTGCTCCTTGAACTCCTGTGTCACGAGCTCGCCACACAACCTCTCGCCGTCGCGCTCGTTGGTGGCTTCTACGAAATCACGCACGGTCTGCTGGGCGTCGGCCTCGTCGTCGCTGCCGCCGCAGGCGATCAGGCCTAACGCGAGCAGCGCCAGCGCGGGAAGGGTCCGAAGCACCTGAGAACTTCTATCAACCGGGATCGAGCTCGAACACGATCCCGGCAATCTCGACGTCGTCTCCCGGCTCGAAGCCGGCGGCCTCCAGAGCCCGGATCACGCCGAGGACGCGCAGGCGCTCCTCGACGTAGCGCAGCGCCTGATCGTTGTCGACGTCGTGGCGTGCCACGAGGCGATCGATCCGACCGCCCTCGACCCGAAAGGCGCCCGGACCGGTCTTCACCACCCGGTAGCCGTCGCCCTCGCCGGGCCGGTACACCCGGTGGGTCGCGGGCCGCTCGCCTGCCGCTGGCTGCGGCTCCTCAGCGGGGACGTGCTCGAAGATGGCGCCGGACAGGGCGTCGAGGCCCTCACCGGTTGCCGCCGAGGTGGCGTACACGGGGATCTCCAACCGCTCCGCCCAGGAGGAAACCGCCTCTCGGGCGACGTCCGCCGGCACGAGATCGGTCTTGGAGAGGCACAGGATGCGGGGCAGCTCGGCGAGGCCGTGCCCGTGCTCACGCAGCTCGGCCTCGACGGTGGCGTGGTTGGCCGGAGGGTCTGAGCCGTCCAGAGGCGCCAGGTCGAGAACGTGCACCAGCAGGCGGCAGCGCTCGACGTGGGCGAGGAACTCGTGACCCAGGCCCGCTCCTGCGCTGGCTCCTTCGATGAGGCCCGGAATGTCCGCCAGAACGAGCTGGCGATCCTGGCCCTCGAGCGTGCCCAGCACGGGCTCGAGCGTGGTGAACGGGTAGCCGGCAACCTTGGGTTGGGCGCGCGTCATGCGGGCGAGCAGCGATGACTTGCCCGCGTTGGGCAGCCCGACGAGGCCGGCGTCGGCAAGCAGCCGCAGCCTCAGCTCGAGCCAGCGCTCCTGGCCGGGGAGGCCCTTCTCGGCGAAGCGCGGCGCCTGACGAGTTGCAGTGGCAAAGCGCTTGTTGCCTCGCCCGCCGCTTCCGCCGCGCGCCACCAGCGCCCGCTGGCCACCCTCGGTCAGGTCCCAGCGGTCGCCGAGCTCGGGATCGACGATCACGGTGCCCGGGGCCACCCGTACCTCGAGAGAGCTCGGGGTGGCGCCGTGCTTGTTCGCTCCCTGTCCGTGCCCGCCCCGACCGGCCGCGAAGTGCGAGCCGCGCCGAAACGAGGAGAGATCGCGCAGCGATGGGTCGCAGACGATCACAACGTCGCCGCCGTGGCCGCCGTCCCCCCCGTCGGGACCGCCCTTGGGCACGTGTGCCTCGCGGCGAAAGGAGACGACTCCGTTGCCGCCACCGCCACCGCGCACGTGGATCTTCGCGCGGTCGTGGAACACGTTTAGACCAGCCTGTCGAGTAGGTCCCGGTCGTCCGGGAAGAGACCGGCGGCGGGCAGCCGGCGCAGCAGCTCGCGCCAGCCCACGTTCTCCCGGTAGGCCGCTTCGAGGAGTGGCCGAGCCTCTTTCTCGCGACCGCTCGAGGCCAGCGCCACCCCACGCCAGAAAGCGAGCTCGGCGTTGTCGGGCTGGGACTCGTGCGCCGCCGTGTACTCGGCGAACGCCCTGTCGAAGTCGCCGCTCGCCGCCAGCTCGTCGGCCGCGTCCACGCGGCGGTAGGCGCGGCGCGCGGCCACGAGGCGGGCAAGCTCGGCCAAAGGATCCGCATGGTCTTCCACGCGCAGGTCGAACAAAGGCTCCTCGGGTGCCTGGGCGGAGGCCACCCGCAGGGCCGCCGACTGACGGCCGCGCAGGTCTCCGCCCTCGGCCTCCGCCGCCTCGAGCGCGGCCATCAGGCGGTCAGCCAGGTCTCCCGGCGTCGCAAGGTAGGCGTCGACCATCGCGGCGGGAACGGTCGCGCGCTTCATGATGTTGGCCTGGGCCGAGACGCCGTCGGCCACCCGATGTCCCGCCTCTCTAATGCAGCGAGCCCCCGTGTGGACGGCCACGCGTCCGTGGCGGTCTACGAGCGCCAGCTGGCGCACCGACTCCTGCTCGTCCCCTGACAACAGCTCCCCGAGGGCGTCGGGCGCCGATGTCCCGTCGCGCATCAGATCGAGCCCGCGCGCCCCGTAGCCGGGACCCGGCACCGACTGGTTGGCGATCGCTCCCACGCCGGGCTCGGCCCAGCTGACGATCGAGCCGACGCCGAAGTAGTGCGACTGCACGGCGACGCCGAGCTCGCCGCTGCGGTCATCGCGCGCGACGATCGAGTAGGTCGTGGCTACTCCGTCGGTTCGACCGAGATCACGCGGCCGCGATGGCCGGAGGCGAACTGCACGGTGCCGGGACGCTTGGCGAAGATCGTGTGGTCCCTGCCGAGACCGACGCCGTCGCCCGGCTTGAAGCGCGTGCCGCGCTGGCGCACGATGATCTCGCCACCGGTGACGGTCTGGCCGGCGAACACCTTGACGCCGAGGCGCTTGGCGTTCGAGTCGCGACCGTTGCGGCTCGATCCGAGGCCCTTCTTATGAGCCATCCGAGTCCTCCTTCTTGGCCGACCGCTTCGCCGCGCCCACCTTGATGTCGGCGATCTCGAGGCGGGTCAGATCCTGACGGTGGCCGTAGCGGCGCTTGTATCCGCGCTTGGGCTTGAACTTCAGCCCGTGGATCTTCTTGCCCCGCTCGTGACCGGTGACAGTGGCCCGGACCTTGACCTTGCCGAGGTCGCCCGGGTCGAGCACGGACTTGTCGCCGTCGGCGTACATGAGCGGCTCGAGGTCGACCTTGTCGCCCTCGTCGGCGCGCATGCGATCAACGACGATCGAATCGCCCTTCTCGACGCGGTACTGCTTGCCGCCCACTCTTACGATTACGTAGCTCATGGCACAGAGACGGCGTCCCTCGATTCGCGGACGCCGGCTGGCGAGTCTAGCGGTTCATCCTTGGCTCCGGACCGGCGTGCAGCCTGCGCCACCAGCAGTCCGGCGCCCACCAACGCGGCCCCGCCCAGGGCCCGCGCGGTGATGTCCTCGCCGTAGAGCACGGCGCCGAACACGAGCGCTCCGAACGGCAGCAGCAGGGCCAGGAAGGACATCGCCTGGGCGCTGATGTGGCGCAGCAGGACGGTCAGACCGACGAAGGTCACCGCAGAACCGGCCACCGCGAGGTAGGCGATCGACCCGAGCGCCTCGGGGGTCAGCGCAAGCTCGCTCCAGTCCTCCCCCAGCCCCGAGACCGCCAGCAGGGCAAGGCCTCCGCCCAGCATCGCCCAGCCGTTGAGCGCGACCGCGTCCAGGCCGCCTGCGCGCAGCTTCTGGCTGATGTTGCCCAGCGCCGCCCCGATCGGTGACAGTGCCAGTGCCGCTGCGCCGGCCAGCGCCAGCTCTGGGTGGCCCGAGTCGGCGCTCTCGGCGAAGGCGAGCGCCAGGCCCCCGATCGCCACCAGGATGCCAACCACCAGGCGTGCGCGCAGCGGCTCGTCGGGCAGTAGGACCGAGCCGAGCAGGGCGGTGTAGAGCGGCATGATTCCGAAGAGGACCGCGGCCAGGCCCGAGGGGATGTACTGCTCGCCCCAATAGACCAGCCCGTAGGCGAAGGCGAAGGGCAGCAGCGCGAGCGTGGCGGCAAGCAGCGGATCGGTACGCAGCGAACGACGCCGCACGGCCGTTATGCCCAGCAGGAGCAGGCCGGCGACGCCAAAGCGGATGCCCGCGCCGAGCAGGGGCGGACAGTCCTCGAGCCCGATCTTGATCGTCACCCAGGTGCTGGACCAAATCACGGCCAGCAGGGCGTAC
The DNA here is from genome assembly GCA_963728495.1 of uncultured Thermoleophilaceae bacterium. Lineage (GTDB taxonomy): Bacteria > Actinomycetota > Thermoleophilia > Solirubrobacterales > Thermoleophilaceae > JACVRW01. Next base: position 173,512 of record CAVSKI010000011.1, on the reverse strand, counting down.
AGCGCAGCCACCCGGGAACGACTCACGTGGGCCGACGTTAGCGGTCGCGGGCCTCCAGAATCGCGCGCATGTCACCCACGTCGCCCAGGTGCCGGAGCTTGTCCGGGTTGACCACCGAGCGCAGGCTTGCACCTGCTCGTCGCGGATGTCGAGTGCCAATGCGCCGAAGACCCGGCCCTTGGTACCCCTGAGGCGAGAAGGCCCGCGCGCCTGTGACAGCTCTACTGGTCGTCGCGGTGGACGCTGTCCGGCGAGAAGGCGGGCAGGCATACGGCCACGTACTCCGCGCCCCCGGGGGTGGAATAGCGCACCCACTCGCCGGCGCGCGTGAGAATCGCCTTGCCCGCCGGGACCTCGAGCTCGCCGTCCTCGGTCTCGACGTGCAGTGCGCCGGCCAGCACCACCGTGTACTCGTCGAACTCGGGTCGCTGACCGGGCTCGCTCCAGCCCGCCGGCGAGCGCATGCGCGCGACGCTCACACGCTCCTCGCCGTTGCTCGCCCGCCCGGCGAACTCGTCGATCAGCTTGGGCGGCTCGCCCGCGGCCTCAACGCGCACGGGGTCCTCGATCAGCTCGGGCATCGCCGCAGGCTACTGCGGCGTCGTCTGCTCCACCTTGCCCGCCGGCATGGCGACGAGCGCCACCACGAAGGACAGGAGCATCGCGCCGGCCATCCCGTAGAAGACCACGCGCGAAGAGAGGGCGTAGTCGTGCTGGATGTCGGCGAAGATCTCCTTTGCCTTGGCCCCTGCCCGGCTCGCGAATTCGCCGCTCGACCCCTCGCCCGCGTGGCTGACTGCGTCGGCCACCTGCTCCGCACGCGCGGTGGGTAGTCCGGCGCCTTCCAGCGAGGACTCGATGTTGGACGTGTTCTGGGTGATGAGGATCGTCCCCAGCACGGCCATGCCCAGGCTGGCGCCGAAGTTGCGCGCCGTTTGAGTGATCCCGGTGACCTCGCCGTAGCTGGAGCGCGGCGCCCGGTTGACGGCGTCGGTGCTGACCGGGCCGAGGATCAGGCCCACCCCCGCGCCGGCCAAGACGATGAAGTACCACTGATTGTTCAGATCCTGATCGGGCAGCCGCCAGGCCCAGAGCGCGAACCCGATCGCCGCCAGCAGACAGCCTGGAACGACGGAGGGGCGTGCGCCGCGGCTGTCGAGGATGCGACCCCCGAGCTGCGACGCGGCGGCAAAGCCCCCGAAGAAGATCAGCAGATACAGGCCGGTCTCCGAGGCGCTCTGCCCGAGCGACAGCTGTGCGTAAAGGCTGGCGAAGAAGAAGAGCGGCACGAAGGCCATCGAAAGAAGGAACAGGACGACGTTGTCGACGGCGAAGCCGCGGTCGTTGAAGATCCGCACCCGTATCAGCGGGTCGGCCGCGCGCAACTCGTAGGCCACGAATGCCGCGAGCAGGACCAGGCCGACGCCGATGCATCCCCAGGTGGCCGGGTCTCCCCAACCCCAGGTGCTCGACTGCTGGAGGCCGAGCACGACGAGCCCCATTCCGCCCGAGATCAGAACGGCACCGCGGAAGTCGAGCGGAGCGGGATGACGCTCGTCGGCCGGCTTGGCGCGCGCCGTCAGCACGAGCGCGATGATGGCCACGGGAATATTGACCCAGAAAATGGCCCGCCAGTCGACCGCGGTCAGGTAGCCCCCGAGCAGCGGGCCGACGGATGTGAGACCGCCGGTCACGGCGAAGAAGATCGCCATGGCCTTGCCGCGCTCGCTGACCGGGAAGGCGGCCACCACGATCGCCAGCGCGGCGGGGAACATGAGGGCGGCGAACGCACCCTGCACCACCCGCCACGAGATGATCCACGCCTCGGCCAGGTCACCGGTGGGAGTGGCACCGCAGAGCGCAGAGGCGCCGGCAAAGCCGATCACGCCGATCACGACCATGCGGCGGTGCCCGGCAATGTCGGCGAGCCGGCCGCCGAAGGCAAACAGGGCGGACAGGGACAGCAGATAGCCGTTCACCACCCACTGCACACCGGTCGCCGACAGCGAGAGGTCCTTCTGCAGCTCGGGAACGGCGATCGCGACGATCGTCTGGTCGATGAAGGTCATCGCGACCGCGAAGATCATCGCCACGAGAACGAGCCGCTGGTTGGTCGGCTGGGCCATGAGTCGGCGCAGCTTAGTTGCGAGTTCCGACGGTTTGCTCTTCCAGGAACACACGCAGCAGAAAGCTCACCCAGCTCCGATAGGGCCGCCAGTTGGCCGCCAACTGCTCGAGCCCCGGGCCACTCGGGGCCGCGTCGAGTCCGTAGGCCAGGGCCACTGCGCGCGCCAGGCGCGGCTCGCTCGCGGGAAGAAAATCGGGCTCGCCGGCGCCACGCACCAGGATCAGCTGCGCGGAGAAGGGGCCGATACCAGGCAGTCCCTCGAGCCGGTCGAGCGCCTGGTCCGCCGGCAGCGCCCGCAGCGCGCCCGCGTCGAGCACACCCTCCTGCGCAGCCTGCGCGAGCGCCCTCAGGTAGCCGGCCTTGCGCGCCGTCAGCCCGCGCAGGCTCTCCAACCGGTGCAGGCGGGCCGGATCGGGGAAGGCGAACTGCCGGTCGCCGTGGATGTCGACCTCATGGCCCAGCTCGGCGGCCATCCTTTGCTTGACCCGCGCCGCCTGCGCGATCCGCACCCGCTGGCCGATCAGCGCCCAGGCGGCGGCCTCGTAGGGCGAGAAGAATCCGACCGGCCTGAGGCCGGGGTGGCGTCTTTGCAGCCGCCCGATCACGGGGTCGCGCTCGCCGATGGCCGCGAACCGCGTTCCGTCGATGTCGAGCGACAGGATTCGCGCCAGCTGCTCCCTCACCGTCTGGCGATCGGCCGGGCCGTAGACCGTGGCCGCAACGCCGGCCGGAGTCTCACGCAGACACGCTCCCACGGGAGCCCACCCACGCTCGACGCAGAAGGCGAGGTGCAGGTGACCGTCCTCGCGCGCGCCCTCGTGGCTCGCCGGCGCGAAGCCCTCGAGGAAGCGAGCGCTCGCCGCGAGCGAGTAGGGCCCGCGTGCGCGCAGCTGAATTCGCTGGTCCATCGGGTTCCTGATAACAGAATCTGAGCGCCACGATGCGGCTCGGCGCGTTTGACAGTCCACAGCCGAGGGCAACGCTTCTGGCATGAGCTTTTCGACTGAGAGCGTCCCTGTCGTAACCCTCCGGGACGGGGCAGAGATCCCGCAGATGGGCTTCGGCGTGTTCCAGGTGCCGCCCGAGGACACGGCCGCCGTGGTCGACAAGGCGCTGGCCACCGGCTATCGCCACGTCGATACGGCCGCGGCGTACGAGAACGAGGCGGGTGTCGGACAGGCTCTGCATGCCTCGGGGCTCGACCGGGGTGACGTGTTCATCACCACCAAGTGCTCCAACGACGACCATGGCTATGAGCAGGCGACGCGAGCGCTGCGCGCCAGCCTCGATCGGCTGGAGATGGACTACGTCGACCTCTACCTCATTCACTGGCCGGTGCCCTCCCAGGACCGCTACGTCGAGACCTGGAAGGCCTTCATCGAGGCCCAGGAGCAGGGCCTCGTGCGTTCGATCGGCGTGTCGAACTTCCAGCCCGCCCATCTCGAGCGCCTGGTCCAGGAGACCGGCGTCACGCCGAGCATCAACCAGGTTGAGCTGCATCCCCGGCTCGGGCAGCAGGGGCTACGCCGGACGCACGCGGACCTGGGCGTGGTCACCGAGGCGTGGAGCCCCCTGGCCCAGGGCGAGGTGCTCGACGACCCGGTGATCACGAGCATCGCCGAGGCCCAAGAGCGGACGCCGGGACAGGTCGTGCTGCGCTGGCACATCCAGCTCGGCAACGTGGTGATCCCGAAGTCGGTCACCCCCGACCGGATCCAGCAGAACCTGCATGTGTTCGACTTCGAGCTGAGCGACGACGAGATGTCAGAGATCGAGAGCCTCGACGTCGGGGAGCGCACCGGCCCCGACCCCGACACCTTCGTGAGACCCTGACATGCACGGCGTACGCGTGGTGCGCGGGAGCGAGCTCGATCCCAACACTCCGCAGACGCCGGGCATGAGCAGGGCCGCGGCGATCACCGCGGCCCGCGCCGGGGCCGAGAAGCTATGGGCCGGCACCGTGGTCATCGAACCCGACGCGAAGACCGGACCTCATCACCACGGGCCGGTCGAGAGCGTGATCTACGTGGTCAGAGGCCGGGCGCGGATGCGTTGGGGCGAACGACTCGAGTACGTCGCCGAGGCCGATCCGGGCGACTTCATCTACGTCGCCCCGTTCGCGCCCCACCAGGAGATCAATGCCAGCCCGGACGAGCCGCTGTCCTGCGTGATCGTCCGCAGCGGCCAGGAGCCGGTTGTCGTGAACCTCGACCTCCCCGACATCGAGCCCGACCCGGAACCGGTGCACTGGGTCGACGACATTCACGGGCCACCCGCCTGAGCTCAGATGTCGGCTCGACCTCGAGCATCTCAGCGGACGCCGAGCAGGTCCACGACGAACACGAGCGTCTCGTCGGGGCCGATCACGCCGCCGGCGCCGCGCTTGCCATAGGCCAGGTCCGGCGGGATCGTGATGCGGCGCCGGCCGCCCGCCCGCATGCCCGCAACGCCCTGGTCCCAGCCGGCGATCACCTGGCCCTTGCCGAGCTTGAACTTGAACGTCTTTCCGCGATCCCACGACGCATCGAACTGCTCGCCCGAGGACCACGAGACGCCAACGTAGTGCACCTCCACCTGGCGACCGGCCACCGCCTCGTCGCCCTCGCCGACGTCGATGTCCTCGAGTTCGAGCTGGTAGGACGGAGACTCGCCGGCGGGAACCTCGACCGTGGGCTTTTCGCGTTCAGACATGCCCGCAGGCTACGGGAGCCGTGGTAGCCGTATTCTCGCTCGCCCATGACGCTCATCCACCGAGTCGCGGTTCTGCCGGGCGACGGCATCGGCCGCGAGGTCGTGCCCGCGGCCCAGCGCGTGCTCGAGCAGGCAGGGCGCCTCCACGGCTTTGGCTTCGAATGGGACGAGCTGCCCTGGGGCTGCGACCACTACCTGGAGACCGGCGAGATGATGCCCGCCGACGGCCTGGATCGCCTCCGCGGCTACGACGCGATCTTCCTTGGTGCCGTTGGGGCGCCAGGGGTGCCCGACCACATCTCGCTGTGGGGGCTGCTGATCCCGATCCGCCGCACCTTCGATCAGTACCTGGCCCTGCGCCCGATCCGGCACATGCCGGGCGTCCCCGGCCCGCTCGCCGGTGACGCCGAGATCGACATCGTGGTGGTGCGCGAGAACGTGGAGGGCGAGTACTCGGAGGTGGGCGGGCGGATGTACCGCGGTCACCCGAGCGAGTTGGCTTCCCAGCAGGCGATCTTCACTCGGCACGGGATCGAGCGGATCGCGCGCCAGGCCTTTCGCCTCGCCGAGGAACGGGAGGGCCGCCTGGTGTCGGCCACGAAGTCGAACGGGATCATCCACACGATGCCGTTCTGGGACGAGGTCGTGGAGGAGGTGGCAGCCGAGCATCCCGCGGTCGAGGTGGAGCGGGTGCTGATCGACGCGCTCTGCGCGCGCGTGGTGAGTGCGCCGGAGTCGCTCGACGTGATCGTGGCCTCGAACCTCTTCGGCGACATCCTCAGCGACCTCACGGCCGCGATCGCGGGCAGCATCGGGATCGCCCCGGCCGCCAACCTCAACCCGGAGCGCGAGCATCCCTCGATGTTCGAGCCCGTGCACGGCTCGGCGCCCGACATCGCCGGGCAGGGAATCGCCAACCCGGTCGGTCAGGTCTGGACGGGCGCGCTGATGCTCGAGCACCTGGGCCATCCGCAAGCCGCGGCGGCGCTCCACTCGGCCATCGAAAGCACGCTGGCTTCGCCCGCGAACCACACCGCCGATCTCGGTGGCCGCGCCACCACGGAGACGGTCACGGTGGCGCTGGAGAGCGCGCTCGGCTAGCGCGATTTACTCGAGGTCCCAGCCGAAGTAGACCTCCGCCTTACAGATCTTGTCGCCTTCGAAGGTGAGGACCTCGGTGTTGCGAAACCGCTTCCCGTCGGTCTTCGTGCTTTCGTAGGTCACGACGACCTCATCGCCGGCGTCGACTAGACGCTTGAAGTCGAAGGACTCGATCAGCTCGGAGTTCGGCCAGCAGCGCTCGAAGTACGTCGCGCGATCGATCCCGGGGTCCGGAGGGCTGTAGAAGGTGAAGTCGTCGCTCAGAAGCTCCTCGATGATGCGACGGTCGCCGGACTCGTATGCGCCGTAGGAATCTCGCGCAAGCCTCAAGCGGTCTTGGGCAGGCATATGCCTCTCTCTGTTCGTCGGGTTCGTGAGCGTAGACCGTCGGCCCCTCCGAAATTCATCGTTATGCCCGGGCTGTGGCGGGTAGCTTTGCCCGATGCGACGGGGCTTTCACAAGGCGTTCCCTGCGATCTTGGCCGTGCTCGTTGCAGCCAGTCTCCGGCGCCGCGGCAAGCGCCGCGCCCTCGAAGGCCAAGGCGAGGGCTGTCGCAGCGCCGCAGTTCGTCAGGAACATCGCCACCGGCGAGACCGGCTGGTTCTCGTCGCCCGGGCTGGTTGACCTCGACCGCAACGGGCGGCTCGAGATCGTGGCGCCCTTCTACTCGACCTTCGTTTTCAATGCCAAGGGTCGTCTTCTGGGCCGCGGCACCGCGTCGAGCGGACGCGTCTATGCGCCCAGCGTGGTCGCCGACATGGACGGCGACCGCGTGCCGGAGATCGTCGTGGGCGGGAACGAGGGGACGGTCGCGGCCTACAACCTCCGCGACGGCGGACTGCGGCTCAAGCCGGGCTGGCCGGCCTCGACCTGCAGCGGCGGCCAATGCCCCGAGACGCGCGGCATGGCCGCGGCCGACCTCGATCGAGATGGCCGCATCGAGGTGGTGGCCACCACGACGAACACCTCGCCTACCGGATCGCAGGTCTTCGTGTTCGACGGCTCAGGCGCCTCGGTCGCGCGGGTGGCCGCGGTACAACACCGGCAGCGACGCCACCTTCAACGGCGTCGGCAACAACGGCTACGGCGCCTACGGCGAGAACGTGGGAATCGGCAACCTCGACAACGATCCGCAGCGGGAGATCGTCGTCACCTTCGACAATCACCAGATCAACGTGTTCAACCACGACGGCACGTCCGTGCTCGCGTCGCCTTGGTACACGAACCGCGACAGCGACCATCTCGGGAGCCGCCTCGGGTGGGGCCAGTTCATCCGCTGGCTGAGCCCCAGCGTCGAGGCCGGCCACTACCACCGGCACGTCGGCCCCTGGCCCGATGTCCGGAAGACCCCGTGGCTGCAGTGGACGGCGTCGCCGCCTTCGGTGGCCGACCTCGACCGGGACGGCCGCAACGAGGTGATCGGCCTGCCGAACGTGGAGCAGAACGAGCCCTACGAGACCCAGGCCTACGCCTTCATGGTCCTCGACGGCGCGCAGGGCAGCGGCGGACGCTCGGCGCGCAGGCATAAGGGTTTCCGCAAGCCGCCGCTGAGCGGCAAGCCGGCCGTTCGTCCCGACGGTGACTGGTATCCCCCGAGCGGGATCCCGGCCCCGTCCATAGTCAACATCGGGGGAAATCGCCGGCCCGAGATTGTCGCGTCCGTGCCCGACGGTTACGTGTATGCGGTGGGGCCGGGCGGCAAGCGGCTGTGGCGCTACGACTACGCGCGCGGAGCGCCGAAGACGTTCGCGTCCGAGGTCGTGGCCGCCGACCTGAACCGCAACGGTGTGCCGGAGCTCATCTTCGGCACCTACGGCCCCTCCCCCGGCTCGGGCCGGCTGGTGGTGCTCTCCGCATCGGGCAAGCGGCTCTATGACATCCGCCTGCGCAACCAGGGGAGCAACGGGAACGGCATCGGCGTGCCCGCCGCGCCCTCCATTGGCGACCTCAACGGCGACGGCCGCCTCGAGATCGTGGTCTCGACCTTCGACCACGGGATCGACGTGTACCGCGTGCCGCGCTCGAACGCCAAGCGCCTGCCATGGCCGACCGGCCGCGGCAATCTCCTGCGCAACGGCGCCCGGCGCTGACGCCGGCATCGTTGGTAGCTTCCCTTCCGGCGCGGTCCCGCGCCTAACCCCGATACCGGCGCTCACGCCGCCGGCCCAAGCGGGGCAAAGGGGGCTCGAGCTCTCGGGGCGCCGGTTGCTGTTGCTCTTTCAAGCGGGGCGTCGTGAGCGTGAGTCTCGGGGTCGCCGCCACGAGAGGAACGGCAGATGACCAGACACCGATCGTTCAAGCGTCTCGTCCGCGCGCGGATGGACAAGACGGGCGAGAGCTACACCGCGGCCCGCGCGATGCTGTTGGCCGCAGAGGACCGGGCGGCGAGCGAGCCACCGCCGCTGGCCACCTCGGACGAGAAGATCCGGGAAAGGACCGGGCGGGGGTGGGAGGAGTGGTTCGACCGGCTCGACCAGTGGGGCGCCACCGAGCGACCGCACAGGGAAATCGCGCGCTGGGTGGCCGAGCAGCTCGCAATCGAGCCGCTCGCCTGGAACGCGCAGGCGATCGCGTGGAGCTATGAGCGCACCCGCGGCCTGCGTGAGGCCGGCGAGCGCGAGGACGGTTTCGCGGTAACCGCACAGAAGACGGTGGCCATCGCGGCCGAGCGCCTTTTCGATGCATTCGTCGATGAGGACGCTCGGGCCCGCTGGCTTCCCAACGGGCGGCTCCGCGAGCGCACCGCAACCAAGCCGAGGTCGGCTCGCTTCGACTGGGCCGGCGGCGAAACCCGCGTCAACGTGGTCTTCGAGTCGAAGGGCGAGGCGAAGAGCACCGTGGCGGTCGAGCACGCGCGACTGAGCGATGCCGGCCAGGCCGAGCGAATGAAGGCCTTCTGGCGCGAGCGTCTGAGTGCGCTCAAGACCCAGCTCGAGGGGGGTGAGATCGATGCCTGACGTTGCTCTCCTGCCAATCCTCACCGCGACCATCGCGGCGTTCATCCTGGGCGCCACCTACTACGCGCTTCTCGGCCGGCAGCTGGCCGAGGTCAGCGAGGCGGCCGCCGCGGCGGAGCAACCGCCGCCCTGGAAGATCGGCGTCGAGCTCCTGCGCTGCCTGATTCTCGTCACGGTCGTGGCGGGCCTGGCCGCGCAGGGCGAGATCGACGATTGGACCGGCGGCCTGCTGCTGGGGCTTGCGCTCTGGATCGGGTTTCCGCTCGTGCTCTGGACGGGCGCTGTGATCCACGAGAACACCCGCTGGAGGCTGGCGGCCATCCACGCCGGCGACTGGCTCGTGAAGCTGCTCGTGGTGGCGCTGATCGTGAGCTAGGTATTTGATTCCTTATTCGGGCACCCACGGATGACGCGCCATACCGGCGCTGGTTCGCCACCCGAGCCCTCGCAGGTAGCGCTGCTACCTGCTTCGGGACTCGTGCGACGCCCAGCTTGGTCTGGCGCGCCCCCGCGGGCACCGAATTCGGAATCAATCATCTAGGGGCGCAGGCGGATCGTCGACCGCTCGACGGTGCGGTTGTCCGCCGCGTCGACGGCAACGAGAACAACCTTCTGCTCGACCCGGCGCCCGTTCCTCAGCGCCCTCCTGACGGTGGCGAGGGCACGTGGGCCAAGCTTGGGCCGAAGCACCCCGCTTCCCCCATGCTGGACCATGGTCTTGACTCGCCTCACCCGGAAAGTCCTGCCTCCGGGGCCCGAGATCGAAACCGTGCCGCCGACCAGAACGCTGCACGGTTCCTCGGGGCTCTCGACCCGGACCCTGATCACCCCGTCGCCGCCCAGGCGGTTTCCGATGCGGACATCGACCAGGGGTGGAATCTGATCTGCGCTGGGGTTCGGCGGAGCCATCGCGGCGGTTGTTGCGGTCCATCCGACGGAGAACGTGCATCCGCTGCCGACCGCTTGCCGAGGTCCGGTGCCGAGCGTTCCCTCTGCTTGCTGGTTCGCCGGAAATGAACCGGAGAAGAGGACGCGACGCCCGGGTGCTTGGGAGAAAGCGTGACCCAGGTTTGGTTGGCTCAGGATCGGGATACTGCCGACGAAGCTGCCGGTGGACGTTCCCGTGGTCATTCCGCAATTGGTCGGCACGCCGCTCCAGGCGAAGCGCCTGATGCTGCCGCCCTGAGTTGAGACGTCGAAGGACACGGTTCCACCCATGGCCGTCGTGCCCGTGTAGGTGGCCCCCGGAATGTGGTTCGCGTTCGCCGGCGTCGCCGCAAGCGTCAGTCCAGCCGCGACCAGCAAGGACCCGAATCGACGGAAGATCTTCATGGCTTCCTGCCTCTCAGTCGACTCACCGAAGCTAGCCCTCTCCGGAGTCCAAGTCAATCCTGCCAACTGGGGGTCTCCCGCAGCTCAGCGGCTGAGATCTATTGGCTCGGGTGGAATACCGTGACGTACAGGTCGCGATCCAAGAAATTGGAAGTGCCACCTGCCGACCCGTAGCGCATGCTGATGGTGTGAGAGCCCTGGCTCAGCGGGAACGTGAGCGGCTGTGCGTCCAGCGGGTCTGTGGTTCCGACCGCGCTCCCCTGTTGGAGGTATCGAGTCTCAGCCGCGAGACTCGCTGAAGTAGAAAACTGGACGTCGGTGTTGTCGACGCGCACGCACGCGGTGTTGGAGGCTCCGCCCGCCCGTTGGACCCTGACCGACGCCATCACCTGCGCGTAGGAGCCGCTCGGGACGTTGACGGTGATGCTTGGTCCCCCGCCGGGTACCGCCGAGCACACCCCGCCGGCACCGAAGTTGGCGCCGAAATCAGCGGAGTCGAAGAACGTCTCGCCGGTGGAGGTCCCGTTTGTCCCATTCGTCCCGTTCGCGCCGTTGGTGCCGGGAGGTCCCTGGGCGCCGTCCTTGCCGACGATGCCGGCCTCGCCTCGGGGGCCCGTCAGCCCCGTTGGACCCCTCACCGCCCAGGTCACACGGCGCTCACGCTTGCGACATTTCTTGCCGAGGCGTAGCGCCCCGCCCTTCTTCTTGGCGCAAGCCTTGATCTTCTTCGGCGCGGCGCTCCCGGACTGCGCGATCGCCAAACCGGAGACCCCGCATACCAGCAGCCCGGCGACGACGACCACGGAGAGCTTCGACAACCAATGAGTGGGCATGTCCACCTAATCGGCCGTCTTCGAAACGTTCTGAGTTAGACAGCCCTGCTCCTCCGCAGGGCGGTGACGACAGCGAGGCCCGGCAAGTCGCTGGCTAGCCCGACCCGGCCTCGGCCTTCTTGCGTCGCCCGCGGCCTCCGCGCCGCCCGCGTCGGCGGCGCCGGCCCTCGCCATTGCCCTCCGCCGAGGCCGCCGTCCTCGGAGACACCGGGGCTCGACACCACGCCCGCCGGCGGGTTCACCAGCGAAGCCTGCGCGGCGCTGCGGCCGACCTTCTCGATGCGCACCAGCGTCCGTTCGCCCACCAGCGGTGCCGCTCCGAACACCGAAACCACGTAGCCGTCGAGCTTGGCCACCGCGTCGTCGTCGTTGTACATGTGGGGCTCCTCGATCTGAACGAGCACCTCCTCGCCCTCGCGGAACGGCAGCGCCCGCTCCTCGACCTCCTCGCGGGTGCCCTCGAGCACGACGTCGAAGGTGTCGAGCGGCAGCGCCTCGGTCCCCTCGAAGTGGAAGTGCCGGCCGGTCTCGGCCTCGATCTCCACGATCGGCCCGGGAACGCCCTGCCCGCCGACCAGGATGGTGGCCACCCTCGGGTTCACGCGAATGAGGAACGCGGGTGAGTCGGCGCGCTCGGCCACCAGGTCCCGCAGCCAGCGGTCCACCTCGATCGCCACCGTGTCCTCGGACAGCACCACCCCTTCGCCTTCGCAGACCGGGCAGGTCTTCGTGAGGATCTCGCGCACCCCGTCGGTGACGTTCTGGCGCGTCATCTCCACCAGTCCGAGTGGCGAGATCTCCACCACGTAGGTCTTCGTGCGGTCCTCGTCCAGCGACTTGCGCAGGGTCTTGAGCACGGCGTCGCGGTTGCGCGCCCGAGACATGTCGATGAAGTCGATGACGATGATGCCGCCGATGTCACGCAGCCGCAGCTGGCGAACCACCTCGTCGGCGGCCTCGAGATTGGTCCGGGTGATCGTGTCCTCGAGCTTGGCGCCCTTGCCGCGGCCGGTGAACGAGCCCGAGTTGATGTCGATCACCGTCATGGCCTCGGCGTAGTCGATGATCAGGTATCCGCCACTCGGCAGGTCCACGCGGCGTCGCAGCACCGACTGGATTGCCTCCTCGACGTTGTAGCGCTCGAACAGTGGCTCCTCGTCGGTGTAAAGCGAGAGGCGCTCGAGCAGCTCGGGCGCGGTGCGGTTGAAGAACGACTCGAGGCGGTGATGCTGCTTCTCGTCGTCCACGATCGCCCGCTCGAACTCGCCCGAGAAGATGTCGCGAGCCACCCGCACCGACAGATCGGCCTCCTGAAAGACCATCTCCGGCGCCTGCACCTCCTGGCCGCGCTGCTGGAGCACGTCGTGCAGCTTGTGCAGGTACTTGATCTCGCGCTCGAAGTCCTCGCGCGTGGCTCCCTGGGCGGCCGTGCGCACGATCACCCCGCCCTCGCCCAGCTCCGCCTTGCCGGCGGCGCGGCGCACCCGGTCGCGTTCCTTGTCCTCGAGCCGGCGCGACACGCCGACTCCCTCGCCCTGGGGCACGTAGACGAGGTAGCGACCCGCGATCGAGAGCTGCATCGACAGGCGCGGCCCCTTCGTCTTCAGCGGATCCTTGATCGCCTGTACCAGGATCTCCTGCCCGGGCTTGAGCAGCTCGGTGATGCGCTTGCCCTTGGTGCGGGCGCCGCGCCCGCGGCGCGCCACCTCCACGCCGGGAAATACCACGTCGTCGGCGTGCAGGAAGCCGTTCTTCTCCAGCCCGATGTCGACGAACGCCGCCTCGAGCCCGGGCAGGACGTTGTCGACCTTGCCCTTGTAGACGTTTCCGACGATCGATCGCGATCCGCGGCGCTCGATATAGAGCTCCGCGACGCGCCAATCGTCGCTGTTCTTCTTCGCGCGGCCCTTAGAACCGGAGGTTGTGCCCTCCGCTTCCAGGATCGCGACTCTGGTTTCGCCACGGTCCACCGTGACGAGCAACTGCTTTCTCAACGGAAAGTCCTCTCATAAGCGTCAAAGGCCCTTGGCCACAGCCGTTTCGCGCGCCTGCGCGTGTATGGACTGCAGGAGGCCGATTGCCATCAATGTCGTAAGCACCGACGAGCCGCCATAGGACAGCAGCGGCAGCGGGATGCCGGTGATGGGCATGATCCCGATTGTCATGCCCACGTTGACGAAGACCTGGAACATCAGCATCGCGGTGATGCCGCCGGCTACTAGCGCGCCGTAGAAGTTCTTGGACATCGTCAGGATTCGCAGCGCTCTCCAGATCAGGAGCGCAAACAGGGACAGCACGAGGGCCGCCCCCACGAAGCCGAACTCCTCGCCCACCACGGAGAAAATGAAGTCCGTGTGGTGTTCGGGTAGGAAGTTCAATTCGGTCTGGGTGGATTCGTCGCCTCGCCCGGTCTTGCCCCCGGCGCCGATCGCCGTGAGCGATTGGTTGATCTGATAACCCTGTTCGGCAGGATCGTCCGAAGGGTTTAGGAATGCGGTCAACCGATCCTGCTGATAGGGCTTGAGTAAATCGACGCCGACCGCCGGCGCCACAAGCATCACAACAAGGATCGCAGAAACCCCGAGCGCCCCTACAGCGGCGAAGTGAGTCCACTTCGCGCCGGCCACAAACAGCACGGCGAGGACGATGGCGATGTACACGAGCCCCGAGCCCAGGTCGGGCTGGGCGACCACCAGCATCGCCGGGACCAGCGCCAGCAGCAGGATGCGGCTGGTGGTCTCTCGATCGCCCAGGCGCCGCAACCGGTCGACCATGAACGCCGCCACCGCCACGCATAGCAACAGCTTGCCGAGCTCCGACGCCTGGAAGTTGATGAAGCCGAACTCGATCGCACGCCGCGAACCGCGGGCTGAGAAGCCCAGCGCGTAGACGAGCAGGACCGAGGCGATCATGAAGCCGTAGACCCCCCACTTCCACTCCCGCAGGCGCGAGTAGTCGAAGCGGGAGAGCAGGTACATCAGAACGAGTCCGACGCCCGCGTAGGCCAACTGGCGATACATGAAGTAGTTGGGATCCCCAGCCACGTCGTTGAGCGTCGCGCGGTGGACGGAGTAGACGCCGGCGGCGATCAATCCGAGCGTGGCGAGTAGAAGCAGCGGGTCCAACCGCATCATCCGGGGGGCCATCTCGCGGAAGTCCTTGACCGGGCTGGACATCAGTCGGGCGCGCCTCCGCCCGCCACGAGCTGGCTCTCGTTGAGGTTGAAGAGCTCGGCGAGAATCAGCCGCGCCATGGGCGCGGCCGTGTCGGCGCCGAAGCCGCCGGCCTCGTCGGTGACCACGACCACGTATTTGGGATGGGGGTAGGGGGCCAGCGCGGCGTACCACGACTGGTCGGCGCGCCCGAGGCCCTTCTCGGCCGTTCCGGTCTTGCCGGCGATCGGGATGGGGAAGCCCTCGAACACCGGAGTGGAGGTACCACCGGGTCCGTTGGCGGCGCCGTTCAGGCCCTCCATGATCGCCGATGAATTGGCAGGGTCGATCTTGAGCCTGCGCGCGGTGGGCGCCTGCAGGTTCTGCTCGGCCTGACCCAGCGAGTTCTCGATGCGCTGGCCCAGCCGGGGGCGCAACACCTTTCCGCCGTTGGCCACGGCCGCGTAGGCCACGGCGAGCTGCAGCGGGTTGGCCTGCAGGTCACCCTGGCCGACGGCAAGGTTGATGTTGTCGCCCACCGACCAGGGCCGGTCGATGAAGCCGCACTTGCCCTCGTAGATCTCGGCATCGGTGAGCTTGCGGCGCTTGACGCAGCGGTTGAACTTCGCGTGCTCGCGATCGCGCCAGGCCTCGCTGGGAACGAAGCCCGGTCCCTCCTCGGGGAGGTCGATCCCCGTCTGGCGCCCGATGCCGAGGCGCCGCGCCCACTTCTGCAGCGCCTGGCCGTCGCCGGTGTTGTTCATGTCCTGGCCCAGCAGATAGAAGAACACGTCGCTGGAGACGGTGAGCGCCTGGCGCAGCGCGATGGCGCCGTTGACGGCGTCGCCGGCATTCTTGAACTCCTGGTCGCCGACGGTGATCGAGCCGCTGTCGATCTGCACCGTATCCGGCGTGATGAAGCCCTCCTCCAGCGCCGCCGTTGCGGTGATGAGCTTGAAGGTCGAGCCCGTGGGGTAGCCGGCGGAGACCGCGCGGTTGGTGAGCGGGGCCCCGTTCTCGTCGGCCGTCAGGCGCCGGTAGTCGGACTCGCGCACCACGCGCGAGAAGAGGTTCGGGTCGAACGAGGGCTGAGATCCGAGCGCGAGCACCTCGCCGTTGCGCACGTCGAGCACCGCAAACGCGCCCTTGCCCGTGCCGCTCGAGAGCGCCGTCTGGCCCACGCGCTGCACGTCGAGGTCGAGCGACAGCCGCAGCTGCTTGCCCTGCTCGGCGCCGATGTCGCTGAGCTGGCGGGTGAGGTTGCCGAAGGCGTCCACCTGGACCTGCGTGGCGCCGTTCTGCCCCCGCAGGAAGCGGTCGTATTCGGCTTCGATGCCCGCCTTGCCCACGCGGTCGCCCAGCTCCACGCCCGTGTACTGCGGATCGCCGAGCTGCTCCTCGGTGACCTCGCCGACGTAGCCGAACAGGTGGGCGCCGACCTCGCCATGCGGGTATTCGCGCAGGAAGACCGGCTCCACGTCGACCCCGCGGAAGTCCTCCTTGCGCTCCGCGATGTACATGACGATCGGGCGCTCGACGTCCTGCTTGACCGTCGCCTTCGAGAAGGGCAGCTCCTTGAACTGCTCGTTCACGCGCCTCTCGATGCGGCGCGGGCGCATGTCGAGCAGCTTGCCCAGGCGGCGGTATAGCTCGGCCCGCTCGCTCTCGGCCTCGGGGAACTTGTCCGGCGTGATCGTCACCGCCAGGCCCACGCGGTTGCGCACCAGTACGCGCCCCTCGCGGTCGACGATCTCGCCTCGCGGCGCCTGCACCTTGATCTTGCGCAGCTGGTTGTTCTGGGCCTCGGCGACGTACTTGTCGCCCGAGAGCACCTGGAGGTACCAGAGCCGGAAGAAGATCACCGCGAAGGCGGCGAGAGCGATCCCGCCGAAGATCGCGACGCGAAAGGCGAGCTTCGGCGTGAGCGTGGGACGGCGGTCGTTGTCCAGGTACATCGCCCCGTCAGACCTCCAGGCCGCGCAGGCCGAGCGGGCCCGCCTCGCGCGGTGGGCGCCGGCGCTTGCGCAGCTCGAGCGGGTCCACGGCGAGCGCGGGACGCAGCAGCTTGCGTACGCCGGTGAACACCGGCAGGGCGAGCAGTGCGTTGAGGAGGATGGTCACGATCATGTCGCGGATGACGAGTGGGCTGACGCGAGCGCCGATGTCGAGCATCAGCGCTACGGTGGCGAAACCCAGCACCCAGCCGGCCGTAGCGGCAGCGCCCACCGCGATCGGCAGCAGGCCGTGGCTGGGATCGCGAAGCTCGCGAAAGCGCCCGACGGCGTAGCCGACCGCGGTCAGCACCAGCGACGAGGCGCCCATGGTCGCGCCGGTGAGCAGATCGAGCAGCAGGCCTGCGGCAAAGCCGGCCGCCGAGCCCGAGATGGCCCCGCCGTAGAAGGCCACCGCCGCCACCACCAGCACGACCACGTCGGCATGGCCGCCCAGAATGCCGATCTGGCTGAGCGCCGACAGCTGCAACACCACGGCCACGAGCAGGAGCAGACCGACCCGGAGAAAGGCTCCGACGGAGAGGATCATCCGCCGCTACCTGCCAGCGAGGCCTCCTGGGCCACGCCACGCCGCGTGAGAACCTCCACCACGTCAACCCTTCGCAGGTCCGCGAAGGGCTTGATGTGAACGCGCTGGTAGGTCTCCAGCTCGTCGAAGTCGACCTCCGTCACGCGGCCGATGGGGATGCCGCGGGGAAACAGCGACTCACCCTTCAGCGACGTGAAGCCCGACGTGATCACGAGCGTGCGCTCGGTCACCCGCCGGCCGCTCTCGACGTTCTCGAGCAGCAGGTCGTTGGGATTGCCGACCTGGGGCCGGACCACGCCGGTCACGCCCTGCGGGAACACCTGCGCCGACACTCCACTCTCACCATCGGTGATCAATCGCACCTCAGCCGTGCCGCCGGTGGCGCTTATCACCTTGCCGGCAAGCCCGCCCGCCGCAATCACGGGGTGGTTTACGCGCACGCCGTCGTTCGAGCCCTTGTCGATCTTGACGCTCGAATACCAGACGGTCGGCGACTTCGCGATCACGCGAGCGGTCACCGGCTGGGTTGAGGTGGGGAAGTAGTTCTCCTGATGGAGGTTGCGAATCGCCTTGAGCTGATTGGCGTCGCGCAGAGAAGTCTGGGCCTCGGCGAGATCCGTGCGCAGGCGCTCGACCTCGTCCTTGAGCTCGGTGTTCTGATCCTTGGCGTCGATCGTGTCGCCAGTCCAGCCGACGAAATCGCGGAAGGGCTTGAGAGCACTGCTGGCCCCCGTCTCGATCGGCGCGAACGTCTCCTGGGCCCCGCGCTGAAGGGTGTGAAAGGCACCGCCGCGCGACTCGCCGAAGTAGGCGGTGAGAATCACGATCGAGAGCGCAATGAAGACGGCGAGTACCGCCCGCCTTCTGCGGATGGTTTTCCGGTCGTACATCTCGAGACCCCCGGCCGGCGGCCGCCCGCCGGGTTAGCGACGCCGGCTCGTTCGGGAATTCTTGTTGCTGCGATGAATGGCCTCGAACTCCTCGAGGCTGCGACCTGAGCCCACCGCCACGCAGGTGAGCGGTGACTCGGCCAGGTGGGCCGGCATCTGGGTCTCGTCGCGCAGGCGCTCGTCCAGCGCCTGCAAGAGCGCCCCGCCGCCGGCGAGCATGATGCCGCGGTCCATGATGTCCGAGGCGAGCTCGGGCGGGGTGCGGTCAAGCGTCTCCTTGACCGCATCGATGATCTGCTGGAGCGGCTCCTCGAGCGCCATGCGCACCTCTTCGCTGGTGAGCACGATCGTCTTGGGCAGGCCGGAGACGAGGTCGCGCCCGCGGATCTCCGCCTGGACCTCCTCGTCGAGCGGAAAGGCAGAGCCGATCTCCAGCTTCACCTCTTCGGCCGTCTGCTGGCCGATCATCAGCTTGTACTCGCGCTTGACGTAGTTGATGATCGCTTCGTCGAGCTCGTCGCCGCCGATGCGGATCGACTGTGACACCACGATCCCGCCGAGCGAGATCACCGCGACCTCGCTCGTGCCGCCGCCGATGTCGACCACCATGTTGCCGGTGGGCTCCCCGACCGGCAGCCCGGCGCCGATGGCGGCCGCCATGGGCTCTTCGATCAGGTAGGCCTGGCGGGCGCCGGCGGACAGGCAGGCCTCCTCGACCGCCCGCTTCTCCACCCCGGTCACTCCCGACGGAACGCAGACCACCACCCGAGGATGCGCCCAGCGGTTCTGGTGCACCTTCTGGATGAAGTGGCGCAGCATCTGCTCCGTCACGTCGAAGTCGGCGATCACGCCGTCCTTGAGTGGGCGGATCGCCTGGATCGTGCCCGGGGTCCGGCCCAGCATTCGCTTGGCCTCGATGCCCACCGCATGCACCTCGCTGGTGCGCGAATCGATCGCCACCACGGACGGCTCTGAGAGCACGATTCCGCGTCCCCGCACGTAAACGAGGGTGTTGGCGGTGCCGAGATCGACGGCCATGTCGCGGCCGCCCATGCCGGTGAGGTAGGAGAAAAAGCCCATTCGTGCCTGGAAAATGAGGATAGGTGCCGGGGCGGCAGCACGGCGTGGCTGTGCCCGGACGGGAAACCGGACGCGTTGGGGCTGCGCCCAGCGAAGCCCGCAGTCTAGCGGGCGAAGGCCGACCGGCAAGGGCTGCAGGGCCTGTGCCGAAGCGCACGAAAAGCCTGCATTTGGCCCGCCTAGCGGATCAAATCGGGAGCGAGGCGGAGCAGCGTGGGCACGGGCAGGCCTACGACGTTGGTGTAGTCGCCCTCGATCTCGTCCACGAGCGCCGCTCCCTTGCCCTGGATCGCGTAGCCGCCCGCCCGTCCGGCCCATTCCCCGGTGGCCAGGTACCAGTCGAGCAGTGAGGCCCCGAGAGAGCGCATCCGCACCAGCGTCACGGCAACATCCACGAGCTCGCGGCCATCGGTCTCGCGCAGTGCGATTCCGCTCATCACCTCGTGAGTGCGACCGGACAGAGTCCTGAGAAAGCTCGCGGCCTCGGCGGCGTCGCGCGGCTTGCCGAAGAGGCGTCCTTCGAGCACGACCGCGGTGTCCACGCCCAGGACCCGTTCCGGGGCGTTGCTCGCGCGCACCTTGCGTCGCGCGTTCTCGGCCACAGTCTCGCGCGGATCGCCCTGGTTGAGCTCTTCTACGTCAGGCGCCTCCACGCGAAAGTCGATTCCCAGCTGCTCGAGAATCGCCCGTCGCTGCGGCGAAGCCGAAGCCAGAACCACTCCGGCGCGCGCCGGCCCGCGCCCTCGTGCACGGCGGATCAAAGCTCGGGAAAGAAGAGCCCGATCTCGCGCGCGGCGGACTCGGGGGAATCAGAGCCGTGGACGAGGTTCGTCTGGACCTCGAGGCCGAACTCGCCCCTGATCGAGCCGGGCGACGCCTCGAGCGGGTTGGTCGCACCAATCACCTGCCTGGCGGCGGTGATCGCCTCGTGCCCCTCCAGCACCAGCGCGACCAGATGCCCGCTGGTGATGAAGTTGACCAACGACTCGAAGAACGGCTTCCCGCTGTGCTCGTCGTAGTGCTGCTCGGCGAGCTCGCGCTCGACGAGCATGTGCTTCATGGCGGCGATCGTGAGGCCCTTGCGCTCGAAGCGAGCGAGGATCTCGCCGGTCAGGCTGCGCTCGAACGCGTCCGGCTTCACCAGGATGAGGGTGCGTTCCATCAGCCGGCGGAGGGCGGGCGCTCGCGCTGAGCCCGGGCGGGCCGCTCGACGGAGCCGCCCTCAGGCGGCCGGGCGGCTCGCGGTGCGCTCGCGCGCGGCGCCGACTGCCGGGCCTGTCCGGCGGCCGCCGCGCGTCGTGGCCGGGTCCGGCGCGGTTCGGCCGGCGCCTGGCCCACCTCGGCTTCGCAGTAGGGGCAGATCTTCCAGCGCGGGTCCAGCGGCTTGGCGCACACGCTGCACGGCTCCTTGAGCCGCCGCAGGCAGCTCGGGCAGCGCAGGAAGTCGCCCTCCACCTCGAAGCCGCAGTACTGGCAATGCTCGTGCTGCAGGCTCTGAAGCCGAGCCTCGGCGGCCTGGATCTCGAGCTCGCGCTCGCGAACGTCTTCCAGGTATTCGGGCGGGCGGACGATCAGGTAGACGACCGTCCCGACGAACGGGAACAGCGACGCCGCCGTGGCACAGGCCACGAGCAGCGGATCCCCGATGCGCCGCCGGGCGTCCGCGTAGGTCCAATAGACCAGCGCGAGCCAGATCACCACGAGAACCAGGATCAGCACGTTGACTGCGAGGTTCAGCGCGTCGTTTTCGATGCCGAAAATGGCGAGAGGGGCCATGCGAGGGCGAGTGTAGCCGTCGGGTCGGCGCGTCTTTAGAGGAAAACGCGGCCGAGCAGGTAGCCGATGCCGAAGAAAACGAGGATGACGGTGGCCACGACGATGGCCACGAGGCCGATCATTGCGCCGAAACGGGGACCGTCACCGTCCATCGGGGGTAACCCTAAAGCGTGGAAGCTCTGGCGTCCGCTCCCTCACGCACGAGGTCGGCGATGAGGTAGATCGACCCGGTGGCCAGCACCGCCCCGCCCGCGCCGGCGAGTGATCGCGCGCGCTCGACCGCTTCCCGCGGCTCGGCCACGATCTCGGCCGGTGGGCCGCCGAGCTTCTCGGCCAGCGAGGCGAGCGTGGCCGGCGAGAGCGAGCGCGGATTCTGCGGGCGGGTGAAGACGATCCGATCGAAGCGGGGCAGCAGCTCCGTCAGCATGCCGGCCGCGTCCTTGTCCTCCAGGACGCCGATCACGGCCACGCGTGGGCGCCGGTCGCTCAGCAGCTCCTCCAGCGACTCCGCCATCACGTGCGCTCCGGCCGGGTTGTGGGCGCCGTCGTACACCGTGAGCGGCCGGTCGGCGACGATCTCGGCGCGGCCCGGAACGAGCGTGGCCGCGGCGGCTTCGCCCACCGCCCGGGCGTCGAGTGACCGACCCAGAAAGGCCTCCGCGGCGGCAGCGGCGACCGCGAAGTTCTCGCGCTGAAAGCCTCCTGCCGCTCGCAGAGCCACACCGCGGTCGGGAGCCGGGCCGACCTCGACCAGAGCGGCGTGCCGCTCCTGCGTCACGCGCTCGGCGACCGCTCTCGACTCGGGATCCAGCGTGCCCGTGACCAGCGTGCCTCGGTCGCCCACCACCGCAAGCTTCTCCTCCGCGATGTCCTCGAGCGTGGGCCCGAGCCAGCGGGTGTGCTCGAGGCCCACCGACGTCAGCACCTGCACCTTCGACGGAATCACGTTCGTCGCGTCGAAGCGCCCGCCCAGGCCCGCCTCGATCACCGCCACCTCCACGCCCCGGCGGGCCAGCTCGTGGTAGGCGGCGGCGGTGAGCGCCTCGAACTGAGTCACCTGGTTGTCCGGCTCGGCGGTGCGGTTGACCATCTCCGCGGCCGCCGCGGCGCGAGTGACGGCGGCCGCGAAGTCCGCCTCGGACACCGCCTCCTCGCTCACCTCGATGCGCTCCCGGAAGGAGCGCAGGTGGGGCGAGGTGTAGCTGCCGCTGCGCAGCCCGTGACGCTCCAGCAGTGCGGCGCAAAAGCGCACCGTCGACGACTTGCCGTTGGTGCCCACCACGTGCACGGAGGCAAAGCGCCGCTGAGGCAGTCCGAGCACGGTCATCAACCGATGCATGCGGTCCAGGCCGAAGCGCATGCCGAACAGCTCCAGCGAGAGCAGGTAGTCCTCCGCCTGCCGGAAGTTCACGAGTCGCCCAGGCGGCGCAGAGCGTCGCGGTACTCGCCGAGCTTGCGCCGCTCCTCCTCCACGACCTCGGCGGGAGCGCGCGCCACGAACTTCTCGTTGGCCAGCCGGCGCTCCGCGCGCTCGATCTCGGCCCGCAGGGACTCGCGCCGCGCGGCGAGCCGTTTCTCGGCCTCGGCCGGGTCGAAGGCGTCCGAGGGAAGCACCTGGACGCCGCCGCCGGGGATCGGGACGGTGGCGAGCACATCCCCGTTCTCCACCTCTCCATCCACGAGCTCGAGCCGGGCCAGCCGCGCCAGGTGCTCGCCGGTCGCGCCGTAGCCGTCGGCCACCAGGCGCCCGCGGAGGGCAGCCGAGGGCTTCGCTCCGACCTCGTCGCGGTAGCGCCGAACGGCCGTGACCGCCTCTATCAGCCGCCCGACCTCGGCCTCGGCGGCCTCGTCGATTCGTGCGCTGTCGGGCAGGGGCCACGCGGCCGTGGCCAGCATCCCGCGCGCTTCACGGATGCCGTCCCCTGCGCTTGCGGCAGAGCCGCGCGCTTCGGGCATCAGCGCCCAGATCTCCTCGGTCACGAACGGCATCACCGGGTGCAGCAGCCGCAGCGTGCGCTCGAGCGCCCACAGGAGTACTCCCGAGACGGCCTGGTTGTCCTGCTCGTACAGGCGCGGCTTGGCCAACTCGAGGTACCAGTCGCACAGCTCCGACCAGAACGCGGCGTAGAGCGCGCGCGAGGCATGCGAGAAGCGAAAGCCGTCGTAGAGCTCGGTCACCCCCTCGGTCAACCGCTCCAGGCGCGAAACGATCCAGCGATCCTCGACCGTGGTCGCGGCGCCGGGATCGGGCTCGGTGTCGGTCACGCGCAACAGGATCAGGCGCGACGCGTTCCACAGCTTGTTCGCCAGGTCGCGGCCCTGCTTGACGCGCTCCTCGTTGAAGCGCACGTCCTGGCCGCTCGACATGGCCAGCAGACCGAAGCGCAGCGCATCGGCCCCGTAGCTCTGGGTCAGATCGAGTGGATCGATGCCGGTGCCCAGCGACTTGGACATGCGCCGCCCGTCGGGGGCCTGGATCACCGAGTGGATATTCACGTCGGTGAACGGGATCTCGCCGGTCAGCTCCACCCCGAACATGACCATGCGCGCAACCCAGAGGAAGATGATGTCGCGCGCGGTGGAGAGCAAGTCGGTGGGATAGAACGCGCGCAGCTGGTCGGTCTGCTCGGGCCAGCCCAGCGTGGCGAAGGGCCACAGGCCCGACGAGAACCAGGTGTCGAGCACGTCGGGGTCGCGCTCCCAGCCTTCGCCCTCCGGCGCCTCGACGCCGACGTAGGTCTCCTCGCCGCGGTACCAGACCGGCAGCTGGTGGCCCCACCAGAGCTGGCGCGAGATGCACCATGGCCGAATTCGCTCGAGCCAGTCCAGGTAGTCCTTCGCCTTGCTCTCGGGATGGAAACGCAATCGCCCGTCTCGCACTGGCTCGATCGCCGCCCCCGCGAGCCGCTCCATGTCACAGAACCACTGGAGCGAGATCAACGGCTCGATTCGCCGGCCCGAGCGGTGGGAGTGCGGCACGTCGTGTGTAAAGGGCTGGGTGCCCGACACGAGCCCCTGCTCGCGCAGGGCGGCCACCACGGCGGCGCGGGCCTCGTCGATCTCCATGCCCCGGAAGGCTTCCGGTGCGGTGTCGGTGATGCGCCCGTCCTCGCCGATCACGGTGACCTCGGGGAGGCCGTGACGCCGGCCTATGTCGAAGTCGGTGGGGTCGTGGCCCGGGGTGATCTTCAGCGCGCCGGTGCCGAACTCCGGGTCCACGTGGTCGTCGGCGATGATCGGCAGCCGCCGGCCCACGAGCGGCAGGATCGCCGCCTCGCCGATCAGCCGCGAGTAGCGGTCGTCGCTCGGATTCACCGCGACTGCCGTGTCCGCCAGCATTGTCTCCGGGCGCACGGTGGCAATGGTCACCGAACCCGACCCCGACTCGAGCGGATAGTCGAACGAGTAGAGCGTGTCATCGACCGTGCGCTGCTCGACCTCCAGGTCCGAGATGGCTGTTCGCAGCCCGGGGTCCCAGTTGACGAGGTAGTTGTCGCGGTAGATCAGGCCCTTCTCGTACAGGCGGACGAAGACGAGCGTGACGGCGCGGATGTAGCTGTCGTCCATCGTGAAGCGCTCGTCGTCGTAGTCGAGCGAGGCTCCGAGAGCCTGAAACTGCTCGAGGATCGTCGATCCGTGGTGGCCCCGCCACTCCCAGACGCGCTCGGTGAAGGCCTCACGGCCGATCGCCTCGCGGCTGGTTCCCTCGGACTCGAGCTGCTTTTCCACCTGGCGTTGGGTGGCGATTCCCGCGTGGTCTGTGCCGAAGATCCACTTGGCGCGCTTTCCGCGCATGCGAGCCACGCGGATGCAGAGGTCCTGGATCGCGGCGTTGAGGGCATGGCCCATGTGCAGCGATCCCGTGACGTTGGGAGGCGGTACGGCGATCGAGAAGTTCTCGCCGGCGTCTCCTTCGGGATTCGGATGGAAGATCCCCGCGCGACGCCAGTCCGCGAACACCCGCGGCTCGACGTCTCCCGGCTCGTACCGGGTGCGCTCTTCGAGGATCCTGCGGCGATCGGGGGGCATGGCAGGTCAAGTCTGCCAGCCCCGGCCTCGGTACCGGCTCAGGTCATGAGCGCTCTCCCCTCGGCGGGTCTTTGAGGTTCGACTTCCTGCCCTTGGGACGCCGGTAGCCGGCGGCCGCCTGCACGCTCGAGGGCCGCCACTCGGAGCCACCGCGCAGCGTTGGCACCCCCTCGGCGTTGAGCCGGTCGGCGATGGCCTGCAGGGTCATCCCCTCGGTGCGCATCATCATGATGTGCTCCTTGAGGGCCGGGAGGTCCTCCACCGCGGGCCGGCCGGTGGTTGCGCGGCGAGCGCGGGCGGCGGCCAGACCCTTTCGTGTCTGGTCGGCGATCCGCCGGCCCTCCCACTCCCCCACGGCCACGAGCGTGCGCGCGGTGAGCCGGCCTTGGGCCGATCCGGTGTCGAGCCTCAGGTCGATCGCCACGAGCCGCCCGTCACGCTCCTCGATCCATTCGACGATCCGGCCCAGGTCGGCCGCCGAGCGGCTGAGCCGCTCGAGCTCGGAAACAACGAGACAGGAGGCCTCGCCCTCGGCGATGCGCTCCAGGGCGTAGAGCAGTCCCGGCCGCTCGAGACCCTTCGGGTGTCCGTTCTCGACGTCCCGCACCACGTGCAGCAGCTCCCAGCCCCGGCTCTCGCAGAGGCGGTCGATGGCCTCGGCCTGGCTCTCCAGCGAATCCGGCTCGCCGCCGTTCGCCTGCTGCACGCTCGTGTAGCCGACGGCACGCACCGGCCCCCGATCCGCAGCGGGGCTCACCGGGGTGTCCTCGGGGATTCGCTCTGATCCGTCGTTCACGGGCAGCACTTCCTGCCCTTCCTCGCCGCTTGGGCGGCCGACAACCTCAGCGAGTGCTCGTGAGCGAGTGCGGGCCAGCAATACCGCACACAGCGCGCCGGCGATGAGTGCGAGGCCCGCGGTCACCAGAGCGAGCCATAGCCGCTCGGCCTGACCTGTGGTCACGCTTGGCTCTGCCAGCCGGCTGAAGGACGCGATTCGCTGCGTCTGCACCCTGGCGCCGTCCAGCTGCACCGGGACTTCCCGGTGGCCGCTGTCTTGGCGCCCCGGCCCGCGGGCCAGGATTTGCCGGGTTTCGGTGTCTACGGCACCGCTCACCGTCAGGTTCGCGGCACGTTGTGCACGGGCAACCGCGGCCTCGGTCCTAGGGCCATAACGCCCGTCGACCGGCCCCGGGTTCAGCCCACGCCGCTGCATGCTGCGCTGGAGGGCGCGAACCCTCTGCGAGCCGTTAGCCGCCGCGTAGCCCGCACCTCGGCGCAATGGGGTGGCTTGTGCGTCCGCCAGCGCCTTCCAGGCGTAGCGTCCGACGACGCCGTCCCGGGCGAGACCCGTGGCCGCCTGAAAGCGCAGCACGGCCGTTTCGGTGCGAGGGCCAAAGAGCCCATCGACTCGTCCCGGCGCCCATCCGAGCTTTTGCAGCATGCGCTGCAGCGCTCGGACGCGCTTGGCTTCGGCCGTCGAGCCGTAGCCTGCCCCCTGGTCGAGCGGTGCCGCCTCGGCCATCGTGGCCAGCCGCGCCGGCTCGACTGCGCCGCCGGCGACGCAGGTGCCCGTTCCGGCGAGCAGGACCAGAAGGGCGGTGAGAGCCCCCAACCCTGCCCGCGCTCCGGGCTTCCGGTATGTCCGTTCCATGGTTTCTCCTCATCGAGCAATTGCCCCGGCACGTCGTGCGCCGGGAAGTCCTGGTCAGAAGCCCGGAGGGGCTAACCAGGTCGCTCGATGACGGCCACAAAGGCCTGCTGGCGCCACGCGACGGGCACGAGCCGCACACGCGTGAAGTGCCGCAGGCCAAAGGCCGCGAACGACAGGAGAAGAGCGAAGAGGGTGCTAACGGCGACGCCGGCCGCGCCACTACCGGCGCTGGCTCCCGACGGGGCGGGGAGCGGCGGAGCGCTGGAGGGCACGGACCCGAGGGACGAGCCGGACGGTGAGGCCGCCTCGGAGCCGGCCCAAGGGAAGGGGCTGCCGGCCGGCGGGGCAGCAGCGAAGAGGGTCGGGAATGGCGCTGAGTGCCCCTGAATCCCGGCGGCAGGCGACGAGCCCGCGTGGGCCGGGAGGGCATTCGTGAGCGGCGCAAACGAGGGCTGATCGAGAGGCGCCGCGGGGGCCGACAACGGCGCGGGCGCTGACGGCGCGGGAGGAGCGATCTGGCTCGGGTGGGTGGGCAGGGTCGGGGGCAGCGCTGAAGCCAGGTCCTGGTGGACCGGGGTGAACGGACCGGTCAGATCTTCGAGCGCGGGGGCCAGCGGAGCGGTGAGGTCCTCGACGACCGGCGCCAGCGGAGCAGTCAGATTCTCGATGACGGGAGCCAGCGGAGCAGTCACGGCCTCGACCACCGGGGCCAGCGGAGCAGTCAGATTCTCGATGACGGGAGCCAGCGGAGCAGTCAGGCCTCGACCACCGGCGAGCCAGCGGAGCAGTCACGGCCTCGACGACCGGGGCCAGCGGAGCGGTGAGGTTCTCGATGACGGGAGCCAGCGGAGCAGTCAGGTCCTCGACCACCGCGGCCAGCGGAGCAGTCAGATCCTCGACGACCGGAGCCAGCGGAGCGGTCAGATCCTCGACCACCGGAGCCAGCGGAGCCGTCAGATCCTCGACCAGCGGCGTGCCAGCGGCGCAGTCAGATCCTCAACCACCGGGGCCAGCGGAGCAGTCAGATCCTCGACCACCGGAGCCAGCGGAGCAGTCAGTCCTCGACCACCGGAGCCAGCGGAGCAGTCAGATCCTCGACCACCGGGATCAGCGGAGCCGTCAGATCCTCAACCACCGGAGCCAGCGGAGCCGTCAAATCCTCAACCACCGGGATCGCCGGAGCAGTCAAATCCTCAACCACCGGGATCGCCGGAGCTGTCAAATCCTCAACGACGGGAGCGAGCGGCTGAGTCAGGTCCTCGACCACCGGAGCGAGCGGAGCGGTCAAGTCCTCGACAACCGGAGGCACCGGCTCGACGGTGTCCTCGACCACCGGCGCCAGCGGCTCCACGGTCTCCTCGACCGCCGGAGCCGGCGGCGCGACCGTGTCCTCGACGACGGGGGCGACCGGCTCGACCGCATCCTCCACCACCGGAGCAATCGGCTCCACCGCATCCTCGACGACGGGGGCGACCGGCTCGACCGCATCCTCCACCACCGCAGCAACCGGCTCGACCGCATCTTCGACCACCAAGGTGGCCGGCGTGGGCTCGGCCGGCGGGGCGCTTGGCGCCGGAGCCTCGGTTGCCGGCTCGGCGGGAGGGGTTGGGACCGGCGCGGGCGCAGGCTCGACGGGAGGCGCCGGGGGGGCCACCGGCTCGGCGGCGGGTGGCGCGGCGAGCTCGGGGACTTCGACGGCGGGCAGGGCAATCTCGGGAGGAACGGGCGCCAGTGGCACCTGAGCGAAAGCCGAGCCGGCGGCTCCGAGCACGATAGCCAGCGCGGCCAGCCACGCCAGCAGCAGGGCACGCCGAAGAGGAAGTCCTCGACTCCCCGTCATCCATCCGGGTGTTACTGATTGCCCCACTGCGCCTTTTGCACGAGATCCGGTACTGAAGCTCTCCCACCCACAATGTGCCCTGCCAGGCGCCGACCAGCAACACGGTTTACGCTCTTTACGCAACCGGGCGAAAATAGCTTTTCCCGCTATTTGCGAACTTTTCGATCGGCGGCGAGTGGCTAAGTTCCTGGCGCCTTGGCGCCAAGCGCTCTCGTCGCAGCGCTCGCCGGTGGCGGCCTCAGGCGAGTTCGACGGCCTTATTCGGTCGCTGGCGGCCGGTTCACGACGGTGGTCCGAGCCGGATGAACCACCGACCCAGGCGCTCCCGGCCCTCGAGCTCGAAGGCGTCAACGGCGATGAAGGAAAACCACAGCGCCTGCAGGCCCCAGCCGGGCTCCTGGGGCACTGCGATCACCCAGCGCTCCGGGGCGTCCGGCTCCCTCAGATGAAGAACGGCTTCTTCGCCGCGCACCTCGGTGATCGTCGCGGCCACGACCTCTGTCTCGTCGGCGCCGGGCATGCCCCGCACCCATACGCGGACCGCTCGTCCCTCGGGCGAGAATCCGACCGCGGAACCGAGACGCTCGAGTAGCCGGAGCCTCAGGCCGACTCGGCGCGCTTGTGCTCGCCGGTGTCCTCTTCGGGCGCGGCCTCGGTGACCAGCGTGGGCTTGAGGCCCTTGTCGATGGTCTCCTTGGTCACCACGCACTTCTTGACGTCGCGTCGAGAGGGCAGCTCGAACTGGACGTCGAGCAGGGTCTCCTCGAGGATCGAGCGAAGCCCGCGGGCGCCGGTCTCACGCTCGAGGGCGCGATTGGCGATCGCCTCGAGCGATTCGTCGGCGAACACGAGCTCGATGCCGTCGAACTGGAAGAAGCGCTGGAACTGCTTGACGAGCGCGTTCCGCGGCTCGGTGAGGATCGTGACGAGATCGTCGCGCGTGAGCTGGTGTATCACCGACGCGACGGGCAGGCGGCCGATGAACTCCGGGATAAGCCCGTAGTCGATCAGGTCCTCGGGCAGCACCTGCTCGAAGAGGTCACCGGTGTCCTTGTTGTGCTTCGAAGACACCGTCGCCCCGAAGCCCACGCCCTTGTGGCCGATGCGCCGCTCGACCACCCGGTCGAGGTCGGCGAACGCCCCGCCGCAGATGAACAGGACGTTCGTGGTGTCGATGGTGAGGAACTCCTGGTGGGGATGCTTGCGTCCCCCCTGCGGCGGTACCGAGGCCACCGTGCCCTCGAGGATCTTGAGCAGCGCCTGCTGGACGCCTTCTCCCGACACGTCGCGAGTGATCGACGGGTTGTCCGCCTTACGCGCGATCTTGTCGACCTCGTCGATGTAGATGATCCCGGTCTCGGCCTTCTTCACGTCGAAGTCGGCGGCCTGGATCAGCTTCAGCAGGATGTTCTCGACGTCCTCGCCCACGTAGCCGGCCTCGGTCAGTGCGGTGGCGTCGGCGATGGCGAAGGGCACGTTGAGGATCTTGGCCAGCGTCTGGGCGAGCAGCGTCTTGCCGCAGCCCGTCGGACCGAGCAGGAGAATGTTGGACTTCTGCAGCTCGAGGTCCTGCTCACCCTCGGCCTGCATCATCTGAACGCGCTTGTAGTGGTTGTAGACCGCCACCGAAAGCGTCCGCTTGGCCGGCTCCTGGCCCACCACGTACTCCTGCAGGACGGAGTTGATCTCCATCGGCTTGGGCAGGTTCTCCAGGTCGAACGTGGGAGCGCCGGTCAGCTCCTCATCGATGATCTCGTTACAGAGGTCGATGCACTCGTCGCAGATGTACACGCCGGGCCCGGCGATCAGCTTCTTCACCTGCCGTTGCGACTTCCCGCAGAAGCTGCACAGCAGTTGCTCGTTGGAGTCCGTTGGTCGGGCCACGCTCTCTCAGTTCCCCCTCAGAACGAACCCGAGGGTACCGCAGAAATACGCCCCCGAGGCTCCGGTCCCTTCCCACATGGGGAAGACAACGAACTAGTGCTTGCTGATTACGCGGTCGATCAAGTTGTAGTCCTTCGCCTCTTCCGCGCTCATGAAGTAGTCGCGTTCGGTGTCCTTGGCGACCTTCTCCAGGTCCTGACCGGTGTGCTTGGCCAGGATCTCGTCGAGACGGCGGCGCACGTCGATGATCTCCTTGGCGTGGATCTCGATGTCCGTGGCCTGGCCCTGGAAGGCCGAGCTGACCTGATGGATGAGGATCTTCGCGTTGGGCAGCGCCATGCGCTTGCCCTCGGCCCCGCCGGAGAGCAGTAGCGCTCCCATCGACATGGCGATCCCGACGCAGATGGTCTGCACGTCAGGCTTGATGAACTGCATCGTGTCGTAGATGGCGAGGCCCGAGTAAACGGACCCGCCAGGCGAGTTGACGTAGAGCGAGATGTCCTTGTCCGGATCCTCGGACTCGAGGTGGAGGAGCTGGGCGACGATCAGGTTGGCGATCTCGTCGGTCACGGGCGTGCCGAGAAAGACGATTCGCTCGTTGAGCAGGCGCGAGTAGATGTCGAAGGCGCGCTCCCCGCGGGAGGTCTGCTCGACGACCATCGGAACAAGAGGACTCATGGACGCGCGAGTCTAGCGACGGGCCTTTAGGCGCTTGGCTACTTCTTGGCGCACTTGACGGACACCTTGACCGTCCACGTCTTCGCCGGCGGCTCTCCCGGTCCGAACGGCCCGCGCGCAAGCAACACGTGCCACCAGTCCGGCTTGCCCCACCAATTGCCGACGATCGGGAAATTGGCCAGGACCGTACCCGGGGGAAAGTTGATGCCCGTCACGGAGAAACCGCCAGTAACCGCGACCGGAAAACCCGCGGGACACCTCACCTCGCCGCCGTTGTATCCACCCTTGGTGGCGAAGCTCTTGCTTTTCGTCATTGTCGGCTTGCCCGTCTTTGCGCTGAACTTGACGTTGCGTGCCACATCTGCCGCCGTGGTATCCGCGCTGCCACCCGGCGGCGGCTTCAGGGCCACCGCCACGTCTTGGGGCGATACCCCGGCCGCCGTTCCGGGCGGCCCGGCGGCCCCTGTGCGTTCCACCTGACCGGCGTCGTCCCGCTGGGGCATCTCTCGCCTGCGCCGATGATGCGCACGTTGGCGGCGGTTCCGGCGTCCCGGGAGGACACAGGCGCTTATCTCACCTGCACCGCCCCCTTGCGCGTGGACGAGAACTCCTCCGGCGAGAGATCCCGGCGACGACGCCGAGGCACAGCGCCGAACCGGCAAGTGTCTTCCTGCTGTACATCGGTCATTGACCTCCGAACGGCTTGTTGGTCGGTTCGAAACACGCAGCGCGGTGATCTGGTGTTCCGGACGGTCCTTCCGACCGCCCGGCGACACAGGCGAGCACGGCGACTCCCCGCTGCGAGAAGTGGTGTACCACGTGCCCAGCGATAGTGCCCCGGACGGGGAGAGCGGCGTCGGGGTCGACACCCGCCTTCAGGCCACAGAAGAATCGGCTGTGCAGGGACAGCCCGCCTCAGCGCTAGGAGCCAGGCGTCCAGATCTGCTCTGACGCCTTCGCCGCCGGCTCGTCGCTCTCCGGCGTCCACAGCTTCTCGCGGGCCGCGGCGGTCTCCGCCGGAATCGGCGTCGCCGACTCCACCAAGAGGTCAACCGCCTTGCGCATGGCGATGTCCTCGCGCAGGGCCTCGTCGGCGCCCTGCGCGCGGGCCCGCTTGAGCGCGCGCTTGACCTGCTTGTCCGAGGCGTCTGGGCCGGCCGCCTCGCGCATCGCCTCGCTCACCTCTTCGTCGGAGACCTCGATGCCCTCCGCCTCCACGATCGCCGCGAGCACCGCTTCGCGCTTGAGGGCCAGCTCGGCGTCGGGCTCGGATTCGCTCACGAGCTCCTCCTCGCTCTTGCCCGTCATCTCGAGGTAGCGCGCCGGGTCGATGCCCTGAGCGGCGAAACGCCGGGAGGTGCGGTGCCACATCTCGTGGGCCTTGGCGTGTACAAGCTCCGACGGGATCTCCACCTGGGCCCCGGCCACCGCCGCATCCACCGCGGCCTCGCGAAATTCGCCCTCGATCGCGCGCTCCTCGGCCTGGCCGAGGCGCTCCTCGATCTCGGCCCGAAGCTCGTCCAGCGAGTCGTAGCCGCCGGCTTCGACCGCAAAGTCGTCGTCGAGCTCCGGCAGCTGCTTCTCCTTAACCTCCTTGACCTCGACGGCGAACGAAGCGTCCTTCCCGGCCAGGTTCTCGGCCGGATAATCGTCGGGGAAGGTGAGCTTCACCTCGCGCTCGTCGCCTGCCGAGGCGCCCTCGAGCTGCTCCTCGAAGCCGGGGACCAGCCGGCCCGATCCGAGTTCCACCACCTGTCCGCGACCCGCGCCGCCCTCGAACTCCTCGCCCTCGACTGAGCCTGTGAAGTCCATGACCAGAAAGTCGCCGTTGGCCGCGGCCCGCTCGACGGTCTCGAGTGAGGCCAGCGACTCGCGCAGCCGATCGAGTTCGGTCTGCACCTCCTGGGGGTCAACGCTCGGCTCCCGGCGCCCCACCTCGAGAGCCTTGTAGTCGCCTAGCTGCGCCGGCGGCACCACGCCGACCTCGATCGTGAACGCGAGCGGCGAGCCCTGCTGGGGCAGGTCGTTCAGATCGAGGTCGGGATCGCCGACGGTTGTGATCCCCGCCTCGCTGAGCGCCTCCTCGTACCAACTGGGCAGGCCCCGGCGAACGGCCTCGTCCATCACCGCCTCGCGCCCGACCTGCCGCAGCACGACCTCGGCCGGCACCTTGCCCGAGCGAAATCCGGGCACGCGCATCTCGCGGCCCAGCTCGGCCGCGGCGCTCTTGAGCTGGCGCTCGAGCGCCTCGCTCGGCACCTCCACCTCCACGCGCACGCGCGAGTCGCCGAGCTCGGTGGTCTTGGTCTTGACGGCGGCAGCCATGAAGCGCCTGACGATACCTTGCGCCGTGGTGAACGCCCGCGATCGAGCCGCGGCCTGGATCGTCACCGGGCCCCTGGGACATTTCTGGAGCGCAAGCGCCGACATCGCGCTGCTGTGGACGCGCTACGGGTGGACCCGAGCGGTCAGTCGCCGCCGCGGCGCGCGCGGGCGCCGCCGCCATACGAGCTGAGGTCGAGCACAAACGCTATGGCCACCCAGAGCCACTCGATCCCCTCCACGCCGCCGACCGGCGACCACGCCACCGCGTAGACCAGTGCGGTGAGAGGCAGGAAGATCAGTCCGAGCAGCGGGACGATGAAGCTGTCGTAGGCGCGATCGACGTCGTTGGTGAAGATCCAGAGGCAGACGAACGCAACGCGTGGGAAGAGCCCACCGAGGATCACGAAGAGACAACCCATGCGCCTAAGGTTGCACGATTATCACGGCGAGTGTCGCCAGGGACAGCAACATCGCCACCAGCGTCAGGGCAATCACCGCCCATTCGCCCACCGCCTCGAACTCATCGCGCTCCAGTGCTCGCTGGACACGATGACGGCGGAGGGCCGCCCCGGCGAAGACCGCCGTGGCCAGCCCCGCGTAGCCGGCTCCGAGGATGATGTAGACGGTCTGTCCCTTGTCCACGAGCTCGGGCACGACGCCTCCCACCGCCACCGCCGCGGTGGCGGCCGCGATTCCCGATCGCCACCAGGCGAGCCAGGTGCGCTCCGCGGCGAGCAGCGTCCGGCGGGTCACGTCGTCGTCAGCGCGCCCGCTCACGCAGCCTCCTCCAGGTGAACGCGCTTCGTGGCGAGCACGACGTCAGACTGTTCGAAGCGAGGCGTCGCGGGAAATCCCTTCCACGTTGGAGGCCGCTCAGAGTCAATCAGGTGGCCGACGCCCGCAGCAACCTTGCTCCGGGCGCGAGGAGCGCCGATAGTGCGCAGTCGTGGCCGCAACCAAGCCTCCACCGTCCCTGCTGAGTCAGCCGAAGGACCTTTCGGACAGGCTGGCGGTTGAGCTGTGGTTATACCCCGACGACTTACGGATCCTCGAGCTCTCGACCAAGTGCGCGCCTCGGGACCTGCTCGACACGGCACACAGACACGCGAATTCCTGCGCGCACAGGGCGTGGACGTGTCTGGGAAGCAGGCCACAAAAACCCGGAAGGCCCTGCGCTACTTATCCAAGCTGGCGGTCTAGGCCCGGCCGGTCACGCCCGCCCACCCCTTTTCGGAATCGTGCTTGAGCTGGGCGGCGACACCTTCCTGATGGGGGGCGAGGATCCGGATGGCTTTCCCGACGACCGGGAGGGTCCGGTGCGCGAGGTGCGAGTCGAGCCGTTCGCCATCTCGGCTCACGCCGTGACCACCGAGGAGTTCGCTGGGTTTGTTGCCGCCACCGGCCACGTGACGCGCGCCGAGCGCTTCGGGTGGTCCTTCGTGTTCGCCCGCCTGCTGCCCGACGATTTCCCCCCGACGCGCTCTGTCGCCCAGGCTCCGTGGTGGCGTCAGGTCGAGGGGGCCGACTGGCGCCGGCCAGAGGGTCCCGGGTCGTCGCTGGAGGGCCGTGCGGTGCATCCCGCGGTGCACGTCGCGTGGACCGACGCGCGTGCCTACTGCGCCTGGGCCGGCGGGCGCCTGCCGACCGAGGCCGAATGGGAGTACGCCGCGAGGGGCGGGCTCGTGCAGAAGCGCTTTCCCTGGGGGAACGATCTGACCCCAGGCGGCGCGCACCGCTGCAACATCTGGCAGGGCAGCTTCCCGGACCACAACACGCTCGAGGACGGCTTCCTGGGGACCGCGCCCGTCGACAGCTTCCAGCCCAACGGCTTCGGCCTGCACAACACGTCGGGCAACGTGTGGGAGTGGTGCGCGGACTGGTTCGATCCCGCGCGAGGGCCGGGGCAGGGCCGCGGCAAGGTCATCCGCGGCGGCTCCTACCTCTGTCACCACTCCTACTGCAACCGATACCGGGTGGCGGCGCGCAGCCGCAACACGCCGGACAGCTCCACGGGACACATGAGCTTTCGGTTGGCCGGCGACCCGCGATGATCGAGGCGCTCGGCTGGGGCGCGGTGGCCGCCTCCTCGCTTTTGATCGGCGCCCTCGTCGGCCTCGCGGGGACATGGCCCCGCGAGGTGATCGGCCTGGTGCTCGGATTCGGTGCCGGCGCCCTTATCAGCGCGGTCAGCTTCGAGCTCGCCCAGGAGGGGGTCGAGGTGGGCGGCATCGAACCGGTGGCGGCAGGCCTGGCCGTGGGCGCGCTGACCTACTTCATAGCGTCGGGACGCGTGGATTCGGCGGGAGGCGGCAACCCGGGCCGGGCCCTCGCCCTCGGCGCCTTCCTGGACGGCATTCCCGAGCAGCTGGTGCTGGGGATAACCCTCGCCACCGGCGGAGAGGTGAGCCTTGGGCTTCTGGCCGCGATCTTCGTATCGAACCTGCCGGAGGGGGTCGGCGGAGCGAGCGAAATGCACACCCGCGGCGAGCGTCGCGGGCGGGTGATGCGGCTGTGGCTGGTCGTGGCCGGCATCTGCGCACTGTCCACCCCGCTCGGGTTTGCGGCGGCCGACGTGGCCTCCGACTCGCTCAAGGGCGCGATCAACGGCTTCGCCGCCGGAGCGCTGATCGTGATGCTCGTGGACTCGATGATCCCCGAGGCCACCAAGCAGGCCGGACGGACGACCGGCCTGGTTACGACATTCGGCTTCGCGGTGGCCGCGGCGCTTTCGTTCGCCTGAAGGGGCCTCAGTCACGCGCCAGCCAGGCGTGAACCTCCTTCTCGTGATCCACGTACGGCTCACCGCTCACGTCCACCACCACACGGTCGATCACGCCGCCGGCGAAGGTGAAGGGCGGGGCGTAGTCGTCCCCTACCGGCGAGCCGCTGTCGCGACCTACACAGAGGCCGTCGCCGCACAGCGAGAAGACGCCGGGCTGGGTCACGATCTCGCTCTCGCCCACCTTGTGATCATCGATGTAGAGGGTGAGGGTTCCGATGGCGCTGGCCGTTCGGGGATCCACCCCCGTCTTGGCGAACTCGGCGCTCAGCACCTTGCGACCGGGCTCGAGCCCGGCGTCTGCGCTCACGAGCTGCCGACGCTCGCCGAGCCAGTTGTACAGGTAGTGCAGGCGGCCGTCGCGGACGTAGAGAGCGTGGCCTCCCCCTCCGCCTCCGTGCGCGAACAGAATGCCCTCCGCCTCCGGGGTCTCCAGCGTCACCGCAGCCGCGATCGTGTAGGAGCGTCCTCGGATATTCACGGCCACCGATTCCGGCACGTCGGCCGTGTGCGGGTAATAGACGTATCGGTCACGCGGCACCCCCGGCTGCGGCTTGGGCGTGCTGAGAATCTCCCGCGCCGAGCGGTCGTCGAGCGGCATGCCGTCCAGCTCGCCGGCGAGCTTGGCCCAGAGCTCCTTGAGCTCGTCCAGCCGCTCGGGATGCTCCGCCGCGAGGTTGTGCATCTGTGATCGGTCCTCGGCGAGGTGGTACAGCTCCCACTCGTCGTCGTCGAAGTTCCCCCAGCCGGAGATCGGGGGATGGAGGGTGTTGGCGAGCCAGCCCCGGTGGTAGACGGCGCGCTGGCCGAGCATCGAGAAGAACTGCGTCTCCTTCCCGGCTGCCGCCGGGTCGGATAGCGAGGCGGCGAAGCTCTTGCCTTCGATCGGGCTCTGCTCGTAGCCGCCGATCACCTCCGGCGGCTCGATCCCGATCAGCTCGTAAAGCGTGGGCACAACGTCGACCGCGTGCACGTACTGGTCGCGGACCTCGCCGCGGGCCGAGATCCCCTTGGGCCAAGCGACCACGCACATGTCGGCGGTCCCGCCCTCATAGCCCGCGTAGCGCTTCCAGTAGGGAAACGGAGTATCGAAGGCCCAGGCCCAGCCCGAGCAGTAATGGTTGTACGAGGCGGGCGTGCCCAGCTCGTCCAGGTGCTTCATGTTGTCCTCGATCGAGTCCGGCACGCCGTTGAAGAACTTGTTCTCGTTGAACGAGCCGTTCGGTCCCCCCTCCGCACTCGAGCCGTTGTCGGAGACCGCCACGATGATCGTGTTGTCCAGCTGGCCGGACTCCTCGAGATAGTCGATGAGACGGCCGATCTCGTGGTCGGTGTAGGAGACGAAGCCGGCGTATACCTCCGCCATACGGCAAAACAGCCGTCGCTCGTCGTCGCTTAGCGAATCCCAAGGTCGCACGAAGTCGAGGGCGGGCCAGGGCTGGCCTTCCGGTCCGGTCACGTCGGGCTCGCCGTGCGGGTTGATCGGGGAGAGATCGGCGCTGTCGGGTAGCAGGCCGAGCTCCTTCTGGCGGGCGAGAATCGAGCCTCGGATCTCCTCGTAGCCCTCGTCGAAGCGGCCTCGGTAGCGCTCGGACCACTCCTCGAACACGTGGTGGGGCGCGTGGGCGCAACCGGGGCAGAAGTACATGTACCAGGGCTTGTCCGGTGCCACGGACCTGGCGTCGCGCACGAACTCGATCCCCTTGTCGACCAGGTCCTTCGACAGGTGGTAGCCCTCCTCGGGCGTATAGGGCTGGTCGATCGGGTGGTTGTCGTAGACGAGGTCCGGATACCACTGGTGGGTCTCGCCCCCGAGAAAGCCGTAGAAACGCTCGAAGCCGCGTCCGAGCGGCCAGCGGCGCTTCCAGGCCGACAGGTCCGACTCCTCTGAGGGCGTGAGATGCCACTTTCCGACGGCGTAGGTGTTCCAGCCCCGCTCGCCCAGCACCTCCGAGGCAAAGCCGTTCTCGAACGGGATCCGCGCCGAGAAGCCCGGAAAGCCCGCTGCCCCCTCGGTGATGCAGGCCATGCCGTTGCTGGTGGCGTTGCGGCCGTTGAGCAGGCTCGAGCGCGTCGGCGAGCAGAGCGCGGTGGTGTGGAAATTCGAGTAGCGCAGGCCGGTGTCGGCAATCCGGCGCATGGTCGGTGTTTCGATCGGGCCGCCGAACACGTCCATCGTCCCGTAGCCCACGTCGTCCCAGACGATCATCAGAACGTTGGGAGCGCCCTCGGGAGCCTTGGGCTGTTCGAAGGGATCCCAGTCGGGCTCCGAATCCCGGATGTCGAGCTTGATCGTGCCCTTGAAGTCTCGTGCCATGGTGGTCCGACCCTAAGCGGGCCGGGGGTGACCAGGGATCACCCGAAACGGGTGAGCTGCGGAGGGTTCGCCCGCCGAACCGTCGAAAGAGGCGGACGTGAACGAGACGCGCCGACACCACGGCTTCGCGCTGGTATTGGTGCTCGTGCTCGCGTCCGCGTCCTTTCAGGTCGCCGCGCCGGACGCGGACTGGTCGCGCCTCGTGACCATCTTCCTTGGCGCCGCCACCCTGTCGGTTTCGGTCTGGGCCGCGCGCGCGACTCATGCCGTCGCCCGGGCCGCGGCGGCTGCGGGATTGCTGCTGGCACTGCTATCGGTGGTGCTGCTGATCGTTCTCGGAGAGGTGCCCCAGGCCGAGGCCTCACTCGTGAACGGCCTGTTGATCGCCTTTGCCCCCGTGGTGGTAGCCAGCGGAGTTCTGCGTGACGTGCGCGCCGAGGGCGAGGTCACCCTGCGCACCCTTTCCGGCGTACTCGCGATCTACCTCCTGCTGGGGATGCTCTTCTCCTTCTTCCTCGGTGCCGCGGCCCAGCTCGGGGACGCCGCGTTCTTCACCAGGGATCCCGACCCGACCCGTTCCGATCTTCTCTACTTCAGCTACGTGACGCTCTCGACCGTCGGCTACGGCGACCTCTCTCCGCTCACCGACGTCGGGCGGATGCTGGCGATCGCCGAGGCGCTGATCGGCCAGATCTACCTGGTCACCGTGGTGGCGCTGATCGTGACGAACCTTCGTCCTCGTGGGGGCGAGCGCTCGCGACGGCGTCCACCGCCTGAGCCACGCTCGGAAAGGCCGGTGTGAGCCGGGCGCCCGTTCCCGCGCGGCGCAGGACCTCGCGCACCTGACCGATTTCGCCCGCCACCGCCCCTGGTCAGTCGGTTATGTCTGCTCGGCTGGTTCCGAAGGTGGCCACCGGCTGGCCGTCCTCGTCCTGCCGCCACACGGGAGGGCGCTCGAGCTGAGCCTTGAGCGAAACGGCTGTCAGCACCGGCCAACGCGGTCGTAGCCGCCTCGCCGGTCAGCTGCTGCCCTCCGGCGTCGAACACCTTCGTGAAGAGCTGATCAGCGCTACCCCTTCGCCGCCGATGAGCTGGGCGGCCTCGCTCTGCCAGCCGCTCGGGGACGTCGCACACCTCCTCGATCGAGATCGGGAGCTCATCGCCGTTTAACCCATCCGCCGAGGCTTTCAGGGTGATCGTGATCGCGTAGAACCGATCGCTGAACGTCGGCGGCGGGGGGTCGCCTCGCGCCGCGCGCCACAGCCCGCCGGCCGCGAGCCCGGCCTCCGCCGGGGGGCTGACGCAGCCCTGGCCGGCTCCAGGACCGCCGCCGGGACCGCCGCCAGGACCGCCGCCAGGACCGCCGCGCGCCCCGATCCTCACGGTCTCGCAGCCCTTCAGCTTGGGCCGATCGATCGCGTCGACGCTGCAGACGTCCTTGCCCGGCCCGCCATTGACGACACGGTCCCGCCGGCCGTCGACGGCGTTCAAGCGATCGGCGCCGCGCCCTCCAAACAGTCGATCCCTGGCACCGCGGCCCTTGATCCGATCGGCGCCGCGAAGAGCCTTGATCACGTCCGCCTTCGCGGTACCCACCATCCTGTCGGGCCCCTTGGTGCCGCGCATCCGCTCTGCCTGCGCCGGTCCCGCCCAGACCAACACCAACGACGCAAGCAAGGCAACGGCCACGAAAGCCATCGGTCGCTT
The DNA here is from genome assembly GCA_963728495.1 of uncultured Thermoleophilaceae bacterium. GTDB lineage: Bacteria > Actinomycetota > Thermoleophilia > Solirubrobacterales > Thermoleophilaceae > JACVRW01. The sequence goes on along the minus strand of CAVSKI010000011.1, from coordinate 133,820 downwards.
GCCCAGCCCTAGAAACTGCCGCTCCTGGAGCTCCATGATCTCCTTCCGTCGCGCGACGAACTGCTGCCCGCGGTAGGTGTCGTATGTGGCGTCGTGGGGTTGAACGCGCTGACAGCACGATCCCTCCCCTACCGCGCGCTCGCGCCCAGCGACTCCCGGGTCAAGTCCCTGGTCCGAGGGACCAGTGACCCCACCCAGTAGGTGAGCCCGTGGCCGGCGAGCCGGTCCATCGTCAGCATCTCGACCCGCCCGCCGAAAGGGGACCACGCGGCTAGGCTCAGGACAGCCCGGAGATGCCGTCGCCGATCAGCTTGGCGCCGATGATCAAGCAGAGCACGGCCATAATCGCCGCGTTGTTGGCGGCCATCCAGCCCTTGAGCTCATCGAGCAGTCGCTTGGCGTGGTTCCCGAGCGCGAAGTAGATCGCGACAGGGATTCCCGGGCCAAGCGTGCCGATGGCCACGAACACCGCGAGCGACACCGCCTGCTCGCCCGTGTCGATCCCCGTCTGGGCGATAGCTGCGGCGGCACCGGCCGTGAGGAGGAGATTCTTGGGGTTGACGCCCGAGAGCAGCGCGCCCATGGCGAGCGACTTGGGCGCCTTGAAGGCGTCGATCGACTGCATCCATGTCGGAAGCTCCGCGTCGGCGCCGTCACGCGGCCGGCCCCTCCAGGTGCGAAGCGCCACCAGCACCAGCAGCAGGCCAAGAACCAGCTCGAGGATGCCGACCCATGCGGCGGGCTCCGCCTGATCGCTGGCGCCCGCGCCGCTCGACGCGACCAGGATGATCGTGCCGACCAGGCTCAGCGCGATCACCCAGCCGAGCACGAAGGCGGGCCCGTTGGCGGCGGCCCGCGGCGTTCCCAGCATCAACACCACGGCGATGGATCGGAATGGGGCTCAGCGCCACTCCGGCGGCGAACGAGAGGACCTGACCGATCGCGTCGCCCATCACCCCGCAGCGGCTCAGCGCGCGGTCGGCCCGCGCCGGCGCCGGGCCATTAGGAAGCCGGCGGCGGCTCCCAGCAAGAACGAGATGGCGATGACGATGATGAGCGGAGTCGACCAGGTGCCGAGCAGCCAGTTCACCTCGACCTTGTCGAAGTTCAGGACCGCGAACAGCGTCATCACGGCGGCCAAGGCCACCACCACGACCGTGCGCGCCTGCTCTCGTCGCGACGCCCGCGGACGCCTGGTCTTCGCCGGGCGCTCGCCCTCGGGGCCGCCGCCCGCGCTACCTACCATCGAAATCCCATGTGGCCATTCTGAGCCGCTCGGGGTGATCGGGAATCACCCGGTGTGGGTGATGTGCATTCATTCCCGCCAGCGGCAGGCTGCGCTTGACGACCACGAAACAAGGAGGACCGAGGATATGTCGAACCTCGTAGCGATTGCCTACGACGACGTGGACCAGGCTCAGAAGGTGATGGGGACGGTGGGCGAACTCGTGAAGGAGCATTCGCTCACGCTCGAGGACGCGGTCATCGTCGAGCACAGGCCGGGCGGCAAGATGAAGCTCCACCAGCCGTCGATGGCCGGGCGTGGGCGCCGCCAGCGGAGCGCTCTGGGGCGGCCTGATCGGCTTGATCTTCTTCATGCCGCTGTTCGGCATTGGCGATCGGAGCGGCGGCGGGCGCGGCCGGTGGCTCGATGAGCGACTACGGCATCGACGACAAGTTCATGAAGGAGCTGGGCGAGAAGCTCCCCGAGGGCGGCGCGGCGGTGTTCGTCCTGGTCAAGGAGGCCACGCAGCGACAAGGTGGTCCCCGAGATCGCCCAGTACGGCGGCCACGTGATCCAGAGCTCGCTCTCCACCGAGCAGGAGACCGCGCTCCAGGAGGCGCTCGACAACCGCGGCGCGGCGGCGGCCTGAGGCGGCGCGGCTTCGCATCACCTTCGTAGGCCACGCCACCGTGCTGATCGAGCACGGTGGCGTGCGCCTGCTCACCGACCCCGTCCTGCGCCGCCGCATACTGCACATCCGCCGGCACGGGCCGGTCCCGAAGACGCCCGAGTCCATCGACGCCGTGCTCCTGTCCCACCTCCACTTTGACCACCTAGACCTGCCGTCACTGCGGGAGGTCGGGACCGAGGTACGGGTGATCGCCCCGCGCGGCGCGGGAGCATTCCTCCGCAGGGCGGGCTTGGTCGGTGTGGACGAGCTCCGGGCGGGCGAGAGCACCGCGGTCGAATCTGTGACCGTCACAGCCACGCCGGCGGAGCATGACCACAGACGGCGGCCGCTCGGTCCCACCGCGCAGCCGCTCGGCTTCGTCAGCCGGACGCCCGAGCGCTCGGTCTACTTCGCGGGCGACACCGACGTCTTCGCCGGCATGAAGGACATCGGACCTGTGGACCTGGCGCTGCTGCCGATCGCCGGCTGGGGGCCGAAGGTGCCCGGCCGGGCATCTCAACCCGCGCAGCGCCGCGCGCGCCGCGGCCCTGATCCGCCCACGGGTGGCGGTCCCGATCCACTGGGGCACGCTTCATTCGGCTCGCAAGGGGCCTTGGTTTTACGACCCACCACATGCCTTTTCCGCTCACATGGCCGAGGCCGCTCCGGAGGTGGAGGTGCGGGTGCTGGCGCCCGGGCAGTCGTTCGAGCTGTAGGTACGACCCGCCTCTCAGCGCATGCTGGCCGGGGCGGGCAGCCGCCTCAGCAGTCGCCGGTAGCGGTCCATCACAGGCTTGGGGAAGTCGCCGTGGGTCTGTGTTCGCAGGCGAGCGACCCGCTCGCGGTGGAAGGGGCTCGAGCGGTTCTCGTTGTGGCCGATCACGTTGCGCGTGGCGATCGCGTAGCGTCCTTGAAGCGCTCGAGTGAGCCGCAACGAGGCGGCCCGCTGCGCGGCGTTGCCCATCACCTGCGCGTCGCTCGTACCCACGTGCTCGATACCGATGGCGGTGTAGTTGAGCCCCACCGTGTGGCGACACATGAGCTCGAGCGCCACGAGCTGGTAGATCGTCCCGTCGCGATCGATCACGAAATGCGCGCACACGCCGGGCAGCTCGTTGAGCTCGGGGTCGGGAACGTTGGGGGCGAATGTGTTGTAGACCGCCGGGAAGTTGTTGGTGACGGTGTAGTGCTGGACGATCACCTTGGGGTCGACCAGGCGATACTCGTCGATGCCGTAGTGCCGCCGGGCGTATCCGCGCATATCGGCCTTGCGTTGCTCCGGGAACGGGATCGGCTTGGACACGAGTCGCGGAGGCGCGACGGCCCTCGCCAGCCCGAGCACGGCGCGGGCGTGGCGACGAGCTCCCGTCCCCGTCAGCGCTCCGCCCGGCAGCTCGACCACGAAGGCGCTGTCACCGTCGAAGCTCGTGTTCTGCCACGAGGTCGCCGTGCCGTAGTAGGCGGGCAACTGGCGGCGCGGCAGGCCGCTCGCCCGCGAGTACTGCCGCTCGAGCACCGGGTCGCCGGTGCTCTTGACCACCATCGTCAGGGCCTGGTGGTACCAGAGCGTCACGCGCGGGCGCTCGCGCTCGATGAAGCGCTGCAGGACCTGGGTCTCGGGCTCGGAGGCCGGGCCGCCACCCGACTCATAGACCCCGTCCTGGGGGCGCCAGCGAAAGGGGAAGTTGCGGTTGAGGTCCACGCCGTTTGCGTTGTGCCGGCTGTTGGCGGCGGCACCGTCGGGGTTGGCCTGCTCGATCAGCCAGAGCGCGGTTCCACGCGGCGGGCGCAGTCGGCGCAGGCGGGCGACCACAGCCTCGCCCGCGCGCTCGTTGCCGTGGACCGATCCCACCACCAGCAGCTTCACGCGCGCGCGAGCGGAGCCGATGCGCAGGGCCCGGATCGGCCGCCCCTGGGCCGACTCCCCGATCACCGTCTCGTTCGCCGCGGCGGTGCGGGCCGGCTGCGCTGGGGGCGCGGGCGCTCCGAACTGGCCCGCGGCCAGCGCGGCGGCCGCGGCGAACGCGGTGGAGAGAGGCGGCATGGCCATGAGTATGGTGGCCGCCTCGTGACTCTCGCGCTGGCGCAGCAGGCCGCGGCCCACAAGCGGGTCGCCATCGACACGGAGTTCGTCTCCGAACGGCGCTACCGAGCGCTGCTCTGCCTGGTCCAGGTCGCGGTACCCGACCCCGACGCACCCGATGGCGTTCTGACCGAGGTGCTCGATCCGCTCGGCGACCAACCGCCCGACCCTGGGCCGCTCGCGCGCGTGCTCGCCGATCCGGGGCTAGAGGTGGTCGTGCACGCCGGCCGCCAGGACATCGCCATCCTGCGGCGCACCTGGGAGACCGAGATCACCAACGTCTTCGACACCCAGGTGGCCGCCGGCTTTCTCGGCCTGGGCAACCAGGAGGGCTACGAGTCACTGGTGCGCAAGGTGCTCGACGTGCGACTGAAGGGCTCCGAGGGCTTCACCAAGTGGGACCGCCGGCCGCTAACCGCCCAGCAGCTGGAATACGCCGCCGACGATGCCCGGCTGCTGCTGGCGCTCGGCCACGAGCTGGAGCGCCGGCTGAGCGAGCGCGGCCGCTTGGACTGGGCACGCGAGGAGTGCCGCACGCTCGAGGGATCGACCGACGAGCGAAGCCCCGAGCGCATGTACGAGCGGCTGCCACGACTCGGGCGCCTGAGCGAGAACGGGCGGGCCGTGGCCCTCGAGCTCGTCCGATGGCGCGAGGACATCGCGCGCTCGATGGATCGCCCATCGGGCTACGTGCTTCCCGACCAGGCGCTGATCGAGCTCGCCCGGAGGGCGCCCACCAATCTCGCCGGGCTCGAGCAGATCCGCGGGCTGCCGGCCCAGACCATGCACCGCCGAGGCGACCGCCTGATCGAGGCGATCGCCCGCGGTCGAGAAGGTCCCGCTCCGCCCCCGCCACCCGAGCCGCCTCGTCGCGATTCCGCCGATGCGCCGCTGGTCTCGCTTGCCCAGGCGCTGGTTCGCCAGCGTTCGGTGGAGGAGGGTGTGGCCGTGGAGCTGATCGCCACACAGTCCGAGCTGAGCACGCTCGTGAGCGCGCTGCGCCGCGGTGAGGACGGTGACCACGTGCGCGTTGGCGCCGGATGGCGGCGAGAGCTGGTCGGAAACGAGCTGGTGGAGCTGGTCGCAGGGCGCCGCGCGCTGAGCGTCGGCCCGGACGGCGAGCTGCGCGTGAGCGTGATCTAGCTCGGAGGGGATGCCTCGAGGCCGGGTGGCAGCTCGCCTGTATCGATCAGCCGCCGGATCTCCCCGGCCTTGCGCGAGTTGAGGTTCACGTGACGCTGGCCGACGCTGGGCTTCTCGGTCAGCAGGCCGGCCGCGAGCAGCTCCTCTCCAACCTCGTAGGCCAGCGCGCGCTCGTTGCCGGCGAACCCGCGCGCCAGGTGGTCGAAGGCCGTGTGGTAACCGCCCCACTTCCCCATCCCGTCCAGCCGCTGCAGGATGCGCCTCATCACCCGCCGTCGCGGATCGGGATCGTGGTGGGCGCGGGCCACCGACCCGTCGGGCTCCAGCAGCGCGAGCAGCCGGGGCTCGAGCGCCTCGATCGACTCATCGTCGAGCGGCGACCCGCCCAGCCGCATCACCGCCTCGGCCACGCGCAGCGGGTGCGTGGCCCCGATCGGCGCACGGAGATCCTCGGGCTCGAGAGGATGTCCCGGCAACAGCAGCGCCTGGGCACGTAGCCGGTCGATGCCCGCCGCGGTGTCGTCGAGTGCCTCGCGCGCGTACTCGGCGGCCCAGCGCGGATCGGCCGTGGGGAAGCTGAGGGCAAGAAAGCCGTCGTGGGAGCCGAGGCGCAGCGCGAGCGCGTCCGGGCGGCTCGGCGGCCCGAGCTCGGCCGCCTCGGCCAGGCAACCCACCGTTCCCGCGGCGAGCGCGCCGCCGCGCTCGGTGACCGCGTCGGGATCCGCGCGAAGCTCTGGAGCGAGAGGGAGCACCGCCAGGAGCGAGCCCTCCGCGGGCGCCAGGCCGAGCACGATCGGGCGCTCGCGCCCTGTGCGCGGCTCGCCGAGCTCCGCCGATCCTCGTTCGAGCTCGACCCGCAGGAGGTCGCGCAGGCGGGCAGACCATTCGAGGGGGGCGTCCACGCCGCCGGCGTCGCTCAGGGCCTGCTCGAGCTCACTTTTCATGAAGTCAATCTATGGGTAGCTATTGCGCCGATGGCCGACAAGCTGCTGCGCATCTACCTCCAGGATCATCTCGCCGGCTCGACCGGCGGCCTCGAGCTCGCCCGGCGCGCGGGCGGCGCGGCGCAGGGCACCACCTACGGGGACCCGCTGGCCAAGCTGGCGGATGAGATCGAGGCCGATCGGGTTGCGCTCGAGAGCATCATGGACGAGCTCGGGTTCGGGGCCGATCGGGCCAAGAACCTCGCCTTCTGGGCGGCTGAGAAGGCCGGGCGCCTCAAGCCCAACGGACAGCTGACCGGTACCTCGCCGCTTTCGCGCCTGGTCGAACTCGAGGGGCTGCTCACCGGAATCAACGGGAAGATCTCCCTGTGGCGCTCGCTGCTCGAGATCGCTCCGGACGAGCCGCGCCTCGACGCCGGCCGGCTCAGCCGCCTGTTGGAACGGGGGCAGGAGCAGCTGGGAATCGTGGAGGGGCTGCGCGATCGAGCCGCACGCGAGGCGCTGACCGGCTGAGCGCACCGGCGGCTGCACCGGAGCGTCACAAAAGACCCAAACTGCGGTCTTCGGCGCGCTAAACCGTGCAATAGCTCCCGTGCCCGAATATGGCACTTTGGGCTCGAGGAAGGCTGTAATCATCGCCAGCCGTGTCACGGAAGAACAAGAAGCGGCACGGACGCCGCGCCGGCTGGAACGAGGCTCACGTCAGGCGACTGTTCTGGCGAGCGGGCTTCGGAGCCACCCCCCGGGAGGCCCGCTACTGGGCTCGCCGCGGCAAGTCCGCGACCGTCCGTTGGCTGCTGAACGGGGGCGTGGCGCCGGTTCCCCGCATCGCCGCGCCCACCGTGGACGGCCAGCCACTGAACCCGTTCAACGAGTCGGGCCACGACGTGCTGTGGTGGCTCGATCGCATGGTGCGCTCGCCGCGGCCGCTGCAGGAGAAGCTGACCCTGTTCTGGCACGACCACTTCGCCACCACCGACCAGGACACACCGCTGATGCTGGCCCAGAACCGCATGATGCGCCGGCACGCGCTCGGGCGCTTCCCGGAGCTGCTGCGAGAGATCACGCGCGACCCGGCCATGCTGCTGCATCTCTCCCTGGCCGATTCCGATCCCGAGGCCCCCAACGAGAACTTCGCCCGCGAGCTGATGGAGCTCTACACGCTCGGCCGCGGCTACCGCGAGCGCGACATCCGCCAGGCGTCACGCGCCCTCACCGGCTTTCGGTCGGACTACCAGGACGACGGGAACGTGCGCACCTACTACGACGGCGAGTACCACGACCCGGGGCGCAAGCGGATCTTTCGAGAGCGTGGGAGATTCGACTGGCAGGACGTGCTGCGGCTGTGCGTGCACCACCCCGCCCACGCTCCGTTCATCACGGGTAAGCTGTGGGAGTTCTTCGTGGGCTCCCCGCCGGGGCGCGCGGAGCGGGCGCGACTCGCCTCGCTCTACCGCCGCTCCAAGTACCGCGTGAAGCCCGTGATGGGGGCGATCCTCGCGCACCCCGCGCTGTACCGCGAGCTCGACTCGCCCGGGATGGTCAAGGCGCCGGTGGTCTTCCTGGCCGGCGCGCTTCGCGCCAGCGGGCAGGGTGTGGAGCGCGACAACTGGGCCTGGCTGCTCAACGGCATGGGCCAGACTCCGTTTCGGCCTCCCTCGGTGGCGGGCTGGGAATGGGGCACCGCCTGGCTTTCGACGAACAGCATGCGTGTGCGCTTCGACGTGGCCAACACTCTGGTCGATACGCCGCGGCTGGAGGTGTCCGACGAGGCCACCCCCTCAGGCCTCTCCCCCGCCCAGGCTCTGGCCCGAGCGCGCCGGTCGGTGGGCGAGCCCTGGATCTCGGCGCGCAGCAAGCGCGAGCTTCTCAAGGTCGCCAAGCGCCTGTTGAGCGACAGCGAGCGGACCGACGGCCAATGGCGCCCGCCCAAGCAGCAGCGCGCGGACATGTGCCAGCGCGTGCTGCGCCAGCTGCTGCTCTCCGGACCCGACGCACAGGTGCATTAGTGAGCCGCCATCACGCATGTGACGACTTCCACCGCAGCTCGGAGAGCGTGCGCCGCGACTACCTGGGCGGGCCCGCGCTCACCCGCCGCCAGATTCTGGGCGCGGGGCTGGGCGCCGGGCTGGCGCTCTACACGAGCCGTGCCATGCCGCTGACGGACGTTTTCGAGGCCGCCGCCGCCGACGCCGCCGCAGCGCCGGACGCGCCGGTGCTCGTGTCCGTGTTCCTACCCGGCGGGGTCGACCTGCTCGACACCCTCGTGCCCCTGCACGACTACGGGCGCTACGCGGACCTCCATCCCAAGCTGAAGGTTGCGGGGGTCCCGCTTCCGGGCACCCCCTTCGGACTTCACCCCTCGCTCGCCCGCGGCGTCGGCGGCGGGATCAAGGGGCTCTTCGAAAGAGGCAAGGTCGGCTTCATGCCCGGCATCGACTACGGGAATCCCGACCTCTCCCACTTCCACTCGCGCCACTTCTGGGAGACCGGCCTGATCACCGATCGCGCGGCCCCAGGCTGGCTGGGGCGCATGCTCGACCGAAGCGGCGGCTCGGACAACCCCCTGCAGGGCGTGTCCATGGGCTACGGACTGTCGCCGGTGATGCGCTCCTCCGGCGCGCCGGTGGCTGCCGTGGCCTCGCCGGGCAACGCCGACTTCTGGTTTCGCGGCGTGTGGGGCGAGGCCCAGACCGAGGCCATCGCCGCCTACGGGCGTCTGGGCCACGGCAAGGGCGGCGGACGTGCCCTGGAGGCCTCCCGCACGGCCGCGCATCTGGCCAAGGTGGTGGCCGACCGCCTCGAGCCCTACGCCGAGAAGGACGGCGTGGATCCGCTCGCCTCATCGATCGCCTACCCCGCGGAGAGCAACTTCGCCGAGCGCCTGCGCTACCTGGCGGCGATGATCCAGAAGCCACTCGGTATTCGCGTGGCCGACGTGAGGGCCGATGGCGACTTCGATACCCACGACGACCAAGCGGAGCTGGGTGAGCTGCTGGCCGTGGTGAGCGAGAGCCTGTCCGCCTTCCAGGCCGATCTGGAGGCCCGCGGTGTGGCGCACCGGACGCTCACGTTCGTTTGGTCGGAGTTCGGGCGGCGCCCGGAGGAAAACGGCTCGGGCACCGACCACGGCGCGGGCGGGCTGGCCTGGACGATGGGCGACCGAGCCCGGCCGGGCGTGCACAGCGACTACCCGAACCTGAGCGCGCTCGATGCGGAGGACAACCTCCAGGTGACCATCGACTTCCGGAGGGTCTACTCGAGCCTGCTCGAACAGTGGATGGGCACCGACGCCTCCTCGGTCATCCCCAATTCCGGGGGATTCGGCCGGGTGGCGCTCGTCACGTGAAGCGCATCGTCGCCGGGGTGGTGACGGTGGCGCTGCTCTGTGTCGCTGCGGTTGCGGCCGCGTCGGGCTCTTCGGGAAGGCCGGCGACGGCCGTCGGCGTGGGCGAACGCGAGTGGCGGATCGCGCTCTATCGCTCGCATGTGCCCGTGGGCCGCGTTCGCTTCAATGTCCGCAACTTCGGAGAGGACGACCATGACCTGGCGGTGCGCAACTCGCGCGGCAAGCTGGTCGGCATCCTGCCCGAGATCGACCCCGACTCGACGGGCCGGCTGACGGTCCGGCTGCGCCGCCCCGGGCGCTACACGGTGTTCTGCTCGCTCGAGGGCCACGAGGCGCTCGGCATGCGGGCGATCCTGCGGGCAAAGCGCCGGCGCTAGAGTCAATTACTTTTCGAAGACGCTCAGGGAGAACGCCATGCAGCTCGACGGCATCCATCACATCACGGCGATCACCGGCGACGCCCAGCGAAACGTCGACTTCTACGTCGGTGTGCTGGGACTGCGCCTCGTCAAGAAGTCGGTCAACCAGGACGACCCGACCGTCTATCACCTCTTCTACGGCGACGAGCATGCTCACCCCGGTCTCGACCTGACCTTCTTCGAGTACCCCGGAGCCTCACCCGGCCGGGCCGGCGACGGCATGATCCACCGCGTGGTGTGGCGCGTGGCCGGCGAGGACGCGCTCGCATTTTGGGAGGGTCGGCTGGCCGAGCACGCGGTCGAGAGCGAGCGCTCGGGCGACTCCCTGCGCTTCCGCGATCCCGAGGGGCTGGAGCACGAGTTGCTCGTGGCCGAGGTGAGCGACGAGCCGCTGACCGCCGAGCACCCCGAGGTGCCGGCGGAGCACGCTCTTCAGGGCTTCCACGGCGTGCGCGCCTACTCCTCGCGGCCAGAGGGCAGCTCGGGCCTGCTCGACACGCTCGGCTTCGAGTCGGGCGCCGAGGCCTGGGAGGCCCGCGGCCCGAGTCGAGGCTCGGTCTACGCCTACGACACTCCGCCGTCGCAGCCCGGGATCCAGGGCGCGGGAAGCGTCCATCACGTGGCCTGGACCTCCGACGACGAGGATCACGACGCCTGGCGTGAGCGCGCCCAGCAGGGCGGCGCTCGGCCCACGCCGTTGATCGACCGTCACTACTTCCGCTCTATCTACTTCCGCGAGCCCAGTGGCGTGCTGTTCGAGATCGCCACGCGCTCGCCGGGCTTCACGGTCGACGAGGAGCTCGAGCACCTGGGTGAGAAGCTGTCGATCCCGCCGTTCCTCGAGAACCGCCGCGGGGACATCGAGGCCACGGTCAGGCCGCTCGAGAACCCGCGCGTGGCCGCCCGTCGATAAAGCGGTCGAGGCGCTCGAGCGCTTCGGGCAGATTGCGACGCGCGAAGCCGATGCGGAAATGGTTGCCCGGGTGGCCATAGGCGCCCCCCGGTAGCAGCAGCACGCCGCTCTCGGCCAACAGATCGGCACAGAAGCGCTCGACGTCGGGCTCGCGCAGCAGCTTCGGGAAGCCGATCGGGCCCGCGTTGGGGCGAACCCACTCGACCTGCTCCGCGCGGCGCTCGAAGAAGTCATCGAGTAGCGCGACGTTCGGGTCCACGATCGCCCGCGAGCGGGCCACCACGCGCTCGAGCGCGCGCAGGGCGATCACCGACAGCACCTCGCTGGGAGCGCTGCTGCAGATCGTCGTGTAGTCCTTGAAGGCCGCCAATCGCGACAGCAGGCCGTGATCACGCGAGGCCACCCAACCGATCCGAAGCCCGGCAAGGGCAAAGGTCTTGGACATCACTCCGAGCGAGGCGGCCGAGCTCGAGGCTTCGACGGCGGCCGGGAGTCGCAGCCCGGGATCGTGCTCGAGCCAGCGGTACACCTCGTCGGAGAACAGGGTCGCCCCCACGCCCGCCGTCATGTCCACCAGCCGGGCGAAGGCGGCGCGGTCGAGCTGGGAGCCCGTCGGGTTGTGGGGGAAGTTGACGACGATGGCGCGCGTTTCGGGGCGGAGCTGCGCCTCGAGCGCGTCGAGGTCGAGCCGCCAGCCCGAATCGTGCTCCAGCTCGAGCAGGGTCACCTCGGCGCCCGTCGAGCGGGCGACCTGGTGGAGCGACTGGTAGGCGGGCCAAACGACGATGGCGTGATCGCCGGGTCCGAGCGCCACGTTGGCAAAGCAGAAGATCGCCTCCTCGGCCCCCGCGAACACCAGCACGTCGTCGGCCTCCACGCCCTCGTACAGCCCGGCGATCGCCTCGCGAAGGAAGGGCGCGCCGCGGGACTCCGTGTAGCCGAGCGCCAGCTCTTCCCAGAGCCGCCGTTCGTGGGGGCCGGCCAAGGCCAGCAGCTCGTTCAGCGTCAGGGCCTCGACGTCGGACGAGCACAGCAGGTAGGGGGCCTCGAACTCGTGGCGAGCGAAGAAGCGCTCGAGCTCGAAGGGCGCCAGTCGCACGCCGGGCAGGTTACGCCTACTCTCCGCCCGCGGTGACGCAGCAACTCGTTCTGGACAACGCGACGGTCCGCACGCTCGATCCGGCCACGCCGGTGGTGCGCGAGCTGGCGGTGCGCGGGAGCGAGATCTGCGCTCGCCCCGAATCGGATGCGCCGCGAATCGACCTGGGCGGCGCCTGTGTGCTGCCCGGCCTCAACGACTCCCACGTCCACTTTCCCACCTGGTCGCTGGCCCAGCGCCAGGTGCGCCTGGAGGACGCGAGCACCCGAGCAGAGGCGCTCGAGCGCGTGGCGTTGTCGCTCGCCGACGTGCCGCCCGGAGGCTGGCTGCGCGGCTATGGCTGGCGCGACGGGAACTGGGCCGAGCCACCCGACCGTGCCGCGCTCGACCGGGTCGCGGGCGAGGTGCCTGTGGCGCTGATGGCCAAGGACTACCACTCGCTCTGGCTCAGCGGCGCCGCCCTGGCCCAGGCGGACGCGCCGTTGGACGTGCCCGGCGGGATCGTCGAGCGCGATGAGCACGGCGAGCCCCTGGGGATCCTGCGCGAGAACGCGGCCTGGGGCTTTCGTGACCGCTACCTGATCCCGTCGCAGGACGAGATGGTCGAGGCGTCCCGGCTGGGCCTGGCCATCGCCGCCGCGCGGGGCGTGACCGCCGTTCACGACAAGGACGGCTGGATGGGCGCCTTCGAGACCTTCGAGCGCTTGCAGGAGAGCGAGGAGCTCACGCTGCGCGTGTGGCAATCGCAGCCCGCGGATCGCCTTCCACGCCTGCGCGAGCTGGGCCTGCGTTCGGGCTTCGGCAACGAGTGGCTGCGCCTCGGCTACCTCAAGGTGTTCATGGACGGCACGCTGGGCTCCGCCACCGCTCATCTGCTCGACGGGTCCGGAGTCGAGATCACCTCCAGCGGGCGGCTCGCCGAGATCGTCCGGGAGGCGGCCGCCGCCGGCTGGCCGGTGGGCGTGCACGCCATCGGCGACGCGGCCAACCGCGCGGCCCTAGACGCCTTCGAGGCCACCGCCGATGCCTGGCGTCCGCTCGGCCTGCGCCAGCGCATCGAGCACGCCCAGCTGCTCGACCAGGCCGACCTCGCGCGCTTCGCGGCGCTAGGGGTCACCGCCTCGGTGCAGTTCGCTCACGCCCCCTCCGACCGCGATCTCGCCGACCGGGTCTGGGAAGGGCATCCGGGCGCGTACGCCTACCGCTCGCTGCTCGACGCGGGGGCGCGGCTGGTCAACGGCTCCGACGCTCCGATCGAGGAGCTCGACCCGCTGCAGGGGCTCGTGGCGGGTGTGTGCCGCACGCTCGACGAGCGCCCGCCCTGGCGGGCAGAGCAAGCGCTGAGTGTCGAGGAGGCGCTGCGCTCGATCTGCCTCGAGCCCGTTTGGCTGGCGCACGACGAGAAGAGGCGCGGTACGCTCGTTCACGGCAAGCTCGCCGACATGGTCGTGCTGGATCGCGATCCATTCACCTGCTCTCGGGAGGAGCTGGGTGAAATCGCGGTATTGGCGACCATGGTGGGCGGGAACTGGGTACACATATCGGACAACGCGCCTAAAGGCATTGGGGAGGCGTCATGCAAAGGGAGTTGTGGCTAGCGGCTGTGCCGGAGAGCGCAGCGATCGCGCGCGCCATCGTGCGCGAAGCCGCCGGCGAGCAGGGGCTCGACGACGGCGCAATCTGGGATCTGATGTTGGCAACCACCGAGGCGGTGGCCAACGCGGTGCTGCATGGGCAGGGCTGCGCCGAGAACGGCACGATCCGGCTCGAAATACAGGCCTCTGAGAGCGGTCTCTATGTGGAGGTCTGCGACTGCGGCCGATTTGGCCGCCGCCGCGCACCGGCGTCCGAGGACAGCCTGGGCGGCCGGGGTATCCCGCTCATGTCCGCGGTCACCGATGACTTCGAGCTCAGGCCCGAGCTGGGTGGCACGCGGGTCCGCTTCGGCAAGCGCTGCGTCGCGGCGGCTGCCTGAGCGGCCGAACCTAGCTCAGGCGCGGGCCAGCTCGAACCAGACCGAAGTGCCTTCCTGATCCACGCCCCAGCGGGCGGCCATCCGCTCCACGAGCTGGAGCCCCCAACCGCCCGGTTCATCCACCTCGCCTGTGCGTGGCGCGGGAACGAAGCCCGGGCCGGAGTCGCTCACGCGCGCGTGAACTCCATCGGCGGTGGGAGTCACCTCGATCTCGATCACGTCCGCCTCGCGGGCCCGGCCGTGCACGACACTGTTACTCACGAGCTCGTTGGTCAGGAGCAGCAGGTTGGCTTCGAGCTCCTTCGGCCACCAGGCCGCGGTGCTCTGCAGCCACGCACGCGTGCGCGCCGGAGCGAGCGGTCCACCGGCAACCCTCAGGCGCAGCAGTCTGCGCGACCGCGCGGACGGATCCATCGCTGGTGCTGAGCTGGGTGAGGTGGCCATGGGTGTGGGGGCGGACAACACGCCAGGAGAGAGCCCTGGGTCAGGGTCCTCGAGCTTCGTCGGCCCGGACGGCGCAGAACCTGAACGATTTCGGTAAGCCTGGACGAATGACCGATGTTCGGAAAGGGCGCGTTCGCGACGCGCTGCTCAACCCCACGGGCGCGGAGCGCCTGGCCAAGCTCGCGTCACGCGGGCCCGGCCAGGTGCTCGACAGGGTCCCGGCCTCGGCTAGGCCGGTTCCTGCGCGGGCGCCGGGCGCTGTGGAGCCTTGTCCTCAAGTCCCTTGTTCTCGTCCCACCAGGCATTGATCGCCTCGATCGCCGGGCGCATGATCAGGTTCTTCTGGAAGTTCTCCGTGTCGTTGATGTTCGGCAGCGGCGTGTCCGGCACGTCCACCCCCACGAGGTCGCACATCGGCTCCCAGCCGTCTTTGGGGTCCCAGACCAGCAGGCGGTCGGAGGGGACCGCGTCGATGACTTCCTGGTTCCAGCGCTCCATGTCCGCGGCCATCTGCTCGCGGTCGCCGCTGCTGCCGACCATGATGTCCGCCTTGGTCCACATGTCCTTGAGGAGGTCTAGCCACGCGGCGTAGAGCGGGTCGACCCGGTACTGCGCCTGGGCGAGGTGGTGCATCAGACCGTCGCCGAACCAGATCGCGGCGATCGTGTTGTGCATGCTCTCGACCCAGCTCTCCGGGGAGCGGACGCTCAACAGCACCTTGGCGTCGGGGTAGACGTCCATCAGCTCGCGCCAGTGGTACGAGCCGGGCCAGTCGACCACCGACTCCTTGCCGGCGAAGAGCTCGTCCCAGTCGGCGTTGCCCTCGAAGGCCTGACGCCACTGCGGGATGCTCGTGGCGGGGTCGGCCATCATGTCGCGCATGTGGTAGCAGGGCAGCCCGAGCATCTCGAACGCGACCATCTGGGTAGTCGTCGCGGTGCGGGGCAGGCCGGCTCCAATCAGCCTCATGGATCTCCTCTCGGTTTTCGTCGAGTCCGCGAGGCAGCCTATCCAGTGGCTGCGCCCGCAGGTCATCCGCTTGGCGGCCCCCGTCGTATAACCCTTCGGAATGACGTGCGCGCGCCAGCTCATACTCGCCTACTCCGCGGGCCGGATCGCCTTCGGACTGGCACTGCTCGGCCCGCCGTCGTGGGCGGCCTCGCGCTGGATCGGGCCGGACGCGGAGCGCCGCCCGGTTGGCGTGGCCATGCGCGGGTTGGCGGTGCGCGATATGGCCCTGGGGCTCGGCGCGATCGACGCGGTGCGCCGCGACGGCGCCGTCGTGCCCTGGCTCGTGGCGGCGGCGGCGGGCGACGTGGCCGACATAGCGATCAGCCTCATCGCCGGCGACTCACTTCCCGCGCAGGCACGTTGGGGAACTCCGGTCCTGGCCGGAGCGAGTGCCGCCGCGGGGACCGCGCTGGCTCTGGCCGAGCGCTAGGACGCATCCATGAAGATCGCCGTCGTCGGCGCCGGCATCGCCGGCCTCACTTGCGCCCACCTGCTCCACCCCGAGCACGAGATCACCGTGTTCGAGGCCGAGGAGCGCCCCGGCGGCCACACACGCACCGTCGAGGTGGAGACCGAAACCGGCGTCCACCATGTCGACACCGGATTCATCGTCTTCAACGACCGCAACTACCCGGGCTTCGAGCGCCTGCTGGAGCGCCTGGGAGTGGAGAGCCAGCCTTCGCATATGAGCTTCTCGGTCAGCGACGGGCGCGGCGATTTCGAGTACAGCGGGGCTTCGGCCAACGGTCTGTTCGCGCGCCGCTCGAGCGTGCTCCGCCCCTCGTTTCACCGCATGGTCCGCGACCTGTTGCGCTTCAACCGCGAGGCGCCCGCGCTCGTGGGCCTCAACGGCACCGGCCCCACCCTGCTCGACTTCCTCGACGACGGCGGCTACTCACGCGAGTTCGTGGAGCGGCTGATAGTGCCGCAGGCCTCCGCGGTGTGGTCGGCCGATCCGCGTGACCTGCGCCACTTCCCGGCCAGCCTGCTCGCCGAGTTCTTTCAGAACCACGGCATGTTCGGCCTCAGCGGACGGCCCAATTGGCGCACCGTCAAGGGCGGCTCGGCGCGCTACGTCGAGCGCCTGCTGGCGCCCATGGGCGAGCGCGTGCGGCTGGCCACGCCGGTCGCACGGGTCGAGCGCTTCGCCGATCGAGTCGAGCTGACTCCCGGCGGCGGCCACGCGCCTGAGAGCTTCGACGAGGTGATCCTGGCGAGCCACTCCGATCAGTCGCTGGCCATGCTGGCCGACCCCAGCCCGGCCGAGGCCGACCTGCTCGGCGCGATCCCCTACCAGGCCAACGACGTCGTGCTCCATACCGACGCCTCGCTGTTGCCGCGGCGCCGGCGCGCCTGGGCCAGCTGGAACTTCCATCTGCAGGATCAGCGCGCCGAGCGGACCACGGTCACCTACCACATGAACCGCCTCCAATCGCTCGACGCCGACCGCGAGTTCTGCGTCACGCTGAACAAGAATGGGACCGTCGACGAGGACGCGGTGATCAGCGCCCGCGAGTTTTCACATCCCGTCTTCAGTCACGCCGCCTTGTCGGCGCAACAGCGCTGGCGCGAGATAAGCGGGGTGCGCCGGACCCACTACTGCGGCGCCTATTGGGGCTACGGTTTCCACGAGGACGGAGTACAGAGCGCCGCGCGGGTCTGTGAACGCTTCGGGGCCACCTTGTGAGGCAGCCGCCTAGCGGAAGCCGCGGGCGCTGCCCGCGGCGCACCGACGAACTTTACGAAGGCTGGGTCCAGCACCGTCGCTTCGGCGCCGTGCCCAGCTCCTTTCGCTATCGCCTGTACATGGTCCTGAGCGGAGAGGGTGCCGAACGCACGCTCGAGATGCCGCGTTCGTTCGGCGTCGGCTTCAATCCGGTGCGCTTCCACTACCGGCTCGACGGAGCCGAGGTGGATTCGCTCGCCGCCGAGGTCACCAACACGCCGTGGGGCGAGCGGCGCACCTACCGCTTCGACGGGCGCTCGGGCAACGCGGCCAAGGCGATGCACGTGTCGCCCTTCCAGTCGATGGACCACAAGTACGTGTTCAACGCCACGCCGCCCGGCGAGCGGCTGACCGTGCACATCGAGAACCTGCGCGAGGGTGAGCGGGTGTTCGACGCCACCCTGTCGCTCGAGCGCCGGCCCGCGAGCGAGCTGCGCCGCCTACGCCTGCGCTACCCGGCTCAGACGCTACGTGTGCTGGCGCTTATCTACGGCCACGCCGCGTGGCTGGCGCTCAGGGGGGCGCGCTACCACCCCCACCCGAGCGAGCCCGCTAGCTCCGGCTGAACATCCGCTCGGACACGGCGTCGATCAGGAAGCCGGGGCCGCGCGAGGCCAGCTTGGCCAACGCGCTGCGTCCGCCCGGGCCGAGCACGCTCTCGTCCTCCTCGATCGCCTTGACCACTCGGCTTGCCCACTCCGGCGCCGGTATCTGGTCCCAGCTCGCCGGGTCGGTGCCCAGACGCTCGTAGCTCTCCTTGGTGGCCGCCAGCATGTCGGTGTCGACCCCGGGCGTCACGAGATGGAGGACGCTCACCCCGGTGTCGCGCAGCTCGCGCCGCAGCGATTCGCTGAATGCCACGACGCCCGCCTTCGAGGCCGCGTAGGTGCTCGCGCCGGGAAACCAGGCGTAGGCGCTGATCGAGGCGTTGTTCACGATCTTGCCGCTGCGGCGCGCCAGCATTGTGGGCAGAGCGCGCCGGGTCAGGTCGATCGTGGCCAGCAGGTTGACCTGCAGCATCGCGTAGATCTCGTCGAGCTCCTGGCGCTCGAGCTGGTCCGCGGTCAGGAGGCCCGCGTTATTCACCAGCAGGTCGAGGACAGGCAGCCCTTCCCAGGCCTGGGCGATCTCCTCGGGCGAGGACAGATCGAGCCGAACCGCGCGCACCTCCATCGCCCCTCCGGGCGTGGCCTCGATCGCCTCGAAGCGGTCGGGCGAGCGCACGCCGCACAGCAGCAGCCCGAGCGGCCGGCGCGCGAGCTCCTCCGCGATCGCGCGGCCGATGCCGCGGTTGGCGCCGGTAACCAGTGCTGTGCGTCCGTTGAAATCCACTCACCAAACGGTACGCCGTGGAGCGCTCGCCGGATGGAGGCGTTCCGGGCGTTTCTAGTTGAGCCGGGCGCGCAGGCTACGCAGGTCGCTCGAGGCAATCTCGCGGGTCCGGGGGTCGAAGGGCAGCTCGAGCTTGAGCTCGGCGGCCCGGATCGCGCGGCCCAGGTCGCCCGATTCGGCCGCGCGGCAGCTCAGGTTGTCCAGGACGGCGCAGCTCACCTGGTGAGCGCACTGCCAGTCCAGATTGCCGCGGAACTGGGAAGCCGGGCGCAGACCTCGGGGAGACGCGAAGTCCAGCACCAGCGGCTCCCGCAAGGCTCGATGGGCTACGAAATGGCGGCGTCCGTCGCTGACGATGCCCAGCGGCACACCGTTGCGCCGCCCGGTCTCGACCGCGACGACGGCCTGCATCACCGGCTGGCCTCGGCCAGTGGCGAGCACCACGTCGAGCATGAAATCGGCATCGTCGAGGAGCCGGCGGCGCGGCGCGGCGATGCGGCCGCGAACCAACACTCCCACCCACTGAAGAGCTTCCAGCGCATGCGCGGGCGTGAGCGCTTCCAACCTCTCCGCGAGCCGCTGGAGCTCCCGCTCGACCGCCTGGTCATCCACGGGCCGAAACTCTGCCGCCAGCGCCAAGGCGAGCTCCGCGTGCGGGGGCTCGACGTCCGTGTAGTCACCGAAGCGGCGCACCCGATTCAACACTCCTGCTCCTCGCCCAGCGACTGACCCAGCCCCCGTGGCACGGGCAACAGGTCCCGAAGGCGCAACGCGTGCGCCAGCCGGCTCTGATGCCCGAGCGCTCGAAACAGACTGCACAACTCGCCGAGCACTCCGTGCGCGAGCTCGTGGGTACAGCACCTGCGCAGATCGAGTTCTTCACCGGTCGGGTTGACAAACGGCGACGGGGCAACCAACAGCAGCTCGCCGGCCTCCTCGAAGCCGACAAACCAGTCGCGGCCGCCCGTGAACAGCGACACCCGAACGCCCGCGCGGCGAGCGACCTCGTGGTAGACGGCAGCCAACAACGCCGGATGCCCACGACGGTCGCGCAACACACGATCGAGCATCAGGCCCTCTACTCGGGGGGCGCCCGGGGCGAAGCCATCGCGGCGCAACACCGCGATCAGCTGCGTGCCCGCCTCCTCGATTGACAGCGAGGCAATCCCAAACAGCCCTCGGGCCAGCTCATCGAGCTGGTCGTCGGCGCCCGCCCCGTCTGCCGGGCGAAACTCGTCGGCCAGGGCGAGCAGAATCCGGTCGACCGGCGGTCGGCCGCTGGCCGCCAGACGGACAAAGGACGACTCCGCACGACGATCCGCCTGGTTCGTGTCATCGAAAGCCGGGGGGTCCACAGGCACCTCTGCGACGGGTCGACAGCCGAATTCCGACTCAACGTATCAGGTTTTATTAGGGCACCCTAAGACGTTCGGCCGAAATTGGCCTGCCCCGTCCGACAGGGAGCGTGGCCTTCTCGGCCAACATGCAGTACAACTTTAGGGCGCCCTAAGTAGGGTTCCCTAATTGATCTGCCCAGGAGGCCTCACTCGATGCTGCGAACCGCGCTCCCTCGACGTTCCGCCCTAGCGGCCCTGACCTGCTCGCTGGCGCTCTTGTCGGCTGCCTGCGGCGACGACGACGACGACACCTCCGGCGAGCAGTCGGACGCGTCGACGAGCACGGCCCAAGGCGCCGACCTGGCCGCGATCAAGGACTACCTGCTCGAGCACACCGACCGCCTGGTGGCGGACACCGGCCAGATTCGCGCCAACGCCGAGGACTACTACGCGCTGGCCAAGGCCGCCGACTTCGACCACGGGCGCATGCTGGACGAGAATCGGGATGAGGTGCGCCGGTTGGTCAAGGAGGCGCAGGCTGGATTCACCAAGGCCAACCCCAGCTACGAGGAGATGGAGGGTGTGGTGGCCGGCGTGCCGTCGCTGGCGGACTACGACGTGATCATCGACGCGGGCGGCGACTCGAGCGAGCCCGACAGCGCCGTTCCCTTCGACATCAAGACCCCGGCCGGCCGCACGTTCAAGCAGCCGGGCAACTTCAACTACCTGATCGAGACTACGTCCTTCGGGACGGACGAGGACTTCCAGGCCAAGGGCGCGGAGGCGGACTTGGACGGCGACGGCAAAGTGGAGTTCGGCGAGTCGCTGCCCGACGCCGACTTCTACGTCGCCGCCGCCCGGGACTTCGAGAAGTACGCCAAGGAGCTCGACGCCGCCGCGCGCGACTGGGAGCCCACGCCGGCCGACGCGCTCACGGCGCTGGTCGTGATGACGCCCACCATGTCCGAGTACTTCGCAGCCTGGAAGAACTCCCGCTTCATCGCCGGCGAGGGAGCGAGTGAGAACGCATTCGTGGCCGCCTCGCGCCTACAGGACATCGCCGACATCCTCGGCGGGCTGGTGCTCGTGTACTCCAACGTGGAGCCTCTGGTGGCCAAGGCCGATCGCCAGCAGGCCAAGCAGACCAAGCAGAGCCTGGCCCAGCTGCGCGCCTTCGCCGCCGGCCTGCTGGCCAAGGAGGATGCGGGTCGCAAGTTCACAGCGGAGGAGGCGGACACGCTCGGGTCCCAGGCCCAGGAGCGTGCCGAGGCGATAGCGGGGCAGATCACTCAGGCCGCGGCCAAGCTCGACATCGACATCGAGCAGGGCTGAGGCGCGAAGCGGCTCGCCTTCCTCCTGACGGGGATCGTCCTGCTCGCGGGAGCGGCGGCCCCTGCTCAGGCCGCCCCGCCCTGGCAGGCCGCCCAGCGCGCGCAGGACCTGGTC
The DNA here is from genome assembly GCA_963728495.1 of uncultured Thermoleophilaceae bacterium. Taxonomy (GTDB): domain Bacteria; phylum Actinomycetota; class Thermoleophilia; order Solirubrobacterales; family Thermoleophilaceae; genus JACVRW01. Next base: position 112,704 of record CAVSKI010000011.1, on the reverse strand, counting down.
TTCGAGGCCCAGACCGCACTCCTGCTCGACGAGACCCGCTCGGCACAGCAACTCGTGCGCCGCGCGCGCGCCGCGCTCAGCGGCCCGCTCGCCGCCGGCCTGAGCCAGGACGCTCCCGGCGCTCGGCGTGAGGCGCTGGCCGCCGTCGACGAGGCGCGGCAAGCGGCCCTGGCTACTGACGAGGTCGCGCTCGCCGCCGCCCGCGGGCGCCTGCGTGGCGCCCTCATGCGCGGCTCCTACGCGGTGACCCTCGCCGCCGTGCGCGCGAAGGAGCCCGAACGGGCGGCGACCTGGCTGCTGCTGCGAGAGTTCCGCAAGGCCACCCGCTTCACCCGGCCTGGCGTGGACGCCACGCTCGCCGTGCGCAGGCTGGCGCGCGGCTCGCTCAGCCCCCGCGGCGCGGCCCTCGACGTCCGCAAGGACCTCCTCGACGCCTACCAGGCCGCAGTTGCACAGCGCCTCTCACAAGCCGAGGAGGCGGCCGAGCGCGGCTTCGACGCGCGCTGGGCGCAGAGCGCCGCGGAGGCGGCCGGACTGTGGCGGATACTCGAGGCCGAGTACCAAACCGATCGCGGCGCCGCTGCCGCCGCCGAGGCCACGCGCACGTTCGACCGCCTCGCCCGCAGCGCGCGACGCGGAGACTCCGAGGGCTTCGCCGCGGCACAGGCGCAGGTCGCCGAGGCGCTCGACGGCTTCACGGCGGCGCCCTTCACGCGCGAGGAACAGGCCCGCCGTGCGGGTCAGCTCGTGCGCTTCCTCGACCTGGTGCCGATCGAATATGACCGCGGCACGGAGGACGGCCGCGTGACCGTCGACCTGGAGATCCAGGAGGCGGTGGCCTTCCAGGAGGGCGCGGCATCCGCCTTCTCGGACCTCGAGGGCGAGCTCTCGCAGCGCGATCCGCGAGCCACGGCCGTGGTGGACTCGGCGATCGACCGGCTGGGCACCTACGTCGAGGAGGCCCAGGAGGGCGAGGGCGTTGCCTCCCAGGAGCAGATGGAAGAAGCCCACGGCCAGGCAAGCGACACGCTCGAGGAGCTCATTCCCGAGGAGTGGAAGCTCGACGACAGCCAATCCGACTTCGACCTGATCGCGCTCACCCTCGACCGGCTCGAGACCGCCGTCGGCGCGGGCCAGTACAAGCAGGCCGAGCAGACCCGGCTCGAGGCCTACGCCTTCTTCGAGTTCGGCCCGGAGCTGAGCCTCCGCTCGATCGCGCCAGACATAACGGCCCGGGTGGAGGGCCTGGTCTGGTTCGGGGCCGACGGCGAGGAGGGCCTGGCCACTCTCATCGCCGACAAGAAACCACGACGCGACGTCCACGCCACGCGGATCGCGCTAGACCAGGCGCTCGAGGACGGCGCCGGCGCGCTGGGCGACGGCGCCAGCGGCGCCACCGTCGTGACCAACGCCGCGGTGATCGTCTTCCGCGAGGGCCTCGAGGCGGTGCTGATCCTCGCCGCGGTGATGGCCAGCCTGAGCGGGGCCGCCCGCCTTCAGCGCCGGCCGATGTTGATCGGCGCCGTGCTGGCCATCCTGGCCAGCATCATCACCTACGTGCTGGCGCGCACCGTGCTCACGGAGCTGGCGCAGTACGGCGAGAAGCTGGAGGCGATAGTCGGGCTGGTGGCGATCGCGGTGCTCCTACTCGTGCTCAACTGGTTCTTCCACAAGGTCTACTGGACCGACCACATCAAGAAATTCAACAAGCGCCGGCGGCGGCTGTTGTCGGTGGCAGGCGGGGGCCTGATCTCCGCACAGGTGCTCGGCTTCGTGCTGCTCGGCTTCTCCACCATCTACCGCGAGGGCTTTGAGACCGTGCTCTTCCTCCAGGCCCTGGAGCTCAACTCGGGCCTCGCCGTGGTGGTGGAGGGCGTGCTGCTGGGCGGGATTGCGGTGGGCGCCGTGGCGATCGCGACCTTCAAGCTCGAGCGCAAACTGCCCTACAAGAAGATGCTCATCGTCACGGGCGTGCTGCTGACGGTGGTGCTCGCCATCATGGTCGGCAAGACCGTCCGCACGATGCAGGGGGTGGGCTGGCTACCGATCACCCCCATCGACGTCGAGATGCCCTACTGGACCGGGATCTGGCTGGGCGTATTCCCCACCGTGGAGACCATCGTGGCTCAGGTGGCGTCGCTGTTCTTCGTGCTGGGGAGCTACTTCCTGGCCGAGCGCATGAAGCACCGCCCGCGCGGGCGGCCCGTTCCGGCGGCCTCACTGGCTGAGGCTCCACCGGAAGCGAGCCGCCCGGAACGGGAGGCCGTGCGCGCCGGTGGCTAAGCCGCCGGCTGGATGTTCTGGTTGACCCGGAAGACATTGTCCGGGTCGTAGGTGGCCTTGATGCTCGCCAGGCGGTCGTAGTTGTCGCCGTACGCCGCGCGGACTCGCTCCTGGCCCTCGTCCATCATCATGTTCACGTAGGCGCCGCCGGCCGAGTACGGATGCAGGGCCTCGTGGTACTCCCTGCTCCACTTGCCGATCGCGTCCACGTTCGCCGGGTCGGGATCGACGCCCGCGAAGACCGAGCCCCAGTTCGCGCCGCGGTAGTTCCACGCCGTATCGGCCGGGCCCACGTCGTGCGCGGCGCCGTCGATCGGGTACATGTGCATGGTCGACTTCATCGTCGGCATGTCGGAGCCGAAGCGGGCATGGATCTCCACCGCCGCGTCTGGGATCTCGTTCACGAAGTCGGCGCGCCAGTACCACTGCTCGCCATGCGGGTAGAGCGCGTCGAACGCGCCCTGCAGCGCCGGGTGAGGCATGGCGTGCGGCCCGTGCATGAGCGGCTCGGGCGCGGCATCCATCATCGGGGCCATCGCCTTCGCCGCGGCATCCTCGTCCGCTCCGGCGTAGCACCAGACCACGCCGCAGACCTCGCGCAGGTGGATCTCCTCGGGGAAGGGCGGGCCCGGGGGAACGGTGTGGAAGGCGAAGAAGCCGTTCAGCTCACGCGGAGCGGCGGGCAGGAACTCGCGATAGATCGAGAGGACCTCGGCCGCGTCCTCCACCGGCCAGAACGTGGGGCCGCCCACGATCGTGTCCACCTCGTGCAAGCGGAACAGGAACGAGGTCACGACGCCGAAGTTGCCGCCGCCCCCGCGGATGGCCCAGTAGAGGTCCGGATGCTCGTCGGCGCTCGCGCGAACCTGCTCGCCGCTGGCCAGGACCATTTCCGCCTCCAGCAGGTTGTCGATGCTCAACCCGTACTTGCGCGTGAGGTGCCCGAGGCCCCCGCCGAGGGTGAGCCCGCCCACGCCGGTGGTCGAGATGATGCCGCTCGGGGTGGCCAGGCCGTGCTCGTTGGTGGCCCGGTCGACCTCGCCCCACAGGCAGCCGCCGCCGACCCGAACCGTACGGGCCTCCGGATCGACCTGGATGTCCTTCATGAGCGAGAGATCGGCCACCACGCCGTCGTCGCAGGTGCCCAGCCCGGCGCCGTTGTGGCCGCCGCCTCGAACTGCCAGGAGCAGATCGTGGTCGCGGGCAAAGGCGATGACCTTCGCGACGTCGTCGGGCCGCTTGCACCGCGCGATCAGCGCCGGCCGCTTGTCGATCATCGCGTTGTAGACCTTGCTCGCCTCGCCGAAGCTGGCGTCGTCGGGTGTGATCAGCTGTCCCCGCAGCCCTGAGAGCTCCTGGCTGGCGGCCTTCGCCGGGTTGATGACGGTACTCACACGTGCCTCCTGAGTGGTCGTGACTTATCTGAGCGGGACGCTACGGAGTGCGCGGCCCACTGTCATGACGCGAGCTGACCCACTTCTATTCCCGGTTGTGGTTGCTCCGGATCCGCGAATGATCAGATCTGACTATCGTTTGCGGAGCAGCATGCACGACCTCCCTGGCTCGCTCCGCCTCACGTCGACCTTTCCGTTCGTCGGACGCGCGGCCGAGCTGGAAGCGCTGCGCTCTCTCATGCCGAGAGCCGAGGGCGAGGGCCGCCGGGTGGTGCTCGTGGGAGGTGAGCCCGGGTCGGGCAAGAGCCGCCTGGTGCGCGAGTTCGCGACCAAGGCGGCGGATGACGGCGCGCTGGTCCTCTACGGCGCGTGCGACGCGGTGGTTCGCACCCCCTACGGCCCGTTCGTCGAGGCTCTCGACCACCTGGCGCGGGTCCTCGATCCGGATGAGCTGAGCGCGGCGCTCGGCACCACGGGCGGCGAGCTGACCCGACTCCTCCCCGAGCTGGCGGTCCGGGTGCCCGACCTGCCGCCGCCCGTGAAGGCCGACCCGGACACCGAGCGCCACCGGCTGCATACGGCAGTGAACGACCTCCTCACGAGTGTCGGTCGCGAGCGGCCGGTGCTGCTCGTGCTCGAGGACGGGCACTGGGCCGACGCCCCGACCCTCCTGCTGCTTCGACACCTGGCGCGGGCCGCCGGAAGCGCTCGAGTCCTGCTGCTCTGCACCTTCCGCGATACCCAGGCCGACGTTCCCGCGATGCTCTCCGAGACCCTCGCCGACCTGCGCCGTTCCGACGACGTTGTCAGGCTGCGGCTGTCCGGCTTCTCGGGCGACGAGGTCACGGAGTTGGTGCGGCGCGCCGCGGGAGGCGACCTCGGTACCGGCCCGCCCGAGCTGGCCCAGGTGATCCGCAACCTCACCGATGGAAACGCGTTCCTCGTCTGCGAGCTGTGGCGCGCCCTCGTCGAGACCCAATTCGTCGAGATCGCCGACGCCAAGATCAGGCTCACCCGCCCCGTCACGGACCTGGGAACCCCCGACAGCGTTCGAGAGGTCGTCAGCCAAAGGCTCTCCCGGCTGGCGCCCGGGACCACCGAGCTACTCGAGCTCGCAGCGACGGCGGGGACGGAATTCGAGCTCGACACGGTCCGCCGCGCAGCCGGCCTGGGAGAGCCCGAGCTCCTCGCGGCCCTCGACGAGGCTGGGAGCAGCGGAATGATCGAGGAGCTCTCCTCCCGCACGCTGGCCTATCGGTTCACGCACGAGCTCGTTCGGCGCGCGCTCTACGACCGGCCCAGCGGGCTGCGACGCGCCGAGCTGCACCTGCGCATAGGTGAGGCGCTCGAGAGCGCCGAGGGTCGGTCCGGCCGCGCTCTGGCGGACCTCGCATACCACTTCGCCGCGGCGGCGCCGTTCGGCGGGGAAGCCCGCGGGGTCGAATACAACGTCCGGGCCGGGCGGGCGGCCGGCGCCGCGCTCGCCTTCGACGAGGCCGCCGACCGGCTGTTCACCGCGCTCGAGCTGGGGATCGAGGACCCGACCGAGCAGGCCACGGTGCTCCTCGAGCTCGGCACCGCCCGTCACCGGGCGGGCAAGGCGCTCGAGGCACTGGAGGCCTTCAGGGCGGCAGCGGCCATCGCGCGCGAGCTGGACGATGGCGACCTGCTCGCCCGGGCGGCGATCGGCTACGAGGAGGCGTGCTGGCGGCCGGGAATCGCCGATCCGCGCGCGGGCGAGCTGCTCGAGGAGGCCGCCACGGCGCTGGGTGACGGAAGCTCCGAGCTGCGCGTCGGGTTGCTGGCCGGGCTGGCCCGCGCACTCGACTTCCGAGGCGATCACGAGCGTGGAGCGATCGTGCGCACGAACGCGATCGCCATGGCTCGGCGGCTGGAGGATCACACCGGGCTGGCCACCGTGCTGATGCGGGCCTACTGGTCCCGCGGCACCACCTCGCTCGAGGAGATACTCGCCATGCTGACCGAGGCGACCGATCTGGCCGAGGAGCTGGGCAACACGGAGATCCGCGCCGAGGCAATGGCCTGGCGAGTTCCGGCCTTCGTCGCCCTCGGCGAAATCGACGCGGCGCGGAAGCAGGTATCGGTCCTGCTCGAGACCGCCGAACAGACGGCTCAGCCCTTCATGCTCCACGTAGCCGAGCACTACGGATCGGCCATCGCGCTGAGCGACGGCCAGCTCGCGGAGGCCGAGGCGATCGCGTGGCGTTCCCATGAATGGAGCCGTCTGCTCACCGGACGCGACGCATCCGGCGTTCAGGGAATTCAGATGTTCAGCGTCCGCCGCGAGCAGGGGCGCCTGCCGGAGCTCGCGCCGGTGATCAGGATCCTCGCGGGCAATGCGGAGCGTGCCGGGCCTTGGTTGCCGGGCCTCGTGTCGGTGCTTGTGGAGCTGGGCATGGAAGAGGAGGCGCGGCGGGAGCTCGCGCGGGTGGCGGTCGAGGGGCTCGACGGCTTCCGCGAGTCCCTCTGGCTCGCCTCGCTGACCTACCTGACCGATGCGTCTGCGGCGCTGGGCGACGAGGCGACCGCTGCTCTCGTGTATCCGGAGCTCGAGCCGCTCGCGGGGGCGAACGTGATGATCGGCCACCTCGTTGCGTACTACGGCGCGGCAGATCGCTACCTGGGCATGCTCGCCACCACCCTGGGGGAATGGGAGCGCGCAGAGGCTCATTTCGAGAGCGCGCTGGAGCTGAACCGGCGCATGGGGGCCGTGACCTGGCTCGCCCACACCGAGTACGAATACGCCCGCCTGCTGGTGGCGCGCGGGCCCGGCGAGCGCGACCGGGTCTCTGCCTTGCTCGGCGAGGCGGCGAGACACGCGGAGCAGATCGGCATGGCGGCGCTGCTCGGCCGCATCCGCGCGCTCGGGCCGGCCGAGCAGAAGGCGGCCCTCCCCGACGGCCTGTCATCCCGCGAGGTGCAGATCCTGGGCCTCGTGGCCAAGGGCCTCAGCAACCGCGAGATAGGCGCGGAGCTCATCATCAGCGAGCACACGGCCGCCAACCACATCCGCAGCATCCTGCGCAAGAGCGGCTGTGCCAACCGGACCGAGGCCGCCTCCTACGCTCACCGGCTAGGCCTGGTAGAGGCGTAGAGGCCCCCGCTACGATCAACTGACCATGCCGCTCTACATGATCGAACGAACCTTCGCGGACCAGCTCGAGCTTACGAGCAGCGACGTCAAGCTGATCGACGACATAAACGCGGACGAGGGCGTGCGCTGGCTGTTCTCGTTCCTGAGCGCGGACCAGCGGCGCACCTACTGCCTCTACGAGGCGCCCTCCCCGGACGCCATCCTCAGCGCCGCGCGGCGCGCGAACGTCCCGGCCGATGAGGTGGTCGAGGTAGGAGGAGCGGCCTCGCCCGAGCTGGTGCCCCGGCTGCGCGACTGGACCGCGTCGCAGGCCGAAGCCTAGGAGTCAAGCCTCGCCGGCGGCCGGCCGGTAGGTGCAGATCAGCACGCCGGTGCTCGCGGTCGTGGTCGAAACGAGCTCGAGCGGCCGGGCATGGCTGTCCTCGGGAAAGATCCGCTTGCCGCCGCCGAGCAGGATCGGCTCGATCATCAGCACGTATTCGTCCACGAGATCCTGCTCGACCAGCTGGGTGGCGAGCGAGGCGCTACCCATCACCTGTAGCCCCTGGCCATCCCGTTCCCGCAGCTCGCGCACGGCACCGATCGCGTCGTCGGCGGGCAACAACGTGGAGCCCGACCAGGTCAGGTCATCCTCGCCCAGCGTGCGGGACGCCACGTACTTGGGGATCTCGTTCATGAGGTCGGCAAACGGGTCACCCGCGCGTTCGGGCCAGGCCGCGGCCATCCCCTGCCAGGTGCGCCTCCCGAAGAGCAGTGCGTCCGACCTGCGGATGACTGCATCCCAGGCGGAACCCATCGTCTCGGGGTCGAAGTACTTATGTGACCAGCCGCCGTGGGCGAACCCGCCGTCGGTGTCCTCCTCGGGCCCGCCCGGCGCCTGCACGACGCCGTCCAGGCTCATGAAGCCGGTAAGGATGATTTCCATCAGTCGCCTCCTTGCTGTTCTGCGGTCAGGTACGCCGCCAGCTTGCCAAGTTGCTGAGCCCAGCCGAGCTCGGCCTGCTCGGCGACCTCGTCTGTGGCGTACCCGGCGAAGTGAGTGGTCATCTCGGTCTTGTCGCCCAGGTCGATGAAGGTCACGGTCACCTCGCCCGCTCCGAGCCCTCGCTGGGCCTCCCACCCGTAGACCAGCCGCTCGGGCTCGGTCACTTCGCGGAAGGTCATGTCCGACGGGAACTCGGTCCCGTCCGCGTCCAGCACCATCGTCAGCCGAAATACGCCGCCGGGCCGGACGTCCATTTGGATGGTCTGAATCGGGGTGGTGATGCCCTTCGGTCCCCACCAGCGCGCGAGCTCCTCGGGCTCGGTCCACGCCTTCCACACCAGCTCTCTCGGTGCGTCAAGAACGTGAGTCAGCTTGAACTCGCGCAGCGTCACCTCTGCATCTCCCGGAGGTGATCCTCGAGTCGCGCATAGCTGCCTTCGAAGAACTGGCGGTAGGACTCGAGCCAGTCGACCACATCCTCGAGCGGCCGTGGCGCCAGCCGGCAGGGGCGCCATTGCGCCCTGCGACCACGCGAGATCAAATCGGCGTTCTCGAGGACCGTGAGGTGCTTGGACACCGCGGGCAGGCTCACCGTCAACGGTTCAGCCAGCTCGCTCACCGTGGCCTCGCCCTGCGCAAGGCGCTGGAGAATGGCCCGCCGGGTGGGGCTGGCGAGCGCGGCAAAGGTCTTGTCCAGCTGGTTCGTCGTCACTCGGCTGTCCCGGATGTATTTAACCAGATAGTAAAACGCTCCTTGCTCCGCGAGGGAGCAAGTCGTCTTGTGTACCCATCCCGGTACGTAAAGCGACTTGCCCCCCACCAGGGCACGAAGCCACTGACTGTTTCTTATTCTTGCGATGTGAGCGAAGCGGACGTGAGCGCGGCGCGCGAAGATGATCTGCCGGCGTTTCGCAGTGCCGCGCACGCGCTGGTGGACAGCGTCGCCGACCACCTCGAGGCGCTGCCCTCGCAGCCGGTCTGGCAGCCGCTCCCCGGCGCCCTGCGCGAACGGTTGCTCGGGCTGCCCCTGCCCGAGCACCCGGCGGCGCTGGACGATCTGGTCGCGACCGCGTTGCGCGATGTCTTGCCGCACGCCATGGGCAACGGCCACCCGGCCTTCTTTGGCTGGGTCAACTCGCCGCCTTCCCCCGCTGGTGTCATGGCTTCGCTGGCGGCAGCGGCGATGAACCCGAGCGTCGTCTCTGGCGACCATGCCGACGTCCACCTCGAGCGCGCGGTGGTGCGCTGGCTGGCCGAGCTTGTGGGCTTTCCGCACGCGCCGGGCGCCGGCCTGCTGACCAGCGGCGGGTCCGCCGCGACGATCGTCTGCTTCGCGGGCGCTCGCAGTCGCGCGCTGGCGGCGGGCGGGCATGACGTGCGTCGCGACGGCGTCGCCGGCGCGCCGCAACTGATCGCCTACGTGCCGGCCGAGGCCCATAGCTGCGTGCGGCGCGCCCTGGAGCTGCTGGGCCTCGGTAGCGGTTCGATGCGCGAGGTGCCGCTCGAGGGAGGCCGGCTCGACGCTGCCGCGCTGCGCGCGATGATCGCCGCCGATCGCGCGAGCGGGGCGGTGCCGGCGCTGCTCGTCGGCTCGGCCGGCACCGTCAACGCCGGCGCGATCGACCCGCTCGACGCGCTCGCCGATGTCGCGACCGCGGAGGACCTCTGGTTCCACGTCGACGGCGCCTACGGCGCGTTCGGCGTGCTCGACGCAGCGATCGCGCCCCGCTACCGCGGCATGGAACACGCCGACTCGCTGGTTCTCGACCCCCACAAGTGGCTCGGCGTTCCCGTCGACGCCGGCTGCGCGCTGGTGCGGCGCGGCGACGACCTGCGCGAAGCGTTCAGCCTCATCCCGCCCTACCTACGCCAGGACGCCGACGCGCCGGTCGGCACGTTCGCCGAATACGGGCTCGAGCAGACCAGGCCCTTCCGCGCCCTCAAGACGTGGGCGACCATCGCCGCGCGCGGGCGAACCGGCATCGCCGCCCAGGTGGCGCGTGCGAACGCACTTGCCCGCGAGCTGGCGGCGCTGGTCGAGCGCGAACCCGAGCTGGAGCTGGCCGCCGCGCCCGAGACCTCCATCGTCGCCTTCCGCGCGCGCCCGGCGGGCTGTCCGCCCGCCGGGCTGGACGAGCTCAACCGCGCATTGCCGGAGGCGGTTCAGGCGCGAGGCCGCGCCTTCGTCACCGGCACCGTCTTCGGCGGCCGCGAGACGCTGCGCGCCTGCATCCTGCACCCCGACACAAGCTCGGAGCACCTCTCGACCCTCGTCGCCGAAGTCGTCGCGACGGCCCGGACCGCAAGCACACTTGAGGGTTAGCACGCCAAGCCCCAAGTGTGTGGCAAACCGAACCCTCGCCGCTGCCGCCTTCGGTAGCGTCAGGACGATGCAAGATGATGCGATCGTCGTCGAGGGGCTCGAGAAGTCCTACGGCTCGGTACGCGCGCTGTGCGGGGTCGATTTTACGGCCCCAACGGGTAGCGTGCTTGGCCTGCTCGGACCCAACGGCGCCGGAAAAACCACCGCCGTGAGGATCCTCGCCACCCTGCTCGAGCCGGACGGGGGCACCGCCCGCGTGGCCGGCCTGGACACCGTGCGCGACGCGGCAACACTGCGCTCGAAGATCGGGCTCGCCGGCCAATACGCGGCTGTGGACGAGAACCTGACCGGCTTCGAGAACCTGGAGATGGTCGGTCGGCTCTACCACATGGGCCGTTCGGCGGCGCGCGAGCGAGCGAACGAGTTGCTCGAGCTCTTCGAGCTGGCCGACGCCGCCAAACGGCCGACAAAGACCTACTCGGGCGGCATGCGCCGGCGCCTCGACCTGGCCGCGGCCCTCATCATCCGCCCGCCCGTGCTGTTCCTGGACGAGCCCACGACGGGCCTGGACCCACGCGCCCGGCTCAGCATGTGGGAGACCATCGAGCGACGCGCGGCCGCGGGCACCACCGTGCTGCTCACCACGCAGTACCTGGACGAGGCCGACCGGCTCGCCGACCGGATAGTGGTCATCGACCACGGCACCGTGATCGCCGAGGGCACCTCCGACGAGCTCAAGGACAGAGTCGGTGGCGAGCGGCTCGAGGTCCAGCTGGAGGATCCCGCGGACGCCGAGGAGGCGATGGCGGTGCTGGCGGAGATCTCCGCCGAGCGCCCCTCGCGCGAGGATGGCGTAGTACGCGCCGTCATACGTTCGCGGTCGGGCGTGATCGCCGAGGCCGTTCGCCGGCTCGACGAGGCCGGGGTCGGCATCGAGGACATCACGCTGCGCCGCCCCACGCTCGACGACGTTTTCATCGCGCTCACCGGTCGCAGCGCCGAGGAGGAAGCCGACGCCGAGGCTCGCGAGGAGGCCTACGCATGAGCGCGCTCGCCATGACGGTCTCCGACACGCTGGTGCTGGCCCGGCGCAACCTCAGGCGAATCCCGCGCCAGCCCGACCTGCTGATCGCCTACACGGTCCAGCCCGTGATGTTCGTGCTGCTGTTCGTGTACGTGTTCGGCGGCGCGATCGTCACGCCGGGCTTCGACTACGTCGACTTCCTGATGCCGGGCATCATCGCGCAGTCGATCGCCTTCGGCGGCTTCGTCACGGCGCTTGGTCTCTCGGAGGACGTCCAGAAGGGACTGATCGACCGGTTTCGCTCGCTTCCCATGTCGCGCGCAGCCGTGCTCTCCGGGCGGACCGTCTCCGACATCCTGCTCAACTGCCTGTCGCTCGTCGTGCTCTTCACCGTGGGCTTCGCCTCGGGATTCAACTTCGTGGGGGCCACCGCGGGCGAGATCGCCCTCGGCATCTTCCTGCTGCTGCTGCTGGGCTACGCCTTCTCTTGGATCTTTGCTCTCGTCGGGCTCTACTCGTCGTCACCGGAGACCGCCAACGCCGTCGGTTTCACGGCGATCTTCCCGCTCACCTTCGCGTCCTCGATGTTCGTGCCCGTGCAGACGATGCCCGAGCCCCTGCGTTCGTTCGCGGAGGCCAACCCGTTCACGACCATCACCGACGCCCTGCGCTCGCTGTGGCTCGACACGCCGGCACACAGTGATATCTGGATGGCGTTCGTGTGGTGCTTCGTGCTGATCGCGGTGTTCGCGCCGCTGGCCACCGCTCGCTACCGGCGGGTGTCGGCTCGCTAGAGGGCCATTAGTCGATCAGGCGCTTCTCCAGCCGGCTGACCGCCAGCCGCCACAGCGCCACGGCGAACACCATCAGCACCGCGACCCGGATCAGGTCGCTGGACTCGAAGCCGAAGGCGGCGTGCCGCACCAGCTCCACCAGGTGGTAGAGCGGATTCAGGTTTGCCGCCGCCTGGGCGCCGTCGGGCAGCTGATCGATCGGGAAGAACGTGCCCGCCACCAGGAACAGCGGCGTGACCAGCAGTGTCGTCACGTAGTTGAACTGGTCGATCTTGCTCACGCTCGCCGCGGTGGCCACGCCGAAGGAGGCGAAGCCGAACGCGGTGATGAAGCAGAAGAAGGGGACGATCAGCATTCCGGCCGCCGGGTCCAGCCCGAAGCAGATGGCCACAACCAGCGGGAAGCAGCCGTAGACCGAGGCGCGCATGGCGATCCACAACACCTCGGCTGTGACCAGCTCCTCCACGTCGACCGGCGCGGCCAGGATGGCGTCGTAGGTGCGCTGGAAGCGCTCCTTGATGAAGGTGCCGTACATCGCCGGGAGCGCGCTGGAGAAGATCACCGCGGTGGCCACCATCCCGGTGCCGACGAACTCCACGTAGTCGAGCCCGTCGACCTTGTCCACGATCGTCGCTCCCAGGCCCAGCCCGAAGGCGAGCAGGTAGATCACCGGCTCGAGCACGCTCGAGAACGTTGTGGCCTTCCAGAAGGTGCGGAAGTTCGCCACCTCGCGGCTCATCACGCCGGCGATCGCCGGCCATTCCAGCCGACCCATCCTCACCTGCGCTGGGCGGGGATGCCTCGGCGCGCGCCTTCCGCCGTTGCGGAAGCCGCGCGGCTCTGCCGGGGGCGCACCGACCGGCATCACTCGGCCTCCTCGCCGGTGAGCAGAACGAACACGTCCTCGAGCGTGGCGGCTCTCATCAGGGCGTCCTCCGGGATCGCGCCGTTGGTCGCCGCCTCGGCGCCCATGATCGCCACGGCCGGACCGGCCGGCCGTACGCGCAGACCCTGCTCCTCGGCCTTGGCGCGCGCTTCGGCGAGCCGCGCGGGCGGGCCGTAGACCTCGGCCGTCTGGCGCCCGGCGTGCTCGGCCACGAGCTCCGAGGGGCGACCGCGGGCGATGATCTTCCCGTGTGCCATCACGGCCACCTCGTCGGCCAAGCGCTCGGCCTCCTCGATGTAGTGCGTGGACATCAGGATGGTTGTGCCCTCGGAGCGCAGCGCGTCGATCAGCGACCACAGCTCGGTGCGGATCTGCGGGTCGAGGCCCACGGTCGGCTCGTCCAGGAGCACCAGCCGCGGGCGGTGCAAGAGGCCGCGCGCGAGCAGCAGCCGCCGGCGCATGCCCCCAGACAGCTCATCGACGGCGTCGCGGCGGCGCGCAGTCAGGCGCGAGAGCGCGAGGCCGCGGTCGACGGCCTCCCCCACGTCGGGCACCCGGTAGAGCCGCGCGAACACGGCCAGGTTGTCCTCGACGGTCACGTCGACGTCGAGGTTGTCGAGCTGCGGCACGACGCCCATCAGGGCGCGCGCCTCCTTGGACTGCCTGGGAAGCTCGTAGCCGAGCACGCGTATCTCGCCGGAGTCGGCGAGGGCCTGCCCGGTGAGCATCCGCATCGTGGTCGACTTGCCCGCGCCGTTGGGACCGAGCAGGCCGAGGCAGGTGGCGGCGGGCACGTCCAGGTCGAGGCCGTCGACCGCGGTGATCGCGCCGTAGGTCTTGACCACGCCGTTGAGCTCGATGGCGGGCATCAGCCTTCGACGTTAAAGCAGCGGGAGGTTCGGCTCTTGGATGTTTCTTACGGCGCCACGGCGCCGGCGAGCTCGAAGCGCACGCCGGTCAGCTGCTCGGAGACCTCCCAGAGCCGGCGGGCGACCGCTTCGTCGCGGGCGGCGGCGTTGGGCGAGACCTTCTTGGGGTGGCCGCGCTGCTCGGCCACGCCGTCGGGCCCGACGTAGGTGCCGCCCTCGATGCCCGGCTCGGTGGCCGCATAGAGCGTGGGCAGAGCGCCCATTTCGTCGCTCTGGGCGAACACCTTGTTGGGTACGACCATGAGCAGCTCGTCGAGCCGGGTCGGCCCAGCGTGCTGGAGGTTCGTGGCGGCCCAGCCCGGATGCGCGGCCACGCTCTTGACCGTCGAGCCCGCCGCACGCAGGCGGCGGTCGAGCTCGAGCGCGAACAGCAGGTTGGCCAGCTTGGACTGCCCGTAGGCCCGCCAGCGGAAGTAGCGGTGCTCGCCGGCGAGGTTGTCGAACGCGATCCGGCCGAATCGGTGGGTGGCGCTCGACAGCGTGACCACCCGGGAGTCGTCGCGCCCCTCGAGCAGGTCGATCACCTGGCCGGTGAGCGCAAAGTGCCCGAGGTGGTTGGTCCCGAACTGGAGCTCGAAGCCGTCAGCGGTGCGCCGGCGTGGCGTGGCCATGACGCCGGCGTTGTTGACGAGCAGGTCGATTCCGTCGTGCTCGGAGTGCAGCCGCTCGGCAAATGCGCGCACCGAGTCGAGGCTGGCCAGGTCGAGCTCGGCCACTTCAACCTGGGCCGTCGGTGCCCGCGTCTCGATGGCGCGCCGCGCCTCCTCGCCCTTGGCCTGATTGCGGCAGGCGAGCACGGTGTGTGCGCCGTGGCGCGCGAGCTCGCGGGCGGTCACGAGGCCCAGCCCGCTGTTGGCGCCGGTGACCAGGGCCACGCGGCCGCTCTGGTCTGAGATCTGCTCTGAGGTCCACTTCATGGGACAGACGCTACTGCTCGTATCCTGGGTGGCCCCATGGCCCGCACCTACGACGAGATCACCGATCACATCCGCGAATGGCTCGCCCGCCAGTCGATGTTCTTCGTGGCCACCGCGCCGCTCACCGGAGACGGCCACGTGAACCTCTCGCCCAAGGGCCCGATCGGCTCGCTGCGGGTGCTCGACGGGCGCCGCGTGGCCTACCTCGACATCGGTGGAAGCGGCGCGGAGACGATCGCCCACCTGCGCGAGAACGGCCGCATCGTGGTGATGCTGTGCGCGTTCGAGGGCCCGCCGCGGATCGTGCGCTTCCACGGCCGCGGAGAGGCGATCCTGCCTGACGACTCTCGGTTCCCGCAGCTCCTGGACGAAGCCGGCTTCGACGACCCCTCGCTACCCGAGGCGCGCCGATCCATCGTGGTCGTGGACGTGACCCGGGTGAGCGACTCCTGCGGCTACGGCGTGCCGTTGATGAGCTTCGAAGGGCTGCGCGAGCACCACGCGCTGCACACGGCCAAGCGCCTGCGCACGCTCGGCGAAGACGGCTACGCGGAGCATCGCCGGGAAGTGAACGCGGAAAGCCTCGACGGGCTCGAAGCGGTACCGCGAGCGCGCGGCGCGCGCGAGCCCTGACTCTCATTCGACCTTAGGGCGCATCGCCGGCCCCAAACCTTGTACACGTGTACAAAGGGAGTCGGGCCGGGCGTAGCTAGGGTCGGCTGCTAACCCTCGGAGGAGCCATCCCTATGCCCAAAGTGCGCCAAAGAAACGTGACCGCCGCTCAGTGGAGCCCCAACGGGGGCATGCTCGGCGCGGTCGACCTGACCGAGCCGTTCAACTACCCCTTCGGCGAGAACGTGTTCTCGCCCGCCGTGCAGCGTCACCGCCTGCCCAAGGACACCTTCAAGCGCCTGCAGGCCACCCTGGCCAACGGCGAGGCGCTCGATCCGTCGCTGGCCGACGCCATAGCACTGGGCATGAAGGAGTGGGCGCTCGAGCGCGGCGCCACCCACTACACCCACGTCTTCCAGCCCCTGACCGGGCTCACGGCGGAGAAGCACGACTCCTTCTTCGGCCCCACCACCGACGGCATCGCCCTCGCCGAGTTCTCGGGCAAGGAGCTCATCCAGGGCGAGCCCGACGCTTCTTCCTTTCCCACGGGCGGTGTGCGCGCCACCTTCGAGGCACGCGGCTACACCGCCTGGGACCCCACCAGCCCGGCCTTCATCCTCGAGAACCCCAACGGAGCGCTGCTGTGCATACCCACGGCGTTCGCGTCGTGGACCGGCGAGGCGCTCGACGCCAAGATCCCGCTGCTGCGCTCGATGGACGCTCTCTCGCGCTCGGCCGTCCGTGCGCTCAGGCTTCTGGGCGACGACGCCGCCTCGCGCGTGTTCACCACCGTCGGTCCCGAGCAGGAGTACTTCCTGATCGACGAGCAGTTCTACTTCGAGCGGCCCGACCTCATCAACACGGGCCGGACCCTCTTCGGCGCGAAGCCGCCCAAGGGCCATGAGCTCGACGACCACTACTTCGGCTCCATCCCCGAGCGCGTGCTCGCCTGCATGATGGAGACCGAGCTCGAGCTCGCCAAGCTGGGCGTGCCGGTCAAGACGCGCCACAACGAGGTGGCCCCGGCCCAGTACGAGATAGCTCCGGTGTTCGAAAACTCGAACGTCGGCTCCGACCACCAGCAGCTCACGATGCAGGTGATGCAGCGCGTGGCCCGCAAGTACGGGCTCGTGTGCCTGCTCCACGAGAAGCCGTTCGCGGGAGTCAACGGCTCGGGTAAGCACAACAACTGGTCGATGGGCACCGACACCGGCCACAACCTGCTCGACCCGGGCGAGACCCCGGCGGAGAACATCAGCTTCCTGTTCTTCTGCGCCGCTGTGATCAAGGCGGTCGACAAGCACCAGGGCCTGCTGAGGGCCTCGGTCGCCGGAATCGGGCAGGATCACCGCCTCGGGGCCAACGAGGCGCCGCCGGCGATCATCTCGATATTCCTGGGCGCGGAGCTGGAGAAGGTATTCGGGGCGATCGTCTCCGGGGAGGGCGACCCCCACACCCCGGCCTCGGTCCTGGGGCTGGGCACGCCGGTGCTGCCGCCGCTGCCGATGCACGGCGGCGACCGCAACCGCACCTCGCCGTTCGCCTTCACCGGCAACAAGTTCGAGTTCCGCACGCTCGGGTCGAGCCAGTCGCTCGCGTTCCCGAACACCGTGCTGAACACGATCGCGGCCGAGGCCATCGACGACCTGGCCGACCAGCTCGAGGCCAAGCTCGCTGACTCCGGCGATCTCGACCGGGCGGTGACCGAGGTGGTCAGGGACGCCTACGGGGCCAGCAAGCGGATCGTCTTCGGCGGCGACAACTACTCCGAGGACTGGCACTCCGAGGCCGAGTCACGCGGGCTCAAGAACCTGAGCACCACCGTCGACGCCCTCCCGGAGGTGCTCACCGACCAGACGCTCAGCGCGTTCGAGAAGTACGAGGTGCTCTCGCATCGCGAGCTCGAGTCGCGCTACGAGGTCTGGATGGAGCAGTACACCATGCGGGCCAACATCGAGTCCGAGACCGCGGCGTCGATGGCCCGGACGATGTTGCTGCCGGCGGCTCTGCGGCAGGTGGCGCTCGAGGAGGCGGCCGGGATGGATGCGCTGGCCTCCGAGACCCGCGCCCTGGCCAGCGAGTTCGTCGATGCGATCGCCGCGCTCGAAGCGGCCAACGTCTATCCCGACGAGGTCGAGGGCCTCGATCTCGCCATCCACGCGCGTGACCGCCAGCTCACGGCGCTCGAGCGGGTGCGCGAGCTGGGCGACGCGCTCGAGAAGCTGGTGGCCGACGACCTGTGGCCGCTGCCGAAGTACGCGGAGATTCTCTTCATCAAGTAAGGAAGGCGACCAGCTCGTCCGCGGTCTCTTCCGGCGCCTCCTCGGCCGGGAAGTGGCCGCAGCTCAGGGCGCGGCCGCGCACGTCAGACGCGCGGTCGCGCCAGGTATCCGGGTAGGCGCGTCCACCCGGCCCGAGCGCCTGCGGAGCGCACCCCTTGACGCTCACCAGAGACGTGGTGGTGGCGCCGCCGCAGCCAAAGTTCACCAGCTTCAGCCGGTAGCCGCGACCGCGAGCGACCTGCGGCACCTGATACGCGAATCCGTTGCGCGTGTTGCGCCCCTGGCCCACGCCGGTCGGCTGGTAGCCGGAGGCGTACGAGTCGCCAAGCGACACGTAGAGCCGCTTCGGAGCGACGGCGAGGCGCCGGCGGCCGGGGAAGGCAACGGCCGCCGTGAGTAGACACGCGAAAAGGACGAGAGGGGTGCGCGAAGTGATCACCTGCCGGGAAGGTAGACCAATAGCTCAGCGATTCGCGTAGTGACGGCGCCTGCGGCCGCCACCGCGCGGGCGCGAGGGCGCGCGGCCCTTCGCGGGCGAGTGCGAGCGCCCACCGGCCTCGCTCAGCCCGCTCTGGGCGAACTGTGCGTGCAGGCGCAGCTCATGGGCGATCTTGCCCACCACGCTTGCCTGCTCGCGCGTAACGAGAGTGATGCCCACGCCGTGGCGCCCGGCGCGGCCGGTGCGTCCGACGCGGTGGACGTAGGCCTCGCGGTCCTCGGGGGCGTCGAAGTTGATCACGTGGGTCACGTCGTCCACGTCGATTCCGCGCGCGGCGACGTCGGTGGCCACGAGCGTGTCGATCGTTCCGGCGTGGAAGCGGCTGAGCGCCTTCTCGCGCTGTGACTGCGAGCGGTTGCCGTGGATGGCGAGCGCGCTCACCCCGTGGCGCCCGAGACGCTTGACCAGCCGGTCGGCGCCCCGCTTGGTGCGCACGAACACGAGCGTGCGGCCGCGGCCGTCGCGGCCCAGCTCCTTCACGAGC
Source organism: uncultured Thermoleophilaceae bacterium (assembly GCA_963728495.1). Taxonomy (GTDB): domain Bacteria; phylum Actinomycetota; class Thermoleophilia; order Solirubrobacterales; family Thermoleophilaceae; genus JACVRW01. Next base: position 94,177 of record CAVSKI010000011.1, on the reverse strand, counting down.
GACCCGAGCTTGTCCTCGTGGGCCACGGCCAGGAAGCGATGCTCGGTGCGGCCCTTCGCCTTCTCGCTGGCCAGCTCCTCGTGAAGGCGCGCGTCGCGCGTGTAGGCGCGGGCCACCCGGCCGGCGTCGCCCTCGAGCGTCGCGGACAGGAAGAGCGTCTGGCGATCGGAGGGGGTCAGCGCCACGATGCGGTCGACCGCGGGCCGGAAGCCCATGTCGAGCATGCGGTCGGCCTCGTCGAGCACCAGCACCCGCACCTCGCCGAGCCGTACCGCGCCGCGCGCGATCAGATCTTCGAGCCGCCCCGGAGTGGCCACCAGGATGTGGGCGCGACGGGCCAGCTTCGCCTGGCGCTCCAGCCCGACGCCGCCGTAGACGGTGGCCACGCTGAGCGCGCGGGCGCGGGCCAGGTCGGCCAGCTCCTCGCTGACCTGGCTGGCGAGCTCGCGAGTGGGCACCAGCACGAGCGCGGCGGCGCGGGCATCGGTTGCCTCGAGGCGCTCGACGAGAGCCAGCCCGAAGGCCAGGGTCTTACCCGAGCCGGTGGGCGACTTCACGAGGACGTCGCGCCCGGCCAGAGCGTCGGGAACGACCGAGCGCTGGACGGAGAAGGGTGTGGTTACGCCGCGCTGCGCGAGTGCGCGCTCTACGGCATCAGACACGCCGAGATCGGCGAAGGACTGCTTGGACATCTTTGCTCCTTGCGGGCGGCCGCCGGTTGCGGCTGCCATACGAACTGGGAGATTCGGCTGACCCAGAACGCAATGCTCGGAGACAAGAACCTCGCGGGCGGCGGCGCCGCCCACCTGGTTGACGTTAGCAGGGGTTTCTTGGTGCCCCGGCGCTTGGATGCATAACTCGCCACGCGCCTCCCGCGCTCAGCGCGAAGCCGGCACCTCGGCCCGCACGTGCGCGGCCCCGCCGCGCTCGCGCTGCTCCTGGCGCTCGGGCGCGATGCGCACCACGTTGCGGGCCAGGCCGACCTTCTCCAGTCCCGCGATCACGAGCGCGGAGGGATCGAGGAGCGTCTCCCAGCGGCGCAGCCCGTGGTTGGCCGAGCGAGGGAAGGCGTGGTGGTTGTGGTGCCACGACTCGCCGAACGAGGGGATTGAGAGCCAGGCCACGTTGGTGGAGTGATCGTCGGTCTCAAACCGGCGGGTGCCCAGGAAGTGGCAGACCGAGTTGACGCTCCAGGTGATGTGGTGCACCAGGAAGATCCGCACCAGCCCGCCCCACAGGTAGCCGGTGAGCGCACCGAGCAGCGTGCCGGTGAGAGCAAAGCCGACAAGCGCGGGCAGGAGCAGGCTCAGCAGCACAAGAAGGGGGAAATACCGGTTGATCGCCCGCATGCCGCGGTCCTCGTAGAGGTCCTTGGCGTACTGGCGGCCGCTGGCCCGGCCCTGCGTCGAGAAGAGCCAGCCCGTGTGCGCGTGCCAGAGGCCGCGCATGACGCCGCTGAAGCCGTCGCCGTGGCCCACGTGGGGGCTGTGCGGGTCGCCCTCCTCGTCGGCGTGGGCGTGGTGCTTGCGGTGGTCGGCAACCCAGCTCATCACGGGCCCCTGTACGGCCATCGAGCCGAGGATCGCGAACGTGTACTCGAGCGGCTTGGGCACCACGAAGGAACGGTGGGTCAGCATGCGATGAAAGCCCACGGTCACGCCCAGACCGGTGAGCACGTACATCACGGCCAGGATCCCCAGGTCGGTCGCTGACACCGCGCTGTTCCACAGCAGGACGATCGCGGCGATGAAAGCAGCAAAGGGCAGGACAACGGCGGCGAGGTTCAAGCGCTTCTCTAGTCGACTCATAGGACAAGTATTGCCGCGTCCAGCAGCTATGAACCGAGTGTTGAGGTCGGAGTTGCTCTACTCTTTTACGCACTCAAGTGACAACTTCCGTTAAAACAGACCCCTGGCGAGCACTTCCCGCCGCCCTGGCCGATGTGCTCGAGCCAGAGCTGGACGCGGTGACCGACGAGATCCTGGCCACGATCGCCCGGGAGGTGCCGGACTACGCCCGCCCGCTGGAGGGCTCATTCGGGCACGGGGTCCGCACCGGGGTGACCGAGGCCCTCCGCCAATTCGTCGCGCTGATACGCAGCCCGTCGGGGGGCCGCGGGCCCGGGCGCGAGGTCTACGTGGCCCTGGGCGCCGGCGAGCTTCGCCAGGGGCGAACGCTCGATGCGCTGCAGTCCGCGTACCGCGTGGGGGCGCGCGTGGCCTGGCGGCGGCTGGCCGAAGCCGCCCGGCAGGCGCAGCTCGATCCGGAGGTGCTCAGCCTGCTGGCCGAGTCGATCTTCGCCTACATCGAGGAGCTGTCGGCCGACTCGGTGGAGGGCTACGCGGAGGCCCGTTGGCAGATCGAGGGCGAACGCCGCCGCCGGCGCCGGGAGCTCCTCGCGGTGCTGCTGCGCGACCCGCCCGCCGAGGAGGCCGATCTGCGCGCCGCGGCGGCGGCGGCGAACTGGCGCCTCCCTCGCACCGCCGCGGTCCTGGCCTGCTCGGAGAGCGAGCTGGACGAGCTGGCGCGGCGTCTGCCCCCGGACACGCTCGCGGCGCCCCTCGAAGGCGTCGGCTGCGTGGTGATCGCCGACCCCGCCGGTCCGGGACGCCGGGCGGAGATCGAGCGGGCGCTCAACGCTGGTGCGCTGGGCCCGGCGACTCCTCTCTCCGGGCTGGCCGGCTCTTGGGCCCTGGCTCGCTCCGCGCGCCGCGCGGCCGAAGCCGAGGTGCTGGATGCCGATGGTCTCGTGCGCGTGGACGAGGTGCTGCCCGCGCTCCTGCTCTTCGAGAACCGGGAGCTGGTCGAGCGGATCGCCGCGCGCCGGCTCGGCCCACTCGATGAGCTCACCCCGAAGGCGCGGCTGCGGATGGAGGAGACCGCGCTGGCCTACGTTCAGCTCGGGGGCAACGCGGCGGCCATGGCCCGCGCGCTCGGCGTGCACGCGCAGACCACTCGTTACCGGCTCGTCCGCCTGCGCGAGCTGCTCGGTGACGACCTCGACGACCCCGACGGGCGCTTCGAGCTCGAGCTGGCGCTGCGCGCGCGGGTGCTTAGCGGGGCTACCCGCGCTTGAAGCGCAGCAGCTCCTCGCGGTCGCTGCCGCCGGACACGCTCACGGCGAGTACCGGGCCCACTCCGCGCGCGTAGAACTTGAACTCGAGGGTCTTCGGACTCAGCGGGTTGACGTTGCGTGTCATCAATACCCGCGGGTAGTAGCCGGCTGGCACCTCAGCCTTCTCGCGCCGGCTGACGATCCGGGCCCTGTCCTCGGCCTCGCCCTTGCGGTACTCCTCGCGGTAACTCAGCCCCGGGCGAGGACGGGCGGGCATGATCACCCCGGCCTGGGCGCCGTCGACGCCCGCCTCGAACGAGCCGGCGGTCGACACCGGCCTGCCGTTCTCGTACTCGGTGGTCGCCTCCCCCAGGTACCAGATGTTCCCGGCCCTGTCCTGGGCGTACCAGTCGTCGGTGACCTCGACGGGCTTCCCGCCCTCGGTGGCCACGTCGTGCACAACCCGGGCGGTCAGGCCGTTGGCGATCTTCTTCGTCCGGTCGGTGACCGTTACGACCACGCGCTGCCTGGTGCCCTCCGAATCGGTCTCGCGGTAGACCCAGCGGTTGCCCGGCTTCATCGGCCAGTAGGGGTTGGTGATCCTCGTGGTGAAGTCAGCCGGGTCGAGGTTCACCGGCTCGCTGCCCTGAGGAAGATTGCCGCCCGGTCGCTGCGCGGTGGCAGCAGTACCGGTGGCCACTCCCAGCGCCAAAACCGCAGCGCCGGCAAACAATTTGGTCTTCATGGACGCCAACCTAGGTTCGGCGGCTGAGAGGCTCCTGAGACCCGTCGCCTGAGCCGGCGGACTCGGGAAGAGCCGCAGGCTTGCCCTGCCGCTCTTCCGCGTCGTTGTTTCGCCCGCCCGCGTCGAGCAAGGGCCTGATCATGTCGAGCGGGAGAGGGAAGACGATCGTCGATCCCTGGTTGGAGCTGATCTCCGTGAGCGCCTGCAGGTAGCGCAGCTGAAGCGTGACCGGGTTCGGCTCAATCACTTCCGCCGCCTCGGCGAGCTTTGCCGCGGCCTGAAACTCGCCTTCGGAGTTGATTACCTTGGCGCGCCGGTTGCGCTCGGCCTCGGCCTGGCGGGCGATCGCGCTCTGCATGCGATCGGGAATCTCCACGTCCTTGATCTCGACGACAGACACCTTGATACCCCATGGCTCGGTGTGCTCGTCGATGATCTGCTGGAGACTTTCGTTGAGGCGCTCGCGCTCGGCGAGCAACACGTCGAGCTCCGCCTTGCCCAGCACGGAGCGCAACGTCGTTTGGGCGATCTGAAGCGTCGCGTTCACGTAGTCCTCTACATCGACCACCGAACGGGTGGGGTCGATTACACGGAAGTAGACCACCGCCGCGACCTTGACCGGCACGTTGTCGCGCGTGATTACCTCCTGGTGCGGGATGCGTAGCGTCACGGTCCGCAGGCTCACACGCACCATGCGATCGACGGCGGGGATCAGCAAGGTAAGGCCCGGACCCCTCTGCTCGATCACTCGGCCTAGCCGGAAGACAACTCCGCGCTCGTACTCGCGCAGCACCCGCACGGACGCGCCCGCCAGCACAAGTGCCGTGACCGCGACAACGGCAAGCACGATCAGGACGATGCCGATCACCATGGTGTCTCCCATTCCTCGGCGCGACGGACCCCGAGTGTCAACCCGCTGACCCGTTCCACCACAACGGAGTCGCCTGCACCCAGATCAGCGTCCTCGTCGGCGAGGCTGCGCTGCGCTCTCCACAGCGCACCATCCACGAAGACCTGACCGCTGGCGCCGGCCCAGTTGCGCACCACGCCCATCTGACCACTCAGGGCCTCACGCCCGGAGGCGCTCCGCAGCCTGCGGGTGGCGAGCGCCTTGCGCGTGACCACGCCGAGCCACAGCCCGGACATCGCAAGCACGGCGACCACTCCGGCCAGCACCACCCCGAGTGCCCCGCCCGCACCGGCGATGGCAAGGGCCGTGCCGCCCGCGAGCGCGAGTCCGCCGGCCACCCCGAGGATGCCGCCGGGTAAATGTGCCTCGGCCACCAGCAAGCCGGCTCCGAGGAGCACGAGGGCCACGCCGATCTCGACCATTTCTCTACTTGAGATGGTACGCCCCCGAATCACTCGGCGGACACCCAGCGGCGAAAACCCGGACCGATGGTGGAGCTCGCGGAGGCGCGATAGCGTCCCGCCGGGATGCGTGCGCTTCGGATCACCGAACTCAGCGGACCTCGCTCGGCCCTGGAGCTCGCGGACGTCCCCGAGCCCGAGCCGTCACACGTGCTCACTCCGGGACGCGGGATCGTGGTGGACGTGCACGCCGCCGGCGTGTCCTTTCCCGAGGTCCTCCAGACCCGGGGCAAGTACCAACTCAAGCCGCCGCTGCCGTTCGTGCCCGGCAGCGAGGTCGCGGGCGTGGTCCGCAGTGCGCCCGACGGCGCGGAGCTCGCGCCGGGCGACCGTGTGGCCGCCTACTGCATGCTCGGGGGCTTCGCCGAAACCGCCGTCGCCCCCGAGTTCCTGACCTTTCCGCTCGCCGAGGGCCTCGACTTCGCCCATGGAGCGAGCCTCATCCTCAACTACCACACGGCCTACTTCGCCCTGCGGATGCGCGGGCGCCTGGCCGACGGGGAGACCGTGCTCGTGCACGGCGCGGCCGGAGGCGTGGGCACCGCCACACTCCAGATCGCCAAGGGCCTCGGCGCGAAAACGATCGCCGTGGTTTCGAGCGATGACAAGGAACGAGTGGCACGGGAAGCCGGGGCCGACGAGACCGTGCGCTCCGACGGGCCGTGGAAGGACGAGGCCAAGGAGCTCTCGGGCGGCGGCGTGGACGTGGTAATCGACCCCGTCGGCGGCGACCGCTTCACCGACAGCCTGCGCTGCCTGGGCGAGAACGGTCGCTGCGTGGTGGTCGGATTCACCGGCGGCTCGATCCCCGAGGTCAAGGTCAACCGGCTGCTGCTCAACAACATCGAGGTCGTCGGGGCCGGCTGGGGCGCCTACGTGACGGGAAAGCCAGACGTCAACCGCTCGATCGGCGCCGCGCTCGACGACCTGGTCAGCGCGGGCTTCGTACGCCCGCTGGTGGGCGCTCGCTTCCCGCTCGAACGGGCGGCGGAGGCGCTCGAGCTGATCGAGGGCCGCGGAGCGACCGGCAAGGTCGTGCTCGACGTGCGGGCCTGACCTGCCGGCCTCTTAGGGCGCGCTTACACGCCGCTGCCAACCTGCCCGCATGGAGCTCCCCCCGGTCAACCGCCGCCAAGCGCTCGCCGGCTTTGGCACCGTGTCGCTCAGCGCCCTGCTCGCCGCCTGCAGTGGGGACGACAACGCGGGCGGAGCAGCCGCGACGACTGAGGCCACCGTGACCACCGAAGCCCGCGCGAAGCCGAAGAGCGATCTCGCCGATCTGTTCGACGAGACCTCTTCGTGCACGCTCACTCCCGAGTTGACCGAGGGGCCGTTCTACTTCGACGTCGACTCCATCCGCAGCGATATCCGCGAGGACCGGGACGGTGTGACACTGCGCCTGGCCCTCCGGGTGCGCGACGCCGAGAGCTGCGAGCCGATCCGCAACGCGGTGGTCGACATATGGCAGTGCGACGCCGAGGGGCAGTACTCGGGCATCGACGACGACGAGACGTTCCTGCGCGGTGCTCAGGTCACGAACTCGTCCGGCATCGTCGAGTTTCTGACGGTCTACCCGGGCTGGTACCAGGGCCGCACTGTCCACATCCACGCCAAGATCCACCTCGACAAGCAGACCGTGCTCACCACGCAGCTCTTCTTCGATGAGAAGACCCAGCGCGCCGTGTACGACTCCGGGCCCTATGCGGTCGGGGACACCAACAACGACAACGACAGCATCTTCAACGACGCGCTCGTCCTGGCCACCCGGCCCGAGGGCGACGGCTACCTGGGAGCCATCTCCGTCGACGTGGGTCGCGCCTGAGCCGTCGGCCACGTTCCTCGACCATCGGGACAAAGAGGCTTACGGATCTTTCGACAGAGGTACAAGCACAGGAAGGCCGCCTATGCCCATTATTAGCGAGTGAGCTACCAGCCGCCCCCGGAGGTCTTCGACGAGGCCTTCGAAACCGACGGCCGCGTGCGTCCCGCCTATGCCGAGCTCGTCGGGGCCTTCTCCCGGCTGGATCTCGAGGCACTGGCCCAGGCGGTTTCCGACGAGGCGGCCGAGCGCGGTGTCTGCTTCGTGCACGACGGCGTGGCGGAGGCGTTCACGCTGGATCCTGTGCCTCGCCTGATCGCAGACGACGAGTGGTCGCCGCTCGCGCGGGGTCTGGCGCAGCGCGTCCGCGCCCTCGACCGCTTCGTGGCCGACGTGTACGCGGAGCGGGAGATCGTTGCCGCCGGTGTGGTGCCCGAGCGTGCGCTCGAGAGCTGCGATCACTTCGAACCGCGCATGGTCGGCCTGCCGCCGGCGCCGGTCCGCATCGCGGTCGCGGGCCTCGACGTGGTGCGCGGGGCGCACGGGCGCTTCGGCGTTCTGGAGGACAACGTGCGAACGCCGTCGGGCATGGCCTACGCGCTGGCCGCGCGCGACGTGCATCGACGCACACCTTCCCGCCTGGCTGGCCGACGGGCGCCGGTCGCTCGACCAGATCGTCGAGCGGCTGGGGCAGACGCTGCGCCACGCCGCCCCGGAGAACGTGGCCGACCCGACGGTCGTGATGCTCAGCGACGGTCCCGGTAACAGCGCCTGGTACGAGCACGAGCGCCTCGCACAACTGCTCGACATACCCATCGTCGGACTCGAGGACCTCTCGACACGCGGCGGTCGGCTCGAGGCTCGCGTCGGACGCACGCGACAGCGGGTCGACGTGCTCTACCGGCGTACCGACGAGGACCGGCTGACCGACGCGAGTGGCGACCTGACCGACGTCGGCGCGAAGCTGTGGGAGCCGATGGAGAAGGGCAGGCTCAGCTGCGTCAACGCGTTCGGTACTGGTGTCGCCGACGACAAGCTGCTGCACGCGTACGTCGAGGACATGGTCCGTTTTTACCTCGGCGAAGAGCCACTGGTGCCCTCGGTCACGACGTACGATCCGGAGATGAGCGAGCATCGCGACGCGGTGTTGGACCGGATCGACGAGCTGGTGATCAAGCCCCGTACCGGCCACGGCGGCCACGGCGTGGTGGTTGCGTCGCACGCCGACGAGGACGACGTCCGCGCGGCCCACGCGGCCGTGGACGCCGACCCCGGCGCATTCATCGCCCAGGAGACCGTGATGATCTCGACCCATCCCACGGTGATCGGCGATCACCTCGAGCCCCGCCATGTGGACCTTCGGCCCTTCGTCTTCCTGGCCGGCGACGAGGCGCGCGTGGTGCCCGGCGGGCTCACCCGGGTGGCACTCGACCGAGGGGCGCTCGTGGTCAACAGCTCCCAGCGTGGGGGCGGCAAGGACACCTGGGTGATGGCGTGAGCGTGCAGCCGCTGATCGGTGTGTCGACCTCGGAGGTGCGCCGTCGCGACGAGCACCGCACCGTCCCACAGGGGGAGCCACCGCGCAGCGAGCTGGCCCTCGGCGAGCGCTACCTCGAGGCGCTGCGCATGGGCGGCGGGCTTCCGGTGATTCTGGCTCCCGTGCGTACCAGTTCCGTCGACACGCTGCTCGACCGTCTCGATGCCCTCTGTCTATCCGGCGGGCCCGATCTCCACCCACACCACTACGGCGCGCCCGAGCACCCGGAGCTCGGACCCACCGAGCCCGAGCTCGACCAGTTCGAGCTAGCGCTGGCACGCCGCGCCATTGCGCGCGGGCTGCCGGTGCTCGCCATCTGCCGCGGCCTTCAGGTGATGAACGTGGCCCGCGGCGGTACTCTGCAACAGCACCTTCCCGATCTCGGTCAGGACGTTCTGCACCGTCAGAGCCTGACCGAGGGCACCAGCCATCCGATCGAGCTGCTCGCGGACAGTCGGCTCGCGAAGCTGATCGGATCCACGCGCTTCGAGGTCAACTCCTATCACCACCAGGCAATCGACCAGCTGGGCGACGGCCTGCGGGTGGTCGGGCATGCGCCGGACGGAGTGCCCGAGGCGATCGAAGGTATGACGAACGGGTTCGTGTTCGGAGTCCAGTGGCACGCCGAGGCGCTGGCCGAGCGACCCGACCAGCTGGCCCTCTTCGAAGGACTCGTACGCGCTGGTGCCGAACGTTCCCAGCGCTCTCCGGAGGCGGCGTGAAGCGCGGCGCTGCTCTGCCCGAGTGGGCGCACTGGAATGCCGATCCGGCGCGCCCGGCCTGGACGGTGGGCATCGAGGAGGAGGTGATGCTGCTCGACCCCGAGGACTGGTCGCTTGCGCACCGCATCGACGACCTGCTGCCCGAGCTCTCCCCCGAGCTCGCCGACCACGTGGCGGCCGAGACCCACGCGTGCACGCTCGAGCTGGCCACCGGCGTGCACAAGACGGTGGCCGACGCGTGCGCCGAGCTCCTTTCCGTTCGGAGCGCGCTCGCCGCCCAGCTGCGCAATCTGGGCCTGCGCCCGGCCGTGGCCGGCACTCATCCCTCGGCGCCCACCAAGCGCACCCGGGTCTCGAGCGGCGCGCGCTACCAGGTGCTCGAACGCGGCCTGCGCGACCTGGCCCGGCGCGAGCCCACCTTCGCCCTGCACGTGCACGTGGGGGTGCCGTTGCCCGAACTGGCCATCGCGGCCGCGGACCGCGTCCGGGCCCACCTTCCACTGATCCTCGCCCTGTCGGCCAACTCGCCCTTCTGGCGCGGGCGCGACAGCGGAATGTCGTCGGTGCGCACGCCCCTCTTCCAAGCCTTCCCGCGCACCGGGATCCCGCGGCGCTTCGGCAGCTACCCGGCGTACGCCGCGGCTGTCGACCTCATGCTGCGCGCGGACGCGTTCCCGGAGCCGACCTTTCTCTGGTGGGACGTGCGCCTCCAGCCGCGCTTCGGCACGGTGGAAGTGCGGATCGCCGACGCTCAGACCACGGTCGGCGACGTGGCGGCCGTGGCGGCGCTCATCCAGGTGCTGGTACGCCTCGAGGCCACCGAGCATCTTGCCGCGGACGAGCTGCTCGACGCGCCCGAGGTGTTGTCGGAAAACCGCTTCCTTGCCGCTCGCGACGGATTGGGCGGAAGCTTCATCGATCCGGTCGCCTGCGCGCAGGTTCCCTCGAAGCAGGTGCTCGGTCGGGCCGTGGCGGCCGGCCGAGCGCACGCCAAGGACCTGGACTGCGTGGACGAGCTCGCCGCGGTGTCGGAGCTCGCGCGCGTGTCGGGTGCCACGAGGCAGCGTGTGATCGCCGAGGAGCGGAGCCTGCGGGCTATGGTCGCGGAGCTCTCGGAGCGCTTCCTCGAGCCGATCCGGCTCAGCCCGGGAGAGCCTGCTTCTCGCTCGGCCGCACCCGGTTAGGCCCGAAGGAGACCCGGACGATTGCCCCGCCGGACGGCGCGTTGGCCGCCTCGGCACGGCCGCCATGGGCCTCGGCGGCCTGCCGCACGATGGCCAGCCCCAGGCCCGATCCCGGCATGCCGCGAGCGTCCTGGGCGCGGTAGAAGCGCTCGAAAACATGCGCGAGGTCCGCCTCGGCGAAGCCGGGTCCGTGGTCGCGCACGGTCAGCTCGCCGCCTCGCAAGGTGAGCTCGACAGTGCCTCCGGCCGGGCTCCACTTGAGCGCGTTGTCGACCAGGTTGGACAGCGCGCGCTGGATCCGCTGCGGCTGCCCGCGAACCAGGGTCGGCTCGGCGCTCACCTCGAAGCTCACCTGATTGAGGGCCCGGCCGTTCGCGCGCGCCACCACCTCCTCGACGATCCGGTCGATGCGCACGTCGTCGGTCAGCTCGCCCGGCTTGGCGCCTCGTGCCAGCTCCACGATGTCCGCCACCAGAGCGGTCAGCTCGTCGAGCTCTGACACCACGTCCGCGCGCAGAGCCTCGCGATCGTGGGGCGGAAGGCGGTCGGCGTGCTCGAGGGTCTGGATGTTCGCGCGCAGGCTCGCGATCGGAGTGCGAAGCTCGTGGCTCGCGTCGGCCACGAGCTGGCGCTGCGCCTCGACCGAGCGCTCCAGTGCGTCGAGAGTCGTGTTGAAGCTGGCCGCGAGCCGAGCGAGCTCGTCGCGGCCGCGCACCTCCATGCGCTGGGAGGGATCGGGGTCCGCGGCGAGCTCCTCGGTTCTCGTGGTGAAGCGCGCGACCGGCGCGAGGGCGGTGCGGGCCACGAGCGCGCCGAGCGCCGCGCCCAGCGCGATGCCCGCCGAGCCTACGAACACAAGCACGAGGACGATCTGGTCGAGCTGCCGATCGACCTCGTCCAGCGGCCGAGCCACCTGCAGCGCCCCTTGTCCACCCGGGAGCGCGCTCGTGAGCACGCGCACGTGAACACCGTCGGCTGTGAGATCACCGAGATACTCGCCCTCGCCGGCCTGCGCGATCTCTCTCGCGCGCGCCTGCACGGGCAGCTGTCCGGTGGCGCTCGGCCGGCGCAGGACCCGCCCCTCGGGCAGCACCACCTGGACGTAGGCCGCCGCTCCGCCGAACGCCGGTGGCTGGCCCTCCGGCGGGAGGCCACCCCGACCCTCCGGACCACCGGGCGGGCCGAAGCCACCCCGCCCCTCCTCTCGCCCCGGCCCGAATCCGCCCGGCTCGAGGATCGAGTCCGCCCGGGCACGCAAGGAGGCGTCCACCTCGCCGCGCAGCTCGCCGCGCACCCCAAGGTAGACGGCGACTGCGGCCGCGACCACGGCCAGCGCGACAGCCAGGCCGGCCGCGCAGGCAATGCGAGTGCGCAATGTCACCGGTCGCTCTCGCGCAGCACGTAGCCGACGCCGCGAACGGTGTGCACCAGCGGGGGCGCTCCAGCCTCGGCCAGCTTGCGGCGCAGGTAGCCGATATACACGCGCAGCGCGTTCGAGGCCGGCCCGAAGTCATAGCCCCAGACCCGCTCGTAGATGACCGAGTGTGGGAGCACGCGGCGTGCGTTGACCATCAGCAGCTCGAGCAACCCGTACTCGGTGCGCGTGAGCTCCACGAAGTTCTCACCCACGCACACGCCGTGGCGGGACGGGTCGAGCCTCAACCCCTCGAACGCAGGCGCATCGGGATCTCCGCCAGCGTCATGGCTGCGGCGAAGCAGCGCGCGCAGGCGTGCCTTGAGCTCGCCCACGTCGAACGGCTTGACCAGGTAGTCGTCGGCGCCGGCGTCGAGCCCGTCGATGCGGTCCTCTATCGCGTCGCGGGCCGTGAGCATCAGGATGGGGATCCGGTTTCCCGCTGCCCGCAGCCGCCGCGACACCTCGAGGCCATCGATGTCGGGCAGGCCCACGTCGAGCACAACGGCGTCGGGGCTCGATTCGGACACCTGGATCAGGGCGTTGCTCCCATCCCCGGCCGAGACGGTGTCGTACCCGCCCAGCACCAGCGCGCGGCGCAGGGCGTCGCGCAGCGGACGGTCGTCGTCGACGATGAGGATCCTCATCATGGCCCATTGTGCCCGCCGGGGCCGGACTCTTCGGCGATTCCTACTCGGCTCTTATGTGCCTCCTACACAGAGCATGAAGAGTCGCCTCATGCGATCTACCAAGAAAACAACGGCAGTCGTCCTGGCCGGGGCGGTCGGTCTCTCCTCTGTGGCCTACGGCGTCGGCACCCAAGTCGACGGGGGCTCCTCGGTCGCCGCCGCGGGCAACAACGCCGGCGCGCAGCGCGGCGCGACCCCGCCCGGGTTCGACGACCTGGCGAAGGAGCTCGGGGTCGATGCCGGCGAGCTGCGTGATGCCCTGCGTGACTTCCACGAGTCCGAACACGCCGACATGCGCTCGGCCTTCGCCGCCGCACTGGCTGACGCGCTCGGCAAGTCCACCGAGCACGTGCAGTCGGCGCTCGACTCGCTGCAAAGCGAGCGCCATGAGCGTCTCTCCGCCGAGCTCGCACAAGCGCTCGGTGTGGAGGCCGACGCGGTGAGCAAGGCGCTCGATGAGCTCAAGGACGAGCGGCCCGAGCCCGGGCAGCCCGGCGAGCCCGGAGGCTTCGCGGCCGCCCTGGCCGAGAAGCTGGGCCTCGAGACCGACGACGTCGAGGCGGCGCTGATGGAGCTGCGCCCGGATAGGCGAGACGGACGCCACGGGCCGCGGCACGCGATGCCGCTGCGCCAGCTGGCCGCTGAACTCGGCGTGACGCGCAGCGAGTTGCGCAAGGCGCTGCGTGAGATGCGGGCCGGCGCCGACTTCCGCCCGCCGGATCGTCGCGACGAGCTCGTGAAGTTCCTGGCCGACCGCTTCGAGCTGAGCGAGGAGAAGGTCGACGAGGCGCTGCCCGAGTTCGAGGGCCGCGAACCGGGCGGACCCGGCGGCCACCACCGTCCCGGTGGTCCCGGTGGCCCCGGCGGGTTCGGACCGGGAGGCCCATGAGCTAGCGCCAGAGGGTCCTGGGGGTTACGCTGCCCGCGCCGGGCGCGGGGCCCGGCCCAACAAAGGAGGGTCGGATGACATCCGTCCGCCGTAACGTCCCCAGGACCTTCTTCCTCCTCTGCGCACTCGCCGCCGCGCTGCTAATGGTCGCTCCGGCGGCCTTTGCGCGCGCGCCGTCGATCGATTGGCAGGCATGCGAGGACGCCGAAGGATTCGAGTGCGCGACCGTGGAGGTGCCGCGCAACTACGCCAATCCGGACGGCCCCACGGTCGACTTGGCCGTCGTGCGTCTGCCCGCGCAGGACGAGGACGCGCGGATCGGCTCGCTGTTCGTGAACTTCGGCGGCCCCGGCGGCGACGCCGTGGCCACTCTGAAGGCGATCGGCGCCGAGCTGTTCGCCTCGCTCAACGACCGCTTCGACATCGTCGGCTTCGACCCGCGCGGCACGGGCGAGAGCGAGGACCCGATCGACTGCCAGGTGAATCAGGAGACCGTCGGCGCATACCGGCAGCCCTTCACCACTCCTGAGAACCTGGACGTGGCTGCCTGGGTCAACGTAAACCGCCGCTACGTGCGCAATTGCGTCAGGCTCAACGACTGGCGCGACCTGTCACACGCCACCACCGGCAACGCGGCGCGGGACATGAACTTCTTGCGCGCCGGAGTCGGCGACCGCAAGCTGTCCTACCTGGGTTTCTCGTACGGCACCGCCATCGGCGCCACTTACGCGACCCTGTTCCCCAAGCGCCACCGGGCGCTCGTGCTCGACGGGGCTTTCGACGTGGACAAGTACCTGAACAAGCCGCTGCTCTCGTTGCGTGAGCAGTCATCGGGCTTCGAAAAGGGGCTCGGCCGTTACCTGCAGGCCTGCGCCGCTGACCAGGTGGCCTGCCTGGGCTTCGGCGGGGCCGATCCCTGGACGGCCTATGACGAGTTGATCGAAAGGCTCGAGGCCAATCCCCAGCCGGCCTCGGCTACCGACCCGCGTCTGGTCGACGGCGACGATGTCCGGGCCGTTGCGTTGGGCCTTGTCTACGCAAAGCAGGCCTGGCCGTTCCTGACCGCCGCCCTGGCTACCGCACAAGCGGGTGACTACTCCGTGCTCCGCGAGGAAGTCGACTCCTTCTACGGCGTCCTCGAAGATGGCAGCTACGACCCGTTCACCGACCGCTATTACGCTCTCGGCGCACTCGAGCAGCGCTACCCGCGCAACCTGTTCAGCTACCTCGAAGCCGGTGAGCATTCGTGGAACCTGTTCGACCATTTCTGGTGGAACAGCGGGTACGTCGAGCTGGCGTGGGGGCTGTTCCCGGTCGAGCCGAGGGGCGCCTACTACGGGCCGTTTGAGGCGAGTGCCTCGGCGCCTACGACGCTCGTGGTCGGCACGACCTACGACCCGGCCACGCCCTACCGCGGCGGACGCAGGCTCGCGGCCGACCTGGGCAACACGCGTTTCTTGACGATGCGCGGCGACGGTCACACGGCATACGGAGGCAACTCCGCTTGCATCGACGGGGCGGTCGACGCCTACCTCGAGGAGGGGACTTTGCCCGACGAGGGCACCGTGTGCCGGCAGGAGGTGGCCTTCGAGGCGCCGCAGCTTCGCGGGCTGGCGCGCGCACGAGCCAGGCGCGTGCTCGAGCCACACGTGAAGCCGCTGGTGGAAGAGCAGCGCTAGGAAGCGAGCTGGCCGCCGCCGTCTGCTCGAGGCGGCGGCCGAGCTCCTCAAACGGACGC
The DNA here is from genome assembly GCA_963728495.1 of uncultured Thermoleophilaceae bacterium. Lineage (GTDB taxonomy): Bacteria > Actinomycetota > Thermoleophilia > Solirubrobacterales > Thermoleophilaceae > JACVRW01. The sequence goes on along the minus strand of CAVSKI010000011.1, from coordinate 79,014 downwards.
GGATCGCCGCAGCACTCGGCTGTCGTCAGGCAGCCGCAGCGTTACGCGGTCGGCGTCGAGGGCCTCGAGCAGCGCCTGGGCGTAGCGGCGCGAGGTGTCGAGGTCGTCGCGCAGGCGCGCGAGCGTGATCGAGCCCTCGGCCGCGACGATCTCGGCCACGCGCGCCGCCACCGCGTCGAGCGCCTCGCGGTGCACGTGCGTGGCGCGGTCGAGGCGCACGACGCGGCCCGCCGCGCGCAGCTCCGCCAGCGCAGCGGGTGCCTCGTCCCCGAGCTCGCTGTCCCGAGGCGGGCGGTCGGCCGCCTCGCGCAGTCGCGCCTCGATCTCCAGCGCGCGCGCCGACAACGGGCGCGGCTCGGCCGGCGCGGCGGGACGAGGCGCCGGCGTGGGCTCGGCCTCCTCGCGGCGGCGAGTGCGGCGAGCGCGCGGATCGAGCACCACGCCTCCGCCGAGCGTGCCGGGCGGAGCGATCGACCGCACCACGAAGCGATCCCCCTTCGACGCGATCAGCGGTCGTTCGCAGCGCAGCTGCCAGCGGCCCTCGCCCCGCCCCACGATGCGGGCGGGCGTCTCGCGAGTGCCGTGGTGGACCTGTGCGCGGGCCGGCACGCCGGCACCGCCGAGGTCGAGCCGCGCGTCGAGGATCCACGCCGGGCTCAACTCGGCGCCCTGGCCCACGACCACATCCCCGCGCCCCACGTCGTCCACGCGCACCCCCGCCAGGTTGATCGCCACCCGCTGGCCGGCGTTCGCGCGCTCGACCGCCGAGTCGTGTACCTGCACGGATCGGACGCGCACGCCCTCGCCGGCGGGCAGCAGGCGCACGCGGTCGCCGGCCCCCACGGAGCCCGACCACAGCGTTCCCGTGACAACGGTCCCCGCGCCGCGGATGGTGAACGAGCGGTCGACGTGCAGAACCGCCGGGGCCCCGCCGGGGCGGCCGCTCGGGATCCGCTCGGCAACCCGCGCGAGCGCGGCCCGCACCTCCTCCACGCCCTCGCCGGTGCGCGCCGAGCTGGCGACGATCGGCACGCCCTCGCCGACCAGAGCGCGGGCCTCCGCCGCGGCGGCCTCGGGATCGAGCACGTCGGCCTTGGTGATGGCCACCACACCCGCGCCCACGCCTAGTGCACGCAGCACCGCCGCGTGCTCGACCGTCTGGGGCATCACGCCGTCGTCGGCGGCCACCACGAGCAGGAACAGGTCCACACCGGTCGCGCCGGCGACCATCGTCCTCACGAAGCGCTCGTGACCGGGTACGTCGACCAGCGACAGGACGCGCCCGGCCACCCAGGTCGAGCTGGGCAAAGCCGAGGTCGATCGACATGCCGCGCTCCTGCTCCTCGGGCAGCCTGTCCGTGTCGCGGCCCGTGAGCGCGCGCACGAGCGCGGTCTTCCCATGGTCGATGTGGCCGGCGGTCCCGACCGTCAGCGGGGCCGCCGGGTCGGTCACGAGTCCGACGGAGCGGCGAAGGAGTCGAACCTTCCCACCGCGGGGCTGCCGCGGCTCCCCGGCTTTGAAGGCCGGTCGGGCCACCGGGCCCCGGCCGCTCCACGAAGAACGGTAATGGTGCCGGTCTCCCCTTCCACGAGCCGGCCCACGATCGCCCCCGGAACGTCGGCCGCGCGCTCCGGAGCGACGGCCACCAGCAGGCCGCCGGAGGTGGTCGCGTCACAGGCGAGGCTGCGCCGCCACTCGTCGACATCGTCGGCGAACTCGGTGAACGTCTCGGCGTGCTCGCGGTTGCGCCGGCTACCGCCTGACACCGCATCGCCGTCGCGCAGCAGTTCCTCCACGCCGTCGATCGCCGGCACCGCCTCGGCCTCGATCTCCGCGGCCACCCCACTCGCCAGGGCCAGCTCGCGGGTGTGGCCGAGCAGCCCGAAGCCCGTGACGTCGGTCATCGCGTGCGCCCCGGCGGCTCGCGCCGCGGCCGCGGCCTGCGCGTTGAGCGCGGTCATCGTTTCCACGGCGGCGGCCAGCAGCTGCGCGCTCGCGCTGCGCTTCAGCGCGGTCGAGATCGCCCCCACCCCCAGCGGCTTGGTCAGGACCAGCGCGTCGCCGGGCCGTCCGCCTGCGTTGGTGAGGATCTGGTCGGGGTGTACCACACCGGTCACGGCCAGGCCGTACTTCGGCTCGGGGTCGTCGATCGAGTGGCCGCCCACGAGCATCGCGCCGGCCGCCTGCACCACGTCCGAGCCGCCGCGCAGGATCTCGCCGAGCACCTCGCCGCCGAGCACCTCGAGCGGGAAGGCGACCAAGTTCAGCGCGCTGAGCGGCTCGGCCCCCATCGCGTAGACGTCGGACAGGGCGTTGGCAGCGGCGATGCGCCCGAAGTCGTAGGGGTCGTCGACGATGGGGGTGAAGAAGTCCGCGGTTTGCACGAGCGCGAGGTCGTCGCGCACCCGCACCACGCCGGCGTCGTCGGCCGTCGCGCTGCCCACCAGCAGGCGCGGGTCGTCCGACACGGGCAGGGCGCTGACGATCGGGCCGATGTCGGCGGCCGACAGCTTGCATCCGCACCCGGCGCCGTGCGAGAGCGAGGTGAGCGGCACGCGCTCAGCCACGGACCCGCTCGGCGCCCGTGTAAACGTTCACGTCGCCGCGGCGCGCAAAGCCCGCGAGCGTCATCCCGCGGTCGGCCGCGAGGCTCACGGCGAGCGAGCTCGGGGCTCCGACGCCGACCAGCATCGGCGCGCCCGCCACGGCCGCCTTCTGCACCAACTCGAACGACAGTCGGCCGCTCACACACAGGATCCGGTCGTGGAGAGGGGCCTTCCCGTCGAGCACCGAGCGGCCGACCACCTTGTCCATGGCGTTGTGCCGGCCCACGTCCTCGCGCACGAGCAGCAGCTCGCCGCCCGGGTCGAACAAGCCTGTGGCGTGCAGGCCACCGGTGCGCTCGAACGTGGGCTGACGCAGCCTGTCGGGCAGCGCCGCCAGCAGCGCCCGGGCGACCTCGGGTCCGGGCGCGGCCTGCTCGGCGTGGACCGCGACCTCCTCCAGCGCGCCCTTGCCGCAGACCCCGCAGGATGAGGTCGTGTAGAAGCGCCGAGCCCCGGGGTCACGCGTCAGCGGGCCGGTGACCTCGATCGTGTTCGACGCGAGGTCGTCGGTCAGCCCCGCCTGGCGCGGCCCGTCGATCAGCCCCTCCGTGTAGAGGAAGCCCACCGCGAGCTCCTCGTCGTGACCGGGCGTTCGCATCGTGACCGCGAGCGGCGCGCCGTCCACCCGGATCTCGAGAGGCTCCTCGACAGCGACGTAGTCCTCCTCGCCGTCGCGGACGACGGTCGCCCACATGGCGTGGGCGTCGCCGACGCCGACAGCACGCGCATCGGCCACCGCTTTCATCCCTCCGAGGACGGGGCGCGGGGGGACCGCGATAGAGGCTCCGTTCCGAGGACTCATCCATGAATCAGTAGCACGTGCCCAGGGTATATTGCTGCTACGTTGACGCTCATTCCAGACTGGGGGGAGAAGCGCGAAATGCCAATGAAATACGCACGTCTGACGGAGCCGCTCGTGCGCGAGAACGGCGAGCTGCGCACGGCGAGCTGGGACGAGGCGCTCGACCGCGCCGCGTCGGGCTTTCAGGCCGCGATAGACAGCAAGGGGCCGGACGCTTTCGGCATGTTCAGCTGCTCGAAGGCGACCAACGAGGTCAACTTCCTCGCTCAGAAGTTCACGCGCGTCGCGATCGGCTGTCACAACATCGATTCCTGCAACCGAACTTGACACGCACCTAGCGTCGTCGGTCTGGCGACGGTGTTCGGCGCTGGTGGAGGCACCAGCTCATATCAGGAAGTGCAGGACACGGACGTGATCCTGCTGTGGGGCTCGAATGCGCGAGAGGCTCACCCGATCTTCTTCCACCACATCCTGAAGGCGATCCACAGCGGCGCCAGGATGTACGCCGTCGATCCCCGCCGCACCACCTCCGCACAGTGGGCCGACACGTGGCTCGGGCTCAACGTGGGCAGCGACGTCGCGCTGGCCAATGCCATGGCGCGCGAGATCATCTACGCCGGGCTGCACGACCGCGAGTTCATCGAGCGCGCGACCGAGGGCTTCGACGCCTACGTCGCTGCGGTCGAGCCGTACACGCTGGAGCGCGCCGAGGCGCTGTCGGGCGTGCCGGCCGACATCATCAAGGAAGTCGCGCACACGTACGCGCGCGCGGATCGCGCCCAGATCTGCTGGACCCTGGGCATCACCGAGCACCACAACGCGGTCGACAACGTGCTGGCGCTGATCAACCTGGCGCTGGTGACCGGCCACGTGGGCAAGTACGGCTCCGGGCTGAACCCGCTGCGCGGGCAGAACAACGTGCAGGGCGGCGGCGACATGGGGGCCATCCCCAACCGCCTGCCGGGCTTCCAGGACCTCGAGACCGACCCCGAGGCCGTGGCCAAGTACGAGGCCGCCTGGGGCGTCAAGCTAAAGCCCAAGTACGGGCTGCACATGTCGGAGATGTTCGAGGCGATCGAGCGCGACGAGCTGAGCACGCTGTTCGTGCTCGGCGAGAACCCGATTCAGTCCGACGCCGACGCACACCACGTCAAGAAGCTGTTCGACAAGCTCGACCACGTGGTCGTGCAGGACATCTTCCGCACCGCGACCGCCGAGGTCGCTGACGTGGTGCTGCCCGCCTCGGCGAGCTGGTGCGAGTCCGAGGGCACCGTCACGAACTCAGAGCGGCGCGTGCAGCGCGTGCGGCAGGCGCTCAAGCCGCCGGGCAACGCTCGCGACGACGTGCGCATCCTGATTGACCTGGCGGCCCGCATGGGCGTCGAGTGGGACTACCCCGAGATCGAGGACGTCTGGAACGAGCTGCGCTCGCTGGCGCCCAACCACGCCGGCATGAGCTACGCCCGCCTGGAGGAGCTCGGCGGCATCCAGTGGCCCTGCTATAGCGAGGACAAGCTGGAGCCGTCGTTCCTGCACGGCCGGCTGTGGGAGCAGCCGCTCGAGGGTCCGCCGGCCGTGTTCCACGCGGTCGAGGACTCCCCGCCCACGGAGAAGCTGTCGGCGGAGTTCCCGCTGCGCCTGACCACCGGCCGGCGCCTGGACTCCTTCAATACCGGCGTGCAGACGGGCGGCTACACGTCGCCGCTGCGCCGCGGCGAGGAGCTCGAGGTGTCGATGTCCGACGCCGAGGAGCTCGGCGTCACGAACGGCGACCTCGTGCGGATCTCGTCGGCCCGCGGCCAGGTCGTCGCGCCCGTGCGCATCGACCCGTCGCTGCGCCCGGGCCTTACGTTCATGACGCTGCACTTCCCCGACGAGGTGGAGACCAACCTGCTGACGATCAACGCGACCGACCCGAAGTCCGGCACCGCCGAGTTCAAGGCGACCGCGATCAGGGTCGACCCGATCGGTCATGCCGAGCCCGAGGAGACAGCCGCGGCGGCGGTACCAGCCGGCTAGCCGACCGACTGATGGACATCGTCCTGCACAACGAGGTTCCCTCGCGTGGGGAGCGCGAGGCCGTGGACGCCGTGCTCGGGCCGCCCGAGAGCAGCTGGGACGGCGCCGAGGAGGCCAGCGAGCGCGACAGGCGCGTCGCGCGCGGCGGTCATGCGGCGCGTGCGCGGCGCCACTTGCTGCTGCCCACGCTGCACGCGGTGCAGGCGCGTGCAGGCTGGATCAGCCGCGGCGCGCTCAACTACATCTGCAAGCGCCTGACGATCCCTCCGGCCGAGGCCTACGGCGTGGCCACGTTCTACGCGCTGTTCTCGCTCGAGCCTCAGCCGCCGGTCGTCGCGCACATCTGCACGGACGTCGCCTGCATCGCCGGCGGCTCGGACAAGCTGTGTGCGGACCTCGAGGCGAAGATCGGCCCCGAGGGCCAGCACCCGGGCAACGGCCAGGCGATCTGGCTCGAGAGCCCGTGCCTCGGCATGTGCGAGCGCGCCCCCGCAGCGATGGTCACCGTCGCCGGCGAGCACGCCGAGGAGCACTCGGTGGCGCCCGCGGAGGCGGACCACATCGCCACGCTGCTCGCGGGCGGCGACTCGCCGGACGACCCGGCCCCGGCCATCCCGCAGTTCGGCGAGGAGGGCCTGCGCCTCCTCGGCCGCATCGGCAAGGTCGACCCCGGGAGCATCGACTCCTACCGCGCCGAGGGCGGCTACGAGGGCCTGCGCGCGGCGTTCGACATGGGCCAGGCGAACGTCCTCCGTGAGATCAGCGACTCCAAGCTGCTCGGCCGCGGCGGCGCCGCCTTCCCCACCGGGCGCAAGTGGGACGCGGTCGCCCGCAACCCCAAGTCGCCTCACTACGTGATCTGCAACGCGGACGAGTCCGAGCCCGGGACCTTCAAGGACCGCGTGATCATGGAGCACGATCCCTTCTTCCTGATCGAGGCGATGACTATCGCCGGTTACGCCACCGGCGCCGAGCACGGCTACCTGTACGTGCGCGGGGAGTACCCCGTCGCCTGGGAGCGCCTCGTGCACGCGATCACCGAGGCCCGCGCGCGCGGCTTCCTCGGCCGGGACATCCTCGGCCAGGGCTTCGACTACGACATCGAGCTGCGCAAGGGCGCCGGCGCCTACATCTGCGGCGAGGAGACCGCTCTCTTCAACTCGATCGAGGGCTACCGCGGCGAGCCCCGCAACAAGCCGCCGTTCCCGGTCGACTCCGGCCTGTTCGACAAGCCGACCGTGATCAACAACGTCGAGACGCTTGTGAACGTGCCCGGCATCCTGATGGACGGCGCCCAGGCCTACGCGTCGATCGGCACACCCGACTCCACCGGCACGCGCCTGTTCTGCCTGTCGGGGCGCGTAGAGAAGCCCGGCATCTACGAGGCGCCGTTCGGCGTCACGCTGCGCGAGGTGCTGGACATGGCGGGCGGCGTGAAGGACGGCCGCCCTCTGCGCACGATCATGCTCGGCGGCGCCGCCGGGCGCTTCGTCACCCCCGACGAGCTCGACGTCGAGATGTCCTTCGAGGCGACCCGCGAGGCCGGGGTGAGCATGGGCTCGGGCGTCGTGATGGTCGTGGACGACACCGTGGACATGGCGGCGATCCTGATGCGCATCGCCGCGTTCTTCCGCGACGAGTCCTGCGGCCAGTGCGTGCCCTGCCGGGTCGGCACGGTGCGTCAGGAGGAGGCGCTCGCGCGCCTCGTGAACGAGCGGCCGCGCGGCTCGGTGGAGCAGGAGTACGCCCTGCTCGACGAGATCACCGCATCGATGCGCGACGCGTCGATCTGCGGCCTCGGGCAGACGGCCGCGGACGCGATCGAGTCGGCGCTGCAGAAGCTCGACATCTTCGAGACAGGAGGCCAGCGATGAGGACCCGCACAGGCGCCCCGCCACGGACCGTCGAGCTCGAGCTCAACGGCGAGACCGTCGAGGCGCGCGAGGACATGACGATCCTGGACGTGGCCCAGCGCGAGGGCATCGACATTCCGACGATGTGCTGGGAGCGCACGCTGACACCCATCAACGCGTGCCGCGTGTGCGTGGTGGAGGTCAAGGGCTCGCGCGTGCTGGTGCCGTCGTGCGCGCGCAAGGTCGAGGAGGGCATGGAGGTCCAGACGCACTCCGACCGCGTCAACCTCAGCCGCAAGATGGTGATCGAGTTCCTGGCCTCGTCCGTCGACCTGTCGGTGATGCCGAACGTCGCCCGCTGGATCGAGGAGTACGGAGCCGACCCCGAGCGCTACGGACCGCCCGCGCCCCCGTTCGAGGCGGGCGAGCGGGACCGCCTGCGGGCCGGCCACCACGAGACCCCCGACGGTGAGCACGCGGCCACGGTGCATCAGCCCACGAAGGTCGACAACGAGCTCTACGTGCGCGACTACGCGAAGTGCATCCTCTGCTACAAGTGCGTCGAGGGCTGCGGCACCGACTGGCAGAACACCTTCGCCATCGCCGTGGCCGGGCGCGGCTTCGACGCGCGCATCGCCACCGAGTTCGCCAATGAGCTTCCCGACTCGGCGTGCGTCTACTGCGGCAACTGCATCGCGGTCTGCCCCACGGGCGCGCTGATGTTCAAGAGCGAGTACGACATGCGCGAGGAGGGCACCTGGGACGAGGAGCGCCAGACCAAGACGACGACTATCTGCACGTACTGCGGCGTCGGGTGCAACCTCGAGCTGCACGAGCAGGACAACGAGATCGTCAAGGTCACCTCACCGCTCGACCACTCGGTCACCAGCGGCAACCTGTGCATCAAGGGCCGGTTCGGCTTCCAGTTCGTGCAGAACGACCGCGGCGAGCTTCCGGAGCCGAAGAACGCCGATGGCGGCCTCGATCTCATCGGCGACGGCGACGGCGCCGGACCGGAGGGCTGAGGCGTGGCGGACGAGGACCCGACGAACCGCGAGGTCAGCCCGATTGACGACAAGGGACGGGTGCCGGTGGCCGACGCGGACGGCTGGTACTACCTCCCCTTCGAACGCGTCGATGCGACCGGCGACCACAAGGTCACGATCGTGCGCGAGGAGGACGACGAGGAGATCACCTTCACGCTCCCCCACTTCGTTGAGCAGGGCGACGAGCTGTCTGAAATCACCCAGCTCGTGATCCGCGCCCGTGAGCGCTGGCGCGAGCTCAAGGGCTTGGGCGGCTGATCGTCCACCCGCCGCGCGGCCCGGCCTGAAAACATCTGGGCATGGAGGATCGCCGCGAGCGCCTGCGCGCCCTGCCGTCCGTGGACCGGCTGGCGACCGCCGTCGCGCGAGCCGAGCTGGCCGACCGCCGCGCGGAGCTACTCACCGGGGCCGACAACGAGCCCGACCTCGTCGTCCGCGCCCGCACGCGGCTGCGCCCGTCCTATCGGAGGGTGCTCAACGCCACGGGCGTCGTGGTCCACACGAACCTCGGTCGGGCGCCGCTGGCCGCGGCCGCGCGCGAGGCGGTGGCCCGCGCCGCGCCGCGGATACGCCAACCTCGAGGTCGACCTCGAGACCGGCGAGCGCGGCTCGCGCCAGGACCACGTCGAGGGGCTGCTGCGCGAGCTGACCGGGGCCGAGTCGGCGCTCGTGGTCAACAACTGCGCGGCCGCGACACTGCTGGCCGTTGCGGCACTGGCCGGCGACGGCCGCGAGCTCGTGGTTTCGCGCGGACAGGCGATCGAGATCGGCGGTGAGTTCCGGATCCCCGATGTGATCGCCCAGGCCGGCGCGCGGATGGTCGAGGTCGGCACCACGAACCGCACGCGCCTGGACGACTACGCCAACGTGCTGGGGCCCGAGACGGCGGCCATCCTGCGCGCCCATCCGTCGAACTTCCGCGCTCTGGGTTTCGTCGAGTCGGTCGAGATCGAGGATCTGTGCGGGCTGGGGGTACCGGTAATCGACGACGTCGGCTCAGGCGTGCTGGCCGACGACATCGCGCTGCTGGCCGACGAGCCGGCCGTGCGCCGGTCGGTGCGCGCCGGCGCCGCGGTGGTCTGCTTCTCGGGCGACAAGCTGCTCGGCGGTCCCCAGGCCGGCCTGCTCGTCGGCGCGCCCGACGAGCTCGAGCGGTGCCGGCGGCACCCGCTCGCCCGCGCCGTGCGGATCGACAAGCTCTCGCTCGCCGCGCTGGAGGCAACGCTCGCGCTCTACCGCGACCCCGACCATGCGCGCGAGGCGATCCCGGTGCTGGCCATGCTCACCGCGGGCGAGGACGCGCTGGCGGCGCGCGCAGAAGCGCTCGCCGACTCCACGGGCGGCACGTTGATCCGGACGACCGCGCGGGTAGGTGGCGGCGCCCTGCCGCTGCTGGAGCTACACGGGCCGGCCGTTGCGCTCGATCCGGGGCACGCCGGGGCCGACGCGCTCGCGGCCGCGCTGCGCGCGGGCGACCCGGCGCTCGTTGGCCGCATCCAGGACGGGCGATTGCTGCTCGACCCGCGCACGCTCGACGACGCGGAGGCCGAAGCGGCGGCGGGGGCGGTCCGCGCGGCCCGCGGGTAATCAGCGAGAGGCGGCGGCCAGCAGCTTCGGCGCCACCTGCTTCTTTCGGCTCATCACTCCGGGCAGGTCGAGCACGCCTGCATCGGCCTCGCTGTCGAAGGCACGCTCGACCGGCGCCAGGTCTCCGGCCACGAGCAGGTCGCTGCTCTTGGCCATGATGTCGGTGACCATCAGCGCGGAGATGAGGTGGCCCTCCCGCTCGCGCTGCGCGTCCAGCGCCTCGAGCAGCTCGTCCTTTCGCTCCAGCAGCGACTCGCCGACGGTCTCGATCTGGGCGATCGAAATGGTCTGGCCCGGCTCGACCTCGTACTGCTTCGCGTCGCGGTCCACGATCTCCTTCGCCGCCACATGTGACACGTCGGAGGTCGACTCGAACATCTCGCGGCCGAAGTCCGTGGCGTCGATCTCGAGGACGCGCTCGAGGTACTCGACGACGGTGTGGTCGCGCTCGGTGGTGGTGGGTGAGTTGAGGATGACCGTGTCCGAGAGCGCCGCACCGAGCAGCATCGTTGCCGTGGGAGCCGTCGGTTCCATGCCCGCCTGGCGGTAGCGCTCGACCACCAGCGTGGCGGTCGAGCCGACCGGATCGAAGGTCGCGGCCACGGGCACACGGGTCTCGATCGAGCCGATGTGATGGTGGTCGAGGATCTCCACGATCTCCGCCTCCTCCACCCCGGGCACGCTCTGCGCCTCCTCCGCGTGGTCGACCAGCAGGAGCCGCCGCGGCTCGGGGCCGAGCAGGTCCGAGCGGGTGACGAGGCCGACGGGGCGTCCGGAGGAGTCCACAGCCACCGCGGCGCGATAGTCGACATCCGCGATCTGCCCGGCCACGTCGGCCAGCAGGTCGTCGCGGCGTACGGTCAACGGCTCGCTGTCCATCAGCGAATGGCAGGGAGCGGCCAGGGTGACCATCCGCGCCGTTACGTAGGAGTCGAGCTTCGAGGTGGCCACCGCGGCCCCGCACTCGGCCGCCAGCTTCAGCACGTCCTCATCGGCACCGACGGAGTTGCTCGTCACGAGCAGAGCGGCACCGCGCTCCAGCGCGCGGCGCTGGACGTCGGGGCGGTCGCCCGTCACGACGATGTCGCCCTCCTCGACCTGGGTGGGCGAGCTCACGTCCATGGCCAGCACCCAGATGCGACCCGCGACCTCACACTCGGCGTCGCCGGCCTCCAGCTCGCCCTCCATCACCGACACGATCGACGCGACCGTGGTCGGCGCATCCAGCCGCGACGCCTCGCGCGACTCGCGGATGTAGCGTCGGGCGAGCACCCGCTCGGTCATCACGCCAACGAGGTCGCCCTCGGCGTCGACGATCGGCAGAAGGTCCAGGCTCTCGCGGGCCATCGCCAGGCCGACCTGGCGAACCGGCTCGTCGTCCTGGGCGGTCGGAAACTCGTCGCGCATCACGTCGCGCACCCGCAGCGAGATGTGGGGCAGGTAGTCGGGCAACGGCGCGCCGGAGCGCTCGATCAGCCATTCGGTCTGGGCGTTGGGCTCCCCCAGCCGAACGGGCTTGTACTCGTTGCGGGGATCGAGACGACGCTTCAGCTCGGCGTAGCCGATGGCAGCCGCGATCGAGTCTGCGTCGGGGTTTCGGTGGCCGGTGATGTATATGGGCGCCACTGCGGGGTGAAACATAAACCGCCGCTCGACGCCGTAGGGTCCGCCCTCGCCCATGGTCTCCGTGGACAGCGAGTCCTTTCTCACCGTCGTCGCGGTCGGTGCGATCGCCGCCTTCGCCGCCGGGGTGATCGGCCCGCGGCTCGCCATTCCCGTGGTGGTGCTGGAGATCGTCCTGGGGATCGTGGTCGGACCCGAGCTGCTCGGGCTGGCCAAGCCGGACGACTTCCTCGAGTTCTTCTCGAACCTCGGGCTGGGCATGCTGTTCTTCTTCGCCGGCTACGAGATCGATTTCGAGCGCATTCGCGGAAGCCCGCTGAAACTCGCTGCGATCGGCTGGCTGATGTCGCTCGTCCTGGCCTACTCGCTCGGCGGCCTGCTCGCCCTGACCGGCGTGGTGCTGTCGCTCGTGTTCACCGGGTCGGCGTTGGCCACCACCGCCATCGGGACGCTGATCCCGATCCTGAGTGACGCGGGCGAGCTGCGCACGCGCTTCGGCACCTATCTGCTGGCCGCCGGGGCGGTGGGCGAGTTCGGGCCCATCCTGCTGATCACCTTCGTCTTCTCCACCCAGAGCGCACTCGACAATGCTCTGATCATGCTGGTATTCATCGCGGCCGCCGTGGCGGCCGCGGTGGTCGGCGTCCGCGGCGTCGGCCGCCACTGGTCGCTGTTCGAGCGCACCCTCGAGACCAGCAGCCAGCTGGCCATTCGGATTACGGTCGTGGCAGTCTTCGCGCTAGCCACGCTGGCGGCGTCGCTCGGCCTCGACCTGCTGTTGGGCGGTTTCGTAGCCGGGGTGATCGTCCGCATCGCGCTCAAGGGCCACGAGGTGGAAGTCCTCGAGTCCAAGCTCACGGCCGTCGGCTACGGCTTCTTCATCCCCTTCTTCTTCGTGGTGAGCGGGGTCAACTTCGACCTGAGTGCGCTGACCGAGGATCCGCTGCGCCTGCTCGAGCTGCCGCTGTTCCTGGCGTTGTTCTTCGTCGTGCGCGGCGTGCCCGCGCTGCTGCTCTATCGACACCAGCTCGACGGCCAGGCGCGGCTGGCGCTGGCCTTCTTCTCGGCCACCGAGCTGCCGCTCGTGGTGGCGATCACGACCATCGCCATCGACCAGGGCCACATGCGTGCCTCCACGGCCGCGTCGCTGGTGGGCGCGGCGATCCTCTCGACCACGATCTACCCGTTGGTCGGGCTGCGCTTGCGGGCGGGGGCAGCGGCGTAGGGTGGGGATCTGCCGGAGCTGTGCAGCGAAACCGCGTTACGGCAACGTGACAAACCCGACAACACGGCCGCGTCCACCCCTGGTTGCTGCCGTTAGAAGACGCCGGCGCCCGCCAGCGCGGCAACTCGCGCAGCGCCGGGCGAGGCTACGACTACCCACAGATCGCCGTAGCGACCAGTTGCCAATTACCGGTGGGACCAGTTGCGTACGCCGCGGCCTGCCAGCCGTTCCCATTCGGGGTGTTCACGCTGAGGGCCACCGGAGTTCCCACCGGCGCAACGATGCGCGCGCCGCCGCCCAGCACCCGCTTGCCCTTGGGGCAGTTGACCGGCGGGGTCGCCTTCGGGGTGACGGCGTCGCTTGCGGTCTCGCTGCGAACGCGGCGGACGTTCTTGACGTAGCGGGTGGCGTCGACTCCGGCGAGGCGCTGGATGTCCAGGGCGGGCTCGTTTATCTCGCGGTCGCCGAGGGTGTTGTCGGCCAGGTCCACGCCGCCGAGCGATCGGTTGTTGACGTCAAGGCCCCTCACCGCCCCGTCGCGTAGGTCGCGGCTCTGCAGCGTGCCGTTGCTCACGTCGCGACCCGACAGGCCGCCATTTCTCACATCCTGGGTCTGAACCGTGTTGTTCTCGATCTCGCGACTGTCGATGGAGCCCGCGGCGACTCCGTAGGAAACGCCGCCGAGGGAAACGAACAGCGCGATCGAGGCGATGACGGTGGCGGGCGAGATCGAACGGCGGATCCTCTTCACGGTGAGCTCCTTCGCTTGGTGGGACGTGCCCTCGGCTTACCCACATGGCCGCCCACCGCATCCACGAGCGGCTGCACCCGCGGCCGGATCGGCCGACTCAGCACGATGTAGCTCGTGGAGCGCCGGATCGCGTCCGAGGCCAGCAATCGGTTGACGATCTCCTGGAGGTGCTCGGTGTCGCGAGCCGCGATGCGGCAGATCAGGTCCTGGGGTCCGCTGACCGCGTCTGACTCGAGCACCTCGGGAGTCGCCTCGAGCGCGTCCACCGCCTCGACGAGCCGCCCCTGGGCGAGCTCGAGCATCACGAAGGCCTCGATCGAGTGGCCGAGCTCGTGCGGATCCACCTCGGGCCCGTAGCCGGTGACCACTCCACGCTTCTCCAGCTTGGCCAGGCGCGCCTGCACCGTCCCGCGGGCCACGCCGAGCCGGCGCGATATCTCCAGCAGCCCAAGCCGCGGGTGAGCTCGCAGCTCGGCGATGAGACGAGCATCCAGCGTGTCTATTTGACTGGTCAAGATGACCAGAATATAGGACCTGCAGACGTCAGAAGTGGACAGTTTGCCCAGCCCTGCTGTACAGACTTGCATTTTCGGGCGTCAGGTGCTGCACTGGAAGCGTGTTTGAGGAAGGGCAGCTCTACTCACCAGTTACCTCCGGAGCGGACGGCGAGGTCACGGTCCACCTCAGCAACGACCATCCCGGAGCCGACGATCCCGAGTACCGCCGCCGTCGCGGGGACATCGCCGCCCTCGCGCTCGCGTGGAAGTCGGGCGAGCCCGCTCCCCCGGTGCGCTACAGCCGCGCCGAGCAGAACGTGTGGCGGACCGTCTGCCGCGAGCTGGCGCCCAAGCACGACGCTCTGGCCATCGGTGAGTTCCTCGAGGCCAAGGCGGCGCTGGACCTTCCCGTGGATGCGGTGCCGAGCCTCGACCTGGTCAGCGACCGCCTTCAGCCGATCACCGGCTTTCGCTACGTGCCGGCCGCCGGCCTGGTGCCCTTGCGCGAGTTCTACGGCTCGCTCTCCGAGCGGCTCTTTCATTCCACGCAGTACGTGCGCCACCCCGAGGTGCCGCTCTACACCCCCGAGCCGGACATCATCCACGAGGTCATAGGCCACGGCCATCTTCTGGCCTCGCCCACGTTCTCGCGGCTGCATCACCTGACCGGAGAGGCCACTCACCGCCTCGAGGACGAGGAGAACCTGCGCTTTCTGTCGCGCGTGTTCTGGTTCACGGTGGAGTTCGGCGTGGTGGTGGAGGACGGCGAGCTGCGCGCCTACGGCGCCGGCATCCTCTCCTCCTACGGCGAGATCGACGAGTTCCGAGCGATGGAGCACCGTCCGCTCGACCTGGCCGAGATGGGCACGGCCGACTACGACATCACCCACTATCAGCCCGTGCTCTATCGGGCCGAGTCGCTCGACGAGGTGCGTGAGGTGGTCGGCGGCTTCCTCGAGGCCTGCACCGACGAGTCGATCACCGAGATGCGCACGCGGGCCGGCGCCCCGGCCTAGTCCCTAGATCGTCGCGGCCAACCAGGCGGCCGCGGCCGGCACTACCTCGGGGTCGATGTTGTGGGCCGCGTCGGTCTCGTGGTACTCGACCTCGAGCCCCCCGCTCTCGAGCAGCTCGCGAGCCTGGCGCGCGAAGTCCACGCCCATGATCGGGTCGCCGCGTCCGTGGGCAACGAACACGCGGACGCCTCCCCGGCTCTCGAGCTCGGGCTCCCAACCCTCGACCACGGGCACGAATCCGGAGAACGCCAGCACGCCGGCGGGCGCCGGGCGCCCCGGCCCCAGGCCGAGCGAGTAGCTCATCACCGAGCCCATCGAGAAGCCGCCGAGCACGGTCTGCTCGGGTGTCAATCCCGTGCGTTGCCAGAGCTCGTCGTGCAGGTCGGCCAATGCCCCGAACGCTGCCTTGAAGGTGTCCTGATCCGGATGGCCCACCCGTTGCACGACGTACCAGTGGTACCCCGGCCAGCCCGGCAGCGTGAGTGGCGCCCGCGGGCTGACCACGTGCAGCCGCCGCTGAGGGTCGAGCACGTCTGCCAGCGGGAGCAGGTCCTGCTCGTCGGCGCCGCGTCCGTGGTGCAGAACGAGCAGTCCGGCGGGGTCGCCGTCAGCCGGACGTTCGCGGAGCACTAGGGAAGTCACAGCGCGCAGGCTATCCGGGTCCTCGAGCCCATGAGAGTCTTTGCCGATGAGCTCTCCCGGCGGCTTTCAGCTGACCCCCCGCGAGGGCCCCGCGCACGCGGGCGTGGGCGCCACCTTCTGCGGTCGCCCGCTGGTGCTCGAGGCGAGCGAGCTGAAGGGCGCGGACGTGGCGGTGCTGGGCGCCCCTTTCGACGACGGCACATCCAATCGACCGGGTGCGCGCTTCGGGCCGCGGGCCATCCGCGCCGCCGACGACGGCGGCCGCTATGGGCGCCCGCACATGGCGCTCGGCCTCGACCCCCTCGAGGTGCTGAAGGTGGTGGATTACGGGGATATCGAGGTGGCGCCGGCCGACCTCAGACAGTCACATCTAAGCCTCGAGTTGAGGGTTAGAGAAGTGCTCGCCGCGGGCGCTCTGCCGCTCGTGCTCGGCGGCGACCATTCACTGTCTCTTCCCATATTACGAGTGCTGTCGGACCGACACGGCCCGGACGGTTTCGCGGTCTTGCACTTCGACACCCACGCCGACACCGCGCCGGAGCTGTACGGCGTGCGGGTCTCGCACGGCACGCCTTTTCGCGTGGCCGTGGAGGAGGGGGTCCTGCGCGGGAACTCGATCGTGCAGGTCGGCCTGCGCGGCACCTGGCCGGGACCGGAAGATTTCGAGTGGATGCGGAGCGAGGGCTTTCGCTGGCACACCATGGACGAGATCGAGGAGCGCGGCGTGGGCGCCGTGATCGGCGAGGCGGTGCAAGCTGTGGCCCAGGCAGCTCCACTCGCCTACCTGACCGTCGACATCGATGTGCTCGACCCCGCCTTCGCCCCCGGCACCGGCACCCCCGAGCCGGGTGGGCTGACCACCCGCGAGCTGCTGTGGTCGGTGCGCCACGCTGCTCGCGAGCTCGAGCTCTGCGCGGCCGACGTGGTCGAGGTCTGCCCGCCGTTCGATCAAGCCGGCATCACGGCGCTGGCGGCCGAGCGGGTGGCGCTCGAGATCCTGGCCGGCACGGCAGCGCGACGCAGGACGTCCTAGGCGCGGGGCACTGACGGAGAAGACGGAGAACTCCCTCACGCGCACGCGCGCGTGAGGACCGTGAGGAGGGTCCCGGCGACGGCCCTCCTGAGTCTCGCGACGGCCCTCCTGAGCTCTGCCAAACCGCCTCATTCGACGGCGGCGAGGTAGCGCCGGGGTACCCCGAGGTTCCCCGTCGCGAAAAAAAATTTGCACGCGAGGCCCGCAAACCCGTCCGAACGTGGCACCATAGTGGCGAGCTTCATGAACCGCCCTACGTTCTTCGGCCTGGCATTTGCCGCGACAGCTCTACTTCTGGTGAGCGCGAATGACGCACGCGCGGATACGACCGCGCCTGTTTCCACCGAGGGAGTAGCGTCGGCCGAGGTACCCACCGCCCCGGTTCAGCCGCCGCCCACCACACCGGTCGTCCCCGCTCCGAGCACCACCACCGGCACGACGACCACGCCCGCGGCCACTGCCGGCACCACGCCGGCCACAGGGCAGACCACCACCCCCGCGCCGGGCACCTCCCAGGCGACCTCCAACGCGACCCCGCCCACCGCGACTGAGATCGTCCAGGCCACCACGCCGCCGGCGTCTGGGACGCAATCGGGTGTTGCTGTCAACTCCGTGAAGCCCCCCAGCACCCAGGCCGCCGTGCCGTCCGCCGGACGCATCACGGCCTCGGCTCCCCCCTCCGCGCCGAGCCCAGCGCCGAGCGTCCAGGACTACCCCGCCCACACCACCACGGGGCAGTCCGGGGTGATCTTGGAGCGGGCGCTGCCGGCCGTCGAGCGCCGCCTTCGCGGCGTGCAGACCCAGATGGATGACCTGCAGCGGCGGCTGGCCGGCGGCGGCTCAGCCTCGTCGCAGAGCCTCGTGCGGCTGCGCCGGAGCTTGGAGCTGATTGCTCCTGCCCTGGTCGCCATTGGCGTCCAGGTCGATGACGCCGGCCCACTGAGCCCCCATCTTCAAAGCCTTCTCAATCGCGTGAACACGCGTCTGGACGGTGCTCACCGCTCGGCCGCCGCGCTCGCCGATGCCCTGCGGGCCTCCGGAGTGAGCGGTCCCGAGCTGGACCTCTTGCTCCGCGAGCTGCAAAGCTTCCAGGCCGTGAGCCCGTCGTTCCTTTCGAGCGATCAGCTCACGGCAAAGCCGCCCGTATACGCAGCTCACGTTGCGTACACGCAAGCACCACCGGCCGCGGCATCCGCGCCGGCGCCGGCTACGCCCACGCACCAAGCGGCTCGGCCAGAGACGGCCGCCGCCACGAGCGGCGCCACCGTGTCGCAACAGCCGGCAGCCCCTGACGAACTTGTTCAGCAGGTCGCGGCCTCGGGTTCGGCGAGCGCCGGCTCGGGCGGTGGCTTCTCAGCGGCAGGGCTCGCAGCCCTGGCCGCACTGCTCGGCGTCCTCGCGCTGCCGCGGCTTCTGTCGCGAGTGCAGCTGGCGCCGATGCGCTGCTACGCGGCGATTTTCCTGGTGCCGCTCCAGCGCCCAGGCTAGTTCTCCTGCCGTAAAGCGATCGATCCCTGGCCGGGCGCTGAAGCTCGGCCCAAGACCCAATCGCAGAAGCAGGAGCAGCCCATGGGTTCAAGACTGGTGGCTCCCCACCCCCTAATTCCGGCGCTACCGCGCGCCAAGCCAAAGACAAAGTTCCAGACAAGCAAACCACCGACAATCGACGACGAGGCCGAGGAGCGCTGCCCGATGACAGCCATCGCGGGCATGATGCGAAACGGCTTCGGCGCGCTCAACGGCGGAGCGCCCGTGCCACCGCCGGCGGAGACGCTGCGCGAGGCATGGCTCCCGGCCGAGGCGGCCAGCGGAGCAGCGGCCCGCGCAATGGTCTCTGAGGCGGCCGCCGATGCGGGACTCGACGGCGGGCGCACTTGGGACCTGATGCTCGCCACGAGCGAAGCATTCGCCAACGCCGTCCAGCACGGAAAGCCCTGGCCCAACGAGTGCATCCTGCTCCGGGCCGAACGCTGCGTGCATGGCGTTCGCGTGGAGGTGACCGATTGCGGGAGCTTCGACAGCCAACTCGCTCCGGCGGGCCTCGACGACACCAGCGGACGCGGCATCCAGATCATCGCCGCGATCGTCGATCGCCTCGAGGTGCAGAACGGCAACGGCCGTACGCTGGTGCGCTTCGAGAAGCACAACAACGGAGCGTGAGGATGGGCGGGGTCAGGCGGAGAGCTCAGCGGCCGCACGACGGCCACTCGCTTCGACGTGCTCGTACGCGATCACGGCAACCAGCACCGCCACCACGGACCCCGCCAGCACGAGTCCGGAAACCAGTCCGCCCAGCGCGCCCAGAGCCAGGCAGGCCAGCGCTCCGAGCAATCGTGAGGGACTGATCGAGCCCGTCATGCGCAGCCGAAACAGAGAGAGGGCGCCGAGATAGATCGCAGGCCCTGCTACCACAGCGGCCACCTCTGAGCCGGGCAGCACCTCCGTGGGGTGCTTGATCACCAGCTCATCACCCACCGCCGCCACGATCACCCCCAGGACGATCACCACGTGGAGGTACGTATACGCATCGCGCGCCGTTAGCGTGCGATTTGCGCTCAGCTCCAGACGACGCTGAGCCACGGCAGCCGCGTAGTTGAAGTAGAGCCACCAGTACGCCGCCGACCCCAGGAAGGCCAGACCGAAGGCGGCCACCCTCGCCGTATCGAGTTCGAGGTCCGACGTCGTCGCGCCGGTGAGAACTATCGATTCTCCGAGCGCGATGATCACGAAGAGCTGGAAGCGCTCCGCGAAGTGCGCCGTCTCGAGCTGCCACGCGCTCGGGTCCACCTTGCGTAGACCGGGGACCCAGAAGGTCACCAGCGGCGCCCCGTAGTCGAGCATGAGCGCGAGCAGCCACAGCACGACCTGCGTCGAGCCGCCGAGGATCGCACCCGCCAGCCACAGCAATCCGGAGGCGACGAACCAGATCAGTATCCGCGTGGCGCGCTCTCGCTCCATCGTTCCCGCCGGGGCCGCGGCGAAGGCCAGGAACGCGGTCCGCCCGACCTGAATCGCCACGTATCCGCCCGCGAAGAGGAGCGCCCGATCGCCGAACGCCTCCGGGATCGCGACCGCCATCACGAGGCTGGCGAGCATCACCCCGATGAGCAGGAGGCGCACCACCGAAGAGGCTGGGTCGAGCTCGTTCGTGGCCCAGGTCGTGTAGTTCCACGACCACCACACCACGAGCAAGACCAGCAGAGACTGCGCCGCGCCTTCCCAGCTCAGGTCTTCGAGCAGCAGGTGTGAGACCTGGGTGATCGCAAACACGAAGACCAGGTCGTAGAAGAGCTCGAGCGTTGTGGCCCGCTGCTCCTCCCCGGGAACCAGCCGACGTCCGTATCGGCTCACTACCGGGTCGCTTCGTACTCGGCGAGCCGCGCCGCCGCCTTGCGCCTGACCGCCGAGCGCAGCAGCGGGGTCCAGCCCAGCAGCAGGCCCACCGGGCCGAGCGCTTGGCGGGCCCAGCGATGAAAGCTGAACTGGTCGCGGTGATCAGCGATCAGCCCGTCCTCGAAGCGGAAGCTCGCGTGGATGTCGTTGACCACGGGGCGCCCGGTCTGGCTGAACGTATAGCGGGCCCGCCAGTGCCCCGAGCCGCTTCGATCGCCGGCCTCGTGCTCGAGCAGCTCGATGCGCAACTCCCCGGGTGCGGACGTGAGCATTCGCCACATATCCCCGGCCTGGCTGCCGCGCAGATCCGGAAAGACCGGGTCGGAGAAGTGCACCCCGGGCGAGTAGCAGGAGGCCATCGCGTCCCCGTCACGGTCCCCAAAGGAGCGATAGAAGCGCTCGATGAGCTGCTCATTTGCGATGCTGGACGTTGTCATGGGCGCTAACTCAGAACTCCTGCTCGCAGGATACGAGGCCTGGAATCGCGACGACTGCGACGCCTGGCTTCGTCTGCTGGACCCCGAGATCGAGATCCGCACCTCCGGCGTCTTCCCCGACCTGTCGGCCGTTTACCGCGGCCATGGGCGCGCCGCGAAGTTCTGGCGCCAGATGCACGAGCCTTGGGCGACCTTCCGCATCGACGTCGAGGAGATGGACGAGGAGGGCGACTGGGTGGCCGCCGCGATCAGGTTCCGGGCCTGCGGCGTCGACAGCGGCATCGAGGTCGACATGCGCTTCGGCCATGCCATCCGGGTGCGCGACGGGGTAGCGATCGAGTTCGTAACCAGGAGGACCGCCGAGGAGGCCCGCGAGGCCCTCCCCAGCGAGCGCGCCGAGGTTTAACAGGGTGCTCGAGATCGACACGGCTCACGGCCCGGCGAGGGCGCACCTGCACGCGGCCGACGAGCCGAAGGGAGCGCTGATCCTCGGCCACGGCGCCAACGGCGGGGTGAGCGCCCCCGACCTGGTGGCCGTAACCGAGGTCGCGCTCGCAGAGCAGCTCAGCGTGGCGCTGGTCGAGCA
Source organism: uncultured Thermoleophilaceae bacterium (assembly GCA_963728495.1). Lineage (GTDB taxonomy): Bacteria > Actinomycetota > Thermoleophilia > Solirubrobacterales > Thermoleophilaceae > JACVRW01. Next base: position 57,897 of record CAVSKI010000011.1, on the reverse strand, counting down.
GCCCTACGTGGTAGCGGGACGACGCTCTCCCGCGCCGGCCCGGCAGCTCGACGCTGCCTGGACGACGGTCGTGGAGCGTCTGCGCGAGAGCGAGCTGAGCGGCTTGCCGCTGGTCGTCGGCGGCCGATCCGCCGGGGCTCGAGTCGCGTGCCGCACGGTGGCGCAAACCGACGCCCTCGCGGTGCTCTGCCTGGCGTTTCCACTGCACGCGCCGGGACGCTCCGGTGGGGCGGCGAGCAAGACTCGTCAACCGGAGCTCGACGAGGTGGAGGTCCCCGTACTGGTCGTGCAGGGCGAGCGAGATCCGTTCGGGATGCCCCGAGCGAGCTCGACCCGGATCGTGGTCACGGTGCCCGGCAACCACAGCCTGAAGAAGGACCTCGGTGCGGTGGCCGCGGCGGTGCGCGAGTGGCTTACATCGATCGTCGGCTAGCGCGGCGATGAGCCGTCCCGAGAAGAGCATCCCGACCATCCTGGATTGCGACCCCGGGCACGACGACATGGTCGCGATCATGCTTGCGGCGGCCCATCCGCGGATCGACCTGCGCGCGATCACCACGGTCGCCGGCAACGGCACGCTCGAGCACACCACCTACAACGCCCGAGCGGTCTGCTCCCTCGCCGGCATCCGCGACGTCCCGATCGCCGCCGGCGCGCCCGGGCCGCTGGTGGGAAGCCTGCACACCGCGGCGAACGTCCACGGCGAGTCCGCGCTAGGCGGCGCGGAGCTCCCGAGGCCCGACGTGGAGGTCACCGGCGAGCATGCTGTGGACCTGATTGCACGGCTCCTGCGCGAGAGCGCGGCGCCGGTCACGCTCGTGCCAACAGGACCCCTCACGAATATCGCCCTGCTGCTCCAGAGGCATCCCGACATCGCTCCGCGCATCCGCGAGATCGTGCTGATGGGAGGCTCGGCCGACGTCGGCAATGTCGAGCCGCTGGCCGAATTCAACATCCATGTCGATCCCGAAGCGGCGGATACGGTGTTCACCAGCGGCCTTCCGCTCACGATGTGCGGGCTGAACGTCACCCACCAGGCGCTGGCGACCGAGGCGGTCCTGGATCGCCTGCGCGGCCTCGAGACGCCGCTGGCGGACACCGTCGTGCGGCTGCTCGAGTTCTTCGGTGACCGCTACCGCGAGATCTGGGGCCTGCCGGCGCCGCCGCTGCACGACCCTGTGGCCGTCGCCCGCCTGATCGATCCGGAGCTCGTGCGCTGCGAGGACGCACACGTGGCGGTGGAGCTCCACGGCACCCACACGCGTGGCGCGACCGTCTGCGATCGCTTCGGCGTACGCGGCCGGGCGTCGAACGCCAAGGTGGCGATGGACCTTGACGCGCCGGGCTTCTGGGACCTCGTGGTGACGGCCGTGGAGCGACTCGGGCCGACTCCTCGATAGGCGGCGGTCGGCGGGAAGGGCGTGGTCACGCGTGCTCTCCGCTCGCGTTCCACTGACAACGTCCTGCCCCCGCGTTACGGTGCTTCAGCAGTGGATCCGCCGCCGCAGCGCGTCGAGGTGGTCGTCTCCGTGCGCACGCTGTTTGTGCTGCTCGCCTTTGGCGCGGTGGTCGCGCTTGCGGTGTTCTCGCTCGCGACGCTGCTTTCGATCTTCGTCGCGGCGGTGCTCGCTCTCGGCCTCGATCCGGTGGTGGGAGCGCTTGTGCGCCGCGGTTGGGGACGTGGCCGGGCGGCGGTGGCGGTGTTCGCGGCGCTTTTCGCGGCCGCGGCGGCGATCGTGCTGATCACGGCGGCGCCCCTGTGGGAGCAGATTCTCGAATTCGCCGACGCCCTGCCTGCTTACTGGGACGAACGTCACGAACAGCGCGGCCTTCCAGCAGCTCACCTCAACGGCCGGCGCCGACGACACCATCCGGAAAGCGCTCAAGGAACTCGCGGCGCGGGCTGCCGGACGCCGCATCCGCCCTCGGGGGAATCGCCGCGGGGGTGTTCGGCTCTGTCCTTTCGCTTGTGACGCTCACGTTCCTGTCGCTGTTCCTGTTGATGGAGCGCGTGACCATCACGGACTGGCTGTTCGGGTTCGCGCCGCCGGAGGTCGAACGGCGCTGGCGGCCGGTGCTCGAGAGGTCCATCTCCGCGGTCTCGTCCTCGCTGATCGGCAACGTCGCGATCTCGATCGTCGCCGCGACAGTCGCCGGGTTGTCGGCCTGGGCACTCGGGCTCCCTTTCCCGATCGTGCTCGCCGTGATCGCCGGTTTCCTCGACCTGATCCCGCAGGTCGGCGCCACGATCGCGGCGGTCATCCTCGTCGCGGTCGCGCTGACCGTGAGCACACCGGCAGCGATCGCGATGCTGGTCATCCAGCTGGTCTACCAGCAGGTCGAGAACTACATCGTTTACCCGATCGTGTACCGCCAGGCGGTCGAGCTCTCCGCTTTCACCACGATAGTGGCGGTGCTGATCGCGAGTTCGCTACTCGGCGTCGTGGGCGCGATCCTGGCCGTCCCCTTCGCCGCGGTGATCAAGATCATGCTCAGCGAGGCGGGTGCGCCCCGGCGAGAGCGGATGGCCACCCTGCGCGACCAGCGTCCCGCCGAGCCGTCGGCGCCACCCTCCGCCGGGTGAGCACTACTGCACCGCTAGGCGCTCCAGCTTGGGGACAGTCTCCGCCGGGGCCGGCATGGCGGCGATCTCCTTGGCGATGCCATGAGCGGCGTCCCGGTATCCGGGCTCACTGAGGAGCGCCTGAACTGCGTTCGCCACGGCCTCGGGAGTGATCTGCTCGGGTAACAGGCGGAGACCCGCGCCACGGTCCAGCAGTGCCTGGGCGTTCATGAACTGGTCGGCGCCGTGGGGCAAGACCAACTGCGGCAGTCCATGAGAGAGGGCGCCCAGCATGGTTCCGCTGCCACCGTGGTGCGCCACAACGTCGACGTGTGGCAACAGCAGGCCCTGCGGCACGAAGCGCTCCACCCGCACCGAGCCGGGCAAGGGCTCGAGGGCCGACGGGTCCCCGTCGGGCCCGACCGTCACGAGAGCGTCGACGTCGAGCGTGCCGAGGCCGGCTCCGGCGGCGCGCAGCGAGCCCACGTGCCCCGATACGTAGGTGCCGAGCGTTAGGTACACCAGAGGACGCGAGCGAGCGCTCCCGATCCAGCGCGGCAGCCCATCCGTCGGCCCGATCGGCGCAACCGGGCGGAGCGGGATCCGCTCTGCGGGCTCGGACGCCGAGGCGTCCTGCAGGCTCGGCGGGCAGATGTCTAGGTATCCGTTGGCCTCGAACAGATCGCCGGGAAGAGCGTGGAGGCCATCGGCACGCACCACCTCGGCCAGCCGCTCCAGCGCGGACCGGCGGATCAGGTCGGGTAGCTGCCGGCCGAGCGAGTGAGCCACCGCCGGCACGCCGGCCAAGCGGGCGGCGGCCGCTGCGCCGATATCGACCTCGTCGTAGACCACCAGATCGGGCGCGGCATCCTCAAGAAGGGGACGCAGGTCCTCGAGCGTGCGACGGGCCAGCACGTCGCCGAAGACGACGACCCCGAAACGCCACCGCTCCTCGCGTGGCAGCTCGTTGAGCCCAGGGTCGTCGCGCAAGGCGAGCCGGTCGGCCTCGTCGATCGAGATGCCGACGCGCTCGACCCGGAAGCCCAACTCCTGCACCCTCGAGCGGAGCTTCTCGCCGGTACCGAACGAGACCTGGTGGCCCGCATCGCGGCAGGCCAAGGCGAGCGGCAGGAGCGGATCAACGTGTCCGTATGCCGGACGACAGCAAAAGAGCAGGCGCAGGCCCGCAGAGAATCACACAAGCCAAATCCTCACGCAACGACCAGTCAGGGCTGTGACCCGACCCTGCCGGCGCTGCCCCTCCCGCTTCTCTGCGTCCGCTGGTGCCGCCGCCGCACCAGCAAGGCTCGGCTGCCGAGGTTGCGCGAGAGGGGTATCCGGGTACAACCCACCGAGGGTTGGTTGTCCTAAGGAGGTAGGGATGCTGGATTGGCGTGGTCGGACTCTCCGGTTTGCGACAAGGGGAGGTGCCGAACATGCCCGTGCCTGCGCCTACCGAATGGTCTGGGCTGTCGCGGCCCTCATCGCCCTCGGTATGTGCGGAGCGGGGGCCGCCGCCGCCGCGACCACGCCGAAGGAGTACGTCGTCCTCTACGACACAGACGCTCGAGCGAGCGCGGCGCGCGCCGCGATTCGCGAGGCGGGCGGCCGAGTGATACGCGAGAACGACGCTGTCGGACTCGCGACGATCCGCACAAAGTCCCGTAACTTCCGTGCAGCGGTATCCGGCGCCGGCGCCATTGACGGCGTCGCGGTCAACCGCGCCATCGGACGTGCGCCGGCCGACCGCCTCAAGCGAGACCTGACCGATCTCGACGCTGACGCGGACGCCGGCCGGGCGCGGGCGATGCGCTCGCCGCTGAACCCAGCCATGGACCCGTTCTCCACCGTCCAGTGGGACATGGCCATGATCGACGCCGACTTCACCGGCTCGTACCGCTACGAGCAGGGCTCACATGACGTGCTCGTGGGCGTCATCGACACCGGGATCGAGGCGAATCACCCCGATATCGCACCTAACTTCAACCGCGAGCTCAGCCGCAACTTCACCGTCGACGACCCGGTGGTCGACGGTCCCTGCGAGGAGGATCCGGACCAGTCCTGCGAGGATCCGGCGGACGTCGACGAGGGTGGTCATGGGACCCATGTCGCCGGCACCATCGGCGCCCCGCTCAACCAGATCGGGATCGGCGGCGTCGCCCCCCGCGTCGGGCTCGTCAACCTCCGCGCCGGCCAGGACTCAGGCTTCTTCTTCCTACAGCCGACGGTCGACGCGCTCACGTTCGCGGGCAACCACGGCATCGATGTCGTGAACATGAGCTTCTTCACCGACCCCTGGCTGTACAACTGCACGTCCAATCCCGCGGACTCGTTGGCGGAGCAGGCGCAGCAGCGGACGGTCATAGCGGCGACCCAGCGCGCGCTGCGCTTCGCGCGCCGTCACGGGGTCACGCTGCTCTCGGCGCTGGGCAACGAGTCGACTGACCTCGGCAACCCCACGGAGGACCTCATCAGCCCGGACTACCCGCCGGGCAGCGAGCGGACCAGGACCGTGGACAACTCTTGCTTGACCATGCCGACCGAGGGCGAAGGTGTCGTGGGCGTCGGCGCCGTGGGCCCGAGCGGCCGAAAGGCGTGGTACTCCAACTACGGCGTCGAGCAGAACGACGTCTCGGCTCCTGGCGGCGACGCGCTCGACTTCCCGGGCACCTCCGCGTACTCGCAGCCCGAGAACCGCATCCTCAGCCCGACGAGCGAGGTGTCCCTGGTCGAACGCGGCTTCCTCGACCCCGCGGCCCCGTCGAATCGCGTGCGCAGCGAAGTCGTCGACGGGAAGACCTGGTACTGGGTCTACGACAACGGCACGTCGATGGCCTCGCCGCACGCGGCCGGCGTCGCTGCACTCATCGTGTCGCGCTGGGGAAGGCCCGACGCCGTCCACGGCGGGCGCACACTGAGGCCACGGGCGGTCGAGCGGCTGCTTGCGCGAACCGCGCTGGACGTTCCCTGCCCGGAGCCGCGGACCTACGTCTATCCGCCGGCCCCCGAACTGGAGATACCGGAGTTGCAGGCGACGTGCGAGGGATCGCCGGCCTTCAATGGGTTCTATGGCCACGGCATCGTTAACGCGCTCCGGGCGGTCATGCGCCACTGAGCGCCGGCGCGGTTGGTGTCGGGTTGTGACCTAGCCACACGCTCGGCTGCTCGTCCGTTTCCGGTCGTCTCGGGAGCCTCACCAACACGCCTCCTTGCATGCAAGAGCGGAGCGGGGCGATACTGGGCGGACGATGTCGCAGGAGAAGGTCGAGGTGGTGCGCCTGACATTCGAGGCCATCGGGAGATGGGATATCGACGCGCTGCTGAAGCTCTACGACCCCGAGATCGAGTACCTGCCGCTCACCGGCACCCGCGTCGAGAGCGGCGGCTACATCGGACACGCGGGCGTCCGTGAGTACTTCGAAGAGGTCGCCGAAATCTGGGAGGAACTGCACCCCCGCGCCGACGACGTGCGGACGGTCGGCGATGAAGTACTGGTCCTCGGCGGGTGCGCGGTACGCGGGCGAGGCAGCGGGGCGGAATCCGACAGCCCAATGGCCTGGGTGCTCACGGTCCGGAACGGCAAGGTCACTCGCCACCGCGGCTATGCGACCCGGGAAGAGGCTCTCGAAGCCGTGGAGCTAGGGGAGTAGATCAGGCTCGAACGTCGGGAAGGGTGCCCTCGGCGTCGGCTGGATCCGCGCGCCCCGGCACGACGGCGGTCCTGTGTGGGGCGCGGGAATAATCGGGCGACAACCGGGTCCTTCTGGGTGGCAACGCCATTTTCGAACCAGAAGGGGTACCCAGATGTCTCGAAGTAGAACAGCTCGACTGGCCGGCCTATCGGCAGTAGCCGCGGCCGGTCTCTTGGCTCTCCCGGGCGTGGCGAGCGCGAGCGTGAACGCAAGCGTGAGCGGCGGCAAGCTGACCGTCACGAGCAATGCGGGCGATGCGATCACGATCGTCTGTGACGGCACCAACGTGAAGGTGAACACCCTCGATCCGGGCGTGGCCACGGCCTGCTCGGCGATCACTGAGATCGAGGTGAACGGCGGCCCCCAGGCGAACAACATCAACTTGAACGGCGTGACCGATGAGCTCTTCAGCGCCCTGACCAAGGTACGAGTGGCCGGTGGAGGCGGCAACGACACCATCGCGGGAAGCGAGATCCAGGACACGCTGATCGGCGACTCCGGACACGACCGGATCGTCGGCTTTCGCAATGTTGCAGGCACTCGTGACGTGATGCTCGGCGGTGAGGGCAACGACACGCTCGTCTGGAACCCGGGTGACGGTGACGACACCATGGAGGGCGAGGCCGGCAGCGACACCATCGAGGTCAACGGCGGGAACGGCGGCGAACAGTTCGAGGTCAAGGCCTCGACCACACCCGGCCGCGTGCAGTTCGACCGGCTCGGCCCCTCGCCGATTCCCGGACCGTTCAACCTCGACATCGGCACGTCGGAGAAGCTTGACTTCAACGGCAACGGTGGCGATGACACGCTGAACGCAAACGGCGGGGCCGCGGGCCTCAACCCGTTCGTGATCGATGCCGACGGCGGCGCCGACAACGACATCATCCAAACGGGCGATGCCCCCGACCTGCTTGCGGGCGGCGCCGGCAACGACCGGCTCGTCTCCTTCCGCAGCCCGGCCGGCACGCGCGACGTGCTCCGCGGCGGGGACGGCGACGACACGCTCGTCTGGAACCCGGGTGACGGTGACGACACCATGGACGGCGAGGCCGGTAGCGACACCATCGAGGTCAACGGCGGGGGCGGCGGCGAGGACTTCGAAGTCAAGCCAGGGGCCGTGGCCGGACGAGTCCAGTTCGATCGCACGGGGCCCTCCCCTCCCGGTCCGTTCAACCTGGACATCGGCAGCTCCGAAGAGCTCGAGCTGAACGCCGGCGGGGGTGACGACCGGATCAAGGGGGCCAAGGGCCTCAAGGGCTTGATCAGCAGCACGCTGAACGGTGACGACGACAACGACCGCATCACCGGCACCAACGCCAAGGATGTGCTGACGGGTGGCAAGGGATTCGACGTGATCCACGCAGCCGATCGCTCTGCCGACCGGGTGGAATGCGGCGGCGGGATCGACTTGGCCTTCGTTGACCGGCGCGACACCGTCAGAGGCTGCGAGCTCGTGATCGGTGGTCTCCTGCGGGTGAAGGCATCCGGCAAGTCCGCCACGGCCGCGGGTGGCGAGGCGGCGGTGGATCTGCGCTGCGTCCTCAGCCGCAAGTGCAACGGCAAGGTGAAGCTGCTGCATGGCGGCAAGTCCCTCGGCGGCGCCAAGTTCCGCCTCACCGGCGGCCAAGCGAAAACGGTCCGCATCAAGCTCAACCGCCGGGGCAAGCGGCTCGCGGCGGGTGCGTCGAGCAAGGGCGCGAGGGTGAAGCTGCGGATCGTTGCCCGCGACTCGAAGGGCAACGGCTGGCGCACCATCGACCCGTTCCGGCTGAAGGGCTGAGCAGCAGCTCCTTCAAGCGACCACAGCACTGAGGACCCGAGGCCGCCCGCTCACGCGGGCGGCCTCGCCCTTTCCCTCCTTGCCAAATCGCGCGCCCGCAGGTGTCGGCCCGAGGGCCGTTCTGGCAGCGCGTCGGCCCTTACCTGAGTAGCTTGCAGCTTCGGCGGCATTCGACCGCGGCGCTCGTGCCGCGCTCGAGGGAAGAGATGAGATGCCTGAGCACAAGGTCGCAACCAGGGAGGAATGGCAGTCGGCCCGTGACGAGCTGGCAAAGCTCGAGGCCGAGCACGCGGAGCGGAACGAGGAGATCAAGCGGAAGCGGCTCGCGCTCCCGTGGGTGCCGGTCGAAAAGGAGTACGAGTTCGACACCGAGGACGGCAAGAAGACGCTCGCCGAGCTCTTCGAAGGCCGCTCGCAGCTTCTCGCCTACAACATCATGTTCGGCCCCGACTACACGAAGGGTGCCTGCCCGGGCTGCACGAACCTGGCCGACGGGCTCGAGGGATCGCGGGCCCACCTCGACCACCGGGACGTGACCCTGATCTGCTTCTCCCGGGCTCCGATCGAGCGGCTGGCCGCCTACAGGGAGCGCATGGGCTGGCAGTTCCCCTACGTCTCCACCTACAACACCGAATTCCCGTTCGACTTCGGCCTCGTGATGACCGAAGAGCAAGCGCAGCAGATCCCCGAGGTGAAGGAGTTGATCGACGACCCACCGGACTGGCTCGAGGAGTGGTCGCGCCAGATCGGCGCAGAGCTCAAGGATGGCCTGCGGGAGGGTCCGAGCTGGATCGCGTTCGCGCGCGAGAACGGCACCGTCTACCACACCTACACGGTGATGGCGCCCGACCCGTTCGTTGCGCCCTACTACAGCTTCCTGCTCGACCGGACTCCGAAGGGACCCCCGGACGAACCTCGCACCTGGCGAAAGGACGAGTACCCGGACTGAGGGGTGAGCCCAACGAGGCGGGTGCTCGGCGGGGGTCCCGCTACGAACGCGCGCGCGACGTAGGCGAAATGGAAACGGCCCCGCCTCCGCCCGCGGCGACCCACCTCACGGTCGGCTCGCGGGTATCGCACGCGACTCGCACGGCGGGGTAGCAGGCGTCCTGGCCGACGTACTCGTTGAACCCGCGGAAGTCGCCTTCGTCGCCGGGAGTGAAAGCTCGGATGTGCCAGCGCACGATGCAAGCGCGCGGCCCGCAGCGCAGGACCCGGAAGTCGAGTAGCTGGATGGTCCCGCCGGTGTGGAGCTGGCGTTCCCAGTAGCGGACGACCTTCCCGCGGTTCGCGGCCTGGGCTTCCGCCCCGACGGCGACGGTGAGCACGGCGACGAGTGCGAGCAGCACGGCCTGCCTGTACCCGAACTTCCGTATGACGTGTGTCATGGTGCGCCGCATTGGTTGCTTGTTGACGCTAACCCGGTTCAGGGCTCCTGGTTGCGCAGCCAGCGGTTTCCCCCGCGCAGGCCGACCTTGGTCACTCACAATATGAGTCCGCGAGCTGGTGGCGCTTGAGATTGCGGATCAGTCCCCCTCGGGGTCGTAGTACACGCCCACGACTCCGTTCGAGTACGCGGTGGCACTCAGCAACTTCATCGCGCGCTGTTCTTCGATCTGGTCGAACCAGCGCAAGCCATCGGAGACGACCGGATGGACGACGAGGTGGTACCGGTCGACCAAGCCGAGGCGGACGATGCTCTGCGCCAGCGTGGCACCGCCCGAGAGGTGGATGTCGCCTCCCGGTTGAGCCTTCAGCTCGTTGACGAACGCAACGATGTCCTCGTCACCGCGCGCCAACACGTGCTCCGCGTTGTTCCACTCGAGCGCCGTCTTCTCCGTGGCGCCGGTGAAGACATACTTCTTGTAGGCGTTCATCTTGCGGGCCATGCTCTTGCTGTGCTCTGACCCGTCCTCCGCGGTCTCGGCACGTGGCCAGTACTCGAACATCTCCTCGTATGTGGTGCGACCGACGAGAATCGTGTCGAAGGTGCCGTACAGGCGATCGAGCTCGGCGTACAGATCGTCCGGGACCCCGGTCACCCAGGCCGCGGGATCGTCGAGCCGCCCGTTCAGGGTGGTCATCATTCCCATCACCACTTTCCGCATGTCTGTCTCTCCTTGCTCTGCGTCGTCGACGCTCTGCGCGACCTCCGAAAGCAGAGTCCACGGCCTGCGTGGGCCCGAAGCGCTTGGGTGATCGAGTCGATCTCGATCGCGGCCACGTTCAAGCGTCCTCGCCGCTGGTTTCGGTCGCGCTCATTGCCTCTCCCACGCTACGGTCGGCGGGACCGCCGCACATCGGGCGCAAGTAGGGACCTGCGTCTCCTACTTCAGGACGAGCGCGCGCACCAGTCCCACGTCGTACTCAGGGTGCTACGCAGGCCTGCAAGACATCGGTCAGACAGGGATCAGGGCTCTGATGCGGGTGCCTTCCTGAGGCCGGCTGTCCACTTCGAGTCGGCCGTTGAGCGCTTCCACGCGGGCCGCCAGGCCGCGCAGCCCGGAGCCGCGAGCGGGATCGGCACCGCCCACGCCGTCGTCCGAAACCGTCACCGTCGCAAATCCGTTCGATCGCTGGATGGCCACTGTCGCGTGGGAGGCCTGGGCATACTTCGCCACATTGGTGACCGTCTCGGCGACTACGTAGTAGGCGGCCGTCTCGACGGGCGCGGCCAGACGCTCAGCGGGTAGTTCTTCGACATCCACCGGTACAGCCGCGCGCGAGAGAAGCGCATTCAGCGCCGGGCCGAGGCCACGGTCCTCCAAGACCATCGGGTGCAAGCCGCGCGCGAGGTCGCGCAGTTCCTCAAGCCCAGAGGCCAGGTCCTCCTCCGCGGCATCGATCGCCTGGCGGGCGACTGTCGGCTCGGCTCCTAGCTTCGACTTCGCGATTCGCAGGTCGAGCGCGACGGAGACCAGCCGCTGCTGGGCGCCGTCATGCAGGTTCCGTTCCAGTCGGCGACGCTCGGCATCGCTTGCCTCGACGAGTTCGGCGCGCGATTCGGCAAGCCGCTCGCGGGCGTCCGCGTTCGACAGCGCCTGTCCGACCAGGTCCGCGAAGTCGCACAACCGCTGTTCGAGCCCACGTGCCAGCGGCGCGTCCGCCGCAGTTGCGGCGACGAGCGCTCCCCAGAGACGGCCCGCGACCCTGACCGGCGCCGCGACCGCCGCGCGGTAGCCGGCTTCACGCAGTGCCTTCGAGACCCTGCCGGCCGCCTCGTCGTAGCGCTCCATGCGCTGCGCGGTGCCAGTGCGCAACACCTTTCCTGCCACGCCGCCGCTGTCAAGCTCGAGCGACTCACCCACCGGCAAGGGGTCCCTGCCGTTCTCGCTCCAAACGGCTACGACCGTCGCCGCATGGGCGTGACCGTACTGAACCACGGCCGCCCCCGGGAACCTCAAAAGCCGGCCGACCTCCTCGGTCACCTGCTGGAAGACCGTCCGAGGAGGCGCCTCGGCAGCAACTAGCGTGGCGACCCTCCGCAACGCTGCCTGCTCGTCGGCGAGCACCCGCTGGCCGGCCTCGCTGGCCGCGAGAGCCCGTGCCGCTCGAATGCGCTCAGCGGTCACGGCCGCGAGCACGAGCGCCGTGACCGCCGCCGTGGCCACGAAGAACTGCGTGGCGAGGAGGCTGTCCGTGATCGAGCCTCGTACGAACGGCCCCTCCTCCCGGGATGTGTTCCAAACGGTGATCGAACTGACCACCAGGATCGCCGTGGCGGCCCCGCGCGGGCCCAGGCGGAGCGCCGCCCACAGCAGCACGGGAAAAACGATGTAGGGGACGTCGCGTTGTGGCGCCAGCTCGGCCAGCACGACGAGCACCGCGAGTCCGATTAGCCCCTCGATGACATCACGCCGGCGGATCCCCCTCAAGCCGCTCGCGGCCCACGTGACGACGACCGGTGCTACGACGAGCACGCCGGTGAAGTCGCTGAGCGTCCAGGTGCGGAAGACGCGGCCGAGCTCATCAGTCGGTACCACACCGCCAAGGCGGAGTGCCATCGGCCCGAAGGCGGCGCTGACCAGCGCGGCAGCGACGGCGCAGAGGACGAGCATGAGCACGTCGGAGGTTCGCTCGAGGCTCGCGCGAGCGCCCAGGCGGCGCAGTAGCAGAGCAGCGACGATCAGCGCGAGCGTGTTTCCGACCGTCTGCCCGACGACCGTGCCGAGCGGCGTGGAGAAATCAGCCAGCAGCAGGTCGCCGATCGCGATGCCCGGCCAGAGGCGCGGCCCATACAGGAACAGCACCGCCAGGCCCAGGCCCGCAGGCGGCCACAACGCAGCGACGGCCCCGTCCAGGTACGCCAGCTCCAGACCGAGCCGCCCCGTGAAGTAGTACGCCGCGGCCACCAGCCCAATGGAGGCCGTGTAGCGCGCCGCCGGGGCAGGCGACCTGAGTGACAGCAATGACTCCAAGCGTCGGGCGGAATTTTGCCACGGGCGAAGCCCCACGATGGTTCGGGTAACCCCCGCCCTGGATATGGATCGATCCTCGGCGAGCACGAGCCGATGTTCCCTTTTGAGAGCCTCCTATGTGCTCATCGCCGAGCGGCAATGACGGCCGCGCTCGGGATACTTCTTTGAGGCCCGCTCAAGTTCTGGGGCCAGATGCCGATAGTAGTTCTACGCAGGACTGACAGTAGTTCTGTGCAGCACTGATCGACCAGCACTTCCCCGACAAAGGCACCCCCGACCGCGAGGCGGGTCCGCAAAGCCACGGGACTCCATTGAGGAGTTAGCCGGACCACCGAAGGAGTCTCGGGAGCAGTTGGCCCCCAGACTGATGGAGGTGCCTCATGCGCTTTGCAATCCCTCGCCGGCTCGGCCGGCTCGCTCCGGTGGTCCTCGCCGGCTGCGCCCTCACCGGCGTCCCCGCCGTGGCCGCCGCGGACTCACCGTGCAGCTCGGCTGCCGGCAAACCCAGCACGATGACCGTCGCGACAGTTCGCGCCGACACACACTGCCTGCTCAACGGCGAGCGCGCCAAACACGGCCTGAGCGCCTTGAAGATGGACGACCGGCTGTCACGCGCTGCCCTGGGCCACTCACGCGAGATGGTCACAAAGCGGTACTTCGAGCACGACTCGCTCTCCGGCCGGAACTTCACTGGTCGCATCGCCGGCACGGGTTGGATGGACGGCCGTCAGAGGTGGACCGTCGGCGAGAACATCGGATGGGGCGCCAGATCACGCAGCACGCCACGCGCCATCGTTAGGTCCTGGATGAATAGCGCCAGTCACCGAGACAACATCCTCGAGGGCCGCTTCACGGTGGTCGGCATCGGCGTCAAGCGCGGGACTCCCGTCCCGGGCGTGGGCGGCGCGATCACCTACACGACCGACTTCGGGTCCTGAGCGCCAAGAGCGGCGATATTCCCGAACCGGCGCCTTGAAAGACCTGCTCACATCTGGTGCCAGCCGTCTTTCTTAGGCTCGAAGAGCGCTGGGCCAGAGGTTGCGTTGAGGGTGAGCGACGGGACTCGAACCCGCGACCCCTCCGCGCGCTCGGCGCCCGCCATGCTCGTCGTCAGTCGACGCGGACGCTGTTGAGCCGGCTGACCCACTCGGGGTCGGCGTGGTCGAAAAACAGCGTGGTGCGGGTGTCCATGGCGGCGATGCGGGCCATCTCGTCGTCGGTGAGCTCGAAGTCGAAGACGTCGATGTTCTCGCGCATCCGCTCGGGCCGCACGGACTTAGGGATGACGATGACGTCGCGCTGGATGAGCCAGCGCAGGACGACCTGAGCGACGGACTTGTCGTGCGCGGCACCGGTCTCGCTGAGGACCGGGTCGGAGAAGATGTTGTTTTGGCCTTCGGCGAAGGGGCCCCAGGATTCGATCTGCACGCCGTGCTCGCGCATGACCGCCTGGTCGGCTGTGCGTTGGTTGAACGGGTGGGTCTCGACCTGGTTGACGGCCGGCGTGACCTCGTTGTGCGCGACCAGGTCAACGAGCCGGTCCGGGTAGAAGTTCGACACGCCGATGGCCTTGGCCAGGCCCTCGCGGTTGAGCTCCTGCATCTCGCGCCAAGAGCTGTAGTAGTCGCCGAAGGGCTGGTGGATGAGGTACAGGTCGACGTAGCCGAGTCCGAGCCGCTTCAGTGACGCCTCGAACGCCCGCTTCGCGTTGCCCTTGCCGACGTCCTGGATCCAGAGCTTGGTGGTGACGAACAGCTCGGTGCGCGGAATGCCGCTGGCGGCGATGGCGCGGCCGACGGCTTCCTCGTTTCGGTAGGCGGCGGCGGTGTCCAGGGAGCGGTAGCCGGCGGCCAGCGCGTCGCTGACAGCCTGCTCGGTCTGGTCGGCGGGGATCTGATAGACGCCGAAGCCGAGGACGGGCATCGTCACACCGTTGTTGAACGTGAGCTGAGGAATCTGGTTCGGGAGTCTGGCCCCCAGGGAGGACACTCATGCTCAGACCGTCCCGACGCGGACGAGGGACTTGATCGCGCGGCGCTCTTCCATTGCGGCATAGGCGTCGGCGATGCCGTCGAGGTTGGTCTCATAATCGAGAACGCGTCCCGGCTCGATCTGGCCGTTGAGGACGTCGTCGAGCAGTTCGGGGAGGTAGGCGCGGGCCGGTGCGGGACCTCCCTGCACGCCGACGTTCCTGAAGAACATCGGCTCGACCGGCAGCTCGACGCCGTGGGGGACGCCGACGTAACCGACCGTCGAGCCGGGGCGTGCAACTCCGAGGGCAGTCGTCATCGCCTGGTCGGTGCCGACGCACTCGAGCGTCGCGTCGACGCCAACGCCGGCGGTCATTTCCTTGACCTTCTCGATCGCCTCGTCGCCCCGCTCGGCGACGATGTCGGTCGCGCCGAACGCGCGGGCAAGCTCCTGACGGTCCTGATGGCGGCTCAAGGCGATGATCCGCTCGGCGCCGAGGCGCTTGGCGGCCAGCACGGCGGAGAGGCCGACGGCGCCGTCGCCGACGACCGCAACGGTCTCTCCCGGCTTGACGTCGGCGCAGACGGCCGCGTGGTGGCCAGTGCCCATCACATCGGACAGTGTGAGCAGCGAGCGCAGCATCTCGTCGGAGTGCCCTGAGCCGGGGACGGATACGAGCGTGCCGTCGGCGAGCGGAACGCGTACTGCCTCGCCCTGGCCGCCGTCGCCGTTCATGACGGGGAAGAAGCCGCCGTTGGCGCAGGCGGTCGTGATGCCGTGCCGGCAGTGCGGGCAGGTGCCGTCGCTGATGGCGAACGGGCAGACGACCAGGTCGCCCTTTGCGACGTTACGCACCTCGGCGCCGACGTCTTCGACGACCCCGATGAATTCATGCCCGATGGGGCCGGGGTCGAACGGCGAGTCGCCGCGGTAGTACCAGAGGTCGGAGCCGCAGACGCAGGCGAGCACGACGCGGACGACCGCGTCGGTGGGTTGGGCGACGGCGGGGTCGCGTCGCTCACCGACGGTTATGGAGTGGGGCTCGTTGAAGATGGCAGCTCGCATGGCCCGAAGGTAAGCGGTTGTCGCGACAAGGTGAGAGGCCCTGTGAAAGGGGTACTGACAGGGCACCCCACCCTTCGTCGAGAGGGCCTACCGTTTCGTCCGTGGACGCCTCGAACGACATCGCCGAGTTCCTGACCACACGCCGGGCCAAGATCACCCCCGAGCAAGTGGGTCTGCCCAACTACGGCAAGCGGCGCGTGCCAGGCCTGCGCCGCGAGGAGGTCGCCTCGCTCGCCGGTATGAGCGTCGAGTACTACAAGCGACTGGAGCGCGGCAACGTCAGCGGCGTCTCCGAGCTCGTGCTGGAAGCGCTCGCGCGCGCACTCCAGCTCGACGACGCCGAGCGCGCGCACCTCTTTGATCTCGCCCGCGCCGCGAGTCCGGTCGCCGTGACTCGCTCGCGACCGATCAAGCAGCGCATCCGGCCGGTGGTCCAACAGATCCTCGACCAGATCGCCGCCCCGGCACTTGTCCGCAACGCCCGGCTCGACCAGGTCGGCGCCAACGCGCTCGGCCGCGCGCTGTATGCGCCGATGTTCGACAGCCGCGAACAGCCGGCGAACAGCGCCCGCTTCACGTTCCTCGATCCGGCCGCCGTCGACTTCTATCCCGACTGGAAGCGGGTGGCGACGGAGCTCGTTGCCCACCTGCGCTCCGAGGCAGGTGCCAACGCGTACGACCGCCAGCTGTCCGACCTTATCGGCGAGCTGTCGACCCGCAGCGACGAGTTCCGCGTCAGCTGGGCGGCGCACAACGTGCGCTTCCACAGCACCGGCACCAAGCACATCCACCATCCGGTCGTCGGCGACCTCGAGCTCAGCTACGAATCGATGGAGCTGAGCGCCGACGATGGCCTCACCGTCGCTGTCTTCACGGCCCAGGCCGGTTCAACGTCGCAGCAGGCCCTCGACCTGCTCGCCAGCTGGGCGGCCACGCCGTCGACCGCCGACGACGTCGACACACGTCGCCAGAACACACCAAACCCCAAGTAACGCGTCGGCACCACCGGCGCCGGAACAGGAGCAACCCGTGCAACTTCGCCCCCTGGGACGCACCGGCGTCCAGGTCTCAAAGCTCTGCCTCGGCACGATGATGTTCGGCGCCTGGGGCAATCCCGATCACGACGACTCGACCCGGATCATCCATGCCGCGCTCGACGCCGGCATCAACTTCGTCGACACGGCCGACGTCTACTCGGACGGAGAGTCGGAGGACATCGTCGGCAAGGCACTCAGGGGCCGCCGCGACGACGTGGTCCTCGCAACCAAGTTCTTCATGCCGATGGGCGACGATCCGAACCGCCGCGGTGGCTCACGCCGCTGGATCGTCCAGGCGATCGAGGATTCGTTGCGGCGCCTGGGAACCGATTGGATCGACCTCTACCAGGTACATCGCCCCTCGCCCGACACGGACGTCGATGAGACGCTCGACGCGCTGACCGACCTCGTCCAGCACGGCAAGGTGCGCTACATCGGCTCCTCGTCGTACTCGGGTTCGGAGATCGTCGACGCCCAGTGGACCGCGCGCGACCGCCGGCTGGAGCGCTTTCGCACCGACCAGCCGCCCTACTCGCTGCTCACGCGCCTCATCGAGCTCGACGTCCTGCCCACCGCCCAGCGGCACGGCATGGGCATCCTCACCTACAGTCCGCTCGGCGGCGGCTGGCTCTCCGGACAATGGACGGCCGACAGTTCGCCGACCTCACCGGCCCGCCAGCGCCTCGCCGCGCGCTTCGACATGTCGCTACCCGACAACCAGCGCAAGCTCGAAGCCGTCCAGCAGCTTGCCCAGGTCGCCGACGACGCCGGCCTCTCGCTCATCGAGCTGGCCATCGCCTTCGTCGTCAACCACCCCGCGGTGACCTCGGCGATCATCGGCCCGCGGACCATGGAGCAGCTCGACAGCCAGCTTCCCGCCGCCGCCGTCACGCTCGACGAGGCCGTCCTCGACCGCATCGACGAGATCGTCCGCCCCGGTGTGAACCTCAACCCCGCCGACACCAGCTACGGCGAGCACGTCCTCCAGCCCGCCCTGCGCCGGCGCTAGCCCGAAGGAGCCCTCATGCAGATCACCCGCTCGACCACCGACACCCAGAAGGGCCCCGCCGACTGGTTCACCGGCGAGGTCTACATCGACGCCGTCGCCGCGCCCGCCGGAAGCTCGACGTTCGCCGCCGCGCTCGTGCACTTCGTTCCCGGCGCGCGCACCGCCTGGCACACCCACCCGCACGGCCAGACGATCTTCGTCACCGAAGGCGCCGGCCTGTGCCAGCGCGAAGGCGGCCCGATCGAGGTCATCCGGCCAGGCGACCGCGTCTTCTTCGAGCCCGGCGAGAACCACTGGCACGGTGCGGCCCCGAACCGCTTCATGGCCCACATCGCCATGCAGCAGAACGACGAGTCCGGCAGCCCGGTCACGTGGGGCGAGCACGTCACTGACGAGCAGTACGGCGCTGTGCCCCAGAGCGCGAACTGACGACGCGAGGGTCGCAGTCGCCTGCGTGGCGAGTTGGCACCCTGGTCTCACGGGCGCGTGTGCTGGTGCCCTCTGCGCAACCGTGAGGGTGAGCGTCGGGACTCGAACCCGCAACCGCCTGGACCACATATACCGCCCGGGCGCTGCGCCTTGACCTCGCCTTAGTGGCGACAGGGGTTCTCGCCGTTGCTTGTCCAGGGTGGCTGGGCCCGGTGAAGCGGCCAGGTTGGCGAGATCACCGAGCGTGTAGACGGCAGGACAATGCATTCGACTTTCCGTCTAAGGAGCTCCGGGGACCACGCGCCGAGGCAACCCGACGGAAGGGCAGCGAGAGTGCGCCGCCGGGCGCTAGTCAGCCCACCAGCCGCGCTGGCCCTCGACGTCTTCGCGCGGAGTCTCGCCCAGATTGGGCGCCCCGATGACGATGAGCTCGAGGCCCTTCGGCCCGGCCTCATAGCATCGCCACGTGCCGGGCGGGACGCGCAGCACGTCCCACTCGTTGAGCTCGACGATCTCGTCGTCGAGCTTCATCTGTCCGCTCCCGCGCACGACTACGTAGACCTCCTCCTGCGTCTTGTGCGTGTGGCCGTACGGGAAGCGATAGCCGGGCGGGACGCGCTGGTAGCCCAGGCCGGACTGCTCGAGCTCCAGCGCCTCGGTTGCCAAGCGGAACTCCAGGTCCGGCGCGCCGTCGAACCTGGATCCCACGTCCTCCAAGTCCTCCTTGATGTTCCTGCGCGTGAAGGGCACGGCCGCGATCCTACTGTTGGATCTCCACCCCGCCGAGGCCGCGGGACTAGCGCCGGTAGGGAGCCCGATGCGACCCGTTATCGCCGTTCGTTTGCAAATGCGTTAGCACTGGCGGCGCCGGCAGTAGCCGTCGCCGAAAGGCCACCGAGGGCTTGGCCGTTGTTAGACGAAGGGCGGCGTGCGCCACTGTGCCAGGTATCTCGGGTCGGGGGCTGGTAAGCGCCGCCCTTGCTTGTTTTAGCTCGGAGAGCCAGCCCTCGAGAACGCCCACGTTTAGAAAACCAGTTCCGCGGGGCCGCTCGTCGCGCAAGGCGGAAGCCCCCCATTCACTTGGTTGAGAGCTGATCGCGATACTGCGTGACGATGTCACAAGCGAACGTCGAGGTCGTCAAGCGGCTTTTCGGGAGTTACCGGCGCGGCGACTATGCGGAGGCGGCAGCCTGCCTTGCCCCTGACGTCGTCTACGAGGTAGGTCAGGAGCTCCCGCTTCGTGGGCGAGAGGAAGTTCGCGCCATGTGGGAGCGGTGGGACAGCACGTGGGACGGCCTGGAGACCGTTCCGGAGGATTTCCTCGACGCGGGGAACCAGGTCCTCGTCACCGTCTTCTATTCGGGTCGTGGACGGGGCAGCGGAATCGAGTACGAGGAGCGCCTGTTCGATGTCTACTCGTTTAGCGACGGCCAGTGCGTCCGCAAACGTGAGTTCAGACAGCGATCCGACGCCGTCGAGGCGACGGGACTAGATCACTAGCTGGGGACCGCCGCCTATCGCTCCAAGCAGCAGTGACGCCAGGGCTGATGCCGGGTGCCGCCTCGTCCAAACCAGGCGCGCGAGGGCCGCCCCTAAGCGGTCCGGCAAGCGCGTCGGGGTCGGTCAGCGCAGCGAACACCCGGTCCGGCGAGGCGCTGCTGACTCGAACGCCGGTGTCAGTCCGACTCGTCGCGGGCGCGCCCGTAGCGCTCGTAGATCACGCGCGAGCCGAACGTCCTGGTCTCGATCAGGTCGAGCGGGACGTCTTCGGTGACCGGGGGCAGGAATGGCGTGCCGCCACCGACGACGACCGGATAGCGGAAGATGCGCAGCTCGTCGACGAGGCCGAGCTCGATCGCCTGCGCGGCCAGCCCGGCGCCGCCGATCGAGACGTCCTTGTCGGTCGCGTCGAGCGCCGCAGCGGCCTCCTCGGCCAATGACGCGTTGGCGAGCCGGACGTTGCCCTGGACGCTGTCAAGCGTGTGGCTGAAGACGACCTTCGGGATCGCGCACCAGACGTCGGCGAACGCGGCCCTGAGCTCGTTGTCGCGCAGCGACCGGTCCGTCTCCCACACCAGCAACGTCTCGTAGAGCCTGCGGCCGCACAGATAGCCGCCGAGCTCGCTTACCAGGGCGGTGTGGAAGCGAAACAGCTCCTCGCTAGGGGCCGTCCACCCGAACGCGCCCTCGCGGTCGGCGATGAAGCCGTCCACCGAGACGCTCATCGAGTAGATCAGCATGGCTTCAAGCTCATCGCACCGGAGCGACGGACGATGATCGCGGTGAAGTTCACCATTGAGCTTGAGATCGGGCTCTTCTTCCTCTGCAGTCTGCTCTGCCACTACTGCTCGACCGACCACTCGGCGACGCTTGCCCAGGGCACCAGCTGCAACGCATGTGTAACACGGACTGAAAGGTTCGGGCGGCTCGGGTAGGGTTGGACGCGCGTCCCCCATAGGGCACTGGACCGACCGGGGGAGTCTCGTTGTAGAACCCGCGAGCGACCGAGGAGGCGTCAGGTGCGGAGAGTCAAGCTGATCATCGGAGCGGTTTTGCTTCTGGGAGTCCCGGTGACCCTCGCGGCCGCTCAGTCGTCCGTTCCCACCGTGGCCGTGAGTGTGTCAGGCTCGAACGTCGTCCTGGACCCCTCCGGACCGATCGGTGCGGGTCCCACGCGCTTCACGTTCGAGGGGCGGGGCGAGTTCAACCTCGCCACGTTGCGGGCGGGGGTGAGCGTCGATCAGCTGCGCCAGTCCCTTTCCAACCCCCGCTCCGTGAAGGCGCTCGGCCAGGTCTTCCTCGAAGCAACGGCGGCGCCGGGGAAGGCGGTCACCGTCGACCTGCGGCCCAACACGACATACGTGGTGATCGCGGGCCGTAGACAGGCGCTCACGACTTTCACCACAGGCGGCCCCAACGGAGCGAGCGCACCGCGGCCGGACGCGCGTATCCGAATGGTCGACTACGGGTTCCGCGGTCCAAAGACCCTGCCGCGAAGCGGTCGTATCCGGGTCAAGAACGCCGGGACGGCCCTTCACTTCGCGATCGCGTTCCCGCTGCGTCGGGGCGTGAACGGCCGCCAGGTCAACCGAGCCTTCCGCGGCACGAACGAGCGGGCCCTCGAGCGTGTGGTCGCGGGCGAGCCCGTCGACGTCCAGGGGCTGATAAGCCAGGGCTCGACCAACGACAACGAGGTGAGCTTTGACCGTCCTGGGCGCTACGCGATGGTGTGCTTCTTCAGCGAGCACAACCGGCTCGGCATGTACCGGGTCTATCGCGTGCGCTGAGGTCTAGGCGGCCGCTTCATCCGCTGCCAAGGCACCGGGTCGTGGCGGGTGGCCGAGGTAGCTGGCCCTGCCGAGTACTTCTCACCAGCGATGGCAGCCCCTAGGGCCGCCCTGTCGCGCCCGCCACGGCATGTATGAACCGCTGAGGGCCCTAAGCGCGGCGTGGGATTTTCTTCGCCCCCGCTTTCTAGCCAGGCCAACCGCCTTGCCTTGCCTTCGCAAGCTGTACCGGGTCGAGGACAACGCGGGGAGCGGCGAGCACCACTGGCCGCTCCCTGGCACTTGCTGCAGCGGCACAGCTTTGAGACTCTTTCGCCCTTCCTCACGACGGCCCGCCTCTGCAGCTTTTCTCGCCCACCGCTAGTTCAGGATCGGAGTTTCCATGTTTGCACGCGTCACCACGTATCACGCTGACGAGGACACCGACCGGCTTCTCGAAAGCTTTAAAGGAACGATCGGCTCGCTTCAATTGGTCGACGGCTTCTCGCACGGTTACTTCATGATTGAACCGAGCACCAGCGCGGCCATTTCCATGACCGTCTGGGACAGCGAGGAAGCAATGGTGGCGAGTGCCGAGTCGGCCGGGGAGCGGCGTCAGCAGCGCGTAGAGACCGGTGGGGCCTCGATAGTGTCCGTCGACACGTACGAAATCGGCGTGATCGCCGCGGCCCCTAACGTCGAACCCGCGCATCGCCGCGTCGAGCAGCTGGAGGAGCCCGGCGAGGACTCGGTCTCGGCCTAGGGTCGAACGCCTGAGGTCACCGGCCATCGTGTCCGCGTGATAATGGGCGGGAAATGCCGCCGATGCCACGTGCAGCTGTCGCGACGCGGCGCCTTAGCCATGCCCAGCTTGGCGAATCCCGGTCAAGCAGGTCGGGGCGATGGGTGAGGGCTTACTCACGCTGCTGACCGTGATGGCCATTCCGGTGGTCATGATGGTGCTGACACGCCACCATGAGCGGAACCCGGATCCTTGGGAGCGAGTCTTCGGCGACGTCCTCTCCACGCTTCTCGCAGTCGGCGGCGTCGTCCTGATTATCTTCCCCCTGGCCAATTTCCCGGAGGACGGACAGGCCTACGAAGGATTCTTGGGCGTCGTCGCAGCTGTGTGCTTCCTGGTGTTGGGAGGAATAGCGGTCGTCATGTGCTTCTTCACGGTGATCTTCGCTATTGCAACGTGGGAGGACTTTGAGAAGGCACGCAAACAAAGAGGGCCTACCGATTGAGGACCCGCTCACGCTGAGCACGAATCATCGCCGGTCTCGACGCTCGCCGCGCACGCGCTTCGACGATCACCCCCTCCCCCCAGGCGGGGGATACTGCGCGGGCGATGTCGCAGGAGAAGTTCGTCGAAGTTGTACAGCGAGCGTTCGAGGTGTGGAACCGCGGGGACATCGACGCCTATCTCGCCCATCTGCGCCCCGATGTTGAATTTGCTCCAGTCGGCGCAGCATTGGAAGGCAAGGTTTACCGAGGGCACGACGAAGTGCGTGCGTGGTGGCTGGCGCAGTCGGAAGTTTGGGAAACCTTCTTGATTTGCGCCGAGGAGTTCAAACCGGTCGGCACAGAGCTCATGGTGTCGGGGCACTGGGAGGCGGTTGGACGGAGCGGCGTGGAACTGTCCACACCGGCAACGTGGGTGTTCGGCTTCAGCGACGGGAAGATCGCCTCCTGGCAGGCGTACACGTCTAGAGCAGTCGCCCTCGAAGCCGTGGGGCTGCGAAACGAGACTTCGCTCGAGGAGGACTAGGCGATGTCGCAGGAGAACCTCGGGCTCGCGAGGAACGCGGTCGCCGCCTTCAACCGCCGGGACGTACCCGCCCTGGTCGAGATGGTCACGGACGACTTCCAGTGGGTGACGTGGACCGGGACGGTCCAGTCCACCGTCTACCACGGGGCCGGCGGGCTCGCGAGCTACTTCCGGGACTCCGACGTCTGGGAGGTCCTCAACTTGGAGGCCCAGGAGTTCCGCGACCTCGGCGACGAGGTCCTCGTGGTCGGAACGTTCCACGCACGAGGCGGTGGCAGCGGCGCCGAGATCCATGCGCCGTACTACTCCGCATTCTTCATGACCGGCGGAAAGCTGGCGCGGGTCCTCAGCTTCCGAACGGAGGCCGAAGCGCTCGAAGCCGTGGCTAACCCGCTACGCGGTTTCAGACAAGACTGACGCCAGCTGGCCTCGACCGCTTACTCCGAGCTTTGGTAGATCCGGTAGAGGTGGGTGCTGACGGTCCTCGGGGAAACGAATAACTTCTGCCCGATCTCGCGGTTCGACAGTCCCTCGCCGGCTAGCTGCGCGATCTGCAGCTCCTGGGCGGCCAACTCATCCGAGGCCGCGCGTGAGCGCGCCGGGCGGCGGCCTCGAGATCGACAGCCCCGCGCGCGGTTGGACGACGGTACCGGGCCAGCATCGCCCTGGGTGCGGATAACCGCACGGGCTGACGCCAGGAGGCCGTATTTCCCGGGCGGGGGCGGCGTCGCATTCTTGTCCGCATGACTCGGGCGCAGGAACGCTCCCGCTGGATAGCGCCTGTGGCGCCCTGCGTGGGCCGGTCAGGTTGGGTGTGCCGGTCGGCTTCCTGATCACGGCGGGGCTGATGGCCCTCGCAATGGCGGCGTCGTTGTTTCGGCCGTTCCGCTCGGGGCTGGTGGGGCCGGCGACCTGGATGGTAAGCGCTATCCCGAATGAGTCGCCGTTCCTGGCCTTCTACTGGATCGGCGCCTCGACGTTGCTCGCGTTTTCCGAGGGCGATCTGCACGGGACGCTCGTGTGGGTCGCGCTCGGTCTCGCCGCCGTGACGTTCGTCGGCACGCCTGTTCTCGTGCGCCGGAGCCTGCGAGCAGCGCCCGCCATCGAGCAGGCGCTCGACCGTGAGATCGGGCCGCGGTGGCGGCGTGCGGGAGCTGTCAAGTCGATCGCAAACCTGCCCTGGGGACGGATCCTCTTCGCGCCGCTGCCCCTGTTCCACCCCGGTGTGACGCGCCTCTCCAACCTCAGCTACGGCGATGCCGGCCGCCGCAACCGCCTCGATCTCTACCGGCGCCGAGGCGGCGGTAGCGGCGGACCGGTGCTGATTCATCTGCACGGCGGAGGTTTCTCGTTCGCGCCCGGCCGAAGGAGCTTCTACGCGCGGCGTCTGCTGTTCCGGCTCGCCCGCCAGGGCTGGGTCTGCATCAGCGCGACCTACCGGCTACAGCCCGCAGCTACCTTTCCCGACGAGCTGATCGACGTCAAGAAGGTCATCGCCTGGGCTCGCGAACGGGCGAGCGAGCACGGCGGCGACCCCGACCGAATCGTTCTCGTAGGAAGCTCATTCGGCGCCCGCCTGGCGACGCT
This sequence comes from uncultured Thermoleophilaceae bacterium, assembly GCA_963728495.1. Lineage (GTDB taxonomy): Bacteria > Actinomycetota > Thermoleophilia > Solirubrobacterales > Thermoleophilaceae > JACVRW01. The sequence continues at coordinate 33,309 of CAVSKI010000011.1, read as the reverse complement.
GGCGGGCTTCACCACGAACGACCGTGAGTTCCAGCCAGGGTTCGAACAGGCCGACACGTCCGTAGCGGCGATCGTCGGGCTCTACGGCTACTACGGCGGCATCGCCAGCCGGGAATCGCTGCCCTCCTCGCCGTTCGACTACGTCGAGCGCGGCTCTCCGCCGCTTCTCATCGTCCATGGCGACAGGGACACGCTCACCTCCGCAACGCGCGCCCGCGTGCTCGCCGAGCAAGCCCGCAGCGCCTCGGCCGAACCTGTCGTCTATGTCGAGTTGCCCGGCGCCGAGCACTCGTTCGACCTCCTCTCCTCGATCCGCTTCGAGGCCGTCATTGACGGCATCGAAGCCTTCGCGGCGTCGATCGCGGCGCCGGACCCCAGTCGAGCCGACCGCGTCTACGCATGACCGCGAGCCTCACCCAGCTCCGCGACTCGTTGTCCGGCGACGTTCTGACAGCGTCCGATCGCGAGTACGAGCGAGCGCGCCTCTGCTTCAACCTCCTGATCGACCGGCGGCCGGCGGCGATCGCCCGCTGCGTGGACGCCGAGGATGTGGCCGTGGCGCTGGCCTTCGGCCAAGCGCATGGACTTGAGATCGCGGTGCGCGGTGGAGGCCACAATCCCGCCGGGCATTGCGCGGTCGACGACGGGCTGGTGATCGACCTCTCGCGGATGCGCGGCGTCGCGGTCGATCCGGACCGGCGTCTCGCCACTTCCGAGGCCGGGGCGACCTGGCTCGACTTCGACGCCGCGACCCACGCGCACGGCCTAGTCACGCCCGGAGGCGTGGTCGGCTCGACCGGGGTCGCGGGCCTCACCTTCGGCGGAGGGATCGGGCACCTGACCGCTCAGCACGGCCTCACCTGCGACAACCTCGTCGCGGCGGAGCTCGTCACCCCGCGTGGGGACGTGGTCCGCACGAGCGACGGGGAGAACCCGGAGCTTCTCTGGGCGCTCCGTGGTGGAGGCGGCAACTTCGGCGTCGCGACTCGGCTGAGGTTTCGCCTGTACCCGCTCGAGCGGGTGATCGGCGGCCGCCTCGAGTACGCAGGCGACGGGGTCGAGGATGCCCTCCGTACGTTCCGCGACGTCGATGCGCGCGCCGGGAACGACCTGAGCTGCCAGGCGCAGCTCACAATCGACGAGTCCCTGACCCCGGCGCTCGACGTTGCCCCGTGCTACACCGGCCCCGAGGCGAACCCCGAGGAGCTGCGCGCGCTGCGCTCGGCGCGAGGGCTCGTCAACGACGGAGTGCGCTCCCAGACCTTCCTCGACCAGCAGCGCGTCTTCGACCCGGGCTACGGTGTGGACCGCAACTACTGGAAGAGCCACTTCGTCCGCGAGCTCCCGGACGAGCTGATCGACGAGCTTCTCGGCCGTATGACGGCCCTGGGCCGCCCGCCAGGCGCGCTCCTGATCGAGTCTCTGCGCGGCGCCCCGAAGGACGTGGATCCAACCACCGCGGCGCTTGGCTACCGGGATGCGGCCTTCAACATCAGCGTGATGGCGAGCTGGGTCGACCCCACCTTGGACGAGCAACAGATCGCTTGGGCCCGCGAGACTGCCGCTGCGATGGAGCCATGGGCAGTCAGCGGCGGGTACGCCAACTACATGCAGGCTGACGAGCCATTAGAGAGAGTGCGGGCGTCATTCGGAGCGGAGGCGTTCGACCGCCTCCGGGCGCTGAAGAGTCGATACGACCCGGACAACGTCCTGCGACGGAACCAGAACATCCCGCCGCTGTAGCCCAAACAGCGATTGCAGGCAGTTCTTGAGGTTGAGCGACGGGACTCGAGCTGCTGTCTGGCAAGACGGAAGTTCGGCGGGCGATGTCGGTGGCAGAACGTCGAACCGCGACTAACTCCTGAACCTTTCGAGCCGTCCGGCGTTCAAGCCTTGGGGGAACCCGTCAACCATCGACGGAAGGAGCACACGATGGCGGCTGGATTCGTTTCCTACCTCCGGCGGCACCACATCGGTTTGGTGGCCCTCTGCATTGCCCTGACCGGAACGGCGTATGCGGCAACACTGCCGCGAAACAGCGTAGGGGGCGCGCAACTGAAGAAGAACGCCGTCACCTCGCCGAAGGTCAAGAACCGCTCGCTGCTGGCGAAGGACTTCGCCCCCGGACAGCTTCCCGCCGGTCCGCGAGGGCCCGCGGGATCGAGAGGTGAGCGCGGAGAGCGCGGACCCGCGGGTGCAGCCGGGGCAACGAAGGTCACTGTCCGTGTGGGACCCGAGGTGGCCGCGCTCTCGACGGCCCAGTGTGTGGCCGGAGAGCGGGCAGTCGGGGGCGGCGGAATCGCAACCGGTGCGGACGGGGTCCTCTGGGACAGCTCGCCGACCCAAGCGTCGGGTACGCCGACGAGCTGGGACGCCGAGGCGATTGACGTAACTACAGGGCTCGACGACACAGTTCAGGCGTACGTCGTCTGCGCCTCGCCATAGCGTCAGCGTTCGCTCGTAGCCTCGCCTAGCAGCCTTCCGGTGGCGGCGGCCGCTGCGCCGCCACCGGGGGCGGGCTTCGAGCCACAACCAGCCCCGGTCCGGCGAATCTCTCCCCCTCTTGTTTCCAACTTCGGCGCGTCCGGATTCTCGCCGACGAACGCCGGGCTGATCGAGCTCTCACCGCCGTGGGTTCCTGCCCATGCTGATCCGGCGAGCCGCGCAGTGCAACGACCCCCTCAGGTGCGCCTCAGGGATCGCCGTGGATGCTGCTTTCGCGCATTGCAGCAGTGGCCTCTGGCCGCAGGCTTCTCCTCCTCATCCGAGCGGCGTTCTCACTGCGGGTGTTGGGGCCTTCGTCTGGAGAAGGGGTATCGTCGCTCCGCGGTTCAAAACGGGGGGAAGAAATGGCCACCTTGCACATCGAGCATCCGATCACTGACCTGCAGACTTGGCTGGGTGCCTTCACAAGGTTCGACGAGGCCCGGAGGAAGGCCGGGGTACGCGCGCAGAGCGTGCGCCAGCCCGTCGACGACGACAAGTACATCTACATCACGTTGGACTTCGACAGCGTGGAGGAAGCGGCCGCGTTCAAGGGCTTCCTGGAAACGAGGGTGTGGGCCTCGGCGGAGGCCTCACCGGCGCTCGGCGGCACGCCCACCGCCCGGGTCCTGACGGACGTGAGTACCGTCCCGTAGGTCGGCGAAAGCTACAGGCGCCGACAGCCTCCGCTTCCATGCGGAACGGCCTTCTGCTTCCACGTGGAAGCAGCACCCGGTCCGGCGCCGACTCCGGACTCCTGCTTTGGACGAAAAGCGATAGGGGGTGCTGAGGCGGCCGAGCTCGAAGGAGCGGTCCCAGGCTAGTTCGGCGGCGGGCGGGGGGTGGCGACCCGGTAGGCCGTTCCCCGCAGCCCGCCACGGCAAGCAAGAAGCCGCTAGCGGCATACGTGGCGGCGCGGGGATCTTCGCCCCCTCCTGCTTTCCAGGGTCCAATCAAGGACGTCGGTGCCCGCGTGTCCCTTTGCATGAAAGGAGCGGAGAACGCAAGCGTGGATCTGGTGACCACGCCGCTGCGTTTGCGCGAAGCGCGTTCGCCGAGGCCCGCCCAAAGCCTGTTCGGCGAGCGGCAGTGCGTGCGCTCGATCAGCGCAGGTCAGTACGCAACTTGCCGGCCTGCTCCTGGTTGCTCACAATATGAGCCAATGGCGACCGACTACCAGCGCCCCGGATGGTTCACCAAGAACGTTTTCAACCCGATCGTCGCTGGACTGACCCGCCTCGGCGTCAGCCTCGTGGGTTCCCGTGTCCTCGAGGTGCGTGGCCGGAAGAGCGGCGAGTGGCGGCGCACGCCGGTCAATCCGCTTGGGTTCGACGGCGGCCGTTACATCGTGGCGCCGCGTGGTGAGACGCAGTGGGTGCGCAACTTACGGGCGAGTGGTGAGGGGCGCTTGCGCAAGGGTCGTAGAACGGAAGAGTTCACCGCCACCGAACTTGCCGACGACGAGAAGCTGCCGCTTCTACGCGCGTATCTGAAGAAGTGGGCCTGGGAGGTCGGCGCGTTCTTTCAGGGTGTCGGCGCCGATGCGCCGGACGAGGACCTGCGCCGCATCGCGCCGCTGCACCCCATCTTTCGGATCTCGCGCCACCCCTAACGGGTGTCTACGTGAGTTGTTTCAACAGCTTGGGTGGCGTGCGAGCGAACGCAGTCTCGTGGCGTGACTCCCGACGTCCTAGCGCGTGCCGCTGGACAAGTGGAAGGCGACCTGCCCGCGCTGGTATCGCGGGCGGGAGCAGATGTCTTGCCCGGACTTTCGGCCCGTCGCGGACCTCTCTTTCGAGATGGATGAAAAGCGATAGCGGGATACTGGGCGTTGGAGCGGTCGGCTAGTTCGGCGGGGGCCGGGGCACCCCTGAAGCCGCCCCTGTCGCGCCCGCCACGGCAAGAAGAAGCCGCTGAACGGCTGAAGTCGCGGCGCGGGGGATCGTCGCCCTCCGGCTTTCCAGGCACTATTTTCGGAGGGCGCTGGCGGACTGTTGCTTTGCATGGAAACCAGTAGTCCGCTCTGAGCAGTCCGGACTCGCGCTGTCAGGCGAAGGCGATAGAGCGCGCTCAGACGTTCCCGCAGGACGTCGGAGTGCCCTGGGAGCGCTCAGCGCCGCTACTGCCCCCTCGCGGCCTCGGCCGCACATCACGCCCGAACGGGTGATCTCGCCGCCCGCACCTACCCCGGCCCCAGCGACGATCACCCCATTCGGATGATGAGCGCTCTGTGCGCGTCGGCATAGGTTCTATCGGCCCCGTCCTTGATCGCGCCGATGACCGCCATTGATTGCACACCCGACTGGAGGGACACTCGCAATCGGCCCGGTGCTCACCGCTGTCGGATCGCTGCTCGTGAGAGGGGAGCGATATGACAACGCAGTCCAGTCAGAGCGTCCTGATCAACGGGTTTGGGGTGCTCTTCGTGATATTGAACTCGTTCGGGTTGGGCCTCAGGCTTTCGGTCGGCAAGCTGCTGGCAGAAGCCTTTGCCACTTGGAAGATTGCCGTGTGGGCGTTGGTGATCAATTTCGTCATCATCCCGCTCCTGTTCATCGGCTATTTGCTGACGATAGCCTCGTCCATTCCTGGAGAGATCAAGGTCGGGTTCTGTGTCGCAGCCCTGTGTGCAGGTATGCCTTTCGCTCCCCTCCTCGCCCGGTTAGCGAAGGCGGATGTCGGCACATCCACCACGCTTTTAGTACTCCTGACTGTCGCGACGATTATCGCCCTCCCGGTAGGGTTGCCCCTCGCCATCGATGCGGTTGACGCGCAACTCAAGACCTCTGCCTGGGATGTTGCTTGGCCGCTGCTGCTCTTCCTGCTCCTGCCGCTGGTGCTCGGCTGCGGCTTCAGGGTCTGGTGGCCCGACCTGACGCCGCCATTGGCACAGTGGGCGGTCCGGATTGCAATCCTGTGTCTGCTCTTTAATCTCAACTTCACGCTGGTTGCGTATTGGGATCTGTTCGAGCAGACCTGGGGCACCGAGAGCTACATCGCGGCCCTAGCCGGCCCATTCATCGGCCTCGGGTGTGGCTACCTTCTCGTTTCCAGTCTTCGAGTCAAAGACGTGGGAGTCAGGCATGCGATCGAGGCGACCACGGCGGTACGCAACATCGCTCCGATGCTCCTGATGATGATTTATCCCTTTGCAGCCGACCCGCTGGTCACGGTGTCGATCACGATCCTCAACACAATCGGCATCACGACCGTTCTACTATTCGTCCTGATGTGGAGGCGCGCTGCTTCACCATCGGACACCCACGCAACTACCGACCAGCCAGCTTCGACGTGACGAGTGATCCACCCGTCGTCGCCGACCCAGGCCAGCTGCCGCTACCACATCGAGGCAGAAGCGGTAGCCCGCGGCGCTGCGGCGCGCCGACTATCGCTTTGTACGAAAAGCGATAGCAACAATTGGGTGGGCGATGTCGCAGGAGCGATCGGGGGGTTCGGCGGGGGCCGGGGCGGCCTAAGACCGCCCCTGTCGCGCCCGCCACCGCAAAAGAAGCCGCTGAACCTCTAGTCGCCGCTCGTGGATCCTCGCCCGTCGCTTAGCTCTCGCGCAGCGGCGACCATTTCCGCCTTCGCTTGGGCGGGCCGTTCTGCGTGGGCGGGCCACAGCCACGGCTTCGTTGCGAAGGCCTGAACTCCTCAGCCTTTTACGTACAGTGCTGCTATCCACGGAAGGAGCTAGTAGTGGCGCCAAAGCGGAAGCCTAAGAACGACCGCGGCATAGCCGGCCTGTGCTGGGGCGTGAAGATAGTCTCGGTTCGTGTGCTCGATGCCGACGGCCGCGGCACCTTGTCGGCGGAGGTCGCCGGCATCGACTACGCGATCAGCGCCGGGGCGAGGGTCATTAACGCCTCCTTCGGCGGGCCCACCGATTCAGAGATCGTCCGCGACGCGATCGAAAGGGCGAAGAGCAAGGGCGTGCTGCTGGTGGCCGCCGCGGGCAATGACAGCGTCAACGCCGACAAGAAGCCTCTCTTCCCCGCCGCCTACCCAGACAGCAACGTCTTCTCCGTCGCCGCCACCAACAGCAAGGACAAGCTCGCGTCGTTCTCCAACTTCGGCGCCCAGTCCGTCGACCTCGCCGCGCCTGGCGACCGGATCGCGTCCACGTTCTTGAAGTCCGACTACGCCTACATGTCAGGCACCAGCATGGCGACGCCGTACGTCGCCGCCGCCGCGGCGATGCTGCGCCAAGAGCATTCCTCCTGGGACATCGGCGACATCAGCTCCCGCCTGCGCAAGCGGGGGGACAAGCTCAAGGCCCTGAAAGGCAAGACCGCCTCAGGCAAACGCCTGAACATCAATCGCGCGCTCGGATAGCGTCGAGACCACCGGCGCGTTCGAGGCCCACGTGCGCGGATAGATGGGGACGCAGACGCCTCGTCGTTTGATCGGCCCGGCACCGGCGTCGAGGGGTGTTGCTTGGAGGTAAGTCGCCGCGGTCATGCTGATCTTCTTCGCGCCGCTCTTCCTCGTAATTTCGCCGCGATCACCCTCGACTCGGGCCGGCCGATGTTTGTCCGCCCTCGCGCCTCAAGTTGGCGGATCTCCACCCCGAGGCTCTTCGGGCATTGGGGGGCGCCGGAACCCGTCAGCAGGTGGTGGCCAAGGCTCTCGAGATCGGCAACTTCACCGAGCGCCAGAGGGCCATTCCTTCGCCTGCTGTCGACAAGTACTACCGGACCAAACTTGAGTACGAGCTCAATCATGCGCTGACGCTCGCCAAAGACGCGGGCCTGATTGAGCTTCCTCGAAGGGACTGGTGGACCCTCCCGGGCAGCGTGGTCGACTAGATCATCATGGCTAGATATTGGGTCAACAGCGCGGGCACCGCGGAGGATCCACTTCCCTCCGACTGGTACAGGGTGCCGGTGGCGACGCTCGGATCGAGACCGAGCGCGACACCGGCTTGCGAGCCGAGTTGCTCCGCGCGTGCCCGTCGGCGCCGCGACCGGCCAGCTGAGGAGGGCGGATCGTGGTAGGCCGGTCGAGCCAGCCCCTGTCTCGGAACAGCGCGCCCCCACGTCCGCCGCGATTGCCTCCAGATCGCTGGGCGCCCGCTCGATTAGGGTCAAGCGCCTACGGCCAATCGAGGACGCGACCGTGAACTTAAACGAGGACGAACAAGCAACTCGCAGGACTCTCTTGGCGGGTGAGCGGACCGAGCTTGCCTGGTGGCGCACAGGGCTCGCGGCTCTCGCGGTCGCCGTCGGGATCGGACGCTTGGCGCCCGAGCTGCAGAAGTCCGGGTCAACCTGGCCTTACGTTCTCGTCGGTGTCGGCTTCGCGCTCTATGGGATTGCACTCTTCACGCAGGGAACGATTCGTGGCCGCCAGGAGGCAGGCGCGCTTGGTGGGGAAAAGCACGCCATGAACTGGCCCGCGGCAGCTCTCGCGGCGGCCGGCCCGGTGCTCGGGCTCGCCGTCGTCGCTCTGATATCCAGTTGGAGCCGGGCACGATCCGCTTCGCCACCAGCTGGCGGCCGTCGGCGAGCACGAGCCGCTCGAGGACGTTGCCGGACCAGCCGCGGGAGACCAACGGCTCGTGCTCCACGACTTCGCCGAGGCCGGCAATGAGTTGTGGATCGAGGTGAACACCGCCACCGCCGCTCCGGCTGGGGGGTGGCGTGCGCGGCGGGGCGGTGTAGATCCAGTGACGCGTGATCCGCCCGTCGTCCACCCACGCGTACTGGCGTGTCCGCGAGGCGCCCGCGGAGCCGATCCGCTCCGCCCAGAGCTCGAAGCCGGCCGGGTGGACGCCGGCGGTCCACTCCGCGAGCTCGGCCGGTCCACTCCACCAGCGGGCCAGTGCCGCCGCGATCGCAGTGGGCGTTCGGATGCGATGGCGGCCGCCACACAGGCTCGCATCGAGTGACGCGTGCTCGGCGTAGAGCACGGCGAGCTCGTCGTAAGATCCGCCCGCAAGGGCATCGCGTAGGGCTTCGGCCGCCGCCTGCGCAGTCACCGCTTCGCTCCGGAGGCGAGCTTCGCCGCTACCGGTAGCGCCAAGGCCCCATCGCTCGTGCGGTAGGGCTCGACCGCGCGCTCGAGCGCCGCGCTCGCGCGGCGCCGTGCCACCGGGCCCAGCGCCCGTAGCTGGGCCGCTGTCCTTACGCTCGACCCGAGTAGGCCGCGCAAGAGCTCCTCCGTCCCGTTGACGCGGTGCGTGAGCTCCAGCGTCTTTACAGCCACGCCGACCAGGCCGGCTCCCTCGAGCAGCGCGCGGAACTTGCCCTCATCCGCGAAGCGGTACGGGTCGGGCCCCCCGGCCGGGACGGCGCCGCCGCGATCTACGCCCGCGGTCTCGATGGCCTCCTTCACCACCCCGATCACCCGCATCCGTTCCGGGCGATCCCAGACGGAGAAAACGACCGCCCCGCCCGACACCAGCACCCGCGCCGCCTCGGCGAGCGCGCGCTGCGGATGGGGAAGGTGGTTGATCACGAAGCCGCCGACGACTGCGTCGAACGACGCGTCATCGAAAGGAAGCGCCTCGGCGTCCGCGCGCAGCAGCTCAATACCACCCACTCTTTGCCGCGCCAACTCCAGCATCCCCTCTGCGAGGTCGATGCCCACGGCCCTCGCCCCCCGTGCTGCCGCGCGCTCGGCGATGTAGCCAGGCCCCGTCGCCACGTCTAGCACCCGCCGATCCGACCGCACGCCGGCGGCGTCGAGCAGTGACTCCGCGAGACGACTGGTGATCGCCCCGGTCAACCCCCCATAGGTCCCGGCCTGCGCGCTCCAGCCCTCGGCCTCGTAGGCCTTGAACGCCTCAGCTTCTCCGTCGCTCATCCGTTCCCAATCAGGCTACTCGCGGACCCAAACGACACCGCGGAACGCCCCCGAGCCGCCCAGCACTTCTGCTTGGCGCCACGAGGCGGCAGCCGGGGGGTCTGAAGGCGGGCACGGCTGGTGGGTGCCACGCGCGATTCGGCTTGATGGAGGATCGAGTCTTTGGGGGCGACGGGTTGGCCGGCGCTCGACGCGGAGGAGGTTTGATGGCGCGGGCGCGGAGGAATGCATGCGCCGCGCCGGCGTCCTCAACTAGAACAAGCCGCCCGGACCCTCGGACTGTGAGAACCGCGGCAGCTGAAGAAAACCGAACCCATCCGCGCGCATCGTCGCCAGACTCCCGCAGATGTCCAGCGCGCTCGCCGCCGACGGCCTCGTGGTCAAGAACGGCGTGCCCCGCAACCCACTCCACGCCGCGCTGGTGCTCGAGATGGGAGAGCTGCGCCTGCCCGGTGCCTACGCGTCGCTCCAACCAGTCCTCGGGCTGCTGTCCCGAATCGCCCGCTGGTGCGGCGTCGACCGCGAGCTCGAGCGCCGCTACATCTGACCAGACCCAGTTGCGCCAACGCCGCTGCCGCCCCCAGCGCCCGGCCTTCGCGATCCCTCCCGGATCCGCACCCCGGAGATGCTGCGCGGGCCGATGAGGAGCTTCGGCAGGCGACCGCGGAAGGGCGCGCGGATCTCGGTGCGCTCGCGAACGAGCACGACTGCGTAGCTAGCCGTCAGCGCGGCGACGGTTGGCGGTACTTCCGCAGGTGCTCCGCCCCGGCGGCGGAAACCGAGACGAGCGCGCCGCGTCCCGGCGCATGATGACGCGCGATGAAGCCTCGGTCGTTGGCGTCTTCCCACACGGGCAAGCCCGGACACGACGTCCGCCACGCCTCGAGCACCTCGGCGTAGTGGCGGGGGTTTGGGCCCATCCACTCGAGCAGGTCGAGAATCAGGGTGTCGACGGTGTCGGACACGGGAGGCCCTGTGGATTGGCGCAGGTAGGTCAATACATCGCTCGTTGTCGACGCCTAACGGAAAGGCAAGCTACGGCCCGAAGACGACTGTCGTGCGTCGTAGGGAGACATAAGCTTCGGCGTCGCTCAGATTGAGCCAGAAGTCGGTCGCTCGCGCAAGCTTCGTGTCGGGATCGGCCTCCGCGTCGAGGACGAGGTGCAGAATCGAGACGCTCCCTTTCATGGTTGTCGACACTCTCGCGGGCGGCGCGACGCGCAGGCGTTCGCGGACATTGATTCGCGTGGCACCGGGGGCGCCCACGCGGGCGTCCCCGTGACGGGGACGCTCCGCAGCGAGTTCGGGCGGGGATCTACGCGGCGATTGTCGGCGACGCAGGGAGCCCCAAGGGCCGCTCCGCAAACGCCTGTTCCGTGTTGACCTCGTAGCAGGTGTTCACGCTGGAGTCACCTAGGGTCGAGTCGACGTACTCCTGGATCGCCTCCACGGAGTCGGCCTCCCACAGGCAGGTGGCGGCGGACCCATCCCTACTCGGGTAGAACTGCAGACCCCGCACGCCGGGCGGAGCGCCCTCGTTCTTGATGAGCGTCTCGCCGCGCGAGAACGCCGTCTGCGGGTCCTTGAACTGGTGCCGAACGACTACGTACATGCCGAACCTCCTCGTGTTTGCCAAACGAGGCCGACGGTACGCCCGGCGGCCCCGATCGCGCATCGGCCGGATTGACCAACTTGCTGGGACAGCGGTGTGGTCATCCTTGACCACACCGCAGCGTCAGACGAGGTGGTGCTCGAACGCGAACGCGCCCGCTGCGGTTCGGGTCGAGACACGCAGCTTGGCGTAGATGTTTTGCAGGTGGCGGGCGACCGTGCGCTCGCTGATGACGAGCGCCGACGAAATCTCCCGGTTGCTCTTGCCGACGGCGACCAGCCTCAGCACCTCGAGTTCACGCGCCGTCAGCCCATGGTCATCCGCTGGGGCGGCCCGGCCGGTGAGGGAGTCGACCCAAACGAGGGCGGGCGCTGCGCCGAGCTCTGCGAGGACGCCGCGGGCCGCCTCCAGCTCAAAGGCGGCCGTGTCCTCGTCTCCCAGCGAGCGGCACGTCAACCCCAGTAAAACGCGCGCCCGGGCTGCCTCGTGCGGCGCGTTGAGCTCCTGCCAGCCCTGGCATGCGCGGCGCAACGCGACCAGCGCGGCTTGGGCGTCGCCCTCGGCGCGTGCCAGCTCCCCTCGCGCCTGCGCAGCGATCGTATCCAGCAGGTCGGTGCGTTGGCGCTCGGCGATTTCGTCGAGCTCGCCGCATGCGCTGCGCGCTGCCTCGACATCTCCCACGGCCAGCATGATCTCCACGTACGCGGGCAGTACAGCCGCCCGTTTCAGCGGCTGTATGGTCTCGCTCACGGCGCGGCGGATAGCGGCGGCCGCGGTGTCAGCGTTGCCCTGCGCCAGCCGCAACAGCGCCAGACCTGGCTGCGGTTCGCGCCCCAATCGGGTCGCCTCTCGGTACGCAGCCTCGGCCTCCTCGAACCCACCCTGAAGGCGATGGACCTCTCCCCGCTGATAGGCGGCGTGGCCGAGAGCCCGCTGATTCAACGCGCCCTCGGTGTAGCGCTCGCCCAGCTGGCGAAGCTCCTCCAGCGCGACTCGCCACGTACCCCCGAGCGTCATGAGTTGGGCGCGATGCACCAGGCAGAGACCGTTGTGGGCCACCATGTCGGGCTGCTGCTCGCACCACCGCGTCAGGGCGGCGGTCCACTCCCGGGCGCGGCCGAGCTCGTAGACGCCCTGACAGAAGGCGATCGTGTTGCAGTAGACAATGCCGGCGACGATCGGCGACAGCTCACCCGTGATGACGGCCACCATGGTTTCGTCCACCAGCCGCAAGCCGTCCTCCGTGCGCCCCTGTCTGACCAGCGCGTGGCCCTGCTCCATCAGGCCCATCGCGATCAGGTCTCGGTCGCCGAAACGCTCGCCGATCTCGGCGATCTCGGCTGCGGTCGCGCGCGCGGCTTCGTGGTCACCGCCGAACAGGTGCTCCAGCAGGGCTGCTATCAGCACATATCCGCGCTCGACGCAGTCACCCCGCTCGCGCTCGAGCAACCGCCGCGCTCGAGCGAACCAACCCCTTGCGGGCCCTGTCTCCCCCCGGAACAGGAAGTTGTGCCCGATCCACCAGGCGCAGCGCACGGCGCACAGCGACTCGCCAGACTCGAGGTAGGCGCTATGAGCGCGCTCCAAGCCGCTCACATACTCGTCGTCGCGGCCGAGCATGTAGCCCGACCGCGCCAGCAACTCGAGGTCCTCCGCCCCCAACGGCGTCGCCAGGTCGGACGCCGCCAGCGACTCGTAGGCGTCGACCCACTTGCGTTTCGCGTAGGACCGGCGGCCCTGCTCGAGCTCGGCGACACCGCGCACAACAGCCTGATTATCCTCGCCACGCCCCGGTCACGACCAACGACTTTCCCCGACCCTGACCTCCGATGACGCCGCCGCCCTAGTCAGGACAGCGCAGACCTGAAGGTCTGAGGCTCGCCCCCAACCCGGAGTGTTCCCCTTCTCTCATGAAGGCAGGCGTCTGCGCGGAGGCGCCGACGGTGCTCGCTCCGGACGACGAGCGAGCGCGGTTCCCGAGCGTCCCCTCGCTTGCGCTATGCGCGAATAGGAGCTGTCTCCAGTCCTAGCAGGGGCGCGAGTAGGAACAGCCCGACAACGCCGCCCCTCAGAGCGCCCTGCACTGCTCCGGACCTGGCAAGCGGGACGGTGTGATCGAGCCTGACGTCGCCGCGGTCGTCACGCCACCCGACGGCCATGCCGCGCAGGTCCAGCTCACCCTGGTCCTGGAGCTGTTCGGCGATTGCCGCGCCGCGTCGGCATGTTCCCTCGACGCGAGGCCGAGAATGGCGATGTGGCTCATGCGACGCCTCGATACCCAGGCGCCGTTGCCTAGGCGACGATGTTCAGCGCGCTGCCGAAGCCCGTCCCGAGCGTGCCCTGCACGCTCATGTGCAACAGCCCGGCTGCCTCGAGCTCACGCGCGCGACTGAGCGGCCCCGCATCGATCGGCCGGAGTCCGCCGTCCTCCACGAGCTTCGAAACGCTGGCTTTGGCCTCCTCGTCATCGCCGGCGAGAAAGACGTCTAGTGGCTGACCAGCGACCTGGCCGTCGATGAGCGTGCCCGCAAAGGTCGTATTGAATGCCTTCACGACCCTCGCTCCCGGGGCGCTCGCGGCCAGCTCCTGAGCGGCCGAGCCGTCCGGCGGAGTGACAAGCCCGTCCATCGTTTCGTTCACCGGGTTGGTGATGTCGATCAGCACCTTCCCCGATAGGCCGCCGCCGTACCCCTCGACGGCGCCCTTCGCGTCCGGGTAGTAGACGGCGAGGACGACGACGTCGTCGGCGATTGGCTCGGCGGAGCGGCCGGCCTGCGCCGCGCCATCGCCGCCGAGTTCCTTCACGACCGCCTCGGCGTCACCGGGCTCCTTCCCCAACACGGTCACGCGGTGCCCACCGGCAACTAGGCGCGTCCCAATGCCGCGGGCCATGTTGCCGGTGCCGATGATTGTGACGTCCATGCTTCCTCCTGTGGTGTGGTCCTTCGTAGCCTTGTTGGTCGTAGAAGCCGCTCCCGCTCTTCATGCCTAGGCGGCCCTCGTCGACGTACTTTCGGAGCAGCTTGCGCGGCCCTCGGGGATGCCCTCACGCACTGTGCGTAGTGGTCTTCGATGTGAGCACAGCGTCGAGCCCAACCTCGTCATCAGCCTGAACGGCGGGATGCCCGGCTTCGTGAAGATCTCCCACATCCGGTCGACATTCTCCGGCGATGCCACCCCCTCCTCGACGACCATCAGACATTCCCGCTTGATCGAGGCCCAGATCCGGCTGAAGATGAACCCGTCGCTCTCGCGCCGCACATGAAAGGGCACAAACCCATACTGGGGCAGCTTTTCCATGAGCGCGTCGATCACCGCCTACCCCCTTCTCAGAGCCGTGGCCGGTCATCTTGCCGCGCCGCGAGGCACGATCAGGCCGGGACAAGCCGCGCTACGCATCAGTGAATGTGTAGTGCCGCCGAGCAACACCGCGGTGCGCGGGCCGTAGCGGCGCGAGCCGGTCACGAGCAGGTCGAGCTCCGTGCTCTCGCCCGCCAGGACCTCCGCCGCTGAGCCCTCGAGGAAGCGGCCCTCGGGCGCACCTCCGTCCGAGGCGTCGGCGACCGCCACCTCCAGTGCGCTGCGAAGCTCCGCGCGCAGGAGCTTGTTGACCGAGGCGCCGCCCATCCGTCCCGTCGCGATCGCCCCAAAGGCCAGCGGCTCGAACACGCTGATGATGCGCAGGTGAGCGCCGGACACCCGGACGAGAGCGCGCGCGACCTCGAGCGCTCCGTTCGCCTCCTCGGAGCCGTCGAAGGCGACGCCCACACGTTGGAGGCTCGTGGGCGACTGCTCCGCGTAGCCGCGCGGCGCAAGCGCAACCGGGCACGCAGCGCCGGTCAGCAGACGCTCGCCGACCGCGCCCGGCAGCACCCGGCCGACTGCGCCGCGGTGCGTCGAGCCGACCACGAGCAGCGCCGTGTCGTCTTGCTCGCTAAGCCGCTGGAGCTCCCGTGCAGGCCAGTTGCCGGGAATGACCTCTATGTCCGCCGCCTCCAGGCCGCTCGTGTTCGCGAGCTCGCGCAGGATCGTGCGCGCCCCCTCGCGTACGCGCGTCAGCTCCTCGTCGGCGGGGTCTGCCAGCGGGAGGTATGCGAAGACGCTAACGAGATCGACCGGCGCGCCGGTCGTCTGGGAAAGCAGCTTTGCCAGCTCCAACGCGTCAAGCGTCCGCTCGGTGGCATCGACGGCTGCGATGATCCGCTTGTCAGCGTCGAGGTTGAACCGGATCATCCCGCCGCGATCGTCGCATAGTTGTAATCCCGCTAGGGCCTCGGCCGGACCCCCGGACGGGAGGTCGGCCGCATCCGAGATTGTTTCCGGAGCCGAGGAGCTTCACGGGTGGTCCACCTTCGCATAGTCGCCCCAGGCCACGAGGCGCAAAAGGCGCTTGAGCTGTTGACGGCCTCCCCAGCTGTCGTGAACGTCGTACACTTCCCGGGGCTCGCGCACAAGCCCGAGGGCGACATGATCCTGTGCGACGTCGCGCGTCCCGAGGCGAGCATCATCGTGGAGGAGCTGCGTCAGCTCGGGATCGCGCGTGACGGCTCGATCTCGATGGAGCCGATCGAGACCCAGCTCTCCGCTGCCGCAGACAATGCCGGTAGGGCGCTCGAGGAGCTTCCTTTCGGCGACGCCGTGGTCTGGGAGGAGGTGGAGGCTCGAACCTCCGAAGAGACCAGTCTGTCGATCAACTTCATCGAGTTCATGATGATCGCTGCGCTGATCGCGGCGGTGGGGATCCTGCTCGACTCACCGATCCTGATCGTCGGGGCAATGGTGGTCGGGCCGGAGTTCGGTCCTGTTGCAGGGTTCTGTGTGGCCGTGGTCCAGCGGCGCGGCGATCTTGCCAGGCGCTCCGCCACCGCGCTGGCGGTGGGCATCGCGGCCGCGGTCGCGGCGACCATCGCATGGTCGCTCTTCTTCAAGTGGACTGGCATCGACTCGGACGGCCCCGGCGAGGTGCGCCCGCTCACCGAGTTCATCTCCAACCCGGACTTCTTCTCGTTCTTCGTCGCCTATCTGGCGGGCACCGCGGGCGTGCTGTCGCTGACCTCCGCCAAGTCTGGCGCGTTGATCGGGGTGCTGATCTCGGTCACGACGATCCCGGCCATCGCGAACATGGGTGTGGCGACCGCGTACACGGACTGGGCCGAGGTGGGAGGAGCGGCCGCACAGCTAGGGGTTAACCTCCTCGCGCTCGTCCTGGGAGGGCTGGCCAGGCTGTCCGTGCAGCGCCGCGTGTACGAGGTCCGGCTGAAGCGTCACGCGAGCGGCTCGGCGCCCGATCCGGAGCTACTGGCCGACGTTCGACCAGGATGCTTCAGCGTCCTCGCGCGCGCGTATGGATGGTCCGCGGGGGTCGGGGAGCGAGTCGTAGGGAGAACGCTTGTCAGCACCACTGGGGCGCCGTCGAGTCTTCCAGCATCTGACCGAGCGCCAGCGCGTCCAGCGGTTGCTCTGATCTTAGGCTCTAGGACGGGGCGTCGGAGCCTTGACGAGCCCCTACCGGGTCTTCACAACCCCCAGCAGCTTCAGCTGGAGGGCAGCATCGGCCGCTCGCGCATGATCCATGGTCCGCCGGGCCGCGACCCGCTGAGACGACCCCTCATCGAGCGCTCTAGTTCTGGCGGACAATCATCACGCTGCAGGGCGCATGGTGGGAGAGCTTGCTCGAGACGCTCCCGAGGAGGAAGCGCTCGATGCCGGTGAGCCCCCGGTTGCCCACCACGATGAGATCGGCCTTCCGCTCCTGGGCCACCTCGAGAATGGCTTCGGCGGGGTCCCCGTCGCGGGCGTGGGTTTCGACGGCGATGCCTTGGTCCGTGAGCTTCTGGACTGTTCGCGCCAGCACCGTCTCTGCGACTTCGCGTAGTTGGATGGACTCGCGCTTGGCGCTGCTCGTGATCCTCTCGCGGTACGAGGGGACATCCGGGTACGCGGTCACCACGTGCAGGCGCGCGCCGCTTCCACGCGCCAGGTCGGCCGCCTGCTCGACCGCCGCCTCTGCCGCTTGCGACCCGTC
This sequence comes from uncultured Thermoleophilaceae bacterium, assembly GCA_963728495.1. Taxonomy (GTDB): domain Bacteria; phylum Actinomycetota; class Thermoleophilia; order Solirubrobacterales; family Thermoleophilaceae; genus JACVRW01. The sequence goes on along the minus strand of CAVSKI010000011.1, from coordinate 16,381 downwards.
GGTTCCTACGACAATCGACTCCATCGTTCCTCCTTGGTAGTTCGACGGCGCCGGTGTCCGGCGCCAAGTTCAGGCAATAGAGCGCTCCAGTATTTCGCCACCGTTCGTGTTCGTCTGTCCGCGGCATAGGCGACGGCCGACGGCCGACGTCCGGCCATGGGTATCCGCCATGATTTCCACCGTCGGCGACGCGCACCGGCGCTACCGCAGCGGCGGGACGATCAGGAGCGGTCGCTCGCTGTTGTGGAGGACGCCGTAGGACACGCTGCCTAGAACCATGGACTTGATTCCGGAGCGGCCGCGGCTGCCGAGCACGATCAGATCGGCGGCCTCCTCTTCTGCCAGCTCGAGGATCGTTCGCCAGACGGTGATCGCGGTGCTCGGCCGCGCGGGCGACGGCGCGGCGGGTTAGCGGGCGGGCATCGAATCCGGCGGTGGGCATCGAATCCGGCGGTAGCGGCCAGGCCGGGGCCCTCGGCCGCCGTGGCACGGGCAGCCTCCGCCGTGCTTGTGTCGACCTCGTCCACAACATCCTCGGCGATGCCTCTTGCCTCATGTCCGAGCTTTGTCGCGTCGGAGGGAAGGTTTAGGAGGATCGCGGAGCCGAGCTGCGAGGTGTGTACAGCGAACCAAGCGCCAAGGAGGATCATCGTCCAGCCTGCGCCCGCAGAAAGCTCGATGCAGGCAATGCCCGCCCCAACCAGGGTCGCCGCGAGCGCATACCGAGGTGTCCGTTCTGATCTCATAGGCTGAACTGTCGACTCAACCCGGTCTGCCGACCATGGTCCGCAAGGTGCATTTGCGCCCAGGCATGGCTCCATCCGGTAGGCCCCCCCAACCGGTCGGAGCACGACTCGGCCGGCGACGGCGCGACCAAAAACGACAGGCCCCGCGTCCTCGGCGGCGTTCAGTCCCGGAACCAGCATCAGCGGCAGTCGGAGCTGGATAGAACGAGCTCGCCTAGCGGCGGCTCCGATCACGATGACATGGTCGACGAGGCCCACCAGGCGGCCCGCGGCATCCTCGAGGACCATCGCGAGCACCTCGATAAGACCTCAGACATTCTGCTGCGCCGGGAGACGATTGAGCGCGAGCAGTTCGTGGAGCTGCTCGAAGGCAAGTCCGAGCGTGAGGTCTTCGGCCCGGACGACCAGGCCCTGCCCGCTCCGCCGCCCCTACCGGCCCCCGAGGCGCCGGATCGCCGTCCCGAGCGAGCCCGACCCCGCTGCCCCGCGCCTGACGACGTCCCGGCTTCGGCCTCCGCGAATGGGAGAAGAAGTGGACCCAATTGGGGGTTGCGCCCCATTCCTCAGGCTCGATAGGCCGGCGACCATTGTCGGTATGAACACCACAAGTCATCTTCAAGACCGCGCGTACGACCTGGTCGAGGCGGCCCGGAACTTCCAGGCAGCCGCCCACCCGCCAGAGAGTTATGCAGCGACGCCCGATTCGCTCGCGGCGCTGGAGGACACCCTTCAAGCGCTCAGCGCGGCTTGGTATCAGCTGGCCGCACACGCGTCCCCAGGGATTGCCGCGCGGCGACGCGACCTCGATTCGGATGTCCTCGCCCGGCCGCCCGTCGATCGGCTGTCCCGCGAGCAAGAGGTGCGGCTGATCAGCACGCTGCACGACGTCGCCGCTGCGTTCGCCCGCTGCGCTCGCGAGTGCCGGGACGTTCGCTCGGCCGTAACGCCGCTCATCGCCCGCCGCGTGGCCGCAGAAGAGGCAGCTCAGGCCGGCAAGCAGCTCGATGACGCCGACCTCGCCTGGTTCGAGAGTCGGGAGTGGCCAACCCAGCGGGTGGCATGACCGACGCCTAGACTTCCGTTTCCCCGCGGGTCGGCCGCCGCCAGTGGTGCCTGCCGGGCGGTTGGCGCGGCGGTCGAGAGGTCTGCTGCTCGGCGGCGTGTGGCTGCGTTTTCGTCACCTGCTTGCGCGCGTCAGACCTGGATCGCGAGCTCGCAGCGGGAGCTGATCCAATACAGAGTGATGAGCTGAGCCTGCGAGTTGGACAGCTCCGGCACCGAAGACCAGGGCGGGCTTCGCCTACGCGCTGCGCGGAGCTGTCGAGACAGCCGACAGACCGCCCTCGCTGATCCGTCGCCGGGAGATTCAGGCGAACGGCGCGCTGCTCCTCGCGCTCTCCGAACCTCTTGCAGAGGGCTCGGTCAGCCTCCAGGGCCTCGCCATGGTGTCAATCCTCCTCGGCGATGCTTCCAGCCCGGTCTATAACAGCCACGCTGCCGTCCCACTCGGCGTCGCCGCAGCCAGGGCGCTCGTAGCCCTGGAACGAGAAAACTACGATACGAAGGCCGGCAGCAGCAGGTCCTCCTCGGCCCGGAAGTGGCTCGCGACTTCGCGCTCGAAGAAGTCGAGGAAGGCTGTGCGTGCCTCGACCGCAGCCTCCCGCCCGGCGCGCTTGAGCTGGAGCGCCGCGAACTGTCCTTGGTGGTGCTGGTGCGATAACGCTCGCAGAGCCTTGCTGCGCTTCATGGTGCAGACGCTACCCGTGGATCTGCAAGGGCCCCCGGCGTCTATGAACCGAGAGGTAGCGGACGCCGTCCGCGCCGGCACGGATCGCCCTTGAGCTTCCTTTCTCGGCTAGCAGCGCACTCCCGGGAACAAGCGCGTGCTCTTGCTCGTCGACCGTGGCGACTCCGCCGCCTTCCAGCACGATGAGGAGGACATCGAGCTCGGAGTTCGTGTCTGCGACCAGTTCATGACCGGGCGGCCACGCGAGGAGGGTCGCGTTCAGGTCGCTGCTGGCCATTCCCCACAGGGGCCCCGTCCCGGTCCCGCCCAGCAGGTCCACCACCGCGTCGGGCTCGCGCTCGTCAGCCATCGACGTCGACACTATTGGCAGGTGCAAATCCCGAGCTCGGAGGGCTAGCCGCCCTCGGAGTCGGTACTCAGAGCTCAGCCGACCCGGTGGCCGGCTGAGCTCGTTGCGCACGTTTGCCCTACCGGACGTGATCGACGTTGGGTGCGCGGCCGGAATAGGCGCTTGCGAGCCGGAACAGGGTCAGCGCGGCGAGCAGCAGACCGAAGTCGCGAAGCGCGATATCCGCGTAGCCGCCGACCAGCAGCAGGCTGACGATGATTCCGCCGAGCCAACCGGCCACCAACAGGCTGCCGAAGCGCGGCGAGATGGCCACCACAAGACCGGCCAGGATCTCGATTCCGCCGACCATGTACATGGCATCCTGCGCGCTGCCGGGGATGATGTCGTTGAACTCGGTTGCCAGGTACTTCGGCCAGTCGCTGATCATGACCTCGGCGAACTTGTCAAGCCCGAAAAGAATCGGCGCGACGACGAACGCGATGCGCAGCAGCATGAAGGCCTGCGCGGCCGGGTCGCTGCGCAGCACCTGCCGCTCCGGAATTGGAATCGGCCGCAGAGTCGCGGCGATGGCGTTGCTCATGGTACTCCTCCTTGGGAGACGTTTGCCTGCTGATGGCTGCGACTCCGCTCGCGGGTGTGCAGGCCTGAAGCGGCCTGCAGAGCGAGACATCGGAGGCGACAAAAAAGAACAGCCATACCGACTTAGCGCCCCCAGGGGCGCCAAACTTACCTCGCATTGCGGCCCGGCTTGGAGCGAGCAGCCCGATCGCACCACCCGACAGCTCCTTACGCTCGACACATACCGCCAGAACGGCCTCCGCGTCGGCGGTCCAATGGGCCACGACTACGTTCGAATGTCGCTCCGCGACCCGCCGCCGATCGGCACCGCCATGCACTCCATCGGACACTCCTCTAGAGGCTCGGCCAGTGCCTACATGATCCGACGACGCGTCGCAGCCATCCTGTGCGACCGGGCGGGTCAGAGTCCTCCAGCACCGCCAGACCTTGTGCGCGAGCAAGCCGGGCGGCGAGCGGCAGCACCGGCCGATGACGTCGGCTCGTCTCCCGCGCAGATGAGCAGGGCGTCGAACCCACCGGACCGTACGAGCTCACCAAGCTCTTCGCCGGCTCCGTCGGTGACGACCACCTCTTCGAGGTGGACTCCGGCTGCGCCCAGGAGCAGGTCTGCGTTATGCAGCAGACGCTCGGCGGAAGCGGCGCTCTCCGACCACGGGCGCGACTCGTCTTCTATCGGGATCACCAGCGAGACGCTGAGCGGATCGTTTCCCGCATGCTCGGAGCAGAGTGTCACCAGCCGGTGCGGATCGATGCCGGTGTCCGCGGCGACAAGCGAGCGGGACAGCTCGGTTCGGCTTGGATGCTTTGGGAAGTCCACGGTCGTCTCCGGTGGTAGTCGTCACCCGGATTAGCGCCCCCGCGCTGGGACTTCTTACTTGGGGCTGTCGCGACCGCGCGTCAGCAGTTTGGGTGCCGCCTAGGCGCGCGAGTCGTCGCTCTGAACGAGTTCGCGCAGGCTGTCGTAGTCCTCGTGGCAGGCGGGACAGCCCTCGAGGTGGGCGCGCATCCCGGGGATGCGCTCGTCGGGCGACTCGTTCCGGAGCTTCAGCTCGACGTACTCGTCGAGCTTCTCGAAGCACTCATCGCAGAGAAGCTCCGGCTCGGCCGGGCCGAGGAGCCGCTTGAGCGTGTTGTCGTATGTCGGCCTATCCATGATCGTCTCCGCTAGATCGAGTCGAGCGTAAAGCCCCTCTTCGCCAGGTCGGCGCGCAGTTTGCGCCGCGCGTCGTGCACTGTCTTGTACAGAGCGCCGCGCGTCGTGCCCAGCCGGTCGGCCAGCACGTCGAGCGGCACGCCGTTAAGCGCGAGCGCAACGAGAACCTCGCGCTGGTGTCCCGTTAAACAGCCGTCGATCGAGGCCGTGATCGCAGCGATGAGCTCGCTGGTTTCGGCCTGCCCCTCGGGACTCTGGCCGGCGTCGGCCATCAGCGGCCAGACCTCCGGCTCGAGCACGACCTCGCGCTCCTGCCAGGCGCGTCGGCGCAGACGCACGCCGGCCTCGAGCAGGCCGAACTTGTACGCCCACGTCGTGAAGCGGCTCGCGCCGCGAAAGTCGTCGAGCTTCGCGAGCACGGCCACCAGCGCGTCGTCCGCGGCCTGCATGGCAAGGTCGTCGAGCTCCTGGCCCCGAACGTGGGACAGCGCGTCGCGACGGCGCGACACCTCGAAGCGCGTGGCCCGCAGCAGCAGCTCATGAAGACGCCCGACGGCCTCGTCCCGCTCCGATCCGGCGAGACGCAGAGCGTCGAGCCAAGCCTGCGAGTCGGCCTCCGCGCGGCCCGGCTCGCTGACCGCGGCGCTGATGGGAAGGCGCGAACTCATGCCCGCGCCGAGGCTAACAGTCGATGCGGGGCTCAACACCGGCGCCTCTCATGGTCGAGCGGGGCGAGGATTCGGGCCGCGAGCGGCGGCGGGCAACCGCGCTCAACCAGGCCGATCAGCGCGTGCAGGTCCACACCGCGCTCACGAGAGAGCTGCTCGGTCAGCCCTGTGTCGAAGCCGGCCTTGCGCAGCCGCGCGCGGCGCCAGGCAACCGCGTTCGCCACTTCGCGACCGTCAGCCGCCTGGCCTTCGCCTCGCGCCTGTCCGCCCTTTCCGGACTGTCCGTCGGTCCTGAGGTCCACGCCTACTTAGCGCTGGCGGGTGAGCCTTTCTTACGTGGTGATGAGTCGAACTACCGCGCGCAGGGCGCCGCGGAAGCACAAACCGCCTCTGCGGCCGCCGTCGCGCCCGAGCTCCTCAGGCAGCCGTCGCCAGCTCGTGCGCGCTCTGCGCCGGGGTGTCCAGGGCCGTGTGGGCGGCGCGGATGGCATCGTGCAGATCGACGTCGCCGGGGCGGCGCAGAGGGCCCGCCCTGTCGCTCACGAGCCGCGCCGTCATCGCTGCGCCGCGGACGTCGATCGACCGGTCGTCTCGAAGCCGCAGCACAAGCCCCCACAGGTCATCGGCAGAGTCGCGCACCACGGCCCGCTGCGGTCGAACTCTGATCGTGACCGGCTCGCCCCTACGGGCGTCGCCGAGTGTCTCCACAAGCGCTTTGGCGAGCCGGGCGCGCTCGCCGCGCGACTGGAGCTGGGCCGCCCGGTCGCCGAGTGATGCGCTCGCGGCGGGGTCCGCGCCGAGGGCGAGCTCCCGGTCCAGGCGGTCCCGCCGCAGGCGCGTCCATGCGCGAACCGCAAGGCTTAGACCGCTGCGGCTCGGTGTCTGGTGGAATTCGGGAACGGGGACGATGCCGCTTGGCATGACGCCTCCTATGGGTCGGGTTGTACTAGCAATCGTGCCCCCGAAGCGCCGCCGGGCCTATGGGTCTGAGCACCGATCTGGCCCCGAGCGGACACCCATCTCGTGGCGGCCGCTACGCGGCGGCGGCGGCCGCCTGCCTGGCGGCCGCGGCTGATGCCCCGTGTCCCGTCCTTGCCGTTCCCCTCGCGCACGGCACGGCCAGCCCTTAGTGGGCCCGTCATCTGCGGAGTAGGCGGCACGGAGAGCTCGGCGCCCATCGCTCGAGCCGCCGCCCGCCTGGCCCTCGCCTTGAACGAAAGGCTCGACCTAGTCCACGTCGCTGCGCCGCGCGGAAATGGCGCTGCGGCCCATGCCCGCCTCCCAGGTCCGTCCAGTGGGCGCATGTGGCGCGCGCTCCGCTGTTTCGAAGCCCCCGTCAAGACTGTCGTCGAGTCAGGAGATCCCGCCGCGCGACCTGCTCCCTCGCGGAGAGCGAGGGGGCGCTCCTGGTAGGGGCACCCGCCAACGGCGAGGTGGACGGCGAGGGCCGTCTTGCCGCGACCATCCTCACCGAGTCGCACATGCCTGACTTATGGATGCCGCGCCGGTCGGCGACGCACGCCGCCGTGTCCGAGCGGGCGCGCGCTCTCGATGGGCGGGCGGACAAGTGCGGCCCTGCCGAGCGGCCCTTCGTCAAGGCAAGCGGTCACGAGCTGGTTTCCCGCTGGCCACATCACGCTTCATCCTCGGCGCGACCTACGCACGGTCTCGCGGATCGGCACATCCTTTTGCCAGTGTCGGCTCCTTCGGGGCCCCCAAGCTGTCAGACGCGCCTACGCCGCGACCGCCGTCGGCGTCCGCGAGCGGATGCTCTGGGGCGCGCCAGCTGCAGCCTCACGTCTGTCAGTGGCAGCGGAGGTCGCGCCGGCCGCGGTGAGCAACGCGCGCACCGTCGTCAGCCCGGAGCTGGTTATTTCGACTCGCGTTTGCTTGCGCCTGCCGACGTGATGCCAGCGAATCAGCCCTCGCATGGAGAGGCTCCGACTCGCGCGGGTGATCTCATCGGGCCGCTGGTCGAGCGTCTCAGCGAGATCGGCCAGGCACGCTCCCCGATCGAGAAGCGCGAGCAGCACACGCAGCTCAGTGGCGGAGAGCTTGCGTCGTTCCAGCAGTTGCAGCACGCGATCAAGCGTTGCCCGCGCGGCGAGCATCGGTCGATCGCTCGGTCGGCTGATGTCCTGTCGAACCACGCACCCATCGTCGACGCCAGCAGGCACCAGGGCGATGGGTATCACCCTGCATTCGCCGTGGCGATCCGCGCCTTCTTTGCCTCGATGCAGTCGAGCAGCTGCTGGTAGGAGTCGCAGAACAAGCGCACGCCCTCGCGTTCCAGTGCCGCCGTGATGGCTTCGAGATCGACTCCCGCCGCGCCCGCCCGGACGAGCGTGTCCGCGGCCGCCTCCGCATCGACGCTGAGCGCGCGGCCCACGTTGCCGTGGTCGGCGAAGGCGCGCAGGGTGGCCTCCGGCATCGTGTTGATGACCTCCGGGGCGATCAGCTCCTCGACGTAGAGCACGTCGGAGTAGCCGGGGTCCTTGGTGCCCGTGCTCGCCCACAGAGGTCGCTGCGGGCGGGCGCCCGCTTCGCGCAGCGCGAGCCAGCGATCGTCAGCGAAGCGTTCGCGGTAGCGCGAGTAGGCGCGGTGGGCGTTGGCGATCGCGACGCGGCCGCGCAGATCGGACCCGGAGGGCAGCAGCGGATCGGCCTTGGCGTCCACACGCGAGACGAAAAACGAGGCCACGGACGAGATCGCATCGATGCGCTCGCCGGCCGCGACGCGCCGCTCGAGGCCGGCGAGGTAGGCGTCGATCACCTGCTCGTAGCGTGCAAGCGAGAACAGCAGCGTGATGTTCACGTTGACCCCGCGGGCCGTGAGCTCCTCGATCGCCGGAATCCCCGCCTCGGTGGCGGGCACCTTGATCATCACGTTCGGCCGGTCGATGCGCCCCCACAGCATGAGCGCCTGGTCGATCGTCGCCTGGCTGTCGTCCGCGAGATCGGGGGTGCACTCGAATGAGATGAACCCGTCGCGGCCGTCGCTCTCGTCGTAGGCGGCGCGCAGCGTGTCGGCTGCCCGCCGGATGTCGTCGAGCGCGAGGGCGAAGAACAGCTCCTGCGGGTCGTCCGTTCCCTTCGCGACGGCGGCGCGCAACTGGTCGTCGTAGTTCTCGGAGGCGGTGATCGCCTTCGCGAAGATCGTCGGGTTCGAGGTCGCCCCCGTGACGGCGCAGTCCGAGATCAGCCGCGCGAACTCGCCGCCGTCCAGCAGCTCTCGCGAGAGCGTGTCGAGCCAGATCGAGACACCGGCGTCGTGGAGAGCTTGGAGGCGATTCATACGGCGCGTCCCCGCGTCGTGCTGGCGAGCCGGTCGAGCGGCACGTCCACGTCAGCCAGGGCGCGATCGTCGACCGCCACGCGCTCCCTTATGAGCTGCTTGATGGGCTCGGTCACGTCCCACACGTTCACGTTCATGCCCGCCATGACGCGATCTTCGAAGAGCCAGAAGGCGACGAACTCGCGCGCCGCGGGATCGCCGCGGACGACGACCCGGTCGCACCCGCGGGCGAAGCCGGAGTACTCCATGCCGACGTCGTACTGGTCGGAGAAGAAGTAGGGCAGGCGTTCGTAGAGAGCCGGCTGGCCGAGCATGCTGCGGGCCGCGGCCGGTGCCTGGTTTAGCGCGTTGGCCCAGTGCTCGACCCGGATCGGCTCGCCGTAGAAGGGATGCTGCGCATTGGCCACGTCCCCCGCGGCGAACACGCCCGGCGCGCTGGCCCGAAGCCGCGCATCGACGAGGATGCCGTTGCTGATGGCGAGACCGGCATCGGCCGCCAGCGCGGTGCGCGGCTGAACGCCGACCCCGACGACGACGAAGTCGCAGTCGACCGCGCGCCCGTCGTCGGTGCGCACACGCTCGACCGCGCCATTCCCCTCGAAGTCCGCGACGCCCGTGCCCATCAGCATCCGCACGCCGTGATCGGCATGGATGTCTCGGTAGATGGCCCCGATCTCGGCGCCCAGCACGCGCTCCAGCGGTACCGAGGCGGGCTCGATGACAGTCACGTCGAGGCCCCGCTGCCGGGCGGAGGCGGCAACCTCGGCGCCGATCCAGCCGGCCCCGACCACGACCACCGCGCCGCCACGATCTAGCCGCGCGCGCAGGGCGTCGGAGTCCCGGACGCTGCGCAGGTAGAAGATCCCGTCGAGCTCCACGCCCGGCACCGGAAGCCGTCGCGGCTCGGCGCCCGTGGTCAGGAGAAGGCGGTGGTAGGAGAGCTGCTCGCCGTCGTCGAGCTCCAGCCGGGTGCTCGCCGTGTCGAGGCCCACCGCAGTGCGCCCCAGGCGCAGCTCGATCTCATGCTCGGCATAGAAGCCCTCGTCGTGCACGTACACCTTCTCGCGCCCCACCTCGCCGCGCAGGTAGTCCTTCGACAGCGGCGGTCGCTCGTAGGGGCGCTCCTCCTCCGCGCCCACCAGAACGACGCGCCCGTCGAAGCCCTCGTCGCGGAGCGTCTCGGCAGCCTTGGCGCCTGCGAGGCTCGCGCCAACGATCACGTGCGTCTGGTCACTGCTCATGAGAACCTCTCTTCGTCAGGGCCAGGAACTCCTGGCGGGTGCGAGCGTCGTCGCGAACAAGACCGCGCAGCGCCGATGTGAGGGTCGTGGCGCCGAGCTTCTGCACGCCGCGCAGCGACATGCACATGTGCTCGGCCTCGAGCACGACACCGACGCCCTTCGGCTCAAGCTCTTGCTGAAGCCAGTCCGCGACCTGGGTCGTCAACCGTTCCTGGATCTGGAGATCGCGGCTGAAGAACTCGACGACGCGGCCGAGCTTGCTGAGCCCGATGATCCGCTCGCCCGGCAGATAGCCGACGTGAGCCACCCCCTGGAACGGGAGCAGGTGGTGCATGCAGAGCGAGTGGAACGGGATTGCACGCGCGACGATCAGCTCGTCGTACCCCTCGTCGTTGGGAAACGTGGTCGCCCGGAATGGCTGCGGCGTGAGCAGCTCGGCATAGGCGTCGGCGACGCGGCGAGGCGTCTCCTCGAGAGCCTCGGCGTCCACATCGGTGCCGAGCGCGCGCAGAAGGTCGCGCGCCGCGCGCTCGAGTGCCTCGTGGTCGATCTGGCGGGCCGTGACGTCGGCACGGCGTGGCTCGGCCAACGCAAGCGCGGAGATGCGCTGATCATTGAGGCTCATATGGCGTTTGCGCGCCGGGCCAGGCAGTTCTTACCGACGGCTTTTTGATCGCGAGTGGTAAGAGCGCGAACCGGACTGACGCGTACGTACAATATGGACGTCCGTTTGAAGCGCGCTTATGAGCCTGCGGCACCCGCAGACGGACATCGCGTGCTGATCGACCGGCTGTGGCCGCGTGGGCTCTCGCGCCGGCAGGCCAGGCTCGACGACTGGGACAAGGGGCTCGCGCCGAGCACGTCCCTAAGGCAGTGGTTCGGGCACGAGCCCAGTCGCTTCGACGAGTCCCGCCGACGCTACATCGAGGAGCTCCGAGACCAGCGTCCGCACCTCGAGGGGCTTCGGCGCCGCGCGCGCGAAGGCACGCTGACCCTCGTCTACTCCGCCCATGACGTCGAGCACAACGACGCGGCAGTCCTCGCTGAGGTCCTGCGCCGCGGCCTTCCGAAGCAGCGAACATGAGCCGCGGCCGTCGACACGTGCTGATCGCGGGCGGTGGCGTCGCCGCGCTGGAAACGCTCCTGGCACTGCGTGCGCTCGCTCCGAATCGCCTCGACATCACGATCCTGGCTCCCGAGCTGAAGTTCGTCAATCGCTCGATGTCCGCGCAGCAGCCATTCGAGGTCCAGCGAGGGCGAGGTCTCCGCCTGGAGGACACGGCGGCGGAGCTCGGTGCTCACTGGCATCGTGGAGCGCTCGACCGTGTGGTGCACGCGCAGCACCGTGTGGTCACCAGGGATCGTGAGTCGCTCAGTTACGACATGCTCGTGCTCGCCCTGGGTGCCCGTCCACACCGCGAGTGGCACTCCGAGGGAGTGCTCACATACCGTGGCGGTCGCGACGGACCTAACTACCGGATGCTGCTCCACCAGCTGCGCGAGGGCCGACTCCAGCGGGTGGCATTCGTCAAGCCGGCTGGGGCGAGCTGGCCGCTGCCCCTCTACGACCTCGCGCTGATGACCGCAGCCGACTGCGCCGCGCACAACCGTCCAGAGCTGGAGCTGAGCGTGATCACGCCCGAGGAGGAGCCACTCGGAGTCTTCGGACACCCCGCCAGCGCCGCAATCCGCACAATCCTGGCCGAATCCGGGGTGACCCTGCAGACGAGCAGCTACGGAAAACCAAGCTCCCCCGGACGGCTGGAGATCACTCCCGGCCACCGGTCCATGGCGGTAGACCGCATCGTCACCGAACCGCGCCTGGTCGGCCCGTCTCTTCGTGGCATCCCCTCGGAGCACGAGGGATTCATCCACACGGACGCGCACGGCCGCGTCCCAGGCCTCGATGACGTGTTCGCGGCGGGCGACGCGACCACCTTCCCAGTCAAGCAGGGCGGCCTCGCCGCCCAGCAGGCGGATGCCGTCGCCGAGGCGATCGCCGCCGCCGCGGGCGCCCAGATCGACCCACAGCCGTTCCGGCCCATCCTGCGCGGCGCGCTCCTGACAGGCGGCCCCACGCGCTACCTGCGGGCCGACATCAGCGGCGGCGCGGGCGACGACTCGACGGTCTCAGACGAAGCGCTGTGGTGGCCACCCAACAAGCTCTGCGGCCGCTATCTCGCTCCCTACCTCAGCAGCAAGACGGGCGAGGCCGCCGACGTCATGCCCCGGGACGCCGCCGCGATCCGAGTCCATACTCCGCTCGACCCGGAGAGGCCGGACACGCGCGGCGGTTTCGGCGAGCTGTCAGACCTACCGCCGCGCTTGTAAGACCCGCGCGCTTGCCGACGCTAACGAGGGTGTGGCCGTGCTCCGCCCTCGGGCGCCGAAAGCGGCCGACACGACCTCGAAAGGACAGGCATCATGCTCCGCTATCCATGCGCTGTGCTGGGGACCGACCGGCCCGCGGTCGCGCTGTGTCGCAGCTGCAACGCCGGGCTCTGCCTCGACCACCTGCGAGCGACAGCAGCTCACTTCGCGACGAGCCACATGCTCGACAGCTGCCACCACGACACGTGGACCGCGACTGAGCGTCCGCCGCACCCCGACCTGCTGAGCCGGCGATGAGCGCTTCGGAAGCGCCCGTCCGGCGGCTGCTGTTCATCGCAGACGCCGCCGTCGCGGACGTGCACGACTTGCCGCCTGAAGCGCGCGCGCTCCTCAGCGCGGCCGCTGAGGTCTACGTGGTCACGCCCACGCTCCCCGGACGGCTTGCCTGGCTTGCCGACGATGTCGATCAGTTCCGCCACCTTGCCGACGAGCGCCTCGACGCAGTGCTCGACCACGTGCAGTCCGTTGGCGCCCACGCCAGCGGAGCGCACAACCGCGGCAGCGTCCTGACGGTCATCGCCGATGCGGTCGAGGACTTCAAGCCCGATCACATGCTGCTCGCGCTGCGGAGCCCAGAGCACGCCAATTGGCAGGAGCGCGGGCTCGAGGAGCGCCTGGAGAAGCGCTTCGGCCTGCCACTCATCAGCTACGCAGTGGACTCACGCGGGCATGCCACCGGCGTTCAACAGCCATAGCGTGCCCTCATCGGCCCCGACGCCAGGCGCGCGGGCCTATGTCCCGATCCGCGACTACGCGGCGATCGGGGACGGGCGCACCGCCGCCCTGGTCGCAAGGGATGGGTCCATCGACTGGCTGTGCCTGCCCGAGCTCGACTCCCCCAGCGTGTTCGCCGTGGCTCTCGACGCCGACCGCGGCGGGCGCTTCGCGCTGGAGCCCGAAACCGAAGCGGCCGTCACGCGGCGCTACCTCCCCGACACCAACGTTCTCGAGACCACCTTCACCACCGTGCGGGGCATGGTCCGTGTCACCGACGCAATGACCCTGCCGGGCGCCGAGCTGGGACCCACGCGCGAGCTGATCCGGCGAGTGGACGCGCTCCGCGGGCAGGTCCCGATGCGATGGAGAATCACCCCCGCCTTCGACTACGGAGCGAGGGCGCCACGGCTGGAGAGCCGTGGCGGGACGCCGGTCGCCACCCACGGCCCCCACGCGCTGGCGGTCTGTTCCTGGGACGCGGGCGAGGCGCACATCGGCGACGAGGCGATCTTCGGGCGCTTCGAGGCGCGCGAGGGTAGCTCAGCATTGATCGCTCTGTGCGCGGCGCACCAGGAGCCGCTCGTCTTCCCTAGGCGCGAGGACGTCGAGGCGCGCCTCGAGGCAACGACTACGTACTGGCGGGGCTGGGCACGACGGCGCGCGTATTCCGGTCCGTGGCGCGACGCCGTGATCCGCAGCGCCCTGGCACTCAAGCTGCTCGTTCACGCCCCGTCGGGAGCCATCGCCGCGGCGGCGAGCGCCTCCCTCCCGGAGGAGATCGGCGGCGAGCGTAACTGGGACTACCGCTTCTGCTGGGTGCGTGATTCGGCCTTCACGCTCGGCGCCCTCCTGGAGCTCGGCTGCCCAAGCGAGGCCGAGGCGTTCTTCTGGTGGCTGCTGCACGCCTCACAGCTCACCCACCCACGCCTCCAGGTGCTGTACCGGCTAAACGGTGGGGAGCGCGCACCCGAGCGGACGCTCGAGCTGCAGGGCTACCGCGGCTCGCGCCCGGTACGGGTAGGGAACGACGCCGCCGCGCAGACTCAGCTCGACATCTACGGGGACCTGCTCCAGACCGCATGGGTGTACACGCAGGCCGGAGGGCGACTAGACCGCGAGACGGGCAAGCGCCTCGCGGGCAACACGGACCTTGTGTGCCGCATCTGGCGCGAACCCGACTCCGGAATCTGGGAGGTGAGGCGCGAGTCCGGGCACTTCACCCATTCGAAGATGATGTGCTGGGTGGCGCTCGACCGCGCCCTGCGCCTGGCCGCGGCGGGCCACCTTCCACGCGACCGCGAATCGACGTGGCGGCGTGAAAGGAAGGCGATCCGCGACTTCATCGAGACGCACTGCTGGTCCGACCGGCTCAGTAGTTACACGCGCGAGGCGGGCAGTGAGGAGCTCGACGCGAGCCTGCTTCTCGGGGTCCTGCTCGGCTACGACGCCGGGAACCCCGGCCGACTGGCCGCGACGGTCGAGGCGATACGCCGCGAGCTGGGGTCCGGTCAGCTGGTCTCTCGCTACAGCGGAGAGGACGGATTGCGCGGCGGCGAGGGCGCCTTCCTCTGCTGCTCGTTCTGGCTCGCCGACGCGCTCGCCCGGATCGGCCGGCGGGACGAGGCGATAGCGCTCATGGACGAGTTGGTCTCGCTGGCGAACGATGTCGGTCTGTTCGCCGAGGAGATCGACCCCGTCACCCACGAGTTTCTAGGTAATACGCCGCAGGGGCTGGTGCACCTCGCGTTGATCACAGCCGCTGTGTCGATCTCCAAGGCGGACGCGGCATGAGCATCTGGGGCGCGCTTGCCGGCGGCTTCATCGGCACCCTCGTTCTGACCACCGCCTTGCGGACGGCCAACGAACTGGGCCTTACCCGCATCGACCTGCCGTTCCTGCTCGGCGCCGCGCTGACACGTGACCGCGCGCGCGCCAAGGCGCTCGGCTATCTGATGCACCTGGCAGCCGGCGAGCTGTTCGCGCTCGCCTACTACGCGATCTTCGCGGCCACGGACACGAGCGGCTGGGCGCTCGGAGCGCTGCTCGGACTTCTCCACGGAATCGTCTCAGCCACCGCCCTCGTCAACATCCTGCTGCCCACCGTTCACCCCCGCATGGGGAACGAGCTGACCGCCGCAAACAGCAGCCCGGTGCTCGAGCCCCCGGGCTTCCTGCTGCGTAACTACGGGCGCGGCACACCGATCGCGACCCTGCTCGCCCACATCGCCTATGGCGCGATCGTCGGCGGCTTCGCCTCGATGGCCGGCTGAGCCCTAGTCGGCGTCGTCACGGGGACGGTGGATGACGAGTGTCGGACGGTCGGTGTGGTGCACCACAGCGTTCGAGACGCTTCCCAGCAGCATCGAGCGCAAGCCTGTGAGCCCCCGAGAACCCATCACGATTGCCGCCGCCTCGTGGAGATCGGCGGTGTCGACGATCGTCTTCCAGACCGGCGGTGTCGCCTCGATGGCGACGGACTCGGCCTGTAGGCCTGCCTCCCGCGCGATCCGAGCGCCCTCCTCGGCAACGCGTCCGCCGGCTTCGGCGCCCGCGCGATCGAGCTCCGGGAAATTGATCATGTTCGGACCCGCCCCATACCAGGCAAGGGCGCCTAGGTCGGACGTCGGCTGCCACACGGTCACGACGAGCGCATTCTTGACAGCAAGCAGGCCCGCAGCGCACCTGATCGCATGCCTGGCATCCTCGGATCCGTCGTAGGCGATGAGCAGTGGATCAGGCATCTTGGAGTCCCTTCTCTGCCAAGCGCGCACGTAGCTTGCGCCGGCCGTCGTGAAGCGTCTTGTAGAGAGCGTTGCGAGTCGTGCCCCGGCGCTCGGCGAGAACATCGATCGGTACGTCGTTGAGCGTGAGGGCCACGAGCACATCGCGCTGATGCGGAGTGAGCACCTCGGCGATCGCGTCGCGAACGGCGTCGATCAGCTCCGAAGCCTCCGCTCGGCCCGGCGGCGACGTCCGCGCGTTGTCGGGCAACCGCGCCCACCCGTCAACCTCGAGGGGAAGCTCGCGCCCGTGCCACGGCCGTCTTCGCATCGCGGCGGCGGCCTCGAGCAGGGCGAACTTGTACGCCCAGGTCGTGAAGCGGCTGTCCCCGCGGTAGGTGTGGAGCTTGCTCAGGATGGCCATCAGCGCGTCGTCCGCCGCCTGGATAGCGAGATCGTCGAGGTCCCCTGCCGCAGCAGCAGGGCTCGAGCGGCGCCGATCCACCTCGGTGAAGGCCGCGCACACAAGCAGCGCATGTAGGCGTTCCACGGCGTCGTCGCGCTCGGGCCCCGTGGCGTCGAGCGCCCGGAGCCAGGCAGCCGAGTCGGGGTCCAGGGCCGGCTTGTGCACAGCGGCTGCTCCAGCCGTCATGCAGCTCTCCCGTTCGTCCATGCTTCGTGCCTCGCCATCAGTGTCGGCTGAAGGCCGAGAAGGCGCATGTCCCTGAGGGCATCGGCAAGCCGCCGCCCTGTGAGCAGCGGCTCCCCCTCCGGC
>CAVSKI010000010.1:0-479328 GCA_963728495.1 uncultured Thermoleophilaceae bacterium | reverse complement strand
CCTCGGTAACGAAGTGGAAGGACGTCCCGCCCTCCATCTCGATCGGCTCGCGAGCGTGATGGGTGAGCACAAACACCGGCGCGTGGTACGGCGGCTCGGGCCCCCACCACCCGCGCCAGTCTTCCTCCCACGCGCCGCGGATCGGCCCGAACATGTTGCGCCCCATGACATAGGCGCCGCGCGGGCGCATGAGCCAAGCGGTCGCGGTCTCGTCGGCCTCGTTGGCGCGCTCGTCGCCGAGGTGCCAGCCGTGGACCTCTATCCCGCGCTTGCCCAAAGGGTCCTCGCGACTCTGGTTCGGCCCGGCGACGAAACCATCGAGCGAGATCGACATGTGGCAGGTGGTCTCTGGCATCGACGTCCTTCCAAGGTGATCGCGGATTGCAAGCGGTCGCCAAACCTAGCCATAGCAATGGCAAAAGGCCGAACGTTCTGGCCGTCGGTCCCCGAGCTGCTTGACCGCTTCAAGACCGCAGTTCACCACTCCGACCCCAGGCGGCGGCGCCTCGGCCGGCGGGCGGTCATGCGGCGCATCTTCTCGCGGCTGCCGCAGGTCGACATCGAGCACCACTTCTCAGCTTTGGGCGGCTACAGACGCTCAGGACCCGGTCCCTCTCGGCCCCCAAACCCCCGGGAATCGACAGCTCGTCGATAATCGCCACGATGCAGGCGACACGCGTCGCAATCGCCGACGACGACGTGCTCCTTCGGGAGGGCATCGCCAGCTTGCTCGAGCGCTCGGGCTTCCAGGTCGTGGGCCAGGCGGGCGACGCCGCCGCGTTGCTCGAGCTTGTCCGGGCGCACGAGCCCGAGCTCGTCATCGTCGACATCCGGATGCCGCCTGACCACGAGGCCGAGGGGCTCGACGCCGCCCGCGTGATCCGCGCCGAGCTGCCGCAGACCGGCATCCTCGTCCTGTCCGCCCACGTCGAGGTCGAGCAGGCGATGGAGCTGCTCGCCGGCGGCGAGCGCACGGGCTACCTCCTGAAGAGCCGCGTGACCGACGTGACCCACTTCCTCGAGAGCCTCGCGCGGATCGCCGAGGGTGGCTCTGTCATCGACCCCGGGCTCGTTCAGGAGCTGGTGGCGACCCAGCGCCGCGACGACCCCCTGGCTGACCTGACGCCGCGCGAGCGCGAGGTGCTCGCGCTGATGGCCGAGGGCCGCTCGAACGCCGGGATCGCGCGCAGCCTCTGGGTCACCGAGGGCACGGTCGAGAAGCACATTCACAGCATCCTCGCGAAGCTTCCGCTGCCGGAGACGGACGACGACCACCGGCGCGTGCTCGCCGTGATCGCGTTTCTGGAGGCGCACTAGGCACGCTGCGACTCGTCGCCCGGGTGGTCGGCGAGGATGGCCCGTACCCCCGCCGCCGACAGCTCGGGCTTGGACAGGAATCCGATCGCGGGGCTCTCGGCGATCATGTCGGTGAAGTCGCGCTCGGGATAGGCCGAGATCAGGATGACGTGCGGCGAGTGGTTCTCTCCGCTTGCGAGCTCCCGCGCGAGCTCAAACCCGCTCTCGCTGCCCAGGTCGATGTCGACCAGGCACACGTCCGGGTCCAGAGCGCCGACGAGCCGCGTGGCCTCGGCGATCGTGGATGCGACGCCGACCACCTCGAGTCCCTCGCGCTCGAGCAACTCGCGCGCCGCCGAGAGGAAGCGCGAGTTGTCATCGACCAGGAGAGACCGCGGAGTCATGCACCGCTGAGGATGTCATCGGGGGGGCGCCGGCACATTGCAGCTACCAGGAATTTCGATTGTGGCGGTGCCAGGGGTGCGAATTGGATGGTGGCCGCGCAGACAGGGGCGACGCGACGCGAGATCGTTTTCTGCGCACTCCGTCGAAGGGAAGAGACCGATGCACTGGACCAACTTGCAGACGCGTGTCGCTCTCGCCGAGGGTCACGCTCTCGTTCGCGGCGCATTCAGGGCGCTGCTCGACGCCGAGGACGACGTGCTCGTCGTCGGAGAGGCCGGCGATGGCGACGAAGCCCTCGAGATGGTCGAGCGAGAGCGTCCGGACGTCGTCCTGATCGACCTCGACCTGCCCGGGACGGACGGCCTCCAGACAACCCGACGGGTCTTCTCGGATCCGGCTCTTCAGAGCGTGCGGGTGATCGTCCTCAGTCCCTCCGAGGGCGACGAAGAGCTCTTCGGGGCTCTACGCGCGGGCGCCAGCGGCTTCCTCGTAAAGGACACGAAGCCCACGCAGCTCCTCGAGGCGGTGCGCGCGGTGGCTCGCGGTGAGGCACTCCTCTCGCGCGGCGTCACCCGGCGCCTCATCGCCGAGGTGGCTTCTCAGTCGGACCACTACAGGCCGAGCCCGGAGGAGCTCGAGGAGCTCACGGCTCGCGAGCGTGAGGTGATGGCGCTCGTCGCGCGCGGTCTCAGCAACCACGAGATCGCCGAGCGGCTCGTTATCAGCATCGCGACCGCGAAGACCCACGTCAGCCGGGCGCTCCGCAAGGTGGACGCCCGCGACCGCGCCCAGCTCGTCGCGCTCGCGTATGAGACGGGACTGGTCCATCCACGGCGGAACGCGCTGCTGCACGGTGGCGCTTCGCCAGTCGACCCGGCGCTTGTCGCGCTGAGTTGAGGAGGAGATGGCTTCCATCGCAACCGCCTTCGGGCGATGACGCGCGGCGCTCGCCGGGCGCCGTGTACTGCGCTCAGCCGAACTGACGGCCGAACAGCTCGCCGCGCAGCACGGCGATCTCGGTCACGGCGGCGCCGACGAGCGCGCACCGGTACGCGGCGATCTCGTTCTCCAGCTCCGTCATGTAGGCGTGGTTCCCGCCGAGCCCGACGTGCTCGGCGGCGAAGCGCTCCTGCGCTAGCTCGATCAGGTGGGCGCGGATCTCGGTGGACGACATGTGTTGCTCCTCGCGGCTCGTCGACATTCGCTTCGATCATTGAGGAGTGGCGCGCCGCTGTCGTCGGGCCGTGAGCCGATTTTTCGCGTACCTCCGCAGGCGTACATCCCGGGTCGTACGCGCAAGTGTCGCCGCCGGCCCGACGACATCCGCGTTGCGGTCCGCGACGATGATCGAGGCATACGGCTAGCGGCCCGCAGCAGGACCTCCCCGCGGGGCGCATCCCGGTGGCACTCAGGTGCACGGGAGCCGAAGAGCTCCGGATCCCCGCCGGGGCTCTTCGCTTTTTCGGGCAGGTGCGCGGTACGTTTGGCTGCATACGCGCATTCGCCAGTCGCAAGACAGCCACGGGCCTGATCGTCGGTACGGTCGCGATCGCGGTCGTGAGCGCTGTGATCGCCGCGCTCGACGGCGTGGTCGATCCGGTTGGCCTTACTGCGCTCTACCTCCTGGCGATCGTCCCGGTTGCGATCGGCTGGGGCTTCCTTCTGGCGGGGGTCGTGACCGTCGCGGCATTCCTGACCTACGCGTTTTTCTTCGCGCCTCCGGTCTACAGCCTCCACGTGGCCGACTCGGACACGGCGGCGGGGCTCGTCATCTCGCTCGTGACCGCGTACGTCGTGAGCGAGCTCGCCCGGCGAGCCACCGAGCGCGCGCGAGAGGCGCAGCTGCGCGCCGGGGAGGCCGAGCGGGCGGGGGAGGAGCTGCACGGGCTCGCGGACGAGCAGGCGGCGCTGCGCCGCGTCGCCACGCTCGTGGCACGGGGCGGTCAGACGGTCGAGGTGCTCGAGGCCGTCACGCGGGAGGTGGGGCTGCAATGTGCTGCTGACCTCGCTCGCATGGAGCGCTTCGAGCCGGACGAGACGGTCACCGCGGTGGCCGCATGGAGCCGCAGCGGCGAAACGCACCTGGCGGTGGGCACACGCTTCGCGCTCGAGGGGGCCAGCATCGCCGCCCAGGTGCGTGAGAGCGGCCGTCCCGCACGCGTCGACAGCTTCGTCGGCGCGTCCGGCCCGATCGCGCGGGAGGCCCAGGCCGTGGGGATCCGCTCCTCGGTCGGCTGTCCGATCGTCGTCGGGGGACGGACCTGGGGGGTGATCGCGGCGTCCACGACGCGCGCCACCCCATTTCAGCGTGACACCGAGTCGCGAATCGCCGACTTCACCGAGCTCGCCGCCACGGCGATCGCGAACGCGGAGGCGCGCGAGGAGCTCCGCCGTGTGGCGGATGAGCAGGCGGCCCTCAGGCGTGTCGCAACGCTCGTCGCCGAGGCCGCGCCGCCGGGGGTGGTCTTCGCCGCGGTCGCGGAGGAGGTCGGCAAGCTGCTGTCGGTCGGCGCCACCGTTTTGTGCCGGTTGGACTCGGACGACATGCTCACGGTCATGGCCTCGTGGAGTCCGACGGGTCATCGGATCTCGCAGGGTGTACGGCGTCCGATCGACGCAGCGAGGGTCACCAAGATGGTTCGAGATACCGGGCGGCCGGCCCGCATTGACCATCACGAACAGGAGAGCGGCCGCGGGATGTGGGGGCCCGGTTTCGAGGTCCGCTCGGTCGTTGCCGTGCCGATCACCGTCGAGGGCAGGCTCTGGGGAGTGATGGCGGTCGCATCGACCGGCGACGACCCGCCGCCGCCCGGAAGCGAGGACAGGCTGAGCGCATTCACGGAGCTGGTGGCCACCGCGATCGCGAACACGGAGAGCCGGGCCGAGCTGAAGGCATCGCGAGCGCGCATCGTCGCCACCGCGGACGAGACGAGGCGCCGGATCGAGCGCGACCTGCACGACGGCGCACAGCAACGGCTCGTCTCACTGACGCTCGGGCTGCGGGGTGCGCAGGCGCGCGTCCCGCCGGAGCTACCCGAGCTGGAGAGGGACCTCGAGAAGATCGCGGCCGAGATTACGGAGGTGCTCGACGAGCTCCGCGAGATGTCACGCGGCCTCCATCCGCCCATCCTGGCGAAGGGCGGGCTCGAGCCCGCGCTGAAGACGCTGGCACGCCGCTCCGCCGTCCCGGTCGACCTCGACATCCGCACCAAGGGGCGGCTCCCTCAGTCGATCGAGGTCGGGGCCTACTACGTCGTATCCGAGGCGCTCACGAACGCGGCGAAGCACGCGCATGCGTCTTCGGTCGCCGTGGACGTCGACAGAATCGACGGCGTGCTCAGCGTGTCGGTCCGAGACGACGGCGTCGGCGGCGCGGATTTCGCAGGCGGATCGGGCCTCGTAGGCCTCAAGGATCGCGTGGAGGCGCTCGGCGGCCGGATCCGCGTCGACAGCGCGCGCAACAACGGCACGGCCGTTCAGGTGGAGCTGCCGCTGTCCGCCGAGCCGGAGCTCGCGACAAGGCGAGCGACCGACGACGTACACCTCTCGCAGTAGGCGAAAGAGACGCCTCCCAGCCGACGACAAAGGCGAACCCGGCCTCCACGATAGGTCCTGAACAAAGGAGATGGCATGGTCGCTTATGTGGTGGTTGCGCTGCTGGTCGTAGTCCTTGCGGGCCTTGCGCTGTCGGTTCGGATTCTCAAGCAGTACGAGCGCGCGGTCGTATTCCGGTTGGGGCGTGTGAGGGGTGCTGCACGCGGGCCGGGGCTGATCGTGTTCATCCCGTTCGTGGATCGGGTCCATCGCGTCTCGCTGCGCATCGTCACGTTGCCGATCCAGTCGCAGGGGATCATCACGCGCGACAACGTCAGCGTCGGTGTCTCGGCAGTCGCGTACTACCGCGTCAAGGACACGATCCGGTCGGTGGTCGCGATCGAGAACGTATCGGCGGCTATCAACCAGATCGCGCAGACCACGCTCCGTGCCGTCGTGGGTCGCCACACGCTCGATCAGACGCTGTCCGAGACGGACACGATCAACCAGAACATCCGCGAGATCCTCGATGTACAGACCGAGGAGTGGGGCATGGAGGTCACGGTCGTCGAGCTCCGTGACATTCAGCTTCCGGACAGCATGCAGCGTGCCATGGCCCGGCAGGCCGAGGCCGAGCGCGAGAAGCGCGCCAAGGTAATCGCCGCCGAGGGCGAGGCGCTCGCCGCCGGCGAGCTGGCCCACGCGTCGGATGTGATGATGGAGCACCCGCTTGCGCTCCAGCTCCGCAACCTCCAGACCCTGGTCGAGATCTCCGTCGACAAGAACTCCACGGTCATCTTCCCGGCTCCACTGATGAGCACGATCGAGGAGCTCGGCGGCTTCCTCAGCCGCGAAAGCGCGGCCGTTGGGGCCCTGCCCGCGTCACCAGCCGTACCGGCTGCGAAAAACGGCGAGCCGCGCTCAGCTGAACGCTCAGGCGTCTAGGCAGCTCCGTCGTACTCCACAGGTCGTACGGCGAAGACACGTCAGGAGGCCGACGACACAGCGGCTGTCGGCGGGGACGATCCCTTGGCATGCGCTCGACCGGCTCGCACGATGTCCCGGCACGCGCCACGCGGCTCAGCGGCGGGCTCGACCGCTCGACGCTCGTGGTCGCCGGAGTGGCCACTCTCGGCCTGGTCATGGCCGTGCTCGACACGACGATCGTCAACGTCGCACTCGACACCCTGGCGAAGGACCTGCATGTCTCGCTGGCCATAGGCCAGTGGATATCGACCGGCTACCTGCTGTCACTCGCGGCAGTGATCCCGATCTCGGGCTGGGTGACCGAGCGCTTCGGGTCGAAGCCGACCTGGATCGCCTCGATCGCGCTGTTCGCCGTCGGCTCGGCGCTGTGCGCGCTCGCGACCTCGGCCGCTGAGCTGATCGCGTTCCGTGTGCTGCAGGGCCTTGGGGGCGGGATGCTCGTGCCGGTCGGGTTTACGCTGGTCGCGCAGAGTGCCGGCCCTCGGCGCGTGGGACGAGCCTTCGGGCTGATCGGCGTGCCAATCCTGCTCGGGCCCATCTTTGGGCCGATCATCGGTGGCCTCATCGTCGATAACGCGCCCTGGCAGTGGATCTTCCTGGTCAACGTCCCCATCGCCGTCGTGGCGATCGCCGTCGCTGCACGGCTGCTCCAGCCAAACGCCGGGCGCGCCGATGCCGGTGCGCTCGACTGGATCGGCGTCGCGCTCTTGTGCCCAGGGTTGGTGGGCATCCTCCTCGGCCTCTCGGGGACCGAGAGCCACGGCGGTTTGGGTCACCCGATCGCGTTCGGGCCCATCGTCGCCGGCATCGTCTTCGTCGGGCTGTTCGTCTGGCACAGCCTGCGTGTGGCGCGGCCGCTGATCGACGTGCGGCTGTTCCGCTCACGGGGGTTCCGCGCCGCCGCGATTGCCACCTTCCTCTTCGGGGGCGCGTTGTTCGGGACGCTGCTCGTGCTCCCGCTCTACTACCAGGTGGATCGCGGCCAGAGCGCGCTCGAGGCCGGGCTGCTTCTCGCCCCGCAGGGTCTCGGGGCCGCGCTTATGCTGCCGATCAGCGGCCGTCTCACCGACCGTCTCGGGGGCGGTCCGGTGGTGGTCGCCGGCTGCTGCATCATCGCTTTGGCGACCGTGCCCTGGGTTTTCGTGGGCGACCAGACGCCGTACGCGCTGCTCGGCTTCGTGCTGTTCGTCCGCGGCCTGGGCCTCGGCGCGTCGATTCAGCCCACCATCGCCGCAGCGTACGCGCTGCTCGACTCGTCGCAGGTACCGCGCGCCACCGCCGCGCTCAACACGCTCCGGCAGGCCGGCGGCTCGATCGGCACCGCGCTCCTTGCGGTCGTCCTCCAGCACGGCGGCGCAGCGGCGCTGCCGGCGGCGAGCGGCGGGGCCGGGGGGCTGCTCGCGCCGCTACCCCCGGGCGAGCGCGAGCAGATCAGTGGACCGGTCGCCACCGCCTTCGGACACACCTTCATGTGGGCGCTCGTGATGGCGCTGCTGGCAATCGTTCCTGCCGTCGCGCTCCTGCGCGCTGAGCGCGCCGAGCGCGCCGAGCGCCGCCCGAGCAGGCTCGCCGGTGCTCAAGCCGCCGCTGCTGAGCCGGATCCGGCCCGGGCCAACGCGGCCTGATGCTCGGAGGTCTCCTCGAGGGGATCGCCGTTTGCCGTGAACGAGACTTCGACATTGCCGCGAATCGCATTCGAGTAGGGGCAGAGCTGGTCCGCCTCTCGGACCAAATTGGCGGCTTCGTCCGCGTCGGCGATGGACGGGAGCGTGATCGCGAGCGTCACGGCGAGCTTGAAGCGTCGGTCGGCTGTCGGCACCAGCATCACCCGCGAATCGATCGCCACATCGCCCGCGTCCTGCCTGCGGCGCCGTGCGGCTGTTCCCAGCGCGCTCTCGAAGCATGCGGCGTAGCCGACCGCGAACAGCTGCTCGGGGTTTGTGCCCCCGCCACCTCCGCCCATCTCTTCGGGCTGGCGAAGTTCCACCTCCAGAGCGCCGTCCGAGGTCCGACCGTGCCCTTCTGCTCGGCCGCCCGTGACGTGCGCTTCCGCGGTGTAGATGGCCCGTCTCGTCTCTGCCATGTTCGCCTCTTTCGGTTGGAGATAAAGCTCGTCGGTCCAGGGTCCTCCGCGCGGGCGAATCTGTCGTCGGACGGGAGGCGGCTGTCCGAGATGCCACCACAGGAGTACCGGGGCGTTCTGGCTGCCCCACCGGTGTGAGGTCAAAGAGTGGCCGCCGGCCTGACGACAGCTGGGGCTGGGCGGAGGAGCCTTTGCAGGGACTTGAACCCGTCCTCAGAGGAGCACGAATGATGTCCCGCACACCCCTCACGTTGCTGGCGAGCGCCGCGGTGATTTCCCTCACAGCCCTGGCTCTCGCGAGCTGCGGTGGCGACGACAGCGCGACGGCCGCGAGCGCACCGCCCAAGACTCCAAGCGGTAAGTCCGCGACGCTCGGCGTGGAGAGCAGCAGCCTCGGCAGGATCCTCGTCGACGGCCAGGGCCGGACGCTGTACCTGTTCCAGGCCGACACCGGCACCCAGAGCAACTGCTCCGGAGCCTGCGCCACTAACTGGCCGCCGCTCACGAGCGCGAATCCGACGGTCGGCAAGGGCGCGAGCGCCTCGATGATCGGGACCACCAAGCGCTCTGACGGCACGACGCAGGCGACCTACAACGGCCACCCGCTCTACACGTTCACGGGCGACAGCAGCCCCGGCGACACGAGCGGCCAGGGCGTGAACGCCTTCGGCGGCCTCTGGTACGCGGTGTCTCCGACCGGCCAGCAGGTGACCGCATCAGCATCGAACAGCAGTGGAGGCGGCAACCCCTACTAGGGGCGGGCCTTTTCCGCGGGCCCGGCCTGCTCGCACGGCCGGCAGCCCACGCCGGCGCCCGGCCGATGCGAGCACGGCCGGCCTGCGGACCACTTGCCTACCCGCCGCTTTGGAACCTGAGAAGGAGACGCTTGTGAGCACCAACCCAACCACCCTTTCAGCACCCCCTCGCTTCACCACCCGACGTTGGTCGACCATCGCCCAGGCAGCGCTGTACCTCGGTGCACTGTCGGTCTTGGCGACCGGGGTCGTCCACATCCAGCAGTACTACGCCGAGGACTACTCGACCATTCCGACGATCGGCACGCTGTTCTTTCTCAACTTCGTGGCGGCAGTGGTCATTGCCGTCGGGCTGATCGCCCCGCTTGGGCGCATCACCCGTCAGTACGCCGATGCCATCCGCTCCGTCTTCGCGATCGGCGGGATCGGGCTGGGCGTCCTCTCGCTCGTCGCCCTGTTCGTTTCAGAGGGGTCTGGCCTCTTCGGCTTCACGGAGTTCGGGTACCGAACGCCGATCGTGCTGGCGATGGTGGCGGAGATAGCCGCCACCATCTTCCTCATCGTGTTTCTCATCGCGGACCGCGTACGGCGCGGGTAGCGACGTCAGGCCGTTATGCGATGGCGAGCCCGTTGACTCGTAGGGGTGGCTGTCTCGGTGCGGGCGCGCATTAGCCCGGTCTCATACGCCTCGGTCCAGGACCTGGGCGCCGACATCTTGATCACCCGCCGAGCAGCCACCTGACGAGCTAGGTGCTCGCCTCCCGGCGGTAGCGCAGGTATACGACTCGGGAGCCAAACGTCCGGGTTTCGACCAACTCGAGCTCTAGGCGTTCTCGGCGTTCGGGAAAGAAGGGTGTTCCGCCTCCGAGCACGACCGGGTTGACGAACAGCCGGTACTCGTCGATCAGGTCCTGCTCCACGAGGGTCGCCGCTAGCCCGGCGCCGCCGACGGACACGTCGGCCCCCGGGGTCTTTCCGAGCCGTGACAGCTCCTCAGCCATGCTCGCGGTGGCAAGCCTCGCGTTGCCCTGCACGCTCTCGAGGGTCGTCGAGAACACGACCTTCGGGATGGCCTTCCAGATCCCCGCGAAGTCGCCCTCCCGAGTCTCCCAGGGCAGCATGTCCTCGTAGAGCCCGCGCCCGCAGAGATGTGCGTCGAGGTCGCGGCTCTGCTCGTTGTGGAAGGCCATCAGCTCCGCGTCGGGAGCGGCCCAGTCGATGTCACCGTCGGGTCCGGCGATAAACCGGTCTAGGGACACGCTCATCGAGTAGATCACCCTCACGACGACACGACCTCCTCGAGCATGTCCAGTGCCTGCTGCAGACCGTCGCCCATGTAGGCGCTGTGGGCGTCCCGGTCCCGGCGATTCTCGTACTGGATGAGGATCTCCAGCGTCGTGCGCCCCTCGACCTCGGTGAACGTGACGGTCGTCAGTGCCTCGGCGTCCGGCCTGGGCTCGAAGACCTCGGTGTAGACGAGCCGCTCGCCAGGGACGATCTTCCGGTACCGGCCATGGAAGGCGACCTCGGCACCGTCGCCGGAGACCATCACGTACCGCCAGCCGCCTCCGACGCGTAGGTCGATCTCCGCGCTCTTCATCTCGCCGCGCCCTCCGCTCCACCACCGGCTCACCAAACCGGGCGTGGTCCAGGCCCGGTAGATCAGCTCACTGGGAGCGTCGAACTCCCTGGCGATGAGGATCTGCTCATCGGTCGGGAGCGTCACCTTGGCCGCCCCGCTACTCGCCACCGCCGTCATCCTCCCGCTCCTCCCGCTTGAGTTCCTCCACGACCACGTCCAGGCTCCTGAACCGCTCGGTCCAAAGTCCTCGTAGCTCTTCACCCAGTCGTGGATGGGCTTCAGCGCTTGGCCGTTGAGCCGGTACAGCCGCTGCCGTCCCTCGTCCCGCGCGCCAACAGCTCCCACCTCCCGCAGCACCCGGAGGTGCTTCGACACCTGCGGCTGACCCATCCCCAACTCCTCCACCAGGTCGTTGACCGGCCGCTCACCACGGGCGAGCACGTCGAGAATCTCCCGCCGCCGCGGCTCTCCAACGGCGTTGAACACGTCTGCGGTTGTGGCTGCCCTGGCCATCGCTCGGACATCATATACCTATATGAGCATGTGTAACAGCCCGGAGCTAGCTCGCGAAGACTGTGGCCCAGTCGTTCTTGATGCTGAGGACCGTCCAGCCGTCGGTGTCGGCCCGCTGGAGTGCTTGCTCGGCGCCGCTGGTGTAGTCGAACTCCCGGTCGGCGTCGTCGTGAAGGAGCAGCAGGGGCAGGAATGGCCTGTCCTGATGCCGGGTGAATTCGAGCATCGGGATGTCGCCGTTCGAGTTGCCGGCGGCGAGTAGTGGCCGGCGGCCGGTGCGGCTCCAGATGCGGATCGGCTTCTGTGGGCCGTCGTCGAGGTAGTCGGCCTCCGGCTTGTGCGTGATCGTGCCGCCGCGGTCGTGGCTGACGTATTCCAGCGCCGTTGCGCTGCCGATCACCCGCTCACGCGGGATGCCGTACAACTCCTGGCTGATCGGGCGCATGAAGTCGCGACCCCCGCCCGAGGCGATGTAGTTCGAGAACCCGTTCGCTTCCAGGTAGCCGAGCAGCTCGACCATCGGCGCATAGGCGCACTCGAGATACGCGCGACCGAGGGTCGGGTGCTGCGCCGTGCGCAAAAAAGCGTCGGACTTCGCCTCGAAGTCGTCAACACTGATCCCCGCGTACGCGGCAAGGACGCCGGCCAGCAGCGTGCGCACGTTGGTGTCGTCGCCCGCGTAGTGCTCGGCCATCACTTTGCCCAGCCATCCATAGTCGCGCTCATAGGCCGCCTTCCAGGGCTGACGCTCGCGCAGCTCAATCGGCCTCCGCGATCTCGAACAATCGATGGAGAATGAAATCGGCCTGGATCGGCATCGGCTTCTCGCACCACAACGTGCCGTCGTTGTCGAAGGTCGCAACACGCTCCTCGACGGGCACTTCCGACACCGCTCGCTCGACGAACGCGATAATCGCCCGTTTCGCCGAGCCGTCGTTCCAACTCCCCAGGGTCTGCGTCATGGCGCCAAATTAAGGCGAGGCAAGCGCTCACGCTTCGCCCGGGCCATCGGACGGCTAGTCATCTAGGTGAACACGTTCACCGCGCGGGCGATCACCAAGCCCAGGATCACCAGAGAGATAACCGACTGGACCATCATGGCGATCTTGGCCCAGGGAGCCATCGGCATCGCGTCCGTCGGACTGAAGGCCGTCGCGTTCGTGAAGCCCACATACAGGTAGTCGACAAACTGCGGGCGCCACTGCGGAGGCGCAAGGTCCGGGTTGAGCTGCTGCGGGAAGGCGAAGCCGATATCGCGGCGCATCTCATGAGCACGGGCCGCCGCACCGCCGCCGTCGAGCTCCCAGTAGAGCAGTGCGAACGCGAGGTTGTTGGAGATCCAGACGATTGCGCCGGCCTCGAGCAGCTCGCTGGCGCTATCGGTCCTAGGGCCTCCGTTGATCAGGACGTCGATCAGCAGGATCGTCGCCACGAGCGCGCCCAGCACCAATATCGAGACCAGCACGATCGAGAGCACGCGCAGGAGCCTCGACCGACGGTCGATCGCGCCTGGGTCACCGGCAATCAGAACCACGAGCAAGGCGCCCACGAAGAGCGGGAACACCCATGCGGGAAGTAGACGGTTCTCCCGCGGGAGGAAGATCGTCAGGACCATCAAACTGACGACCGCCGCTGCCATCGGCCAGCGCGGCTCGCCCTCCACCAACGGAGTGCCTTCTTGTCGGCTATCCACCGGGCGACGCCACCCCCGTGCCCGACCGACGGGCCTGCATGGACGCCGGCAGAGCGCCGGCGGGTCGCATACCTAGCCCTCCTCCTCGAGCATGCTCCGTTGACTGAGGACGTAGAGGAAGCCCAGCGAGGGAATGACGAGCAGGACGGCGACGCCGAAGACGATCAGCACCTCGACCAGGGTTTCGTAGTCGGCGGCTCCGGCGGAGACCGTCAACTTCTCCGGCAGCAGGTAGGGGTACTGAGCGACGCCCCAGGCCCAAACCATCGCGGCCACCGCCCCCACCGCGAGCACGCGAGCGAACCGCTGGGCGCCGCGGCGCAGCAGCACCAGCACAGCGATGCCGCAGGCTCCCGAAAGAATCGCGAGTGGCAGCGCCTCGCCGACCAAGCCGTCGAATATGTAGCGTGCGTCGGCGCGGAAGACGAAAATCCCGGCCACGGCGAGCGCGCCCGCCGCGAGGGCGGCGGCGAGAGCGCGGGCCGCGAAGTAGCCCTCGAGCTCGGGATCGCCCGACCTACGCGAATCGCTGATCAGAAACACCGCCGCGAGGTAGGCGCTGGTGGCCAGGAACAGCGCCCCGGTCAGCAGCGAGACGGCGTTCAGCCAGCTCGTCAGCGGGTCGCCCTCGGCGTTGCCGAGCGGCACACGGCCCGACGCCACCGCGCCGACGACGGTCCCCATGAAGAAGGGAGTCAGCAGCGACGATAGTCCGAAGCACGCCCGAGCCAGGCGCCGCTCACGGGCGCGGGGGGCAAGCCGGTGGAAGGCGAATCCCGCCCCGCGCAGCACTATCCCGAGCGCGGCGAGGCTGAGCGGGATGAACAGGGTCGAGAAGATCGCGGCGAAGGCCGATGAGAATGCGGTCCAGAGGACGACCAGCACGAAGATCAGCCACACGTGGTTGGACTCCCAGACGGGACCGATCGCCCAGTCGATCAGCGCGCGAACCCGCCTGCCGCGCTCCCCACCGCCGGCGAACAGCGACCAGAAGCCCGCTCCGAAGTCCGCCCCGCCGAAGATGGCATAGAGCGAAACGCCGACCCAGAGCACACCGGCGACGGCGTCTGCCGTGCTCACTTCGAGGGTCCGGCGTCCGGGGAGGGCGCGCCTTCCCCGGGCGCGTAGGGAATGTTCTCGTCGAGGGAGATCCCCTCGCGCCAGCGGCGCGCCATCGAGCGGACGATGAGGATCGCTGCCGCCCCCAATGCCACGTAGAGCACGACCGCGATGCCAAGGGAGACCCAAACCCCGCTGGCGCCGGTCACCGCGTCCTTTGTCCTCATGACCTCGTAGACGATCCAGGGCTGGCGGCCCACCTCGGTCACAATCCAGCCCGCTTCGACCGTCAGGCCCACCGCGACCCCCGAGACGGCCACGGCGCGCAGAAACCACTTCGTCTTTGGGATGTCGCGGCGCCTCCACCAGACAAACCCGAACCAGAGCCCGAGGAGGATCAGGGCCGATCCGACCCCGACCATGAAGTCGAAGGCCCAGTGCAGCAGCGTGTTGGCCGGCGGCCGGTCATCGGGCGGCACCGTGTCGAGGCCGATGACCTCGGTGTCGGTGCTGAATCCGACCAGGAACGAGTCCAGGCCGGGAATCCCGATTCCCCCCTTGACGCCGTCGGACGTGCAGCGGCCTCCGAGGTACTCCGTAACGTGGCTATGGGTCTTCTGGACGCACTCCATCGCGGCGAACTTGATCGGCTGGTCCTTGGCGATCTCGCGGGCCGCCGTGTCGCCCACCGCGAACTGGATCGGCGCCAGGATGCAGCCGACCGTCAGCGGGATCAGCAGGCCCAGGCGGTGGTGGCGGTCGCGCCGGCCCTTGAGCATCCCGACCGCGTAGACCGAGGCAATGAGGAAGCTCGTGAGCAGATACGCCGCCAGAATCATGTGCGGGACCTCGTAGGGCACCGCCGGGTTGAAGATCACCTTGAGCGGGTCGACGTCGGTC
This sequence comes from uncultured Thermoleophilaceae bacterium, assembly GCA_963728495.1. Taxonomy (GTDB): domain Bacteria; phylum Actinomycetota; class Thermoleophilia; order Solirubrobacterales; family Thermoleophilaceae; genus JACVRW01. Next base: position 464,521 of record CAVSKI010000010.1, on the reverse strand, counting down.
ACCGCTCCGTTCGAGCCCAACGTGAACCCCTGCGGCTGGTTCATCCAGGAGTTGACGGCAACAACCGAAAAGGCGCCTCCGATGCCGCAGATCGCAACGGGGATGCCGGTCCAGAAATGCTTCCAGCCGGACAGCCGCTTCCAGCCGAAGATGTAGATCGTCAGGAAGATCGCCTCGAGGAAGAAGAAGATTCCCTCGATCGTGAACAGCACCCCGAATACCTCGCCGAAGCGCTTGGTGAACTCAGGCCACAGCAGCCCGAACTCGAACGACAGCACGGTGCCCGTCACGGCGCCGACCGCGAAGGTCACCGCGGCGACCTTCGACCAGCGCTGCGCCAGCTCGAGCGCCACCGGGTCCTTGCGGCGCAGCCCGATGTAGTTGGCGATCAGCATCATCGCCGGGAACCCCACGCCGAGGCAGGCGAAGATGATGTGGAAGCCGAGCGTGAAGGCCATCTGCTCACGCGCGGCCAGTAGGTCGTTGGCGGCCAGCAACGTCGTCATCGCGTTCTCGTTATGACCGCCTGACGGACTCGTCCATAGCGCGAATGCTGGCAACGGCCGATGCGCAGGTCCTCGCCCCGATGGGGTGAAATCGGGGCCATCCGAGTGGGCTCGTCTATCCCAGCGGGAATACCTGCCGCGGTTGCGGCGTCATACGGCACATGCACACCCCTGTGAAAGGAGCACCCGGCATGCCGGGAGTGACCGTCGCCACATCGATCCTGCGGAGCCCTTGGCCGGCCCCCGAGGTGCCGGACGTCGGGCTCGCCGAGTTCGTGCTGCGCCGCGCCGGAGAGCTCGGCGACAAGCCGGCGCTGATCGACGCGCCCAGCGGAAGGACCGTCACCTACCGTCAGCTCGGGGACTCCGTGAGGCTCGCCGCGGCGGGCCTCGCCGCCCGTGGCTTCAACGCGGGTGACGTGCTCGCGCTCCACGCCCCGAATCTGCCGGAGTACGCCGTCGTGGCCCTGGCCGTCGCGGCCCGCGGCGGGGCGGTGACCACCGCCAACCCGCTCTACACCGCGGACGAGCTCGCCCGCCAGCTCACCGATTCGGGCGCGCGCCTGCTCGTGACCGTCCCGCCGTTTCTGGACACCGCCCGCGCGGCGGCGCAGACCGCCGGCGTCGACGACGTGATCGTCCTGGGAACGGCGCCCGACGCCACCGCCTTCGCGTCACTGCTCGAATCGGACGGTGCCGGCCTCCCCTCCACGGACGTTGATCCCGACAGCGTTGTGGCGCTGCTGTACTCGAGCGGTACAACCGGCCTGCCCAAGGGCGTCGAGCTCACGCACCGCTCGGTGATCACCAACATCCTGCAGGTCCAGGAAACGTTGGCCCTGGATGAGCAGGACACGGTGGTGGCCGTGGCCCCGTTCTTCCACACCCTCGGCTTCACGATCCTCCTCTGCCAGCCGCTGGCGCACGGCTCGACCGTCGTGTCGCTGCCGCGCTTCGAGCTCGAGGGCTTCCTGGGCGCGATCCAGAGCCACCGCGCCACAGCCAGCATCGTTGTGCCACCGATCGCGCTTGCGCTGGCGCGGCACCCGATGGTGGAGGACTACGACCTCTCCAGCCTGCGGTTCCTCGGCTGTGGAGCGGCGCCCCTGTCGGCGGATCTCGAGCAGGAGTGCGCCGACCGGCTCGGCTGCCCCGTGCAGCAGGGCTACGGGATGACCGAGTCGACCGCGGGGATCGCCATATCGAGCATGGTCGAGCCCGAGCGCAACCGCCGCGGCCAGGCCGGCGTGCTGCTGCCGGGGATCGAGGCCAGAGTGGTGGATCCGGAGAGCGGCGCCGACTGGGGCAGCGAAGGCACGGGCGAGCTCTGGCTGCGCGGACCGCAGCTGATGCGCGGCTACCGCAACCAGCCGGAGGCCACGGCCGCCACGATCGACGCCGAGGGCTGGCTGCATTCCGGCGACATCGGGCGTATCGACCCCGAGGGACGGGTGTTCGTGACCGACCGCCTGAAGGAGCTGATCAAGTACAAGGGCTTCCAGGTCGCTCCCGCGGAGCTCGAAGGCCTGATCGAGACGCACCCGGCGGTGGCCGATGTGGCGGTGGTCGGCGCCCCCGACGAGGAGGCGGGCGAGATACCGGTGGCGTTCATCGTGGCGCGCGAGGAGATCACGGACGCCGAGCTGCTGGCGTGGGTGGGAGAGCGAGTGGCCCCACACAAGCGCATCAGGCGTGTCGAGCGCGTGGGAGTCATCCCGCGTTCTCCGTCCGGCAAGATCCTGCGCCGCGAGCTGCGCACGTCGCTCTGAGGGCGGCCGCAGACCGCCGCCGTTCTAAGCAGCGCGCTTCTTCCCCACGCCCTTGAAGAACGTGTAACAGAACACGCCGTCCGCCTCGGTCGTTCGATACAGGTCTCGGACGCCGGCATCGAAGCGCGAGGGCTCGATGAGATCGGCCGCAATCGCGCGCTCGCGAACGCCCTCGATCATCGCCGTGAACGTCTTCTTCGTGAACCCGTCGACCAGGTCGGGCCGGCTCGCGTCGACGTAGACCATGCGCGGAGAGACGCGCACCTCGGACAACCCCGCCTCAGCCATCAGGGGGTAGAGTTGCCGCCCGATGAGAGCGTTGCCGCCGGCCGCTCCCTGCAGCGCGACCTGGCATTGGATCGCCGCGTGAGCGGCAGCGCTATCGGGGTGAAAGTACGCGGAGCCATGGTCGCCCTCAATGACGGTGATGGTGCCTCCGGGCCTGAGCAGTCGCTCGAGCCCCGTCAGCGCCCTGGCAGGCCGCGAGAGGTGCTCCAGGACGAGACACACGAAAACGTGGTCGAAGGACTCACCGTCGAAGGGCAACGCGAAGATGTCCGCCTGGCGGAACTCCACGTTGGTGAGTCGGGCCCGACGGGCCCTGCGCTCGGCTTCGGCGATCGACTCCGAGGAAACGTCGACCGACGTGAATCGAGCATCCGGGCTGCGCGTTGCCAGAGTGAGCGTCTGGGCGCCGACCCCGCAACCCACCTCCAGCACTGTCTCGCCTGGCGGGTACGCGGCATCGGAGTGCAGCAGGTCGACCAGCGTCCCGGCCTGATCCTGAAGGCGCTCGTTCTCCCGCGTCTGATAGCCGTGCACGTAGCGGTCGCTCATCGCCCAGGGGAATATGACTGAGCTCTCCTCGTCGGTCGTCGTGGGTCTCGTATGCGCCGTGCTGTCGGCGTTCGGCACGAACCTGGCCTTCCTCTACAAACACCGCGGCGCGGTGGCGGCCCCCGACGTGGACATGCGCCACCCGTTGCGCAGCGCGGCCGACCTGTTCCGATCGAAGTGGTGGACGATCGGCTGGCTGGTTGCGGTGGCCGCCTTCCTGGCGCACGTCGGCGCGCTTGCGCTTCTGCCGCTCTCCACGGCCCAGGCGGTCCTTGCCGGAGGCTTCGTGCTGCTGGCCGTGCTCGCCGAGCGCTTCTTCGGCTTCCAGCTGGGGCGCCGGCAGTGGGTCGGAATCATCCTCGTGGCGGTGTCGCTCGCCCTACTGGGCTTGACCGGCAAGGAGGGGGCAGGCGACACCTCGGATTACTCCCTCACCGCAATGATCCTCTTCGAGGGCGGCGGCATCGCACTCGGGCTCCTCCTGATCTTCTCGCACCGCATCGAACGGGTGAGGGCGCAGCACGGTGTGATGCTGGGCGCCGCCGCCGGCCTGGGCTTCGGCATCTCCGACGTGGCCATCAAGGCATTGAGCAATGACCTGGAGGCCGGCGTCGGTGGTCTGATCAGCCCGTGGAGCGTGGTCGTGGTCGTGGCGGCCGTCGGGTCCTTCTTCGCCTCCGCGCGAAGCCTGCAGGTGGGTGACGGCGTAGCGGTGATCGCAGTCACCTCAGTGGCCGCGAACATGTCCACGATCGTCGCGGGCATGGTCGTGTTCGGCGACCCGCTGGGCGACGACGTCCTCATCGTGGCGGCCCGCCTGGGCGCATTCGTGCTCGTGCTCGTCGCTGCGGCTCTGATGCCGGCGCCGGTTCGGGCGGGAGAAGCATTGAAGGAGCCGCTCGGGGCCGCTTCCAACCCCGCCTGAGGGCCCGCGGCCCGCTCGCTAGGCGGCCGGGCTCTGGCGGGAGATCCGGCTTCGGACCAGGTCGGCGATCTCGGCGGCGTGGCCCGCCGCGATCCCGCTGATCACGCCCTTGCCCGCGTTGGTCGAGATCGAAAGGCGTGCCCCGAACAATTTTCCCTTCACGCCCACCGACGACACCTGGTCGTACGGGAAGGAGAGCGTCCTTCGGACCGAGATGAACAGGAGCCGCCGGTCGGTGGCTACCAGCACGCCGTCGTGACCTGCACTGATCCCCGGCGCCATATCGATCACGTCCTCTTGTTCGTCAACGAGCTCGCCGAGCCGGTGAATCAGTGCGCGGGTCTCTTCTATGGCGCGCCGTTCGGCCCGAGCCCCCACGAGGCTCCCCTCGGCCACCTCCGCCTCGTCTCGAGCCAGGGCGCGAATGGTGTCGACGTTGCGCGCGGCGGACTCGATCTCCTCGGCCAGCCGCCGCACCTTGCGCTCGTCACGGCGGGGGAAGGCGACCTCGCGGTGCCATGTCGGACCCTCGACGTGGAGGGTCCGATCGGCGATCCGCACCTTCACGTCCGGCGTCAGCTCGTGGTTCGCGTCGGCGGTGCTCACACAGTCGGCATAAAGGATGAGCTCGTGGCCGTAGGACGCCAGCGGCTTGGCCGTCCGGGCGGCACGGAGCTGGCGCTCGGCGAGCTCGATAGCGCGATCGTGCGCCTTCTCGGCCTTCCTGAGCGCCCGCTGGGCGGCCGCGATCTCGTCGTGCTCCTCACGAAGAAGGTCCCGCAGCGGCCGAGCGGCGACCTCGATGGCCTCACGCTTGCTCTCCGAGGCAGCCATGTGTCTGGACACTGAATCACACCGCGGAGCATCAGCGCACCGCTATCTCCCCGCGCAGGGCAAACGGTGCGACGAGCTCGATGTGGTCGCCGCTCCAGAAGCGCCCGGGGTCGTACCAGCTCGCCGGGCGCTTGCTGGGGAGCAGGCCCATGTGCTGGTAGGTCGTGGCGACGAGCTCGGCGCAGTAGATCGTCTCCAGCGACGACGAGCCGCGTCGCAGGCGAGCGGAGGCCCAGCGCCGCACGAGCCCCGGCGTCGTGGGGAACGGGCGGCCGTCGAAGTGCTGGATGACCTCCATCAGGCGGTCCTCGTGACGACGCCCGATCGCCCCTTCGAGCTGGCGTACCCAGGCTCGCTGGCGGTAGCGCTCATTCCAGGTCCTCACGGCTTCGCCCAGCCGGTGCAGCTGCACGCCGCGCTGGCGCTCACCGGTCCAGACGTCGGGTAGCGAGCGCCCGAGCTCGGCGTGCCACAGGAGTGGCGGCAGGTCGTCGAGCGCCACGACCATGCCCACGTGGTTTACGGGGCTGTTGGTGACCGCCCGGATCGCGACGTCGGTGAGCGCCCGGCCGCGAAAGAGCCAGATATCGCCGGTGGCCGCCGTGGCGAGGGCGTCAGCGAGAGCCATGGGAGCGTCGGTCACGACCCCTAACCTACGGACCGTGCGGGTGCCCTGGAAACTCATCGGAGTGGCCGGCCTGGCGGGAGTAGCCGCCACCGGCGTAGTCGTTGCCCGCAGGCGCCGCCCCCAGCGCGACTACGAGCCCGGCGAACTGCGCGCCAAGCTCCACCGGCGGCTGGACGAGGTCGCCGGCGACGAGGAGACGGCTACACGGACAGGGTGACCGCTCTTGTTGTCTGACTCTCACTAGGTCACACCGAGGTCAGCCCCGGCCGGATAGCGTCCTCGCTATGTCCCTGTGGCTGGCGCGGCACGGTGAGACCGACGAGAACGCGGAGGGGCGAATCCTCGGCCGGCGCGATCCGCCGCTGAGCGCGGCCGGCCTCGCCCAGGCCGAGGCGCTCGCCGACCGCCTGCGCGACAAGGGTCTGGTGGCCGTGTGGACGTCCCCCCTCCAACGTGCGCGCGGGACCGCGGAGGTGGTGGCTCGAGCTCTCGGGCTCGAGGCCGAGACGCTGGAGGGCCTGGTCGAGTCCGACCGCGGCGACTGGGAGGGCCGGCTGGTGGCGGAGCTCGCGCTCGAGAGCCCCGACCTGCATGCCGCCTTCCTCGCCGGCGAGCCCTCCTTCCGCTTCCCTGGCGGGGAGTCGCTGGCCGAGCAGCGGGCCCGCACCCGATCGGCACTCGAAATAGTCAACTCCGGCCCGAAGCCGGCGCTGGTGGTCGCGCACGCCGGGACGATCCGCGCCGCGCTGGCGGACTCCGGGGCGGCCGTGCCCCCGGAGTCCGCACTGGCGCACGGTGCGGTGGTGGAGCTCTAGAAGATCCGCATCGCGATCTCGGCGGGAGCCGCGAACAGCTCCTTGAGCTCGTCGTCGAGCTTGACGAGCGTCACGGAGGCCCCCGCCATGTCGAGCGAGGTGCAGTACTCGCCGACGTACGAGCGGCCCACCGTGATGCCGCGGTCCGCCAGCTGCTGATGTGCGCGTGCGTAGAGGATGTAGAGCTCGGAGATCGGGGTGCCGCCCAGCCCGTTGATCATCAGGGCCACCTCGTCCCCCGACTCGTAGGGGATGTCGGTGACCACCGCCTCGAGCATCTCGTCGATCAGCTCGTTCGCGGACTTGATCTTCTCTCGGCGTCGCCCGGGCTCTCCGTGGATGCCGACTCCCATCTCGACCTCGTCGTCACCCAGCTCGAACAGCGGGGAGCCCTTGGCCGGCGGTGTACAGGACGTGAGCGCCATGCCCATGGTCCGCGTGACCGAGTTGACCCTCTCCCCCAGCGCCACGAGCTCGTCCAACTCCGCGCCCTTGTCCGACGCGGCGCCGAGTGCCTTGATGACGAAGAAGTTGCCGGCCACGCCACGCCGCCCGACCGTGTAGGTCGAGTCCTTCACCGACACGTCGTCATCCACCACGACCGTGCCGATCTTGATGTCCTCGGCCTCTGCGAGCTCGCGGCCCATGTCGAAGGCCATCTTGTCGCCGGTGTAGTTGTTGATGATGTGCAGGACACCCTTGGGGCTGTTGAGCAGCTTGCTCGTCTCGTACACGTAGTCCGAGGGCGGTGCGGCGAACACGTCGCCCGGACAGGCCGCGTCGAGCATCCCGGGACCGACGGCCATCACGTGGGCGGGCTCGTGTCCCGAGCCCGAGCCCTGGATGATCGAGACCTTGTCGTCACGCGGAGCATCGGCCCGCATGATCAGGTTGTACTCGGGGACGTAGCGCAGCGTGTCCGGATTGGAAAGCTCGATGCCTTTGAGCATCTCGGGGACGAACTGCTGCGGATCGTTGACGAACTTCTTCACGACTCTCCTCCTACCCGGTGGTCCGGGGCTAGACGGTGGTAGGGCTCCACTCATTGCTGACACGCTCGAACAGGACGGCGATTGCCACCGCGCCGGCGTCGACGGAGTCCATGCTGCGCTCCCCGGCGTACGAGGCACGCCCGCGCTTGGCGAGCATCGGCTTCGTGGCGTCGGCGCTCTCGCGCGCGGTCGCCGCGGCCGCGGCCAGGGCGTCCGAGGCGCTCGCGCCGCCGGCGAATTCCTGCTCGAGGCGGTCGGTCGCGGGGATCAGGGCGTCCAGCAGGGTCTTGTCGCCCAGCTCCGCGTTGCCTCGCTGCTTGATGCCCTCGATGGCCGCCCGCAGCGCCGCCACGGCGTCGTCGGACGTGGGCGACGGGGTGTCCTTGAGCGCCGTGCCCGCGCGCAGGAACGCGGTGCCCCAGATGGGTCCCGACGTGCCGCCGATGCGGCTCGACAACACGAGCGCGGTCTTCTTGAACAGGCCGGAGATGTCGTCGTACTCCAGGGTGTCCCAGTCCTCGACCAGCTTGCCGAAGCCGCGAGCCAGGGAGTAGCCGAAGTCTCCGTCGCCGACCACCGCATCGAGGTCGCAGAAGTGCTTCTCGTTCTCCAGGCACGTGTCGGCGATGGTCCTGACCAGTTGCTCCGCGTCGCGCAGAGAGGCGTCGCTCATGTGACCTCCTGAGGGGCCGTGACCTTCAGGCACGCCTGCAGGTCGTCGAGTGTGATGTATTCGCCGGGTTCGGCCGGGCTGCGGTTGGCGATGATCTGCGCGCGCTCGCCCGGGTCGCCGAGGCTCGAGACCACGAGCACCGCCTCGGAGAAGTCCTCATCCGCGGTGTAGTGGCTGACCGTGACCACGCAGCGCAGCCCGGCGCCCACCGCCGCACGCAGTCCGTTGCGCGAGTCCTCGATCACGACCGTGTCGTCCGGGGCCGCGCCGGTGCGCTCGAGCGCGAGCCTGTAGATCCCGGGGTCGGGCTTCTTGGCCGGAACCGCGTCGCCGGCAAGCACGCTGAAGTGCGCCGCCTTGTCCTCTCCCACCGCGTGCTCGAGGGTTGCGCGCACCGACTCCTCCGCCGACGTGGAGGCAACGGCGAGTATCCAGCCCGCCGCCAGCGCCTCGTCGACGATGCGCGCGACGCCGGGACGTGCGGGCAACTCTCCCGCCCGCACCCGCGCCTTGTAGGCCGCGGTCTTGGTCCGGTGCCACTCGGCCAGCAACTCGCGCTGGCCCTCGGGGTCGGCGGGTAATCCGTTCTCGCGCACGAAGTCGTCGGTGAGCAGGGAAGCCATGCGCTCCTTGCCGCCGCCGATCGAGAGCTTGTCGCCGTACTCCAACACAGACCAGCGCACCGGCAGCCCCTCCTGCTCGAAGGTGGCGTTGAAGGCGGGCAGGTGCCCGAAGCGCTCCGTGTCCGCCAGCACGCCGTCGCAGTCGAAGAACAGTGCCGGCATCAGCCCGCCACCGGCGTGCGGGCCTTTCCGGCCGAGCCGAAGATGCGCAGGTGGTGGATCGCCATCGCCTTCACCGCCTCGCCCACGTGCTTGAGCAGCGCCGGCGGATCGTGCTTGTCGGGATTGGCCTCGAGGTACTCCCGATGGGAGTCGACGAAGGCGATCTTCAGAGCGGTCGAGATGTTCACCTTCGCGCAGCCCCGGGCGATCAGGTCCTGGAACTGCTCGACCGCCAGGCCGGTGCCACCGTGCAGCACCATCGGGATCGGACGCAGATCGACTATCTCGGTCACCCGCTCGGGCGTGAGGTCGGGGCTGCCCGCGTAAAGCCCGTGCGCCGTGCCGATGGCCGGCGCGAAGGTATACACGCCGGTCTCCTCGATGAACTTCAGGGACACGTCGACAGGGTGCACGTCGCTCGCCTCATCGGAGCCCACGTCGTCCTCCACGCCCAGCACGCTCTCGATCTCCCCTTCCACGTCAGCGCCGTGCCCGCGTGCCTCCTCGACGACCTCGGCCGTCTGGCGCGTGTTCTCCTCGATGTCGAGATGCGAGCCGTCGAACAGGACGGAGTTCCAGCCCGTCTCCAGGCACGTCGTGGCCCATTCGCGCTCGGGGCAGTGGTCGAGATGGAGCGTGATCGGCACGGGCGCCTCGTCGGCCATCGCGCGGAACATCTGGTACAGCACGTTGGCCCCGATCGACTTGACCGTCTTGACCGACGTCTGGACGATCAGGGGCGACTCGAGCTCCGTGGCCGCGTCGATCACGGCCCGCAGGCTCACGTCGTCGACCACGTTGAAGGCGGCCACTCCGTAGCGCTCTTCAAACGCGGGGTCGAGGATCTCTTTCAGGGAAACGACGGGCATGACTAGGTCGCGTCCGAGACCCTATCCGCTATCCGGGCCTCAGGCACGATCTTGCCCGGGTTGAGGTTCGCGCCCGGGTCGAAGCCCTCGAAGAGCGCCCGCAGCATTTCCACGCCGGGTGCCGAAATGTCCTGTTCGAGCCACTGCGAGTGCTCGGTGCCGACGGCGTGGTGGTGTGAGAGCGTGGCGCCAGAATCCACGAAGGTCTGCTGGATCGCCGACTTGACCACGTCGTACTGCTCCAGCGGTTCGCGGCCTCCTGCCGGCTTGAAGGCGAAGGTGAAGTACAGGCACGCTCCGGAGTGGTAGGAGTGCGAGAGGTGGCACATGATGTAGCCCATCACGCCCAGGTCGCTGAATGCGCCGCGCGCGGCGGCGATCACGTTGTCGTAGAGGCGGGGTAGCGCGCTCCAGGGCGCCGAGGTCTCGGAGACATCGCCCAGCGCGCCGCGGTCGAGCAGGAAGTCGCGGATGTAGGGGGTGTCGAACTTCTTCTGGTCGTACAGCGCGCCCGGGCCGGTGCCGATGGCGAGGCCGCCGTGGCGTCTGACCATGCGCCCTACGAGCTTGCGCTGCGCGGCCACGTGGCGCTTGCTGCCCTCGTAGCCGATGAACGACAGGCACATCTGATCGAGGTCGAAGTGGCGTCTCCGCTCGAGGAAGGTGGAGAGCGCCTTCGACTTGAGCCGGTCGACCAGCGTGTCGCGCGTCTTGGTGGCAAAGGAGAACTGCGTCTCGGGGGCGTCGGACACGCGCGTGACCGACGGCGCCGCCTCGCTGGCGGCGATCGCGTTCATCGCCGCGAGGCCGTCGGCCCAGGACGGGAACAGGTAGCCGAGGATCGTGCGGCGCTCGGGCACGCGGTGCACGTGCACCGTCGCCTCGGTGATGATGCCTAAGCGGCCCTCGCTGCCCAGCACCATCTCGCGAACGCTCGGACCGGTCGACGTGTGGGGCACCGCGGGCGTGCTCAGCAGCCCCGCCGGCGTGGCCACCCGGACCGCGCGTGTCAGGTCGGCCACGTCGCCGTACATGTCGGACTGCATGCCCGACGAACGCGTCGCGACCCAACCGCCGAGCGTGGAGTGGGTGAAGCTGTCCGGGAAGTGGCCGAGGGTCCATCCCCGCGCATTCAGCTGGGCCTCGAACGCCGGTCCGAGCACGCCGGCCTGCACGCGGGCCAGGCCGGAGCCGGCGTCCACTGCCAGCACGCGGTCCATCGCGCCCAGGTCGACCGATATCACGGTGCGCGTCTCGTCCGGCGGCGCCTCGAGGCTGCCGGAGATGCTGGTGCCACCGCCGAACGGGATGACCACCGCGTCGGCGTCGACCGCAGCGCGCAGGACGGCTTCCACCGCCTCCTCGTCGCGGGGCCGGACCACCACGTCGGGAACGCGGCCGAAGTCGCCGGCGCGAGTGCGGACGAGGTCGCGCAGGCTCTTGCCGCGGGTGTGGACCACGCGATCGAGGTCGTCGGTGGACACCTGTGCGCTGCCCACGGCCTGCTCCAGTGCATCTCGCAGGTCCTCCGGGAGCGAGGGCTCATCGACGCTCAGCTGCCCAAAGTCGGGCGGCCGCGAGGTGGCACGCCCGGCGTCCACCGCGATGTGGCGCTGGAGGAACGGGCCGAGGGCCGGCTTGTCCTCGTGCGTGAACGACACGCCCTCTTCCCCCCAACCCCACCACTTCATCCGGGCCATGTCGTGGTAACCATACGCCCGCATGGACATCGACCCATCTCATCCTGTGTTGGATGTGCTGCGCGAGCGCGAGGAAAGCGGCTCGGTCGCGGGCGAGCGCCGCGATCCCCACCGCGTCGCTCTCGCCATCGAGGGCGGCGGCATGCGCGGGGTGGTTTCGGCCGGGATGTCCGCCGCGCTCGAGCGCCTCGGCCTCACCCGCTGCTTCGATCTGGTCGTCGGCTCGTCGGCCGGCGCCATCAACGGGGCTGCGCTGCTGGCCGGAGTGGCCCGCCACGGCGCCGCCACCTACGCCGGCCCGCTGGCCTCGCGCACGTTCGTCAACCCGGCGCGGGTGCTGCGCGGCCGGCCGGTGATCGACGTCCACTACGCGCTCACCTATACCTCTGCCGACCTCGACGACGCTCGCCACGAGCGAGTGCTGGAGAACCCGATCGCCATGCACTGCGTGGCGGTGAGCGTGGAGACGGCGCAAACCGTCGATTTCTCCGGGATGCGCTCGAGGCGCGAGCTCTGGCAGGCTCTGCTGGCGTCGAGTCGCATGCCCTGGGCCGGCGGCCCGCCGGTGGAGATCGCCGGCCGGCGCTACATCGACGGCGGAATCGGCTCGGCCATTCCCGTCGCGGAAGCCCTCGCGGCCGGAGCCACCCATGTGCTCGCCCTGCAGACCCGCCCGCACGGCGTACCGCGCCAGAGCGCATCGCGGATCGCCGACCGCCTGATCGAGCGGCACCTGCGCAGGCTCAACCCGGCTCTGGTGATGCTCTACCGCGAGCGGGTCGCCGCCTACGAGCGGGTAGTGGACGACATCGCCCGGCGCTCGCTCAACCGCGCCGCCGGACCGCCGCACGTGCTGGGGGTGCGGCCGCCGACCGGTACGCCGGTGGTGGGACAGCTCGAACGCCGGTCGCCGGTCCTCGCCGCCGCGGCCACAGATTCCGAGCGGCTGCTGGAGCAGACGCTCGGAGTTGTTCGGCCTCAGCCCCCGAGTAGCGCCCCCACCCGGTCGACGTCGTCATCGGCTACGTCCACGAGCACGAGCACGAGCCCCTGACGCAGCGCATCCACGTCGCGCTTCGCCGTTACCTCGTCGAGGCCGGCGTCGGTCAGTAGCCGAGTGATGCGGCGGTGTCCCACCACCTGCATCCGCTCGACGCCCTCCGGGTAGCTGGTCACGACGTCGCGGTCGGTGTCGGCGAAGCTTCCGCCTCGATGCTGGCCTCCGGCGAAGGCGCCGGTCCCGGACCCTTGCGGCTGAGGCGGCCCGGCGAACTCGCCGACGGGATCCCCGGGCTCGGTGGTCCCGGCGAACTCGCCGACCTGCTCTTGATGGGCGTCGCGTTGACCCTCACCGGTGAGAACCAACACGTCTTCCCCCGAAACGCCCGCGCCCAGCGCGGCGTTCACGGCCTCCAGCGCCTCGCCGTGCGTGGGGTACGAACGGCAAAGTGCAGCCACCGCTCCTCCTTGGTTGTGGTCTGGGCGACGATATCGCGCCAGAGCGGTCTCAGCTACTCAGGGAGTCCCGACAGGCCGGGTCACGAGGCCCTCGCCCACCGCCCAGTCGATCGTGCGCCGGAATGTCTCGGCCACCGGCGTGTAGCGCAGTCCCAGCTCGCGCGCCGCGCGCGACCCGTCGTAGCGGTGGCCGTGGAGCAGTGTGCGCACCATCTCGCGGCACACCGGGGGTTGCCGGCCGCGCAGGTTGAAGGCCCCTTCGACAAGCCCGCCGGCCACCGCGGCGATGGTGGGCGGAAGGAAGCGGACCCGGTGTCGGACGCCTGACAGCTCCGAGACTATGTCGAGCGCCTCCGTCGCACTCAACGTCGCGCCGTTGAGGACGTAGCGCTCGCCTGGGACGCCGCGCTCGGCCCCCAGTAGATGGCCCTCCACGCAGTCGGCGATGTCGACGATGCTGATGTTGGTGTCCACGAATGCCCGCAGTCGCCCGTTGAGGTAGGCGATCATGATCCTGCCGGTCCCGCCGGCCCGGCCGGGGCCCTGCACCGAGGACGGGTTGATGGACACGAGCTCGACGCCCACTCGGCGCGCGGCCGCAACGGCGGCGATCTCGCCCTCGTGCTTGGAGCGCTCATAGATCGAGAGGTAGCTACCGCGATGCGTAGTGGCCTCGCTTCCCACCGTCCCGGGTGGCTCGCCGAGCGAGGCGGCCGAGGAGGTGAGCACCACCCTGGCCACCCCGGCTCGGGCGGCGGCCCGCACCGCAGCCTCGGCACCGCGCACGTTCACGTGGAACAGCCTGGCCGGATCCGTGGGGCACAACGTGTTGACGCCGGCGACGTGATAGACGAGCCCGCAGCCCGCCATTCCGGACGCCAGGACGTCCTCGTCGAGCGTGTCGCCGCGCACCACCCGAGCGCCGCGGGCGGCGAGCGCACGCTCAGCGGAGTCGGAGCGCGCCAGCGCAACCAGCTCATGCCCGCGCTCGACCAATCGCGCGGCCAGCGCGCCCCCGATCAGGCCGCTGCCGCCGGTGAGGAAGACCCGCGTCACGGCCTGCGGTCCTCCCGCACTACCTCCGGGAGGGCACGCATCAGATAGTCGATCGCCGAGACAACGGTGATCACCGCGGCGGCCAGCATGACCCACTCGTCCAGGTAGAGACCAGCGAGCGGCTCGCCGGGCCGCAGGATCGCGAGCGTGATGGCCAAGAACTGGACGCTGGTCTTGAGCTTGCCGAGCATCGAGGGCGCCATGACCTCGCCCTCGGAGGCGATCACCCCGCGCAGCCCCATGATCACGAGCTCGCGGCCGATGATCACGGCGACGATCCAGGTCGATACGCGGCCGGCTGCGAGCAGCGCGATCAGCACACCCGACACCAGCAGCTTGTCCGCCGTGGTGTCGAGAAAGGAGCCGAGCTTGCTGGTCACGCCCCAGCGGCGGGCGAGGCGCCCGTCGACCCAGTCGGTGGCGGCGGCCACACAGAACAGTGCCGCGGCGATCAACTCCGACGACTCGCCATCGCCCTCGAGCACCAGCCACATCACGACCGGAGTGAGGACGATACGAACGGCGCTGCCCGCCGCGATCAGGCGGGCTGAGCGCATCCTGCTCCGGATCACGATCGGGTTGGCCACGGGGCGCGCGCGGACTGTAGCGCGCGCTGGGCGGCCGCCGTGGCGGCCTCTTGGTCGCTTTCGCGCAGCGCAGCCTTGACGGCCGGGATCCGGCTTGCGGCCATGCTGAGCTCCGTGACGCCGAGCCCGGCGAGCTGCACGGCGGCGTCGGGCTCGCCGGCCAGCTCGCCGCAGACGCCCACCCAGCAGTCGTGCTCGCGAGCGGCTTCGGTCACGGCGGCGATCAGGGCGAGCACCGGGGCTCGCGAGGCGTCCAGCAAGGCGGCGAGGGCCGCGTTGCCGCGCTCGGCGGCCATCGTGTACTGGGCCAGGTCGTTGGTCCCCACGGAGAAGAAGTCGACGTGCGGCGCGAACTGTGCGGCCTGCAAGGCAAGCGCGGGCACCTCGACCATCACGCCGACCTCGAGCGCGGCGCGGCTTCCCAGCGTGTCGCGCGCCTCGTCGAGCAGTGTCCGCGCGGCGCGCACCTCGTCGAGCGTGGCGACCATCGGGAACATCACCTTCAGCGGATGCTCGTCGGCCACCCGCAGGATGGCCCGGAGCTGCGTGCGCAGCAACTCGGGCTCGGCCAGCGAGAGCCTGATTCCCCGGCGCCCCAGGAACGGGTTGTCCTCCGGCTCTTGGCGCAGGAACGGCAACGGCTTGTCGGCTCCCGCGTCGAGCGTCCGGACTACCACCGGGCGCCCCTCCAGGGCGGCGGCGATTTCGCCGAGGACCTCGACCTGCTCGTCCTCCGTTGGCGCCGACGCGCGGTCCAGGAAGAGGAACTCGGTGCGCAGGAGCCCGACGCCCTCGGCGCCCAGCTCCACGGCGCGGATGGCCTCGGCCGGGCTGCCGATGTTCGCGAACACCTCCACCCGCCGCCCGTCCGAGAGCGCACCGGGCTCGTGAGCGCGGGACAGCAGCTCGCGACGCTGGGCTTCAGCGGTCTCCTGCTGGGCCCTTCTCTCGGCCACGGCATCGTCGCCCGGATCGACCTCGACCAGGCCCGCCTCGCCGTCGAGAACCAGGGGTGTGGCCTCGGACACCTCCATCAGCGCGTCCCCCAGGCCGACCACAGCGGGGATGCCGAGCGCCCGAGCGAGGATGGCCGCGTGGGCCGTTGCCCCGCCACGAGCGGTGGCGATCGCCCATGCGTCATCGGGATCGAGGCCGGCAGCCTCACCGGGTGTGAGCTCGCCGGCCAGGACGATGCCGGGGCCCTCCAGAGCGGGTCCCTCGGCCGAGCAACCGAGCTGGGTGAGCACCTCGCCGGACGCGTCCTCCACGTCGACCGCACGCTGGCGCATGTAGTCATCGTCCAGAGCCCGAAACGCCGCCGCCGCCTCCGCCGCGGCGGCCTGCCAGGCCTGGGCCGCGCTCGCCCCCTCCTCGATGCGCCTTAGGGCCGGCTCGGTGATCGCGGCGTCGTCGACCAGCAGGGCGTGTGCGCTGAAGATGTCGGCCTCGTTCGCTCCTGCGCGCGACGTAACCCTGGCCTGCAGACCCGCGAGCTCATGCTTCGCGGCAACGCGGGCGGCGTCGAGGCGCGCCCGTTCCTCGGCCGGCGTGCCGGACGGACCATCCTCGACCACGAATTCGCGCTGGCGCAGGTGGCGCGCGGGCCCGATCGCGATGCCCGGCGAGGCCGGCACACCACGCAGCTGCGTCCCGGCGCCTGGAGCCTCGGCCGGCTCGTCGCCGGGATCCGAGTCGGCTTCCTTGGGTTCGTCCCCCAACGGGTCGCCGAAATTGTCGGCCGCGAGCGCGCGCAGAGCGTCGAGGGCCTCGGCGGCCTGCGGGCCGCGCGCGGACACGACGATCTCGTGACCCTGGGCCACGGCGAGGGTGGCGAGGCCGACCAGGCTGGCCCCGTTGGCCGGGCCGCGATCGCTGGTCGCGTCGCGGACCTCGACCCGGGCGTCGAGGCCGCCGAGCGCCCCTACGAAGCGCGCGGCCGGGCGGGCGTGCAGGCCCATGCGGTTCTCGACGGTCAGGCGCAGCTCGGCCGCTGGGCCATCCTCGTCTTCAGCCTCGGCCGCCGGCGCCTCCCCCTCGGGCTCCTCTGCTCCCAGCTGCTCAGTCTTCATCCGCAGGGCCCCGCGCGCCTCCCGAGCCACGTCGTCCAGCGACGCTCCGGCTCCGGCCAGCGCCGCCGCGGCCACGGCGCCCTCCACGAGCGGCGCCTCGGAGAGCAGCACGGTCCCGTCGGCCGGCTCGGCCATCTCCAGCGCCATCTCTGCGCTCATCAGCGCGCTGCCGAGATCCATGAGCACGAGCACGCCGTCGGGCGAGCGGACACGCTCGACTGCTTCGCGCACGCGCTCGGCGTCGGTCCCGATCTCGCCGCCCTCGATGCCGCCGGCCGCCTCGATCTTGACCTCGCTGCCGCCCATCTCCCGGGCCAGTTCGATCACACCCTCGGCCAGCGCCGCGCTGTGGGAGACGATGACCAGGCTTACCACGGAGCGCTCAGGCCCGACGCGCGGTGGAGCATCTCGACGGGATGCACCGAGCGCACCCCGGTGGCCTGCTCGATCTGCCAGCGGCAGGTCTCGGAGTCGCACACCGCCGTGTCGGGAGCGGCCGCCGCGATCTCGCCGAAGAGCCCGGCGCCAACCTTCATCGCAATGTCGTACTTCTCGCGCTTGAGCCCGTAGGTGCCGGCCACCCCGCAGCAGGACGCGCCGGTCTCGATCGTTTCGAGCTCCGGTATCAGGGCGAGCAGGTCCAGCGCCGGCTTGCCGATCCCGTGGCCCTGCTGCTGACACGGGGCGTGGTAGGTGACGGTCTCGGGCACGGGCGCGAAGTCGGTGTTCAGCTCGCCGCGCTCGTGCATCGCCAGCAGGTACTCGCAGATGTCGAAGGTCCGCTCGGACACGACCTGGAGATCCGGGTCGTCGCCCATGTCGAGTATCTCGAGCGCCTCGCGCTTGAGCATCAGAGTGCAGCTGCTCGAGGTGCCCACGATGTCCACCCCCTCGCGGGCGTAGGGGGCCAGCCGGGCCGCCAGCCGGTGGACGTAGCCGCGGGCGTCGTCGAAGAGGCCGTTGGATTGCAGCGGCAGTCCACAGCAGTCCTGCTTGGGCACCTCGACCGCGAGCCCGTTGTGCTCCAGCAGCGCCACGGTCATCGCGCCGAGCCCGGGCTCGTAGTAGTTGGTGCCGCAGCCGTGAAAGAACGCCACGCGGCGCGCGGCGGCCGGCGGGGCCGTGTGGCGGCGCGCCCAGCGCTGGAAAGTCCTCCCGGCGAAGCGGGGCATCGGCGCCCGATGGTCGATCCCGATGGTCTTCTCGAGCGCCAGCCGCACCAGCCGGTTGCGCAGGCTCCAGTTGGCGAGCGGCGCCACCGGCGTGCCGAGCCGCCCCGCGAGGGTCGGGCGAGCCAGGATCCTGTCGCGCGGCTTGACCCCGTGGGTGGACTTCATCCGGGCGCGAGCCTGCGTGTTGATCTCGGCGATGTGCACCCCCTGGGGACACACCTGGGTGCAGATCCCGCAGCCCGAGCAGTAGTCCAGGGATGCGTCGGTCGAGGGCTCGTCGTGGATGCGGAAGCGCTCGGCCTGCGGTCCCACGTACTTGGGTCCCGGGAACAGCGGCGTGACGTTCGAGACCGGACAGTACGTCTCGCAGATCGTGCACTTGACGCAGTGGTCGAGCGAGTCGCGCATGAGGTCGCCCAGCACGTCGTGAGAATCGTGGACGGCCATCAGCTATCCACCGCCCCGGCGGTGCTCGAGGCCACTCGCACGAGCTCCGCCGCGCGGTATCCGGTGGAGAGGCTGAGCCCGTCGCCGCTCTTCTCGCGCCACGGCTCGGCCCCGGCCAGGGTCGCTCCCGCCACCAGGACGTTCTCGTACTGGCGCTCGCCCTCGCCGTCGACCGCCCGTAGCTCGGCATCCACCGCCACCCCGGCTCGGGCCATCGGCTGGTCGTCGAAGTAGCCCGGGCGGAAGCGCTCCGCGCCCGGCTCGGGCATGGCGCTCACGGGCAGGCCCAGGGCGGTCTCGCGCGCCGCCCAGCGCGAGTCGAGCTCGAGGCCACCTGAGGCGAAGCCGCCCGTGGCGAGCACAACCCAGTCGGCGCCGCGGCGCTCCTCGCGCAGGCCCACGCGGGTGCGCAGCCCACTGACGCGCCCACCCTCGTGCTCGGCCCCGATCACAACGGTGTTGAGGATCACACGCCCCCCCGCTCGGCGCAGCGCCTCGGTCAGGGTCTTGTGGACCCTCATGCCCGGAACCGACGGGGGCAGGGTCGGGATCTCGAACACGGGGCGACCGAGCCGCTGCTCGAGCTCGCTCCACACGGCGTGAGGGTCGCCGATCCCGAGCACGGCCGGAAAGGCCACGCGCTCCTCGGCCGCGAGCCGGCTGGCCACCTGGCCCGCGACGTTGCCCCGGAAATCGGGGTCGTCGAAGGCGCGCGCGAAGCCGAGCGCGTTCACGTCGGCGCGACCCTCGGGCACGAGGTCGAGCTCGACTCCGCGGGCGCGCACACCCGCGCGGGTCAGCGTGTCGGCGGCCAGCGTCGGGTGAAAGTCCTTCAGGGCCCGAAGGCCGACGACGCAGATGGGCGAGTCGTCGCGGCTGAGGTCGCCGCCGGCCATGGTCTCGGGCACAACCGCCGAGGGCCGCCCCACTCCGACCGCGGTCGGCAACAGCAGGTTCTCCTCCACCCCGCCGGTGTATGCATAGGGGGCGAGCGGCCCGGCCGCTATCCGCTGCTTGAACCAGTCAACGGCCGCGGCCACGCCGTCCGCGCCCACCAGGGCGTAGGGATGTTCGGGCCGGGCCTCGACAAGCGCGCTGATGGCGTCGGCCGGGCGCTCGACGGGCTCCGGCATGTAGCCGAGAACGTCGATCGTGCCCGCGCTCAGGTGAGTCGCGCCGATCCCCTTGGCCAGAACGAGCACCCGCGCCCCGTCCTCGGCCAGGCGCACGGCGGCGGTCAGCCCGGCCAGGCCGGTGCCCACCACGATCACGTCGTGATGGCTCACGCCGCCGCCTCCTCGTCGGGCGGAAGGTGCTCCACGTCGAGCAGGCCCTGGAAGATCCAGTCGTCCAGGCGCGCCTGGCGCAGCTGGTCGCCGTAGAGGATCGGCCACACGCCCTTCCAGCGCTCCTGCAGGAAGCCGCGCAGCGACGATGCCGCCTCAGCGCCGTCGAGCCGGCCGACGCCGTGCAGGATCCCGGTGGCGCGGTAGATGCAGAAACCGCCCTGGCAGGGGCCCATGCCCAGGCGCATCGTGCGTCGGATGTCGTCGAGGTTCGCCGTGCCCCGCCGGCGCATGGCCTGCTCGAGCCGGCTGCGGCCGATCAGCTCGCACTCGCAGATCAGCTGCTCGTCCTGCAAGGTCGCCTCGCGCCGGCGTAAGCGCGAGCCGAGCGTGTAGCCCTGCTCGTCCTCGTTGCCCGGCGGGCGCTCCTCGTGGGTGCGGCAGGGACGCACGGTGCCGAGCTGGGCGCACATCGCGTCCACTATGTCCTGGGCCATCAGCCGCAGCGTCGTGAGCTTGCCTCCGGACATCGTCAGCAGGCCGTCCACGCCGTCGCGCTCGCGGTGGTCGACGACCGCATGCGTGCGGCTGACGTCGCGCGTGTCGGCCACGGAGCCGGCCTTCTCGTCCTGGAAGAGCGGTCGCACCCCGGCCCACACGCGCATGGCGCGGGCGTCGCGGAAGCCCGGCACGAGGCGCTCGCCGTCGTCGAGCATCTGGTCGACCTCGTCCTGGGTCACGGGGATCTCGTCGGGATCGGCGGAGCGGCTGTCGGTCGTGCCGATCACGCTGACGGTACGGATCGGCACGAGGATGTCGCCGTCCGCCGGCATCGTGCAGCGGTTGATCACCGTGTTCACCAGCCGGTGGTTCATGGCGATCATGATCCCCTTGCCGGGCACCACGCCCACGCCCTCTATCCCCGCCATCTGCGCGATCTGCGCCGCCCACGCCCCCGAGGCGTTGATCGTGAAGCCCGCGTCGATGTCGAGCTCCTCTCCGGTGAGCTCGTTGCGCACGCGCGCACCCGAGACGGCGCCGTTGTCTCGATGCAGGTCGAGCACGCGGTGATAGGGCAGGATGCGAGCACCGTGCGCGGATGCGCCGCGGGCGAATGACCAGACGGTCTTCCAAGCGTCGATCGACGCGTCGGGCACGGCGAACGCGCGCTGCATCCCCGGGTTGAGTCGCGGCTCGCGGCGCAGCGCCTCGGCCACGTCGATCTCCTCGGCGGGCAGCCCGGTGGCGCGACAGCCGGCCATGAACTCGTCGCCGTAGGCGGGGTCGTCCTCCGGGGTGGTCACGAAGAGCCCGCCGGTGTCCTCGATGCAGTCGGGGATCACATGCCGCAGGATCGCGTTCTCGACAACGCACTCCTCCGCGGCCACCGAGTCCTTGACCACATAGCGGCCCCCCGAGTGCAGCAGGCCGTGGAAGCGGCCGCTCGTACCCTCGGCGAGGTCCGCCCGGTCGACGAGCACCACGTCGAACCCCCTCAGCGCTGCATCCCAGGCCACGCCGGCGCCGGTGGCGCCGCCGCCAATCACCAGCAGCTCGGCCTGGAGGCTGGGCACCGCGCGAATCCTAACCGCCCTACGCTGTGCGCATGCACGGCGCCCAGATCGGGCTCGGCCTCGCCGCGCTCGGGCGGCCGGCGTACATCAACCTCGGCCACGGCGAGGACGTGGCCGACGCGAGCGTCGAGGGCATGGAGCGCGGGGCGCACGCAGTCCTCGACGCCGCCTACGACGGCGGCCTGCGCTGGTTCGACGCGGCGCGCTCCTACGGCCGCGCCGAGGAGTTCCTGGCGTCGTGGCTCGCGCGGCGCGGACTGAGGCGAGGCGATGTGACCGTGAGCTCGAAGTGGGGCTATCGCTACACGGGCGACTGGCGCGTCGACGCGGCCGAGCACGAGGTCAAGGACCTCTCGGTCGCGCACTTCCGAACGCAATGGCCCGAGACACGCGAGCTGCTGGGCGAGTGGCTGAGCCTCTACCAGATCCACTCGGCCACTCTCGACAGCGGCGTGCTGGACGACCCCGCCGTACGCGGCGAGCTCGACGCGTTACGCGACAGCGGGATCCGCGTCGGCCTGACCGTGACCGGTGACGATCAGGCGGCCACGATCGAACGGGCCCTGGCCATCGGCGGCTTCGACGCCGTGCAGGCCACCTGGAACCTGCACGAGCGCTCCGCCGAGCAGGCACTCGAGGCCGCCCACGAGGCCGGGCTACAGGTACTGGTCAAGGAGGCGCTGGCCAATGGGCGGCTGGCCGGCGAGGACAGACTGGCGCTCGCCGCGGCGCTCGCACGGCCCTGGGCGGACGTCGTGCTCAGCGGCGCGGCCACCGTCGCTCAGCTCGAAAGCAACCGAGCCGCCCTCGAGATCGCCTGGAACGACGATCTCGAGCGGCGGCTCGCGGACCTGGTCGAGGAGCCGGCGGCGTACTGGGCTACGCGCGCCGAGCTCCCCTGGAACTAGTGAGACTTACCCCTCGTCGGGCTCCTCGTCGGCCTCGAACCAGTCGAACGTCCGCGTGACCGCGCGCTTCCAGTACTTGTAGTACTCGTCGCGCGTGTCGGAGTCCATCGTGGGCTCCCAGCGCTTGTCCTCGACCCAGTTCTCGCGCAGGTCCTCGACTTCGTTCCAGAAGCCGGTGGCCAGCCCGGCGGCGTAGGCGGCGCCGAGCGACGTCGTCTCCGGCACCTTCGGCCGGATCACCGGCACGCCCAGCAGGTCGGCCTGGAACTGCATCAGCAGGTCGTTGCCGACCATGCCCCCGTCGACCTTGAGCGACTCCAGCGCCACGCCCGAGTCGGCGTTCATGGCCTCGACCACCTCGCGGCTCTGGTAGGCCGTCGCCTCGAGCGTTGCCCGGGCGATGTGCCCCGCGTTGACGTAGCGCGTGAGGCCGGCGAACACGCCGCGCGCGTTGGACTTCCAGTACGGCGCGAACAGGCCCGAGAACGCCGGCACGATGTAGCAGCCGCCGTTGTCGTCGACCGACTTGGCCAGCTCCTCGACCTCCGGCGCCGCCTTGATCATCTTCAGGTTGTCGCGCAGCCACTGGACCAGCGCCCCGGTGATGGCGATCGAGCCCTCCAGGCAGTACACGGCATCCTCGTCGCCGATCTTGTACCCCACGGTGGTCAGCAGGCCGGACTTCGACGGCACTGCCTCGGTGCCCGTGTTGAGCAGTAGGAAGTTGCCCGTGCCGTAGGTGTTCTTCGCCTCACCGACCGCGAAGCAGGTCTGTCCGAAGGTGGCTGCCTGCTGGTCGCCGAGGTCGCCGGCCAGTGCCACGCCGTTGAGCGAGCCCCCGGCCTTCACCTCTCCGTACACCTCGCTCGACGCCCTGATCTCGGGCAGCATCGCCGTGGGAACGCCCATGATGCCGGCGATCTCCTCGTCCCACGAGAGGGACTTGAGGTCCATCAGCATCGTCCGGCTGGCGTTCGTGACGTCGGTGATGTGCTGCCCGCCGTCGGTGCCACCCGTGAGGTTCCAGATCAGCCACGTGTCCATGTTGCCGAACAGCAGGTCGCCGGACTCGGCCTTGTCGCGCGCGCCGTCCACGTTGTCCAGCGTCCAGCGGATCTTCGGGCCCGGAGAAGTACGTGGCGAGCGGCAGTCCGACCTGCTCCTGGAAGCGCGCCTGGCCCCCGTCCTTGGAGAACTCGTCCACGAGCTTGTCCGTGCGGGTGTCCTGCCACACGAGCGCGTTGTGCACCGGCTCGCCCGTGTTCCTGTCCCACACCAGCGTGGTCTCGCGCTGGTTGGTGATGCCCACGCCGGCGATGTCGTCGGCGCTGGCGCCGGCCTCGCTCATCGCCTCCTCTATGACCTCCTGGGTGCGCGACCAGATCTCGTTCGCGTCGTGCTCGACCCAACCCGGCTTGGGATAGATCTGCTCATGCTCCTTCTGCGCCACGCTCACCACCTGACCTCCGTGGTCGAAGATCATGCAGCGTGAGCTGGTCGTGCCCTGGTCCAGGGCTGCCGCGTACTTAGCCATCAGTTACCTCTCTCGAATCAGCCGGGATAGAACGCTTCGAAGGCCAGCGCCCCCAGGGCGCCGCCGATGAGGGGGGCCACCACGGGAATCCAGGCGTAGCTCCAGTCCGAGTCCCCCTTGCCCGCGATCGGCAGGATCGCGTGCATGATGCGGGGACCGAGGTCACGCGCAGGATTGATCGCGTAGCCGGTTGGTCCTCCCAGCGATAGCCCGATGCCGAGCACCAGCAGTCCGACGAGCAGGCCGCCTAGCCCGGTCGCCGCCGTGTCCGGGTTGGCGAAGAAGGCCAGCACGCCGAAGACCAGCACGAACGTGCCGATGATCTCGCAGACAATGTTGGCCGCGGTGTTCCGGATGGCGGGCGCTGTGCTGTAGCAGGCCAGCTTGAGCCCGGGATCCTCGGTGGCCCCCCAGTGGGGCAGGTACGCCAGCCACACGAGAGTCGCCCCGATGAACGCGCCGACGAACTCGCCGGCGAAATACTTGGGTACGTCCTCCCAGGGCGTGTTGCCGATGACGGCGAATCCGAACGTGACCGCCGGATTGAGATGAGCGCCGCTGAACTGCGAAACGGCAAACACACCCACCATCACGGCCATGCCCCAGCCGAACGTGATCACGATCCAGCCCGCGTTCTCGGCCTTTGATTGATTGAGCAGGACACCGGCAACGACTCCGTTGCCCAGCAGGATCAGGAGCGCAGTCCCGATCACCTCAGCTCCGAAGATACTCAAGAGCCTCTTCTCCTCTCCATGGAATTGCCGGATCCAGCGGGCGCCAGCATATACCCGTCGGTCTGGCGATGTCAACTCGTCGCCTCCGAACGTGCTCGCCGCAGCGTCGAGCAGCATGTGCGACGAGGTGGCGCCGGGGTCCTGGTGCCCGACGCTGCGCGGGCCCAGGTAGCTCGCTCGGCCCTCGGCGCGCCTCGAGCTCGGTCGTTGTCGCCCGCATGCCCTCCGCCGCCGCGTCGGCGGAGCGACGCAGAGCGTCGCCCAGGTCCGCGCCCTCATCGGCGGCGGCGCGCAGGGCCTCGACCGCCGGCTTCAGCGCGTCGATCATCGTCTTGTCGCCCAGCTCCGCCTTGCCGCGGGCCTGGACGCCCTTGACTCCGGCGTCCAACGCCTCGGTCCAGCCGGCCAGGTCGAGCTCGTCCTGGCCGGCCGTCGCCGTGCCCATCTGCAGGAACAGCGTCCCGTAGAGCGGGCCGGCGGCCCCGCCGACGCTCGAGACCAGCGCCATGCCCACGCCCTTCAGGAGCGCACCGATGTCCTCGTCGTCACTGGCATCGAGCTTCTCGACGGCCTTGCGCATGCCGCGATCCATGTTCGTGCCGTGGTCGCCGTCTCCGATCGCCGTGTCGAGCTTGACCAACTCCGCACGGTGCTCGCCTATGTCGACCGCATAGGCCCGGATCCAGTCGCGGACCGCTGTCGAGGTGATGGGCAAGGCGACGCCCTCAGCCGACCCGCAGGGCCGGTGTGTCCGCGGGGGCGTCCCACAGGCGTGTGAGCTCGTCGTCGAGCTTGAGCAACGTGATCGAGCAGCCGGCCATCTCGAGCGAGGTGATGTAGTCGCCGATCAGCCTGCGCTCGATCGTGATGCCACGCTCCTCGAGCAGGCGGTTGAGCTCGCGGTAGACGATGTAGAGCTCGATCAGCGGCGTGCCGCCCATGCCGTTGACGAAGGCCAGCACCTTGTCACCCGACTCGAAGGGCAGGTCCTCGACGATCGCTGTGGCCAGGCGTTCCACGATCCCGGCGGCCGACTCGATGGGCTCGCGGTAGCGGCCGGGCTCGCCGTGGATCCCGATGCCGATCTCCATCTCGTCGTCGCCCAGCTCGAAGCTGGGCTCGCCCGACCCCGGCGTGACGCAGGGGGTGAGCGCCATTCCCATGCTGCGGCCCTGGCCGTTGACCTTCCGGCACACCTCCGCGACCTCGGCCAGTGACTTGCCCTCGTCGGCGGCCGCGCCGCAGATCTTCTCGGCGATCACCGTGATGCCCACGCCGCGCCGGCCGGCCGTGTACAGCGAGTCCTGCACCGCCACGTCGTCGTTGGTGACCACGGCCTCGACCTCGATGCCCTCACCCTTGGCGAGGTCGGCCGCCATCTCGAAGTTGAGCACGTCGCCGGTGTAGTTCTTGACGATGTGGAGCACCCCGGCGCCGCCGTCGACCGCCTTGGTGGCCTCGAGCATCTGGTCGGGCGTCGGCGAGGTGAACACCTCCCCGGGACAGGCCGCGTCGAGCATGCCCGGGCCGACGAGGCCGCCATGCATCGGCTCGTGTCCCGAGCCTCCCCCGGAGATGATGCCCACCTTGCCCTTCACCGGCGCGTCGGCGCGCACGATCACGTAGGGGTCGTAGGTCACGCGAAGGCGGTCTCCGTGTGCCGCCTCCATTCCCTCGAGCGCCTCTCGGACTACGGCGTCGGGATCGTTGATGAGCTTCTTCACTGGGTCCTCCTCCACTCGATGGCGTTCGTGCCCGGGTGGACGGGACCGTATACCGGATCAGCCGGTGAGCACTGCCTCGCGCTCGCGCACGTCCTCGGGCTCGAGCACCGGAGCCGCCGCGAGGCCCCTGCGCTGCCAGAAGGAACGCACCTCGTCCATCACCTCGTGCCGCTCGTCGGCCGCCCTGGGGCGGATCGGATCGCCGAAGCGCACCTCCACCTCGTGGCGCCGGGAGAAGACGCGGCCCGGGATGCGCTTCGGCCAGTTTCGTCCGGGAGGCATCGCCTCGTGGGTACCGTGGATGTAGATCGGAACGATGTCGATTCCGTGGTGCGCGGCGATCACCGCGGCGCCGGAATGCACCTTGCCGACCTCGCCGTCGCGCGAGCGAGTGCCCTCGGGGAACATGACGAGGTTCCAGCCCTCGTCGATCAGGCGGTCCACGTGATCGGTGGCCCCGTTGCCGAGTCCGCCGCCCTTTCGGCCCAGCGGCACCGTGTTGAACAGCAGCGCCACGCCGTTGGCCTTCCAGCGCTTGTTGTAGAAGTAGTCGGCCGCCGCGGCCACCGCGGTGTTGCGGCGCCACTTGCGCGGCAGCGAGCGCAGGATCGTCGGGGTGTCGAGGTGGCTCGAGTGGTTGGCCACGAAGATCACCGGGTGCGAGAGCCGGTCGAAGACCTCACCGCCAACTACGCGCGTGTGCACGTAGTAGTCGATCATCGGGCCCAGCCCAAAGCCGAGCAGAGCCGCGCGTGCCGCTTTGGCGTAGCCGCAGCGCGCCCACGAGACGTCCAGCTTGGCGTACTGGCGCGCCAGCTCGCCGCCGCGGCTCCGCAGGCCGTCGGTCAGCTCGGGTACGCGTTCGCGAAGCTCGGGCATGCGCTCGCGAAGCTCCGGCACGCGGGTCTTGATGTCCGTGGTCCGCGCCCTGCCCTTCTCGATCGCGCGATTGACTCGTCCGTCCCTCATTGCACCCAAGTACCCCAGTGCCCGGGGACGGTTTCGCCACACTGGGGCTCAGCGCGACTGGATGTGGATCTCACCGGTGCGGCCCTGGATCACCCGGTCGCCCGGCGGGTCGGTGGCGAAGTGGAGGCCGGCAACCACCAGCAGCGCCACCACCGCCACCGCTGCGCCGAGCCGCAGCACGTCCCTCCGCACCGTCCGGCGCTTTTCCCGCCGGTACCGCTCGGCCGTCGCCGGCCCCATAAGCCGATCCACGGTCGCCTCGTCCAATCCGAGCCGGCGCGTTCGGCAGAAGGCCAGCAGGGCGTCGGGGCCGTCGATCTCGACGACCTCGGTGTCGTACGCCTTCGCCAGCCGTGCGACCAGGCGTGCGTTGCGCCCCGGGGCCAGGAAGAGCACGTACGGCCGCGCTCGCTGCGCGCGCAGGCCCTCGGCGTGCAGCTCGATCGCCCCCTGGGTCTCGACGATCCCGGGTACCTCGCGGCGGCCGGCGAGCACTCGGCGGGCCGAGCGCCTCGAGGGGTGCCATGCGTGAAAGCCGCAGTCGCAGTCCGCGTTCGGCGGCTGGTGTCCGGCCGCCTGGGCGCAGGTGGCCTCCAACCACGTGCCGCCCGGTGGCCAGGCCGCGCGCTGGTGAGGGCCCGCCAGCCGCTCCTGGCCGCTCTCCCCGACGACCCTCCACGTGCGCAGGCCGTAGAGAGGAGTGGGGACGAGTGTGGTCGGGCTCACGACGAGTTCGCCGGCTCGGCCTCGCGTTCAGGCTCACAGGGCTCCGGAACGGGCCAGGGCGCCGGGGCCGGCTGTAGCTCCAGCGGCTCCGAGATGACCCTCACCGAGGGACCGTCCAGGCACATATCCCATATGGTGGCAATCGATGCGCCGAGAGGCAAGAGATTGGCGCAGTCGTCCAGCACCGTGCCGCCGTCTGCGCGATCCTTCCGTGCGTGAACTTCGTGCTCGTCCATGGATCAGGCGGAGGTGCGTGGGCCTGGGACCAGGTGCGGCCGCTGCTCGAACAGGAGGGACACCTCGTAGCGTGCCCCTCGCTGCCGGGGATGGACGACCCCGCCACCACGCTCGAAGATCATGCCGCCCACGTGGCGCAGACGGTCCAGAGCAGCGATCTCACCGGGGTCCACCTCGTCGGCCACTCCTACGGCGGCATGCCGATTACCGGGGCCGCCGAGCGGGTGCCCGAGCGAATCGGACGCCTGGTGTACCTGGACGCGTTCGCGCCCCAGGACGGCCAGTCGGCGTTCGACACGCGCCCCGACCTCGACAGCGCGCTTCGCCCTCGTGCACAGGACGGGCTGATCCCACCGCTCGACCCGTGGTTTGCCGGGGTGGACACCGAGGAGCAGGCGGAGAGGCTTCGCCGGCTGCTCACCACCACCCCGCTCCAGGTCCTGACCGACCGCATCGAGCTGCGCAACCCGGCCGCCCGGTCGGTACCGCGCACCTATGTCTCGTGTACGAAGTCGGGCTTTGCACAGACGGCGGCGCGGGCGCGCGCCGCGGGCTGGGACTACCACGAGCTCGAGGCCGGTCACATGGCGATGGAGGTGGCCCCACAGGCCGTGGCCGCCCTGCTGTCCGAGATCGCCGCCGCCGACGAGTTCAACGCGTTCGAGGCAACGGGCTGGGAAGCCAAGGCCGTGACCTACGGCAGCTTCCTGGGCCAGATCACGCCGCGATTGATCGAGCCGCTTCTCGACGCGGCGGATGTGCGCTCCGGTACTCGCATGCTCGACGTGGCCAGCGGTCCGGGCCATGCCACGGCGCGGGCGGCCGAGCGCGGGGCGTCGGTGATCGGAGTTGACATCGCGGAAGGCATGGTCACCCTGGCCCGCAAGCGCTATCCGCAGCTCGACTTTCGCACGGGCGACGCGGAGGCCCTGCCCTTCCCGGACGACTCGTTCGATGCAGTGATCGGGAGCTTCCTGATGCACCACGTCAGCCGCCCCGAGCAGGTCGCCGGGGAGTTCGCGCGAGTGCTCGCGCCCGGCGGTCGGCTCGCCCTGACGGTGTGGGATCTCCCCGAGCGAGCCCGCTTCATCGGCGTCTTGCTCGACGCGGTGGCCGAAGTGGGGGCCCACCCGCCGGCGGACGTTCCCCCCGGACCGCCATTCTTTCGCTTCTCCGAGGAGCGCGAGTTGGCCCGCCTGCTCGGCAATCACGGCCTTCGGGACTTCGAGATGGAGCGCGTCTCCTTTACGCACCCTGTCGGGTCGCCCGACGATCTCTGGCGTGGTCTACTCGACAGCACCGTTCGCACCGCGGCGCTCATGCAGGGCCAGTCCGGGGACGCCCAGGGGCAGATCCGCGCATCCTTCGACCGGCTCGTGGAGCAGTACCGGGCCGGCCCCGGCCTCGAGATCCCCGTGTCCGCCAAGGTCGCCTCCGCCCGCAAGCCCGGACCGTGAGCGAGCGGCACCAGACGTTCGTCTTCTTCCCGGAGGGCGCCTACGGGCCCACCAACAACTGCGTGGGTATCGGCCACGTGCTGCGCGAGCGAGGCCACCGCGTGGTGTTCATCGTCGAGGAGTCCTTCAGGGGAGCGCTCGAGGAGAAGGGCTTCGAGGAACGGCTCATGAGGCTGACGCCGCCCGCGGAGGACGAAGAGGACCCCGGCCAGTTCTGGAAGGACTACATCCGCGAGACGGCTCCGGTCTTTCGCAAGCCGACCATCGAGCAGCTCGAGGGCTTCATCGCTCCCACCTTCCAGGCACTGATCGACGGCGCCAAGCACGTCGACCAGCGGCTGGTCGAGATCATCGACGAGGTCCAGCCGGATGTGATCGTCGAGGACAACGTCGTGAGCTTTCCGGCACTGTCGGCCTCGGGCCGTCCCTGGGTGCGAATCGTGTCCTGCAACCCGGCCGAGGTGAGGGACCCGCGGGTGCCGCCGACCTTCTCCGGCTACCCCACCTCCGACGACTCGGGCTGGGCGGCCTACCGCCGCGAATACGAGCGCTCTCATTCGGAGATGCACGCCGACTTCGACGCGTTCTGTCGCGAACGGGGAGCGCCGGCGCTGCCCGAGCTCGAGTTCATACACACCTCTCCCTGGCTGAACCTGTGGATCTATCCGCGCGAGGTGGACTACGCGCGTGCCGCCGCGCTCGGCCCGTCCTGGCAAAACCTGGAGGCGAGCGTCCGGACCACGGACGCCGCCTGGTCCCTACCGGAGCCGCTGGCCTCCGGTGAGGGTCCGCTCGTCTACCTGAGCCTTGGGTCGCTTGCCTCCGGGGACCTCGAGCTGATGCGCGGGCTGGTTGGCGCTCTCGCCGGCTCGCCGTACCGGGTGGTGGTCTCGAAGGGCCCTCAGCACGAGCAGCTCGAGCTCGGCGCCAACATGGTCGGTGAGGAGTTCCTGCCCCAGACCTCGATCCTTCCGCTGGTCGACCTGGTGATCACCCACGGCGGCAACAACACCGTCACGGAGTCGCTCTACTTCGGCAAGCCGATGGTCGTGCTGCCTGTGTTCTGGGACCAGTACGACAACGCCCAGCGGATTCACGAGACCGGCTTCGGAATCCGGCTCGACACCTACGGCCACGATCCGCCGGAGCTTCTCGCCGCCATTGACCGGCTGCTCGGCGACGCCGATCTTGCCCAGCGGCGGGCCGCGCTGTCGCGCCGCCTGCGCGAGGCGCCCGGAACCGTCCGGGCTGCCAATCTGGTGTCGCGGCTTGCAGCGTAGGCGATCACTGCTAGCGTTCGGTGCGTTCGAGTCGAGCCTAGGCTCGGCTACGTAGTGCCAGCGCCCGTAGTCGTTGCTTCCAGCACCTCCGCGTACGCAGCACACAACAAGGAGGTAGAAAATGGCCACTGGAACCGTCAAGTGGTTCAGCGACGACAAGGGCTTCGGCTTCGTCACGCCCGATGAAGCCGGCAAGGACCTTTTCGTCCATCACACCGGCATCGCCGGCGATGGCTTCAAGTCGCTCGCCGAGGGCGCGAAGGTCGAGTACGACGCCGAGCCCGGCGACAAGGGCCCGAAGGCAGTGAACGTACGGCCGATCTGACCGCGCCGTTGTGCGCACCCGCCCGCCCGCGGGCGGGTGCCACAATAAGTCCGCCACAGTCGGGTGAAGCGCTCCCTGCGCCCCCCGGTGGTCCAATCCCCTGGGAGCCGCTAGGACTGACCATATGACCGATCAGGACGACAGCTCCAACTGGAAGTCGTCGACCCGCGGCGAGCAGGCTTGGAAGGAAACCCTGGACCGCGTGAGCTCACGCAACGCGGAAGCGCGCAAGGTCGGCAAGGTCGAACGCGAGACCTACGAGCGGGAACGGCAGCTCGTTCGCCAGACAGCGGCGGCCAAGTCGCACGCGGATCTGGTGAATCGCCCCCGACCGTAGCCGGTCCGTGGAGGTAAGCGGCGCAGCGCGCGTGTTCGCGCGCGTTCGGAGCTTTGCCCGCCGGCGGCAGGGGCCGCTCACGGTGCTCGGCTCGCTGCTCACCGCGGCGATCATCGCGCTGCTGCTGGCCGGCCGGCGCGAGGAGTTCACCCAGGCGCTCGAGAGCGCGGCCGCATGGGTCCTCGTCCTTGCGGTGTTGCTCCAGGTTGTCGCCCTGGTGTCGCGCAGCGAGGCGTGGCATCTGACGATCGAGGCGGCCGGCGGCAGGGTCGACCGCCGAACCCTCTATCGCGCGTCGAGCATGCAGGTGGTCGGCAGCGTGCTGAATGGGCAGCTGGGGGTGGCCGCCCGCATCGCGGCGCTGAGGCGCTCGTCTCCCGATGTGTGCCCTCAGGTACCGACTCTCATCGCCGCCGAGTTCCCCATCATCGCCGTCGAGGCGATGCTCGCCGCGCTGGCCTCGTTCACGCTGGTGGTGCCGTTGGGCCTGCCCTGGTGGTCGCCGGTCATCGGCTTGGTGGTGGTCGGTGCGGCGAGCGTCGGCCTGCGCCGGCTGGCCCTGCGCGAGGGTCGCAAGCTGTGGCGGGGCTTGGCGGTGCTCCGCAGCCTGAACGGTGGGCTCCGCGTGGTCGGCTTGGTGCTGATCGCGGTCTTCTGCCAGATCGCCCGCAACTGGCTGCTGCTGCACGCCGTCGGTGTCGACGCCTCGGTGTTGGACGCCACGGCGGTCCTGATCGCCCTGGTCACGCTCGGACAGCTACCGGTAGGGCCGGCGGTGGGCGCGGCCGCTGCGGTGCTGATTCTCGGCAGCGACGGCGTGGCCCTCGCGGCCGCGGCCGGTGTGCTCAGCACGGTCACGGGAACGTTGGGCGGCCTCTGCTTCGCCGCCTGGGCGGGGGCCGATCAGCTTCGGACCAGCCTGCTGGTTAGGCGGGCTGCGCGGCGGCGACCCGCCCAACGGCCTGCGTGGGCTCCTCCCCTGCCGAACCCAAGCAGAAGAGCTCTCGCAGGGCGTGCTCGTACTGCAAGCACGTCTCGGCGCTCGAGCTCTCGAGACGCAGGGCCGGCTCGTGCAGCAAGCGCGATGCCACCGAATGAGCCAGCGTCTCGAGGCGGTCGCGGTCTGCCTGCGAGGGCGACTCCCAGCGCGACTCGTTCTCCCGCAGCAAATGCTCGACGACCTGGTCGCCGCGGCGCTGCAGCGCCGAGATCGTGGGCGTGACGTCGGCCGTCACTGGTCGTCCTTCGCCAGCTCTGACAGCTCCCGATCGATGCGGGCGATCTTCGTGCCGATGATCGCTACGTAGACCAGAATCAGCGTGAGGAACACGAGGTACGCGCCGGCCACGTACTTGCCGGCCTCGTCAAGCGGCAGTGCGGGCACGGCAAGCCACCTCTCAGTCGAGCGACCTTAGGAACGCGATGACCCGGGCCCGGTCCTTGGCGTTCGCGAGCGCGTCCGGCTGAGACCCGGGGCCCCCGCCCGGCGTGGAGGTGCGGTGCTTGACGTTGCTGAGCACGCAGTCGAGCGTCTCGCACGCTCCGTTGTGGTAGTAGGGGGGCGCCGAGTCGATGCCGAGCACGGAGGGGATCGTGAAGCCGTTGCCCTTGCCGTCGTTGTTGTAGTCACGCCCGAGCGCGTCGAACGGGGGCGTCGTCTGCTGGGTCGCATTGTTGAAGCCCGGGGTGGTCAACTCGGTGGCGCCGATGTTGCTGCCGATGTCGTTGCCCTGGCCCGGTACGCCCAGGTTGAACGAGCCGATGTTGGTGATGAACTTGGAGACGTACGGGGCGCCGACCGGGTTGGTGTTGGGCGCCAGCGGCATGCGCTCGTTGGCGATCTCCGCGGCCGCCGGTGGCGAGACGTAGTCCTTGATCGAGTTGCTGAACAAGGTGCCTCCGTGGCAGTTCGCACAGCCCGCCTGAGCAAAGAGTGCCCGACCAGCCTGCACATTGGCCGGGTTGAGGCGGCTCTTGCCCAGCTTCTGGTTCGTGGACGGCCCGTCCGGTGTGCGGATGGCGAAGCGCACCCATTCCCTCATCGCCGTCTGCGCCGGGACGGGGGTGCTGCTACCCGGCAGCGTGACCGTGACCTGCTGCCGGTTGGCGTTCGCCTTCAATGGGATCGCGTTGATGATGCACGGCGGCGTATTGATGTTGCCGTTGTCGCCGATGATCAGCCCGTGGTTCGGATCGAATGTGCTCGTCGCCGGCTGACCCGCCGCGGGATCGCTGCACGCCACCGCGGCGGCGAGCGCGCCTGGTCCCGAGACGTTGCGGATGTTGAGCGAGAAGTCCTCGACCTCGTCGTTGACGGCCGAGTAGTTGAGGATCTTCTGCTGGTTTCGGTTGTTCGGGTTGAAGCTCGCGTTCAGCGGGAGCGACTTGCGCGGGCCGGTGCCGAAGGCCCAGACCACGCTATCGGTGAGCCCCTTGAAGTGGCAGCTCGCGCAGGACTGCCAGGCGTCGCTCGACAGCCGCTCGCTGGTGGAGACCGTGGTCCCGGCAGGCCGATCGAAGTTTCCGCGTGAGCCGAAGAACATCTCCGCGCCGACCGCCACGATCTCCTCCGGCGATCCTGGCGACGGCAGCGCCGCGTAGCGGATCGTGTCGATCACCTGATCGGTCTGCAGGTTGACCTTCGAGACGTTGCGGGAGACGAAGTTGTTGACCCAGGCCCTCGTCCCCTGCTTGTTGACCACGATCCCCTGCGGGTTCTTGCCCGCATTGTCGCCGTTCGTGGCCGG
This sequence comes from uncultured Thermoleophilaceae bacterium, assembly GCA_963728495.1. Classification (GTDB taxonomy): domain Bacteria; phylum Actinomycetota; class Thermoleophilia; order Solirubrobacterales; family Thermoleophilaceae; genus JACVRW01. The sequence goes on along the minus strand of CAVSKI010000010.1, from coordinate 430,561 downwards.
GTTCGCCGGATCGTTCAGGTCGATGTAACGCGTCGTCTGGGGGCCGCCCGTGAAGCTCAGCGTCCCGTTGCCCGACACGTTCACCTTGACCAGCAGGTCGGAACCGGCCGAGACGACATAGGCGGCTCCGTTCCCGCTCTGTTTGGTGAACCCAATCGCCCACGGGTTGGCGAAGAACAGCTTCTTCTTTCCGGCCTCGGGAGTGCGAGCTCCCAGATGCAGGTTCAGGAACTTGCCGTTGCTGCCGTCGCTCTGACTACCGCCATTGATCCCGTTGATGACGTTCACGAACGCCATTGTCGAGTTGTTGAAGCGCTGTGGGCCCTCCGGCGCGGCGGCGATGTTGGGCAGGAAGGCCTGGCCGCCGCGGATAACGATGCTCTGCATCTGGTTTGGCCAGGCGAAGACCGGGTCCTGAATGTTGTCGAAGTTCTTGTCGGCGGTGAATCCGGTGTCGCGCGGCAGGATCCGGATGCGGGCCGCCGGCTTGGCGCCGAGCTTGCCCTTCTTCGACTTCGTGTTGATCTTGATGCGGCAGACGATCCCCTGCCGACCCTGGTCGTTCACCTGCTGGAAGCCGGCCCGCTGGAAGGAGAAGAAACTGGTGACGAGCAGCTTCTTGCTGTTCTTGCTCACCGCCAGGCCGCGCGGCTGGAAGTGGGAGTTCGCGTTTGGGCTGCAGGCGCTGCCGCGCAGCGCGACGTAGCCGAGCACCTTCGGGCTGATCACCTTCTTGCCCGCCCCCTTGCCCTTCTTCTTGACCCGGCGGGTGGCATCGATGACCGTGATGCTGTCCTGGCTGCTGTTCGCGACGTAGACCCGCCGCCCGTTCGGTGAGGAAACGATGTTCCACGGTTCGGCGCCGGTCAGGAACTTGCCGTTCTTGCCTAGGTCCTTCGCGACGCCGGCCTTGAAGTTGCCGGGCTTCGGGTTCTTGATCCGGATCACCGTGACGTTCCCGCCCGCCGCGTTGGCGACGTACGCGTAGCGGTTGTTCGGATCGACGGCCACGCCCTGGGGCTCGTCGCCGACCTTGATCCGCTTGAGCACCCGGTTCGACTTGGCGCCGATGACGGCCACGTTGTCACCGCCCGGGTTGACGACCCAGATCAGCTTTCCGTCTGCCGACATCGTGATCGGGCTGGAGTAGGTCGGGGCGGAGAAGGTCCGCGCCGCGGTCGGCGCGGCGAGGCACAAGCACAGCGCCGTCGCGAGGACTGCCAGAGCGGCGACGCGGACCCTGCGGTAACGATGCCGGGTCATGGGGCGGAACATGACGTTTCCTCCGACAGTTTGGACCTGGGCGCATCAAACACCTCAACCCCGGCGGAGTCAACCCCTCGTCCTGTAAAGCGCTCACGCCTCGTGGTCGCCCAGGGCGTCGAGGCGTCGCAGCAGCTCGACGGCCTCCCTCCTCAGCGCGCCATCGACGGCGCGCCAGTCCTCCTCCGACAGCTTGCCCGTGCGGTAGTCGAGCTCCGCGTCGCGTATCTCGCGGTATTTCGCCTCCTTGGCCGCATCGAGCTCTGAGCGCTCCGCGGAGCGGGCAGCCGCCTCGGTGACCGCGGGCTCGCTGCGAAACGGCGCAGCGATCAGGGCGACCGCGCAGACCAGGGCCACAAGCACGATCACAATCTCCATTGAGTGCCGCGACCGGCGCGCCCTCAGGCGCGGCCGAGCTCCCGGGCCACCCGCGCGGCGTACGCCGTCGGGGCCCGCCGGCGAGCGCCGGCCGGAGCCGGCCAGAGGGCCAGCAGGCCGCCGCCGAAGACGATCACGGCTCCGATCCAGATCCAGGTGACCAGCGGCGAGACGAGCACGCGGAAGCTCGCGGGAGCAGTTTCGCCGCGATAACGCGCCGCGAGACGCCGCAGCCCCTCGCCGAGTGCCGCCGCGCGCTCGGCCTCCGGCAGCTCGCGGGCCTGGCGGAAAACCGCATCGCCGCGCGCGGCGACCTCACGCAGGTCGGTCGTGTCTGGGGCGACGACCGTCCACAGGTCGCGCCGCAGGCCGCTGCGCAGCCCGACCTCGCTGGTCGCCTCGCCCTCGAAGTAACGCGAGACCGCTCCGAGTGAGGGATCGGCCGAGGGAAAGAAGCTGCGCTGCGGGCGCAGCATGACCGGCTCGGACTCGCCTCGGCGCACCCGTAGCGCAGCGCCGAGATCGATCTTCTCGAGCGATCCGTTCGGCGCGAGGACCACCTTTCCGGTCGGCCGCAGGTACTCGATCTCGTAGCCCCCCACGTTTCCCCTCTCGCCAGGGGAGAGGCGAAGGTCGCGAACGTCCTGGAAGGCCGTGGAGGCCGCGATTCCCACGAACACCACTGCGATGCCGGCGTGGACCAGGTACCCGCCGTAACGGCGGCGGTTGCGGCGCACGAGCGAGACCAGTGCCCGCGGCACCGACTCGTCGGCCATGGCCCGCCGGGCACGCACCCCACGCCACAGCTCTTGCCCGACCACCGCCAGCACGAAGGCTGCCAGGCAGAACATGATCAGGGCGAGCGGCCGGCGCGCCACTCCTCCGAAGGCGAGCAGCGCGACGAGGGCGGCGGCGCTGACGCCGACAGGTATGAGCAGCACTCGCCACAGATTGGCCGCCGTCGCGCGCCGCCAGGCCAACATGGGACCGAGTCCGGAGAGCAGTACGAGCACGAGCGCCAGCGGGGTGATGTAGCGGCCGAACCAGGGCGGCCCGACCGACGCCTGGGTCCCGGTGAGGGCCTCGGAGATCAGGGGGAAGAAGGTCCCCCAGAAGATCACGAAACAGAGCATGACCAGAACGAGGTTGTTGAGCAGAAACACCGTCTCTCGCGAGAGCAGGGAGTCGAGCCGGTGCTCGGAGCGCAATTCCTTTGCGCGCGTGACCACGAGCACGATGGAGACGGCGACCAGAGTCACGATCAGCACGAGGAAGGGGACGCCCAGCGTGGAGGCGCCGAACGCGTGGATCGACTCCAGAATGCCCGAGCGGACGAGGAAGGTTCCGAGCAACGCGAGGATGCCGGTTAGGAGCACGAGCGAGACGTTCCAGACCTTCAGCATCCCCCGCCGCTCCCAGACCATGGCCGAGTGCAGGAACGCCGTGCCGGTGAGCCAGGGCATCAGCGCGGCGTTCTCGACGCCATCCCAGGCCCAGTAGCCGCCCCATCCCAGCTCGGAGTAGGACCAGCGGGCGCCCAGCACGAGTCCCGTTCCCAGGCACAGCCAGGCGGCGAGCGCGAACGGGCGGGTGGTCCGGATCCAGTCGGTGCCCAGCCGGCGGGTGACCAGCGCCCCGATGGCAAAGGCGAACGGCACCGTGAACAGCGTGTACCCCGAGTAGAGCATCGGCGGATGGATCATCATCGCCGGGTGGCGAAGGATCGGGCTCAGCCCGATGCCCTCCACCGGCGCGGGGCTCGCCTGGGCGAACGGGCTCTCCAGGAACACCAGCAGCCCGCAGAAGAACGCGCCGAGACCGAGCAGGACCGCCGTCGCGTAGGGCGCGATCTCTCGCGCGCGCCGGCGAGTGAGAAAGAGAGCCAAGCTCGACCAGAGGCTGAGCAGCATCAGCCACAGCAGCAGGGAGCCTTCTTGAGACGACCAGGCCGCGCTGGCGCGATAGAAGGCGGGCGTCGTGGTCGAGGAGTGCGTGGCCACCAGCTCGAACGAGAAGTCCGAGCGCAGAAAGGCGGCCTCAAGCACAACGAAGGTCAGTCCGACAATCCCCGTCAGGGCATAGACGGCGCGCCGGCCCGAGGCGATCCAGGCGCGGCCGTCGCTACGCCGAGCGCCGTAGAGAGAGGCGAAGATGCCGTATAGGGCAATCGCCAGCGCAAGAATGAGAAGTGCTCGCCCGGCCGGCAACATCCGCCGCTCAGCTGTCCTTCTCGCTGGTGAACTTCGACGGGCACTTGGTCACCAGCGAATCGCGCTGGCCCACGAAGGCATCTCCCTCCTTGCGGACCTCGACTATCACCTCCCGGTCGGCGCGGAAGGGATCCGGGATCGTGCCCGAGTAGCGCACCGGTACCGACGCGCCGCCGCCCTTGCGGTCGCGAACGCGGAAGTGCAGATCGCCTCCACGGCGCACGTAGCCGGGCTCCACGCGGCCGGTGAGCTCATAGCTCTCCCCCTCCTCGGCCGAGGCCAGCAGGTCGCTCGGGGTCCGGGTCTCACTGGAGGCGGAGAAGCTCGTATAGACCAGCGCAGAAGCCAGAAGCACCACAGCGGTAAGCGCCACGATCAGACGAAGCCTGCGCTTGCGGCCCGGGTCCATATTGGCCGCATTTTGCACCATGATGCAAGTGTGCGAATCGGATCCGTGATCGCCGTGGTGGCCGTGGCAGCGGCGCTGGTTGCCCTGCTCGTGTACGGAGTGGCCTCTCAGGGCACCGACACCTCGATCGACGACGCCGTGAAGCGCGGCGACCGCCCCTCCGCGCCCGAAGAGTCTCTGCCCGTACTCGGAGGCGAGAGCAGCGGTTCGCTGCGTGACTATCGCGGCCAGGTCGTGGTGCTCAACTTCTGGGCCTCGTGGTGCCCGCCCTGCGTGGACGAGCTGCCGCTGCTCGAGCGCACCCAGCGGCGCATCGAGTCGCGGGGGGGCACGGTCGTGGGCGTCAACTACCAGGATCTGCCCGAGGATGCGACCCGGTTCGTGAACCGGTTCGGCCTCAGCTACCCCAACCTGCGCGACCGCGACGGCGAGTACGCCGAGGACTACGCCATCCTCGGCTTCCCGGAGACCTTCGTGATCGACCGCGAGGGCCGGATCGCGGCCGCCCGCCGCGGACCGGTGACTGCCGGCTGGCTCGAGGCGGCGCTCTCGCCACTGCTGGGAGAGAAGGCGTGAGGCGCGGCCTGTTGATCCTGCTGGCGCTGGCCGCGCTCAGCCCGGCGGCGAGCACCGCCGCGCCGCAGGCCTCGCTGCCCGACATCGAGGACGAGGTGATGTGCGTGCAGTGCAAGACACCCCTCAACCTCTCAACCGCCGCGGTGGCCGAGCGCGAGCGCGAGTTCATCCGCAGCGAGATCGCCCGCGGCAAGAGCAAGGACGAGATCAAGGCGGGGCTTGTGGAGCGCTTCGGCCCGGCCGTGCTGGCGATGCCCGAGGACGAGGGCTTTGGGCTTACCGCCTACCTCGTCCCCGTGCTCGCCGGGCTGCTGGCGCTGGCCGCGGTGCTGCTCTGGATGCGCCGGTGGCGCCGGCCCGCCGCGCCGCGCGAGCGGGCGCCGGCCATGGGTCGCCGCGGACGCCCGGCGGCTCGAGCGCGACATGAACGCGCATGACCCAGGGTCCTGAGATCACTGGTCGATCGAGCTTCGACCTCGACATGCTCGCCGGCCTAGACGAACCGGTTCGGCGCTACTTCATTCACGCCATCGGCGCCGGAGCGCCGCTCTCACGCGGGGTGAGGCTGAAGATGGCCGGAAGGATCAAGGCGGACCTGTGGGTGCCCTTCCGCGCCGAGGAGGAGATCGACGGGCGCTCGTTCGCGTGGAGCGCGCGAGTCGGCGTCGGTCCGCTCACCCTGGCGCGGATCGCCGACAGCTACGCGCACGGGGTGGGGAGCACGGAGGGGCTCCTGTTCGGTCGCCGGCCCCTGTTCGACTCGGCCGACGAGGACACCGCGCGCTCGGCCGCCGGCCGCGCCGCGCTGGAGAGCGCGGCCTTCGCCGTGCCCAGCGTGCTGCCCGAACGCGGTGTGGCCTGGCGTGCGGAGAGCGAGAACACCATCGTGGGGCGCTTCAACCTTCCACCCGAGCGCCCCGAGGTCGAGGTTAGGATCGACTCGCAGGGAGCGATCCAGCAGGTGAGCGCCGCGCGCTGGGGGCCGCGCGGCGACGACCGCTATGAGTACATCCCGTGCGGCTGCGAGGTCCATGAAGAGCGCCGCTTCGGGCACCTCACGATCCCCAGCAGGCTCACGGTCAGCTGGCAGTTCGGCACGCCCCAGCAGGCGCCCTACTTCAAGGCGGCGATCATCGCGGCCGAGCCGCTAGATGATTGATTCCGAATTCGGTGCCCGCGGGGGCGCGCCAGACCAAGCTGGGCGCCGCACGAGCCCCGAAGCAGGTAGCAGCGCTACCTGCGAGGGCTCGGGTGGCGAACCAGCGCCGTATGGCGCGCCAGCCGTGGGTGCCCGAATAAGGAATCAAGCGTCCAGCCTGAGTGCTCAGCCCGGCTCGGCGGCGCGCGGGCGGCGGCGGCGACGGCCCGCTGAATCGTCGCGCCGGTCAACGGGGCGAAAGCGTGTCCCGATCGTGACGAGCAGGTGGAGCACGCCGATGGCTATGAAGAAGACCGTCGGCGCGGTCTCGTCCGAGAACCCGGCGATGAAGGGAATCGCGATAAGCACCAGGGCCAGCGCGTAGTCGAGCACCACGTGAGCGGCCAGAGGGACGTAGTTGATCAGGCTGGTGGGGCCCTCGGTCGAGGCGGCGACGAACAGCACGACCACCCCGGCGATGATCGACGCGGCGGTGGCCGCTCCCGCCTGGAAGTCGAGCACGAAAGGCGCGACGAAGAAGAGGACGGCCGCCGCGTATTCGATGAAGCCGTGCAGGAAGCGCGGGATCGGGCCTTGCCTCAGCATCGGGCGGCTGGGCTCAAACGGGCTCGGCCGGCGGCGCGCCGGCTCGGGCGCAGGCGGGTCCGGGGGGATCTCCGGCTCGCCCGGCGGGTTGGGCATCGGCTGGTCGGGCTCGACCGGGCCGGGTACCTCTAACGCGGGCGCGGTGACGGTTTGCCTCATTCGTGGGGGCTACCCGTCTGATCGAGTCGAGAAACAGCTTCCCGTGTCAGCTCGACCGATTGGCGCGCCTCGCGCTCATAGCGATTGGCCTGGTACGCCCGGCGGTCGGCACTGAACGTCGACGGCCGCACGTAGGACAGCCACATCCGGATCGGACGGTGCTGGCCCTGCCAGACATGGCACAACTCATGGACGATCAGGTCTTCGTCCAGGACGGATCGCTTGAGCAGGATGCGCCGAAAGGTCGCGTAGCCGCGAAAGCGCCGGAAGCCCGGCACGCGAAAAAGCCAGGGCACGATGTGGATCGAGACCCGCGAAGCGTCCACCGGCCGCGGATAGAAGCGCAGCCGGTCGAGCCTGCGCTTGGCCCGGGCGAGAGCCTCCGCCTCGCCATCGGGCCTCACCGCCGCGCTCGGGCCTCGTCAAGAGCCTGGTTGACCAGCGCGTCGGCGCGTTCGTTGTGCTCGCGTCGCACCGAGCGAACCGACCAGGCGTCGAACCCGCGAAGGGTCCTCATCGCCTCGAGGAAGAGCGGCTTCAGGCCCGCGTGCTTGACCTTGTACTCACCACCGATCTGTCGCGCGACGAGCTCGGAGTCGTTGATCAGCTCGACCTCGCCGGCGCCCAGTTCGCGTGCCAGCTCGAGGCCGAGCAGCAGAGCCCGGTATTCGGCGACGTTGTTGGTGGCTTCGCCGATGTACTCGCTGCGCTCGCCCAGCACATCCCCGTCGACGCTGGCGGCCACGGCGGCCACCGCGGCGGGCCCTGGGTTGCCGCGCGCGCCCCCGTCGACGTTCACGACCACCTTCACCGGTTGGCCGGAAGGTCGATCGGAGGGAAGCTCCCGGTGGGGCGCTGCCGGCGGCGGTCCTCGGCCGGAGAGTGCTCTCCGGGGAGGCCGCCCTGAGCCCGGCGATCGACCATCACCTCGACGTTCGGGTCATCGCTGTAGTAGTCGGCCAGCCGGTCGAGCAGCTCGCCCGCGAGTGCCTGGGGCACCACGCAGTAGATCACCCCTCGTTGCCCCCCACATCGGTCACCGCGTGGCCGGCCAATACGCGTCCGTCGCCGTCGAGGGTGGCATTCCACTCACGCAGCGACCGGTCGATCTGGTCGATCTCCTCACCCTTCTCGAGCATCTCGACCGGCTCGCCCTCGTCGCCCAGATCCACCCGGTAGCGATACCAGGAGAGCTCCCAGGCGACCACGACCGAGACCTGGCTGCCGTGTCCCGGGTCGGGTTGAGCCGAGACGTGCGGCGCGCCCAGCGTGCGCGCCAGCCCGGCGATCGTGCGCTGGTGTTGCGATCCGTTGAACAGATCGAGCGCGCGGTCGACCTTGGCCTCGGCGGTGGTGGGCACGGCGCGCACGTGGCGGGGATCCTTCGGGCGCGAGCGCGGACGCGGCGGACGCGCCACGGCCTGCGCCTCGTCGGGCTCGAGCGGCTCCGAGCCCTCCTCGGAGCCCGCCTCCGCCTCGGCGTCAGCCATCTCCGCATCGGCACCGGGCTCGAGGCGGCGCCGGCGCATCCGGCCGAACAGCCCCCGGCGCGGCTCGGGGCGAGCGGAGCGGTGTGGCATGTCCCCGGCGCCGGACTCGCGGATCCAGCCGCTGTGCTGCGCGCGCACCGCACAGAGGTCGCACACCTGATGGCGGTGCCCGCCCGGCGCGAGGTACGTCTCCGTACGCTCGCCCTTCAGGATGGTTCGCCCACAGACGTCGCACGTGACGGCGTCGTGAACCGGACGCAACTCCTTCTTCACGCCTTGACCGCCTCGGCCTCCCTCTGGGCCTCCTGCACGACGCCCTGTGCGATGTGGGCCGGGACCTCCTCGTAGCGGGCAAGCTCCAGCGTGTACTCGCCCTGCCCGCCGGTGATCGCGCGCAGGTCGGGGGCGTACGAGAGCACCTCGGCCATCGGCACCTCCGCCTTGACCTCGGTCACCGAGCCCTTCGGCTCCATCCCGAGCGGCCGGCCACGGCGCGAGTTGAGGTCGCCGATCACGTCGCCGACGTTCTCCTCCGGAATGGTCACCGTCATCGTCATGATCGGCTCCATCAGCACGGCGCCGGCGTTCTCCATCGCGTCCTTGAAGGCCATCGAGCCGGCGATCTTGAAGGCCATCTCCGAGGAGTCCACCGAGTGGTGCTGGCCGTCGAAGAGGCGGACCCGGATGTCCTGGACGGGGAAACCCGCGATCGTTCCCGCTCGCATCGCCTCCTGCACGCCCTTCTGTACCGCCGGGATGAACCCGCCGGGGATCACACCGCCCTTGATGGCGTTCACGAAATCGAATCCCTCGCCCAGCGGCAGCGGCTCGATCTCGATGTGGCAGTCGGCGAACTGGCCGCGCCCGCCGGTCTGCTTCTTGTAGCGGGCATGCGCCTTGGCGGAGGCCTTGATCGCCTCGCGGTAGGGCACGTGCGGCTGGTGCAGCTCCACCTCGGCGCCGAAGCGCTCCTTCATGCGCCCGACGATCACCTCCACGTGGATCTGCGTGATCCCCGCCAGAATCTGCTCCCCGGTCTGATCGTCGCGGTGGAAGTCGATCGTCGGATCCTCTTCCTGGAGGCGTCGGAGCGCCTGGCCCATCTTGTCCTCGTCGCCCTTGGCCTTGGCCTCGATGGCGAAGGCCATCACGGGGCGGGGCATGACCGGGAGCGACAGCGGGATCTCGGCGTCGTGCCCGGAGAGCACGTCCCCGGCGTGAGTTTCCTTGAGCTTGGCCACCGCGCCGATGTCGCCGGGGCCGAACTCATCCGCCTGCTCGGTTTCCTTGCCCTGCGGCATGAGCAGCTGGCCTATGCGCTCCTTGACGTGGGCGCGGCAGTTGTGGACATGGGAGTCATGGCTGATCACGCCCTGGTAGACCCGGAAGAGGTTGATGCGGCCGGCGTAGGGATCGGCGAGCGTCTTGAAGACGAACGCCACCATCTCCTTCGACTCGTCGGGCTCGAGCGTGACGCCGTCGAGCTCGACGGTGCCCTTCTTGGCCGGCGAGGGAAGGTCGTCGACGAAGGCGTCGAGCAGCCGGTTGATGCCCAGGTTGCGGGTGGCCGCGCCGCAGGTGACCGGGAAGAGGTGGCCTTCGGTGACGCCCGTCTTGAGCGCGGCGACGGTCTCGTCGTGGGAGATCTCCTCCCCCTCGAGGTAGCGCTCCATCAGCTCGTCGGAGACCTCGGCGACCTCGTCCATCAGCTTCTCCCGGTACTCCTGCGCCGTTTCGGCCAGCTCCTCCGGGATCTGGATCTCCTCGCAGTTCTCACGCGCCTCGCCCTCGTAGCGGTAGGCCTTCATGTCGATCAGGTCGACCACACCCTGAAGCTCGTGCTCCGCGCCGATCGGGATCTCGGTGGCCACGACGTGTTGGCCGAAGGCCTGCTTGAGCGAGTCGAGCGCTCGAAAGAAGTCGGCGCGCTCGCGGTCGAGCATGTTCACGAACAGGATGCGGGCCAGTCCGAGCTCGGAGGCGCGCTCCCAGAGGCGGCTCGTGGTGACCTCGGCGCCCATCACGCCGTTGACCACGAACACGGCCCCCTCGCACACACGCAGCGCGGCGAGCGCGTCGGCCACGAAGGAGGGCTCGCCCGGCGTGTCGATCAGGTTGATCTTGCGGTCGTCCCAGCGAAACGACGAGAGGCTCGCCGAGATCGACATCTCGCGCGCCTGCTCATCGGAAGCGGAGTCCGACACCGTGGTTCCATCGGCCACCGAGCCGAGCCGGTTGATCGCTCCGGCCGTGAACAGGAGGGCTTCGTTCACAGAAGTCTTCCCGCTGCCTCGGTGGCCCACCAAGGCCACGTTGCGGATCCTCTTCGGCGATTCGTGCGCCACAACTCTCCCTTCCTCGGGGATGCAGCCGGGGGCTCACGCCCCCGGACCCCCGTTGATTCCTGGCCGGTATCAGGAGACTACTGCGCTGCGTCTATTCGGCCGCGTCGCCGATCGGGTCGCCCTGGAGACGCGACTTCAGCCGCAGCACAGCCTTGGTGTGGAGCTGGGAAACGCGCGACTCCGTGACCCCGAGTACCTCTCCGATCTCGCGCAGGGTCAGGTTCTCGTAGTAGTAGAGGGCCACCACGAGCTTCTCCCGCTCGGGCAGGCGCGCGATCGCGTCGGCCAGGCGGTCCTTCATCTCGGTGGTGTCCATCTCCTGGGCCGGGTCGGGCGCTCCGGGGTCCTGGATCGTGTCCAGCAGGGAGACCTGATCGCCCGAAGCGTCGGACACCGTCCACAGCTCGTCGAGGGCGACAACCGAGGAGTTCGAGATCCGCACGAGCGAGTCCTGGAAGTCCTCCACGGAGACCGCCAGCTCCCTCGCCATCTCCTGGTCGGTGGGCGCGCGGTGCAGCTGGTGCTCCAGCTTGGCGTTGGTCTTCTCGATCTCGCGGGCCTTGGTTCTCACAGAGCGCGGCACCCAATCCAGCGAGCGCAGCTCGTCGATCACCGAGCCCTTGATGCGGGTTATCGCGAAGGTCTCGAACTTGATCTCGCGCTCGGGCTCGAAGCGCTCGATGGCCGAGATCAACCCGAGCAGGCCGTAGGAGATGAGGTCGGCCTCTTCCACGTGCGATGGCAGCCCGCTGGACATCCGGCCCGCCACGTACTTGACCAGGGGCGCGTAGGCGAGCACCAGCCGCTCGCGCGCCTTCTCGTCTCGGTCATCCTTGTAGCGGCGCCAGAGGTCCTTTAGCTCTATCGCCTTGAGATTCGTCTCCACGAGATCTTCCCTGTCACGCCCGCGGGTGTGCGCGCGAATAGGCCGTTTTGAGGCGCTTCGACTCTACCCGAGTGTATGTCTGAGTCGTGCCGATCGAAGCGTGCCCGAGCAGCTCCTGGATCGCGCGCAGGTCGGCGCCTCCTTCCAGCAGGTGGGTGGCGAACGAGTGGCGCAGCGTGTGCGGCGAGATGCCGGCCCGGCGCCCCTGGAGCTTGAGCCGGCGGCGCACATCGGAGGTGGAGAGCCGCTTCCCGCTCTTGGACAGAAACAACGCCGGAGTGTCGCCCGTGTCGAGCACCGGTCGCGCTCGCTCGATGTAGCGCTCGAGGGCTCGCCAGGCGTGTTCACCGGCGGGGACCACCCGCGTCTTGCCTCCCTTTCCCTCCACGCGCACCTCCTCGCCGTCCGGATCGGCGCTTCCCATGTCGAGGTTCACGAGCTCCTCGGCCCGCAGCCCGGCGGCGTAGGCGAGCTCGAACATGCTGCGATCGCGCAGGTCCAGCGGCGTCGAGGCGGGAATGCGCTCTAGCAGCTCGGCCACCTCCCCCGGCTTGAGCACGTTGGGCAGGTAGGCGTCCTTCTTGGGGCTGGAGACCAGGTCCGCCGGGTTGGCCTCGAGCTCCCCGCGCTCGACCAGCTGGCGGTAGAAGCTGCGTATCGCGGCGAGCTTGCGTGCGACCGTCGAACGCGCCGCCCCCCTCTCCCCCAATACCGCGGCGAACCGGCGCAGGTCGCGGTGGCCGAGCTCTTGCGGAAGCAGCTGCTGCTCGGCCGCCCATACGCCGAGCTGGGTGAGGTCGACCCGGTACGCGCGTCGCGTCTTGTCCCCCATGCCGCGCATCCGCTGCCAGTCGCCGAAGCGGGCCAGTGCCCGCGCCCAGCCTTCCGTGGCGGCATTAGCCTCTGCCGGTGTGGGAGCGTTCTTCGTAAACACCTCGGACGGGCGAGTGGCCACGCGAACTCAGCTTGCCGAAGCCGGATTCGTTGACGAGGAGGAGACGCCGGTCAAGCCGTGGCACCCGATCAGAGGGCCCAGTGACGCCTCCACGATGTGGTACTCGGTTCTGCGCAAGCGGGAACGAGGCGTCTTCATCGGCACGCTTTGTCTTCGACATACCGGCCGTCAGACCCTTCTGGAGCAGCAGGGCTGGGAGGAGATGCCGATCGCCCGGATCGGCGTCGGCTAGGCGATGTAAATCGGTGCTCCGACCTGTACTTGGTCGTAGAGCTCGATCACGTCCGGGATGGCCATCCGGATGCAGCCGTGGGAGGCTGCGCTCCCCAGCGAGTAGGTCTGGTCGGTGCCGTGGATGCCGGCGCCGTCGAAGATTCCCAGCCAGCGCGCCTTGAGCGGATTCTCCGCGCTGCCGCCCGGGACGACGGTGCCGGCCAGGCTGCCGGCCCAGTCTGAGTTGGGCACCGTCCAGGCGGGATCGACCGCCTTGTTCTGGATGTGGTAGAGCCCGGCCGGGGTGTCGAAGCCGACCGCACCCACGGCCACCGTGTACGACTTGACCAGCTGGAGGTTCTTGTAGAAGCGCAGCTGGAAGTTGGCCCGGTCGGCCACCAGCAGAGCCGGGTACTTGTTGGCCAGCTCGGCTTGGGTGACCTTGGGACGCTTGATTCGGACCGGCGCCGTGACGCGCCGGTCGACGCCGGGCACGGTGAGTGCCTGAGCCAGTCGCCTGCGCAGCACGGCCACCTTGACCTCTCGGCCCTTCTGCTCCTTGACCTTCTCGAGTGACGGGAAGCTGACCTCGGCGTCGCGCGCCTCGCGGTCGATTCCCTTGGCCACGCGATTGACCAGCCTGTTGACCGCCTGCTGGTCGTAGGTCACGCGCGCGCTCACCTCGGCGTTCTCCTCGCCGCCGCTGAGGTCGCGGGTCAGACGGCTGATGATGCTGCCGCTGCGGCTGCTCTGCAGAGCGGCGTCGACCATGCCAGGAACGTCGGCCTGCACGCCGGCATCGTCGGCCGACAGGTTGAAGCGGCGTTTGCCGCGCACCACGGCAATCGGCTGCTCCAGCGGCTCGCTGAGGCGCCGCTCGACAACCGCGCGAGCCTGGTCGACGTCCATGCCGCCCACGTCGACGCCGGCCACCGTCACGCCCTCGGCGATCACGTTTTCGCGCGACGAGTCGTACGCGTACGCGGCCACCGCACCCCCGATGAGCACCAGCAGGAGCACAGCGACAAGGATGAACATCTTGTGCCTCATGCTGCGGATCCAGAAATCAGTGTAGGGACGGGTCAGGCGGCAGGTCGGCACATGAACGCCAATTTGCGCTGGGCGGCGTGCCCGGCAGGTATGTCTAGGTGCGGCGCTCGGCCACTTCCTCCACCGCCCGCCTGGCGCGCTCCTCTGCCTCCGTGGCCCGCTCGAGCGCCCTCTCGGCGGTACGCTCGGCGGCCGCCAGGCGCTCCTCAGCGACAGCCAGGCGCTCGTCTTGGCGGACGCGCTCGAGGTCGGCGAGCTCGCTGCGGTCCAGCAGCCGCTCGCCCCGGGTGCGGCCGTTACGGACGTGCGGGCTCCACCTGAGGAATTCCTCCACCTCGCGCTCGTAGCGGTAGGGCTCCTGGGCCCCGCGCAGGACCGGGTGCAGGCGCAGATGCTCGCCCAGCTTGAGCACCGCCTCGCGGCTCGTGTACGCGTAGCTGAATCCCCCCGCCTTGTAGCGCCGGTTGTCCACGCCGCGCCCGAAGCGCAGTTGGTTGAGCGCCTCGGGCGGAATCCCGATGCCCACGCGGCGCAGCGCCGCGGTGGCCAGGCCCGTTCCCCACGGCGGCAGCACGGGCGCGTACGGCTTTCCCAGCAGGCCGGCCACCTCACTGAGGGCCAACACCCCGTCGCCGGCCACGTTGTAGACGCCCGCCACGTCGCACTTGACGGCGTGCTCCAGGGCGTGCACCACATCGTCCTCGTGGACGAACTGGTAGCGCGGATCGAAGCCCAGGATCATCGGGACGGCGGGAAGGGAGAAGAGGTCGATGTGCGACGTGCGCACGTCGGGCCCGAGGACGTTGGCGAAGCGCAGGACCGTGACGGTCTTGGCCGGATTCTTGTCGGCGAACTCGGAGAGCGACGCTTCGGCCTCGACGATGTCCCGCTCGATCGGAGTACGAGGTGGATGCGGCCGGCGCATCGTCTCCTCGAAGAACGCCGGGTCGTCCTGCTCGCAGCCGTAGAAGTGCGTGGACGACTTGAACACCACCTTGCGCACCGGCGAGCCCGCGCCCGAGCAGGCCGCCAGGATGTTCATCGTCCCGATGATGTTGTTCTCGTGAGCTTTCGCCGACGAGGTCGTCGACGAGTCCACGACCAGCCGGGTGTCCACCACCGTGTCGATCTCGGCCGCCTCCACGACCCGGCGCAGCAGCGCGTGTTGGGCGCCGACCTTCACATACTCGGTGCGCTCGAGCTCGACGCTGGGCTCCTCGTTGTCCACGCCGATCACGGCCTCGACCTCGGGGAAGGCCTCGAGCGCCTGAGCCAGCCGGCCGCCCCAGTACGTGGACAGCCCGGTGAGCAGGATCCGCCGGGAGTCCACGGCTATCCGAACCAGACCGACTTACGCTCGGCGAGCATGTCCCAGAGACCCTCCTGAATGCGCGCGCGAACCTCGTGGGCGACGGTCTGCACGAGTGCCTTGTCGTCGGGGGAGTCGCCCTCCCCGAACTCGATGGGCTCGAGGAAGCGCAGCTTGAACTTGGCGGGCAGGTAGCCGAGCATCCCCAGCAGCCCGAGGTGGGGAAAGGTCGGTGTGATCGGAAAGTAGATCAGCCCGGTGAGCCGCTTGAAGAGCCCGAGCTGAGCGAACACGGGCGCGGCCTCCTCGGCTCCCACGACGCACACGGGCACGATTGGAGCACGCGCCCGCATGGCCGCCTCCACGAACCCGCCGCGACCGAACCGGCGCAGCCGATAGCGGTCCTTGTAGAGCTTCTCGGTCCCCTTGCGGCCCTCGGGAAACACGAGCACGATCTGCTCCTCGTCGTAAAGGAGACGGTGCACGTTGGCCGGATGAGCGGCCACGCAGCCGATCTTCGGCAGCAGCGTCGAAAAGCCCGGGTAGCCCTTGAAGAAGTGCTCGACGGTGATATTGAGCGGGCGCGGGTGCGGATGCTCCT
The DNA here is from genome assembly GCA_963728495.1 of uncultured Thermoleophilaceae bacterium. Taxonomy (GTDB): domain Bacteria; phylum Actinomycetota; class Thermoleophilia; order Solirubrobacterales; family Thermoleophilaceae; genus JACVRW01. The sequence goes on along the minus strand of CAVSKI010000010.1, from coordinate 414,973 downwards.
CCCGGATCGCCTTGCCGATCATCACCGCGTCGGGCGGCAGGGCGCCCGAGTGGTTGGACACGAGCAGGGCCCCGCCGGTGGCCGGCACGTTCTCCATGCCCTCCACCTCGGCCCGAAACCAGTAGCGGTAGAAGAACTCGACGATGGTGGCGTCGAAGGCGTCCTCGATCCGCTCCGAGCGTCCCCAGTCGTTGAGGCGCCGCTCGGGCTCCACGCCCGGCAGGTGGCTCTTGAGAGTCGGCGTGGGGACGAGCGACGCGTCCTCGGCGTCGTCGCGCTCGCGCACGGAGAGAGAGGTGCGGCTGCTTTCGGCCATCGGCTGCGAGTGTCGCAGACTCAGCCTCTGTCCAAGCGCTCCAGCACGGGGTCCAGCTCGCGGCGCAAACCCCTCCAGTCGCGCGCCCCGATCACCCCGTCGCGCTCGACCAGGTCCGCGTTCCAGGGGTGGATGATCGTGGCCGGCACGATCCCCGCCTCGCGCGCCCGCTCGATGTTCACCGGGCTGTCATCCACCAGCACGTCGATGCCCAGCTCCACGCAGCGCGAGACCTTGTCGAAGGAGCAGTGAAGGTCGTGATAAGGCATGTCGATCTGCTCCAGCCAGCGCCGCGTGGCGGCCGCGGTCTGTGTACGCCGGTGGCTCGTGACGTGAATCCAGTGTCCCGCCCCGTACCACTCGCGCACGGTCTCGACGGCGTCGTCGTAGGGCACGGCGGCCAGGATGTTCTCGTCGGAGTGGGTCTCCTCAATGCAGTGCACGACGGCGTCGCGCTCCAGCATCGTTATCCCCCAGTCGCGCTGGTCCTCGTAGGGCAGCTCCACGCCGTAGCGCTCCCTGACCACGCGCTGCAGCAGGCCCCAGTACTCGTGCAACGTCGAGTCGATGTCGAGTGCGATCTTGGCCACGGGCCTTACCCTAGAAGTGCGATGCCGAAGATGTTCGTCCCCACCGCCCGGCCCGCCGGGGTCCGCGCCGCCCGCCGCGCGGGCCGGGGCTACGGCGAGACCGCCGAGCCCAACTGGCGCTCGATCGACTGGTCTCGGCACCTGCGCCAGGTCGAGCTCGCGGGCACGCCCGTGAACTACGTCGACCTCGGCGAAGGTGAGAACGAGCCGATCGTCTTCGTCCACGGTCTTGGCGGTCAGTGGCAGAACTGGCTGGAGAACCTGCCCCGGGCTGCGCTGGAGCGCCGGGTGATCGCGCTCGACCTGCCCGGCTTCGGCCGCACGCCCGCGCCGCACGACGAGATCACCATCTCGGGCTACGGCCGCTGCGTGGATTCGCTCTGCGACCAACTCGAGCTCGGCCGTGTGGACATCGTGGGGAACTCGATGGGCGGCTACATAGCGGCGGAGGTGGCGATCCAGTTCCCTCAGCGCATCGACCAGCTGCTGCTGGTCTCCGCCGCCGGGATCACCAGCGCCGACATCGCCCGGCGCCCCATCTTCACGGCTGGGCGGATCGCGACCGCCGTAACCGCCCACAGCTCGGCTCAGTACCGCGCTATCGCCTCGCGACCGAAGTCGCGCCACATGGCGCTCGCGCTCGTGGCCCGTCACCCCTCGCTGCTGCGCGCCGACCTGGCCTACGAGGGGTTCATCAAGGGCGCGGGCGGGCCCGGCTTCGAGGCCGCCCTGCACGCGTGCCTGGAGTACGACTTCCGCGACCGCCTGCCGGAGATCCGCCAGCCGACCTTGATCGTGTGGGGGGAGAAGGACTCGATCATCCCCGTGCGCGACGCGCACGAGTTCGAGCGGCTGATCGCCGACTCGCGCAAGGTGGTCATGAAGGACACCGGCCACATCCCGATGGCCGAGCGTCCGGGAGCGTTCAACGACGTGATGATGGACTTCCTCGCCGAGACGGGGCCTGCCTCGGCCGCCGAGGTCTCTGCGGGCGGGTCCGAGGCCGCCTGATCTCAGGCCCTTGGAGGCGGCCGTCGCGACGCCAGAACCGACCCAGCGCCTCCCGGCCGAGGCGCGCGGCTACCTCATCGTCCAGGGACTGAGCCGCACCGTCCCGCTCGCGGTGGCGGCCGTCTGGGGCGGGTCGGCGCTCGAGGCCAGCGACGCGCCCGACGGGATCGGCACGGCGCTGATGCTGCTGGCGCCTCTGGTGGCGCTGGTGGCCGGCCTGCTGGTGCCGCTGCTGCGCTTTCGCCACTGGCGCTACGAGGTCCGCGACTACGAGATCGATCTGCTCCGCGGAGCGCTTGTGGTCACCCGGACGCTGGTGCCGATGACCCGTGTGCAGCACGTCGACACCCGCCAGACCGTGCTCTCCCAGACCTTCGAGCTGCGTTCGGTGATCGTGCACACCGCTGCGGGCTCCCACGAGATACCCGCGCTTCGGCCCGGCGAGGCCGTTCGAATACGAGACCGGATCGCGCTGCTCGCCCGAGAGCCCGATGAGCTCTGAGCCGGCGCCCGGCGCGATCCTGATCCCCAGGCGCCGCCTTCATCCCGCGGAGATCCTGCTGGGAGCGCTCGACAACATCCGCGAAGCCTTCATCGGCCTGGTGGTGGTGGTTGTGCTGGGCGCCGGCGGCCTGAGCCCCGTCGCCGCGCTCGCGCTCGGCGTGGTCGGCGTGGTGACGGCCGGGATCGCGGGCTGGTTGCGCTGGAAAAGCACCTTCTATGAGGTGCAGGGTGGATCGCTGCGCTTTCACAGCGGGATCCTCTCCCCCGACGAAACGGCGGTTCCGCTCGGCCGTATCGGTGCACTGGACAGCTCGCAGGGTCCGGTCCAGCGCCTGTTTGGCGTGCTGCAGCTTCACGTTCAGACCGCGGGCGGCGGCTCCGAGGGGGAGATCGTGCTGCGCGCGCTGTCGAACGCAGCCGCCGATGAGCTGCGCGCGGCCGCCGGCCTACCCGACCCCGCGACGCGCGAGCTTCCCGAGTGGCGGCTACGGGCGCCCGGCCTCATCGCCACCGCGGTCACCGCGCCGCAGTTCGGGGTCGTCCTCCCGCTGCTCGCCGGCGGCGCCGCCCTGCTCGACGACGTGCTGGTCGACGCGCCCGGCGAGGGTTTCATGGATCGCCTCCCCAACGAGCCGGGCGAGATCGCGCTGGCCGTCGCGGCCTTGGCCGGCGCGGCGTGGCTGCTGTCCTTTGCGGGAGCGCTGATCGCGTTCGCCGGGTTCACGGTGGCCCGCGACGGCGGCCGGCTGCGCATTCGCCGCGGCGTTTTCAGCCGACGGGCGGCGAGCCTGCCGCTCGGCCGCGTTCACGCGGTCGAGGTCGTGGAGGGGTGCGTGCGGCGCCCGTTCGGGCTCGCGACGGTGAGGATCCAGACGGCCGGATACCGCGACGAGCCGGCCGCGGCGCAGACTCTGTTGCCGCTGGTGGCGGTCGCGGACATCAACCGCCTGCTCGGTGGGCTGGTGCCCGCCCTTTCGGGCGGGTTGGGCGAGCTTCAGGGGCCTCCGCCGCGGGCGGCGCGGCGCTATGCGTTGCCGGAAGCCCTGCTCGGCGCGCTCGTGGGAGCGGCCGTCACGGCGGTGTGGTCGCCGGCCTGGCCGGCGATTGCGGTACTGGCTCTGGCGGGGGCGCTCGATGGGTTGCTGCGTTACCGCTCGGCGGGCTGGCGGCTGGCCACGGGCCGGCTCGCACTCAGGCGACGCGTGCTCGCTCGGCGCACTCTGGTGGCACGCGCGGACCGCCTGCAGGAACACTCGCTGAGCGTCTCCCCGTTTCAGCGGCGGGCCCGGCTGGCGACGCTGGGGGTGGCGGTGGGTTCGGGCAAGCGCGGCGGCGTGGCGCACCTCGAGTCGGGCGTGGCCGCCGAGCTGCTCGAGCGGCTGCGTCTCCGGCCGCCGGAGCTCAGCCCGTGACAGCGCCCTCGGCGGCCGAGCCCACCAGCCGGGAGTACTTGCCCAGCACGCCGTTCTCGTACTTCGCCGCCGGCGGCTCGTAGCCGCGCAGCCGCTCCTCGATCTCGGCGTCGCTGAGGTCCACGTTGAGCTGGCGGCTCTCGACGTCGAAGGTGATCGTGTCGCCGGTCTGGACCGCGGCGATGGGCCCGCCGCGGGGAGCCTCGGGGGCCACATGGCCGGCCATGAATCCGTGGGTGGCGCCCGAGAAGCGACCGTCGGTGAGCAGCGCCACCGAGTCGCCGAGACCCTCGCCCACGAGCGCGGCCGTGACCTGAAGCATCTCGCGCATGCCGGGACCGCCGGAGGGACCCTCGTTGCGGATCACAACCACCTCGCCCGGCTCGATCGCCCTGGCCTTGACCCCGGCGAAGGCCTCCTCCTCGCTCTCGAACACCCGGGCCGGGCCGGTGTGCTCGCGCCGCCCATGGCCCGAGAGCTTGACCACACACCCATCGGGAGCCAGGTTGCCGCGCAGGATCGCAAAGCCGCCGTTGGGCTTGATCGCGTCCTCCACGGGCCGGACCACCTCCTGGCCGTCCGTTTCCTGGGCCGAGTCGGCCACGTCACCAATCGTCTGGCCGGTGACCGTCAGGCAGTCGGCGTGCAGCAAACCGGCCTCCTTGAGGCGCCGGATCACCAGCGGGACCCCGCCCGCCCGGTAGAGGTCGGTGGCCACGAAGCGCCCGCCCGGCTTGAGGTCGCAGAGCAACGGTGTGCCCCAGGCGATGCGGTCGAAGTCCTCGAGCTCCAGCGGCACGCCCGCCTCGTTGGCCACGGCCAGCAGGTGCAGCACCAGGTTGGTCGAGCCGCCCGACATGGCCCCGGCCGCGATCGCATTCTCGAGCGATTCCTTGGTGATGATCTGGCTCGGGCGGACGTCGCGCTCGAGGACGTCGACCACCAGCTTCCCGCACGCCTCGGCCACGCTCGCCTTGTGGGCGTCCTCCGCCGGCACCATCGAGCTGCCTGTGGGTGCGATGCCGAGCACCTCGAACGCCATCGCCATCGTGTTGGCGGTGAACTGCCCCCCGCAGGCCCCCGCCCCGGGACTGGCGTGGTTCTCGAGGTCGATCAGCTCGTCGTCGCTGAGGTCACCCGCCGAGTGTGCGCCGATGCCCTCGAAAACGTCCTGGATCGTCACGTCGGCGCCGCGCCAGCGTCCGGGCGCGATCGAGCCTCCATAGAGGAGCAGCCCGGGCACGTCCAGGCGTGCGAGCGCCATCACACAGCCCGGAATGGTCTTGTCGCAGGCGCAGAGAGCGATCACCGCATCGAACATGTGGCCGCGGGCCATCAGCTCGATCGAGTCGGCGATCACCTCACGGCTGACGAGCGACGCCCGCATTCCCTCGGTGCCCATGGTGATCCCGTCGGAGATCGCGACGGTGTTGAACTCCATCGGGGTGGCGCCGGCGGCGCGGATTCCGTTCTTCACGTGCTCGGCCAGGCCGCGCAGGTGGAAGTTGCAGGGCATCGTCTCGGTCCAGGTGTTGGCGATGCCCACGATCGGGCGGCCCAGCGCGTCGTCGTCGTAGCCCACGCCCTTGAGCTGGGCCCGGGCTGCGGCTCGGTCCGGGCCATCGAGGAGAACCCGGCTGCGGCTGCGTGGGTCGCCGCTCACTTCGTACGCTGCGGAACCTTGCGGCGGCGCTCCCACTCGGCAAGCCGCCACAGGTCGCGCCGGACCCGCGCAGGGTCGAGCTGCCGTCCGACGAGGTGCATGTTGGCCCGGCGGATCACGCGGTCCTCGTCGGAGGTGAGCGCCATCCACTTGGCCAGGACATCGTCCGACGCGGGCAGCCGGTGGCGCCCGCCGGCCTCGCCGGTCAGGTCGGGAAACTCGACGCAGTACTCGGACAGGAGCTGGCCGCTGCCCGAGACGTAGGCCACGATCGGCTTGTGCGGGTAGACCAGGTAGGCGTAGGGCGCCGCGGCGCCGCGGTCGTTCTCGCGACGGGCGTGCTTGCCGGCGACCCGGATGAAGCCCAGGTCGCGGTACATCGCCCACTCCTCGTCGTTGACGCACGAGCGCAGCAACTCGCGGGCCCGTCCTTCCGCTCTACGTTCGCGTCCGGGGTCGTAGAGGTGAAATCCGTCCAAAGGGTCACCGCCGCCTCGCCGGGCCTGGCGGCGGATTCGCAGGCGCCCCACCTCGCGCATGATCAGCGGCGCCGCCAGCACCAGCGCGATCAGCGCAAGCGATAGGAGCGCCAGCAGCACTTCCCTCGCCCTCAGCCGCCGGAGGCGCGTGGGAAGAAGATCACGCGCTCGGCTCCGTCCGGGATGTCCCCGTAGTCCTTGACCATCCGCGCCTCACGCCGCCCGTTGCGGACATCGGTCGTGGGCACCGCCGCCCACATGCCCTCGTCGAGCTGGCGGCGGAACTCCTCGACCAGGCGCTCCTCTTCCTCGCGCACGCGCGGATCTCCTTCGGCCAGCAGAACCTCGCCGTGGCCGGGCTTCATGCGCAGGAACTTGATGGGTTCGTCTCCGAAGACTTTCGATCGCTGTGCGCCGCTGGGCGCCCGCCACCGGGGCGGCGGGAACCATTATGCCATCGCGGCGGTCCGTTTCCCGCGGATTGCCGAGCCGACGTTTTGGACATGACGGCCGAGTAGCGCCTTGTCATGCGCCGGAGCATGTCGCGCGCCGGCTTCGACGATCAGGGGGCCGTCTAGCCGCGGTTGGCGAGCTCGATGAGATTCCCGTCGGGGTCGCGGATCCAGACTGAGTTGAGCGGGCCGGTGGCTCCGTCGGCGGCGGCAGGACCCTGCTCCACCTCGACGCTGTGCGCCTCGAGCTGAGCCACGACCAGGTCCATCGGGGTCTCGACCAGCAGACATAGATCGGCGGAGCCCGGCCGCGCGACCCTTGCGTTGGGCAGAATCTCGCGGCCCAGTTCGTGCAGGTTGAACTTCTGCTCGGCGAAGGCGAGGGCCGTGCGGGTGCCGTCGGCGAACGTGTACGGCCGCATGCCCAGCACGCGCTCGTAGAAGTCAACCGTTGCGGGGAGGTTGCTGACGGTCAGCACGACATGGTCGATGCCGGCGATGCGAATTTCCCCCTCCCGCCGGCGCATGAGGCCCATCACGTCCACGGGCCCTGGGCCTCGACCCAGCCCGCGAAGCCCGTCGCGAACGGCCTCGGCCGCTATGCGCTTCGCGCTACGAGCCGCCTCGAGCGGGTCGAGCCCCAGCGCCAGGTGCGCGGCGAGAGCCGACGAGTGCGTGCAGCCCGACCCGTGGGCCGCGCCGTCGGGGTGGCGCTCGCCGGGAATCTCCACGAGCCGGCGACCATCGAAGAACAGATCCGTGGCCGAATCTCGGTGGCCGCCTGTGAGCACGACCACCTCCGGCCCTAGAGCGTGAATCGCCCGAACCAGCTGCTCGGCGTCCGCGTCGCCCCCGGCGCCGGCCAACGCGCCGGCCTCGGGAAGGTTGGGGGTGACGACCGTTACCCGAGGCAGCAGCCGGCCGCGCAGCGCCGCGTCGGCATCGTCGTCGAGAAGCCGAGCGCCGCTCTCGGCCACCATGACCGGGTCGAGCACTACCGGCGCGTCCCCCACGAGATCGAGCGCCCGGGCCACCGCCTCGACCGTCTGGGCGCTGCCGAGCATGCCGATCTTGACCGCGTCCACGCCGATGTCCTCCGCCACGGCGCGCACCTGCTCGACGATTGCCTCCTCCGGCAACGGATACACCGCCGTGACCGCCACGGTGTTCTGCGCGGTGATCGCCGTGATGGCGGTCATGCCGTGCACGCCGCAGCGGGCGAACGCTTTGAGGTCAGCCTGGATGCCGGCGCCACCGCCGGAGTCAGAGCCGGCGATCGACAACACCCGAGGAGGATGAGCGGCGGAGTGGTTCACGGGTCCGGGACGATAGGGACGCCGAGCACCCGCTCCCAGCCGCCCAGGCCGCGACGGGCGAGGTAGCCGCCCGTCTCCAGGCGGGCGATGGCGGCCCGCGCGTCGCCGATGGACAGGCCGGTTGCTTCGGCGATCGCCGTCACGGACTCAAGGCGCTCGGCCGCCTCCAACACCCGGGCCAGTCTCGGATCGGGCGGGTCGCGGGGGCCCGCAACCCCCCGCGGCAGGTCGCGCACGCCCACGCCAAAGAGCTCGTCGAGAACATCCTCTGTACCGGTGATCGGAATGGCGCCGTCCTTGAGTAGACCGTTCGTGCCGCGGGCAAAGCGAGAGGTCACGCGTCCTGGCACCGCGGCCACCGAGCGTCCCAGGTCGCGCGCAAAGTCCGTTGTGATCAGGCTGCCACTGGGATCAGCGGCCTCCACGACCACAGTCATGCGGGCCAGGCCGGCCATGATCCGGTTGCGAGCCGGAAAGCTCCAGCGGTAGGGCTGTGTGCCGGGCGGAAGCTCGGACAGAACCAGTCCGGTCTCGCGCACCCGCTGGTGAAGGCGGCGGTGACGCAGCGGGTACACGACGTCGGGCCCGCCGGCCAGCACGGCGACGGAGAGCCCCCTGCCCTCCAGACAGCCCCGGTGAGCGTGGCCGTCGATGCCGAGCGCGAGGCCGCTCACCACCGGCACGCCGGCGGCGCCCAGACCGCGTCCCAGTGAATAGGCGACCTCGGTGCCGTACGGGCTCGGGTTGCGGGTCCCGACGATCGCGACGGCCGGCTCCTCGTGCAATGAGTCGAGCGCCTCGAAGCGCCCCAGGCCGAACAGCACCGCGGGCGGGTCGTCGAGGTCGAGCAGAAGTGGCGGGTAGGCCGGCGAGTGATGACAAACGCCTTCGATCCCGGCGCCGGACAGGCGCTCGCGATGGTCGTCGGCATCGAAGTGGTCGAGCTCGGAGGCGATCTGCTGGGCGCGGTCAGCGGCCACGGCGGCGAGCAGCTCGCTCTCCTTCAGGGCAAGCAGCCCGCGTAGGCGTGGCCGCGGCCGGTCGAGCAGGCCGGCGATGCGGGGCGCGAGCCGAGCGAGCAGCGCAGCGCGGCGCAGACAGGCGTCGCAGGCGAAGTGCTCGCGGCGATCCGCGCTCACGCGGCCACCAGCTCGAGCCCGTCGAGACGATAGGAAAGGGCCTCGTCGAGGTCGACGGCCTCGACTGCATTGTGGCCGGCGAGATCGGCGATCGTGCGCGCCACCCGGAGAACGCGGTCGTGTCCGCGGCCGCTCAGGTTGAGACGATCGCGCGCCGCGAGCAGACGCGCGGTGACCGCCGCCTCGAGGGGGACGATTTCCCGTGTGAGGCGACCATCCATGTCTCCGTTGCAGAGCGCGCCCGTACGATCGAGACGGTGGCGCTGCGACTCGCGCGCGCGAAGCACCTCGGCGCGGACGTCCGCCGAGGTGGTCCTCCGGCTCCCCTGCTCGCCGACGAGCTCGAGCGACGGGACCGGATCCACCTGGCAGACCAGGTCGATTCTGTCCAGCAGCGGGCCGCTGAGCCGCCGCCGATAGCGCGAAGCCTCCAGCAGCGTGCAGCTACACGTATCCGGTGGGCGCGCGCAGGGACATCGGTTACAGGCCGCGATCACCATCGCGTTGGCGGGAAACTCGAGCGTGCGCTGGCCGCGCATGATCTCGACCCTGCCTTCCTCGAGCGGCTGCCGCAGGGCGTCGATCGCGGTCCGGGCGAACTCCGGAAGCTCGTCCAGGAAGAGCACGCCGCGGTGGGCCAGCGTGATCTCACCCGGCTGGGGCCGGGCGCCCCCGCCGACCAGGCCCTGCGCAGAGATCGTGTGGTGAGGCGCCCGGAAGGGCCGATTGGTGGCAAGGTTTCCGCTTCCCAGTCCCGCCGCGCTGTGGACCTGGGTGACTTCGAGCGCTTCCTCGAAGCTCGGCGGCGGCAGGATGCCGGGCAGGCGCCGCGCGAGCATGGTCTTGCCGGCCCCCGGGGGACCGATCATGAGCACGTTGTGCCCGCCCGCCGCGGCGATCAGCAACGCGCGCTTGGCGTCCTCCTGGCCGCGCACGTCGCCCAGGTCGAGCCCGTCGAAGCGCTCGTCCGGGGCCTTCGGCAGCTTCGGCAGCGCGGGGTCGGGGCTCCAGCGCCCGTGCAGCAGATCGGCCAAGCGGTCGAGAGCCGCCACGCCGCGAACCTCGAGTCCCTCGACCAGCGCGGCCTCGCCCGCGTTTCGCTCGGGGACCAGCAGGTTGGAGAACCCGGCTCGCCGAGCGCCCAGAGCGACGGCCAGGGCACCACGAACCGGTTTGATCTCGCCGCTGAGCGACAGCTCGCCGTACAGCGCATAGCGTTCGACCGCTTCGCGGGGAACCTGTTCGGTTGCGGCCAGCAGTCCGACCGCGATCGCGAGATCGAAACCGGGACCGGCCTTGCGCACGTGCGCGGGCGCGAGATTGACCGTGATCCGCTTCTGTGGAAACTCGAGGCCCGAGTTGAGAACGGCGGCTCGCACCCGCTCACGCGACTCGCGGACGGCACGGTCGGGAAGGCCGACCAGGGTGAAGGCGGCAAGGCCCCGGCGAACGTCGACCTCCACGGTCACCTCGTTGCTGGCGACGCCTTCGAGGGCGAAGGTGGCTACACACGCGAGCATGGGAGGCACGCTAGGCCGGAAGCCGTTACGTGTGGGTGACGGGTGCAACGATCAGGTCAAAGAGCGAAAGGTGCTCGATCGTCACGCTGGTCACCCACGTGTAACTCGAGCCCGCCTACGGTGCCGGCATGGGCAATATCGACCGCCGCCGCTTCGTGGGCGCCCTGGGCGAGGACCTCGCGGGGCGTCATCTGCAGGCGCGCGGCTTCGAGCTGCTCGACACAAACTTCCGCACTCGCCACGGGGAGCTCGACCTGGTCGCCGCGGACGATCGCTGCCTGGTTTTCTGTGAGGTCAAGGCTAGGGTGGTCGCGGGAAGGGCTGTTGTGGCAGGTCTCGCGGAAGCGCCGGCCGATCCGCTCGGGCCGTTCGCCGCAATCGGTCCTGTCAAGCGGCGTCAGGTGCGGCTGATGGCGCGCGAGTGGCTGGCTCTACGCGGGAAGGATCGGCCCTGGCGCGCCGAGCTTCGCTTCGACGCCATCGGAGTGGAACTTGATCCGGGCGGAAGGCTGATCCGCCTCGACCACATTGAGGCGGCATTTTGACCGGGAGGGAGCGCCGATCCCCTGGGAGAGAGCCCCTATCCCCCGAGGGCGAGCTGGGTGTAGGCGATCGACTGGAAGGACATGCGGTGCAGTGGCGACACGCCGTGCTGCGCTATCGCCGCCCGATGCTCGGGAGTCGAATAGCCCACATTCGTGGAGAAGTCCCACTCGGGATGGCGGGCGGCAACCTTGCGCATGTAGCGGTCGCGGCTCACCTTGGCCAGCACCGAGGCGGCGGCGATGGCCGCGCTGCGGCAGTCGCCGTCGATAACGGCCCGCTGCTCGAAGCCGAAGTCGGGCACCTTGAAGCCGTCCACCAGGCACACGGTGCCGTTGCGGGCCACCCCGAGCAGCGCCGTGCGCAGCGCCTCGAGGTTGGTGTTGTGGAGGCCGCGGGCGTCGATGCCGCGTACGCAGCGGGACACGATGACCGAGCGGGCGGCGGCCCGCAGCACGAGCGGGTAGAGCTCCTCCCGGGCCTCGGCGGTGTGCTGCTTGGAGTCGTTGAGGCGGCTCAGTGCGCGTCGATCGGACAGGGTCAGCAACTCGAGGTCGAACAGCACGGCCGCCGCGACGAGTGGCCCGGCCAGCGAGCCCCTCCCCGCCTCGTCGGCTCCCGCCACATAGCGGCAGCCGATATCGCGATCGAAGGCGAACAGCCGGCGACCGCTCGTCTTGCGGCGACGGCTGGCTCTCCTAGCCCGAGCGCCGACCGAGGCGGCCCGGGCCGGAGTCTTCGGCCGAGCGGCCGGTTTCTTCGACCGTGAAGCCGCCTTCTTTGACCGTGAGGTGCTGCTGGTGTCGGCCTCTGTCGATCTGCCCACGCTGGCGCGATCATAGGAGGGAGCCCGGCGGAAGGGGTCTCGAACGCTCGCTCGATCGGGGCGAGAGATCGCAACGTCCGGGCTCGAAGGCCCGGCTCACCGGACCACGCCGGTCCGGCTGCGTCGCTAGAGCAGACCGATTCGGTTGGGTGGCCAGTAGGTGGCGAAGGCCTGCCCGATCACCCAGTCCTTCGGGATCGGGCCCCATTCTCGGCTGTCCGCGCTGGCGCCGCGGTTGTCGCCCATCATGAAGTAGTAGCCCTTGGGGATCGTGATCTCGCGGGGGAGATTGCAGATGCCGCAGCCCTTGTCGAGCCGCGCGAACGACTCGTCCTGGCGCTTGCCGTTCACATACACGGCGCCGCCGATCACCTTCAGCCGGTCGCCGCCCACGGCCACGACCCGCTTGATGAAGTTCGTGTCCGAGCGGTCGGCGGTCGGCCGGGGGCAGGCGGACTCGCTGGAATGGCGGACCCCGCAGGTGTTGGTGTCCGCGCCCGCCGGGGGCTTGAACACGAGCACGTCGTCGCGGTCGTAGTCGCTGAAGTTCTTGGTCACGCGGTCGACCAGCACGCGCTGCCCGATCTCGAGGGTCGGGACCATCGACTCGCTGGGGATCCGAAACGGCTTGACCAAAAACGCCTGAATCCCGAGCGCCAGCCCGAGCGCCACGGCGACGATCATGACCAGCTCAAGAAATGAGCCGGCTGTGCTCTTCTCCTTGGTGCGCGCCACGTTTGGGACCGACTGGCCTGGGCCGGCCTAGTTGGAGGAGCGCTCGCCCGGCTCCTCGGCGGGCGGGTGTTCGGGCTCGTCGCCCTCGGCGTCCGACTCGGCGACTGCGCCCTGCTCGGCGGCGCCCTGATCGGCCCCCGCCGCGGACTCGCCGCCGTCGGTCTGGTCGGCCTGGGCCTGCGCGGCCTCGGCCTCAGCCTCCTCGGCGGCGACGGTTTCGGCCAGCTCTTCCTCGCCCGGTCGCGCGGCGTCGTCCTCAGGCATGGCGCCCTCGACATAACTGCCGTCCTGCTCGGCCCCGGTCCAGCGGCGCTCGCGCACGCGCGCGCTGCGGCCCACGCGGTCACGCAGGTAGTAGAGCTTCGCGCGCCGCACGTCGCCGCGGGACGCGACCTCGATCCGCTCGATCTTCGGCGAATGCAACGGGAAGGTGCGTTCCACCCCCACGCCGAACGACTGCTTTCGCACCGTGAAGGTCTCGCGCGCGCCGTTGCCCTGTCGCTTGATCACGACGCCCTCGAAGACCTGGGTACGACGACGCGTGCCCTCGACCACCTGGAAGTGCACGCGTACGCGGTCGCCCGCCTGGAAGACGGGAACCCGTCGCAACTGCGCGCGCTCGAGGCTTTCGATGACTCCGGACATAGAAGAGGCGCGACCCGCCTGGTGATTCCATCGCTCCGGTGCGGGCCAAGCCCGCCCCCTCGCGCACGGCTGTCGCGCGTGGCGGCAATGGTAGCGAAGGTCAACCGGCCCGCTCGCGGCTGCGAGCGAGGCGCCAGTCGCGAACCTTGGCGTGGTCGCCGGAGATCAGGATCTCGGGCACCGTGTGCCCACGCCAGTCGAAAGGACGGGTGTAGTGGGGGTATTCCGGCGCTCCCGAGAGAGCTTCGCTGAAGGATTCCTCCAGCGCGCTTTGCTCGTGGCCGAGGGCGCCAGGGAGCTTTCGCAACAGCGAGTCACAGACCACCATGGCGGCCAGCTCGCCGCCCGACAGCACGTAGGGCCCGATGGAGACGACGTCGGTGGCGAGGTGCTCGTGAACCCGCTCGTCGAAGCCTTCGTAGCGCCCGCACAACAGGGTCAGCTCCTCCTCGCGGGCCAGCTCGCTCGCCAGCGCGTCGTCGAAGCGCCGCCCGCCCGCGGCCAGGGCGATCACCCGGCGCCCGGGAGGGGGCGCCTGGCCGTAGCGGGCTGCCAGCGCGGCCTCCACAACGTCCACGCGAAGCACCATTCCCGCTCCGCCGCCGTAGGGAGTGTCGTCGACCTGGCCGGCCTTCAGCGGCGTGCTGGCACGCAGGTCAGCGAACTCGAGCGAGTGGCCGAGGCCCAACGCGTTGCGCACGTGTCGCTGCTGGGCGAACCACTCGAACCAACCGGGAAACAGCGTGAACACGTCGATGTTCATCCCAGGAAGTCCTCGTTGATCTCGATCTGCTCAGCGCCCACCGCGCGAACGGCGTCGCGCACGAACGGCACCAGGGTGCCATCCGAGAGCTCCAACACCGAACACGACGGTCCCTCGAGCACGCGCACGACCTTCCCGTGTCCGGCGACCGCTCGCCCGACGAGATCGCCGGCCAGCCACTCGTCCTCGCCCAGCTCGGCCTCCACCAACAGTGGCTCGCCGCGTAGCGGCCGCGGGTCGTCGATCCCCTCGAGCCGGATCAGTGGACGGTCATCGGTACCCGCCCGGCGCGCCACCACGTGCTCCACGGAGCCGACGGTGATGGACTCGCCCTGTGCCAGCGGTTGCGACGCCGCCTCCACGTAGAAGCTGCCGTCGTGACCGTGTGGCTTCCCCACCCGGCCGGCGGTCACGAGCGTCAATCGACGACGTCGACGAGCACCCGATGTCCGTCGCGCACGGCCACCGCCTTCATGACCGTTCGCATCGCCGCCACCGTGCGCCCACCGCGGCCAATCACCTTGCCGGCGTCATCGTCGGCCACGTGCAGCTCCAGAACGATCGTCCCGTCGTCCTCATCGAAGCCCTCGACCTTGACCGCATCCGGCTCATCGACGAGCGCCCGGGCCAGGTACTCGAGCAGGTCCTCCACCGCTAGTCGGCGGAGGCGGCGCTCTTGCGCCGCGCCTTCATCAGCTGCTTGACCGTGCCGCTGGGCTGTGCGCCGCGAGCCAGCCAGTGCTGCATGCGATCGTCATCGATCAGGATCGTCGACGGCTCGGTCTGCGGGTTGTAGTGGCCGATCGTCTCGATGAAGCGCCCGTCGCGGGGCGAGCGCCCGTCGGCGACCACCACCCGCCAGATCGGGTTCTTCTTGCTGCCCACTCGGGTAAGGCGTACGCGCACGGCCATAGGAGCGGAGGTTAGCGACGACCTGCCAGTTGCTGCAGGTCGGGCATCTTGCCGCCCGCCACCTGCTTCATCAGCTTCTTCATCTGGGCGAACTGCTTGACCAGCTGCCCCACCGCCTGCACGTTTGTCCCGGACCCGCGCGCGATGCGCCGGCGGCGCGACCCGTCGATGATCTTCGGGTTGGCCCGCTCGGCCGGGGTCATCGAGAGGATGATCGCCTCGAGGCGGTCGAGCTCCTTCTCGTCGACGTTCAGGCCGCCCAGCTGGGAGCCGACGCCGGGCATCATCTTGAGCAGGTTGCCGAGCGGACCCATGTTGCGGACCTGCTTCATCTGCTCGAGGAAGTCGTCGAGGGTGAACTGGTCCTTGCGGATCTTGCGCTCCAGGTCCACCGCCTGGCGCTCGTCCATCTGGCGCTCGGCCTTCTCGACCAGCGTCATCACGTCGCCCATCCCGAGGATGCGCTGGGCCATCCGGTCGGGATGGAAGCGCTCGAAGTCGCCGAGCTTCTCGCCCGTTGAGGCGTACAGGATCGGCTTGCCGGTGACCGCCTTGACCGACAGCGCCGCGCCGCCGCGCGAGTCGCCGTCGAGCTTCGAGAGCACCACACCGTCGAAGTTGGCCGTCTCGGCGAACTGCTCCGCCACGTTCACCGCGTCCTGGCCCGTCATCGCGTCCACCACGAGCAGCACGTTGTGCGGCTTGGTGCGTTTCTTGATGTCGGCGAGCTCGGCCATCAGCTCCTCGTCCACGTGCAGCCGCCCGCTCGTGTCGACGATCAGGGCGTCGCGCCGATCGCGCTTGGCCTCGTTGAGGGCCCACTCCGCGATGTCCACCGGTTTGCGTGAGGTGCCCTGCTCATACACGTGGGCGCCGGCCTGGGCGCCCACCTTCACGAGCTGGTCGACCGCGGCCGGGCGGTAGACGTCGCACGCCGCCACGGCCACGTTCATCTTGTGCTCTTCGCGAAGGTGGCGTGCGAGCTTGCCGCACGCGGTCGTCTTACCCGATCCCTGGAGGCCGGCCATCAGGATCACGGTCGGGCCCGGCCGGGCCAGGACCAGGTCGCGGCCGGCGCCGCCCATGAGGTTCGTGAGCTCGTCGGAGACGATCTTCAGCACCTGCTGGCCCGGATTGAGCGCGTCCAGCACGTCGGCGCCGAGCGCCCGCTCCTTGACGGCGGCCGTGAACTGCTTCACGACCTTGAAGTTGACGTCGGCCTCGAGCAGGGCCAGGCGCACCTGGCGCATGGCCTGGTTGATGTCGTCCTCGGTCAGCTTGCCGCGCGAGCGGACGTCGCCGAGAGCGGCCTGGAGGCGGTCAGAGAGGGCGTCGAACATCGCCCAGGGAGGCTAGCGCCCCCCGGGATCAGGCTATGGGGCGGGCGGAAGGTCGTTGGTGCGCGTTTCGGTCTTCTCGGCCTCCGGTTGGCCCAGCACGTTCTGGCTCAGCTGTCCGAGGGCCTGGGTGAACTCGCTGGGGATGATCCAGAGCTTGTTCGACTCGCCCTGCGCGATCTGCGGAAGCATCTGCAGGTACTGGTAGGCCAGCAGCTTCGGGTCGGCGTCGCCCTGGTGGATGGCCTCGAAGACGGTCTCGATCGCCTTCGACTGTCCCTCCGCCTGCAGAATCTGTGACTCGCGCTGGCCCTCGGCGCGCAGGATGGAGCTCTGCTTCTCGCCCTCGGCGGTGAGGATCTGCGACTGCTTGACGCCCTCGGCGGTGAGGATCGCCGCGCGGCGGTCGCGCTCGGCTCGCATCTGCTTTTCCATTGCCTCCTGAATCGACACGGGCGGGTCCACGGCCTTGAGCTCCACGCGGTTCACGCGGATGCCCCACTTGCCCGTGGCCTCGTCGAGCACTATGCGAAGGGCGGCGCTCACCTTGTCGCGCGAGGTCAGCGTCTCCTCGAGCGTCATGCCGCCGATGACGTTGCGCAGCGTCGTGACCGTGAGCTGCTCGATGCCCCCGATGTAGTCGGCGATCTCGTAGCTGGCGGCCTTTGGATCCGTCACTTGGAAATAGATGACGGTGTCGATCTGGATCACGAGGTTGTCCTCGGTGATCACCGGCTGCGGCGGGAAGGAGACCACCTGCTCGCGCAGGTCGATCAGCGGCTTGACGCGGTCGACGTAGGGGATGACGAGCCCCAACCCCGCGTCGAGCGTGCGGTGATAGCGCCCCAGCCGCTCGACGATTCCGGCGCGCGCCTGAGGCACTATGCGAATGCCCTGGGCCAGCGTGATGAGTACGACGGCGGCGATGACGATGAGAACGATCAGAGTGGCCACTTCAGTGAGCCTTTCCTATTCCGATACCAGCGCCGTAGCGCCCTTGATTTCCATCACGTCGACGCGGGTGCCCGGTTCGAGGATCTCGTCCTCGTCGTAGGAGCGCGCGCTCCAGATCTCCCCGCCGATCTTCACCTGGCCCCCCTCGCCGTTCACCCGCTCGAGGACGAGCGCGCGGGTACCCACGAGCGCCGCCGTTCCGGTGCGAATCCGCGCCGGGGTCGTGAGATGGCGCTGGGCAATCGGGCGCAGGACGGCCAGCGAGGCGAGCGAGACCGCGATGAACACGACCCATTGAATGCCCAGGCCGGCGCCCACCAGCGCGACGACCGCCGCGCAGACGGCGGCGATGGAGATCGGGCCCAGGAAGAAGCTCAGCGTGAAGATCTCGCCTATGGCGAGCACACCTGCAGCAATCATCCACCAGACCCATTCCTCCATGTAGCACCAAGCTTAGGGGGACTATCGGCGCGCGAAGCGCCTACCTGAAGCACCCGTCGAGCGCTCGCTCGACGTCGGCCGTCAGGTCCTCGGTTTCCTCGAGGCCCGCCGAGAGCCGGATGAAGCCCGCGGAGACGTCGTCGCCACCCCAGCGCGCGCGCCGTTCGGCGGTGGTCTGGACGCCGCCGAAGCTGGTGGCGTCGGTCACAAGCTGCGCCGCGCTGAGAAAGCGCTCGGCGCGGTCGGCGCTCTCGAGGTCGAATGAGAGCACCGCCCCGAAGCCGCTCATCTGGCGGCGGGCGATCTCGTGGCCCGGGTCGGAGGCGAGGCCGGGGTAGGCGACGGAGGCCACGTCGTCACGCGCCGCGATCAGCTCGGCCAGCGCGAGCGCGTTCGCGCACGAGCGCTCCAGCCGCACCGCGAGAGTGGGCAGCGATCGGTGGGCCAGCCAGGCCTCGAAGGGGCCGGGGATCGACCCCGCGTAGCGGCGCCACTCGCGCAGGCGCCGGGCACGGTCGGGATCGCGGGTGGTCACGTACCCGAGCAGGAGGTCGGCGTGACCGGACATCTGCTTGGTGGCGCTGGTCACGGCGGCGCCCGCTCCGAGGTCGAGGGGGCGCTGAAAGAGGGCCCCCGCCGTGGTGTTGTCGACCACGGTGAGCGCGCCCTCGGCGTCGCCCACCGCCGCCAACGCGGCGATGTCGTAGACCTCGAGCTTGGGGTTCGACGGCGTCTCGAGCCACAGCACCGTTGGCGCCCTGTGCCGCCTCGGCCAGCTCGGCCGGCGCGGCCAGGCGCACCTCGACCCCGTTGGCCTCCAGGTGCGTGGCCGCCAGGCGGCGTACGCCGTGGTAGGAGGAGGAGTCGATGGCCAGCACCGAGCCGGGCCGCAGCTCGGTGAGCAGCAGGGCCGCGACGGCCGCCATGCCCGAGGCAAACAGCACCGCTTCGGCCCCTTCGAGCGAGCCCAGCGCGCTCTCGTAGGCCTCCCAGGTGGGAT
Organism: uncultured Thermoleophilaceae bacterium; assembly: GCA_963728495.1. Taxonomy (GTDB): domain Bacteria; phylum Actinomycetota; class Thermoleophilia; order Solirubrobacterales; family Thermoleophilaceae; genus JACVRW01. The sequence goes on along the minus strand of CAVSKI010000010.1, from coordinate 396,415 downwards.
TGGCGTAGCGCCCGTAGGGCGCCGGCGAGCTCTCGGGGTCGCCGCTGAGATGGAAGGGGGCCGCGAAGACCGGACCGGGCAGGAAGGGCTCGCCCTGCTCGGGCGCCGGCAGCCCGGCGCGCACGACGCGCGTGCCCGGCCCGTGCTCGCTCACGGCGCGAGGATCGCCCGCGCGAAGTCGTCGGGGTCGAAGGGGCGCAGGTCCTCGAGCGCTTCGCCGATACCGATCAGCTTGACCGGCACGCCGAGCTCCTGCGCGATCGCCAGGGCGATGCCGCCCTTGGCCGTGCCGTCGAGCTTCGTCAGCACGATGCCGTTGACCTCGACCGCCTCGCGGAACAGGAGGGCCTGGCGCAACCCGTTCTGGCCGGTGGTGGCGTCGATCGTCAGGAGCGTCTCGTGAGGGGCGCCCGGAGCCTGGCGCTCGATCACCTTGCGCACCTTGCGCAGCTCGTCCATCAGGTGCTGCTGGGTGTGCAGACGACCGGCCGTGTCGCAGATCACCACGTCGTGATCGCGCGCCTTCGCGGCCTCGATCGCGTCGAACATCACCGCCCCGGGGTCCGAGCCCGGCTCGCCCCGCACGATCTCGCAACCCGCTCGCTCGGCCCACAGCGTCAGCTGCTCGGACGCGGCGGCACGAAACGTGTCACCGGCCGCCAACAGCACGGAGCGCCCCAGCTCCCTCTGCAGGTGCCATGCGATCTTGCCGATCGTGGTGGTCTTGCCGCTGCCGTTCACGCCCACCATCAGGATCACCGTCGGGTGCTGGGTCAGGTCGATCCGGTCGCCTTCGACACGCGCCGTCTCGGCGAGCAGCTGCTCCAGCCGGCGCGAGAGATCCTCCCCCCCGGTCAGCTCGCCCGACTCCGCCTCGCGCTCGAGGCGCTCGACGATCGCCGCGGTGGTGGGCGCCCCGACGTCGGCGTAGATGAGGGTCTCCTCGAGGTGCTCGAAGGCCTCGTCGTCGAGCGATTGGAAGACGGTGGCCTGCAGCTCCGCCCCGAGCGCCTCGCGGGTCTTGCTCATGTTCTCGCGCAGGCGGCGAAAGAAGCCCCGGCGCTCGGGCCCGCCGTCAGCCTCCGGCGGAGGGGCCGGGGCGTCCTCGCCGGTGACGAAGAGCTCGTGCCAGGTGCGCGCCACCCGCGGAGCTTAGGCGGCGGCGACGTCGTCGATCCCGGTGCCGCCCAGGCGGCGCGAGATCACGCGTGAGATGCCGTCCCCGCCCATGCTCACGCCGTAGAGCGTGTCGGCGGCGTCCATCGTGCGCTTCTGGTGGGTGACGACGATGAACTGCGCGCGGTCGGAGTAGCGGCGCACGAGCTGGAGAAAGCGGTCGATGTTCACGTCGTCGAGCGCCGCCTCGACCTCGTCGAGGATGTAGAAGGGGCACGGCCGGGCCAGGAACACGGCGAACATGAAGGCCAGCGCCACGAGCGACTTCTCACCGCCGGACAGCAGCGACAGGCGCTTGGTCGACTTGCCCGGCGGCGTGACCTCGATCTCAACGCCGGTGTCGGGCTGATCCTCGTCGTCGACCTCGGCATCGGGTTCGACGCCGGGCGAGTCGGGCGCGTCCTCGCCGGCGATCACGGGGCGCGGCGTCTGCTCCGCGCGCACCAGCCGCAGCCGGCCGCGGCCGCCGGGGAACAGGTGCTGCACGACATCCTCGAAGTTCCTGGCCGCCGCCTCGAAGGTCTGCTCGAAGCTCTCGCGGATGCGCCGGTCGGTCTCCTTGATCAGCCCCTCGAGCTCCGCCAGCGCCGCCTCGAGATCGCCGCGCTGGCTCTCGAGCTCCTCCACGTGGGCAATGGCTTCCTCGTACTCCTGCTTGGCCAGCGGATTTACCGGGCCGAGCTGCTCGCGGCGGCGCAGCAGCCGCTCGACTCTCAACCCCAGCGACTCGCGCTCCTCGCTGGGCAGGGGCTCGCTCGAAGGCTCTGGCTCGAGACCGAGGCGCCCGGCGATCTCGGTGAGCTCTCGCTCGCTCTCGGCGGCGCTGTCGCGCACCTGTTGGGCAGCGACCTCGGCCCCGGTCACCGCCTCGCTGGCGCCCTTGAGGCGGCCCTGGATCTCCGCCTCCTCGTGCGCGAAGCCGCGCAGGGCCGCGGCCGCCTGCTCGCCACCGGCGGCGTGGCCCTCGAGCTCGGCGGCCAGGCGGTCGCGCCGTCCGGCCACCCCCTCCTGGGCCCGCTCGAGCGCGGTAGCGGCCCGTCCCCCCGCGCGGACGATCTCGGCGTCGTGCTCGCTGCCGCTGCGAAGCCCCTCGAGGGCGCGGCGCCGTTCGCCGCGCTCGGCCTCGATCCGCTCGGCGAGCCGTCGCTCCGCCCTCAGGTCGGCAAGCAACTCGGCGCGCCGTACGGCCCCCGGCCCCTCGTCGGGCGCCTCGCGCCGGCGCGCGATCACCCATTCGAGCCGGGACACGGCCTCGCCCACCTCGGCCGCACGACGGTCGGCGGCGCGCAGGGCAACCTCGGCCTCCTCGCGGCGAGTGTCCGCATCGCCAACCGCCTCGCCGGCCCGCCGGGCGGCGCTCTTGACGGTCGCCTCCTCGGCAGCGGCGGCGTCGGAGAGTGCGATCAGCTCTTCGCGGCGCCTGCGCTCCTCGAGCACCCGCTCCGCCCCGCCGGCGGGCGCCTGCGACAGCTCCCCGGTGCCGCCGTCGAGCAGGCGACCCGAGCGCGTGACGGCCACGCCGTCGAAGGTGTCGGGCAAAGCGGCCAGCGCATCCACGACCCATACGCCGGCGAGCAGGCGCTCGACCAGCTTCGCCGTAGCCCCTGCCGCGCTCACGTGCCGGCTCAGGCGCTCCCCGCCGGGCGGTGGCGCGCCGTGATGGGCGTCGCCGTCACCCCGGGGGCCCACGAGCGCCGTTCCACCACGCTCGGCCAGACCGTCGAGCCAGCGCTCACCGGCCGGGAGGTCCTCCACGAGCGCGGCCGACAGACGCGATCCGAGGGCCGCCGCCAGCGCGAGCTCATATCCGGAATCGACGTCGAGCGAGCCGGCCAGCGTGGCTGCGCCGTCGGGGGCCGACGCCGCGCTGCGCAGAAACTGGTTGACGGCGGCGAGGTCGGCCCCCGCCTGCGCGGCGCGGGCGCGCGCGCCCTCGGTGGCGCGCTCGGCCTCGCGGCGCTCGCCGCGGCTTCGCTCGACCTCGCGCTCCGCGGTTTCCAGCGCCGTTCGCTGCTCGGCGGCGACGATCTGGAGGCGCTCGTGCTCGCGGGTGGCCTGGGCGCGCTCTGTATCAAGCGCGGCGATCTCGTCGCGCAGGCGAGCCTCACGGTCGCTCTCCAGGCGACTCACCTCGCGCTCGAGCGAGCGGATCCGGTCGGCCGGGGGCAGCTCCTCCCACGCGTCCTGTGCCTCGACGTCGGGGCCGGCCTGCTGCGGCGGGCGCGGGAGGTCCTCCTCGGGGAGGGGCTCGGCCTCCGCGGTGGCGGCGCGCTGCGCCTCGGCTTCGAGCAACTCGAGCTGGCGCAGTCGCCGTTCGCGGCGCTCGGCCGCGGCGCGCACCTGCTCGCTCACCCGCTCGAGGCGCATCGCGATGCGCTCGGCCGCTGAACGCGCCGCGAATACACGCCCCTGGAGGCGCTCGCGCTCGCGGCTCTGGGCCGCGAGGGCCTCCTCGGCCGCCTCGCGCCGGCGTGCCACCTGGCCCAGCAGCTTCTCCGCCTCGTCACGCTCCGCGCGCGCCGAGCGCGCGCTCTCCTCGGCGGCCAGCAGCGCCGCGCGGGCTTCGCGGGCCGAGTCGCAGGCCAGGGCGTAGCGCGCTTCGAAGGTCTGGCGCTCGAGGCGCTCGTGAAGCTCGGCGGCCTCGGCCTGGCGCTTGAGCGGCCGGAGCCGCGAGCGTGCCTCGCGCTCGACGTCGAGCGCACGTCCCAGGTTGTCCTCGGTGCGATCGAGCTTGAGCTGGGCGCGCCGGCGCCGCTTGCGGTGCTTGCCCAGGCCGGCGGCCTCCTCGATCAGAAGCCGGCGCTCGCGCGGGCGGGACATGACGATCTGCTCGACCTTGCCCTGCGAGACGACCGAGTGCATCTCCTTTCCCAGCCCCGAGTCGGACAGCACCTCGATCACGTCGACCAGGCGACAACGCGCTCCGTTCAGACGGTACTCGCCCTCCCCGTCGCGCTTGAGGCGCCGCACGATCGATATCTCCGAGAAGTCGGAGTCGAGGCGGCCCGCGCGGTTGTCGATCACCACCTCGACCTCCGCCGCTCCCGCGCCCTGGACGCCGTGGCCGCCGGCGAAGATCACGTCCTTCATCACCTGGCCGCGCACCGCCAGCGGCGACTGCTCGCCGAGGGCCCAGAGCACGGCGTCGGTCACGTTCGACTTGCCCGATCCGTTGGGGCCGACGATCACCGACACGCCGGGGGCGAACTCCAGCTTCGTCCGGTGGGGGAAGGACTTAAAGCCCTTCATGGAGATCGAGCGCAGATGCATCAGCCGAATCCCTCGAGCGCCTGCAGGGCCGCTTCCTGCTCGGCGCTCTTCTTGGTCTTTCCTTCCCCGCGACCCAGCTCCTGCCCGGCCACCTCTGCCGCCACTACGAATGAACGGTCGTGCGGCGGGCCCTCTTCCGCGAGGGTCCGGTAGGCCACGGCCTCGGCCCGCCGGGCGAGACGCTCCTGCAGCACCGACTTGTAGTCGACGGGGTGCTCCAGCGCCTCGTCCACCTCGGAGGCAAACGACGCGACCACGGCGGGGGCCGTGCGCTCGAAGCCGACGGAGAGGTAGGCGGCGCCGATGATCGCCTCGCAGATCGAGGCCAGCACGCGCTCTGAGCCGACGAGCATCTCGGCGCTGCGTCCGGTCCCCTCGGGCGACGCGGCGCGCAGCTCGTCGGGCACGCCCAGGGTGCGCGCCACGCGCGCGCAGGAGTGTCCGCTGACCGCCTGGGCCCGGACCTTGGTCAGGCGCCCGGCGCCGTAGCGCTCGAAACGCGGATAGAGGTGGTTCGACACCGCCAGGCTCAGGACGACGTCCCCCAGAAAGGCCAGGCGCTCGTAGGACTGCGAGCGGTGCTCCACCCAGGATGCATGGGTGAATGCCTGCCGCCGCAGCTCGGGCGGCAGCTCCGCAAGCAGGCCGGCGAGATCCTCAGCTTCCGATCTCCGCGGCATGGGCGGCGACGAAGTCCGCGGCCTGACCGACCGTCATGATGCGGGCCGCCTCCTCGTCGGGGATGCGGACCCCGTAGTTGTCCTCGAGCTCGACCACCAGTTCAACGAGATCGAGCGAGTCCGCCTCGAGGTCCTCCTTGAAGCGAGTGTCCTCTTCTATGCGCTGCGGATCCACCTCCAACTCGGTGGCCAGATGCTCACGGATGCGTTGGAGTACCTCCGCTCGAGTCACGGCTCGGCGACCGTAGCAGCGGGTGCGGACCGCAAGACCCCGGCCGCCTCGAGCGCGCCGGCCGTGCGCCCGACCATGTCCTCGGCCACCGCGCGGTGGGCCAGGCGAACCGCGCTCTCGATTCCCCTCGGCCCGAACGACCCGTGGGCCACGACCACCGGCTTGCGCAGCCCGAGCAGGATCGCGCCGCCCGCCCGTTCGGGATCGAGCTGGTCGCCGAGCTCGGCCAGCTTGCCCTTCACGAGCAGGCCACCGAGGCTGGAGATACGTCCGGAGCGAATCGCGCCGCGGATCGTTGCGGTGAGCGTCTTGGCCGTCGACTCGAGCACCTTCAGGGCGACGTTGCCGGTAAAGCCGTCGGTCACGATCACGTCGGCGCCCGAGGTCGGGAGGTCGAACCCCTCGAGGTTGCCGACGAAGTTGAGTGTGCCCTCGGCGATTCGCTCGTACGCGGCGAGCACGTCCGGCGTTCCCTTGCCCGACTCCTCGCCCACGCTCAGCAGGCCGACTCGCGGGCGCCGGACCCCGTGCACCGCCTCCATGAAGCCCGCTCCCATGTAGGCGAACTGGACCAGGTGCTCGGGGCGCACCTCCACGCTCGCGCCCGCGTCGAGCAACAGAACGTCGCCGTGGGGCAGCGGGAGCAGCACGGCCAGCGCGGGCCGAAACACCCCTCGGATGCGCCGGATGGCGATCGTCCCCGCCGCGAGCGTCGGCCCGGTCGAGCCCGCGCTCACCAGCGCGTCGGCACGTCCGTCGCCGACGGCGGCGGCGGCCTGGACGATCGACGCGTCGCGGCGCGCGCGTACGGCCGCGGCGGGCTCCTCCCCGCCCCTGATCGTCTCCGGCGCATCGACGATCTCGGCGTGTGGGCCGGCCTCGCGGAGCTCGGCCGTCGGTCCGAAAAGCAGCACGGGAAGCCCGCAGCGGCGCACCCCTTCGGCGACGGCGCCCGGACCCCCGTCGGCGCCGTTCGCGTCGACGGAGACCACCGGGTTACTCGTCGTCGACGTCGGAATCCGGTTGGCGCACGACGACCTCGCGGCCCGCGTAGGTACCGCAGTTCTGGCAGACGCGATGAGGACGCCGCGGAGCGTGGCAGCGCGGGCAGCGGCTGAGCGCGGTGGCCCCCATCTTGTGCTGGGAGCGGCGCTTGTTGGTGCGCGAGTGGGACTGTCTCTGCTTGGGGACGGCCATCGGCCGGGCAAGGATAGCGTCCCTGCGCGCCCGGCCGGCCGGGCGCTTGGGCCCGGCGCGCGGTGGCTGGGCCCCGGTCAGGGCCTACTCGAGCTTCAGCTCCCGCAGCGCGGCCCAGCGCGGATCGGGTTCGGGCTCATGCGCGTGGTCAGGGCCGGCCTCGTTGAGGTTCTCGCCGCATACCGCGCACAGGCCCAGGCACTCCTCGCGGCAGACGATCTGCGTGGGCAGGGCCAGGGCCAGGGCGTCCCGGGCCCACGCCTTCACGTCGAGCTGGCCCTCCTCGAGGTAGGGCGACCTCAGGTCCTCGCCACCGCCGGGCTGATCGATCTCGCGGGCGTCCACCTCGACCGCGTGGCCCGCCTCCTCGAGGCAGCGCATGCACGGGCCGCTGAGCGTGGCCTCGAATCGCAGCCGCAGCGAATAGCCGTTGGTGGTGTGCGAGATGTCGAGCGCGGCCTCCACCGGGCCGGTGGGCACGGTGTACTCCTGGCCGCCGAACTCAAAGCCGTCGACCGGCACCTCGAGGTCCAGTCGTTTGCCCTCTCCCGAGGTGAGGCCGAGCCGCCCGAGGTCGAAGATCTCGGTGCGCGGGGGCATGTGGTCGAGGGTAGCGGCGCTCAGTCAGAGCGGCCGATCAGCTCCACGCGATAGCCGTCAGGGTCGCGCACGAAGGCGATGAACGGGCCCTCCGTGCGCCCACCGGGGCGGTAGGGCGGCTTCTCGGGCTCGATGCCGTCGCCGGCGAGCGCCTCCAGGGTGCCCTCGAGGTCGTCGACCGCGAGCGCGATGTGGTTGTAGCCCGTGCCCAGGTCGTAGGAGTCGACGCCGTGGTTGTAGGTCAGCTCGAGTACCGGGTCCTCCCCCGGGAGGCCCATGAACACGTTCGTCGCCTCGTCACCGATGGGCATCCGGCGACGCTCCTCGAAGCCCAGTTTCTCGTAGAAGGAGATCGAGCGGTCGATCTCACCGATGCGGTAGCAGGTGTGGAGGTAGGAGGCCATGGCCCGCAGGCTAGAGGCTCTCGATCTCGTAGTAGTCGCCGGCGTCCTCGGTGTAGATCTGCTTGAAGGTCTTAAGGCCGGTCGGTGGGTCGAGCGTGCCCGCCGCGATGCTGATCGTGTCGCGCTCGGGAGCGTCCCAGAACAGGCTCGAGCCGCACTCGCCGCAGAAGCCGCGCCGCGCGTGGACTGCGCTCTCGGGGCTGTCGACCCAACGCAGGCCGACGTCGGTCACGAAGCGCAGGTGCTCGCTACGGGCCGCGGTCATGGCGCTCACGTGGCCGCCCCAGCGCCGGCACTCGCCGCAATGGCACACCACGACGTCGCGCAACGGCCCGTCGACCTCGTACCGGACGGCGCCGCACAGGCAGCGCCCGCCCGCCGGTGCTGGGTCTCGCGAGGCCACGCGCACATACTTGCATCGCGATGAATCAGCGCGGGTCGCGAAGTCCCTAACCGAGATGCCCACCCCTCGCTCCATCCAGCGCACCTATCTCACGCTGATGCTCGGGAACACCCTGGCGGCCTCGTTCATCTGGGGCATCAACACGATCTTCCTGCTCGACGCCGGGCTCTCGAACCTGGAGGCCTTCGCCGCCAACGCCTTCTTCGCCGCGGGGATGGTGCTGTTCGAGGTGCCTACCGGGATCGTGGCCGACACGGTCGGCCGGCGCGCCTCGTACCTGCTCGGGACGGTCACGCTGAGCGCATCGACGCTGCTCTACGTCGTGCTCTGGCAGATCGAGGCACCGTTCTGGCAATGGGCGCTCGCGTCGCTCGTGCTCGGCCTCGGCTTCACCTTCTTCTCGGGTGCCGTCGAGGCGTGGTTGGTGGATGCGCTGAGCGCAACAGGCTTCGAGGGAGAACTGGAGAAGGTTTTCGGACGCGGCCAGATCGTGAGCGGCGCGGCGATGCTCTCGGGCTCGGTGGCGGGAGGCTTCATCGCCCAGCAGACCAGCCTGGGCGCCCCGTTCGTGCTTCGCGGGATGGTTCTGATCGCGATGTTCGCCGTGGCGTTCCGGCTCATGCACGACATCGGCTTCCGTCCCGACAAGGGTGGGCGGCCGGTGGCCGAGATGCGCAAGATCGCCTCCGCCTCGATCGAGTACGGCTGGAGGGTGCCGGCGGTCAAGTGGCTGATGGTCGAGGCCCTGTTCACCGGTGGGGTGGGCTTCTACGGCTTCTACGCGCTCCAGCCCTACCTGCTGGAGCTGTACGGCGATCCCGAGGCCTACCAGATCGCCGGACTCGTCGCGGCGATCGTGGCCGGCTCGCAGATCCTCGGGGGCATCGCCGCTCCCATGATCCGGCGGCTCTTTCGCCGTCGCACCTCGGGCCTGTTTGCCACCGCCCTGCTCGCTGTGATCTCGCTGGGCCTGATCGGCATCGTCGACAGCTTCTGGGCCGTGATCGCTCTGATCGCCGTCTGGGGCTTGGCCTTCGCGGCCTCGATGCCCATTCGCCAGGCCTACATCAACGGCATGATCCCGTCACGCCAGCGCGCGACGATTCTGTCCTTCGACTCGCTCATGACCTCCGTGGGCGGGGTCTGGGCCCAACCGGTACTCGGGCGCTCGGCCGACGTCTGGGGATACGCGCCCTCCTATCTGATGAGCGCGGGCATCATGGTCCTGGCGCTCCCGTTTCTGGCCCTGTCTCGCAGGCAGAACGATCCCGCCGACGCTTCGGAAGGGCGAGGTGAGCGAGGCGCAGCCCGCCGCGGAGCCGGCGTGACCCCATACTTCCCGCTGTGTTGCGGCTCGTCACGATCCCCATCAGCCACTACTGCGAGAAGGCGCGCTGGGCCCTGGACCGAGCCGGCATGCCGTATCGCGAGGAGCGCCACGTGCAGGGCATCCACCGCCTTGCGGCCCGCCGCGCCGGTGGCGGGACGACGGTGCCGGTGCTGGTCACCCCCGACGCCGTGCTCGGAGAGTCGGCGCAGATCCTCGCCTGGGTCGACCGGGGCACGCCCACGCACGAGCGGCTGTTTGCGGTGGAGCCGGGCGCCCGCCACGAGGTCGAGCGCCTCTGCCAACGCCTCGACGAGGGCCTCGGCCCGAGGGGGCGACGGCTCATGTACGTCCACATGCTGGCCCAGCGCGAGCTCGCGCTGCCCTACAACAACGCAGGCGTGCCGGCCTGGGAGGATCGCGCGATCCGCCACGGCTGGCCGCTGATGTCCCGCTTCGTCAGCCGCGCGCTGGGAATTCGCCCCGGAATCGAGATCGAGGACCAGGAGGCGGTCTGGCACGAGCTCGACTTCGTGGCGGAGCGGCTGGCCGACGACCGTCCCTACTTGTGCGGCGAGCACTTCGGCGCCGCCGATCTGACGTTTGCGGCGCTGTCCGCCGCGGTGGTGATGCCACCCCAGTACGGTGTCTCGCTACCCCAGCCCGAGGCCCTGGCGCCCCGGACGGCGGACCTGGTCCGGCGCGCACGGGCGCACCCTGCCGGGCGCTACGCGCTCAAGCTGTTCGCCGATCATCGCGTGACCTCGTCCAGAAACTCGTCCAGCACCACCAGGTAGCGGTCGACGTCAGCCTCGGTCGCCTGAATGCCGCAGGCCGGGCCGGCCGAGTCGACGGCCTCCCAGACGCCGCGGTTGGCCATGAAGAGGCGCTGCAGGTTGTAGAGCTCGATGTCGAACGTGGCCCGGGCCTCCACGGCGTTCGCGGGCAGCTCGGGCGCATGCGTGTAGCCCGAGCGGTTGTAGAGCCGATGGGCGCGCCACTGCAGGTCGTGCTCGCCGGCCGCGGCCTCGATGCCGTCGGCCAGCCGCCCGCCGAGTGCGGCTGCTCGTTCGTAGGCCGCCTGGCTGAGCAGCTCTGTAAGAGTGACGCGCGCGGCGGCCAGGGAAAGGGCGTTGCCGAAGAGCGTGCCGCCGGTCGCGACCACGTCGGCAAACGATGCCGACTCTCCGCGCTCGAGTACGCCGGCGACCGCGGCTGTCATCCCGTAGGCGCCCAGCGCGATGCCGCCCGCAATGGCCTTGCCGAGGACGAGCATGTCGGGCTCGAGCCCCCAGTGGGCCGTGAGCCCTCCGGGTCCGGCCACCAGCGTGTGGGTCTCGTCGATCACCAGCAGCGCCTCGCTTTGAGAGACGAGCCGGCGCAGCTCGGCGTGGAACCCCTCCGCGGGCTGGATCACGCCGGTGTTTGTGATGGCCGCCTCGGCCAGCACGCAGGCCACGTCTCCCCGAGTCAGCTCGCGCTCTACCGCCGCGAGGTCGTTGTACTCGACCAACCGCACGTGCCGGGTGGCGTCGAGCGGCACGCCCAGCCCTTCGGGAACCACGGCGGCGCCGTCCCGCTCGCCGAGCAGCTCGTCGGCCTGACCGTGGTACTTGCCGTCGAACATCAGCACCGCGCTGCGCCCGGTAACGGCGCGGGCCACGCGAATCGCTTCCATGTTCGCTTGAGTGGCCGAGAGTGTGAACTGCCACGAGGGCAGCCCGAAGCGCTTCGCCAGCTCGACCGCAACCTCCACGCCGTCCTCGGTGGGGAGCAGAAACTGCGGTCCGGCCGCCACGCGCTCGGCCACGGCGCGGGTGAGCGGCTCGAGGCCGTAACCCGTGAACATGCTCGTGTCGGCGATGTTGAAGTCGAGGTATGCGTTGCCATCGATGTCCGTGAAGGCGGCGCCGCTGCCGCGCTCAACGACGATCGGCGGATGCTGGTACATCGTCGCCATCCACGCCATCGGCACGCCGTTGGGCATGTTCGGCCGGGCCCGCTCCAGCCACCGCATGCTCCGGGGCCGCAACTCGGCAAAGCGCCGCAGCTCGCGATCGCGCAGGGCCGAGAGCTGCTCGCGCCGGCTCTCGCTCATGGTCGCCGCGATCGTGGGCGCGGTCGCCACGCCGGGTCCGAGGAGACGATGAAGCCGCTCTCTCCGCTGATCTGAGTGGGTGCCACCTCACGCGCCGGTCTTGGGCTCCCAAGCCGCTTGGCCAAGACCCCGAGGTCGAACCCGTCGAAGGCGATCGACCGCCCGTCCGGCGACCAGACCGGGTGGGAGACATCGTCGCGGCGGCCCACGCGGCGCAATCGGCGGCCGTCGGCCCTCACGACGTAGATGCGACCGGTCGGCCCGTCGAAGACGAGCTGCGGCAGGGGGCGCACGAGCAACAGGCGCCTGCCGTTCGGCGACCAGTCGGGCGAGACCCCCGAAGTCACGAAGCGGCGCCGCCCTCCGGCCGGCCCGGCCGTGTAGATGTTGCCGCTGCGCACGTAGGCAATCCTGTTTCGCGAGGACCAGGCCGGTTCACCGGCGTCGTGCACGATCAGGCGCGCCGGGCCTCCATCGACGCTACGAACGTAGATGTCGGTGGTTCCGCGCTCGTTCGTGCCGGTGAAGGCGATCTGCCGGGCGGTGGGAGAGAACACGGGACTGCCGTCGTCGGCAGTGGCGGCAGGGAACAGAGGCACCCCGCCACCGCCATCGGCGTCGATTACTCCGAGCCGCTCGCCCGCATCGAAAACCAGCATCCGTCCGTCGGGCGAGTACGAGGGCGTTCCATAGCTCGTGCCCGTGCAGTTGCCCCCGCTCGGCACCCCGTCGGTGAGCTCGCAGTCGAGCAGGATGCGAGCCTCGACTCGTCCGGGAGGGTTCGTGGCCAGCCGGGTGTGCTCGACGAATTGCGGCTCGGAGTCCCCCGTGCCCGTGCGCTGTGCGAAGGCAATCCCCCCGTTCCTGCCCGGGAAGGCGGCCTGCGCCGGTGATGGAGCCGCGAGGGCGACCGCGCCCGTGCAGACGACGAGAACCATTCGGCGGAGCAAATCCGGGCTCATCCTCAGCTTCCTTTCGACCGGGGCGGCTCGAGAAGCAACAGGCCGGAAGCCTCGCAGTTGCGGCGTTCGGCGGCCGACCGGACGCCGAGCGTCGAGTTGAGCCGCGTATGGGTGCATAGGTCGACGCTCGGGCAGCCGGGCCACCGTTGCAACACACGGGTGGCTGACAAAGCACACTTTCGTGCCCCGAGCGAAGCGAGGGCGCGAAAGGAAGCTAGGAGCCCCTAGCCGACCTCGGCCTCTTCGCGACCCTGCAACCGATCACGCCCGCGCTGCACCGCCGCGGTGAACTTCGTCAGGTTGACCTCGAGCGTGTTGAGGATGTCGTCGGCGTAGTCCTCGGCGCCCAGGCGGATCTCCCGCTCGCGGGCGCGGGCGTCCTCGATGATCTCCTCGGCCTGGCGCTCGGCCTGCTTGACGACCTCCTCCTCGGAGATCAGTCGCGTCTGCTCGTCGCGCGACTCCTTGATGATCCGCTCGGCCTCGCGCTTGGCTTCGGCGAGCATCTCCTGGCGCTCCTTGACGATCCAGCGCGCCTGCTTGATCTCCTCGGGGATCGTGGCGCGCATCTGGTCGAGGATGTCGTAGACCTCCTCCTTGTCCACGCGCACCTGATCCGTCAGCGGGACGGGCTTGGCGTTGTGAATCGTGTCGTCGAGCTTGTCGATCAGGACCAGGACGTCCATGGGCGCTTCCTCAATTCCCTACCTCTTCAATTCTTCCTGCAAACGGGCAGCGACCCTATCGGGCACGAGGCCGGTCACGTCGCCACCGAACATTGCCAGTTCCTTCACTCCACTCGAGCTAAGGAAGCTGAACTCTGGCGCCGCCATCAGATAGATGCTCTCAATGTCAGGCGCCAATTTGCGATTGAGCTGGTTCATCTCGAACTCGTACTCGAAGTCCGAGATCGCCCGCAACCCCTTGACGATGGCCTTGGCGCCGTGCTCCCGGGCAAAATCGACGAGCAGGTTATCAAAGGGTTTTACCTGCACATTGCCGTATTCCGCCACCTGCTCGTCGATGAAAGCGACCCGCTCCTCGGCGTTGAACAGCGTCGCCTTCTTGCGCACCGGCTGGTCGACCACACCCACGATGAGCCGGTCGAACACGTTCGCGGCGCGTCCAATGATGTCCAGGTGGCCGAACGTGATCGGGTCATACGACCCGGGGCACACGGCGGTGGGGCCGTTCGAAGGCGATCGCTGCGCAGCCGGCCGAGCCGGCTGCTTGCCCACGTCAGCGGCCATGGATCGCAATCCGGGTGTCCCCGTAGGTCCGCTCCCGCAACAGCGGGAAGGGCAGCTCCAGCGGCCGGCGTTTGTCTGATTCGGTCACGATGCGGGCGTCTTGTGAGGTCACCGCGGGCAGGCGCTCGGCGAGCGCAGCTGCCGGCGAAGGGTCCGAATCATATGGCGGGTCGCAGAACACGAGGTCGAACGGCCCGCGGGCGGCGGCCAGGAAGCGCTGCGCGTCCTGGCGGCGCACCTCGCCGCGCGCGCCCAGCGTGTCCAGGTTGCGACGGATTGCCTCCGCGGCTCGCGCCTCGCTGTCCACGAACACCGCCGACTCCGCCCCGCGCGAGAGCGCCTCGATCCCCAGCGCACCCGAGCCGGCGTACAGGTCGAGCACGCGCGCTCCGCCCACGTCGCCCAGCATCGAGAACAGGGCTTCGCGCACACGGTCGGCCGTGGGCCGGGTTGCCCGTCCGCGCGGCGCCTGCAGGCGCCGCCCGCCGAACTCGCCCGCCACGACCCTCACGCTGGAATGGGATCGAGCTCAGAGCCGAAGTGGGCCACCACCGCCTCGCGCAGCAATCCGTGCTCGGGCGCCTCGAGGCGGGGATCGGCGAGCAGGACGGCGTCGGCGTGGTCACGCGCGCGCACCAGCAGTTCGTTGTCCTCCGGCAGCCGGGCGACCCGGAACTCCGGGAGCCCGTGCTGGCGGGTTCCCAGCACGTCGCCGGCTCCGCGCAGGTCGAGGTCGATCTCGGCGAGGCGAAAGCCATCGCTCTCCTGGGCGATGGCCTCGAGCCGGGGCAGCTTGGGATCGCCGAAGAGGATGCACAGCGAGCCGTGGGTGCCCCGGCCCACGCGTCCGCGCAGCTGGTGGAGCTGGGAGAGCCCGTAGCGCTCAGCGGCCTCGATCAGCATGACCGTCGCGTTGGGCACGTCGATCCCCACCTCGACCACGCTCGTGGCCACGAGCACGTCGGCCTCGCCGGCCGCGAAGGCCTCCATGGCCGCGCCCTTCTGCTTGGAGGGCAGCTGCCCATGGATGAGCTCCACACGCAGGTCGCGAAACTCGGTGGTCCGCAGCCGCTCGAACTCCACCGTCGCCGCCTTGGCCTGCAGCGCCTCCGACTCCTCGACCAGCGGACAGACGACGAAGCACTGGCGCCCGGCGGCGATCTCCTCGCGGATGCGCTCGTAGGCGCGCGCCCGGGCCCGGGTTCCGTCCACGACGAAGGTCTCGACCGGCCGGCGCCCCTTGGGGAGGGTGCGCAGGACGGTCGTGTCGAGGTCGCCGTAGGCGGTGAGCGAGAGCGTCCGCGGGATCGGAGTGGCGGTCATGTGCAGGGCGTGGGGTGCCAGACCGTCCGGCGCCTTGGCGTCCAGGGCCGCCCGCTGGCGCACGCCGAAGCGGTGCTGTTCGTCGACCACGACCAGCGCCAGGTCGCGAAATTCGACCGGCTCCTCGATCAGCGCATGGGTGCCTACCACGAGCTGCAGCGCCCCGCTGGCCAGGCGGCCGAGCAGCTCGCGCCGGCGCGTCGCGCCCGTGGAGCCGGTGAGCAGCTCGAGCGCAAGCGTGCCGCCCAGGAGCGAATCGAGCGTGCGGTGATGTTGCTCGGCGAGCGTCTCCGTGGGCGCCATCAGCGCGGCCTGCGCGCCGTTCTCCACCGCTCGCAGCATCGCCGCCAGGGCAACCACCGTCTTCCCGCTGCCCACCTCTCCCATCAGCAACCGTTGCATCGGGCGTTCCTGGGCCAGGTCGGCGTCGATATCCGCAATGGCCTCCACCTGGTCGCCGGTCAGCTCGAAGGGCAGCGACCAGCGCCAACGGTCCACCACCACGCCGCGCGCCGCCAGCGGCCTCGCGCGGCGGCCCTCACGCCGCGCCCGGCGCCGCCCGGCCACGGCGAGCTGCAGGAGAAAGAGCTCTTCGAAGGCGAGGCGCCGCCGCGCGCCCTGCTCGTCCTCTTCGCGGTCGGGGAAGTGGGCGGCGGCCAGCGCGGCGGGCCGGTCAGGCAGGCCCTCGTCGACGCGCAGGCGCGCGGGGAGTGGCTCGACCGACGCGAGCATGCGCGGGTAGGCCTCCCACATCAGCTCGCGCAGCTTCGCGGCGCTGATGCCCTCGGTGGCCGGGTGGACGGGCACGAGGCCGACCGTGTGGACCGGGACGCCGTCGCCACCGAACTTCTCGAACTCCGTGACCCAGAACTCGCCTCGGCGGCGCAGCTTGCCGTGCAGCAGCACCGCCGCCCCCTCCCCCAGCTGCCGCGCGATCCAGGGCTGGTTGAACCACACGGCCAGCGCGGGCCCGCTCTCGTCGAACACGCGTGCCTCGACGCGTTTGCGCCGGCGGTCGCGCATCGGCCGGACCGTTACCGAGCGCACCGCCACCGCCACCGTTGCCTCCTCGCCGAGCGCGAGCTGCCCTATCAGGCGCACATCGCGCCTGTCGCGGTGGGCGTGCGGGAGGTGTTCGATCAGCTCTCCCCAGGTGCGGATGCCCAGCTTCTCGAGTGCCTTGGGCCCGTCGAGGGGCTGCTCGAGCAGGCTGGGCCGTGGGTAGGAGCGGACGGTGGCGGCTTGCGGCTGGAGCTCCTTCGTCGACGCGAAGGCTCTCACTCCGCGCAGAGCAGCCACCACCAGGCGGGCTGCCCGCCCTCGTGGAATTCGACCTCCAGCCCGTCCGGCGCACGCGCCTCGACCGCGTCGCGTCCCAGCGGTGTCCCCTCGCCCGCGATGCAGGTGAGCAGCTCGGCGCCATCGGCGAGCCGGGCGATCGTGGCCCCGAGCGTGTCCGCGGGGTCCCCCCAGGCCACCAGCTCACCCCCGGCGTAGCCGACCGCGTCGCCGGCGGCGAAGCGGCCCTGGGCGTCATCGCGCGCGGCCGGCGCCACGCCGCCAACGCTCAGCGCGCCGGCCGAGTCGAGCACCGTCTTCGCGTTCGCCTCGCTGCCCTTGGTCGGGTCGAAGGCCAGCAGCGCCACGAGCCCCTCCTGGGGGGCGGTGGTGGGCACCACCTTCGCCGGCTTGTCGGAGAGCTCGGCCGCGCGCTCGGCCGCCATGATCACGTTCGCGCTGTTGGGCAGCACCACGACCTCCAGGCCGGGCGCGGCATGGATACAGGCGAGCAGCTCGTAGGTCGAGGGGTTCATGGTCGGCCCGCCGTCGACCACGAACACTCCGAGCTCCTCGTAGAGCCGCTTGACTCCCTTCCCGCTCGCCACGGCCACCACCACGCAGGTCGCCGGCTCGCCAGTGTCGCTCGACAACCGCGTGCTGCGGTCGGCCACCTGCTCCTGCATGTCGGCCACGTCGAGACGCGAAACCTCGCCGGTCTCTTCGAAGAGCGCGACGGCGCGAGCCGGCTCGTCGGTGTGCACGTGTACGCGCAGCGTCTGGGCGTCTCCCACCACCAGGACGGAGTCGCCGATCTCGTCGAGCAGCGGGGTGAAGCGGCCGGCCTCGAGCCCCTGACCGGTCACGGCGAAGTTCGTGCAGTAGCGAAAGCTCGAGGACTCGTGCTCGGGCCGATGCAGCGCAGCGGGGGCGTAGTGATGCTCGAGCTGGGGACTGGAGTCTCCACGCAGTGCGGCCAGGCAGCCGGCGATCATCACCGTCAGGCCGTAGGCCCCGGCGTCGACCACGCCCGATTCGCGCAGGATGGCGAGCTGGTCGGGCCCTCGGTCCACGGCCTCCGTGCCCGCCTCCAGCGCGTTCTCGAGCACTTCGGCGAGGAGCTGGTCCTGCTCCTCCGCGCTCGCCTCGGGCCCCAGACGGCGCACGTCCATGTGGGCGAGGTCGTGAGCCACCCTGCTGGCCATCGCGCGTACCGCGGAGAGCATGGTGCCCTCGGCGGGGTCGCGCACCGAGGCGTACGCGGCGTCGGCCGCGCGCGCGAAGGCCGCGGACACGAGTATGGGGTCGACCAGCTCGCCGGGGCGCGACGCGAGCTCCTCCGCCGCCCCGCGCACGATCTGGGAGAGGATCACGCCCGAGTTGCCGCGCGCGCCGAGCAGGGCCGCGCGCGCGACCGCGCTCACGATCTCGTTGCGGCCGATCACGTCGATCGGATCGCCGTCCATGCCGTCGAGCTCGTCCAGCACCGCCCGCAGGGTGAGCGCCATGTTGTCACCCGTGTCGCCGTCGGCGACCGGGAAGACATTGAGGTCGTTGACCTCCTGGCGGCGGTTCTCCAGCTCCGCCAGGGCCGCGGTCAGGACACGGCGGAAACGGACCAAGCTCTCGTCGGGCACTGGAGCTTTGTACACCTTTGGGCGGTCGGGGCTACTCGACGCGCCGGGTCCTGGGGGTCAAACGTGCTTGGTGACCTTGCCGGCCTTGAGGCAGCGAGTACACACGTACTCGCGGGTCGGCGAGCCGCCCACATCGATGCGGACCTTCTGCAGATTCGGGTTGAAACGCCGCTTGGTGGCCACCATCGAGTGGCTGCGGCTGTTCCCGAACGAGGGGCCCTTCCGGCATACGTAACAGACCTTCGGCACGGCGAGTCAGGCTAGCAGCAGGGACCGGGCCTCCTCGAGCGCATGCATCACGTCGGAGCGGCTGACATCGAGGTGCGTGACGGCGCGAAAACGCCCGTCCGGAGTGTCCGAGAGCACGACCCCGCGCTCGTGCATCGCCGCCTTGAATTCGACAGGAGCGGAGAAGATGACGATGTTGGTCTCGGGGGCGACCACGTCGCACCCCAGTCCGCTCAGCCCGTCGGCCAGCAGGCGCGCGTGCTCGTGATCCTCGGCGAGGCGCTCAACGTTGTGGTCGAGTGCGTACAGGCAACCCGCCGCCACGATCCCCGACTGGCGAAACGCGCCGCCCATCTGCTGCTTGAAGCGCCACGCCTCCTCGATCAGGTCGCGAGAGCCACACAGCACGGCGCCCACCGGTGCCCCCAGGCCCTTGGTGAAGTCCAGCCAGGCGGTGTCGAAGCCGCCCGCGTGGTCGGCGGCGGGCGCGCCCGAGGCCACCGCGGCGTTCATCAGCCGTGCGCCGTCCATGTGTGTGCGCAGCCTGTGATCTCGAGCCACGTCGAGCACCGCGCCGATCGCCTCCAGGGGCCAGACCCGGCCGCCGCCCATGTTCGTGGTCTGCTCGACCGAGACCACCCGCGAGCGCGGCACGTAGCGGTTCGGGGGACGTATGGCGCCGAGGAGCTGCTCGGCGCTGAAGATCCCGTCCTGGGTGTCGATCGGCTGCATCATCAGGCCCGCGTGGTTCGCCGCCCCGCCGGCCTCGGCGATGATCGGGTGCGCGCTGCGGGCGAGAATCAGCTCGTCGCCTCCCGGACGCGCGTGCAGGCGAAAGGCGATTTGGTTGCACATCGTGCCGCTGGGCAGGAAAAGCCCCGCCTCATGGCCCAGCAGCTCGGCCACGCGCTCCTGCAGGCGCAGCGTCGTCGGGTCCGCCCCGCGCTGCTCGTCGCCCACCTCGGCCGAGGCGATCGCCCCGCGCATGCCCTCGCTGGGGCGCGTCTGGGTGTCGCTATACAGATTGATCAAGAGGAAATATCGCCGGTGCGCACCCGGCCGGGCCGGGTGCTTCCGCCAAGCTCGCGGCGCAGCGCCGCCATGCGCAGCACGGCCCGGGCGGCGTCCTCGCCCTGGTGGCGCTTCCCGTCGCCGGTGCGGGCGAGCGCCTGCTCCATCGAGTCCACGGTGAGCACGCCGAAGGCGCAGGGCACGCCGGTGTCGAGGGCCACCCGGGCGATGCCGCCGGCCGCTTCGTTGCAGACGTACTCGTAGTGGTCGGTCTCACCGCGGATGACCGCGCCCAGACACGCCACGCCGGCGTAGCGGCCGGACTCGGCGCAGAACTTGGCGGCCAGCGGCAGCTCGAAGGCGCCCGGCACCTCGTGCAGCTCCACCGACGCTCCCGCCTCGGTGAACACCTGCGTGGCCCCGGTCACCAGTCGGCGGGCCAGCTCCTCGTAGAACCGCCCGACACAAGCGGCGTAGACATCACTCACCGGTGCGCTCTGCCTCCGCCTCGCGCTCGCGGTCCTGAACGCGCTCCCCGTGGATCATCTCCTCGTCGAGAGCGAGACCCTGGTGGTGAAGCAGATGGCCGAGGCGGTCCTTCTTGGCCTTGAGGTACTCGCGATTGTGGTCGCCCGGCTCGTGCTCGATCGGGACCTGGTCGGAGACCGAGAGCCCGTAGCCCTCGAGCCCGACGATCTTCTTGGGGTTGTTGGTGAGCAGGCGGATCGACGTGAGCCCGAGATCCACGAGGATCTGCGCGCCGATGCCGTAGTCCCGCAGGTCGGCGGGCAGGCCCAGCTCGATGTTGGCGTCGACGGTGTCGCGGCCCTGCTCCTGGAGCTTGTAGGCGCGCAGCTTGTTGAGCAGGCCGATGCCTCGTCCCTCCTGGGCGAGATAGAGCAGCACGCCCCGGCCCTCGTCCTCGATGCGAGCCAGCGCGTCCTCGAGTTGCTGGCCACAGTCGCAGCGCAGCGAATGGAACACGTCGCCGGTGAGGCACTCGGAGTGGACGCGCACCAGCACGTCTGGCTCACCGTCGACCTCGCCCTTGACCATCGCCACGTGGTGTTTCTCGTCTACGAGCGAGCGAAAGCCGAACACCGTGAAGTCGCCGAACTTGGTCGGCAGCTGAGCCTCGGCCACGCGCTCGATGAGCTTGTCGTGGCGGCGCCGGTAGGCGATCAGGTCGGCGACCGTGATCATCTTCAGCCCGTGGAGGGCACAGTAGCGCTCGAGGTCGGGCACGCGGGCCATCGTGCCGTCGTCGTTCATCACCTCACAGATCACGCCGCTGGGGTTGAGACCGGCCAGCCGAGCGAGGTCGACCGCCGCCTCGGTCTGTCCTGTGCGCTCGAGCACGCCCCCGGCCTTGGCCTTGAGCGGAAAGATGTGGCCCGGCTGAACCAGGTCCCGCGGGCGGCTGGACGGATCGATCGCCACCTGGATCGTGTGCGCGCGATCGTGCGCCGAAATGCCGGTGGTGATCCCCTCGCGCGCCTCCACGGTGACTGTGAAAGCGGTCTGGAAGGCCGACTCGTTCTTGGCCGCCATCAGGTTGAGGCCCAGCTCGTCGCAGCGATCGGGCGTGAGCGCGAGGCAGACGAGCCCGCGGCCGTGGGTGGCCATGAAGTTGATCGCCTCCGGTGTGGCGAACTGCGCGGCGAGCGTGAGGTCGCCCTCGTTCTCGCGGTCCTCGGCGTCGCACACCACGACCATCCGGCCGTCGCGGATGTCCTCGAGCGCGTCCTCGATGGGACTGAAGGCCGCGCCGTTCATACCTTTAGCTTCTCCACGTACTTGGCCAACACGTCCACCTCCAGGTTCACCGTTGTACCGGGCTCGGCCCCTCCGAGCGTCGTGCGCTCGAGCGTCTCGGGAATCAGCGAGACCTCGAACCCGTCGGCGTCCACCGCGCTCACGGTGAGCGATACGCCGTCCACCGCGATCGAGCCCTTCTCAACCACATAGCGCAGCAGGTCGGGAGCGGCCTCGATGCGCACCACCCGCGAGAAGCCGTCCTCGCGCACCTCGATGATCGTGCCCACGGCGTCCACGTGGCCCTGCACGACGTGGCCGCCGAGGCGGTCGCCGGCGCGCAGCGGGAGCTCAACGTTGACCTCGCTGCCCTGGCCCAGTGGGCCGAGCGAGGATCGCCGCAGCGTCTCGGGCATCACGTCGGCCGCGAATGACGAGCCGTCGGGATCGACGGCCGTGAGGCAGACGCCGTTTACGGCCACCGAGTCACCGGCAGCGAGCTCGCCGGCCACCGGGGTCTCGACCTCGAGGCGACCGTCGCGCAGCGAGCGGACCGTTCCCTTGGCGGCGACCAGTCCGGTGAACATCACCAGTCCTTGAGCCGGGCGATGATCAACACGTCGTCCTCGATGCGGTCGACCTCCACGTGCAGCGCCCGCGGCGAGGCCGCGATCAGCTCGATCCCCATCCCCTCCACCGCGGTCCGCGCCTCGCGGCCGCCGCTCAGGATCGGGGCGATGAACATGCGCGCCTCGTCGATCTCTCCGGCCTCCAGGAAGGCGCCGGCGAGATGCGGGCCACCCTCGAGCAGCAGCGACTGCACGTCGCGCGCGCCGAGCTCGTCGAGCGCTTTGGCCACCCGTCCGCCCTCGTTCTGGCCGGTGGCCACGATCACATCCACTCCCGCGGACTCGAGCGCCTGCACCGAGGTGCGGGCCGCCGCGCGTGAGCAGACCACAGTCACGGGAACCTCGTTCACGCCGCGCACCAGCTTTGAATCCAGCGGTAGGCGGGCCTCGGAGTCGAAGATCACGCGCCGCGGCTGATGGGCAACGCCCTCGACCCGGGAGGTGAGCCGCGGATCATCGACGAGCGCAGTTCCGATTCCCACTGCCACGGCGTCGGACTCCGCGCGCCAGCGGTGGGCGCGAGCGCGCGAGAGCTTGCCGGAGATCCACTGGGAGTCGCCCGTCCGTGTGACCACCTTGCCGTCGAGGGTCATGGCCGACTTGAAGATCACCAGCGGGCGCCCGGTGCGCGCGTGCTTTCGGAAGGGTTGGTTGAGCAGCCGCGCCGTGGTGGAGATCTCGCCGTTCAGCATCACCACGTCGATGCCCTCGTCACGCAGGATGCCGGGGCCCCGCCCGGCCGCCTTGTCCGTGGGGTCCTCGGACGCGATGACCACGCGCGCTATGCCCGCCTCGATGATCGCGTCGGTACACGGGGGCGTGCGGCCCTCGTGGCAGCAGGGCTCGAGCGAGACGTACAGGGTGGCGCCGGCCGGATCCTCCTCACATGCGGCGAGCGCCATTCGCTCGGCGTGGGCCTGACCGGGAGGCTGGGTCGCCCCCTCGCCGATCACCCGGCCGCCCTTGACGATCACCGCACCAACCATCGGGTTGGGGCCCGTCTGCCCGCGAACTTGGCGGGCGAGCTCGATGGTCCTGAGAAGATGCGGGGTGCTGTCGGCCAAAGTTGACTCTCGAGTCAACGATACCCGTCGCCCGCCAGCTCACGAACGGAATATCGGCGAAACAGCCCGAAGCGAGTGCCGCGAGGCGGGCGGATCCAGTCCGTGGCGTAGCGGGCGAGCGTGAGTGCGCGCTCGGGCCACCACGCACCCACCGGCAGCGGCCCGCCGTTGCACGACCCGCCCGAGTAGCCGGGCCGGTTGATCCACATGTAGGCGTCCACCTTGGGATGATCGGTCGCGGTGGTCGGCGGGGGTCCGAGGCCGCGCCGCAGTGGATGGCACCAGACGTTCTGGCGGCGCCCGCGAGCGTTGCGCCAGTGCACGGGACCGCGGCCGTTGGTGGCGGTGTTGATGATGAACGGCTTGCCGCCGGTCTGGCGCGAGATCTTCAAGCCGTGACGGATGTTTGCGGCGGTCCAGTCGTAGTGGGTGACGTTGAGCATGAAGCCGCGCACCTTGGCGACTCCGATGTAGCGCAGCTGGCGCGCGGTGCGGTGGGCCGGCTCCCAGTCCGACGCCCCGGCCTCGAGATAGATCGTGGCGTTGGGCAGCTGCGAGAGGACGTCGACTCCATAGCGCAGCAGGTCGAGGCGGTTCTGGCGCCACTGCGGGCCCAGGCAGTCGATGGTGCCGAGCGAGTCGGGCTCGTATGCGAGAACGACCCGGTGCGAGCCGACGGTGGCCGCGAAGGCCCGGTACCACTCGCGCGTGCGCTCGTCCTCGGCCGGGCCTCCGCCGTCGTAGTCACCGCCGCAGCGGTTGCCGATATGGCGCATCACTCCGATCAGTGGCACGGCGCCGTCCGCCTCCGCCTGAGCGATGTGGTCGCGCAACCACTCCATGCGGCTCCAGCGCCCGAACCAGTGGAACTTCGGCTCGCGGGCCACCTTCCACATCAGCGCCGCCTTCCGGCTCTTGCCCTGACGGCGGTAACGGTGGTACTGGCGCCACGCGGGGTGCAACCCCTTGTTGACCCACCAAGTCTCGCCCACGAGGGGATTCGCGGAGTTCGGGTCCACGCCACGCGGATCCGGGGTCTGAGCCGGCGCCGATGGGGCAAGCGTCAGCAGCACGACCACGGTGAGCAGCAAACGATTCCTCACCCGCAGGCAAGTTAGCGTGTGGTCGCGTGCATCGCCTCATCCTGGCGCTGATCCTCGTCGCGGGCTTCGCGCTGCGGGTCTGGAACAACGACTACGGGCTGCCGTTCGTCTACTCGGTGGACGAGGCGTCCCATTTCACCGACCGCGCGGTGCAGATGTTCAGGGAGGGCCTCGATCCGGGCTACTACCAGAACCCGGCGGCGTACACCTATCTCGTGCACCTCCTTCTGCGCGTGCTCTACGGCCCGCTCGGCTTCCTGTTCGACCTTCCCTTCGGCAACGTCACCGAGCAGTTCGACAAGGACCCCGGCGAGATGTGGATCGCGGCACGGACCCTCGCCGCGCTGCTGTGCATGGGTGGGGTGCTGACGGTCTATGTGGCCGCCAAGCGGCTCTGGGGCGTGCGCGAGGGGCTCGTGGCGGCGGCCCTGCTCGCCTTTGCCTTCCTGACCGTGGCCTACTCCCGGGTGGCGGTGACCGACGTCGGCTCGCTGATTGGCGTGTCCCTGGCCGTGCTGTTCGCCGTGCGCGCCCACGAGGAGGACCGCCGGCGCGACTGGGTGCTGGCCGGCGCGGCTGTCGGACTGGCGGCGGCGTTCAAGTACACGGCCGGCCTGGCGGCGCTGCCGCTGCTGGTTGCGGCGCTGGCCCGGCCGAGCCTGCGCCGCGCAGCCGGACTGGCGCTCGCCGGGCTGGCCGCGTTGGTGGTGTTCGTTTTGCTCAATCCGTATCTGTTCACGTCGCCGGGGGACTGGTGGACCGACCTGCGCGACCAGGCCGACGTGGCCGCGAACGACCCCAAGCCCGGACAGGAATCGGGCGGGCTCGCCTACTACCTCGACAGCTTGACCTGGGGTCTGGGCTGGGCCGGCCTTGCGGCGGCACTGGCCGGGGCCGCGCTGCTGCTCGTCCGCGACCTCGTTCGCGCCCTGATCCTGATTTCCGTGCCGCTGGCCCTGTTTGCCTACCTGGCCGTGCAGTCGCGCTACTTCGGGCGCTGGCTGCTGCCCGCCTACCCCGCGCTGGCGCTGCTCGGCGCCTACGCGATCGCGCGCGCGGCCGAGCTGCTGCCGGACCGCGCCCCGCTACGCGCCGCAGCGGCTGCCGCGCTCACCCTGGTGGTGCTGGCCCAGCCTCTGCTGGCCGACGTTCGCAGCGCCCGGGCGCTCGGGCGCGAGGACACGCTCAACCAGGCGCGCGCGTTTCTGGACGAACGCTTCGCTCCCGGCCTGCGCGTTTCGATCGAGCCCGCCGTCCCCGGGCGCTACTTCCGCTCCAATCCGGAGGGAACCGCGCCGCCATGGCTCACCCGCTGCGCCCAGCGCGAGGGCTGGACCGAGCCGGGTTGGTCCTACGAGGCCGAGAACGGGCGCCGCGTATGCGCGCAGTACAAGCCAGGCCTCTTCGTGCGCCCGGACGGCGGCGTGCGTGCCTCGGCCTACGGGGCGGTGCTCGGCCCCGAGGTCATCGACGACCTGCGCCTGTACGGCTACTGCCATGTGATGACGGTCAACGTCGTGCGCGAGCGCGCCGAGCGCGACCCGCGCGCGCGGGCCTACTACGAGCGCCTGGAGCGCGAGTCGAGCGTGCTGCGCGAGTTCAGCCCCTACCGCGAGGGAGCCGAGCCCGTGCCCTTCGACTTCGATCTCTCCTACAACCTCTACCCACCCGCGTACGAGCGGCCCGGACCGACGGTGCGCGTGTACCGCCTCGACGACTGCGAGCAGGCCTACGGGCCGCCGCTCATCCGCATCCCGAAGGCCCGGGAGCCCGAGCCCTTTTCGTAGGCACTCACCGATCCCGGCCAGGAATCATCGGGGGTCCGGGGGCGCGAGCCCCCGGCTGCCATCTAATCGAACGCGCCGAGGTCGCGTAGCGAGTAGCGCTTGTAGCGGCCGGCCTGGTGAGCCGCCGGCGCGGCCTCTGGACGGCCCGGGGGTCAGCTACCCTCCGCGCCCGCATGCGTCTGAGCCGACGGCGGTTCCTCCAAGCAGGCGCCGCGGGAGCGGCGGGCGCTGCCCTGCTCTCGAACGCCGGCTGCTCGATGGAGGAGAGCGGCTCTGACGAGCAGCTGAACGTGCTGCTGCTGATCGTCGACAGCCTGCGCCCGGACCACGTGGGCGCCTACGGCTCACAGATCCGCACCCCCAACGTGGACGCGCTCTGCGCCCGCGGCCTGCGCTTCGAGCGAGCCTTTCCGGAGGCCATGGTCACGATTCCCGCGCGGCGCTCGATCTTCACCTCGCGGCGCATCTTTCCCTACCGCAACTTCGTGCCCAACGAGGAGCTCGGACAGAGCCCGGGCTGGCTGCCGATCGAGGAGCCCGAACGCACCTTCACCAGCGAGCTCCGCCGCCGCGGCTACTGGACCGCGCAGATATCCGACAACCCCCACCTCGGCTTCACCGCGGCCTACGAGCCCTTTCGCAAGAGCTTCAGCCACTGGCGGTCGGTCGTGGGCCAATCGGGCTTCTACAAGCCCCCCGAGAGCATCCCGCTGAAGACCGTCGATCACTGGCTCCCGCCCGCCCTACGCGACGAGCGCTACATCCCCGGCATGCGCAAGTACCTGGCCAACACCGGCGGTGGGGTCAACGAGGAGGAGACCTGCGCGGCTCGGGTGTTCAAGGAGGCGCGCGCCCATCTCAAGGAAGCCCGCCTCCGCCAGCCCTTCTGCCTGACCGTCGACTGCTTCGATCCTCACGAGCCCTGGAGCCCGACGCCCAAGTACGTCGACATGTACAAGGACCCGAGCTACACCGGCCCCAACATCGGCGTGACCAAGTACGGCTTCGCGCGCAACTTCAGCCCCGCGGAGATCCGCCAGCTCAAGGCCATCTACGCCGCCGAGGTCACGATGACCGACGTCTGGCTCGGCCACTTCATGGAGGGCTTCTACGAGCTGGGCCTCGACCGCAACACCGCCATCGTGATGCTCTCCGACCACGGCTACCTGCTCGGCGAGCGCGGCTACACGGGCAAGGTGCCCTCGCAGCTGCACCCCGAGCTGGCCCAGGTTCCGTTCGTGATCATTCACCCCGACGGACGAGCCGCGGGAACCACAAGCCCGTACTTCGCCTCCACGCACGACGTCGGCCCCACGCTCCTGTCGATGGTGGGCCTGCGCGCGCCGAGCTGGATGGAGGGCACCGACCTCTCCCCAACGCTGTCCGGGGGCGAGCCCGCCGAGCGGCGCGACTTCCACTACGGCGGCATGTACAACCGCTTCTTCATCCGTACCGACGACTGGGTCCTGATCGGCGACAACCGCGGCCAGGAGCGGACCCTGAACGACCTTCGCGCCGATCCGCGCGAGCTCGAGAACGTCGTCGCACGGCACCCCGAGGTCAGCCGGGAGCTGTACCGCACGGTCCTCGACGCCGCCGGCGGCCCGCTCCCCTACTACGAGTAGGCGCTCGGCGTCTCAGTTGCCGCCCGGCAGGCGCTCGCTGAGTCGGGCGACGCGCTCGGCAGGACCCTGCAGCGGCTCGACGGTCTCACGCACCTCATTGATCTCGGAGAGCACGGCGCGAATCTCCTCTCGCAGCCCGTCCACCTTGGCGGGCAGCTTCTCGGCGTGCTCGCGGTTGGCCACCAGCTCGGGATGCAGCTTCTCGATTGACGCGTTCTGACCCTCGAGGTGGGGACGCAGCGTGCGCTCGAGATCGGCGGGCAGGCGCTCGATGCTCGCGTCCATTTGCTCCAGGCGCTCCTCCACGGACGCCAGGCGCTCGTCCAGCAGGCGCTCGATGTTGGTCACCGAACGGAGAGCCGCGAGGACGTCGTTGGGCAGGGAGAGCGGGTTGAGCATGCCTTGAAGGTGCCCCGATGAGCGCACGGCAACCATCCGCACGCGCCAGCTTTGGCCTGCTCAGGCCAGCGCGATCGTGGCCATACCGGCCGAGCGGGTCCACATGGTCAGCCCTCGCTGTCACCCGCTCGCCGGCTGGCCCACCGATGGCGAGGCCGAAACGCACGTCCCGCTTGGGCCGAGCGTCGACTTTCGCCGCAATACCGCGCGTAACTCGACGCTCGCGGCGCGGCGGGGAGCCAGCAGCAACGCCCCCGAACGCCGGCAGCGTCCCGGTCGCAGCCGCCGAGTCGCGCGAGCCGGCGAGCAGCCCGTTCCAGCCCGCGTGAAGCACTGCGGCGCCAAGCGCGAGCGCGAAGGCCTCGCCCGGCTCCCCCGACGTGGCGAGCCATTGCGTCAGCCGAGAGCGATCGCGGCAACACCGGCGACCACCAGCAGCGCACCGCTCAGCCGGCGGCCGTCAACACGCTCGTGCAGGAAGGCGGCGGCGAGGAGCGTCGCGATCACCACGCTGGACTCGCGCACCGCCGCGACGGGCGCGGCGCTGGCGAGCCGTAGGGCGGCCAGCACCGAGCCGTAGGCTCCCACGATGCAAGCTCCGATCAGGAAGGCCTGCGGGCGAAGCTCGTCGCGCATCTGTGACGCGTGCCCGCCCAGGGCCAGCGCGGCCGCGTAGACCGCAGCCGACGGCGCGAGCAGCAGGAAGAGGTAGGCCGGCGCCCGGGCGTGGTCCACGCCTTCGGCGTCGACGAGCGTGTAGGCGGCGATCGTCATGGCGATGCCGATGCCGAAGAGCAAGTCGCGCCGGGCGAGCCGCGCGTGCCCCGTCGGCCGCCGGCCCCCCACCAGAAAAACGCCCGCCGACACCCCCGCCACCCCGGCGGCCTGAGCCGCCGTGGCGTCCTCTCCGAGAACGATCGCGCCGAAGATCAGGACGAGCACCGGTGCCGTTCCGCGCGATACCGGATAGACCACGCTGACCTCGCCGCCCGCGTAGGCGCGTGCGAGCAGCGCCAGGTAGGCGACGTGTAGCGCCGCCGAGGCCGCCGCGAACGGAAGGGCTGCGTCCGAGACGCCGCCGGTGGCGAGTGCCACGGGCGCCAGCAGGATCACGCCCGCGAGGGTCGCCACCGCGGTGGCCGCCTCGCTGTCGCGCGCGCCGGCGAGCAGTACGTTCCAGGTCGCGTGCAGCACGGCGGCGCCGAGCGCCAGGAGGAAGGCGGTGAGCGGCACGGGTCGGCCGGTCAGTCCGGGGCGCTAGTTGTGGAGCGGTTCCTTCATCGCTTCGGTCTCCGGCGCCTCGATGTAGGGCTGCTGCTCGTCCTGCTTCTCCTCCTCGTGGTACACCGACTCGGCGTTGACCGCCCAGATGTCGTGGTCGGTGCCCTTGACGAGGTTGTCCACCGCGCGCATCGCGGTGAGCATGGAGTGGTCGGAGTTGTTGTAGCGGTGCAGCCCGTTGCGGCCGACCTGGATGAAGTTGTCCAGCCCGTCGAGCCAGGAGCGGATCATCGACACGCGCTCGGCGTACTCGGAGTCGTAGATCGGATAGGCCTTGGGCACCCGCTCCACGAAGCCGAACTCGAGCTGGTCGCGGTTGGCCAGGCCCAGCTCCTCGAGCTCGCGCATGCCCAGCTGGACGAGCTTCTCGTCGTCCATCTCCCACAGCTCGTCGCCCTGGAAGCAGAAGTACTCGAGACCCACACAGGCCTTGGTGGGGTCGGGCACCATCCACGGACTCCAGGAGCGGAAGTTCTGGATGCGGCCCACGTTCACGCCCGGCTCGTGGATGTAGATCCAGTTGTCGGGAAAGATGTCCTCCCCGTTGAGCACCACGGCCACCGTGAGGAAGTCGCGGTAGCGCACGCCCTTGGCCGCGGCCACCACCTCGGGGCGCGGGTGCGGGCTCGCCATCCCCACCATGTTGCGCAGCGGCAGCGAGGACACGACCGCGGAGGGCTCGAGGACCGTGTCGCCGACGTGCACGCGCACGCATTTCTCGCCCTCGAAGTCGAGCTTCGTGACCTTGTGCTCGAGCAGCACCTGGCCGCCGAGCGCGCGGATGTCGTCCGTCATCGTCTCCCACATCTGGCCGGGGCCGTAGCGGGGATAGTTGAACTCCGAGATCAGCGACTTGATCTTGTTGTCCTTGTTGCCGAGGAAGGCCGACTTGGCCGCCGAGAAGAACGACAGGCCCTTGATGCGCTGGGCCGCCCACTCCGCGCGGATCTCCGAGGTGGACACGCCCCACAGCTTCTCGGTGTACGACTTGAAGAAGAGGTTGAACAGGCGCTTGCCGAAGCGATTCGAGACCCACTGCTCGAAGGTCTCCTCCTTGCCCTTGGGCTTGATCTGGGCCCAGAAGTAGGAGAGCAGGCAGCGCGTGAGCTCCACCGGACCGAGCTTCTTGATCACGTCCGGGCCGCGCAGCGGATAGTCGAGGAACTTCTTGTTCCAGTAGATCCGCGACATGCGCGGGCGCTTGAGGAACTCCTCCTTCATGATCTCGTGCCAGAGGTCGTCGACCTCCTTGACCTTCGTGAAGAAGCGGTGGCCGCCGAGGTCGAAGCGGTAGCCGTCGCGCACGGCGGTCTTGGCGATGCCGCCCACCTGATCCTCGGCCTCGAGCACGATCACCGGCAGCCCCTGCTTGGAAAGCAGGTAGCCGGCGGTCAGGCCCGCGGGCCCGCCGCCGAGGATCACCGTCGGCTTCTCGCGCATCTCGGGGCGCGCAAGCTCGGCTGCAGCAGTCTCGTTCGTCATTCCGTTCTCTTCTTCTCGTAGAGCACCCCGCGTACTCCGATGCGAGTCGCGCGGCGGTAGTTAGGCGGTACGGCTCCGGTCTCTCCGACCGGCTCGAAGCGCTCGTCGGCTGCAAGCGCAGCGCCCCACTGGGCGGCCCGGCGCCTCACGAGCTGGGTCCATGGTGCATCCCAGTCGTCCGCACGAGTGGTGACCGGATGCACGATGAGGACCCGGCCGCCGGCGGGCAGGTTATCAAGCAGGGGGTCGAGATTCTCGGACACCGTGGCCGTTTCGAGCTTCTCGTGAGCGTCGGTCCAGTCCATCACGCGATCGTTCTCCATCGCGCCGATTGGGCTCCCGAAGGCGAGCTTCGGCGCACCTCCGAGCTGCTCGAGGTGGTAGGCGAGCAGCGGCCCCTGCTCGGGCTGCATCGAGAGCACGAGGTCGCCCTTGCGGAGCTCGGGCACGACGGCCTCGCGCAGGTCGGAGGCGTTGGACTTGTTCTCGAGCCCGTAGGAGCGGGGGATGGCCCAGAACCCGAGCACGATCACGAGCGCGACCAGGCCGAGCTTCCCCGAGCGCGCCAGCCCGAGCGCGGCGATCAGCAGCATCGGACCGAGCAGCACGCCCAGGTAGCGCGTGGTCCAGGCGGGCGAGACCTGCGACACGAGCCAGGCGATGGCCAGCGTGGCCAGCACGGTCACCGCGCCGGCGATAACCGCGGTGCGCTCCTTGTCCTCCACGCGCCGCGCGATCACCGCGGCGATTCCCGAGCCGCCCGCCAGCAGCAGCGCAACGGTGGGCGTGCCCCCGCCCAGCAGCGACCTCGAGATCTGGACGGGCGCGCCGAGGTTAGGTGGGTTGAGCCAGGGGGCGCCCGTGTACCGGACCTGATGGAGCAGGGTCGGCAGCCAGGGCAGGTACAGCAGGCCGGCGAAGCCGAAGCCGAGCAGGGCGTCCTTCCAGAAGCTCGATCGGACCTCCGACACGTACCAGCAGGGCACGAGCGCGCAGGCCAGCCCGGCGGCGAGGAACAGCCCCCAGTTGTGCGTGTAGAGCATGAGTGCGAGCAGCCCCGCGAACAGCGGCAGGTAGCGGCGCCGCCCGAAGGCGAACACGTGAAGGAAGGCTGCCGTGGCCAACAGCGAGAGAACGAGCATGAGTGAGTACATGCGCGTCTCCTGGGCGTAGCCGGTGAGAAACGGATTCACGGCGCAGAGGGCGGCGCAGATCAGTCCGGCACGGCGGCCGAACAGGCTCCAGCCGGCCCACATCCCGCCGGGCACGGCGATCAGCGACACCAGCACCGAGAGGGCCTGGGTCTCCGCCGGGCCGTCGCCGACCACGTCCATCCAGACCGACAGCGCCATGTAGTAGAACGGCGGCGAACCGTCCACCCGCAGCACGCCCGGAATGTCGAACAGCGGCTGCGACGCGATCCCGATCGACAGCCCCTCGTCCATCCACAAGGACTCGCCGAGCGAGTTCGTGCGCAGGAAGATCGATACCGCGAGCAGGAACAGCAGCGCCAGCGCGGGCAGCACGTAGCCCGAGCTCAACGAGTGGGCTCTCGGGAGGGAGGGAAGTCTTTGGGCGACGCTGGCCAACTCCGCGATCCTAGTGAGCGCTACGGCGTCGACTGCGGTCGGCCCGGGTCACCGATGACCTCGAGCTCCGCATCCTTGGTTGCGGTATTGCCCGGCGTGCCGAACGTGGGCGCGAACGGGCCGGCCTTGGGACAGTCGGACCGGCCTCGGGGAGGCACGGTAAGCAGACGCCACTTGCCGTTGGTTCCCACCAGTCGGTAGCGGTCGTCGGTGGGCCTGGTCACCAGCGGCCCGTCGGGCACCGTCCGCGTGCGGAACGTCGCTCCCGGCGGCGGGGTCACCTTCCAGCCAACCTGAATGCCGTGGATGCCCAGCTCATAGGCCACCATCTGCGTCTGGAAGGGCCCGCTGTACACGCCGCCGCAGGCGAGCAGCGCTTCCTTGCCACCCGCCTCGTCGATGAGCCCCTTCAGGTCGGCCCACAGGTAGGCCTCGTGCTCGAGGCCACCCTGCACGCGCGCGGTGTTGTCGGCCTTCGCCACGATCGTGGGTGAGGCGACCACCGTGCCCAGCAGCAGCGCCCCGATAACCACAGGTCGCGCCCGGCCCGGCCCGAGCCGCCGAGCGGCGATCCATTCGACGCCCTGGAGAACGCGCACCGCGCCCATGCCGCCCAGGACGCTCACCACCGCGGTGGTCACGATCAGGTATCGCTGATTGCCAGCGAAGCCGGCCTCGGTCATCACGGCCACGAGCACGAACCAGGCCAGGCCGAGGGCGGTGAGCGCCAGCGTGACCTTCTCGCGCCGGTAGCGAAACCACATGAAGCCGGCAAAGCCGACGGCAATCAGGGTCCCGAGCTTGACCGGAGCGATCGTGAAGCTCGAGAACCGCTCGACGAGCGCGAGGGAGGGGATCTCCTCGAAGGCGGCGGAGCCCGGATTCGGTGCGTTCGCGCGTGCTCCGGCCCGCAGCGGGTCCCCGGAGCCCCACCACTCGGGCGCGAACCAGCACACCGGAATGAGCACGGCGAAGAGCGCCAGCCGCAGCCGCAGCTCGGGATTCTTGAACCACAGCCAGAGTCCGTAGAGGCCGAGGAAGGGCCAGGCCTCGGGGCGCAGGAGCGCGGCCAGGAAGCCCAGCAGCAGCGCGTGGTCGCGCCGGCCGTCGAGGTGGCGCTCGAATGCCCAGAGCACGAGCGCGGCCAGCAGCGGCTCCGAGTTTCCGAGCGCCGCGTCGCGCACATACTTGTTGCTCGAGAAGAGGGCGAGGAAGGCGCATACCCCGGCGATGACGCCGTAGAAGCCGGGACCGATCAGGCGATGCGCCATCCGATAGGCCATTGCACAGCCGAACAGGCCGCCGGCGCGCGCGACCCATATCCACAGGTAGGGCGCCAGGTCCTGGCCGAAGAGCGAGAACGGCGCGGTGAAGAGGATCGGGAAGGGCTTCCAGGAGGGCCCGCCCTCGGTCACCAGATCGAACTGGAAGATCTCCCTGCCCCAGAGAATCCAGGCCCAGGGATCGTAGGTGGGAGTCGAGGGGTACAGCAGCGTCAGCCCCGAGAGCGCGAGGCAGACCAGCATGATCGGGACGATCTGGGCGGCGTGCGAACGCTCGCCGGGGCGGGCGACGCCATCGCCGCGCGTGCGCACGCGGGTCGGGTCGCCCTGCTCGCGCCGGCGCAGGCTGCGGAGCTGTGCAGTGGAGGCCCGCATGGATGCGGGCTTACGCCGTCGGGGTCGCTTCGGCCTGGGGCTTTGCCTGGCCCTGGGTCCGGGGCGCGACCGGCGGCGGGGCCGCGACGGGCGGCGACGGGCTCGGGGATCTGGTCCGCCAGGCCGCGCGCAGGCGCGACAAGCCGCCGTAGCGGGTCACGAGCACCACGAAGCCGACCACGGTGATCGGGACGTAGAGCACGAAGCGCAGCATGAGCAGATAGGACACCGCGGCCGAGCCGGTGGCCCCCAAGCGGTTCGCCCCCCAGGCGACCGCGGCATCGAAGGTCCCGATCGAGCCCGGGGCGGCGGGGAGGGCGGCGACGAAGTTGGTGAGCGCCACGAGATAGAAGGCCCCGGTCATGCTGATGCCCAGATCGACCGAGCGCGCCACCGCGTAGTAGACGGCGGCCTCGACCGCCCACAGCACGAACGTGGCCGCGAGCAGCACGATTCCCTCGCGGGCGAGTATCGCCCGCGGAGCGTCGGCCAAGGGGCGCAGCCATTCACGCACGCGCTCGAAGACGTGATGGCGGCGCATCACCCAGAGACCGGCGCACACGGCACCGAGCGCCAGAACGGAGATGCCCGCCACGAGCACGGGCCGGTCGGTGGGAAGCACCTTCGCCCCGAGAACGCCGTAGACCGTGACCACGAAGATCACTCCCAGCGCGGCCACGTCGAGCATGCGCTCGGCGATGACGGAGCCGAGCACGGTGCGCTTGCTCGCGTGGGTGCGACCCGCCATGAGCACCACCCGCAGCGCCTCCCCCGCGCGGGCGGGCAGCACGTTGTTGCCCATGTAGCCCACGGTCGTGAGCGCGTAGCACTCACCCCGAGGGGCCTCGACGTGGGCGAAGTGCAGGATCCAGTGCCAGCGCTCGCCGCGCATGAGCGTGGCCACGGCATAGAGCGCCAGGCCGAGTGCCAGCCAGGACAGGGCCTGGACTCCCGAGGGCAGCTCGGGCGGCTCCTGCTTCGACGCCCACCACACCACGGCGGCGAGCGCGATCAGGGAAACGAGAGCTTGGATGAGCGCGAAGCGTCGGTTCATTGCGGATGCCGGCGCGTAACGGGACGGACGATAGGGTGGCGCGGCGAAACCGGCCCGGGGGCGCCGGTCGCCGTGGACTGTAGCGGGAGATCGGACGACCGAGCGCATGACAGCGCAACCTAAGCCCCGGTCGTGTGTTCTGCCGGACGCCGCCGCTACCCTCCGGGCGGCCTCCTCCGGACTCGTGCGCTCGCCTCTCATCACAGCCCTGCTCATTTCGGCTGCCTTCTTGGCGCTGCCCTGCGCCGCCGTCGCCCAGGGCGGCGGGCAGGGGCCGTCCAGCGGCCAGACCGCTCAACCCCAGCCTCCGCCGTCGCCGGAGCTGTCGGTCGAGCGCCCGGGCGGCAGGCCGCTGATCTACGAGGGACAGGCCGCGCGGCAACTGCTCGGCGGCACCTGGTACTTCCGCCAGGACGACACCTTCGTGGGAGACGCCGAGCGTTGGTTTGCCCAGCGCGATCTCGTGGGCTGGAGCGCGATCAGGGTTCCGCACAACTGGAACGCCACGGACACGCTGCTCGACAAGTCCTCGGTCGGCTGGTACCGCAAGGAGTTCAAGCTGCCGAAGTCTCCGAAGGCGGCCAAGCACTTCTGGAAGGTTCGCTTCGAGGGATCGAACTACCGCACCAAGGTGTGGCTTAACGGGAAGGCGATTGCGACCTTCACCGGCTATTTCCCCTTCGAGGCCGATCTCGAAGGGCTGCGCAAGGGGCGCAACACGCTGGTGGTGAAGGTGTCGTCGCTGCGCAGCAGCACCGACCTCACCCATTGGCGCCCCGCGGCCTACAACGGGTTCGGCACCGGCGGCTGGTGGAACTTCGGTGGCCTGCTGCGAGAGGTCTACGTCCGCCGTATCGACACGATCGACATCGAGGACGTGCACGTGCTGCCGCGCCTGCCCAAGGTGGGCGGCCCGGCCAAGGTGGAGGTGCGGGCTCAGCTGCGCAACCTCACCAGCCGCGACGAGGACGTGGCGCTGTCGTGGACCGTGAACGGCCAGCGCTTCTCGCTTCCTGCCGAGACCGTCGGCGCCAGGGGCACGCGCGAGCTCAGGGCGCGCTTCACGATCGACAAGCCGCGCCTGTGGCAGCCGGGGAGGCCCTACCTGTACGGCATGACGGTGGGGGCCCTGGCGGACGGCCGCCGGCGAGCGGCGTACCGGCTGCGCTTCGGGGTGCGCAAGCTGGCCGTCGGGCGCGGTGGCGTGCTGCGGCTGAATGGCAAGCGCCTCGAGCTGCGCGGGGCAAGCATCCACGAGGACGATGCCCAGGAGGGCGGCGCGCTCTCTCAGGGCACGCGCAACCTGCTCGTCTCCCGCCTGCGTGACCTGGGCGCAACCGTGACGCGCTCGCACTATCCCCTGCATCCCGCCCTCCTCGAGGCCTTCGACCGCTACGGGATCCTCGCCTGGACCGACGTTCCGGTCTACCAGATCCCGAACACGTCCTTCGACAAGGCGGGCGTACGCACCGCCGCCAAGCGTGCCGCCGCTTTGACGGTGCGCAACAACCTCAACAACGTGTCGGTCATGGCCTGGTCGCTGGCCAACGAGCCTGCCGGCAACCGCTCCGAGCTGGGCGTGATCGGCCGCGGCCTCGAGACCTACCTGCGCGAGGGCTCGAAGGCGGTGCGCGAGCTCGACGACACCCGGCTGGTGGCGATCGACCGCCAGTCGCGGGTCGGCGAGCCGCTCAGCTACCCCGCGTACCGCTATCTGGATGCGCTCGGCGTGAACGAGTACTTCGGCTGGTATCCCTCCTACAGAGCCAACCTCGTGCGAGGCCCGACGACGGTGGCGGAGCTCGGCCCCTATCTGGACTCACTCCACGCGGCCAACCCGAACCTGCCGCTGATGATCACGGAGTTCGGCGCCGAGGCCAACCGCAGTGGCCCTGTCGAGCAGCGGGGCAGCTTCGAGTTCCAAACCAAGTTCGCCCTCGATCACCTGCGCGTGCACGCGTCCAAGCGCTACGTCGCCGGCTCGATCTGGTGGGCGCTGCGGGACTTCCGCGTGGACCCGACATGGCTGGGGGGCGCGCCGCGCGACTGGGGCACCCCGCCGTGGAACAACAAGAGCCTGATCGACGAGACGAACGCGCGCAAGCCGGTCTACAACGACCTGCGCAAGCGCTTTCGAAAGACGCGCACACTGCGCTGACCGTGACGCGCGGCCGTTTGCTCCCCACCTTCGCCGTCGCCGCGCTGGTCGCCCTGCCCGGCTGTGGAATCGGCTCCGACGATGCCGGTGGGGGGGCGGACGACTCGGACAAGCGCGCCGTGGCGATGGAGTGCCTGGAGGAGGAGGACGTGGACGCCCGGCTCGTGGGCGAGGAGGGCAAGGAGGAGATCGTGATCGGCGACGGCGCCGACGCTCCGCGCATCGAGTTCTTCCTCACCTCCGGCGAGTCCGAGGCGGCCCAGTTCGAAGGAGGAGGCGAGGGCGCCGAGCAGATCGGCCCCGTGCTGCTGTACGTCAACGGCGGGTCGGATGAGCTGCTCGAGACCGTCGAAGGCTGCCTGGCCGGCCTCTAAGCGCCCGCCCTACGGAACCTCGTACACCTCGACCTCGTTGCGCCCCTGCTCGAACGACTCGGGCGGGACCATCACCGACACCAGCTCCCCCTCGTCACCGGTGGCCAGGGTGAACGTCTCCCCCACCCCGACGATCCTGCCGTTCACCGCCACGGCGACCTCGCGGCCTCCCTTGCCGCCGTCTTGCACTCGGGCGACCACGTGGGACGGCACGAAGCCCGACCCCGCGTCGACATTGCGGTACTCGGAGGCATAGGGAAACTCCACGTCGAGTGGCTCGAGCCCGGCGCCGGCGGCATCCCTACCGATCAGCTCGGGGTTGGGGCCGATGCGATAGAGACGATCGTCCCGGCCGGTGCCGAACAGCCTCAGGTTGCGATCGATTATCGCCTTCGCGCTCGCGCTCGAACTCGGCGGCGGGGATGCGCAACTCCTCGAAAGAATTGCGAATGAGCATCCGCAGCTCGGTGCGATTCTGCACCTCATCGGAGAAGGCGGACCTGCCGTCCATCTTGACCTTCGGGTCGAGCCCGAGCACGTCGAACACCGTCGGCAGGATGTCGATCGTGGAGACCCAGGCGTCGTCGATCTTGCCGCGCTTCTGGCCGGGAGCCTTGATCAGCAACGGCACCGGCGCGATCTCCGCGACGGTTTCGCGACCGAGCCGCCTGCGCTCGCGGCGCCGGGGGAAGGCCACACCGTGGTCGGCGGCGACCACGATCAGCGACTTGTCGTAGAGGCCCTGCTCCTTGAGATGGCGCCACAGCTGCTGAAGCTCGCGGTCGGCGAAGCCCGTCTGCAAGAAGTGGCGCTGCAGGAGCACGTCGAGCTGGGACTGCCAGCGGAACGCCTGGTTCGACAGTCCCGGGACCACGTCGTTGGGCGTGCGCCGGTAGCGACGCTTGTCGGGCAGGTACTGCCACGGCACGTGGGGCAAGAGCGTGTGCTTGAAGGCCAGCTGCGGGCGGCTCCCGTCGCGGATGCCATCGATCCACTCCTCGAAGCGCACCTGGCGCCCGGTGTTGAGGTTGGCGCGGGTGCTCCGCTCGCCCGAGTCGTCACCGAGGTCGCCGCCCGCTTCGCCCCCGAAGTTGCCCCAGTTCTCCGACACGCTGGGCAGGTCGGCCTCCATGTCGGGCGGCGAGACCACGTGCAGCCACACGAGTCCGAGGTCCTCGCCGATTGAGCTCAGCCGGTCCCCGTAACCCTCCTCGGCGCGCACCTCGCCGCAGATGTCGCGCGAGCAGACCGAGGTCGCCTCCTCGGAGACGTTCATGCGGTGGGTCTTGCCAAACAGCGAGAAGATGCTGTTGGGGTGGTCGCCCGAGATCGGCTGCTTGTCCTCCTCGGGCAGGTTGCCGTCCATGATCGCCGGCTGGGCCCGCTCGGTGGAGTCGTAGACCGTGTACGCGTTCTTGAACCAGGTGGCGTTGCGGGCAAGCTCGCCGAAGCCCGGGTAGCGCTCGGCATCGATCCGCCCGCGGTCGTCGACCAGCGTGTTGGAGGGAAGCTCGTCGAGCAGCACCACCACGATGGGTGCGCGCGCGATTCCTCCGATCGTCCGGGCCTGCGCCTCGTCGGGGAAGGCGAGCTTCGAGATCGGATT
This sequence comes from uncultured Thermoleophilaceae bacterium, assembly GCA_963728495.1. Taxonomy (GTDB): domain Bacteria; phylum Actinomycetota; class Thermoleophilia; order Solirubrobacterales; family Thermoleophilaceae; genus JACVRW01. Next base: position 357,775 of record CAVSKI010000010.1, on the reverse strand, counting down.
GGTGAACAGGAACAGCACCAGGAACACCAGCGGGGCCGGCGAGAGCACCCGCAGGAAGGTGCGCACCGGTTCCGCGCCGGCGTAGAGACCCGCCACGCCCCCGCCGATGGCGATCGAGAGCAGGATCAGCAGCAGGTCGGAGGCATCGAAGGCCTTCTTCAGCGCCTGCGCGGCGATCAGGGCCACCAGACCGGCGATGAACACCAGGTGGACGCCGCGCCGGGCAGCGTCGCCAGCCAACCCGATCAGCAACTCGACACCCAGCAGCAGCAACGGCGGCACCACGACAAGCAGGACGGCGAAGCTGATCACGTCCAGGCCCGTCGAGCCGCGCGCGGCAAAGAACTCGGGGTTGTCCTTGAGCAGGTCGAAGAGCGGCTGCGCCACCGCGAAGGTCCACAGCACGGCAAGCTCGAGTAAGGACCAGAGCGGGTTCTCGCCCCGCCCCTTGCGCCCTGAACGGCCCGCCGGGGCTTCGGCGCCGCTCATCCCCTCTTCGGTCGCGCGTAGTACAGGACGCGCGTGCCCGACTCGAGGCGCTCGGAGCGCTCGACTTCGAAGGCCTCGTTGAGGGTGCGCTCGAAGAATCCGAGCTCGTAGTCGGGATGCAGGCCGTCGCGCTTCGGCGCGAGCAGCTGCTTGACCATCGGGTCCTCGCGCGTCGGGAACTCGATCACGAGCGCCGTGCCCAGCGAGGCCAGCCAGTCAACGAACTCCTTGACCGGCACGTTGGCCGAGATGGCCACGTGGTGGACGAGCGCCAGCGCCAGCACCAGGTCGGGCCGGCCGCGGTCGGGCATCGACCTGCGCTCGAGCCCCCGCCAGCCCAGCCCGGGCGAGGGATCGGCCAGGTTCATCGTCAGCGTAAGAATCTGCTCGTCGGCCTCCTTGCGCAGGTCGCGGTAGAGCAGCTCGACGGGACCCTGGTCGGCGTCGACCGCGATCACCGTCTTCGCACCCTCGGCGGCGATGCGGGAGTAGCGGCCGTTGTTCGCGCCGATGTCCCACACGAGCTTCCAGTCGCGGCTCTTGGCCACCTCGCGTACGAAATCGTCCTTACGCCGGGCGTCGTCGTCGGTGTAGGAGTTGCGCTCTCCGTAGGCGGTCCACACCCCCTCGGGCGGATTCCACGCTAGCCGGTCGACCAGCTTGCGCATCTTGCGCACGTTGGCCACGAAAAGTTCCTTCTTGAACACGCGCTTGACCTCGCGCTTGACCTGGTCGGGCCGGTCGGCGTAACGGGCCTCGAGCTTCGCGTGAAGGAAGACGTTGGTGAACATGCCCTTTCGGAAGCGGTCGCGAAAGGACATGAGGCTGCGCATCTGGGTGGGCGTGATGCCGTCGATCGAGCCTCTCAGCCACGGGTGGAAGGGCACGTCCTTGACCGACTGCAGCAGCAGCGGGTAGAGGTAGAGCATGCAGAACTGGCGATAGCCGATCCAGGGCTCGCCTTCGCGGATGCGCTCGAATGAGCCGATGTCGACGAACACCGGCTTGGCGCCCTTGAACTGCACGTTGTAGGGCGTGGCGTCCTTGAGCACCAGGTCGTGCTCGAGCGAGCTGAGCAGCAGGTCGAGCTGCAGCAGCGCAGCGTCCTTGAGCATCGAGAACGTCCACTCGTAGGGGTAGGAGACGAACGGAATGCGCTCGTGGCGCAGCACCCCGGCCGGCTCGTGGACCAGCAGGCCGCGCAGCGCGGCGGTGTCCTCGGCGGTCTCGGTGCGCACCACGCGCTCGTCGTCGAGCAGGCCCGTCGCCTGCAACGCCTCGAAGTCGCTCAGGCCATCGGCCGAAAGCGCCCGATAAACCTCGTCCCCGGCGTAGAACACGCGGCTTTCGGGATCGCGAAAAGATCCGGGCTCGAGGGAGGCCTGAGAGGTTGAGGGCGTGCCGGTGGTCATTAGATCGAGCGGCACAGTAGTGAAGCGCGCTCGGGGCGCGCTCCTCGCCGCGTCTAGGCGGAGTCGGTCTGCCGCGGCTCGGCCGCCGGCGTGGTCTCCGGCTCGTCCTTGCGGATGCGCAGGAACCTGAGAATGCGGTTCCAGTAAAGCTTGGCCGTGACGGCGACCGCGGCCAGACCGCCGGCGATGATCTGCAGGATCATGCTCCCGCTGCCGGGGTCCAGGTATGCGAGAACGGTGCTCATGCTGAAGGTGCTCCAAAAGCCGAGGTCGAGAAATGGAACTTGCCGCACGCACACGGCGGGAACCGAGTACTTGCGGCTGCTGCAGGCTAGCAGAGGTGTTGCCGGCCGGTTAACGCAGCGTAGCTACCTGGTTACTACCCGATCGGCAACTTTCCTCCCATCTGACCCGCGAATGTAAAGCCCCTGCAAAGGCGCTGTAACGAGCCGTCTAGTGGCTTGATGTAGTTGCGGTACGCCGCGTGGCTTCATTGCGCTGCGCGAGCCGCCGTGCGCCGGGCTCGAGCGTCTTGACGACAGCATCCAAGACGGGGGGCCTGTGGGGACCCCCCGCGGGCGAGTCGAGTTCGCTGTCGCGTGGCTGTAACACAAGCCGTCGGACGGGCGCCAGGGTCGCCTGGTCGGGAACTGTCCTGCCCTGGTGTCGCAGTACGACACCAATCCAGGACAGGACGGCGAAACCGCGTTACAGCAGCGTCACAAGGCCCAGAACACGGCCGCGTCCACCCTTGGTTGCCTGCTTTTCAGCACGCCGGCGTCCGGATGGGTGTCGGGTCGTGAAGGCAACCAACAGCGGCTTCCAGGACGGGCCGCCGGAGGTGTCCAGGCCGAGATGGGCGATCTCGCGCCCCCACACCACCCAGGCCAGCGGGTCGTAGCTCAGCTCCGAGGGCGGGAGCGGCGAAAGCGTGGCGAGCCCCAGGCAGGCGGCGAGCAGTCGGACCATGCTCGCGCGCACGCTAGAAACCGCCGGGTGAAGGCTGATTAATCGCCCGGCCGCCCCTGCGGTCTTTACGCTAAGGGGCGCTACCCATGAAGCTCATCATCCAGATCCCGTGCTTCGACGAGGAGCTGACGCTTCCGGAGACTCTCGCCGACCTGCCCAGGGCGATCGAGGGCATCGACGAGGTCGAGTGGCTCGTGATCGACGACGGCTCGTCGGACCGGACCGTCGAGGTGGCCCGGGCGGGCGGAGTCAGCCACATCGTGCGCCTGACCAACAACAAGGGTCTGGCGGCGGCCTTCCAGGCTGGCCTCGACGCGGCGCTGAAGCTGGGCGCCGACATCGTCGTCAACACCGACGCCGACAACCAGTACCGCGGCGCCGACATCCCGAAGCTGGTGGCGCCGATTCTGGCCGGAGACGCCGACATGGTGATCGGCGACCGCGAGACGGATCAGATCGAGGACTTCTCGCCCTTGAAGAAGCGCCTGCAGCGCTTCGGAAGCGCCGTCGTGCGCCGCGCCTCCAACACCAACGTGCCCGACACCACGTCGGGCTTTCGCGCCTACAACCGCGAGGCGGCGCTGCAGATGTCGGTGGTGTCCAAGTTCACCTACACGCTCGAGTCGATCATCCAGGCCGGCAAGCAGACGGTGGCCATCGACCACGTGCCGATCCGAACCAACCCCAAGACGCGCGAATCGCGGCTGTTTCCCTCGATGTGGGCCTATGTGCGCCGCAACAGCGCGTCGATTTTCCGGATCTACGCGCTTTACGAGCCGTTGCGGGTGTTCACGGCGGCGGCGATCGTGGTCGGCCTCCTGTCGGCGGCCATCTGGGCCCGCTTCCTGTGGTTCTTCTTCTCGGGCGAGGGCGAGGGCCACATCCAGTCGCTCATCCTCGGCTCGACGCTGTTCCTGGTAGCCGTTCAGTTCGCCGCGCTGGGCGTGCTGGGCGACATCCTCGCGGGCAGCCGGGTGATCCAGCAACGCACCCTCGAACGCGTGCGCCGAGTGGAGCTGCACCTGGGCGTGGAGCCCTCCCACTACGAGCCGGGCGCAGAGCCCACCGGCCAGGAGGCCACCACGGGCGCGCGTGCCGGGCGGGCCACCGGGAAGACGGAGGAGCGGGAGGCCCTGAAGCTGTGAGCGCCACCGAGCCCACGGCAACCGGCCAGGCGGAGCGGGGGCCCGGGGGCGTGAGCCCCCGGGTGGCTATCCCCACCGGGAATACCTACGACAAGTACGGCTCGGCCAACCCGGTGGTCAAGCGCCTGATGGGAGGCTTCCACAGCACGCTCGACGAGCTGTGGGACAAGGCCACCCCGGAGTCGATACTCGACGTGGGCTGCGGCGAGGGAGTGCTCACCGTCGAGTGGGCAGAGCGCCTGAGTGAGGGGCGCGTGGTCGGCATCGATCTCGACGATCCCAAGCTGCGCGGCGAATGGGAGAAGCGCTCGCGTCCCAACCTCGAGTTCCGCACCGAGGAGGCCACGTCGCTCTCCTTCGCCGACGACGAATTCGACCTGGCGTGCGCGATCGAGGTGCTCGAGCACGTCCCCGAGCCGCAGGCCACCGTGGCCGAGATGGCCCGCGTCGCCCGCCGCCACCTGCTGGTGTCGGTGCCTCGCGAGCCGCTTTGGCGCGGCCTCAACGTGGCCCGCGGCGCCTACCTGCGCGAGCTGGGCAACACGCCCGGGCACGTGAACCACTGGTCCAAAGGGGCCTTCGTCTCGCTGCTGTCGCAGTACGGAACGGTTGAAGAGGCCCGCTCGCCCTTTCCCTGGACGATGCTGCTCGTCCGTGTCGGCTGACAAAGCGGCGCCGGCGCCGGGTGGGCGCTCCTACGGCCGCGGCGCCGCCGTCCTATCGGTCGGCATCGGCGTCACCGGGCTGGTCACCTTCGCCTACTTCGCGCTGGCCAGCCATGCGCTACCCGAGAACGAGTACGGACGCATCACGCTGCTGTGGTCCGCCGTCTTCATCACCGTGTCGGTGCTGTACCGCCCGGTGGAGCAGCTGCTCTCGCGCACGATCGCCGATCGCGACGCCCGCGGGATCGAGGGCAGCGAGCACCTGCGCGTGGCGGCGACGATCCAGGTCGCGCTGGGAATCCTGTTCGCCGCCGTCGCACTGGCGCTGCGAGGCCCGATCCAGGACAACCTGTTCGGCGGGTCCAGCACGCTCTACTGGATCCTCATCGCGACGGTGCTCGCCTATGCGGCGAGCTACTTCGCCCGCGGCTTTCTAGCCGGACACCACCGCTTTGGGCTCTACGGCGGGCTCGTGCTGATGGAAGCGAGCTCGCGCTGCCTGTTCGCCCTGGCCGTGGCCGTTGGCATCGCCAGCGGCCAGAACGCCGTGGCGCTCGGGATGCTGGCGGCGCCGATCGTCTCGCTGGCGGTGGTGCCGTGGGCGCTCGAGCGGCAGCTGCGCGGCCCACCGGTCGACGCTCCGGACTACCCGGAGCTGGAGCCCGAGCAGGGCCCCGAGCCCGAGTTCACGCTCGCCCACGGCAGCGGCTTCGCCGTCGCTGTGCTGCTGATCATGCTCAGCGAGCAGACATTCCTGAACGCCGGCCCGCTGCTCGTCGACGCGTCGGAGGGCGCCGGCGGCGCGGCGCTCGCCGGCTTCACCTTCAACGTCCTGCTTATCGCGCGCGCCCCGCTGCAGCTCTTTCAAGCCATCCAGACCTCGATCCTCCCGCACCTCACGCGCCTGCGCGCGGAGGGTGAGAGCGATCCGTTTCGGCGCAGCGTCAACCTCACGCTGATGGCGATCGCCGGCTTTGCGGCCTGTGTGGCGCTGGTGATGCTCGCGATCGGACCGCTGCTGATGGAGCTCGTGTTCGGCGGCGACTTCGACTACGAGCGCGGCGGACTGGTGCTGGTCTCGGCCGGTATGGGCCTCTACCTCGGCGCCGCCACCCTGAACCAGGCGCTGCTCGCCCACGGCAAGGCGGCGCAGGCGGCCTCTGCCTGGGCGCTGTGCGCGGTCGCCTTCGCGCTCTTTCTGCTGCTGGCGGAGTTCGACAACCGGGTGCTTCAGGTGGAGGTCGCCTTCATGTGTGCGGCGGCCGGCCTCATTGCGCTGCTCTACCTGCTGTACCGTCGCAGCTGATGACGCCCAAGGTGGGACATCAGGCGCCGGACTTCGAGCTCGAGGGCACGGACGGGAGCTTCCGCCTCTCCGAGCACCGCGGGGAGCGGGTGGTGCTGCTCTTCTACCCGGGCGATGACACGGCCGTATGCACCCGCCAGTTCTGCTCCTACCGCGACAACGCCGAGGAGTTCGACCAGCTGGGGGCGACGGTGGTGGGCATCTCCGCTCAGGGCCTCGAGTCCCACGAGAAGTTCACGGCCAAGCACGGACTGAACGTTCCGCTGCTGGCCGACCCCGGCTCCGAGGTGGCCAAGCTTTACGGCGCCTGGATGCGCGTCCGCGGACCCAGGCGGGCGGTGGTGATCGTGGACGAGCAGGGCCGCGTGGCATACCGCCACGATCACAAGCTCGGATTCGACTTCCAGGACACCGACGACCTGCGCTCGGCGCTGGACACCTTGGCGTACGCCGGCTGACCCCCGGTGAGCCGGACGCTGACGATCCCGGGGCGGTTCAACGGCCCCGCTCAGTCGGCCAACGGCGGCTACACCTGCGGCCGGGTCGCGGCTTTCCTGGACGCGGAGGTGGCCTCGGTCTCGCTGCGAACACCGCCGCCGCTCGAGCGCCCGCTCGACGTAATGGTCGACGACGGACGGGTCGAGCTTCGCGACGGCGACGAGCTGGTGGCCGAAGGAGAGCCCGACGAGCTGCTGCTCGACACGCCCGACGCCGTGGAGCCCGAACGGGCGGCCGCCGCGTCGGAGGCCGGCCGGGAGCACTGGACCGGCGTCCACCCCTTCCCGGGATGCGTGGTTTGCGGACCGGAGCGCGAGCCCGGCGACGGGATGCGTGTGTTCCCGGGCGAGCTGGCCGACGGCCTGTTCGCCGCCGAGTGGACCCCCGACGAGTCGCTCTCCGACGCCGAGGGCCGCGTGCGCCCGGAATGCGTCTGGGCCGCGCTCGACTGCCCCACCAGCGCGCCCGTGGCCAACTTCGGCCAGGGCCCGCCGATGGTGCTCGCCCGGCTCACCGCCCGCCTCGGCTGTCCGGTGAACGTCGGCGAGTCGCACGCACTGGTGTCATGGCCGCTCGCACGCGACGGCCGCAAGCGCCACGGGGCCTGTGCGCTGTTCGACTCACAGGGGCGTCTGCTGTGTGCCTCGCGCGCCCTGTGGATCGAGCTGCGCCCGCAGTAGCCTCCACGCGATGGCCGTGCACTACCGCACCTGCCCCTTCTGCGAGGCCACCTGTGGCCTGGAGGTGGAGACCCGGGCACGGAGGTGGTCTCCGTGCGAGGCGACACGGACGACGTCCTATCGGGCGGCTTCATCTGTCCCAAGGCCCATGGGCTGAAGCAGCTGCACGAGGACCCCGACCGGCTCACGACTCCGCTGATCCGCCGTGGTGGCGAACTCGTGGAGGCGTCGTGGGACGAGGCCTTCGAGGAGATCGACCGGCGTCTGTCGCCGATCCTCGCCGAGCACGGAAGGAACTCGGTCGCCGTTTACATCGGCAACCCGAACGCGCACAACCTCTCGGCGCTCGTCTATGGGCCGGCGTGGCTGCGGGCGCTGGGCACGCAGAACATCTACTCCGCATCCACGGTCGACCAGATGCCCAAGCAGGTGTCCGCCGGCCTCATGTTCGGCACGATGCTGTCCGTGCCGGTGCCGGACGTGGACCGCACGGACCACCTTCTGATCCTGGGCGCGAACCCGCTGGTCTCGAACGGGAGCCTGCTCACGGCACCGGACATGCGCGGCCGCCTGCGCCGGATTCGCGAGCGCGGCGGCAAGGTCGTGGTGGTCGACCCGCGCCGCACACGCACCGCCGAGGCCGCCGACGAGCACCACTTCATCCGGCCCGGCACGGACGCGCTGCTACTTGCCGCGATGGCCTGCACGCTCGTGGAGGAGGGCCTCGCGCAACCCGGCGCGGTCGCCGCTCACCTCAACGGCCTGGATCAGGTGGCTGGCCTCGTGTCCGACTTCGCCCCCGAACGGGTGGCGGCGGCCTGCGGCATCGCGGCCGAGGAGATTCGGCGATTGGCGCGTGAGCTGGCCGCGGCCCCCAGCGCCGCCGTGTACGCGCGAATCGGCACGTGCACCCAGGAGTTCGGCACGCTGGCCAGCTGGCTGGTGGACGTGCTCAACGCGCTCACGGGCAACCTCGATCGCGAGGGCGGCGCGATGTTCCCGCTCGCGGCAGCCGGGCAGAAGAACGCAACGGGCGCGGGGGGCGCGGGCCGGGGCGTGCGCCTCGGGCGCTGGCACACCCGCGTGCGCGGGCAGGCCGAGAGCTACGGCGAGCTGCCCGTGGCCTGTCTGGCCGAGGAGATCGACACACCGGGCGAAGGGCAGGTCAGGGCGCTGGTCACGGTCGCCGGAAATCCGGTGGTCTCGACACCCAACGCCGAACGGCTCGAGAGCGCGGTCGAAGACCTCGACTTCATGCTCGCGGTCGACATCTACGTCAACGAGACCACGCGCCACGCCGACGTCATCCTCCCCGCACCCGAGCCGCTGGAGAAGTCGCACTACGACCTGGCCCTCTACCAGCTCGCCGTGCACAACGTGGCCAACTACTCGCCCGCCGTGTTCGAGGCCTCCGGACCGGCGGAATGGGAGATCTTCCTGCGCCTCGCCGGCGTGCTGGCGGGTCAGGGGCCGCAGGCCGACGTCGAGGCCCTCGACGACCTGGTGATCGCCACGGTCGTGGGCCGCGAGGTGGCGACCGAAGGCTCGCCGGTGGAGGGGCGCGACCCCGCTGAGCTGATCGCCGAGCTCGAGCCCCGGCGCGGTCCCGAGCGCGTGCTCGACTTCATGCTGCGGGTGGGTCCCTACCGCCTGAGCCTGGACGCTCTGGAGAGCCGGCCGCACGGAATCGACCTCGGCCCCCACCGGCCCCGCCTGCCCGGGCTGCTGCGCACCGCGTCGGGCAAGGTGGAGCTGGCGCCCGAAGAGATCGTGGCCGACCTGGAGCGGCTGCGCGCCGCGCTGGAGCGCGAGCGAAACGGGGGCATGGTGCTGATCGGGCGCCGCCAGCTGCGCTCGAACAACTCGTGGATGCACAATTTGCCGGCGCTGGTGAAGGGCAAGGAGCGCTGCACGCTGCACATCCACCCCGACGATGCGGCCCGTCTGCGACTCGCAAGCGGCGACCGAGCTCAGGTGAGCTCGGCGGTGGGCTCGATCGAGGCGGCGGTCGAGCTGACCGACGCGATCATGCCCGGCGTGGTGTCGATCCCCCACGGCTGGGGCCACGACGCCCCCGGGCTGCGGATGAACGTCGCCCGCGCGCACGCCGGAGTGAACTCCAACGTGCTCTCGGACGAGTCGCGCGTCGACGCGCTGTCGGGAAACGCCGTGCTCAACGGGATTCCGGTTGAGCTGGCGCCGGTCGGTTGACTCAGATCGGCTGCAGCATGGAGTGGTCGCAGTTGCGGCAGATCACGTTCGCCGTGTCCGACATGCGCGCGATCGTGGAGTGGGCGCCGCAATTCGGGCATTCCGAGCGCAGCTCGAAACGCCGCAGGCACGAGACGCAGCGATAGCGGCCGGGCAGGTTGGTGCCGCGCAGCCAACGTTCTCCACACGCGGGGCACTCCGGGCCGAGCTTCTTCCCGTCTGGCGCCACCGACATGCGGCTACCGTAGCCGCTTCATGCCGCGCGACTCAAGCGCGGTGGCCGCGCAGCCATTCGGCGGTGGGCATCGGCCTGCCGCCGGCCGGCTGTACCTCCAGCAGCTCCAGAGCCCCCTGGGCCGCGCCGTAGAGGAGTGTCGAGTCGCGCGCGTCCAGCGCACCCGGCTCCACGTCGTCCACGCCGGCCGCGAGCGTCGCCCGGCGCACTCCGAGCCGGTCGCCGCCGGCCAGCTCGACGTAGGCGCCGATGTGCGGTGTCAGCGCCCTCACCCTCCGCTCGAGCTCATCGGCCGGGCTCGACGGGTCGAGCAGGCGCTCCGCACCCTTGATCTTCTCCGCGTAGGTGACTCCCGCCTCGGGCTGGTCGCGGAAGGCCGGCCGCAGGTCGAGCGCCTCCACCAGCAGCTCGCCGCCGAGGCTCGCGAGGCGGGAGGAGAGGCTGCCGTAGTCGTCCTCCGGAGCGATCGGATCGTGGCGCTGGAGGCATACCGGGCCGGCGTCCAGCTCGGCGGTGGGGCGCATGATCGTCACGCCCGTTTCCTCGTCGCCGGCGGCGATCGCCCGCTCGATGGGTGCCGCGCCGCGCCAGCGCGGCAGCAGCGATGGGTGCACGTTGAAGAGCTCGTGCTCAGACAGCAGGGGCTCCCTGATCAGCGCCCCGTAGGCGCAGATCGCCACCGCGTCGGGCTCCGCCGCGGCTATGGCGTGGCGCGCCTCCTCGGCGTTCACGTCCTCGGGCTGGATCGTCTCGATCCCCAGCAGCGCTGCGCGCTCGGCCACGGGAGGCGGCGCCAGACGGCGCCCGCGCCCGCGCCGGCGATCCGGACGGGTCACCACCAGCGCCGGGCGATGCGGGGTCGCGGCCAGGCGCTCGAGCACCTCGACCGCGAACTCCGAGGTCCCGAGGTAGACCGTGGCCATCGCTCAGGAGGCGCCGGGGTGATACGTCTGGACCACCACGCCCGACTCGAAGGTCTGCGTGTCGGCGATGAGGCCCTGCGCCATCAGGAATGCACGAGCTCGGCCGCGGCTCATGCGCCCAAAGGGGCGCGCGGGGCGTCGGGATAGTCGGCGCCGCGCTCGGCCAGCCGCGCGCGCACCGCTCGCTTGATATCGGGTATTTCGGGAAGCTCCTGGCGGGCCTGGTTGACCGCCTCCTGCGCCGCCTCCGACTGCTCATCGCGCACGCGCAGCAGCACGTCGGCGCGGGCGTTGGCCAGAGCGGAGATGGATCCGGCGCCCCCGCCGCGCATTGTTTCGAGCGCGAGCTTCTCCGCGCCCACGAACAGTCGAAAGCCCTCATGACGGTTCGCGACCTCCAGGTACTCGGCCAGGCGCTGCGGTGACTTGCTCGAATCCTTGAGCCCCGCGAGCCCCTCGCCGGCCAGCGTGTCGAGCACCTCGGGCGGCAGCTCGTTGCCGCTGCGATCGGGAAAGGCGTAGGCCAACACCGGCGTCCCCTCGGCGGCCTCCAGCAGTGCGCGGTAGTGCCCGAGCAGAGCGTCGGCTCCGTAGGGGTAGTAGTACGGAGTGATCGCGAGCAGAGCGTCCGCTCCGGTCCCGATGGCGGCACGCGCCAGGCGCACGGTCCCCGGCGTGGAGGCGCGACCCACGTGGGCGATCACCTCCATGCGTCCCTCGGCCGTCTGCACGGCGGTGGCTACGGCTGAAGCCACCTCGGACTCCTCGAGCAGAGGCCCCTCGCCGGTGGTGCCCGCCGGAACGATGCCGTCCACGCCGTCCTCGGCCAGCAGCTCGATGTGCAGGCGCAGGGCGTCGAGATCGATCCACCCGTTCTCGGCGTACGGCGTCGTCAAGGCGGCGTGTACCTGAAAGCTCATTCCCTGTGTCCTACCACTCGGCTGAGTTCCGTCCGCGTGGCGCCCAACCGGGCCCGCGCCTAGAGGCTCGTCTCTGTCGTCCTCACTCGGAAATCACCAGCACGTGCAATGTGCGAGGACCGTGAACCCCTTCTACCCGGTTCAGCTCGATATCCGACGTGGCCGAGGGCCCGGCCACGAAAGTGAGCGGCCGGCCCGCGCTCACGGCGGGCTCGAGGCGCTCGATCGCCTCCGTCACGAGATCCGCAACCTGCTCCTCGGTGACTACGCAGAGGTGGTAGTCGGGTACGAGCGTCAGCGCGCGCCGGCCCTGCCCCGGGCCGCCGTCGAGCACGATCACACCGGTCTCGGCGATCGCGAGCGCGCAGCCCGTGAGCGCTCCATCGAGCTGGTCGAGGTCGTGGGGGCTCAGGTCGTCGTCGGCCACTAGCTCGACACCCGAGGGGCGCCAGGCTTCGGGCAGTCCCTCGGGCGCGATCAGGCGCTTGGCCTCGCGTTCGCGGCAGAGCTCGGCGATCAGGTCGGCGGCGTCGCTTGGCGCGGCGCGGTGGACGCTGGCCCTGTACTCCCCCACCCGCTCGGCGAACAGGTCCACGATCTCCGAGCGCGAACGCTCCGAGCTCTGCCGGTAGGCGCGGGGCACTTCCACCGCCGGTTTGTCGTCCGCGAGCGCTGAACGGATGCGGCCAAGGACCGTCGTACGAGCGTCGGCGGCGTCCTCGGGAGGCTCTCCGCTCGATGGACTTGACGTTTGCCGCTCTATAGGCGGCAAACGTAAGGTTGATGGTGCACCGGGGTCGCCGCGCTCGCGCTTCCACCACTCGCGGAACGTTTCCTTGGGCGGCTCGGCCAGATCGCGTGTGAGCGTCCAGCCGGACATCGGCCAGGGCATGCGCGTGATCCGGCCGCCGCGCGCCAGCGGCTTCGCGCCCAGCCGAGCCGCCTTCTGGGCCCGTTCGAAGGCGGCGCGTGTGGAGAAGGCGCGATACATGGCCCTCATTGCTGCTTTTTCGGGCTTCCAGGCAGGCTCCGTATCGACGACCCGGCCGCGCAGGTGAACCAGCACACGGGGTATGTCGATCGCCACCGGGCAGACCTCGTAGCACGCTCCGCACAGGCTCGACGCGTACGGCAGCGTGCGCCCCTCCTCCATCTTCTTCAACTGCGGGGTGAGGATCGCCCCGATCGGCCCCGGGTAGACCGACTCGTACGCATGCCCACCGGTGCGCGAGTAGACCGGGCACACGTTCAGGCACGCCGAGCATCGGATGCAGCGCAGCGCCTGGCGCCCGACCTGGTCGGCCAGCACGTCGGTGCGGCCGTTGTCGAGCAGCACGAGGTGGAACTCCTGAGGGCCGTCGCCCTCGGTCACCCCGGTCCAGAACGACGTGTAGGGGTTCATGCGCTCGCCCGTTGACGAGCGCGGCAGCAGCTGAATGAACACCTCCATGTCGCGCCATGTGGGCACGAGCTTCTCGATGCCCATCACGGTCACCAGCACGTCGGGCAGCGTCGTGCACATACGGCCGTTGCCCTCGGACTCGAACACGCACACCGTGCCCGTCTCGGCCACGGCGAAGTTGGCGCCGCTGATTCCCATGCGCGCCGACAGGAACTTCGCCCGCAGGTGCCGGCGCGCCGCCTCGGCCAGGGCGGCCGGCTCGTCGGTCAGGTCCGGCAGGTTCAGCTCTCGGGCGAACACCTCGCGGATCTCGGAGCGGTTCTTGTGAATAGCGGGCACGAGGATGTGCGACTGCACGTCGTCGCTGAGCTGAATGATCAGCTCGGCCAGATCGGTCTCGATCGCGCGGACGCCCGAGTCGGCCAGAGCCTCGTTGAGCTTGATCTCGTCGGTCACGATCGACTTGACCTTCACCACCTCGTCCACGCCGTGAGACCGGGCGAGATGAGCGACGATCGCGCAGGCCTCATTGCCGTCCTTCGCCCAGTGCACATGGCCGCCGGCGGAGACAACCGCGGCCTCGAGACGCTCGAGCTGAGTGTCGAGCGAGGCCAATGACGCGTCCTTCAGCGCGCTACCGGCCTGGCGCAGCTCGGCCCAGTCGGGCACCTCGCCCACCACCCCGGCACGTTTCTCGCGGATGGTGCTGGTGGCGTTGGCCAGGTTGCGCCGCAGCTGCGAGTCGCGTAGGGCCACGCCCGCGGCCTTCGGGAAGCTCACGACGCCAGCACCTCCACCAGGTGCATCGAGCGCACCCCGGTGCGCTGGCGCGAGAGCGCGCCGCCGATGTGCATGAGGCAGGAGTTGTCGGCGGCGCAGACGATCTCGGCGCCGGTGTCCAGCACCGCTCGCACCTTGTCGGCCAGCATCGCCGAGGACACCTCGGCGTTCTTGACGGCGAACGTGCCGCCGAAACCGCAGCACTCGTCGCTCTGGGGCAGCTCGACGAACTCGATTCCGCTCACCGAGCGCAGCAGCCGCAGCGGCCGGTCGCCCACGCCCAGCTCGCGCAGCGAATGGCACGTGGGATGGAAGGTCACCCGATGCGCAAAATGAGCTCCCACGTCCTCCACCCCCAGCCGGTCGACGAGAAACTCGGTCAGCTCGAGCACGGGCGGGCCCTCGCCGTCGCCGAGCTGCTGGCGCAGCATCCCGGCGCATGACGCGGACGGCGTGACCACGATCTCCGCTCCCTCGAACACACGGGCGAAGCGCCGCGCGAGCGCCACGCCCTCCCGCGTGTAGCCGGAGTTCATGTGCATCTGCCCGCAGCATGTCTGCTCGAGCGGGAAGTCCACCTCGCAGCCCAGGCGCTCGAGCAGGCGCACCGTCGCACGGCCCGTTTGCGGGAAGAGCGTGTCGTTGAAGCAGGTGACGAAGAGGCTTACCCGCACCGATAACGGTTTCTCCGTTGGGCATAAGGGGCAAACCCCCAAACGAACGTTGGGCCTGCGACGGAGGGAGAAGCACCGGTGTACACGCAGAACTTCGATCCGGTATCGGACTCGCTGGGACTCAGCTCGATCTTCGCGGTGCTTCCGGTGCTCACGCTGTTCATTCTGTTGGGTGGCCTGAAGATGGCGGCGCAGTGGGCGGCGCTCGATCTCGCTCGGCGTGGCCATGCTGGTGGCGGCCATCGTCTACGGGATGCCGGTCGACCAGACCCTGCTCTCGGCCAGCGAGGGGGCCGTGTTCGGCGCTCTTCCCGATCATGTGGATCGTCGTCGCGGCCATCTGGATCTACAACATGACCGTCGAGACAGGCCACTTCGCGGTGCTGCGGCGCTCGTTCGGGGCCATCTCCACCGACCAGCGGGTGCAGGCCGTGATCATCGCCTTCTGCTTCGGTGCGCTGCTCGAGGCGCTGGCCGGCTTCGGGACGCCGGTGGCCATCACCGCGGTGATGCTGATCGCACTGGGCTTCAAGCCGATCAAGGCGGCGTCGGTGGCGCTCGTGGCCAACACCGCTCCGGTGGCCTTCGGCGCCATCGCCATCCCGATCGTCACGTTGGCCGAGATCACCGGCCTGCCCAAGGAGGACCTCGGGGCGATGGTCGGCCGCCAGACGCCGGTGCTCGCGCTGATCGTCCCGTTGATCCTGGTCGGCATGGTCGACGGCGCCCGCGGCATCCGCCAGGCCTGGCCGGCGGCGGTGGCCGGCGGGCTGGTGTTCGCCGTGGCCCAGTACGCCACCTCGAACTTCATCTCCGTCGAGTTGACCGACATCGTCGCCTCACTGCTCGCCACCGGCGCCATCGTGCTGCTGCTGCGCGTCTGGCAGCCCTCCGAGCCCCTGATCGGGGAAACCAACGGGGGTGGCTCTCAGCGGCCGGCCGTGGCCGGCGCCGAGGGTCACGACCCGGCGATGGAGGAGGAGGTTCGGCGCCGCGACGACTCTGTCAAGGACCCTCCCGCCGACGTGGTACGTGCCTATTCGCCCTACCTCATCATCATCGTGGTCTTCGCGATCGCGCAGATCCCGGCGATCAAGGACGCGTTGGCCGAGTCGCCCTGGACGACCACCTTCCAGTGGCCCGGCCTCGACGTGGTGACCCCCGACGGAGAGCCACTCAGTTCGCTCACCTACAACTTCAACTGGCTGCCGGCGGCGGGCACGCTGCTGCTGATCTCCGGGCTGATCACGATGGTGGTGCTGAAGGTCTCCCCCGGACGGGCCGTGAGGGTGGCGGGCAGCTCCGTGGACCAGCTCAAGTGGGCGATCGTGACGGTGTCCTCGGTGCTCGCCCTGGCCTACGTGATGAACCAGTCCGGCCAGACGATCACGCTCGGGACCTGGGCGGCCGGCGCCGGAGACGCCTTCGCCTTCCTGTCCGCGATGATCGGCTGGCTGGGCGTGGCCGTGACCGGCTCCGACACCTCGTCCAATGCCCTGTTCGGCGCGCTGCAGGTGACCGCGGCAGAGGACGCCGGCATCTCCCCGACCCTGTTGGCCGCGGCCAACAGCTCGGGCGGCGTGCTGGGCAAGATGATCTCCCCCCAGAATCTCGCGATTGGCGCCGCGGCAGTGGGTCTCGCCGGCAAGGAGGGCGACCTGTTCCGTAAGGTGCTGGGCTGGAGCATCGGGCTCATGCTGATCATGTGCGTTCTCGTGTACCTGCAGTCGACAGACATCCTCGGATGGATGGTGGTGAAGTAGCCGCCGCGGCCGAGCGAGCGCCGGTCGATCTCGGCCCGCTGGTCGGCGAGCTTCGCGCGGCCATCGGCGCGGAGCAGGTGATCACCCACGAGCACCAGCTGCGCACCTACGAGTCCGACGGCCTCCTGCAGTACGCCGTCACGCCCGGCGCCGTGGTGCTGCCAAACTCGACCGCCGACGTCCAGGCCGTGGTGCGCGCGTGTCACCGCGCCGGGGTGCCCTTCGTGGCCCGCGGCGCCGGCTCGGGCCTCTCGGGGGGCGCGCTGCCGGTGGAGGACGGGGTGCTGATTTCGCTCAGCCAGATGCGCAGCATCCTCGAAGTCGACCTCCCCAACCAGCGCGTGATCACCCAGCCCGGGGTCACCAACATCGAGATCTCGAAGGCTGTCGCGCCGGAGCATTTCTACCCACCCGACCCCTCCTCGCAGATCGTCTGCTCGATCGGCGGCAACGTGGCCGAGAACTCGGGCGGCGCGCATTGCTTCAAGTACGGCTTCACCACCAACTACGTGACCGGGCTGGAGCTGGTACTCCCCGACGGCGAGCTCGTGCAGGTGGGCGGCAAGGAGCTCGACCCGCCCGGCCTGGACGTGCTGGGCGCCTTCGTCGGCTCGGAGGGCACGCTCGGCATAGCCACGAAGATCTGGCTGCGGATCGTGCCCAAGCCGGAGGCGGTGCGCACGCTGGTCGCCTTCTTCGGCTCGACCATCGAGGCTGGCGAAGTGGTGACCGAGATCGTCTCCGCGGGCATGGTCCCGGGGGCGATCGAGATGATGGACAACCTCTCGATACGCGCAGCCGAGGGCGCCACCGGCGCGGGCTATCCGGAGGACGCCGGTGCGGCTCTCGTGGTCGAGCTCGACGGGTCCGAGGCGGAGTGCGAAACGCGCTTCGAGCAGGTGGTGGCCATCTGCGAGAGGGTCGGAGCCACCTCGATCCGCGTGGCTCAGGACGAGACCGAGCGCGAGCTGATCTGGCGCACGCGCAAGGCCGCCTTCGCCGCCATGGGGCGCATCGCGCCGAACTACTACGTGCAGGACTCGGTGATTCCACGGACCCGCCTGGCCGAGGTGCTGGGCCGTATCGACGACCTGGGCCGCGAGTACGACCTGCAGGTGGCGAACGTGTTCCACGCGGGCGACGGCAACCTGCACCCGCTGGTGTGTTACGACGCCTCCAACGAGGGCGAGGCCGAGCGCGCCGAGGAGTGCGCCGGGATGATCGTGAAGGTGTGCGTGGAGGCCGGCGGCTCGATCACGGGCGAGCACGGCGTGGGCGTGGACAAGAAGCGCTACATGCCCGACCAGTTCACCGAGGACGACCTCGGCACCTTCCAGCGGCTGCGCTGCGCGTTCGATCCCGACGGGCGGGCCAACCCGGGCAAGGTCATGCCCACTCCGCGGCTGTGCGGAGAGGTGCCCGGTCCCTACCGCCGCCACCCGCTGGAGCAGGCCGGCCTGGCCGAACGTTTTTGATGGAGGCGCAGACCAACCGGGCCGCCGCGCCTTCCTCGGTCGAGGAGCTGGCCGATGAGCTGCGCGCGGCGGACGATGCGGGGGACTCGGTCAGGATCCGTGGCGCCGGCACGAAGCTCGCCTGGGCCGCCGCGGCCGCCCCCGCGCTCGAGATCTCGACCACCGGACTGGACGGTGTGCTGGAGCACAACCCCGGCGACCTCACCGCGGTGCTAGGCGCCGGCGTGCCGCTGGCCCGCGCGCAGGAGGTGTTCGCCGAAGAGGACCAGATGCTGGCCCTCGATCCGCCCGGCGCAGACGCCACGATCGGCGGCGTGGTGGCGGCTGCCGACTCAGGACCGCTGCGCGCGCGCTACGGCGGAGTGCGCGATCTCGTGATCGGGATGCGTGTGGCGCTGGCCGACGGCACATTGGCCAAGAGCGGCGGTCAGGTGATCAAGAACGTGGCCGGCTACGACCTGGCCAAGCTCTTCGCCGGCTCGTTCGGCACTCTGGGCGCAATTACCGAAGTCTCGTTTCGCCTGCACCCACTCGCGCCCGACACCACCAGCGTGCTCGGACACGCCTCCGACCCGACGCTGCTGGCCCGCGGCGCGGAGGCCCTGTCGCACGCGCGCCTGGAGCAGCTCGGACTCGACGTGCGCTGGTCGACGGGCCGGGGCAGCATCCTGTCGCGCTCGGGTGGTGAGACCTCGCGGCCGCAGGCGGAGGCGGCCCAGCGCCTGCTCGACGAGGCCGGGCTCGAGACGGAGATCCGCGAGGACGACGACGGGGTCTGGGAGGCACAGCGCGAACGCCAGCGCTCACCGGCCGGACTGGTGGCCAAGGTGTCCGCGCTGCAGACCGATCTGCCCGACCTGGTGGATACGGCCGAGCGCCATGGCGCGACCCTGGTGGGCCGCTACGCGCTTGGGCTCTTCTGGCTGCGTCTCGACGACGGGTCGCCCGGCGAGCTGGTCAGCCAGCTTCGGGGGCGCTACACGACCGCGGTGCTCGATCGCCCTGACGGCATGGAGATCGAGCGTGACGCGGAGCTCGAGCCGGGTGTGGCGCTGCTCATGCGCCGGGTCCGGGAACGTTTCGATCCGAACGGCATCCTGGTCTGATGGCCACAGTGGACGAAACGCGCGGCTGGGACGACACCCGTCCGCCCCAGCTCGAGTTGATCGACGACTGCGTGCACTGCGGCTTCTGCCTGCCCACCTGCCCCACGTACGTCCTTTGGGGCGAGGAGATGGACTCGCCGCGTGGGCGCATCGTGCTCATGAAGCAGGGCCACGAGGAGATCTCGGCGCCGCTCGTGGGCCACCTCGACAATTGCCTGGGCTGCATGGCCTGCGTCACGGCGTGTCCGAGCGGCGTGAAGTACGACCTTCTGCTGGAGGACGCCCGCGCGCAGGTCGAGCGCAACTTCGACCGGCCGCCGCTCGAACAAGCGCACCGGCGGCTGGTATTCGAGCTGTTCACCCATCCCGGGCGCATGCGAGCGCTGGTTCCCGGCGCGGCCCTGGCCCACCGGCTCGGGCTGCCGCGGCTCGCCCGGCGACCACGGGTGCGAAAGCTCGCTCCTAAGCTGGCAACGATGATCTCGATGACGCCGTCGGCTCCCGTGGCCCGCGCCGTGGAGCGCTTGCCGAAGCGCTTCGAGGCGCGGGGCGAGCTGCGAGGCTCGGTGGCGCTGCTCCAGGGCTGCGTGCAGCGGGTCTTCTTCTCCCACGTCAACCAGGCCACCGCGGAGGTCCTGGCCGCCGAGGGGTTCGAGGTGCACGTGCCGCGCCTACCCCGCTGCTGCGGTGCGCTGCCGCTGCACGCCGGGGCCGACACCGAGGCTCGCGCGTTGGCCAAGGCCACCATCGAGGCGCTCGAGGACCACGAGACCGTGGTGGTTAACGCCGCCGGCTGCGGCTCGGCGATGAAGGACTACGGCCACGTGCTGCGCGACGAGCCCGAATGGGCCGACCGCGCCGAGCGCTTCGCGGCCAAGGTCAAGGACGCGAACGAATTCCTGGCCGCCGTGGAGCCGCGTGCCAAGCGCCACCCGGTGGCGATGAAGGTCGCCTACCACGACGCCTGCCACCTGGCGCACGCCCAGAAAGTGCGCAGCCAGCCGCGCGAGCTGCTGAGCTCGATCCCCCAGCTGGAGCTGGTCGAGCCGCGCGAATGGGAGCTCTGCTGCGGCTCAGCCGGGATCTACAACCTGGTCAAGCCCGAGCCGGCCGCGGAGCTCGGCGAGCGCAAGGCGCGCAACCTGCTCGACAGCGGCGCCGAGGCGGTGGCGGCGGCCAACCCCGGCTGCGTGCTGCAGATCACCGCGCACACCGAGCGGCTGGGGCGGGCCCTGCCGGTGCTGCATCCGATGGAACTGCTGGCGCGTTCGATCGTCTGAGCGGATGACGCTCAGCCGGGAGAGCGTCCGCCTGGACGATGCTGCGGTCGTGGCTCTCACCACCGCGTCGATTGCCGAGATCGATGCGCGCCACGCCGGCGACGCGGGCTCCGGTGCGCCGCCTCGAACAGAGGACTTCGTGCCCCCCGACGGCGCCTTCCTGCTCGCCAAGCTCGACGGCCGTCCGTCCGGCTGCGGCGGGTTCTCGCGCTTCGACGCCACCACGGCCGAGCTGCGCCGCATGTACGTGGTCCCGGAGGCGCGTGGACGCGGCTTGGGAAAGGCGCTGGTCGCCTGGCTGCTGGAGGCGGCGCGCGTCGCGGGCTACAAGCGGATTCGACTGGAGACGGGAAACCGCCAGGAGGAGGCCCTGGGCCTCTACAAGGCCGCCGGCTTCGCGTCCATCCCGTGCTGGGGCCCTTACGCCAGCGACCCGAAGAGCCGGTGCTTCGAGCTGGACCTGGAACAGCCGCCCGGCCAAAATCAGCGGTGCGTGAGCCCCCGGCTGGTCTCATCTAGGGCCGTGATGAGGGTTCGGTGCGCCGTGCGCCTGCCTTGCGCTGCGCGAGCCGGGATCTGCTGGAGCTGTCACTCCTGTCGCGGCGCTGTAACACCGCCGGGTGCGCCGACCGCGCCGTTGCGCCTGCGCTCTGCCGAGTGTCGGATTGTGCATCTATGAGGTGCATAACTTGCCACTCGATCAGTGGCCCAGCGACCGCGTTACAGCAACGTGACAAAGCCAACAACACGGCCGCGTCCACCCCTTGGTTGCCGCCGTTAAGAAACGCAGGCCCCGGCAGCCGGCAACTCGCGCAGCGCCGGGCGAGCCCGCGGACGGCGAACCCACATCAAGCCTCTAGGGCAAAGGCCACTCATGAACCGGCTCGTTCGCGTGCATGTGCTCGCGATACAGCACGGTCATGCGGCGCAGGGCCTCGAGGCGATCGAGCTTCTGGTCACCGTAGAACCGGTGGAAGGCCCCGACCTGCCAGGACGCTCCGTTCTGCATGGTCACGCAGCGTTGTTCGATGATGCCGAGCAGGCGGTCGCGGTCGGCGGCGTCGATGCCCGCCTTCTCCAGGCCCTCGTGGGCGGCGGGCAGCAGCCGGCGCAGCACCAGCTCGGTCGCGGGCACTTCGCCCACGCCGGGCCAGTAGAGGCGAGCGTCTATGCCCTCGCGGGCGCCGGCGTGGAAGTTGTCCTCCGCGGCCGAGAAGGACATCTGCGACCACAGCGGGCGCTCCTCGGCCACCAGCGTCCGGATCAGGCCGTAGTAGAACGCCGCGTTGGCGCAGATGTCGACCACCGAAGGTCCAGCGGGCAGCAGCCGGTTCTCGACGCGCAGGTGCGGGCGACCGCGAACCACGTCGTAGATGGGCCGGTTCCAGCGGTAGATCGTCCCGTTGTGTAGGCGCAGCTCGGCTAACCCGGGCGTGTCTCCGCGGTCGAGCATCTCGATCGGGTCCTCGTCATCGCACACCGGCAGCAGCGCGGGGAAGTAGCGGACGTTCTCCTCGAAGAGGTCGAAGATCGAGGTGATCCAGCGGTCGCCGAACCACACCCGCGGGCGAACGCCCTGGGCCTTGAGCTCCTCGGGTCGCGTGTCGGTGGCCTGCTCGAACAGGGCGATGCGCGTCTCGCGCCAGAGTTCCTTGCCGAAGAAGAAGGGCGAGTTGGCCGCCACCGCCACCTGGGCGCCGGCGATCGCCTGAGCCGCGTTCCAGTGCTCGGCGAAGGCCTCCGGCTCGCACAGCTGGTGCAGCTGCACGCTCGTGCAGGCCGCCTCCGGGGCGATCGTGTCGGCGAACGTGGCCAGCCGCTCGGTGCCGGAGATCGCGATCTCGAGATCCTCGCCGCGGGCGGCGAAGATCTGCTCGTTGAGCAGTTCGTAGCGCGGGTTCTCGCTGAAGCTGTCCGCGGTCAGGTGCTCCTCGGCGATCGTCGGCAGGATGCCGATGATCATCATGTGCGCGCCCACCGAGCGTGCGTTGTCCTCGGCGCAGTTGAGGCTCGTCCTGACCTCCTGCTCCAGCTCGGAGAACATTCCGTTCTCGAGCAGCCGCGGCGGGATGTTGATCTCGACATTGAACTGGCCGAGCTCGGTCTGGAAGTCGCTGTCGGCGATCGCCTCGAGCGCCGCGGCGTTGATCATCGCCGGGTCGCCCGCGTCGTCGGTGAGGTTGAGCTCGATCTCGAGCCCGACCGAGCGCCGCTCGGCGTCGAAGCGCGCCTCGCTGAGCATGCGCGCGAACACATCGAGGCAGGTGCGCACCTTCTGGCGGTAGCGCTGCCTGTCCTGTCGCGAGAAGACCTTCGCGGAGACTTCCTGACCCACGCGCTAAGTCTTCCACGTGCAGCTCCGCTGCGCCCTCGAGCAGCGCCGCGATTGGACGGCGCGGTCGAGATAGGTCCGCTGCGGCGAGGCCACCCTCGTAGCGGCGAAGCGGGAGCGCAGGGCGGGCGCGGCTGTCACGACGATTCGCGATCCGTGGCGTGATGCGCTCGTAGCTAGGCAGCCGCGTCCACGCCGCTCCGTCGCTTTGTCGCGAGGAAGCGCTCGATCTCGCCGACGACGAGGTCTGGGTCGTCGATCCACGGAAGGTGGCCTACCCCAGGAAGTCGAACGAGACGAAGGTTCGGATTCGTCGCGACGAGAGTCTCGCCCGCCTCTGGCGATCCGAAGGCGTCGTGTTCGGGCCAGAGGAGAAGCGTCGGCATCGTCAACGCTCGCCAGCGCTCGCCGAGGATCAGCTCGCGTCGGTAGCCGAGGCGGCGCCAATCGGCGATAGACGCAATCAAGCTGAGCATGCTCGCGACGTTCCGTCGCGTGTGCGCGACGTCGACGTCGAGCAGCAGATCGTCCACTCTCTCAGCATGCTTCACCAGGAGCTGGTCCCAGAATTTCCGGCTCCCGTCGCGATTCGCGTTCGAGAGCACGAATCTGCCAAGCCTTGGCCCGATTAGAGGGAGTCCGAACGGAAGCATCGGGAGGGGTGGCCTTCGCGCGATCCCGAACGGCGCGCCGACGAGCGCCAGGCGCGAGACTCGACTGGGAGCGTCGATCGCGAACGCGACGGACCAGAGCGCGCCCATCGAGTTGGCAAGCACGTCGACGGTCGAGACCTCGAGCGCATCGAGGATGTCCCCTAGGAAAGTCCGAGCGTGGTCGAGCAGGTCGACGCCCTCGTAGTTGAACGGATCGGCCAGCCCATGACCCGGTCGGTCGACTGCGATCACGTGGTGGTTTTGCGCGAGCGCCGCGAGGATCGGCACCATCTCGTAGGCACCGCCCAACCCGCCGTGGACGTATAGAAGGGGCGCCCCGCTGCCCAGCTCGAAGACTTGTGTCTTGCCTTCGGACCAGCGAATCCGGTGGACACGAGTCTCAGGTGCGAACCGGGCGAGTAGCGCGGCCTGCGCCTCCTGGAGCTCGAGATCCAACTCTGTGTCCATGGGGGCTGAGGATCGCTGCATATGAGGCGCGCAGCATCGGTAGGAATGCCTATCCGGCTACGGATTTGCGGTCTGCTCGCGCAGCGCGTACGCGGCCGCCTCGGCTCGGTTCCGGAGGCCGAGCTTGGACAGGATGCGCGCGACGTGGTGCTCCGCCGTTCGCCGGCTGATGTAGAGGCGCTGCGCGATCTCGGCATTCGAGCATCCCTCGGCCAGGAGCGACAAGACCTCCGTCTCGCGTTTCGTCAGCTGCCCGAACCCTTTCGGGAACGTCCGCGCCGAGGCTCCGAGCTCTCGGAGTACCGCCGCCGCGGCGTCGGCGTCCCGGGTCGCACCGAGACGCTCGAATGTCTCCAACGCGTGCCGTGCCTCTTCGACCGCTGCTGCCGGCGCGTGCGAGGCGAGCGCGCGCGCGAGCGCGACCCGAGCCTGCGCGGCTTCCAGGGCAAGCCCGAGCCTGGAGAACAGCTCCAGCGCCGCTTGGAAATCCGCCCGCGCGTGGTCGTCTCCTCGAGCCGCTTGGACTGTGCCCGCGACGAGCTTGGCGACGGCGCGCGTCCGGTCGTCCTTGCGGTCGACCGCAAGAACGGCCAGCTGGGCAAGCGTCTCGTCCGCGGCGGAGAGGTCGCCGCGTGCGAGCTGCACGTCGACAAGCAAGGCGAGCACCGGCGCGCAATCCGGATCGGACGGCGGCGTGCTCTCGAGGCACAAGCGGCCGAGGTCCCCTGCCAGAGCGAGATCGCCGCGCGCCAACGCGATCCGCGCGAGAGACCGCTTGGCGCTTGCGTGCCAGTCAAAGCCTTCCAGCAGACGTTCGGCCTCCTCGAATCGTCCTTGACGAACGCGCAGGTCCGCCAGCCGAAGCAGCGCGAAAAGTTGGGACGCCCAGTAGCCCGTCTCGAAGGTCCGAACTGCTGCGAGCAGCTCGCGCTCCGCCTCTTCCCAGCGGCCGAGTGCAATCAGAATCCCGCCGTAGTGCGTCCGGCAAGTCGGCGGCACGAAGTCGTCCCACGCCTCGAAGCGAGTCGCAGCGGCGAGCCACTGCTCGGCGCGTCTGACGTCGGTCGCCCGTTCACACGCGCTCAACATCCTGCAGTAGATCTCGCCCGCGGGGCCGACACCAAGGACCTCCCCCGAGGCGACCGCGGCCATCGCCTGGTCGAGCAGCCTCATCCCCTCGGTGACGCGCCCTGCGGCGACCGACGCCTCGCCGAGCAGGGCCATGGCATCGAACTCGAGGTCCCGGTCGCCGTACCGCCTGGCAATCGCGATCGCTGCTGTCGCGAGCTGCTCGCGCTCGGACGCATCCGACGTCCACGGAGCTCGGTCGAGCATCAGCCACCCGTGCGCCGCAGACTCCTCAACCCCCTCCAGGACACTCTCCGCTCTCGCCATCCAGCCATTGGCCGCGGCCACGTTGCCGTGGACCGACACGTGCAGGAACGCCAGCCAGCGTGCCAGCTCGGCGGCCTCCGCCCGCAGGCCACGCCGCTCGTATTCGGCAAACGCGCGCTCCTTCAACACAATCGCCCGCTCATGCTCGCCCCCGAACTGCAGCGCCTCTCCCAGGCCGTCGAGAATCTCCGCGGTCTCGCCGAACTCCGCGGCCTGCTCGAAGAAACCGCGGGCACGCTTCCAGTCCGCTGTCGCGAGCGCCTCGCGGCCGAGGCGTAAGAGCTCGTCAGCCCTCGCCACACCCATCGCCGCCCATGTTCCCACGGAGAGCTGCGGGATTACCAGAGAAGCGACCGCCTCGATGCTCGATCAATGGCTCTGAGCGAGCGCCACACCTCTCGGTCAGCGGGGGCGGCCGTGCTTGCGCTTTCGCGTGCGCCGCCGGGGCGCGGCGGGCGGCGGGGGTTCGGGACGCTCGGGCGGCAGGGATGCCCCGATCGGTGCGGCAGCCGGCGCGAGGCGCCAGAGACACACCTGTTGGCCAAGGGTCCAAAGGCTCGTGGTGATCCAGTACACCGCGAGCCCCGCGGGGAAGCGGGCGACCAGCCCCACGAAGAGCAGCGGTAGGGCGAGCATCAGGCCTCGCTGGCCCCCGCGCATCGTGCGGGTGGCGATCAGGCTGCTGGTGATCTGGAAGATGAGGTAGGTCGTGATGAGCGCGAACAGCACCGCCCCGTGCGGTTTGTCGGTGAGGTCCGGGATGAACAGCAGACCGGCGTCGCCGAACAGGCCGCTCTTTGCGTCGGTGCGCATCAGGTAGTACAGCGAGATGAAGACGGGAATCTGCACGAGCAGGGGCAGGAAGGCGCTCAGCGGACTGATCTCGTGCTCGCGGTAATACTCGCGCAGCTCGCGTTGCATGCGCTCCTTGTCGGAGCGGTGACGCTTTTGAAGCTCCTTGACGCGCGGCATGTGGTCTCGCAGCTCGCGCTGGGCTCGGAATTGCCTCACGACGAGCGGCACCGTGCAGGCGCGCACGAGCAGCGTGAGCCCCACGATCGCGAGGCCCCACCCCAACCCGATCGAATGAAGGGCCTCGAGCGTCCACTCCTCGACGGAGATCAGCGGCTGAAGGACGTTGGCCAACAACATCGGAGGCGCAGGCTAGCTGGGACCGGCCGCTAGCCTCGCCCCTTCATGTCGAGCCAACCGATCTTCACCATGTACAAGCTCACCCGGGTGCACCCTCCGGACAAGAAGGTGCTCGAGGACATCTCGCTTTCCTTCCTTCCCGGGGCCAAGATCGGCGTGCTGGGCGCCAACGGCTCGGGCAAGTCGACCCTGCTGCGCATCATGGCCGGAGTGGATACCGAGTTCCGCGGCGACGCGCAGCTCGCGCCGGGCGCGACCGTCGGCCTGCTGGAGCAGGAGCCGCAGCTGGATCCCGGCAAGGACGTGCGGGGCAACGTCGAGGACGGAGTGCGCGAGCTGCGCGACCTGCTCGACCGCTTCAACGAGCTGGCCGCGAACTACTCGGAGGACACGGCCGACGAGTTCGCCCGCCTGCAGGACAAGATCGACGCCGCCGACGCGTGGCAGCTCGACACGACCCTCGAGATCGCGATGGACGCGCTGCGGCTGCCGCCCGGCGACGCCGACGTGACCACCCTCTCGGGTGGCGAGCGCCGCCGCGTCGCGCTGTGCCGGCTGCTGCTGGCCGCGCCCGACCTGCTGCTGCTCGACGAGCCCACCAACCACCTCGACGCAGAGTCGGTGGCCTGGCTGGAGAAGCACCTGGAGGAGTACAAGGGCACCGTCGTGGCCGTGACCCACGACCGCTACTTCCTCGACAACGTGGCCGGCTGGATCCTCGAGCTGGACCGCGGCCGAGGGCTTCCCTTCAAGGGCAACTACTCGTCATGGCTCGACCAAAAGCGCGCGCGCCTCGAATCCGAGGAGCGCCAGGAGTCGGCTCGCCAGCGCACGATCGCGCGCGAGCTGGAGTGGGTGCGCGAGTCGCCCGAAGGGGCGGCGCAGCAAGTCGCGCGCGCGGCTCAACCGCTACGAGGCGCTGATCGCCGAGGAGCGCAACGTCAAGCTCGACCAGGTCCAGATCCACATCCCCGCGGGCCCGCGACTGGGCAGCGTCGTGCTCGAGACCGACTCCCTGCGCAAGGGCTTCGGAGACCGGCTGCTGATCGAGGACCTGTCCTTCTCGCTGCCCCCGGCGGGGATCGTCGGGGTGATCGGGCCCAACGGCGCGGGCAAGACCACGCTGTTTCGGATGATCGTGGGCGAGGAGGAGGCGGACTCCGGCTCGCTGCGCCTCGGTGAATCCGTCGAACTGGCCTACGTGGACCAGTCGCGCGACTCGCTCGACGCGGACAAGAACGTCTGGGAGGAGATCTCGGGCGGCTACGACAACATCAAGGTGGGCGAGCGTGAGATGAACTCGCGCGCGTACGTGTCGGGCTTCAACTTCCGCGGCTCCGACCAGCAGCGCAAGGTCGGAGCGCTGTCGGGCGGCGAGCGCAATCGGGTCCACCTGGCCAAGCTGCTGCGCCGCGGCGGCAACCTGCTGCTGCTGGACGAGCCCACCAACGACCTCGACGTCGACACCCTGCGTGCGCTCGAGGAGGCTCTGCTCGCTTTCGCGGGCTGCGCGGTGATCATCTCGCACGACCGCTGGTTCCTCGACCGCGTGGCCACGCACGTGCTGGCCTTCGAGGGCGATTCGCAGGTCATGTGGTTCGAGGGCAACTTCGAGGCTTACGAGGAGCACCGCCGGGGAAGGTTGGGTGCGGAGGCCGACCGGCCGCACCGGATCACCTACAAGCGATTGACGAGGACCGCATGACCGAACCGCTCCGTATCGAGGCTCCGCGCGGCGACCGTTACGACGAGGTCCTCACCGAGGGCGCGCTCCGGCTGGTGGGGCGCCTGCACGAGGAGCTCGACTCGCGCCGGCAGCAGCTGTTGAACGCTCGCCAGGAGCTACAGGCCGAGCTCGATGCCGGCGGGACGCTCTCATTCGTCACCGCGCCGGAGGACTTCACGGTCGCCCCCGTGCCCGACGCGCTGCAGGACCGGCGTGTGGAGATCACGGGGCCCGCGTCGCGCAAGATGGTCATCAACGCGCTGAACTCCGGCGCGCGCGCGTTCATGGCCGACTTCGAGGACTCGAATTCGCCCACCTGGTCCAACATGATCGGCGGTCAGGTGAACCTGGGCGACGCCGCGCGCGGCTCCATGGAGCACGAGGAGGCCGACAAGCAGTACCACCTGGAGGACGACCACGCCGTACTGCTCATGCGCCCGCGCGGTTTGCACCTGCCTGAGCGCCACATGAGGATCGACGGTCGTGAGCTTGCGGGCGCGTTCGTCGACTTCGGCCTCTATATGCACCGCAGCGCCGAGGCGCTGCTCGAGCGCGGTCGCGGACCCTTCTTCTACATTCCCAAGCTCGAATCCGCCGCCGAGGCCGCGCTCTGGCGCGACGCCTTTGTGATCGCCGAGGAGGAGGTTGGACTCGACCGCGGGACGATCAAGGCCACCGTCCTGATCGAGACGATCCCGGCTGCCTTCGAGATGGACGCCATCCTCTACGAGCTGCGTGATCACTCGGCCGGGCTGAACGCCGGGCGCTGGGACTACATCTTCTCCGTCATCAAGCGCTTCCAGAAGCGGCCGGATTTCCTGTTGCCCAATCGCGAGGACGTGACGATGACCGTGCCGTTCATGAAGGCCTACAGCGACCTGGTCGTCAAGACCTGCCACTCGCGAGGCGCGCACGCGATGGGCGGCATGTCGGCGGTTGTCCCCAGCCGCAGCGACGAGGAGGCCAACAAGGCGGCCTTCGAGGCGGTGCGCGAGGACAAGCAGCGCGAGGCCGGTGCGGGATTCGACGGCACCTGGGTCGCCCACCCCGACTCCGTCCCGGTGGCCACCGAGGCCTTCGACGAGGTGCTGGGCGACCGGCCCAACCAGGTCGACAAGCAGCGCGACGACGTAGACGTGAGCGAGGACGAGCTGCTTTCGGTGGCGCAGACGCCGGGCGAGACCACCGAGAAGGGGCTGCGCTCGAACGTGAACATCGGCATCCAGTACCTGTCGTCCTGGCTGCGCGGCAATGGCGCCGCCGCCATCTACGGCCTGATGGAGGACGCCGCAACGGCAGAGATTTCACGCGCCCAGGTGTGGCAGTGGATCAAGCACGGTGAGGTGCTCGACGACGGCCGGCCCATCACTCAGGAGCTGGTTCGAGAGCTGGCAGTGAGCGAGCTCGAGAAGATCCGCGAGGAGATCGGCGACGACGAGTGGTTCGAGCGCGAGGGCCGGCCCGACCTCTCGCGCTCGCTGTTCGAGAAGGTGGCGCTGAGCGGCGACGAGTTCGTCGAGTTCCTGACGCTGCCGGCCTATGAGGAGCTGCTGAAGCTCGAGCGCTGAGCGCGCGGCTCCGCCTACGCCGCCGAGCACCCACCCGAGCTGCACGCGGGGGCGCTGTTGTCAGTGGGCTGCGGCCGGCGCCTGCTCGGGCGGCGCGCCGAGACGGGCGGCCGGCCGAAGCTCCTCCACCAGCCCCTCGTCCAGCGCGGCGTCGGCCAGCGCGCGCCCGACCGCAGGCGCGTGCTTGAAGAGGTTGGCGCCCGCGAGGAACAGCGTCCGCTCCGCCTCCCAGACGCCGATCGCATCGTCATGCCAGGGCAGATCGGTGACCCAGCAGTGGCGGTAGCCGGCCGGCTCGGGATCGAGACCCGGAAGCGCGCGCCGCACGTAGGCACAGGCTCGGTCGGTGACCCGCGCGATTGCCGAGGGGTCGAGCAGGCTGGCGTCCTCGCGCCCCGGCGCCGTCCCGTTGACGCCCAGCGAGAATTGGCTCGAGCCGGGTGATGGGGCACCGTAGGACCCCGGCTCGCCGAAGCTCTCGCTGCTGTCGAGAAGGCACGCCACGCGCGCCGGTGCGGCGGTGCGGACGTTGAAGGTCACGCGGCCGTGCAGCGAGAACTCGATCGGGATGGCGATACCGGCGCCGCGAGCGAGCCGCGCGGTGTCCCTTCCGGCGCAGACGATGGCTGCGCCGTGCTCGCCGCGACTCCCCGCGGTGCGGACTTCGATCGTCTCGCGCCCAGTTGCCCACAGCGCGACCACCTCATCGGCGACGAGACTGTCGCCCAGCCGACCGGCCAGAGCCGATATCGCGGCGGCGGCGCGGATCGACCCGCCCTCGGCGTCGAACATCGCCGGCCCGTCGAAGCCCGCCAGCAGGGGCATCCGCTCGGCGAGCTCGTCGGCGGAGACCTCCGCCGCGTCCACTCCCGCCCGCTGAAGCAGCGGCAGGCGCCGCCGGACGGCGGGTCCCAGCGACACGACCCCGTCCGGAGAGACGAGCTCGACCCCGAGCTCGTCCTCCCATTCGCGGTAGAGCCGGCGGCTCTCGCGCGCAAGATCGATCAGCCTCGGATCGTCATGGGCATGACGGAAGACTCGCGAGTCGCCGCCCGACTGCTCCGCGCCGGGGGCACCGCGCTCATAGACATGCACCGAGGCTCCGCGCTCGAGCAGCGCGTGGGCCGTGGCCAACCCAACGATGCCGGCCCCGACCACCGCCACGTCGGAAGTCCTGGTCACCCGGCGATCCTAGCGGCGCCCCGGGAGCTCCTGGGGCATCGCTGCGCGGTAAGAACCCGAGCCGCGAAGGCGCAAACGAGGAGCGGTGGGCGTATCTGTGACAGCGGAGGGCTGGGATAGCCGGCTCTATGCTCGGCGAGCGATGGACCGTTCGGGTAATCGGCGGGCTTCGGCGCGCGATTCGCAGGAGTGGCTGGCCGCCCTGAGGGGTCCCGCATCCGCTCGGTCTCGGGCGTGCGCCGACCTGCACGCTCTGCTGCTGCGCGGCGCGCACTTCGAGCTCGGCCGGCGCCGCTCCTCGCTTGCGCACGTACCCGATGGCGAGTGGAACGATCTGGCCATGCAGGCGACCGACGACGCGATGGTGGCCATTCTCGCCAAGCTCGACAGCTTCCGTGGCGAAAGCCGCTTCACGACGTGGGCCTACAAGTTCGTTCTCCTGGAGGCGGGAGTGAAGGCACGACGGCGAGCCTGGCAGGGCAAGGAGATCGCGCTCGAGGACGACGCCTGGTCGGTGATCGCCGACGCCGGGCCCTCCGCTCACCAGTTGCTCGACGAGGCGGAGACATTGAGGGCCATATCGGACGCGGTTCAAAGCTCTCTGACGAAGCACCAACGCGCCGTGTTCGTGGCGCTCGCGCTCAACGAAGTGCCGATCGACGTTCTCGCTGACCGCCTGAACACCACGCGCGGTGCTCTCTACAAGACCCTGCACGACGCTCGCCGCAAGCTGCGCGCCGCTCTTGCCGATGAAACCCGGTCCGCCGTGACCGCCACGCCGGCGGGAGGTGAACATGAGCGGTGAACCCCGACGGAGCGAGCTGATGGCTCGGCTGCTGGGCCCCGTGGGTCCGGAGGTCACCTGTGAAGAATGCTTCGACCTCCTCGATGAGTACGTCGAGCTAGAGGTCGCCGGCGCGGATGCCGACGCCCGGCTGCCCGGGATGCGCGAGCATCTCCAGGGCTGCCCCGCCTGCCGCGAGGACCATCAAAGCCTCCGCGATCTTGTTTCGTCGCAGTCACACGACTCCTGATTGCGGGTCGCCCGGATCAGAGGCCAGCGGCCGTCGGTCGCTCAGGCGGGACGCCGGCCGTTGTTGTCGAGGCCGGAGCCGTTCTTGACCGGGTTGCCGGGGAAATCGTGGAACTTCCCCGGCGTCGTGCCCCGCTTGCCGAACCCGATCCCGGCGCCCTCCAGCGCTCGGATCATCCCGCCCGCGGTGCGCACGTTCCACGGCGCGAAGCTGCGATCGATGGAGATCTGCCGGCGGCCGCCGAGAGCTGTCTGGGCGAAGCGTGCGATCGCGCGGTGCTCTGACTCGATCGCACATCCCTCGGCGAGGAAGCGCGCGGCCCGCTGGTGGCCACGCTTCGCGAATGCGGTTACGCCTGTGAGGTAGCCCATCAGCTCGAGCGTGTCGGCCGTCTCGATCGATTCGAACAGGCCGACGCCGCCGTCGCCGAAGGCGGCCTCCGGGATCCAGAACTTCAGCGTGATCTGCCGGCCGCCCAGCTTGCGCAGGGCGACGACGTGGTCGTACTCGGCCGTGTTGGCGGCCCGCAGTGTGTCGACGAGGTCCGCCGACGGCGTGCCCGGCGCGCGCCTGACCGCCTCGGTGAGAAACGTGACGCCGAAGCTTTCCGCGGTGGCAAGCTTCGAGAGGATCTCGTCCGGGGACTCGCCGGTCCGCGCATCGGCGGCTCCCGCCGCGCCCAAGGCCGTGGCCGAAGCCGCGCCCACGGCGGCTGTCTGGAGCAGTCGGCGTCGGGTGACGTCGCTCGCCGTTCGCCGATCATCCATGATGACCCACCCGTAGCGGCCGGTCGTACGCGGAAGCAAGCCGCGCGAGGGCGAGTGCGCCGAGCAGCAGCCCGAAGTCGCGCAGGGCGACGTCGTAGTACCCCGACAGGGTGACCAGGTTGATGATGATGCCGCCCAGCCAGCCTGCGACGACATAGGCGCCGTAGCGCGGTTTGAGCGCAACGAGGATGCCCGCCACGATTTCTGTGGCCCCCACGAAGTACATGAACTGCTGCCCGCTGCCGGGAGCGATGTCGTTGATCCAGGGGGCGAGATAGATGGGCCAATCGACCAGGACGTTGAAGAACTTGTCGAGACCGAACACGATCGGCGCGACGGTGAACGCCAGCCGCATCAAGAGGAACGCCTGATAGCGGGGGTCGCCGTAGTCGGCGCGCCCCGTGACACCGGCGTCGCCGTTGAGGGTTGCGGCGGGCGTGTGCGTCGACGCGGGTTCTGGAGCACGCGTGACAGACATAGGGAATCTCCTTGGCTCGAGTTCCGTCCGCCGGGGCGGACGCTTCCCTACGTTGGCGTCCGGGCGGCGCGAGTACTTACCCGCCGAGCCACTCGGTGAGATCGGGGGGCGACCTGAGCGCAGCGAAGCTGCCGCTCGCGCGAAGCTCCTCTACCGCTGCGACCAGGCCGTTGACTGCCGCCCAGGCGAAGCCACCCCCGACACTGATGCGCTGCGCACCGGCGTCGACGATCGCGCTCAGCGACATGCCGGGAAGGGCGAGCACGTTGACCGGCTTGGCCACTGCTGCGCATACGGCGGCGATCTCTTCGCCGCTGCGGAGTCCAGGCGCGTAGAGCACGTCGGCGCCCGCGTCTGCGAAGGCCCGCAGCCGGCCGAGCGTGTCCTCGAGATCGGGATTGCCGCGGATGTGGTTCTCGGCGCGCGCCGTGAGAGTGAACGGGAAGCCCAGGCGGCCGGCTGCCTCGGCCGCCGCCCTGATCCGCTCGACGGCGTGCTCGCGGTCGTAGATCCGGCCCTCCGGATCGAAGTCCTCGATCGAGCCGCCCACCGCGCCCGCCTCGGCCGCCCGGGTCACGGCCAGCGCGGCGTCCTCCGGCGCGGGGCCGTAGCCGTTCTCCAGGTCGACGGACAGCGGCAGCGCGGTGGCCTCATCGAGAGCGCGCACGTGGGCCACGATCTCCTCGAGGCTGACGCTGCCATCGTCGCGCCCGAGCGTGAACGCGAACCCCGAGCTGGTGCTGGCCAGGGCCTTGAAGCCCAGGCCCGCGAGCACCTTCGCCGATCCGGCGTCCCACGGATTGGGGATGACGAATGGCTCGCCCTGGTGAAGCGCGCGAAACGCGGCCGCCTTCTGCTCCTGTCCCGCTGCCATGGTCCCGCAAGCTAGCGCGCCGGCCCACGACCGGTAGGCTGACCCTGCGTGGCGGGGCCGCGCCCCGTCCGCGGGAAGGGCCGAGCCCACCCCAGGCAGATTTCGGCTGGTGTGTACTTCCTTTCCGCCCGGCGATCGCGGACCGCGGGCGATCCGGAAAGGAGGCTGTCGTGTCCGCATCGCTCCCCCCCTCGCCGAGCCTGGAGCAGTTGCGAAAGCAGGCCAAGGATCTGCTGCGCCTGCATCGCTCGGGCGACCCGGCCGCCGTGGCGCGCGTGGCCGCCGGGCACCCCGGTCCGCGCGAGCCGCTGAAGCTGAGCGGAGCGCAGCTCGTGATCGCCCGCGAGCACGGCTTCTCGAGCTGGCCGGCGCTGCGGGCCTACGTCGATCGCGTGGTTGAGCACGGGCCCGGCTTGCAGCACGCCTACCACGAGGACCTCGACTACTACGAGGGGAGGGCGTTCGGGCTGCTCGCGTCGGCCGAGGACGGCACCGAGGGCGCGGTGGCCGCTTTCGCGCGCCACCGCACGACGCCGTCCCTGCCCGGCGCGCGCATCGTGGTGGCACGCGAGCACGGGTTCTCTGGCTGGCCGGCCCTGCGGCGTCATGTCGCCGGTCTGCGTGACGGCGGCGAGCCGTTCGCGCGTGCCTACCGGGCGATCGAGGCTCACGATCTCGACGGCCTGCACGAGATGCTCGATCGCTTCCCGGCGCTGGTAACCGCGCGCGGCACGAACGGCAACGACCTGCTGGGGATGGCCTCGGCGACGTGCGACGAGCGCCTGGTCGCGATCCTGCTCGAGCGAGGCGCCGACGTGAGCCAGGCCAATGCCCATGGCTGGACGGCGCTGCACCAGGCGGCCTACAGCGACCTGCCCACCATGGCTCGGATGCTGCTCGATTCCGGTGCCCCGGTCGATGCCTCGGCGCGCGGCGAGGGCGGTACTCCGCTCGTGGTTGCGCTGTTCTGGGGCAACCGGGAGGCGGCCGAGCTTCTTGCCCGACACGGGGTGGTGCCGGCCAACCTGCGCGCCGCTGCCGGGCTCGGCCGACTCGATCTGATCGACGAGCTCATCGCCCCGGACGGGCGCCTCGCCGCTCAGGCCGGCGCGCAGCGTGGGTTCTACCGGCCTCACAGCGGCTTCCCCGCGTGGCGGCCGGCCGCCGAACGCCAGGAGGTCCTCGACGAGTCGCTCTCGTGGGCGGCGCGCAACGACCGGGTGGAGGCCCTCGACGTGCTCGTGGCCCGCGGTGCGTCGGTAGACGCCGACGTCTATCGCGGCACCGCGCTCGCGTGGGCGGCGGCCTGCGGGCGCAACGAGTCGATTCGCCGCCTGGTGGCGCTCGGCGCGAACCCCAGCCAGCGCACGACGTTCGGCGGCCCCAGCCACGGCGAGGGCGCCACGGCGCTGCACCTCGCCGCCCAGAACGGGGACCTCGACGCCATCCGCGCCCTGCTCGACGCCGGCGCGGATCCCGGCCTCGAGGACGCCCTCCACGGCGGCACGCCGGCGCACTGGGCCGAGCACGCCGGCCAGCACGCGGCGGGCGAGCTGCTGCGCCGAGGGACCGGCTGATTAACCGACGTCAGGCGGACGGTCCCCTCGCGCGGCCTCGAGCCACGGCTTACGTTGACCTCGATCGTAAGGTTCGTGGACGTGGGCCGCTTGGCCGGACGGGACGTTGCTCGCGCTCAAGCCGCTGCCGTAGGATCGCGCCCCGATGCCGCCGGATTCACCACCCGAGGTGCTGTGCGCAGGGATCATCGTGGCCGACGCGATCGCCTCGCCGGTGGATGTGCAGCCCGAGAGGGGGCGGCTCGCGCTCGTCGATTCGGTGCAGCTCCACACCGGCGGCTGCGCGCTGTCGACCGCGTCGGCGCTGGTCAAGCTGGGCGTCTCCACGGCGCTGTGCGGATGCGTGGGCGACGACCTCTTCGGGGGCGTCCTGGTGCGCGAGGCGAAGGCACGCGGGCTCGATACGAGCGCGGTCAACGTGAGCGATGAGCTCAGCTCGGCCTCGGTCGTGCTCGACGCCAGCGACGGCGAGCGGACGTTTCTCCACAACCCGGGCGCCAGCGCGGTGCTCACGGCCCAGCACGTCGAGCGCGCGCTGGAGAGCAGCGGGGCCGGCTGGCTGCACATCGGCGGCGCGCTCGTGCTGCCCGAGCTCGACGGCGAGCCCACCGCCAGGCTGCTGGAGGGCGCGCGGGGGCGCGAGCTCGTGACCAGCCTCGATCCGGTCGACGACGCCACCGGCGGCTGGGACCGCCTCCACGCGTGTCTTCCCCAGCTCAACGTGATCTGCCCCAACCTCACCGAGGCGCGCGGGATCAGCGGGCAACACACGCCCGAGGACTGCGCCGCGTGGCTTCGGGATCGCGGCGTGCAGAAGGTGGCGATCAAGATGGGGCGCGACGGCTCATTCGCGGCCGACGACCGGACGGCAGCGCACGTCGCGCCGTTCGAGGTCCAGGCCAAGGACGAGACCGGCGCGGGTGACGCCTTCGCCGCGGGCCTCATCTACGGCGTCCTGCGCGACTGGCCACTCGAGGAGGCGGTCCGGTTGGGTAACGCCGTCGGCGCGCTCTCCACCACCGGCATCGGCGCCAGCACCGCCCTGCCGGAGCTCGAGGAGGCCCTGGCGCTGTGAATCGGGCTCCGCGCATGAACCGCCTCTTCGCCGCCGACGGCCGCTGCTTCGACGTGGCTGTGGATCACGGCTTCTTCGGCGAGTCGCGTTTTCTCACCGGCATCGAGGACCTCGACGCCGCGCTCGAGCTGCTGGTGGAGGCCGCTCCCGACGCGATACAGCTGTCTCCGGGCAGTGCGCGCCTGCTCCAACGGCGCGCCGGTCCCAAGCCGGCGCTGGTGCTGCGCACCGACGTGGCCGACGTTTACGGACCGACCGTCGAGTCCGGCCGGCGCTATTTCTCGGAGCTCGTGCCCGAGGCGGTCGAACAGGCAGCGCGCCTCGACGCGGCCTGCGTGGTCGTGAACCTGCTCTGGATCGACGGCCAGCAGCAGCTGCACCGCGAGTGCCTGCGCAACGTCGCGGCGCTCAAGGCGCGCTGCGAGCCCGCCGGCATGCCGCTGATGGTCGAGCCGCTGGCGATGAAGCCGGGCTCGGCCGGCTACGAGGTCAACGGCAACGCCGAGCGCATCCGAACGCTCGTGCGCCAGGCCGTTGAGCTGGGCGCCGACGTGATCAAGGCCGACCCGACCGACGACCTCGGCGACTACCCGAGCGTGATCGAGGTTGCCGGGGCGGTCCCTCTGCTGGTGCGGGGCGGAGGACGCGCGAGCGACGACGAGGTCATGCGCCGCACGCATTCGGTGATCGAGTCCGGAGCGGCGGGCATCGTGTACGGGCGCAACGTGATCCAGCACGAGCGTCCTCGCGAGATGACCCGGGCGCTGATGGCGATCGTGCATGACGGCGCCTCGCCCGAGAAGGCGCTCGCGATCAGCGGTGGCTGAACGCGTGGTGAACGTGGGCCTGATCGGCGGCGGCCTGATGGGCCGCGAGCTGGCCAGCGCCGCCGCCCGCTGGATCCACCTCGACGACCTCGGGGTGCGCCCGCGGCTGGTCCACGCCTGCGACGTCCAGCCGCAGGCGCTCGCGTGGTACGAGCGCCTGGCCGACCCGCCCCGGCTGAGCGCCGATCCCCGCGCGGTGCTCGATGATCCGGACGTCGAGGCCGTATACATCGCGGTCCCCCACCACCTCCACGCGGGCCTCTACGTCGCGGCGCTCGAGGCGGGCAAGCACCTGATGGGCGAGAAGCCCTTCGGCATCGACCTGGAGGCCAACGAGACGATCATGCGCGCGGTGGGCGCGCATCCCGACCTGCTGGTCCGCTGCTCATCCGAGATGCCGTTCTTCCCGGGGGGCCAGGAGGTCTGGCGCTGGATCGCCGCCGCTCGCTTCGGCCGTCCTATCGAGGTGCGCTCGCTGTTCCTGCATTCGAGCGACCTCGACCCGGGCAAGCCGATCAACTGGAAGCGCCGCGCGGATACCAACGGCGCGTACGGATGCCTCGGCGATCTGGGGATGCATGCGCTCGACCTGCCGCTGCGGGCCGGCTGGGCGCCCGGCGATGTGCGTGCGCTGTTGAGCGACATCTTCGAGACGCGTCCGGATGCCGACGGCAATCCCGTGCCCTGCGATACACCCGACAACGCGGTGCTTCTCTGCCGCGCCCGGCACGATGGCCACGACTTCCCCCTGCGCATCGAGACCAAGCGCATCGCGCCGGGCCACACCAACACCTGGACGATCGAGGTCGACGGCACCGAGGGCTCGATCGCGTTCACCACCAAGCAGCCCAAGACGCTGCGCACCATGCGCTACGAACCCGGCGAACCCCAGTCGTGGGCGCTGACCGACCTCGGCTCGCAGTCGGCCTACCCGAGCATCACCGGGCCGATCTTCGAGTTCGGCTTCGCGGACGCCATCCAGCAGATGTGGGCCGCGTTCCTCGACGAACTGGCGCACGGACGCGAGGGCATGCGCCAGCCCTTCGGATGCGTGACGCCGCAGGCGGCGGCGTTCACGCACGACCTGTTCACCGCGGCACTGAAGGCCCACGAGGCAGGAACGGTCGAGCCGGTGGAGCCGCGTTACCCGTTCCGCGGCTAGGCCGCTTCTTCGCGCGCGCGCTCGGCCTCGCGCAGCTCGCGCAGGGCGCGCTTGCGCTCGTCGCGGCTCGTGCGATCGAGCATGAGCACTCCGTCGAGGTGGTCCATCTCGTGCTGAATCACGCGCGCCTCGAGACCGGAAGCCTCCACCGTTCGGAGCTCACCATGCTCGTCCTGGGCGCGCACCCGCACGTGGACGGGACGCTCGACGTCCACGGCCACCCCGGGTATCGAGAGACAGCCCTCCTCCCCCGGCTCGACTTCGTCGCCCGCCCACTCGACCTCCGGGTTGGCTAGTGCGACCAGCGGGGCGTCGGGGCCGACTCGGTACACGAGCAGGCGCTGGGA
Organism: uncultured Thermoleophilaceae bacterium; assembly: GCA_963728495.1. GTDB lineage: Bacteria > Actinomycetota > Thermoleophilia > Solirubrobacterales > Thermoleophilaceae > JACVRW01. The sequence continues at coordinate 319,225 of CAVSKI010000010.1, read as the reverse complement.
GATCCCGAGCTGGGGCGCGGCCAGGCCGATGCCGATGGCGTCCTGCATGATGCCGGCCATACGGCTGACCTGGCGTCGGAGCGAGTCGTCGAAGCGATCCACGGGCGTAGCGCTCGACTTGAGCACCGGGTCGCCCAGCTTGCGGATGAAGGACATCGCCGCCACGCGACGCGCTTCGGCCTCCGGATCGAGCGCGGGGGCCTCGTCGTCCTCGGCCGGCACCACCTCGGCGTCATGTGGCTGGAGCTCGCTGTCAGCGCCCATACGGCCAAGTTTATTGAGGGTCTACATCGACCGCAAAGCTGGCGGAACCATGCAGGCGGGCAGCCGCCACCTGCTCCACCGCATCGCGTACCGCGGCGATGGCACGTTCGCGTTCGCGCGAGCGGATCACGAGTTGAGCGCGGTGACGCCCCTGGCGGCGGAACAGGGGCGCCGGGCCGAGTACCGGCACACCCGTGGCCTCGATCAGGTCACGGACCGCCTCGGCCGCCGCCTGGTCGGGCCCGGCCTCGGTCGAGGAGCAGACGATCCGGATGAGGTGGCCGTGCGGGGGGTATCCGAAGGCCTCGCGGCGGGGCAGTTCGCCGGCGATGAACCCGCTGGAGTCGTGCGCGGCGGCGTGGCGCAGCGCGCGCGCGTCGGGCTCGAGCGCCTGGACGATCACCCGGCCGCCGCGTGGACCGCGGCCGCTGCGCCCGGCCAGCTGGGCAACCAGGGCGAAGGTGCGCTCCTCGGCCCGGAAGTCGGGGAAGCGCAGCGTGGCGTCGGCGTCGAGCACCACTCCGAGCGTTACGTCGGGGAAATCGTGCCCCTTGGCCACCATCTGCGTGCCCACCAGCACGCCCGCCTCCGCCCGTTCGAAGCGGCTGAGCACGGACGCCACGCCCGCTGCCGCCGCGACGTCGGAGTCCAGGCGAAAAACCGGGAGGGGGTTGACCAGCGCCTCTAGCTCGCTCTCGAGCTGCTCGGTGCCCGCCCCGTGCCGTGCAACCGACACCGACCCGCAGTCCGCGCACACGCTCGGCGCGCGCTCGCGGTGCCCGCAGTGATGGCAGGCCACCGCCCCGGCCGCCTGGTGGAAGACCAGCGTGACGTCACAGTTCGGGCACTCCCACACGCGGCCGCACAGCCGGCAGGAGAGGAAGTTCGACCAGCCCCGGCGGTTGAGCAGGACGATCGCCTTCTCGCCCCGGCGACGCACGGCGTCGAGCTCCTGGCGGGTGCGCTCGTGCAGCGGCCCGGCGGCGCCGGCCATGCTCACGATCTCGACCGGCGGGAGCCCACGCCCGTCCACGCGTTCGGCCAGCTCCAGGCGCTCGTGGCTCACGAGGCTCTCGGGCCGCGGGGTGGCGCTACCGGCCACGAGCAGCGCGCCCTCGAGCGCGGCCCTTCGCTCGGCGACGAGGCGGGCGTCATAGCGCGGGTCGCCCTCCTGCTTATAGGACCCGTCGTGCTCCTCGTCGATCACGATCAGGCCGAGGTCGTCGAAGGGAGCGAACACGGCCGAGCGCGGACCGACGCACAGCCGCGCCTCGCCCCTGCGCATGCGCCACCACTCGTCGTAGCGCTCGCGCGCGGACAGGCGTGAGTGCATGACCGCGACGGCATCGCCGAAGCGCTCGACGAAGCGCCCGGCGGTCTGCGGAGTGAGGGCTATCTCGGGCACCAGCACGATGGCCGAGCGCCCGCGCTCGAGCGCCGCCGCCACGGCCCGCAGGTACACCTCGGTCTTGCCGCTGCCGGTGACCCCGTGCAGCAACAGAGGCGCTCCCGGAGTGTCGAAGCGGGCGAGGATTCGCCGCAGCGCCGCGGCCTGGGCGCTGGTCAGCTCCACGTGTCCGGCGCGCGCGCCCACCCGCTCGACGCGGGGGCGGCGCGGAGGATGTGCCGCGTTCTCGAGGCGCACGAACCCGCGTCGCTCGAGACTGCGGAGCGTCGAGTGGTCGGCGCCGGCGCGGCGGGCCACCGCGGTCACGGCCGCGGGGCCGCTGCTGAGGGTGTCGAGCGCGGCTCGCTGGCGATGCCCAAGGCGGGTGGTCGAGGCGAGCGCCTGGCGACCATCGTCGGTGAGCGCCGCCCGCAGCGAACGCCGTGGGATCACGGGCCGGCCGGAGCCCGTGCCCGTGCCGGGTGGGAGCACGAGCGCGAGGCCGCGGGCGGGGGTCGACACGTACTCGCGAGCCACCCACAGGCCCAGGCCCACAAGCTCCTCGGGCACGTCGGCCTCGAGCGCGGCGAGCGGCTGGGTCAAGCGCTCGCGGGCGATCTCACTCTCCTCCGAGAGCCCGACCACCACGCCGAGCAACCGCCGCCGACCGAAGGGCACGACGAGCATGCTGCCCACGCCCACGCTCTCGAGATCGCCGGTGAGCAGGTAGTCGAAGGGGCCGCGCAGCGCGCGCGCAGGGGTGAGCGGCTCGACCTTCGCGATCACGCTCCGAAGGTACGGCGAGAGCCGGACGGCGGCCGTGCGCGAGGGTCCGGGCTGGCCCGGACCGGAGCGAGACTATTTTGTGACCATGGGGTCCATGGCGATCGACTTCGAGGCGGAAGGGCTGCTCGAAGGCGCACCGGATGAGCGCGCGCGCGACGGTCGCCTGGAGCTGCTGCGAACCCTGGAGAGGGAGGGCTTCGGCCTGGGGGAGCTGCGTCGCGCGACCCAGGAAGGGCGGTTGGCGCTGCTCCCCGTGGAGCGGGTGCTGGCGGCCGAGGGCGCGCGCTACACCCAGGAGGACATAGCCCAGGAGAGCGGCCTCGAGATGGGGTTCCTGAACGACGCCCGCCGCGCGGTGGGCGCCCCCCAGGTCGAGCCCGGCGAGCGCGTGCTGACCGAGGAGGACCGCGAGCTGGCCCTCAGTGCACAGACGCTGTTGGCCGCCGGCCTGGCCCCCGAGAGCTTCCTCGAGCTCTCGCGGGTGATGAGCCGGGCGATGGCGACTGTGGCGGCGAGCTTCACCTCGATCTGGGGCGAGGCGCTCATTCGGCCCGGAGACACCGAGCGCGATGTGGGGCTGCGCTACGCGGAGTCGCTGCGCACCCTCGGTCCGCTGGCCGGGCCGAGCCTGCAGCGCATGCTCAGCCTGCGCATGCGCGAAGAGATTCGGCAGGCCGTCGTGAGCCAGGCCGAGCTCCAGAGCGGCCACCTGCCGGGTAGTCAGACCGTCACGGTCGGCTTCGTGGACATCGTCGGGTTCACCGAGCTGGGCGAGGAGGTGCCGCCCGCGGAGCTTGGGGCCGTGGTGGGCACCTTCGAGCAGGCGGCCGAGGACGCCGCCCGCGCTCCGGTTCGCCTGGTCAAGACCATCGGAGACGCGGCGATGCTCGTGGCCCCCGAGCCCGGACCCGTGGTCGACGCCGTGCTCGGCCTCGTGGAGGCCTCACGCGAGAGCGAGGCGCGGCCGCTGCTGCGCGGCGGGATCGCGCGCGGGGAGGCGCTGCCGCGGGCCGGCGATTGGTACGGGCGGCCGGTGAACCTCGCCTCGCGGCTGACCGAGTTCGCCCGCCGGGGCAGCGTGGTGGCCTCCAAGGAGGTGCACGACGCCGCGTCCGAATCCCACTCGTGGTCGTACGCGGGCAGGCGCCGACTGAAGGGTGTGAGCGGCGAGGTCGAGGTCTACCGCGTGCGCGGCTCGTCCTCGCGCGTGACCTCGAGCAGGTAGTCGACCATCACGTCGTGATCGCCGAGCATCACGTGGTAGGCGTCGGAGAGCTCCTCCACCCGGGTGATCTGCTTCGACTTCTCGTCGAACAGCTCGTGGAACTCGAAGAAGCCGAAGTCGACCACCCGCGCCCGGTAGCCAAGAGCGGACAGCTGCTCGGCCGTCCGCTGCTGCCCGATGATCGAGAGCTGCAGGATGTAGGCCACCCCGTCGTCGGCCAGAGCCACGGGGAGCAGCGAGATCAGGTGGTCGATCAGGTTGCGGCCCCAGTAGTCCAGGGGCCGGTGTGTCGACACCTGCTCGAAGGGGTCCACCGGCATCTGGTAGAGGCCGGCCACGATCACGTCGTAGCGCTCCTCGGGCACCCACGGGAACAGGTCGACGGCCGCGGCGCTGATGCGATCGGCCACCCCGTTGCGAAACGCGTTCGTGAGCGTGTTCGATACGGCGGTCTCGTCGATGTCGATGGCGTGCACGTGCGCGGCCCCGTTGCGCGCCAGCTGGACGGACTGCAGCCCCGTGCCGCAACCGATGTCCAGGCAGCGCTGATGGGCGCCGACGCCCTCGCGAAACAGGTACTTCCAGACCAGAAAGCTGCCCTGCGTGGGCGCGAAGACGCCGGGCTCGACCATCAGGTCCGGGAAGTCGAGCGGGAACAGCGCCCGGCCGCGTGCGTCGCTCCACGGCTCCGGTGCGGGGCGCTCGGGGTCATGACCGTCCTCGGGCTCGCCGGGCAACTCGACCCGCCGGCGAGTGTCGGGCTTGGTGTCCGCCAGCGCTTCTCGTGCCGCCGCCACGTGCTCGGGGCCGACGCCGCAGCAACCACCCACGATCTGCGCGCCCTCCCGGCGCCACTCCAGCGCCAGCTCGGCGTACTCGGCGCCGCCGATGGCGGTCTCCGATCGCCACCCGCCGGCCGACAGATACCCCAGGTTGGGATACACGCCCAGCGGCAAATCGGTGAAGTCCCGCAGCCAGGAGACCATCCCCGGCACATGATCGGGCGGCATGCAGTTGATCAACAGCGCGGACACGCCCATCTCCTCGAAGCGCCGCACGTCGCGACCGAAGGCATCGCCCTCCGGGCCTCCCCAGTGCTCTCCGTAGACGCCGCACACCCCGTGACGACAGCGGCGAAAGCTCAGCCACACCGGTAGGCCGGACTCGAGCAGGCGATCGACCGTGGCGTAGGTGGAGCCGCGCACCAGCGACAGCGTCTCCATCAGGATCAGGTCGGGCGGATCGTCCTCGAACACCCGCGCCAAGAGGCGGACCGTCTCCTGTCCATCGGGCGTGTCAACGTCTCCGTTGACGCTGAAGGCCACCGCGCACTCGTCCCCGCGCCCGCCCTCCTCGGCCGCGGCCCGGGCCAGCCGCACGGCTTGGCGGGCCACGTCCATCCAGTGAACGGGGCGACCACCCTTGACCAACTGAGCGTCCGGCTGGCGCACCGCGGTCGGCAGCCCCCAGGTGTTGGTGGAGAGCACGTCGCAACCCGCATCCACGTAGCGGCGGTGCACGCCCTGCACCTCCTTGGGATCCTCGACCACCGCGGTGATGCCCCACAGATGCTCCTCGACCTCCGGGCGCTCACCCGACACGTCGATCAACTCGGTTCCGATGGCGCCGTCGAGCACCACACAACGATCCATCGCAATCGACTGTGCCACCCGCGCGTAGCCGCCGGCGGGCTGGGACCCACCGGCGGGCGCGGCTTCGTTCATCGGCATGCTGGGGACGGCTCTCGCGGCGCGGATTCGGGGGAAACTAGACGAGTCGACATCGCCACGGCACTCTCAACTGGCTAGGTTGCCCTAGTCTTTTGGGTCGCTTGGCGACCGGGGAAGCCTACACCCGCGTGCTGGTTGAGCTCCAGCAGCTCCAGCGTGAGCTGATCGAGCAACGCTATCTGCGCCGAGCCGATGGCCTGGAGCGAGTCGGCGAGGCGGTGCGCCGGCTCGGCGAGGTCGGCACGCCCGCCGGGATGATCGCCCGCTCGGCCGAGGAGCTGGGCGCGAGCTCGGCATTCGACCGCGCGCTCGTGAGCCGCGTCGAGCCCGGCCGGCTTCGGCCCCTGGCGATCTGGGAGTCCCCCGGCCGGCCGGATGGCGATACCGGGCTGCCCGAACTGGACCGCGAGCCGATCGTGCTCGGGTACCCGCTGATCGACGACGAGGTCGCCCGGCGGCAGGACGCGGCGGTGGTGACGGTGGCGCAGAGCGGCCCCCGCGCCCTCCCTCTGCTGGCGCTGACACTGGGGTGGCACTCGTACGTGGTCGCCGCCATTGCGCTCGAGGGCAAGACCGTGGGCCTCCTGCACGCAACGCGCACGGGCTCCCCGCCGCTCGACGACCTCGACCTGGACGTTGCACGCCTCTACGCCGGCGGCCTCGGCCAGGCGTTTGAGCGCGCGGTGCTCAGGGACAAGCTCCAGCGCCAGCACCGCCAGCTCCAGTCCGCCGGCCAATGGATCAACGGCCGCATCCTGGAGCTGTCGGCCGAGCAAACCCCGAGCAGCGCGAAGGATCTCGGCGCCGACGGCGCGGCCCAGCTCGCCGAGCTGCTCACTCCACGGGAGCTGGAGGTTCTGCGGCTGTTGGCGAGGGGCCTTTCCAATCGCGCGATCGCAACGCGCACTCATGCTGCGTGAGGGCACGGTCAAGTACCACGTGAAGAACATCCTTCGCAAGCTGCAGTCGCGCAGCCGCACCGAGGCCGTCTCCCGCTACATGCAGCTCCAGGCCGGATCGGAGGGCGCATGAGCGAGGAGGAGCTGCAGCGCAGAATTGACGAAGTCGAGGCTCAGCTGGCCGCGCTGCCCGGCGAATCCCGCTGGCGGGAGGCCGGGGAGGCCCACGCCGCTCAGCTCGAGCGCCTGCGCCAGCGCTACGACGCGCGCTTCAGGGCAATGGAGGCCGTGAACGAGGCGATCTCACGCCTCCGAGAGATCACGTCCCCCGCCACCATCCTCGGCCACGCCCCCCGGGAGCTCGGCCTGTGCTCCCAGCTCGACCGCGCCGTTGTCAGCCTGCTGCGCGACGGGTTGCTCGTGGCCGAAGCGGCCTGGTTTCGGGACGACGCGGTCGGCGCCGTCAAGGCCCTGGAAACGCTCGCCGCCGCCCCGCCGCGCCTGGAGCACCCGCTGATCGAAACCGATGTGCTTCGGCGCCGGCGGGCCACCATCGTCGCCGACGCGCAGGTGCACCCGCGCGTGCACCGGCCGACGGCGCGGACGATGGGCTGGCATACGTACCTCGCGGCTCCGCTGGTCGTGCGCGGAGAGGTGATCGGCGTGATTCACGCAGACGCCGGAGCCTCCGAACGCGCGCTCGATGTGCTCGACGGAGACATCCTGTGGACGTTCTCGAAGGGGCTCGCGGAGGTATACGAGACCGCCTCGCTGCGCCGCTCGCTCAGGCGCCAGCGCTCGGAGATGCGGAGGTTCGTGGACTGGTTCGGCGCGCGCTCGAACGAGCTCAGCGACGCGTCGATGGACCTGGCCCCCGAACAGGCGGAGCCGCCAGGGCTGCCCGGAAGGGCCGAGGTCCTCTCGGCGGGATCCAACGCCGACGACCGGATCGTGTTCGAGGATCTGCTCACCCGCAGGGAGCTGGAGGTGCTGCGGCTACTGGTCCGGGGGCAGGCGAACCGCGAGATCGCCGCCGAGCTCGTGATCTCCCAGCCCACGGTCAAGTTCCACGTGACCAACATCCTGCGCAAGCTCCATGTAAGCAACCGCGCGGAGGCGGTTGCGCGCTACCACCGGCTGGTGAGGGGCTCGGCGTCTACACGCCCAGCTCCTCAGAAGCCATCTGGGCGCCCTTGAGGCGGTTGGTGATCTTCTTCATGGCCACGTCGCGGGCGAAGTCCGGCGAGCCGTGCTTGGGCTTCACGTCGCGGCTGAACGGCGAGAAGCCGCAGTCGTCGGTGGCCCCGAGACGCTCGACCGGGATGTACTTGGCCGCCGTCACGAGATCGTCGCGGACCTGCTCCGGAGTCTCGACCTCGGGGTCGAGCGGGTTGATCACGCCCATGAAGCAGACCTGCGGCACCCCGTTGGCGTCGTCGCGGCTGTATTCGCCCACCAGCTTGTAGACGCTCTCCTTGTCGTCCTCGCTGGCGCACTGGATGAGGAAGTAGCCTGCGTTGAGCTGGAACATCTTGCTCAGCAGCTTCTCGTAGGGCACGTCCTTCGAGTGCACCGAGTCACAGTCGCCACCCGGGCAGGTGTGGATCCCGATGTTCTTGCGCTCCTCCGGTGAGAAGCGGTCGATCACGCGGTTGTTGAGGTCGATGAACTCCTGGAGCATGTCCTTGTTGGTCCAGGGGTTGCGCGAGTCGTTCTTGTTCGCCAGGCGACCCTCGGTGAAGTCGATCGAAACCCTCTGCGCGCCGGCGTCGAAACACTGGCGAATGTCCTTCTCGACCTCGTCGCACAGGTCGTCGAGGAACTGCTCGCGGGAGTAGCCCTCGATCTCCTCCTCGAGCGGATAGAGCAGCATCAGCATCGAAGGAGCGATCACCGCCTGCTTGACGTCCCGAGAGGCGACCGCCTTGTTCTTCTCGACGAACTCCGAGGCGAACGTCTTGTAGCGGAACGGGCCGCCCGTGAGTCGCGGCAGCTGGCGGTGGTGGCCGTCATCGAAGATGGCGAAGAACTGGCCGTCGCCGGCAAGATTGTCGGCCAGGCCCGTGCCCGCCAGCGTGTCGGTGATCGGATATGTGGCGAAGCTTGATTCGCGCTGCTCGCCGTCGGTGACCAGCGGCTCGCCGGTCTCCTCGAGGCGCCTGATCGAGTCCTCGGCGGCTTCGTCCTGAAGGGCCTGCAGGTCCTCCCAGGTGATCTCTCCGTCGTCGAGCTTCTGGTAGCCCTCCTGCAGCTTCATCGGCCTGGGCAGCGACCCCACCAACTCAGTGGGAATAGCCATGGCGTGTCCTCTCTCCTTGTAGACTGATCGGTCTCCCTCGCTTTCAGGGACCGTACTTCCCGCTCCCCCCGAAAGTCAATCGCTGGTGCGTCGCGCCGCGCGCATGTGAGAGAGCGCCTCGTGCCCGACGCGGGCGAGCCCGAGCGGGCGGCCGGATTCGCCGATTGCCTCGAGTGCCTCAACCGGGCATCCCTGTGGGAACAGCAGCAGGTAGCGCAGTTCTCCCTCGCACACGACCCAGACCTGCGCGCCTGCGACCTGGCCGCCGGCCACGCCGCCCGGCGTGAGCCCGGCGGGTAGCGTGCTTCGCTCCATGAGCGCCGGCGCCTTAGGCCCGACGATCGACACAGCCTCCCCCTCTGGCAGCACATCGGCCCTAACCGCGGTCCCCGTGGTGGCCGCCACTCGGCTCACCACGTGACGCCAGCGATCGACGGCCCCCGCGGCGCCCGCCACCAGGGCGCGATCGGGCTCGATCCGACAGCACCACGTGTCGGCCACGCAACGCGCCTCGCCGGCTGCCGGGACGGCGTCCGAGATGGCCGGCGCGAGGGCATGTTCGAGGAGCGTCGGGGCACCCGAGACATCCAGGAGAACCAAATCCGAGCGCTCGGCCAGGCCCACGGCCTTGCTGCAGACGGCGATCTCCGCCGCCGCCGACCCGTAGTGAGGCACAATGTCGCTCAGCATCCGTGCGCGATCCTAAGCTCCGGCGCCCTCCGCCACACTACCCGTGAGGAGGGTCTTACCTATCCATTTGGGTGGGGCGGACTGTCGGATGTCTTCCCGGACGCCTGCGGTGGGCGCCGCTATCCTCCGCCCTGTGCGGCCCCCAACGGAAGCCTTGGCCAGCCGGGCTTCGGCGCGGGACCGGATTCTCGATACGGCGTACGAGCTGTTCAGCCGGTACGGAATCCGCGCGGTGGGCATCGACAGGATCATCTCCGAGTCCGGCGTGGCCAAGATGAGCCTCTACCGGAACTTCCGCTCCAAGGACGAGCTGGTGCTCGCCTTTCTGGCCGAGCGCGAGGAACGCTGGACGCGTGGCTGGCTCCAGGCCGAAGCCCAGCGGCGCGGCGAGACCGGCGCCGAGCGCCTGCTCGCGATCTTCGACGTGTTCGGGGAGTGGTTCGCTCAGGCCGACTTCGAGGGTTGCTCGTTCATCAATGTGCTGCTCGAGTTCACCGACGCCGATCACCCGGTGCGCACCGCGAGCGTCCGGCACCTGGCCAATATCCGCGGCTACGTGCAGGAGTTCGCGGAGCAGGCCGGGGTCGACGACCCGGAGGCCCTCGCCGGCCAGTGGCACATCCTCATGAAGGGATCGATCGTGGCCGCCGCCGAGGGCGACACGCAGGCGGCCGCTCGCGCCCACCGGCTCGGCGAGCTGCTGCTCGCGAGCGAGGGAGCGCTGGAGCGCGGCGCTGGGCCCCAAGCGCTCGGCTAGGCGGAGTGGCCATGGCGCTGCGCGAGGCTCCGGCTGCCGGGCCGGGCGTCCTAAACGACAGCAACCAGGGTGGAGCCTGCCGAACAGTCACGCTTGTCGCGGTGCTGTAACAGCGGCAACTCAGGCGGGCGCGGCGCGGCCACCCGTGTCGGAGCACTGTCGCTTTTCACCCCCATACGGGGGTAAATCGACCACTGCAGCCCCGAAACCGCGTTACGGGAGCGTGACGGAGGCGACACGCAGGCCGGCGCCTAGACCCTGGTTGCCTGCTTTTCAAGACGCCTGGCGCGCGCTCGGCTAGGCCGAGTGCGCGGAGAGGCCTACCGCAGGGCTGACTCGCGCTCGTCCAGTCCGGCGGCGGCGCGGAGGGTGTCGGCCTTGTCGGTCTTCTCCCAGGTGAAGTCGTGGTCTTCGCGGCCGAAGTGGCCGTACGCGGCAGTCTTCTGGTAGATCGGCCGGTGCAGCTTGAGGTCTTCTCTGAAGGCGCCGGGGCGCAGGTCGAAGTGCTCGCCCACGAGGCCGACGATCTGCGAGCGGGCGATCTTCTCGGTACCGAAGGTCTCGACCATCACCGACACCGGGTGCGCGACCCCGATCGCGTAGGCCACCTGCACCTCACAGCGGTCAGCCAGCCCGGCGGCGACCACGTTCTTGGCCACGTAGCGGGCGGCGTAGGCGGCCGAGCGGTCGACCTTTGAGGGGTCCTTGCCCGAGAACGCTCCGCCGCCGTGGCGAGCCATCCCCCCGTAGGTGTCGACGATGATCTTGCGGCCCGTGAGCCCGCAGTCGCCGACCGGGCCGCCGACCACGAACTGGCCCGTCGGGTTGACCAGGAAGTTGTGCTGCGAGGCGTCGAGCAGCTTGTCCTCGTCATAGAGCTCGCCGGGCAGCACCGGCGCGACGACGTGCTCCCACAGGTCCGGCTTGATCAGCGTCTGCGAGTCCACGCCCTCGTTGTGCTGGGTGGAGATCAACACCCTTTCGATCTCGATCGGAAGGCCGTTCTCGTAGCGCACCGTTACCTGCGTCTTGCCGTCCGGCCCCAGATAGGGCATCACTTCCGCCCGGCGCACCTCGGCCAGGCGCTGCGCCAGCTTGTGCGCGAGCGAGATCGGGAGCGGCATCAACTCCGGCGTCTCGCGCGTGGCGTAGCCGAACATCATCCCCTGATCTCCCGCGCCCGCCACATCCAGCTCATCCTCATCGGCCGGATCGACGCGCGCCTCAAACGCCCGGTCCACGCCCTGGGCGATGTCGGGGGACTGCTCGTCGATGGCCGAGATCACCGCACAGGAATCGCAATCGAACCCGTAGCGGCTGCCCGTGTAGCCGATCCTGCGGATCGTCTCCCGCGCGATCTTGGGGATGTCCACGTAAACCTCGGTGGTGATCTCCCCCGACACCACGACCAATCCCGTATTCACCAACGTCTCGCACGCCACCCGCCCGGCGGGGTCGCCGGCCATCACGGCATCCAGCACTCCATCGGAGATCTGGTCGGCGATCTTGTCCGGATGACCCTCGGTCACCGACTCCGACGTGAACAAGAACTCGTTGTCTGAAAGCGGTTGCGTCGTCATGAGGCGGGCAAGGCTAGCGGGCCGAAGCCCGCAGGCCCGCGACTTCTGGGTTATCCGACAACGATGGTGAGGTTCGCGCCCTCATTTGCCGGGCTCGAGCCCAGCACGGCTTCGCGGCCGTCCTTGCTGGCGACGATCTGGAAGGTGCCGCCGGCCGCGCTGGAGGTCTGGATCTGCCATCCCTTCTTGGGCAGCTCGTCCTTGTAGTAGGCGAAGGTGTCCTCAGCGGAGGAGATCGAGCCGAAGGCCTGGTACTTGCCCTGTGCCTTGGTCGAAGTCTCGACCTCGAAACCGTCGGGCATCGGGAAGTCCTCGGGGAAGCCGTCGACCAGTCCGCCCTGCTTGTTCTCGAGCTCCTGGCCCCCGACCTCGACCTTGGTCTCGTCGCCGTCGCGGTCGATCTTGACCTCGCCGTTGCTGGCGTCCTCGACCGCCTCCTCGGCGATCCGGTCGGTCCCACCGCAGCCCGCGGCGGCAAGCACGGCGGCCAACAAGAGTGCTCCAACGGTCGTTCGGATCATGACCCCCTGTTCGGCCGCGGCGCGCAGAGCTGAAGGGCATCGGTGCTCGCGGGGGTGGAAAACTTGGGGCATGGACGAATGGCGGACCATCATCGAGCCCTTCCGCATCCACTCGGTGGAGCCGATTCGCCTGACCACCCAAGACGAACGCGACGCGGCGCTGCGCGAAGCCGATCACAACCTGTTTCGCCTGCGCGCCGACGACGTGCTGATCGACCTGCTCACCGACTCGGGCACGGGCGCGATGTCGAGCGAGCAATGGGCCGGCCTGCAGCGCGGCGACGAGAGCTACGCCGGCTCGCGGTCGTGGTTTCGCTTCCTCGAGGCGGTGCGGGAGCTCTTCCCCTTCGAGCACGTGATCCCCACTCACCAGGGGCGCGCGGCGGAGAAGATCCTGTTCAGCGCGCTGGGTGGGCCGGGAAAGGTCATTCCCAACAACACCCACTTCGACACCACGCGCGCCAACACCGAGTACAGCGGTGCGGTTGCTCTCGATATCCCGATCGCCGAGGCCCTGGTGCCCGCCTCGCGCCATCCCTTCAAGGGCAACATGGACATCGACGCGCTGCGCGAGGCGCTCTCCCGGCACGACGTCCCGGTGGTGTTCCTCACCGTGACCAACAACTCGGGCGGGGGCCAGCCGGTGTCGATGGAAAACCAGCGTGAGGTCCGCGAGGTCTGCAACGAGCACGGAGTCCCGCTCTACTTCGACGCCTGCCGCTTCGCCGAGAACGCCTGGTTCGTCAAGGAGCGCGAGGAGGGCTACGCGGACACGGCGGTCGGAGACATCGTGCGCGAGATGGCGGCGCTGGCCGACGGCATGACGATGTCGGCCAAGAAGGACCCGTTGGGCAACATCGGCGGCTGGCTCGCCCTCAACGACGACGAGCTGGCCGAGGCATGCCGCAATCTGCTCATCCTCACCGAGGGCTTCCCCACCTACGGGGGAATGGCGGGCCGCGACATGGACGCGCTGGCCCAGGGGCTGCGCGAGGCCATCGACGAGGACTACCTGCGCTACCGCATTCGCTCGACCGCGTACCTGGGCGAGGCGCTGGACGCGGCCGGCATCCCGGTGGTGCTGCCGGTCGGCGGGCACGCCGTGTACCTCGACGCCCGCGCGCTCCTCGACCACATCCCGCCGCTCGAGTACCCCGGCCAGGCGCTGGCCGTGGCCCTGTACCGCGAGGGCGGGATCCGAGGTTGCGAGATCGGCACGGTCATGTTCGGTCTGCGCCCCGACGGCAGCGAGCAGGAGGCGACGATGGATCTGGTCCGGCTGGCGATCCCGCGCCGGACCTATACCCAATCCCACATCGACTACGTGATCGAGGTGTGCCTTCGGGTGCAACAGCGAGCCGGCGAGCTGCGCGGACTGCGCATCGTCGAGCAGCCTTCGGCGCTGCGCCATTTCACCGCGCGCTTCGAGCCGCTGTAGTTGACCGGGCGGCTTCGATGGCTCGCGCCGGCGACGTTCCTTGTGCTGTGGTCGGCCGGCTTCTCCTTCGTGGCGCTCGGGCTGCCCGACTCCGAGCCGATCACCTTCCTGGCCCTGCGCTACGCGATCGTCGTGGCCGTGCTCGTGCCGGCCTTCGTGGTGCTGCGGCCCCCGCTGCCCGACAGCCGCCGCGACTGGCTCGATCTGGTGGTGGTCGGGTTGCTGCTGCAGGCCGCCTACTTCACCCTGCTCTACCTCGCGCTGGACCTCGAGAGCTCGGCCGGGACCGTCGCGCTGATCGTCTCCCTACAGCCCATCCTGGTGGCGCTGCTGGCGCCGAGCGTGGCCGGCGAGCGGGTGACCAAGACGCGCTGGGCGGGCCTGGCGCTGGGGCTGGCGGGCGCGGCCGTGGTGATCGCTTCACGCTCGGGCGTGGCCGGCAGCTCGTTCGCCGGCCTGGCCTGCGCGGCGGCCGCCACCGTCGCGCTGAGCGCGGGGACGCTCTACGAAAGGCGGCACGGCAGCGAGCACCATCCGGTCACCGCCAACACCGTCCAATTCTCGGTGGCGCTGGCCGTGACCCTCCCTGCGGCGGTGCTGATCGAGGGCTTCCCGGTCGAGTGGACGGGCGACCTCGCGCTCTCGCTCGCCTACCTGGTCTTCGCCAACTCCCTCGTCTCGATCACGCTGCTGCTGACGATGGTGCGCCGCGGAGAGGTGTCGCGGGTGTCGGCCCTGTTCTTCCTCGTGCCGCCGCTGGCCGCGCTGATCGCGTGGGGAGTGCTGGGAGAGTCGCTGCCCGCTGCGGCCTGGCTCGGGATGGCGGTCGCGGCCGGCGGCGTGGCCCTGGCCACGCGGGGCAGCGAGGGGCGATGATGTGACCATGTCCGCAGTCGACAGCGTCCCCGAGCTCGCTGATGTGCTGCGGGCCCGCCGGCGTATCGCTCCCCACCTCGCGCGCACGCCGCTGCGCAACTACCCGTTGCTCGACGATCTGGTCGGCGCCGAGGTGCACGTCAAGCATGAGAATCACCTGCCCACAGGCGCCTTCAAGGTGCGGGGCGGGGTCAATCTGGTCTCGGCGCTGGAGCCCTCGGAGCGAGAGGCCGGCGTGCTGGCCGCCTCCACCGGCAACCACGGGCAATCGATCGCCTACGCGGCCCGGCTGTTCGGCATCCCGGCCTCGATCTTCGTTCCCGAGGCGCCCAACCCGGTCAAGCTGGCCTCGATGCGCGCGCTCGGCGCCGAGGTGATCGAGGGCGGGGCCGACTTCAACGATGCCGTCGAATTCTGCGAGGCCGAGGCGGCACGCCGGGGCGGGCGCTACGTGCATTCCGGAAACGAGCCGCTGCTGATCGCCGGAGTGGCCACGGGATCCCTGGAGACCCTCGAGGACCGCCCCGACGTGGACGTGCTCGTGGTCCCCGTTGGTGGCGGCAGCGGCGCAGCGGGGGCCTGCGTGGTCGCCGGCGCGGTGCGTCCCGGCCTGGAGGTGATCGGCGTGCAGGCCGAGGCCGCACCGTCGGCCTACCGCTCCTGGAACGCGCGCGCCTTGGTGGAGGATCGCATCGCCACCGCCGCCGAGGGATTGGCCACGCGCGTCCCGTTCGAGCTGCCCCAGCGCATCCTCTGGGACCGGCTCGACGACTTCGTGCTGGTGTCCGAAGACGAGCTGCGGCAGGCCGACGCTGCACATGATCGAGCTCACCCGCAACCTGGTCGAGCTGTCGGGAGCGGCCGCTCTTGCGGCAGCGCTGAAGCTTCGTGACCGCGTGGCAGGACGGCGGGTGGCGATCGTCTGCAGCGGCGGCAACATCAGCCCGGCTCAGCTGGCCGAGCTGCTCGACTTCGGAGCCGAGCGGCTCAGCCCGAGCGCCCGCGGCTCGTCTTGAAGTCGATCACCAGCGGCACGCCCTGCAGGCCGTAGCGGTCGCGCAGCCGGTTCTCCAGGAAGTAGGCGTAGTCGCGCGTGACCTGACCGCGGTTGTTCACCTGCACGGCGAAGCGCGGCGGGCGCGTCTCGAACTGGGCCATGTAGTACATGCGCAGGCGCTTGCCGCGCACCGAGGGCGGCTCCCGCAGCGACTGCAGGTCGCCGAGGAAGCGGTTGAGCTCCGCGGTCTGGATCCAGGCCGAGGAGCGGTCGGCCAGGCCGAGCGCCTCGGCCACCAGGCGCTTGAGGCCGCGGCCGCTCTGGGCCGACACGGCCATGGTCTGCGGGCGCTGGCGCAGCTTCTTGGTCACGCGCGCCTTGGCGTCCTCGAGGTCGGTCGTCGTGGCATCCCACTTGTTGAGCGCGATCACCGTCGCGCACTTGGCCTTCATGGCCATCTCGGCCACCCTGAAGTCCTCACTGGTCACGCCCTCGCTGGCGTCGCAGACCACGATGGCCACGTCGGCGCGGTCGGCGGCCTGCTCGGAGCGCAGCTGGGCGTAGTAGTCGATCGTGCCCGCCACCTTGGTTCGCCTACGCAGCCCGGCGGTGTCGACCAGGATCACCTCGCGGCCGTCAAATTCGATGCGCGTGTCGATGGCGTCGCGCGTGGTCCCGGCCACCGGGGTCACGATCACGCGCTCCTCGCCCAGCAGCTTGTTCAGCAGCGACGACTTGCCCACGTTGGGACGCCCGATCAGAGCCAGGCGCGTGACCTCCGACGTCTCGGCGCCGCCCTCGGGCAGGCGCTTCACGATCAGGTCGAGTAGGTCGCCGGTGCCCAGGCCCTGAGTGGCGGACACGGGCATGGGCGTACCGAGCCCCAAGCCGTAGAACTCAGAGGCCAGGCCCTCCTGGCGGCCGTCGTCGACCTTGTTGGCGGCCACGATCACCGGCACACCCCCGCCGCGCAGCTCGCTGGCCAGCTCGGCGTCGCCGGGGCGCAGGCCGGCGCGCGCATCGACCACCAGGACGGCGAGCTGCGAGTCGGCCAGCGCGGCGAGCGACTGGCGGCGGATCTCCTCGGCCATCTCGTGCTCGCCGGACAGGTCCACGCCGCCGGTGTCCACCAGCGTGAAAGAGAGCCCGTTCCAGTCGGCGTCGACCTCCTTGCGGTCGCGCGTGACCCCGGCCTGCTCGTGCACCACCGCCTCGCGGGTGCCCGAGAGCCGGTTCACGAGCGTCGACTTGCCCACGTTGGGATAGCCGAGCACGGCGACCTTCGAGCGCTTCATGACGCCTCGGCCACGAGCGCGGCGATACGCTCGACGACCTGGTCCACCGACAACCCGGTGGTGTCGAGCTCGATCGCACCCTCGGCCATCTGCAACGGCGAGTGCTCGCGGGTCGTGTCCTGGGCGTCGCGCAGGGCCTGGTCCTTGAGAACGGTTTCGGCATCGGTGCCGAGCTCCCGGGCGCGGCGCTGGGCGCGTTCCTCGGGGCTGGCGGTGAGGAAGACCTTCACGGCCGCGTCGGGCGAGACCACCGTGCCGATGTCGCGCCCCTCGGCCACCCAGTCACCGCTCGCGAGCAGGTCGCGCTGCATGCGCACGAGCGCCTCGCGCACCTTGACGTTGGTGGCCACACGCGACGCCGCTTCCGACACGTCGGCGGTGCGGATGGCGTCGGTCACGTCCTCGCCGTTGGCGACCACCCGCTCTCCCAGCTCGAGCTCGAGCTTCTCGGCCTGCTCGGAGGCCGCGCCGCCGTGGCGCAGCGTCATCAGCCCCACGGCCCGGTACATCGCCCCGGAATCGAGATAGGTGAAGCCGAGCGCCTCCGCGGTCGCGCGCGCCACAGTGCTCTTGCCCGCTCCGGCGGGCCCGTCGATCGCCACCACCATCGGCGCTGAGGCTAGTCGTCATCGGGCGCGTCACTGCGCGGGTACCCCGCATGGCGCTGCGCGAGCCGCCGGGTTGCCGGGGCCGGCGTCTGTGAACGGCGGCAGCCAAGGGTGGACGCGGCCGGGTTGTCGGCTTTGTCACGCTGCCGTAACGCGGTTTGGAGGCCACAGTGGTCGATTTACCCCCGCATAGGGGGTCAAAGCGACAATGCTCCCGAGCGAGCGGCCGCGGCCTGCCCGCCGACGGGCCGGTGTAACAGCACCGCAACAGCGGTTCCGGAGCGGCATCGGCGATCCCCACCCCTGGTTGCTGTCATTAGGGACGCCGATCGCGGCGGGCGGCCACTCGCGCAGCGCAAAAGGCACCCCGGCGGCCTGCACCGGTCGCCGACCCACACCACGCCACTAGTCGCCGGCGAGCAGCGAGCGCAGGTCGCTCTCGAAGCGGGGATAGGACACGGCCGCAGCGTCCATGCCGAGCACCTCGACGCCGTCAGTTGAGGCGATGCCGGCCACCGCGCCGAGCATCGCCAGGCGGTGGTCGCCGAGCGAGTCGATCGTTCCGCCGGGCAGCGGCGAGCCGTCTCCGCGGACCACGAAGCCGTCCTCGGTCTCCTCAATGTCCGCGCCGATCCCGCGCAGGCCGGCGACCACGGCGGCGATGCGGTCCGATTCCTTGAGGCGCAGCTCCTCGGCGCCGCGCAGCACCGTCTCCCCCTCGGCGAACGCCCCGAGGAGCGCCACCAACGTGAGCTCGTCGATGGCCAGCGGCACCTCGTGCGGCTCGATCACCGTTCCCTCGAGCGACGACGAGGCCACGTCCAGCTCGCCCACCGGCTCGTGCTCGGCCTGGTCGTCCGGCTCCTCGAGGTCTCCCAGGATCACCGCCCCCATCCGCTCCGCGATGCGGAAGAAGCCCGTACGCGTCCAGTTGAGGCCCACGTTGGACAGCACCACCCGCGAGCCGCTCACCAGCGTCGCCGCGGCCACCATGAAGGCCGCCGAGGAGGGATCGCCGGGCACCACGATCTCCTCGAGCTCCAGCTCGTCAACCGCGGACACGCTGATTCGTGAGCCGGCGCGCTCGAACGGCACCCGCGCGTGGCGCAGCATGCGCTCGGTGTGGTCGCGGCTCGGCGCGGGCTCGTTGATCGTGGTGGTGCCGGCGGCCAGCATGCCCGCGATCAGCACGCACGACTTGACCTGCGCGCTTGCCACCGGCAGCTCGTAGTCGATCCCCTCCAGCTGGCTGCCGCGCACCGTGAAGGGCGCGAAGCGGCCCTCACGGGCATCCACCTGCGCGCCCATTGCCCGCAGCGGATCCGCGACGCGGTCGATGGGGCGGCGGCGGATCGACTCATCGCCGTCCAGAGTCCAGACCCCGCCCGGCTGACCCGCAAGCCAGCCCGGCAGCAGGCGCATGAGCGTGCCCGAGTTGCCGACGTCGAGCAGTCCGCCGGTGGCCTCGAGCGGAGCATGGAGGCCCACGCCCCTCACCACCACGGCGCCGGGTGCCTTCTCCACGCCGGCGCCGAGCTTAAGGAGCGCGTGGAGGGTGGAGCGGGTGTCGGCCGAGTCCAGCAGGTTGCGAACGGTCACGGGCTCGTCGGCCATGGCACCGAACAGGACGGCGCGATGGGAGATGGACTTGTCGGCGGGCGGGGTGTAGCTGCCCCGAAGCGGACCGGAGGGCTCGAAGCGCACGTTGCGAGGGCTCATACTCGCGCGACGGGGAAGCCGAGTGCGCCGATCAGCTCACCGGCCCGGGCGGCCGGCGCGTCGCCGGCGATCCACAGCGTCATGGATCCGGAGCGCATGTCGGGCGCGGGCGCCAGCGCCATGTCGACGATGTTCACCCCGGCCTTCCCCAGCGCCACCGCCACCTCGGCGACGATACCGGGACGGTTGGGCACGGTCAGGCGCAGCTCGTGAACCGGGCCGCCGGCGGTACCCGACTCGAGCAGGGCACGTCGGTCGTCGCGCGCCCGGTCGTTCCAGGTCGCCGTCTGCTCGGCCTCGAGCAGCTCCTCGACCCGCTCGAGCTCGCGCCGGAATTCGCGGATCTCCTCCACGATGGCCGCGCGGTTTGCGTTGTAGATGTCGGCCCACATTGCGGTGTTGGCACCGGCTACACGGGTCATGTCCCGAAAGCTCGGTCCGACCTGGCGCAGGGCCTCCCCATGGTCGAGCAGACGCCCGGCGGCCTGGGAGGCCAGCACGTTGGCCAGCACGTGCGGGAGATGGCTGAACACCGCCACCAGGCGATCGTGGGTCTGGGGCTCGACCGCGAGCGGCCGCGCTCCGACGTCGATCACGAAGCGGTGCAGGCGCTCGTAGAGAAGGCCCTGGGAGCGCGAGTGCGGCGTGAGGTACCAGACCGCGCCCTGGAAGAGGTCGGCCCGCGAGTGCGCCACACCGGCGGTCTCCGCGCCGGCCACCGGATGCCCGCCGATGAAGCGCGAGTCGTCGATCGCGGCGAGCAGGTCGCCCTTGGTGGAACCGACGTCACTCACGGCGCAGCCGGGTCCGGCGACCGCCAGGGCCCTACGCAGCTGCTCGGGCAGGGCTCCCACCGGCGCGCAGGCGAAGCACAGGTCGGCGCCGTCGAGGGCTTCCTCCAACGAATCGGCGGCGTGGTCGATGGCGCCGCGCTCGAGCGCCAGCCGCAGGTTGTCGGGGTTGCGTCCGCAACCCACCACCTCGGCGCCCTCGACGTGCTCCCGGGCGGCCAGACCAATAGAACCGCCGATCAGCCCGACGCCGAGGACGGCGAGTTTCACCGCTTGGCCGCAAGCGCCCGGCTCTGCCGGGTGCGCGCGGATGTGCCTGGCCGCAAGCGCCCGGCGTGCCGGGTGCGCGCGGATGTCATACCGTCGCGAGCGTCTTGCCCGCAAGCTCGGCCGCGGCCTCCAGCTTGCGCAGGTAATCCGCGAATCCGTCAGAGAACAGCGCCTGCGGGCCGTCGCAGACCGCCTCCTCGGGACAGGGATGCACCTCGACGATGATCCCGTCCGCGCCGGCGGCCGCCGCCGCCAGCGACAGCGGCTCGACCAGCGAGCGCTTGCCCGCCGCGTGTGAGGGGTCGACGACGATCGGCAGGTGGGTCAGCTCGCGCAGCACCGGCACCGCCATCAGGTCGAGCGTGAAGCGGTAGCTCGGCTCGTAGGTGCGTATTCCGCGCTCGCACAGCATCACGTTCGGGTTGCCCTGCTTGAGCACGTACTCCGCGGACATCAGCAGCTCCTCGAGCGTGGCGGAGAGCCCTCGCTTGAGCAGGACCGGCCGGCCCGCGCGGCCCAGCTCGGTGAGCAGCGTGTAGTTCTGCATGTTGCGGGCGCCGACCTGGACCACGTCGGCCACCTCGAGCACCGAGTCGAGATCGCGCACATCCATCAGCTCGGTCACGATCGGCAGCCCGGTCTCCGCCTTGGCCTCGGCCAGCAGGCGCAGCCCGGCCTCGCCCAGCCCCTGGAAGGAGTACGGCGAGGTGCGAGGCTTGTACGCCCCGCCGCGGAGCATCTGCGCGCCCGCGTCGCGCACCGTGCGCGCGGCGTCCAAGAGCACCTCGCGCGACTCGACCGTGCAGGGCCCCGCGATCGTGGCGAAGTTGTCGGCGCCGATACGGCGTCCGTCGATATCGACCACCGTTCGCTCTTCGCGGCGGTACTCGAGCGAGGCCAGCTTGTAGGGCTTGAGGATGGGAACGAGGTGGTCCACCCCGTCTGCCCCCTCGAGACCCAGGTTGGCCACCTGCTCGCGGTCGCCGATCGCGCCGATCACGGTCACGAACTCGCCTCGGGACAGGTGTGCGTCCGCGCCGACCGTCTCGACTCGCTTGACGACGGCGCTGATCTGCGCCTCGGTCGCCCCCTCTTTCATCACGATCATCATTGGTGTCCTCTCAAAGCCTGGCAGATGTCCTGTCGGTGGATGTGGCGAGCGTGGTGGGAGGCGTCCGGCGAGGGGGTTTCCGCTCAGGAAACGGCTGCGCGGTGGGCAGCCAGGGCAGCCGAACGCCTAGCTAAATCGCCAGGCCGAATAGACACGCCGGGAAGCGCTTGCGCAAAGCCGTGCGAAGGCGTGTCTGGACATCGAGAGGATTGTTAGCAGACGGCTCAGCCGATTGCGAGAACGGCCAGGGCGTGACTGTGAAATCCCACGGACCCGCTGGTGCGCGCGATCTCCCCGGCGCTGCCAAACCCGCCGACCGGAGCGCCGTCCGCCGCGGCGGCGATCCGGGCTCGCGCCTCACTCATGCCCTCGGCTCCCAGGAGAGCGGCACGGGAGGAGGAGTCGAAGGCCAGCAGACCGAGGGGCGGCTCGGACCGCAGGGGCAGCAGCGCCTCCACGCATGCCCGGGAGGTTGCGTTCAACACCTCGCCCGCCTCGCCTTCCATGGGCCAGACCAGGGTGCCGGCCGGCAGCTCGCCGTTGCAGTGGAGCCAGCGCGACTCGAAGTCGGCGCCGACCACCGCACGTATCTGGGCCTCGCGGCCGCGCGCGGCGGCCACCCCGAGGGGGTGCAGACTGGCGTAACGGCCGAAATCGGCCTCCGCGGGGGCGGCGGAGAGCTCGAGGTAGACGTCAAGGGCAGGCCGGTCGTTGATCGTCTGCACTCGCCTGCCGTCGCTGGCGGTGATCAGCAGCGGATCGGCGCGGGGGTGCCAGCCGTGGCGCACTCCCACGCCGAACGGCGCGTCCGAGCCGAGCGCAACGGCCACGACCGAGTCGCGCATGGCCCGGTTTCCACGCAGCTGCACCCCGGCGCAGCCGCCGGCCAGTGAAACGGTGGCCCCGGCCACCGAGTACGCACCGCGCACCACGTCCTGGGTGTCGCCGGACAGCCCGTCGGCGAGCAGAATCAGGGCCCTGTGGGGCGGCCGGCCGTCGAGGTCGCTCAGGCAAAGCGCGGCGCTCTCGCCCGCCGCCCGAGAGCCGCTCCCGTTCAAGGGGGCGGAGGCCGTGGCCGCCGAAAAGCCTGGCCCGCCCAGGGCAAAGGCCGTGACGCCATCGCCTCCCGAGCAGCCGATCAGCTCGGCCGGCCCCGCTGCCTCTCGGGCCGCGTGCGCTAGCGCATCGAAGTCATAACGCGGCGCCGCGAACACGAGGACCAGCCGGGGATCCTCCCCGGTGATCGCTTCTGCGACGGCCTCCCGGCCCGCGCGAGCGGGATCGGAGTCGTCGGAGTGTCCGGCGCCGGCCCAGCGTTCAATCGCCGGGTCGGATTCCCTGCCCTGTGGCATACCCCTTGGCCCCCACTATCGGGGCAATCGGGGGTGGCCGCCCTCCCCTTAATGGGGTATTAAAGAACTTCGTCGAGTACGGCCAGAAAGCGATCGTTCTCGGTTCGCGTGCCGTAGGTGACCCGCATCCGGCCCGCCTCGCCGAGCGCGCTGCCGGCGCGAACGATCACCCCGCGCCGGGCCAGCCCATCCACGACCTCGTCCTCGTCGCGCTCGCCCAGCGACACCCACGAGAAGTTGGCCTGGCTGTCGGTGCTGTCCAGGCCGCGCTCCTCCAGCTCGGACTCCACGTGGATCCGCTCGATCGCGGTCTGCTCGATGCGCCTTTCGACCTCGTCCTGATGGTTGAGCGCCTCCGCGGCGGCCGCGAGTGCGAGGGCGTTGACCGAGAAGGGCTGGCGCACGCGGTCCACGGCCAGCCGGAAGGCCTCCGAGCCGAGCGCGTAGCCCACCCGCAGGCCGCACAGGCCATAGACCTTGGAGAAGGTCCTTAGCAGGACGAGATTGGGGTGGCGGCCGAGCAGGTCGAGCGAGTCGTCGGGATCCTGGAGCAGCGAGAACTCGATGTAGGCCTCATCGAGGATCACGGCCACGTGGCGAGGGAGCTCGGCCATCCAGGCGTCGATGGCGGCCGGCGTGAGGGCCGTGGCGCTCGGGTTGTTGGGGTTGCAGACGATCACCAGGCGCGTGGCGGCGGTGACCTCACGCGCCATCGCCTCCAGATCGTGCTCGCCCGCCTCGTTGAGCGCGACCGTGATCGCCCGGGCCCCGGCCATCGCGGCCAGGTGGGGGTAGATCGAGAAGGACGGCCAGGCGTACACCACCTCGGCCCCCGGCTCGAGCATGGCCTCGGCGGCGGCCAGCAGGATCTCGCACGAGCCGTTGCCCACGGTGATCCGCCCCGAGGGCAAACCGGTACGCTCGGCGAGCCGGCCGCGCAGCGCCGACTTGGCCGGATCGGGATAGCGGTTGAGCGTCCGCAGCTGAGCCTCGACGGCCTCGAGCACCTGAGGGTGCGGCGCGAAGGGAGTCTCGTTGGAGGCCAGCTTGACCAGCTCGCCGTCGAACGCATATGTGGAGGCCACCGGGTAGACCGGGATCCCGTCGAGGCGGCGGTTGAACTCCAGGCCCGTCACTGAGCGCCCTCTAGGTCGCGCCGCAGCGCGACCGCCTCTCGCAGGTACACGTGATGGACCTCCACCGAATCCTCAGCGTAGTAGTGCAGCAGCAGCCGGATGACCCGCGGCAGCGAGCCCGGCACGGAAACCTCCTTGGCGCACAGCAGCGGCACAGCGCTCAGGCCCAGCTTGCGGGCCGCGACGGCGGGGAACTCGGCGTCCAGGTCCTCGGTGCAGGTGAAGATGCAGCTGACCATGTCGCCGGGCGCGAGCGCGTTTCGGTCCATCACGGCGCGCACGAGCTCCTCCGTCGCGTTAAGAATCGCGTCGGCGTCGTTCTGTTGGACGGTGGTCGCGCCTCGTAGCGCTCGCAGCTTCACGGCGGCGATTGTGTCAGCCGCGCCCGGCGCGCCGCAGGCGCTCGATCTCGGCGGGCTTGAGCCGGCGGCTCTGGCCGGACTCCAGCCCGCGCAGGCCGAGCGGACCGAACGCCACCCGCTCCAGCTCGATCACGCGGTGGCCGACGGCCTCGGCCATGCGTCGCACCTGGCGCTTGCGGCCTTCGCGCAGCGTGATCTCGAGGATCCCCGGCGCGGGCTGGCGCACTCGGGTGGGGGCCGTGCGCCCATCCTCGAGTTCGACGCCCTGACGCAGCGCCGCGAGCGCCCGCGGCGACACGCGGTCCGGCTGCACTCGCGCGCGGTAGACCTTGTCCACGCCGTAGCGGGGGTGCGTGAGCCGCTCGGCCAGCTCGCCGTCGTTGGTGAGCAGGATCAGCCCGCTGCTGTCGGCGTCAAGCCGCCCCACCGGATACAGGCGCCGGCGCGAGCGCACCAGCTGCACGACCGTGGGCCGGCCGTGAGTGTCGCGCGCGGTGGAGACCACGCCGCGCGGCTTGTTGAGGGCGTACACCTCGCGCGGCTCGGGCTGGACCGCCCGGCCGTCGACGGCCACCGCGCTCGACTCGTCCACGTCGCGTGCCGGATCGGTCACCGTATCGCCGGCCACGCTCACGCGGCCCTCGGCGATCAGGCCCTCCGCGGCGCGGCGTGAGGCCACGCCCGCGTGGGCCAGGAACTTGGCCAGGCGCATGCGACACACTCTTCCACGTGGATCTGGCGCTGCTCGAAGAGAGGCTGGTGGCTCGGGGCGAGCCCTCCTTCCGCTCGCGCCAGGTGTGGGAGTGGACCGCGGGTGGCGCGCCTTCCTACGGGGTGATGACGAATTTGCCCGTCGAGCTGCGCGCTGCCCTCTCCGACGAGGTGCCGTTCTCCTCCCTCGAAACGGCCGAGGAGGCGCTCGCGCGAGACGGGACCGAGAAGGCGCTCTTTGAGACCGTCGACCGGCGGCCCGTGGAGGCGGTGCTCATGCGCTACCGCGACGGGCGGCGCTCGCTGTGCCTTTCCAGCCAGTCGGGCTGCCCGCTCACCTGCACGTTCTGCGCCACCGGGCGCATGAAGTTCGGCCGCAACCTCAGCGAGTCGGAGATCCTCGATCAGGCGCTGCACTTCCGCCGCAAGGAGGCGGTCAACCACGCGGTGTTCATGGGCATGGGCGAGCCGCTGATGAACCTCGACAACGTGCTGGCCGCCTGCGAGCGCCTGCCCGAGATCGGCATCGCCGCGTCGAACACGGCGATCTCGACCGTCGGCTGGCTGCCGGGCATCCAGCGCCTGGCCCGCGAGGGGCCGCCGGTGCGCCTGGCCCTCTCCCTGCATGCCGCCGACGAGGCGCTGCGCTCGGAGCTGATGCCCGTGAACGAGCGCTACCCGCTGGGCGACGTGCTGAGCGCCTGCCGGGAGTGGCACGAACGCCGCCGGCGCCAGGTGTTCGTCGAGTACCTGATGCTGGAGGGCGTGAACGACCGCTACGAGCAGGCCATCGCCCTCGCCGACGTGCTCGCGCCGCGCCACGCCTTCAAGGTCAACCTGATCCCTTACAACCCCACCGAGGCGGGCTTTCGCGGCTCAGGCCGGGATGCGATCGACGCGTTCCGCAGCGCCCTCGAGGCGCGCGGAGTGCGCACCACCGTCCGCCTCACCCGCGGTCGCGACATCGATGCAGCCTGTGGCCAGCTCGCCGCCCGCCGCTGAGCGCGCCTGCCAGGGATAGCGACCCTCGGCCGCCAGCCACGACCCGCCGGTGATCAGCAGCAGCCCCGCGGCGGTGGTGAGCGTGAAGCCCTCGTCGAGCAGCGTGACCCCGTAGACGATCGAGAACCCGGGCGCGATGTAGCCCACGAGCGAGGCCTTGGCCGGCCCGTCGCTGGCCACGAGCGAGTAGAAGATCACGAACGCCGCGCCAGTGCACAGCACGCCCAGGGTGAGCAGCGACCCGAGGGCGGCGAGCCCGGGCGCCTCGGAAGGGAGGCTCAGAGCGGCGAATGGCGCGGTCAGGGCGGCGGCGGTGGCGGCGGTCGCGCCGACCATGGCCACGGGCTGGATGTCGTGCACGCGGCGTTTGACGAACCAGGCGCCGACCCCATAGCCGAAGCTGGCCAGCACCACGCAGAGCCCGCCCACCAGCGCGGCCGTGCCGCCGCCCGCGTCGATCCCGAGCAGCAGCGCCACCCCGCCGATACCGATCACCACCCCCGCCAGGCTGAGGCCCGACGCGCGCTCCTCGCCCTCGAGCGTGAACGCCAGCAGGAAGGTGAAGATCGGGGCGGTGGCCACGAGGATGCCCGTGAGCGAGGAGGAGATCTCCTGCTCACCAACGGCGATCAGCATCAGCGGGCCGGCCATCTGGACCACCGCGAGCACCAGAATCGGGCCCGCGTTGCGGCGCACGCCCGACAACCAGCCGTTGTGGGCGGCCAGCGGAAGCAGCACCAGCGCCGCGAGGGCGGTGCGTACCGACACGATCACCACGGGCGCGACGTCGTCCTCCAGCGCCACCTTGATGAACAGATACGACGCGCCCCAGAGGGCGGAGAGCGTGCCCAGCAGGATCCACGAGCGGCGCGACATCGCTCCTAGGATCGCAAAGCCCGGCCATCAGTCCAAATGAAGACTTCTTCGCCTGGCGATAAGCTGAGCTGATGCTTGACGTGCGACGCATGAAGGTCCTTCGCGAGGTCGGCGCACGCGGATCCTTCTCGGCCGCGGCCGAGGCGCTGTCCTTTACGCAGTCGGCCATCTCGCAGCACGTGGCGGCGCTCGAGCGCGAGACCGGCACCCAGCTGGTGGAGCGCGGCTCGCGCGGTGTGCGTGTGACCGAGGCCGGGCGCGTGCTGATCGAGCACGCCGACGCGATACTGGCCCGGATCGAGAACGCCGAGGAGGACCTGGCCGCACTGGCCGGCCTGCGCGGCGGAAGGTTGCGGCTCATCGCCTTCCAGAGCGGCAACGCCACTCTCACCCCACGCGCGGTGGCCGCCTTCCACGAACGCCACCCCAAGGTCGAGCTCTCAATGCAGGAGGCGGAGCCCGATCAGGTCGCGCCCCGGCTTCGTACCGGCGAGGCCGATCTGGCCCTCGTGTACGACCACCCGTCGGCTCCCGACATGCTCCCCGCCGACCTCGAGCTGGTCCACCTGCTCGACGATCCCTACGACGTGATCCTGCCCGCCGGCCACGCGCTGGCCAAGCGCCGGCGCGTCTCGCTCGCCGACCTGGCCGAGGATCCGTGGATCGCCTCGGGCAGCACCTGCGGGTGTCGCGCGATCACCGACGGCGCCTGCCGCGAGGCCGGCTTCGAGCCGCGGGTGGCCTTCGAGGCCGACGAGACCACTGCCGCGCAGGCCCTGGTTGCCGCGGGCGTGGGCGTGACCATCTTCCCTCGGCTTGCGCTCACCACCCTGCACCCCGGCGTGGTGGCGCGCAGGCTCGTGAACGCTCCCGTGCGGCGCGTGTGGGCCGCCCGGGCCGAGGGCTCCTATGCCTCCCCGGCCAGCGACGCCATGATGCAGATCCTGGGCGACGTGGCCGAGGAGTTCCGGGATGCGAAGCTCGAGCTGGCGGCGAGTTAGTCGCTGTGCGAGTTGCCAGCTGATGGGCGCCGGCGTCTTCTAACGGCAGCAACAAAGTGGACGGCCGTGTTGTCAGCTTTGTCACGTTGCCGTAACGCGGTTTCGCGCCACCGTCCTGGATTGGTGTCGTCCTGCGACACCAGGGCAGGACAGCTCCCAACGCGGCGGCCCGCCGCACCCGCCGAGGGGGTTGTGTTACAGCGCCGCGACAGCAGTGACAGTCCCGGCCGATCCCGGCGCTGGTTGCTGCCGTAAAGACGCGGGCCCCGCCGGGCGCGGCTCACGCCGCTAGCCGCTGATCTGCGTGCGCTGCTCGCCGGCGCGCAGCAGGCGCTCGCGCAACTCGCCCTCCTGCTCGGGCGAGGGGTCGAAGGCCGCCGGGTCGGGTAGGGCATCGAGGCCGGTCAGCCCGAAGAGCTTCTCGAACAGCTCGCTGGAGCGGTAGAGCGTGGCGCCGAAGCGCGAGCGCCCCGACTCCTCGATCAGCCCGCGTTCGCACAGCGTGCCCACCGCGGACTCCGACGCCACCCCGCGGATGCGCGCGATCTCGGGCCGCGACACGGGCTGCAGGTAGGCGACGATGGCCAGGCACTCGGCCTGCGCCTGCGTGAGCGGCGGCGTGCGCGGCTTGGCCAGCAGCCGCCGCGCGGCGCGCTCGGCCACGGGGTCGGTGGCCAATGTGAACCCGCCCGCCACCTCGCGCAGCACCACTCCGCGATAGCCGTCCGCGTAATGCTCGCGCAGCCGGGCCAGCGCCTCGACGATCTCGCCCTCCGACACCTCGCAGGCGTCAGCCAGCCGCTCCACGGACACCGGCTCGGCGGACAGGAACAGCAGCGCCTCGGCGGTGCGGGCCAGATCGTTCACGATGCCGCCGCCGCGTTCGAGCCCGCGCCGACCACCGTTATGGGCCCGAACGGAACCTCCTGCTCCCACTTCGCCTCCCCCGCCTTGTAGAGCTCGAGCAGAGCGAACAGGGTGACCGCCTCGGTCAGCCGGTCGGCGCCCTGCACCGCCTCGTCGAAGGAGAAGCGGCTGCGGCCCGCCAGCAGCGCGCGCAGATGGGCCAGGCGCTGATCGACCGACACCGCCGGCCGGCGCACGTGACCCAGGTCGAGCGGCGGCGGGATCTGGAGCAGCTCGCCGATGGCCTGCGCGAGGCGTTCGGGGTCGTAGGCGGCCTCGGCCGCCTCGATCGATATCCGCCGCAGCTCGGGCGGCAAGGGGGCCGACCGGTAGCGGTAGCCGTGCTCGGCGGCCAGGCGGTCGTGCAGGTGCTCGGCGGCCTCGCGATAGCGGTGGTACTCGAGCATGCGGGCGAGCAGCTCCTCGGCCGCCTCCCCGGCATCGAGGTCGAGGCCCTCCTCGTCGTCCTGCGGGAGCATCAGCCGGGACTTCAGCTCCAGCAGGGCGGCGATCAGCACCAGGAACTCGGTGGCCGCCTCGAGATCGAGCTCGCCGGCCCGCTCGAGGTGCTCGACATAGGCCAGCACGACCTCGGCCAGGTCGACCTCGAGCAGGTCGATCTCCTCCTTGAGGACCAACGTCAGGAGCAGGTCGAAGGGACCGTTGAAGACCTCGAGGTCGAGGTCGAGGGCTGCGAAGGCCATCGAGGAACAGCCTAAACGCGTCGTCCGACGGCGCTACCCACTCCCATGGCGCCACGTACCTCGTCCATAGTCGGCGAGGCGAGGCGGCGGGCCCGTTCGGCCCCCTCGGCCAGCGTGCTCTCCAGGGCGGCCTCGTCGCCGCGCAGCTCGCGGTAGCGCTCGCGTATCGGCGCGAGCAACTCCACCACGGCCTCACCCACTGCGGCCTTGAAGTCCCCATAGCCATGGCCCTCGAACTGGCGCTCGACCGCCCCGGGCTCGAGCCCACGGGCCACGGAGTAGATCTGGATCAGGTTGGAGATTCCGGGCTTCTCCGGCCCGCTCACCACCTCGCGGCCGGAGTCCGTCTGGGCGCGCTTGAGCTTGCGCCGGATGTCGTCCGGCTCGTCGTCGATGTAGATCAGGCCGGCGTCGGTGCCGAACGTGGTCGACATCTTGGCCGAGGTGTCCTGCAGGTCCATCACGCGCGCTCCGACCTCCGGGATCACGTGCTCGGGCTCGACCAGCACCTCCCCGTAGGTGGTGTTGAAGCGCCGGGCGACCTCGCGCGCGAGCTCCACGTGCTGGCGCTGGTCGTCGCCCACCGGCACCTGGTCGGTCTTGTAGAGAAGGATGTCGGCGGCCTGGAGCACGGGGTAGAGGAAAAGGCTCGTGCGCACCAGCTCCTGCTCGCGCGCCGACTTGTCCTTGAACTGGTGCATGCGTCCGAGCTCCCCGTAGGCGGTGACCGAGCACAGCAGCCAGCACAGCTCGGAGTGCTCGTGGACGTCGGACTGGCGAAACAGGATGCAGCGCTCGGGATCCAGCCCGCAGGCCATCAACATGGCCGCGGTGTCGAGCACGTAGCCGGGCAGCGCGCCGGGGTCGTAGCTGACGCTGGTGGCGTGCAGGTCGACCATGCAATAGATCGCCGGATCCGCCCGCTCCTGCCCGTCCAGATAGCCGCGCACGGCGCCGATGTAGTTGCCGAGGTGCTTGCGGCCCGTCGGCTGGATGCCGCTGAAGATTCGCACGAGCGCGAGTCTATGTAGGGAAAACCGTGGCACGTCAGCCGCCCTCTTCACGGGCGGCTGACGCAGACCGTCACCCGCTCCACCGCGTTGTTGGCGTAGCCACCTCGGTTCCAGGGTGGGTCGAGCGGCTGAACGTTCCCGGCCGCGTCGCTGGCACGCGAGCACAGCACGTGCTCGCCCGGCGGCGCGTCCCAGTGGAAGCGCCAGCCGCGCCAAGCGGCCCGCGAGACCGGCTCGTCGAGTTGCGCGTCGGCAAAGCTTTGGCCATCGTCGGTCGAGACCTCGACCCGCTCGATCTCGCCCCAGCCCGACCAGGCGCGGCCCTGCAGCTCGACCGGTCCGGGCTCCAGATGGCGCTCGCGGCTCATGAAGTCAGGCACGCCCGGCGGAATCGTGAGCGAGCGGGGCGCCATCCGGGTCACGGGCTCTCCCAGTACCCCATCGGCGTCCACGAAGCGGTAGGAGGCGGCGTTGTAGTAACCCTCGAAGGGCTTGTCCTGCAGGGTTATGCGCGTGAGCCACTTGACGTTCGTCATGCCGTACCAGCCGGGCACCACGAGGCGGAGTGGGAAGCCGTGCTGAGGCGGCAGCGGCATCCCGTTCATGTCGTACACGAGCAGCGCCTCCGCACTGTCGTCCACGGCCAGGCCGCGCTCGTAGAACTGCATCTCGCCGCCCTCCAGGCCGCGGTCGAGCCCCGACAGAACCAGCTCAACCGCCTCCGGGCGAAGGCCCGCCTCGTCGAGAAGCGGCCGCAGCGGCGTGCCGCCCCAGCGGGCGGTGCCCACAGCCTCGAGGACCCAGGGCTGGCTCACGGCGCGCGGCGACGAGAGCGTGCGCCCGTTGCCCGCGCACTCGAAGGTCACGGGCAGCTCCACCCGTTCGCGGGCCCGCAGGTCGTCGAGGGTCAGGCGCAACGGACGCTCGACCAAACCGTCGACCTCCAAGGCGAAGCCGTCGGGGTCGACGACGGGAATGTCGAAGTGGATCAGCAGGTAGTGCAACCCGACCGGAGTGATGTCGTGCGACAGCGCCTCCAGCGGCTGGCCGTGATTGCGCGCCGCCAGCCGCAGCTCGGCCTGGCTGATCTCGTCGCCGGCGACGGTCCCCTCGGGGACGGTGGGCGTGGCCACGCTACATCGCCCCCGTGCCGCCGGCCGCGGCGTCGGCCGCGCGGTCCGGATCGCCGGGGTTGTCCGCTTCGGGGGTCCAGCGCACCACCGGCCGCTTGGCCGCGCCCGCCTCGTCGAGCCGGCGCACCGGCGTCGTGTACGGCGCGTTCTTGGCGATCTGCGGGTCCTCGCCCGCTTCCTCCAAGATCGCTCGGATCACATCGGCGAAGTGGTCGAGGCGCTCCTTGGTCTCGGTCTCGGTGGGCTCGATCATCAGGGCCTCATCCACCAGCAGCGGGAAGTAGACCGTGGGCGGGTGCACACCGTGGTCGAGCAGGCGCTTGGCGATGTCGAGCGTCTTTATGTCGAGCTTGTCCTTGGCGCCCTGCCCGGACAGCACGAACTCGTGCATGCAGAGCCGGTCGAAGGCGATCGGCAGATATTCGGCGATGCCCTCCTCGGCCAGGCGAGCCTTGAGGTAGTTGGCGTTGAGCACCGCCACCTGCGAGACGTCCTTGAGCCCATCGGCGCCGAGCGAGCAGATGTATGCGTAGGAGCGCACGAACACGCCGAAGTTGCCCTGAAAGCCGCGTAGCTTGCCGATCGACTTGGGCCGCTCGTGGTCGAGGTCGAAGCGCGGCTCGGCGCCATTGTCGCCGCGTCGGCAGACGACCTGGGGCGTGGGCAGGAACGGCTCGATGCGGTCGGACACGGCGATCGGTCCTGCGCCCGGGCCGCCGCCGCCGTGGGGCTGGGTGAACGTCTTGTGCAGGTTGAAGTGGACGATGTCGAAGCCCATGTCGCCGGGCCGCGAGATGCCCATCACCGCGTTGAGGTTCGCCCCGTCGTAGTAGAGCGTGGCCCCCACGCCGTCGACGATGCGCTTGATCTCCTCGATGTTGCGGTCGAAGAGCCCGAGTGTGTTGGGGTTTGTGAGCATCAGGCAGGCGACCTCGTCGTCGGCCTTGGCGCGCAGGTCGTCGAGATCGACTCCGCCGTGCTCGTCAGTGCCCACCTTGATCACCTGGTAGCCGGCCATCGTCACGGTGGCCGGGTTGGTGCCGTGCGCGGTATCGGGCGTGAGCACCTTCGTGCGCTGCTCGCCGCGGTCCTCGTGGTAGGCGCGCGTGAGCAGCAGGCCCGCGAGCTCGCCGTGCGAGCCGGCGCTGGGCTGCAGCGACACGTGAGGCAGGCCGGCGATCTCGCCCAGCGCGCCCTGCAGGCGCCACATCAGCTCGAGCGCGCCCTGCGCGTACTCGGGGTCCTGAAGAGGATGCAGGCGGGCATGGCCGGGCAGCGCCGCGACCCGCTCGTGCAGCTTGGGGTTGTGCTTCATCGTGCACGAGCCGAGCGGGTAGAAGCCCTCGTCGAGGTGGAAGTTCTTCGAGGACAGCGTCACGTAGTGGCGCACGAGCTCGGGCTCGGAGATCTCCGGCAGCGCGGCCGGGCGCTCGCGGATCTGAGAGGCGGGCAGCAGCTCCTCGACCGGCACCTCGGGCACGTGGCTCTCGGGCGCCGTGAATGCGCGGCGGCCCTCGCGCGAGCGCTCGAAGATCGTGATCGTGTCGTGCTCTCGCGGATCGACACTCACGCCGCCACGCCCTCCCGCACGGAGGCCACGAGTGCCGCCAGGCGGTCGATGTCCGCCTTCGTGCGCCGCTCGGTTATGGCCACCAGCAGGCCGTCCTCGTACTCGGGGTAGTCGCGGCCGAGCCGGTAGCCCGGGTTGATGCCCTGCGCGCGGGCGCGCTCGAAGAGGGCGTCGAGGTCGGGCACGCGCACGGCGAACTCGCGCACCACGGGACCCGGGTTGATGGCCTCCACGCCCAGCGCCTCGCGGGCATAGTGGGTGCGGCGCAGCATCAGCTCGGCCAGCTCCACCAGGCCGCGGCGGCCCAGCCAGGACAGGTAGACGACGCCGGCCAGCGCGTTGAGCGCCTGGGCCGTGCAGATGTTGTGCGTGGCCTTCTCGCGGCGAATGTGCTGCTCGCGTGTCTGCAGCGTGAGTACGAAGCCGCGCCGGCCGTCGGCGTCGCGCGTCTCGCCCGCGATCCGTCCCGGCATCTTGCGGATGAAGCGCTCACTCGCGGCGAAGAAGCCGAAGGACGGCCCGCCGAAATCGAGCCGGTTGCCCAGCGTCTGCCCTTCGCCCACGCAGATGTCGATGCCCTGCTCTCCCGGCGGCTTGAGAATCCCGAGCGGCAGCGGGTCGGCGGCGCAGACCGCCAGCGCGCCGGTGCTCTTGGCCGCTTCGGCCAGCTCACCGAGCTCTTCGACCGTGCCCAGGAAGTTCGGCTGCTGCACGAACACCGCGGCGGTGTCGTCGTCGAGCGCTTCGGCCAGCGCCGCAGCGTCGCTGGCGCCCTCGTCGTTGAGCGGGACCTCCTCGACGGTCATGCCGTAGCCCGCGGCGTGGGTGCGCAGCGCGGCGCGCGAATGCGGATGCAGGCCGCGGCTGGCCACGAGCTTGCTCCGGCGCGTCTCGAGCTTGGCCAGATAGCCCGCCGCCGCCACGGCGCTCGGCCCCTCGTACACCGAGGCGTTGGACACCGGCAGCCCGGTCAACTCCGAGATCGCCGTCTGGAACTCGAACATCACCTGAAGGCCGCCCTGCGAGATCTCCGGCTGGTAGGGCGTATAGGGCGTGAGGAACTCCGAGCGCGACAGAAGGTTGTCGATCAGCGCCGGAACGTAGTGGTCGTACATGCCCGCGCCCAGGAAGCTGGTCTCGGCGTCGCAGTGGCGGTTACGCGCCGCCAGCGCGGCGAGATGGTCGTGAACCTCGAGCTCCGAACGGCCGGCGGGCAGCTCGATCTCGCGCCCCAGCCGCACCGACTCCGGGATATCTGTGAACAGCTCCTCCAGCGAACCGACGCCGATCGCGCTCAGCATCGCCTTCAGGTCTTCGTCGGTTACGGCTGTGTAGCGGCTCACAAGGAATCTAGGACGTTAACGAGCTATGAGAGCAACTCCTTGTAAGGGCCGACGTCGAGCAGTGCATCGACCTCCGAGGGATCGGAGAGCTTGACCTTGACCATCCAGCCGTCCCCGTAGGGGTCCTCGTTGATCTTTTCCGGTGAATCGGCCAGGCCCTCGTTGACCTCGACGATCTCGCCCGAGAGTGGCGCGAACACGTCGGATACGGCCTTCACCGACTCCACCTCGGCGTAGGACCCGTCCTTGGTCACCGAGGTGCCGACCTCCGGCGGATCGAAGAAGACGACCTCCCCGAGGGCGTCCTGGGCGTACCAGGTGATCCCGAATGTCGCCTGATCCCCGTCGATGCGCGCCCAGTCGTGTTCCTCGTGGTACTTCAGGTCGTCGGGATAGCTCGCCTCAGACACTGATCTCCTTTTTCTCGTACAGGGGTTTCTCCTTGACCTGAGCGGCGCGCAGCTTGCCGCGCACGTCCACCTCGATCTCCGTACCTGGATCGGCGTCGGCTACCGGCACGTAGGCCATCCCTATGCCGATATCGAGGCAGGGCGACATGCTGCCGCTGGTGACCACTCCGGGGCCGTGCGGCGCCTTCACCGGATTGTCCTGCCGCGGAATGCCCGGGCCGGTGAAGGCAAACGGAACGAGCGTCTGCTCGGGCTCGACGCCGCGCAGCGCTTCGGCGCCGATGAAGCCCGTGTCGAGCTTGCACGCCCAGCCCAGACCGGCCTCGATCGGATTGCGGTCCTCCGAGAGGTCGTTGCCGTAGAGGTGGAAGCACACCTCGAGGCGCAGCGTGTCGCGCGCGCCGAGCCCGGCCGGCCTCACGCCCTGCTCGTCGAGGGCATCCCAAACGACTTCGGCGTCTCCCGGCGCGATCATCAATTCGCAGCCGTCCTCGCCGGTGTATCCCGTGCCGCAGACCAGCGCGGTCACGCCGGCCACCGGAAGGACCGCTGTACGCATGCGGTCGGGTAGCTCCCCATCGGTGGAGGCGGTTGCGGCGCGCCCGGCTGAGCCGGGCGCTTGCACCAAGCGCGCGAGCGCCGTGCGGGCCTCGGGCCCCTGGACGGCGAGCATGGCCCAGTCGGCGTGAGCATCCTTGACCTCGGCGTCGAAGCCCTGCGACTGCGCCTCGAACCAGGCGAGGTCCTTTTCGTGGTTGGAGGCGTTGGTCACCGTGAGGAAGCGCTGCGGGCCGAGGCGGTAGGTGAACAGGTCGTCGAGCACCCCTCCGTCCTCGCGGCAGAGCAGCGAGTACTGGGCACCACGCTCGGCGATCTTGCTCACGTCGTTGGACAGGATGTGCTGGAGGAACTCCTCGGCGCCGGGACCCGACGTCTCGATCTCGCCCATGTGCGATACGTCGAACATCCCCGCACCGCTGCGCACGGCCACGTGCTCTTGTCGGATGCCCTCGTAGGAGACCGGCATTTCCCACCCCGCGAAGGGCACGAGCTTCGCCCCGGCCTGCTGGTGGCGGCCGAACAGCGCGGTGCGGCGCAGCGTGTCGGTGGCGGGGGGCGTCACTCGTCCCCGGAGGCTACCGCCGCGGGCCCTGGGACGGGCCTTCGAGCAGGGCGGCCGCGACGCCGAGAGCCACCTCGGCCCGGCTATGCAGCGACTTCGCGTTCACCCACTCCTGTGGGGTGTGCGCACCCCCGCCGCGGGGGCCCAGGCCGTCGACCGTGAGCCCGATGGCCGCGGCCATGTGCGAGGCATCGCTGGCCCCGCCGCGCTCGGAGGCCACGATGGGGCGCCCCAGCGCCTCGCTCGCCCTCTCCAGCAGGGGTGCGGCGGCCGAGCGCGTGTCCATCCCGGGCCAGGCCCGAACGAGCGTCGCCTCCAGCCTCACCTCGTCGATCTCCTCCGGCAGCGACTCGATCACCGGCGTGAACGCGGCCAGGCGGTCGGCGCGCACGTCGCAGATCAGCTCGCCCAGGGGCGGGACGACGTTGAAGGCCTCGCCCGAACGGAAGATGGTCGGAACGGCGGTCAGGCGGTCTGCGCCGTGCGGATCGTGGTGGGCGGCGATCGTCTGCGCCACCGCGGCCAGTGCGAGCAGCGCGCTGCGGCCCTTGTGGGGAGCCGAACCCGAGTGGGCGGGGCGGCCATAGGCGTCCACCCTCAGCGTGGCCGCGGCCTTGCGCTTGACGATCACCGCCTCCTCGCCGCCGGCGGTGCGCTCGCCGGCCTCGAAGCACAGGCAGGCGTGGAAGTCCGCGAAGCGGTCCGCGTGTTCGAAGCGCGCCGTGCGCCACTCCTCGTCGTTCACCAGCAGCACGCTCAGCTCCGCGTAAAGCTCGGGACGCGCAGCCAGCTCTCGCATCAGCCCGAGCGCCAACGCCACCCCGCCCTTCATGTCGACCGACCCCGACCCCGTCAGGCGATCGCCGTCGCGGACCAGCGCGCGGTGGGCGGAATGCGACACCACCGTGTCGAGGTGACCGAGCAGCAGCACCCGGAGCGTCCCTGAGCCCTCGAGTCGGCCGAGCAGATCCGGCGCGTGGCCCGCGGTGGAGCACTCGACCCGCTCCACACGCGCTTCGGGCGGCAGGAAGGCCACGCACAGCGCCACCGCCTCCTCGGCGCCCGCCACGTCCCCGGAAGGAGTCGACACGGCCACGAGCGCCTCCAGCTCGCGCTCGGCCTGGTGGGCGATTCGCTCGGCGGCCTCGATCACTGGGGTTGGGCGGAAGCCGGCGGCGTTGCCGCCGGCGCACCGAGGGGTTTCGCGAAGTGGAAGCTCGTGATTCTCATCCCGGTGTTGAGATAGAGCCGGTGGGCATCGAGGCGGTTGGCCTCCACCCCGGAGTCCAGATGCAGCTCATCGCAGCCCAGCCGCTGCGCCTCCTCGGCGCACCACTCGAGCAGGGCGCGCCCGAGGCCACGGCGCCGGCCGTCCGGGTGGGTGGAGAGGTCGTCGACGTAGATCACGTGGCCCCAAGCCAGGGTGTGTAGCTCTCGAAAGCCGGCCGCGGCCAGGCAGCGTCCCCCCTCGAAAGCCCCGGCCAGCCGGTAGCCCTCCGGGCGCTGGACCTCGTCCACGCGGCGCACGAACTCGGCCTGGTCGGCGTAGTGGGTGCGCAGCGCCCGGATGGCCTCGAAGGCTACGGCGGTCTCGCCGGCGGGGATCTCCCGTACCTGAGTCAGTCTCGGAGGAACGACGGCACGTCGATGTCGTCGTCGGATATCTCGAGCGACTCGCGCTGGCGGTCGTCGAGCGTCACGTCGCGGCGGCGCGGCTCGCGGCGGCGTCCGGTCGAGTCCTCGCTGAAGAGCGGTCCGCGGCCCGGCCTCTCGAAGCCGGTGGCGATCACCGTCACGCGGACGGCGTCGGCCATGCCGTCGTCCACCACCGCTCCGAAGATGATGTTCGAGTTCTGGTCCGCCGCGCCCTGGATGATCTCGGCGGCCTCGTTGACCTCGAACAGGCCCAGGTCGCCGCCGCCGGTGATGTTGAGCAGGATGCCCATCGCACCCTCAACCGACTGCTCGAGCAACGGGCTCGACACGGCGTTCTTCGCAGCCTCGGCGGCGCGATTCTCGCCCGAGGCCTCGCCGATGCCCATCAGGGCCGAGCCCGCGTCCTCCATGATCGTGCGCACGTCGGCGAAGTCGAGATTGATGAGCCCTGGGGTGGTGATCAGGTCGGTGATGCCCTGCACGCCCTGGCCGAGCACGTTGTCGGCCTCACG
This sequence comes from uncultured Thermoleophilaceae bacterium, assembly GCA_963728495.1. Lineage (GTDB taxonomy): Bacteria > Actinomycetota > Thermoleophilia > Solirubrobacterales > Thermoleophilaceae > JACVRW01. The sequence continues at coordinate 281,172 of CAVSKI010000010.1, read as the reverse complement.
GAACGCGTCGAGAATGCTGGTGCGGCGCTCCACCACCGCCAGCAGCTTCTCGTTGGGGATCACGATCATCGTGTCCACCTGCGCGCGCAGGCTGTCGATGCCGTCCACCGCTTGGCGCATCCGCTGGGTGCCCTCGAAGTCGAACGGCTTGGTTACCACGCCCACCGTCAGCGCACCGACCTCCTGCTTGGAGACCTCCGCGATCACCGGCGCGGCGCCCGTGCCCGTGCCGCCGCCCTCGCCCGCGGTGACGAAGACCATGTCCGCGCCCTTGAGCGCTTCCTTGATCTCGTCGCGGCTCTCGTTGGCCGCGCCGTAGCCGACCTCGGGGTTGGCCCCGGCTCCGAGCCCGCGTGTGAGCTGGTCGCCGATCTGAAGCTTGATGTCGGCGTCGCACATCTGCAGCGCCTGGGCGTCAGTGTTGACGGCAATGAACTCCACGCCCTTGAGACCCGCGTCCACCATACGGTTGACGGCATTGGTGCCGCCACCGCCGATGCCGACGACCTTGATGACCGCCAGGTAACTGCCAGTGTCCATTTGGAGCCGCTTCTCCCTCTAACCGTCCGAAGCTCAGGCGTTCATCGAGGGTTTCCCGATACCCGCAACGAGGCACTGTAGGCGGGGTTCGCCGGAAGTGTCAACCGTCCTCGCAACAAATCGTGCACCACAACCCTTGAGCATGAGTCGAGTCTTGAGCATAGTCTCGACCACAGGTAGAGGGTCTGTCAGGGCACGGCCGGAGCCGTCGCGCCGCCCTCCACGCCACCGGCGGGAAGCGGCGCGGGCGCGGTCGGCGGGACGGTTGTTGCCGGTGGTTCGGTGGTGGTGGCGGGTGGGGTCGTGGGACTCGTGCCGGGTGTCGGCGGCACCGCGCCCGTGGCGGGATCGGCCGGCAGCGACGGGTCGGTGGCGGCCGGGGCGGCGCCCGGGTCGGTCGACGTCGCGGCGCCGGTAGCCGGGGCGGTTGGCGCGGTCGGAGCGGTTCCCGCCGGGGCCACCGGTGTCACAGTCTCCGCCGGCAGACCGCCGGCCGCGGGGCGCCCCGCGATGCGCAGGTCGATGTAACTCGCGCCCTGAGCCTCCGGGTCGGCCAGCACGCGGGCTGCCGCGGCCCACTTGGTCCGCAGCCGGGTGGCGGTTCCGAAGATCAGCTCCGGGCCGTCGCTCAGCTCGGCCACGAGCCCGGCCTCGGATCGCTTCGATATCTCCTCGACCCGCCGGCGCAGAACAGCGGGGGCCGAGCCGGCCACGGCGGCCGCGGCGAGGGCGTCCGCGTCGCGCAGGCGATCGGCGCCGAGGATCCCGTCAACGGCCACCGTGGGCAGGTTGCCCTCCACCGGCAGGCCCCGGAGGATCGTCCCATCGCCCGCCACCGCCACCTGGCCCGCATCACTCACGGCCAGGGCGGCCGGGACGTGCTCGACCACGCGGACACGCAGGCCGTGGGGGAAGTCGGGCGTCACCTTCAGCTCGTGCACGACCGGAAACCCCTCCACCGCCCGCTCGAGTCGCTCGCGATCGACGTGGAGCGTGGTCATCCCCCGCGCTGCGCCCGCCAGCGCCGTGCGCACGCGAGGCGCGTCGGCTGTGGTGAGGCCGCTGATCTTCACCTCATCCACGGCCACCAGCGACGAGTCGCGCAGCCAGAAGTGATAGCCGCCCGCGAGCAGGAGGCTGAGGACCAACAGCGCCACCAGCCGGCGCTTGAGGCGCGGCGTGAGCTCCGGGAGCGAACGCGCCAGGGCCGGGCGGCGGCGAGCCAGCGTGGCTGCGAGGCCGCTCACCCTGTGCTCCAGAGCGCCGAGGTGTCCACCTCGCCCAGCAACTGGACCTCCGGCTCGAGCTCCACGCCGAAACGCTCGCGCACGCGCCTTCGGCCCTCGGCCATCAGCGCGACCACGTCGGCGGTGGTGGCCTCGCCCGTGTTCTCGACGAAGTTGGCGTGCTTCTCGGAGAAGCGCGCGCCGCCCACCGCGAGCCCGCGGCAGCCGGCCTGATCGAGCAGAACGCCGGCGCTGCGGCCCTCGGCGAGCGCGTCGTCGGGGTTCTTGAACGTCGATCCGAAGGTCTTGATGCCCGACGGCTGCGCGGCCTTGCGGGCAGCGCGCATCTCGGCCAGGGTCGCCTTCACGCCCTCCGGATCCGCGGGCGAAAGCGCAAACGAGGCGCCCGCGACGATCTCGCGGTCTCCGAGGTTCGAGCGGCGATAGCGAAATCCGAGCTCGTCGGGGGTCCGGCGCTCGCTGCCGGCGGGGGTGGCCACCTCCACCCACTCGAGCACCCGCGCGAGGTCGCCGCCGTAGGCGTTCGCGTTCATCTTCACCGCGCCGCCGACGGTGCCGGGGATGTTCACCCCGAACTCGAGCCCGCTGAGACCGGCCCGGGCGGCGCGGGCGGCGGCCTGGGGCAGCCGGGCGCCGCCGCCGCAGAGCAGGCGTTCACCGTCCTGCTCGATCGTGGCGAGCGTGCCGTCCAGCTTCATGACGAGTCCCCTGAATCCCGCATCCGCTATGAGCAGATTCGATCCCGACCCGACCACTCCTACCGCGATCTGGTGCTCGTCGGCCCACGCCAGCAGCTCGGCCAGCCGCTCGGCGGAGTCGGGACGGGCGAAGAAGTCACCCCGACCGCCGGTTCGCACCGTGGTCAGCCGCGCGAGCGGGTGGTCGCGCTCCACGCCGTCCGGGACCGCGCTCATCGCGCCAAGCTCCGGGCCACCGCGTCCACGTCGCCCGCGCCCAGCGTCAGCAGCAGGTCGCCCTCGCGCAGCTCGCTCGCCAGCATTCGCTCGGCGTCGGCCGCTCGCGGCAGCCACCACACCGGGCGACCGCCGGCCGCATCCGCCGCGGCCTCGGCCACGAGCAGGCCGCTCACCCCGGCGAAGTCCTCGGCGCGCTCGCGGGCGGGGTACACGTCGAGCACCACCACCACGTCGGCGAGCGCCAGCGCGCGCCCGAATTGGCGCGCGAGCATCCGAGTGCGCGAATAGAGGTGCGGCTGAAAGCAGGCGAACAGGCGCCGGGGCGCGAGCGTGCGGGCGGCCTCGAGCGTCGCGCGCACCTCGGTGGGATGGTGGGCGTAGTCGTCGTAGATGAGTGCGCCCCCGGGGCCCCTGCCGTGCTCCTCGAAGCGCCGCGCGGCACCGCTGAAGCTCGCCAGCGCCGGGGCCGCCTCGGCCGGTTCGACGCCGGCGGCTCGGCAGGCGGCCAGCGCCGCGAGGGCGTTGAGGACGTTGTGGCGCCCGGGCACGGTCAGCTCGATCGCCGCCCCGCCGGCCGTGAAGCGCGAGCCGCCGTGGGTGAGCTCGAGCCCGGTGGCCCGAAAGTCGCCCTCGTCGATGCCGAACGAGATTGCCTTTCTGCGCCAGCTCGACTCCGGGCCCGAGCACACGCAGCTTCGCGGGCGCGGCGAACTCGCTGAAGGCCTGCCTCAGCTCTCCGAGGCCCGCGTAGGTGGAATGGTGGTCGAGCTCGATGTTCGTGATCAACGCGACCTCCCGCGCCAGCTTGAGAAACGAGCGGTCGGACTCATCGGCCTCGATCACCGCCCACTCGCCCGCCCCCCAGCCGGCGTTGGTGTGAGCCGAGCGCAACTCCCCGCCGATCAGGAAGGCGGGTTCGCGGCCGCACGCGAGCAGCACGTGGGCGGCCATCGAGGCCGTGGTGGTCTTGCCGTGGGTTCCGCTCACGGCAATCGTGCGCTTCAGGCGCGACAGCTCGCCCAGCAGGTCGCCGCGATGAAGCACAGTGGCGCCGCCGGCCCGCGCGGACGAGAGCTCCGCGTTGTCCTGCGCGATGGCGGTCGAGACCACGACCTCGGCCCCGGCCGGGTAGTTCACCGCGTCGTGGCCGATCACGGGCTCGATTCCCGCCAGGCGCAGGCGCTCGCAATAGGCCGACTCCGCCTGGTCGGACCCCGTCACGCGTGCGCCGAGGGCATGAGCCACCAGCGCCAGCCCGCTCATCCCGGCCCCGCCGATACCTATGAAGTGCAGGCTGCGGCCCGCGAACGCGCCCATTCCTCCGTGACCTTATTCTCCACCCATGTCGCAAACCGCCACCACGCTCGGCACCGCCTTCGCCGAGGCCGTTACGTCCAAGGACTACCGGCGCGTGGCGGATCTGCTGCACCCCGAGATCGACTTCCGGGCGCTCACGCCCAAGCGCTCGTGGGAGGCCGGCGATCCCGACACGGTGATCGAGCAGATCCTCAAATCGTGGATCGAGCCCGACGAGCACGTCGAGGAGCTGATCGCGGTCGACAGCGACACGATCGGCGATCGCGAGCGCGTGGGCTACCGCTACCGCCTGCGCACGCCGGATGGGGTCTTCGTTGTCGAGCAGCAGGCCTTCATCGGCGAGCGCGATGGCCGCATCGATTGGCTGCGGCTCGTGTGCTCGGGCTCGCGCCCGCTGTCAACGCCCGGCGAGCGCTAGCAGCTCGTCGGCAATACGCTGCGCCGCGTCGGGCTTGGCAACGGCCCTCGCCGCGTTGGCCATCGCCGCCATCCGCTGCGGGGCGGCCAGCAGGGCGCCCACCTCCCGAGCCAGGCGCGGCCCGTCGAGCTCGTCGTCGGGGATCACCACAGCGGCGCCGGCGCGCTCCATGTAGCGAGCGTTAGAGGTCTGGTGGTCGGCGCTCGCGTGCGGGTAGGGCACGAGGATCGCCGGTAACCCGGCTGCGGCCACCTCCATCACCGATCCGCCCGCGCGGGCGACCACCAGGTCGGCGGCGGCAAGCACGTCCGCGAAGGGCTGCACATAGGGGTAGAGGTGGTAGTGAGGCGGCGAGCCGAACGCGTCGAGGCGCTCGCGCAGCTCGGGGTGGTCGCGCTGCCCGCTTGCGTGAAGCACGGGGCCGGGTGCCGCCGTGCCGAAGGCGTCGAGTGCGGCGTGGTTGAGCCGCCGCGCCCCCAGCGACCCGCCGAACACGAGCACGCAGGACTCGCTCGCGCCGATGCCGAGGCGCGACCGCGCCGCGGCGCGGTCGACGACCCCGGTGGCGGCGGGCACAGGGCGCCCCACCACCCGCCATTTGGCGCCGGAGCGCCCTTCGATGGGAAAGGCCAGGAAGATCCGCTGCGCCAGCGGCGCGAGCATGCGATTGGTCACGCCCAGGTGGCTGTCGGCCTCGGTCAACACCAGCGGCCGGCGCAGGCCCCGGGCGGCCAGCCCCACCGGCCCGGCCACGTACCCGCCGCCGCCCATGACCGCGTCCGCGCCGATGCGGCGCAGCAGCCCGCGCGCCTGCGCCGTCGCTCGTCCCGCGAGCACGAGCGCGCGGCTCGAGCGCAGAAGGTTTCCCCGGTCGATTCCCTCTATGCGCAATTGGTGCAGCGGGTAGCCCGCCGCCGGAACCAGCTCGGCCTCGGCGCGGTCACCACCGACGAACTCGACATCGGCTCCACGCCGGCTCAGCTCCTCGGCCACCGCAAGCGCCGGAACCACGTGGCCGGCGGTCCCGCCGGCGGCGATGGCGATTCGCGGCATGGAAGGCAACTCCCTAACGTGCCGCGCGGCGGCGTCCGCGCGCCGCCGGCTCGCGCTCACGCCTGCCCCGGCCGCCCTCGAGGGCCTCGAGCCGCGGCTTGGCCGGCGCCCGCCGGGCCGCTCGCCCGCCGGTGGCGGCCACGTTGAGCAGCAGGCCCATCGCGCCCATCAGGACCACGAGGTTGGTGCTGCCGTAGGAGAGAAAGGGAAGCGGCACGCCGGTGAGCGGCGCCATGCCCATCACCGCGAAGAAGTTCAGCGTGGCCTGGCACATGATGAGCGAGGTCACCCCGGCGGCGAGCAGCTTCGAGTGCAGGTCGCGGGCCAGCTTCGCCGTTCGCAGCCCGGCGTAGCCGATCATTCCGTAGAGGACGATCGTGCCCAGCACGCCGATCAGTCCCAGCTCCTCGCCGATGATGGCCAGGATCATGTCCGTGTGCGCCTCGGGCAGGTAGAAGATCTTCTGGACCGATTCGCCCAGGCCCACGCCGAAGAGGCCGCCCGAGCCGAGCGCCGTGAGGGCCTGCACGGCCTGGAAGCCGGTGTCGCCGGCGTCGGAGAAGGGATCGAGAAAAGCCGTGAGCCGCTCGCGCCGGTAGGGCTCGACGATGGCCATCAACAGCGCGGCCGTCGTCAGCGCGGCGAAGATGGTTCCCATCAGACGCACCGGCGTGCCCGCCACCACCAGCAGGGCGCCCACGGCGAAGCAGATGACCATCGTGGTGCCCATGTCGGGCTGCTTCATGAGCAGGAGGCAGGCCGCCCCCACCACCAGCAGCAGCGGCTTGATCAGCCCTCCGAGGGTCTTGGTGGACTTCGGGCGCGCGGCGAGCAGCTGCGCCGCGTACAGCACGATCGAGACCTTCAGCAACTCCGAGGGCTGAAACTGCAGCGGACCGGCGCCTAGCCAGCGGGTGGCGCCGTTGACCGTCACTCCGAGGCCCGGGAGCATCACCGCGACGGTCAGGACGAACGAGGTCACGAGCAGCACCGGCGTCAGCGCCCGGATAACCGACAGGCCATGGCGCGAGGCGGCGTGCAGGACCACGAGCCCCAGTACGCCGCACAGGACGTAGCGCTTGAGGTAGAACGACGGGTCGCCCGAGCCGGCCAGCAGCGACTCCGCCGAGCTGGCCGAGTACACCATGACCGCGCCGCCCGCGAGCAGGCACAGGGTCGCGGTGAAGAGGATCGAGTACTCGACCGGTCGCGCCTTGCGCGAGCGGGCGAGCTTGCCCGCGCCGGAGCGGCGCGCCTTGCGCGAGGGGGCGGGCTGGCCCGCACCGGAGCGACGGGCCTTGCGCGAGGGGGCGGGCGCCTTGTTCCTGGCCATCCCGGCGTTTTTCTACGCGCGCGCCCGGAATCATGCCCGCGGCACGAGTGCTCGAAAGCGCTCGCCGCGCTCTTCGTAGTCGCGGAACTGGTCGTAGCTCGCGCAGGCCGGCGAGAGCAGGACCACGTCCCCCGGTTGCGCGGCCGCGCTGGCCTGGCGCATCGCCGTCTCGAGATCGCCGCTTCGGATCAGCTCCACCCCCGCTCCCTCGAGATCCTCAGCGAGCTGCCCGGCCGCCGCTCCGATCAGATAACAGGCCTCACAGCGGGTGGCTACAACCGCGCTCAGGCCCGAGAAGTCACCTCCCTTCAGACTGCCACCGAGAATGGCGTGCACACCTGCGTCGAAGGACTCGATGCCGCGCAGGGCCGATGACACGTTGGTGGCCTTCGAGTCGTTCACGTAGAGCACACCGTTGACGGTGCCGACCTCCTCCAAGCGGTGTGGGACCCCGGCGAAACCGCGCAGCGCGCTCGCGACGGCGGTACCCGGTATTCCGGCGGACAGCGCTGCGGCCGCCGCGGCCATCGCGTTCTCGAGGTTGTGGGGTCCGCGCAGCCGGATCTCCTCGGGCGCGAGCGGCAGCTCCTCGGGATCGCCGAACTCGACCCGGCGCGCGCGTCCCGGCAGTTCGAGGCCCTTCGGGCCGACCGCGATCTGGTTCTCGCGCTGGCGGGCGAAGATGCTGAGCTTGGCGTTGCGGTAGGCCTCGAAGCTGCCGTGGCGGTCGAGGTGATCCTCGGTCACGTTCAGCAGCACGGCCGTGTCGGGAGCGAACTCCAGCGTGTCCTCGGCCTGGAAGCTCGATACCTCGCACACCACCGTGGCCTCGGCCTCCAGCTCGCCCACCAGCGAGGACAGGGGCGTGCCCACATTGCCGGCCACCTCCACGGGCAATCCGGCCTCGCGCCAGATCTCCCCCAGCAGCTCAACCGTGGTGGTCTTGCCGTTCGTGCCCGTGACCGCCACGAAGGAGTTGGGCAACAGGCGCCAGGCCAGCTCCAGCTCCCCCATCACCGTCAGCCCGCGCTCGCGCGCCGCGGCTATCACCGGCGCGTCGGTGGGCACTCCCGGGCTCTTGATGACAGCGGCGACGCGGTCCAGCAGCTCCACGCCGTCGCCGCCGAGCTGCGCCTCGACGTCGGCGGGCAGATCGGGCCGGCCGCTGTCAAAGGCCAGCGTCTCGCCGTGCTCGCGCAATACGCGCACGGCCGCCCGCCCCGAGCGTGCGAGGCCCACCACGAGATAGGGTCCAAAAGGAAGCGGGGGCCTCATCGCGGCGAGCCTAACGGGGCTTCAGATCGCGGGGTCACGGCCGATCACAGGGCCATGAGGACGGCGCGGACTCAGCTCACCCTGCTCCTGGCGGTGCTGGGTGTGACCGTGGGGCTCGTCGCCCCCGGCAGCGCTGCCGCGGGCGGCTGCCCGGCGGAGAAGCATCCGATCTACAGCCTGTACGTGCTCAACGGCGCTGGGTGCGGCGCCGGGGAAACCGTCGCGAATCGCCTGGCCGAGCGCTTCGATTCTCCGCGCGACTTTGCCGGCGACTTCTCGCGCGAGTTCATCCACCAGCGCGACGCCCAGGGGCGCCGCTGGAAGTGCCAGTGGAACAGCGCCAGCGTTCATGACGATCTGGTCAGCTGGAGCTGCGCCCGCCGTGGTGGCCGGCTGGTCAGCTGGATGTGGCGCGCGGCGCGTCCCTGAGCTCCGGGCCACGCCGCTCAGGGCGTAACGGACTGCTGGTAGAGCGTGAAGCCGATGGCGGCGCAGATGGCGGCCACTATCCAGAAGCGCAGGATGATCTTGGTCTCCGACCATGCCATCAGCTCGAAGTGGTGGTGGATCGGGGCCATCAGGAACACCCGTTTGCGAAAGCGCTGAAAGGCGAACACCTGGATGGCCACCGAGAGCGCCTCGATCACGAAGATGCCGCCGATGAGGATCAGCAGCACCTCGGTCTTGGTCACCACGGCCAGGCCGGCGATGGCGCCCCCGAGCCCCAGCGAGCCGGTGTCGCCCATGAACACCGACGCGGGGAACGAGTTGAACCACAGAAAGCCCACGCAGGCGCCGACCAGACAGGCGCACAGCAGCGCCAGATCGAGCTCCGGCCCGCCGCGCGTAATGAACGTCATAGCGGTGAAGGCCAGGAAGACGATCGCGCAGCAGCCGGCGGCGAGGCCGTCGAGGCCGTCGGTGAGGTTCACGCCGTTGGTGGCGCCGGCGAGCACCAGGAAGACCAGGATGGGGTAGCCGTAGCCGAGGTCGATCGACGCGTCCACGAAGCGCAGGTCGAGCGTGGCCTCGTTGCCGACGTATTCGGTCACGGCCAGCCACAGCCCGATCGCCGTCACCGCCTGCACGAGCAGCTTCGTCTTGCCCGACACGCCCAGGGAGCGCCGCTTGCGCAGCTTGATCCAGTCGTCGGCGAAGCCGAGCGCGGCCATGGCCAGCGCGGTGGCCAGCACGCACATGCTCACCGCGTAGTAATCGGAGATGATCAGGAAGGGCACGCATACGGCCAGGAAGATCACGAGCCCTCCCATGGTCGGCGTGCCCGCCTTGCCGTGGTGGCCGGCGGGACCCTCTTCGCGGATCTGCTGGCCGAACTCCTTCAGGCGCAGGAACTCGATGAAGCGCGGCCCCAGGAACATGCAGATGAGCAGGGAGGCCATGCCTCCGATGAGGACCTCGCCGAGCATGGATTCAGGCGCTCCCGGCGGACAGCACCCGCTCGAGGCCGACCGAGCGCGAGCCCTTGATCAGCACCCGGTCACCGGGCCGGGCCAGTTCCTCCAGGAGGGCGCCCGCCTCCTCGGCGGTGGCCACGGGATGGATCTCTCCCTCGAAGCCCTCGGTGTAGGCGAGCGCCTCCCGGCCCACGGGCACCAGCACGTCGACGCCGTGCTCGGCGGCGTGTGAGCCGATCTCGCGGTGGTAGCTGTCGGAGTCGGGGCCCAGCTCGGCCATCGTTCCGAGCACGGCCACGCGGCGCTCGGCGGCGCTCGCCTCGAGGTGGTCCAGGGCCGCCCGCATCGACATCGGATTGGCGTTGTAGCAGTCGTTGACCACGGTAACCCCGCCGGGCAGCTCCACGACCTCGCCGCGAAGAGACGAGAAACGCACGTCCACCGGCCCGCCCGCGGGAACGCCGAGGGCGCGCACCGCGGCGACCGCGGCCAGCGTGTTGAGCAGGTTGTGGGGCTCGGAGTAGGACAGCGTCAGCTCCACGGTCTGCATGCGCGCTTCGATCTCGGCGCGACCGCTGGCGGGGTCGAAGGCCAGCAGCTGTACCTGGCCTCCGGGTCCGAAGGTCCAGGTGTCGAGCTCGGTGGCGCGTAGGTGCGAATCGAGCAGCGGCTCGCTGGCCGGGACGACGCACGCCGTGCCCGAGCGCAGGTCGCGGATCAGCTCCGCCTTGGCCCGCGCCACCCGCTCCACGGTCTCCAGCAGCTCGAGGTGCACGGGCCCGACGTTGACAATCACCCCGACGTCGGGATCGGCCACCGCCGCGAGCTCCGCGATCTGCCCCTCTCCGCGCATGGCCATCTCGAGCACCAGCGCCTCGGTGCCCCGGCCGGCCTCGAGGATCGTCAGGGGCAGCCCGATCTCCGTGTTCCAGTTCTCGCGGCTGGCGTGGGTCTTCATGCGCACGCCGAGTAGGGCGGCAAGGATGTCCTTGGTCGACGTCTTGCCCGTCGAGCCCGTGACGCCCACCACCTTGGCCCCCAGCTCGTGGCGCCAGGCCCGGGCCAGAGCGGCCAGCGCGTCCAGCGGCGCGTCGACCGCGATCAGCGCCGCGCTGCCGCAGGCCGCGTGGCCGACCGTGCCCTCCACCGCGGCGAGCGCCCGGCCCGCATGCTCGTGGGCGATCAGCGCCCCCCAGGCGCCGGCTTGTAGAGCGGCGGCCGCGAACTGTCCTCCGTCGGCCGCCGCCCCCGGCAGGCCGACGAACAGGTCGCCGGGCTCGACCGCGCGCGAGTCGATCACCGCCCGCTCGGGGCCCGCTCGCTCCGGGGCGCCCGCGATCAGCTCGCCACCGGCGGCCGCGGCCAGGCGCTGGGCGGAGAGGTCGATCACCGTGGGGCCTTCCGCCGGAGCAGGGCCTCGCGGGCGACCTTGCGGTCGTCGAAGGGCTCCTTGCGCCCGTTCTCGAACTCCTGGCCCTGCTCATGCCCCTTGCCGGCGATCACCACCACGTCGCCCGCCTCGGCGTCGCGGATGGCTACAGCGATCGCCCGGGCGCGGTCGCTCTCACGCTCGGCACCCGGGCCGGCGCCCTCCATGATCTCGTCGACTATCGCCTCGGGCGGCTCGCTGCGCGGGTTGTCCGAGGTCACGAGCACACGGTCGGCGAGCCGGCGCGCGGCGTCGCCCATCAGCGGGCGCTTGCCGCGATCGCGGTCGCCGCCGGCGCCGAAGACCACGTGCACCCGGCCCCGGGCCAGCTCGCGCGCCGCGCGCAGCACGTTCTCCAGCGAGTCCGGCGTGTGCGCGTAGTCCACCAGCACGCCGAAGTCCTGGCCCTCGTCGACCGGCTCGAAGCGCCCGGGCACGCGGCCGAAATGCCCCAGAGCGGCGGCGATCGTCTCGGCGCCAATCCCCAGCTGGCGGGCCACCGCCACCGCGCCGAGCGCGTTCTGCACGTTGAACAGGCCGGGCAGCGGCAACACCAGCTCGAGCTCCCCCTCGGGGGTCTGGCAGCGAAAGCGCGACCCCATCAGGTCGAACTCGACGTCGCGGGCCCGGTAGTCGGCCTCTCTGTCGATGGCGAAGGTCACGCAGTCGACCTCGGAGGCGAGGCGCCGGCCATACCCGTCGTCGACGTTCACGACGGCGGGTCCCGCTTGATCGAACAGCCGGCGCTTGGAGAGGAAGTAGGCCTCCATCGTCTCGTGGAAGTCGAGGTGGTCCTGGGTCAGGTTGGTGAAAACGCGACAGGCGAAGTGAATGCCGGCGGCTCGCCCCAGCTCGAGCGCGTGTGAGGAGACCTCCATCGAGCACGCCCGGTCGCCCCCGTCGAGCATTCGCCGGAAGGTCGCCTGAAGGTCGATGGCTTCGGGTGTGGTGCGCTCGACCTCCTCCTCGACTCCTCCCACGACCCGCTTGACCGTGCCCAGCAGGCCGCACTGCCGGCCGGCCGCCTCGACCAGGTGGCGGACGAGAAAGGCGGTTGTGGTCTTGCCGTTGGTACCGGTGATGCCGACCACATCCAGCTCGGCCGTGGGATCGCCGTAGAAGCGCGCCGCGGCCGGGCCCATGGCGGCCCGCACGTCCTCCACCACGATCTCCGGCACCCCCAGGTGAAGGCTGCGCTGGCAGACCAGCGCGGCCGCGCCACGTTCGACCGCGTCCGGCGCGAAATCGTGCCCATCGGAGCGAAATCCGGGCACGCAGAAAAAGAGCGTCCCCGGAGTGACGCTCTGGCTCGAATAGGCGAGCCCCGAGATCTCTAGCTCGGGGGCTCCATTTCCCAATAACTCACGGAGGGTCATGGGCGGCTGTCGAGGATATCCCCCTCAGATGTCGTCTCTGCCCCGCCGGGACTCAGCCTTCGGGGCCCAACGTCCGATATCCAGGGTGTGAGCGGCACGGATACGGAGAGGTCCGCAGCCGCGGCGACGGTACCCGCGGGCGTAACCCCGCCCGGCGCCGCGGGCGGGCGCCAGAGCTTCCTCAGCGACGTGATCGTCGATCTCGGCTTCGCCACCCGCGAAACCGTGGAACAGGCTGTGCGGGCCGCTCGCAGCCCGGGAACGACCGTCGGGCGCGTGCTCGTGACCATGAACGCCATCTCCGAGGAGCAGCTGGCCCGCGCAACCGCCGAGCGCTACGGGATTGACTTTGTGGATCTCGACGGATTCCGGGTCGACCCGGTGGCCGCCGGCCTGATCAAGCCCGCCGCCGCGCAGCGCTACCAGGCCGTACCGGTCGCCTTTCTCGACGAGGACCTGCTGGTGGCCATGGGCGACCCGGCGGACGCCGTGGGAGTGAACGACATCGCGGTGATGACGGCGCGCCGGGTACGGGCCGCGGTTGCCTCCCGGCCCGCCCTCGAGGCGCTGCTGAAGTCCCTGCCGCTCGAGGAGCGCGAGCCGGACGAGCACCCCGAGCCGCCGCCCGCGCCCGCGGACGACGCCGAGGCCCCGGAGCTGCGCGCGGAGCTCGAGGCGCTCAAGAGCCAACTGGCCGGCGCCGAGGCCAGGCTGCGTGACGCTGGGCCGCCGGGCGCCACCGAGGCGCCCGACCTCGCCGGGCTGCGGGCCAAGCTGGCGGAGGCGGAGGCAGAGCTCGACGACGCCCGCGCTCGCGTCCGCGAGGCCAAGGAGGTCTCGGCCGAGCTCGAAACGCTGCGCGAGGCTCTGGCCGCGGCGGAGGCCGGACTCAACGCCCGGGCGCTCGAAGGCCCCTCGGCCCAACGCGACCGCGAGGCCGAGCGTCAGGCGGCCCGCCGGCACTCCGGCCAGGTGGAGGCAGAACTGCGACGGATCCGCGCCGACGTCGAGGTGCGCAGCGGCGAGCTGGAGGCTCTGCGTGGACGACTCACCGAGACCGAGACCGAGCTGGTGCGAGTTCGCTCCGAGTTGGGCCGGCGGGTTTCTGAGCTGCAGGTCATGCGCACCCGGGCTGAGAGCGCCGAGGCCGAGGCCACAAGCGCAATGGGGCGGGTGGTGGAGGCCGAGCGGGAGTCCGACGAGGCACGGCGTGAAGCCGCCGATGCGGGGCGCGAGGCCGCCGAAGCCCGGCGGCTGGCCCAAGAGCTCGAGGGCACCGACGAGCGGGCCGACGGCGCGCGCAGGGCGCTCGTCGAGATGCGTGAGGAGCACGAACGCGAGCGCGAGCGGTCGGCGATGGCCGAGCGCGACCTGCGTGAGGCGCTCGTTGGCGAGCAGACCCGCCGCGCCGAGCTCGAGCAGCGCCTGTCCGAAGTCGAGGGCTCGGCGTTTGCCGCCGAGCGCGCCTTCGATGAGCTGGGCGTCGCCCAGGACCGAATGCGCCAAGCCCTGCGGGCGCTGGCCGACCCGGACGCGCGCTAGATCTAGCCGGGCGGGATCTTCAGGTAGGGCAGCGCGAACTCCATGATCCGCTCGAACGCGGGCGCCGCCACGGTGCCGCCGTAGATGTCGCCGCGCGGCTCGTCGACCATCACCGACACCAGCAGCCGGGGGTTCTTGGCCGGCGCGAACCCGATGAAGGAGGCAACGAAGTCGGTATCGGAGTAGGTGCCGTTCTCGGCCTTCTCCGCGGTACCCGTCTTGCCGGCCAGGGTGTAGCCGTCGACCGCTGCCTCCTGCGCCGTCCCACCGGCGCTCAGGACGCCCTCGAGCATCTTCGAGACCTCCCTTGCCGTGCGCTCCGAGAGCACCCGCTTGGGTGGCTTCCGATCACCCGCGACGATGTAGGGCTGGCGCCTGAGGCCGGCGTTGGCGATCGCGGTGTAAGCCGAGGCCATCTGGATGGGGGTGACCGAGATCCCCTGCCCGATGGGCATGTTGCCGATCGAGGAGCCGGAGTAGTCGTCCACGTCGAGCACGATGCCGCGGTTCTCGCCAGGCAGGTCGACCCCGGTGGGCTTGGCGAAGCCGAAGCGGCGCACCCAGCGGTCGAAGCGGGTCGCCCCCAACTTGAGGCCGACCATGACGGTGCCCACGTTGGAGGACTGGGCCAGAATGTCGGCGGTGGTCAGCGGGCCGCCGCCACCACCGTGAGACTCGCCGATGACCCGGTCGGCGACCTGGATGGTCGGCGGCACCGCGAACTGCGTGTCGGGCGTGATCAGCTTCTCCTCCAGCGCACCCGAGATCGTGAAGGCCTTGAACGTCGATCCCGGCTCGTAGTTGAACTGGATGGCCCGGTTCTGGCGGGCGTAGTCGGGCGAGCCCTCCACGTTGTTCGCGTCCACCCGCGGCCAGTTGGCCAGCGCGAGGATGGCGCCGGTGCGCGGGTCCATCACGAGCGCGGTCGCGCCGGCCGGGGTGTAGGTCTGCCCCACCTCGCTCATCACCGCCTCCACGCGCTCCTGAATCGCGGCATCGAGCGTCAGGCGCAGGTCCTCGCCTGGCTCGGCGCGCTCGGTCTCGATCAGGCTCACCGGCTCGCCCAGCGCGTCCTTGACCACGCGCCGGTGGCCGTCCTCACCGCCCAGATCCTCGTCGCGGCGGTACTCGAGCCCGGACAGCCCCTTGTTCTCGGTTCCGACCGTGCCCAGCACCTGCGCGGCCAGCTGGCCCTGCGGGTAGGTGCGCTTGGCCTCGACCACGGTGTCGATGCCCTCGATGTGCAGCTCCTCGATCTTATGACCGAGCGAGGCGTCCATCTTGCGGCGCAGGTAGACGAAGCTCTCGTCACGATCTCCCAGCTTCTCGATCAGCTCGTCCTCGGGACGACCCAGCAGCGGGGACAGCCGGGCGGCCACATCGCCGGGGTTGTCGATCAGGAACGGGTGCGCGAACACCGTCACCGCGTCCTCCGACACGGCCAGCTCCACCCCGTTGCGATCCACGATCGTGCCCCGGCGGGCGGTGATCTCGATGTCCTCGACCTGCTGCGAGATCGCGCGATCGCCGAGCGCGTCGGCCTTGACGGTCCCGATCCAGACGGCGCGCAGAGCGGCGCACGCGAGCAGAGCCAGGAACACGGCGAACATGAGGCCGATCCGGCGTTGAACCAGCTTCAACGGCGGGCCTCTCATTCCGGGCTGAGGGGGAGACCGGTCGCCGGGTCGAGAGGCTCGCCGGTCGGCGAGTAGACGGTTTGTCCGGTGGCGGGGTCGACCGGCAGTCCGGTGGCCGGATCCACCGGGCCGGACGTCGTGTCGGTGGTTTGGTCGGTGGCGGTGGGGTCGGTGGCGCCGGGGTCGGCCGTGTCCGTCCCATCGGGGGCCGTCGCGCTCGGATCGGCGGTCGTCGGCGTCGGGATCGGGGTCACGTAGTTCGGGTCGGGCGCGCTCATGCGCTTCGACGCGTTCTTGGCGTCCACGGTCGGCTGGGACTTCAGGTAGCGCACCTCTCCCGGCGCCGGGTACACCAGACCGAGCCCGAGCGCCGTCTCCTGGATGCGCTCGCTGCTCGCCAGCCTGGCCAGGTCGATTCGCAGCCTCGCGTTCTCGCGCTTGAGCTGGCCGGCGCGGTCGGCCATCGACGTGATGTCGCGGTTCATCTGGAGCAGGTCGACGTTGAAGAAGACGATCCCCACCAGCAGGACGCCGACGACCGCGATGCAGGCGCGGCCGGTGAGCAGGGCGTCGAGGATGCGCGCGCCGCGCGGACGCGCCGTGGTCCTTGCCTTCGCATGTCCCGAGGCTCGCCGCGCCGGCTTGCGGGCCGGCGCGCTGCGCCGGCGAGCGGGGTGGCTGCGAGTGCTGAGCTCATCGGTGCGCCGCCGGCTAGGCCGGCGGCTTCCGCCCGACCGTTTGGCCGGCGCGGCGCGGGCCGTGGCGGCGCGGCCCATCAGCCGCTGCCCTCGGAGCCGATCTTCCGTGCTGCGCGCAGGCGGCCGGACTTCGCGCGCGGGTTCTGGGCCAGCTCGCCGGCGGTGGCGGCCACGGGACGCTGGGTCAGGACTTCGGCCTCGGGCTCGTGGCCGCAAACGCACACCGGAAAGTCGGGTGGGCAGACGCAGCCGCGAGCGCGTTCGGCCAGGAAACGCTTCACGCGCCTGTCCTCGAGCGAGTGGAAGGAGATGACGGCGAGCCGGCCACCGGGATTCAGCAGCTCCCAGGCCAGCGGCAGCGCACGATCGAGCGAGTCGAGCTCGCCGTTGACGGCGATTCGCACGGCCTGGAACACGCGCTTGGCCGGATGGCCGCCGCCGAACTTGCGCCTGACCGCGGCGGGCAGCGCCGACTCGATGGCCGCCACCAGATCGCCCGTGGTCGCGAAGGGCGTCTTCTGGCGCCGGCGGACGATCTCCCGAGCGATCCGGCGCGCGTTGGGTTCCTCGCCCAGGCGGCGGAAGACCTGTGCGAGCTGTCGCTCGCCCCAGCCGTTGACCACCGCGCGCGCGTCGAGCTCCTGGTCGGGATCCATGCGCATGTCGAGCGGTGCGTCGTAGGAGTAGGAGAAGCCGCGCTCGCGGGCGTCGACCTGCATGGACGAGACGCCGAGGTCGAGGAAGATCACGTCGGCCTTCGTCTCCTCAGCGACGAGCAGGGCGAGGGCGTCGGCATAGTCGGCGCGCAGGAAGCGCGTCTGGCAGGGCACGTCGGCCGCGAGCTCCTCGTAGCGTTCCTCGGCCGCGGGATCGCGGTCGATGCAGATGAGGGTGCCCGCCGGCCCGATCCGCTCGGCGACCAGGCGTGCGTGGCCGCCTGCACCGAACGTGCAGTCGACCGCCGTGTTGCCCGCGGCGGGTGCCGTTAGGTCGATCAGCTCTCCGGCCAGCACCGGTATGTGCACGCGGCTCATGTCAAGAAGGATTGCCAAGGCTCTCGGTCACCTCCTCGATCTGGGCGTCGAGAGCCTCCTGCTCGCGGGCCCAGCGGCCCTTGTCCCAAACCTCGAGGTGGTCGCCCACTCCCACCACAACCACTTCCCTCTCGATGCCGGCGTGCACCAGCAGCGGAGGCGGCAAGGTCACCCGCCCGCTCGCGTCGAGGTCGATCTCGAACGAGTTGCCCTGGTAGAAGCGGCTCAGCTTGCGGTACTGCGAGCCCATCGGATTGGAGCCGGCAAGGGCGCGCTCGATGATCGCCTCGTGGCTCTCGGGGGTCCACATGGCCACGCAGGCCTCGGGGTCCTTGGCCAAAACGGTGCCGGCGGAGAAGGACGCGCGAAAGCGAGCCGGGATGCTCAGCCGGTTCTTGGCGTCCAGCGAGTGTTCGAAGTGGCCCCGAAATGCCATCGCTCATGTGCTGCGAAGAGTTCGGACCGGAGTGGCGGAGTGGGAGGAGCCCCGCCACTCCGGTCGATCAATGAAACCCACGGTACCCCACTTTTTCCCACTTGGCAACACATAACCCCACCGTTCCGTCCGATCGGACCCGTTACGAAGGGCCGAAAGCGGGGATTTCGCTCTACTGAGCGGGCTACCGACGGGTGGGAGGCGGTGGGACGGCGCCCGCGCTCACGTGCAGACCGCGCGCGGGTGCAAGCGCCGTTGCAGAGGAAGGAGCTCCAAGGACGAGGCTTACGTTTGCCGCCTATATGGCGGTCAACGTAAGGAGCATCGTCCAAGCGGCGGTTGCGGGTCCGGCCCTCATTGCTGTCGTAAACGGCTCAGACCGGCAGCACCGACCCGCCCCCGCCCCCGCCAACGAGCGCGGCAAGCAGGGCGGCCGCCACCAGCAACAGGACCGACGGCACCAGCAGGAGGGCCACGACGAGCTGGATCTTGGGCCCAGCCCGCGCGGCCTCCTCGCGGGCGCTGCGCGCGACGGCGTAGCGCGCGTCGCGTGCCTGGGCGGCCAGAGTTCCGGCGAGCGGGGCGCCATGGCGCCGGGCGCGGTCGAGGGCGGCCACCAGCGCACGCACCTCCACGAGCGGGGCGCGCTCGGCCAGGCCCTGCAGCGCCCGGTCCAGTGGCACACCGAGTGTCACCTCACGCGCGGCCGTGCGCCACTCGGCCGCCAGCGGGCCGCGGGTACGCGCCCCGACCTCGCCCAGCGCTGCCGGCAGCGAGCGGCCGGCCTCGACGCTGAGACGCAGCAGGTCGAGCAGTGCGGGCAGCTCGCGCCGGACTCGCCGGGAGCGCTCGCCCGCTCGCCGCAGCAGCCAGAGATCGGGGGCGAGGAAGCCGCCCACCGGCGCCAGAGCCAGCAGCAGGATTCCCAGCCTCCCGGGCGCCGCGGTGAGGAGCAGCACGCCGGCCAGCCCACCCACCACCGCCGCGGCCGTCTTCGCCGCCATGAGTTCGCGCGGGCCGAGCCCTCCCGGTCGCCCCGCGGCGGCGATTCTCGCCTCGAGATCGCGCGGCGCCCCGGCGCCCGCGGCCCGAAGCCGCTCGCCGGCACGAACCAGCACGCGCAGGAGCCGCGGTCCGCCCGCCGCGACTGGGCCCGGCGGGTGACCGCGGCGGCGGGCGGGCAACGGTCCGGCCACCAGCCCACAGCCGGCCACCGCCAGAGCGGCGCAGAGGAAACCGAACAGCGCGGCAGCGCTCACCAGCGCACCCGGCCGAGCCGCCGTATCGCCACAGCTGCCACCGCTTGCAGCACGATGGCGATCCCCACGAGCCAAGCGGTGAGAAAGGAACCGAGCAGCCCGGCCGTCCAGCCGGGGCTGGCCAGCTCCGCGAGCAGCGCCCCGCCCAGGGGCAGCAACACCACGAGCAGGCCGGTGAAGCGCGCCTGAGCGGTTGCCGCCCGCAGCTCGCCTTCGAGGCGCGATCCCTCCTCCATGGCCCTGGCCGCCTCCCGCAGCAGCCGCCCGAGGTCGCCGCCGGCGCTGCGCTGAAGCAGGCAGGCCGCCACCACGGTGTCCAGACGCGGGGAGCGCACGCGCAGGCCCATGGCCTCCAGCGCATCATCGGTGGGCGCGCCGGCCTCGAGCTCGGCGACCGTGCGTCCCAGCTCGTGGCCCGCCGCGCCGGAGACCGAGCGCCTCGCCTCGGAGAGCGCGCCGCGTAGCGAATGTCCGCCGGCGAGCGCGTCCGCGAGCGCGAGCGCCAGGCCGGGCACCTCGGCATCCACCGTCCTGCGGTAGCGCTGCCGCCGGGCTCTCAGCACCCGCGCCACCGCCCAGGGGCCACCCGCGGCGAGAGCCAGGCCGACCGGCGGCCCGGCGAGCAGGGCGCCGAGACCGAAGGCGGCACCCGACCCCGCGAGCAGCAGCCGCCGGCGTTCGACGGCGCCCGGGTCGCGTCCCTCTCTCCCGAGCGTGACCACGGAGTCGACCAAACGCGCGAGCGCGCGAGCGACACCCGTGCCGCGGGCCACAGCACCCGCCCCGAGCAGGTCTCGCACCGCCAGCGCCGCGGCCACTCCGGCCGTGAGGGCGAGCGCAACGGGCGCGCTCACGGAGGGCCCTCGCGGCGCAGCCCGGCGACTCTGCGGGCCAGCCGCCCGTCAGACGGTGGTCGCAGCGAGCCCCCCGCGCGGTAGAGCTCGCGCACGCCGGCCGTACCCGCCACGCGCACCACCTCGGCCACCAGCTCCACCGCTCGGGAGCCATCGGGCAGTCGAGCCTGGTGCACCACCAGGTCGAGCGCGCTCGCGGCCTGCTCGCGCACGGCCGCGTGCGGCAATCCGACTCCCGCCATCAGCGCGAGCGTCTCCACCCGGCGCAGAGCGTCCTCCGGGGAGTTCGCGTGGACTGTCGTCAGCGAGCCGTCGTGGCCTGTGTTCAGAGCCTGCAGCATGTCCAGCGCCTCGGGACCACGCACCTCCCCCACCACGATCCGGTCGGGCCGCATGCGCAGCGCGTTGCGCACGAGCTGGCGGATCGTCACCTCGCCGCGCCCCTCGAGGTTGGCGGGGCGCGCTTCCAGACGCACCACGTGGCGCTGGCGCAACCGCAGCTCCGCGGCGTCCTCGATCGTCACGATTCGCTCCTCGCCGGGGATCGCGCCCGAGAGGGCGTTGAGCGTGGTCGTCTTGCCCGAGCCGGTGCCGCCACTGACCAGCACCGACGCCCGGGCCGCCACCGCCACCGCCAGGAACTCCGCGACCTCGGCGGGCAGCGTCCCGCCCGTGACCAGGTCGCGAAGGGAGAATCCCTCGCGCCGGAAGCGCCGGATCGTCAGGCAGGGCCCGGACAGAGACAGCGGCGGGATCACCACGTTCACGCGCGAGCCGTCCGCCAGGCGCGCGTCGCACAGCGGCGACGCCTCGTCCACCCTGCGTCCCAGCGGCGCCAGCACCCGCTCGATGGCGTGCAGCAGCTCCGCCTCGCCGGCGAACTCGACGGCCGCCCGCTCGATGCGCCCGCGCCGCTCCACGTACACCGAGCCGGGACCATTGACCATCACCTCGTCCACCGACGCGTCGGCGAGCAGCGGCTCCAGCGGCCCGAGACCGGTGGCCAGCAACACCACCCGCGCGGCCAGCTCCTCGCGGTCGGCTTGCGGAAGCGGCGCCGCCTCGGCCTCGACGAGCGAGCGCACCTCGGCCTCGAGCGAGCCGCCGGCCTGGCCGTCGCGCGCGCGCTCCACCAGCCGCCCGCGCAGGGCCACCGCCAGCTCGTCCAAAGGCTCCATCGAGAGGGGAAGGAAACGGAGCGGTAGCCTCGCCCCCATGGAAGGCGCGCTCCCCCTCACCGGCGGCTGCATGTGCGGCGCCGTGCGCTACGCGGTCGACGCTCCGCTGGAGCTGTCCGGTTACTGCCATTGCACCCGCTGCCAGCGGCGCACGGGCGGCGCGTACGCCGTCAGCGCCAAGGTGCAGCCCGGCTCCTTTCGCATCGCCCGAGGTAGGGAGCGGGTGCAGATGTTCGCTCCCGAGGAGGGCTTCGAGAAGGCGTTCTGCGGCGAGTGCGGCTCGGCGCTGTTCAGCCGCAACCCGGCCGATCACGATCACATCAGCGTGCGCATGGGGACCTTCGACACCGATCCGGGCATTCGCCCCTCCTACCGCCAGTTCGTCTCCTACGCGGCCCCCTGGGAGCCGCTACCCGACGACGGTCTGACGCGTTTCCCCGAGCGCCGCACAGGTTGATGGACCTCACGCTGCTCAACCTGAACGAGCCGTTGGAGGTCAGAACCTTCGAGAAGGGCCGCTTCGAGGTGTACGAGGTGGGCCCCATGACAATCGGCCGCGCCACCTACGAGCCGGGCTGGGTGTGGTCGAAGCACGTGGGCGCGGACAGCGGCGCTTCGCTGTGCGAGGTCGAGCACGTCGGGCTGGTCGTGAGCGGGCAGGCTGCCGTGAAGATGGGCGACGGCACCGAGCGGGTGATGAAGGAAGGCGACTTCTTTCACGTGCCGCCCGGCCACGACAGCTGGGTGGTCGGCGACGAGCCCTACGTGTCGCTTCACTTCACGGGTGGTGAGCGCTACGCGTTGAGTCCAACATGACCCTGCGCCTGCACGACTACGCCGCTTCCGGCAACTGCTACAAGGTCCGCCTCCTGCTCGCCCAGCTCGGACGCGAGTACGAGCGGGTGCCGGTGGACATCTTCGCCGGGGACACGCTCACCGACCACTTCGGACGGCTCAACCCGGTGCGCGAAACGCCGGTGCTCGAAGAGGAGGGCACCGATCCCCTGCCCGAGTCCAACGCGATCCTGCTCCACCTCGCCGAGGGCACCGACTACCTGTCCGACGATCCCGCCGAGCGCGCGCAGACGCTGCGCTGGCTCTTCTGGGAGCAATCGGAGGTCATCCCGGCGCTCGCCGGCCTGCGCTTTCGCCTCATGACCGGCCGGCTTGCGCCCGATGCCCCGGGCGCCGAACGGCGCCGCGCCGGCGGCCACAGCGTGCTCAGTGTGCTGGGAAGCCACCTGGACAGGAGGCAGTTCATGGTCGGGGAGCGCTACTCGGTCGCCGACACCTCGCTCTATGCCTACGTCAGCGTGGCCCACGAGGCCGGCTTCGACCTGCGCCAGCACACGACGATCGGCGAATGGCTGGAGCGCGTGGAGGGCACACCTGGGTTCATGAACGACTTCGAGCCCTACCCGCCGAATTCTCTGGTCGGCCAGAGCCGCTCCATCTACGACTGATGCGCTTGGGCGGAAGGGTCGTGCACGGGGATCTAGAATTGCGCCGCTGATGCCCCGATCGATCTGGAACGGCACCATCAGCGTCGGCCTAGCTCACGTGCCCATCAAGCTCTACTCGGCCACCGAGTCGAAGACCGTCTCCTTCCACGAGGTGCATCTGAAGGACGGAGCGCGCCTCGAGCACAAGCGCATTTGCTCCAAGGAGGACAAGGAGGTCCCCTACAAGGAGGTCGTGAAGGGCTTCGAGGTCGGGGCCGACGAGTTCGTGGTGCTCGAGAAGGACGAGGTGGCCGCCGCGGCCGGCGCGCGCGGCAAGGTGATCGAGATCGAGGAGTTCGTGCCCGACGAGGAAATCGACCCCGTGTTCTACGAGAAGACCTACTACGTCGGCCCTCGCGACGACGACGAGGCCTATCGGGTCCTCCTGGCGGCGCTCGAGCAGACGGCCCGGGTGGGCATCGGTCGCTTCACCTTCCACAACCGCGAGTACCTGGCCGCGGTTCGGGCGCTCGATGACGTGCTCGCCCTGCACACGATGCGCTTCCACGACGAGATCGTGCGCGGCGAGGAGCTCGACGTCGATACCCCCGGCAAGGGAGCATCCAAGCAAGAGGTCGAGATGGCGAGCCAGCTGGTCGACTCGCTGCATCGCGAGTTCGACCCGAGCGAGTACGACGACAGCTACCGCGAAGCCGTGCTCGAGCTGATCTCCCGCAAGGCCAAGGGCGAGGAGATCGAGGCCGAGGCCGATGAGCCCGAGGAGGAGACCGACGATCTGATGGCCGCCCTGCAGGCCAGCTTGAAGGGATCCTGATGGCGCCACGCACCCTTTGGAGCGGCTCGCTTTCCTTCGGCCTGGTCAACGTGCCCGTGCGCCTGACGAGCGCGGCGCGCGACCTCGACCTGCACTTCCGCCAGCTCCACGAGAAGGACGGCGCCCCCATCGAGCAGCGTCGCTTCTGCTCGGAGGAGGCCAAGGAGGTGGACTGGGAGGAGGTTGGCCGCGGCTACGAGCTCGACGACGGGGAGCAGATCGTGTTGACCGACGAGGAGCTCGCGTCGGTGCAGCCGCGAAAGACCCGCACGATCTCGGTGGAGGCGTTCGTCGACCTCGATGACGTCGACCCGATCTACTTCGACAACCCCTGGTTCCTGACCCCCAAGGGCGACAGCGAGGGAACATTGAGGGCCTACGGGCTGCTGGTTGACGTAATGGAATCCACCGAGCGGGCAATGCTGGGGCGCTTCGTGATGCGCACGAAGGAGTACCTCGTGCTGGTGCGCCCACGCGATGGCGTGCTCGCGCTGACCACGCTGCGCTTCCACGACGAGGTCCGCCCCACCGACGAGATCGCTCCCGGCGGGCGCAAACCGGCGAAGGCGAAGATCGAAGGCGCCGTGGCCGTGATCGAGTCGCTGTCCGCCGAGTGGGAGCCCGAGCGCTACAGCGACCTCTACCGCGAGCGCCTCGAGGGTGTGATCGAGGACAAGAAGAAGGGAAAGCGCATCAAGGCGCCCGAGCAGGAGGCCGAGCCCCAGCCGGCGCCCGACCTGATGGCGGCCCTGCAGGACACGCTCGACCGTATGGGCTCGGGGTCCAAGAAGAAGACGGCCGCTCGCGGCAACGGCGAGCGGCGACAGCGACGGCGACGGTCTGGAGGAGTTGAGCCGCGAGGAGCTGTACGAGCGCGCTCAGGCCGAGGACGTGCCCGGGCGCTCGAAGATGTCCAAGGACGAGCTGATCGCGGCGCTGGACGGCTGATTGCGGGCCCGCGACGGCTGAAAGCGCCGCAGGCGCAGCGAGTTCGTAACCACGAAGACCGAGCTGAGCGCCATGGCGCCGCCGGCGATCACAGGGCTCAAGAGGCCGGCGGCGGCCAGCGGCAGCGCCGCCACGTTGTAGGCAAAGGCCCAGAACAGGTTGCCCTTGATGGTGGCCAGCGTGCGTCGGGCGAGGCGGATGGCATCGGGCGCTCCGCGCAGGTCGCCGCTGACGAGCGTGAGGTCGCTGGCCTCGATCGCTACGTCGGTGCCCGTGCCTATGGCCAGGCCGAGGTCGGCCTGGGCGAGCGCCGGAGCGTCGTTCACGCCGTCGCCGACCACCGCCACGACGCAGCCTTCGTCCTGCAGGCGAGCGACCACCCCGGCCTTGCCCGCGGGGAGCACCTGGGAGATCACCTCATCAATGCCCAATTCGCGGGCCACCGCTTGCGCGGTGACCTCGTTGTCGCCCGTCAACAGAACCGGGCGCAGCCCGAGGTCGCGCAGGGCCAGGACCGCCGCGGCGCTGGTGGGCTTGACCGTGTCGGCCACCGAGAAGAGCGCCCGGGCGCGGCCGCCCCAGCCCGCGGCCACAGCCGTGTGCCCCGCTGCCTCGGCCCGCTCGAGCGCGCGCTCGAGTGGGGGCGTCAGAGCCAACCCGCGCTCAGCCAGCATCGCCGGCCGGCCGGCGATGACCTCGTGGCCTGTCACGGTGCCCGCTGCCCCCAATCCCGCGACGGTGCGGAAGTCGTCCACCGGCCCTGGCGGGGACCCGGCGGCGCGCGCTATGGCTCTGGCCACCGGATGCTCGGACGCCTGCTCCAAGGCGCCCACCACCCGCAACGCCTCGTCTCGCGAGCAGCCATCGGTCTCCATCTCGACGAGCGCCATGCGCCCGGTGGTGACCGTCCCGGTCTTGTCGAGCACGATCGTGTCGATCCGCCGGGTACGCTCGAGTACCTCGGGACCGCGGATCAGCAGTCCGAGCTGAGCGCCCCGGCCGGTGCCCACCATCAGGGCGGCTGGAGTGGCCAGCCCAAGCGCGCAGGGACAGGCCACGATCAGCACCGCGACGGCGGCGCTGAAGGCGTCCTCCATGCTCCCGCCCCAAACGAGCCATCCGATCAGCGTCAGCAGCGCCATGGCGACCACAGCGGGCACGAATACGGCCGACACGCGATCGGCGAGACGCTGCACCGGCGCCCTGCCCTCCTGCGCCGCGGTCACCAGGCGCGCGATCTGCGCGAGCGCTGTCTCCTGGCCCACGCGCGTGGCACGGACCACGAGGCGCCCGCCGGCATTGATCGTGGCGCCGGCCACCTCCGAGCCGGGCTCCACCTCCACCGGAACGCTCTCGCCGGTCAGCATGGACGCATCGACCGCCGAGCGGCCCAGCTCGACCACGCCGTCGGTGGCGATCTTCTCGCCGGGACGCACGACGAAACGCTGGCCGGGGCACAATTGCGCCACCGCCACCATTCGTTCACGCCCGTCGGAATCGAGCAGGGCGACCTCGTGCGCGCCCATCTCGAGCAGCGCGCTTATGGCCTCGCCGGCGCGCCGGCGGGCCTGCGCCTCGAGCCGGCGCCCGGCCAGCAGGAAGGTCGTGACCACCGCGGCGACCTCGAAGTAGGTCTCCGAACCCGGGCCGCCGAAGACCACGGCATAAGCCGACCACGACCAGGCCGCCACCACCCCGAGCGAGACCAGCGTGTCCATGGACGCGGCGCCATGGCGCAGGTTCTTCAGGGCCGCGCGATGAAAAGGAGCGGCTCCCCACAGCGCAACCGGCGTGGCCAGGCCGAGAGCCACCCACTCCCAGCCCTCGAACTGGAGGCCCTGCACCATGCCGAGGGCCACCACGGGCAGCGTGAGTAGCGCCGAGACGACCAGCCTGCGGTCCAGCATCGGCAGCGGATCGCTGCGCGGCAGCTCGGCCCGGTAGCCGGCCGACTCGACCGCTCCCACCAGCTCGGCGGGAGAGACGCTCGCCGGGTCGTAGTCAATGGAGGCCCTCTCGGTCACGAGATTCACGGACGCGCTCACCCCATGGAGCCGGTTCAGCTCGCGCTCGATGCGCGTAACGCAGCTCGCGCACGTCATGCCGTCGATCGGGAGCGAGGTTCGCATACCCGGCCAACAATACCCCAAGGGGGTATTAGATGGGAAAGCTGTCGGGCCGCTCGAGCGCACGGCGGTACAGGTCCTCGTCGATGTTGCGCCCGCACACCATCACCACCACCGGACCATCGACCGGGTCCAGCAGGTCGAGCGCGGCCAGCGACGCGCCGGCCGAGCCCTCCACGCGAATGCCGGCCTGTGCAAAGACACCCACCGCGCGGGCGATCGCGCGCTCCGACACCTCCACGAACGGCGTGCCGAGACGGACCAGCTCGGACACCGCCAGCGGCACCGCCACCCGCACGGCCAGCCCATCCGCGAACGTCGCGCAGCGATCGCACTCGACCGGCTCGCCGGCGGCCACGCTCCGCGCCATGACGGGCGCCTCCGTTGATACAACGCCCACGGCCCCGCCGCCCAGGCCGCGGGCTACGCCGATGAGCAGGGCGCCGTTGCCCACGGGCACCGGCGTGTGGCCGGGCCGCTCTCCGAGCTGCTCGATGATCTCGCGCCCGATCGCCGTGTATCCCTCGAACTGCGCCGGCTCCGCGCCGTCCTCGAAGAAGGGCAGTCCGTGCTCGGCCGAGTACGCGCGCGCGTGGTCCTTGGATTCATCCACGTCGCCCCCGGCCTGCACCACCTCGGCACCCAGGTCCTCGAGCAGCGCCAGCTTCGTGGCGCTGACCTCCAGGGGGAGGAACACCACCGCGCGCAGGCCCGTGCGCACTGCGGCCCAAGCGGTGGCCGCGCCGTGGTTGCCGGTGGACGCGGTGACCACCGCGGTGGCTCCACGGGCCCGGAAGGACTCGAGGGCCGGCAGCGCTCCGCGCCACTTGAAGGCACCCAGTTCGTGCGCGTCCTCGCGCTTGAGGAACAGGCGTCGGCCGCCGGCGAGCACGGCCGGTGCCTCCTCCAGCGGCGTGGGCGAGATCATCGACTCGGCAGACTAGTCTCGGCGTGATGAGCACCATCACCGATCCCGCCCTGCAGGCCGCGTCCTGGGACCTCGAGCCGCTCGTCGAAAGCCGCGGGCCGACCGGGGTCGAGGAGCTGCTGATGGAGGCGCGCGATCGTTCCGCGGTTTTCGCCGAGCGCCACCGGGGCCGCGTGGCCGAGCTCGACTCCGCCGGCCTCGCCGACGCCATGCGCGAGCTCGCGGCCATCCACGATCTCGCCGGGCGGGCGGGCTCGTACGCGATGCTCTGGTTCACCCTGGACACGACCGATCCGCCACGCGGCGCCCTGATCCAGAAGGCACGCGAGCTGGGCGCGGCGATCGAGACGCAGCTGCTGTTCTTCGAGCTCGAGTGGAACCTCCTGGCCGAGGAGCTGGCCGAGGAGCTGCTGGCCGCCGAGGAGCTCGACTTCTGCCGCCACTACCTGCTCACGCTGCGCCGGTACCGCCCGCACCAGCTCACCGAGCCCGAGGAGCGAATCGCCACCGAGCTCGACGTGAGCGGCTCGTCGGCCTTCCGGCGCCTGTTCACCGAGCAGGTCTCCTCCGTCGAAGTGCAGCTGCCCGACAGCGACGAACCGACCTCCCTGGACGAGGCGCTCTCGCGCCTGCTCGCGCCGGAGCGCGAGGTCCGCGAAGAGGCCGCAAGGGCCACCACCGACGCGCTACGCCCCGGACTGCGCACGCGCGCCTACGTGTTCAACACCCTGCTCGGCGACAAGGCCACCAAGGACCGCCTGCGCGACTACCCGCACTGGCTGGCGTCGCGCAACCTGGCGAACGAGGCGAGCGACGAATCGGTGCAGGCCCTGATCGACGCGGTGGCCGCCCGCTACGAGCTCGCCCGGCGCTGGTACCGGCTCAAGGCCCGGCTGCTCGGCCTCGACCGCCTGGCCTACTGGGACCGGATGGCGCCGGTGAGCGAGGCGGAGGATCACATCCCCTACGACGAGGCGCGCGAGATCGTCCTCGAGTGCTACTCGACCTTCTCTCCCGAGCTCGGAGAGGTCGCCGCGGAGTTCTTCGCCCACGGCTACATCGACGGCCCGCCTCGTCCGGGCAAGCGCGGGGGTGCGTTCTGCTCCTACACGGTCCCCTCCCGTCACCCCTACGTGATGCTCAACTACACCTCGCGGCCGAACGACGTGCTCACGATGGCCCACGAGCTCGGGCACGGCGTGCATGCCTCGCTCGCCCGCCCACAGGGGATCTTCCAGTTCACCACGCCGCTCACCATGGCCGAGACCGCATCGATCTTCGGTGAGACGATCGTGCTCGAGCGGCTCCTCGAACGCGCGCCCGGGCCCGCCGAGCGCCTCTCACTGCTGGCCGGATCGCTGGACGGCGCCGTGGCCGCAGTGTTCCGCCAGATCGCCATGAACCGCTTCGAGCATGCCATACACAGCGCCCGGCGCGAGACGGGTGAGCTGCCCGCCGAGCGCTTCGGGGAGCTGTGGCTCGAGACCCAGGCCGACCTGCTCGGCGACGCCGTCGAGCTTCACGACGACTACGCGCTCTGGTGGTCCTACGTGCCGCATTTCGTCGACACGCCCGGATACGTGTACGCCTACGCGTACGGGCACCTGCTGGCGCTGTCGGTCTACCGCCGCTACGAGGAAGCCGGCGAGGGCTTCGTCTCCTCCTACCTCGACCTGCTCCGCGCCGGCGGATCGCTTCCGCCCGAGCAGCTGGGCCAGATCGTGGGCGTGGACCTCGGCGACCCGGGCTTCTGGAGCGCGGGCCTCGACCTGATCGAACGCCAGCTCGACGATGCCGAGCGGGCCGCCCAGGAGGCCGGCAAAATTGGTTCCAGCCGGCCAGGAATCAGCGGGGGTCCGGGGGCGTGAGCCCCCGGCTGTGATGATCGAGACGATCGACGAGCGCATCGCTCTGCCCGTGGGCGAGATAGCGCTCACCCGCCCGCGCGACTCCGAGGCGCTGCTGACCGAGGAGGGCTTCGAGCGCGAGGAGTTTCTGCCCTATTGGGCCGAGCTGTGGTCGAGCTCGATCGCCCTGGCGCATGACGTGGCTCGGCGGTCGCTGCGCGGCGCCCGGGTGCTCGAGCTGGGCTGCGGGCTGGGTCTGCCCAGCATCGCGGCCACGCTCGCCGGAGGGCGCGTGCTGGCCACGGACTGGTCGCCCGACGCGGTGCGGGCGGCCGGCGACAACGCCCGCCGCAACTCGGTCGAGCTGGAGACCGCGCTGGTCGACTGGGCCCATCCCGAGCCGATCGTCGAGCGCGCGCCGTGGCGCTACGTGATCGCCTCCGACGTTCTCTACGAGCGCCGCAACGTCGCGCAGTTGCTCGAGCTGCTGCCGCTCCTGGTCGACGAGAAGGGCGAGGTGCTGATCGCCGACCCGCAGCGAGTTCCCGCAGAGGGCTTCCTGGAGCGCGCCGAGGAGCGCTGGCACGTGCGCACCACCGGCAGCTCGCGCTCGCAGCGAACGCGGATCCACCACCTGCGCCGGCGCTAGCTCGTCGGAAGCTCGGCCAGGGCGCCGTAGAGCTCACGCGCCGCGGCCTCGCCCAGGCGCAGGCTCTCGAGACGGTAGCTCTCGTTGGGCGCGTGGAAGGCGTCCGCCGGCAGCGCGAAGCCGCTGACTATCGCCGGGATCTGGCGCTCGGCCAGCACGGCGAGCAGGGGCAGCGTGCCGCCCAGGCGCACGAACGCCGTCGGGCTGCCGCAGGCGCGTCCGATTGCCTCGGCGCCCAGCTGGAGGGCGGGGTGGGAGGTGTCGAAGAACGCCGGGTCGGCCAGTTTGGTCTCGATCGAGACCTCGGCCGCCGGGTGCGCGGCTTCGCGCAGCAGGCGCTCCAGCTCGGCCCCAACCTGCGCGGCGCTCTGCCCGGGCGCCAGGCGCACGCTCACGTGGCCGTGGGCCGCGGCGGGGACGATCGTGCGCGGCTCGCCCACCTGAACCATGTTCACGTCGACGGAGACGAGTGCACCGGTGCGTTCGTAGAACTCGCCGGCGGCGTCGGGCGACACCGGCTGTGCGCCCACGTCCGCGATCGCCCGCGCGCCGTCCGGCAGCGCCTCCCACGACTCGGACTCCTCCGCGCTGGGTGCCACCACCCCAGCGCTCAGCTCGGGGCGCGCACGCCCCTCGGGATCGGGAGCCACCGCGTCGAGCATCCGCAGCAGCACGTGCGCTGCGTTGGGCACCGCCCCGCCGTAGAAACCGGAATGCAGGTCGCGCTCGGCCACCCGCACCTCGATGCTCGCCTGGACCAGTCCACGGCTGGCCGAGGTCACACCGGGAGTGTTCTCGTCGACCATCACCGAATCGAAGACGATCGCGCAGTCGGCCTGGTCCTCGCCCCCTTGCAAGCGCTTGAGGACGGAGCGGCTGCCCACCTCCTCCTCGCCCTCGATGAGGAAGCGCACGTTCACGGGCAACTCGCCGCCGCGCGCCAACTCGCAGGCCACGTGGAGGAGGGGCAGGAAGTTGCC
This sequence comes from uncultured Thermoleophilaceae bacterium, assembly GCA_963728495.1. Taxonomy (GTDB): domain Bacteria; phylum Actinomycetota; class Thermoleophilia; order Solirubrobacterales; family Thermoleophilaceae; genus JACVRW01. The sequence goes on along the minus strand of CAVSKI010000010.1, from coordinate 250,459 downwards.
CTTGTCATCGGCGGCCCCGCGGGCGTACAGGCGCCCGTCGCGCTCCGTCGGCTCGAAGGGCGGGCTGTCCCAGCTCTCCTCGGGACCGGCCGCCTGGACGTCGTAATGGCCGTAGGACAACACGGTCGGGGCGCCGGCCCGAGAGCAGCTCAGCTCTCCCACGGCCATCGGATGACCGCCGCCGATCGACACCTGCTCCGCACGGCCGCCGGCGGCCTCAATGCGCTCGCACGCCCAGCCACACGCCCGCTCCAGGGCCGAAGCGTCACCGCCTCCGGTCGAGACCGAGGGTATGCGCAGCCAGTCCTCCAGCTCGTCACGCAGGGTGGGCACCGCCGGGCAGTATGACGGCGCTCGCGTAGCATCGACGCGCATGCGCGGCCGCCTGGCACGAGGGCGCGGGCCCAGCCCGCGCCGGAGTGGTCTTTTTCTTCTCGTGGCTGCGGTGGTCCTGGTGGACACCATGTTCTTCGCCGCCGTCGCGCCCCTGCTGCCCCACTACTCCGCGGAGTTCGACCTGTCGAAGACGGCGGCCGGCGTGCTCACCGCGGCCTATCCCGTGGGCACCTTCGCCGGCGCGCTGCCCGGTGGCTGGCTGGCCGCACGCTGGGGAGTCAAGCCAGCGCTGCTCACCGGGCTGGCTTTGCTTGGAGTCACCAGCCTGGCCTTCGCGTTCGCCGGCAACATCGTCCTGCTCGACACGGCTCGCTTCGTCCAGGGGGTGGGCGGCGCCTGCATGTGGGCGGCGGGAATGACGTGGCTCGTGTCGGCAGCTCCCGCCGACCGCCGCGGCGAGATGATCGGCTCTGCCCTGGCAGCCGCCATCGTGGGCGTGCTCCTCGGCCCCGTGCTCGGCGGAGCGGCCACCGTGGTGGGGCCGGAGTTGGTTTTCAGCGGCGTGTCGGCTGTCGCGGTCGCCCTCGCCGTCTGGGCCTGGCGCATACCGGGCGTGCCGCCCGCGCCGAGCGGGGGCCTGCCGGCGATGCTGCAGGCGCTGCGCCGGCGCGACGTTCTTACCGCGTTCTGGCTCTTTACCCTGCCCGCCCTGTTCTCCGGGGTGATCGAGGTGCTCGCGCCGCTGAGACTCGACGACCTCGGGGCCAGCGGCACCGCAATCGGCGCGATCTTCCTGATCACCGCGGCCGTCGAGGCCGTGGTGAGCCCGCTGGCCGGCCGGGCCTCCGACCGGCGCGGGAGACTTGCCCCCATTCGGGCCGGCCTGGCCGGCGCAGCGGTGATGGCGGTGTTGCTGCCCCTGCCCGGCGAGGTCATTGTGCTCGGCGCAGCGATGCTGCTCACCTACGCCGCGCTCGGCGGCTTCTGGGCTCCGGCCATGGCCATGCTCTCCGAGGCGTCGGAGAACGCCGGGCTCGACCTGGCGCTGGCCTTCTCGATCTCCAACTTGTCGTGGGCGCTCGGCCACGTGGTGGGCAGCGGCGCCGGGGCGGCGATAGCCGACGCCACCGTGGACGCCGTGCCCTACGGCATGCTCGGCGTGCTGTGCGGCCTCACCCTCCTCGGCGTCATCTCATTGGGACGAAAGGTCCCCGCGCGGTCGGCCGCGGCGTCCTGACCTCCCGGCCAGAAATCAGGGGCAGTTCGGCCACGGCGCGTTCCCGCGCTGGCGATACAGCTTGAGCGCCAGCCGGTCCTGCTCTGCCTCGGACGCTTCGGCCGGATCGCCCCGGCCACCGAGCCCGCGCCAGGTGCCGCGGCTGAACTGGTACTTGCCTCGGTAGGTGCCGCCCGCCGAGACGGCCCTGGGGTTCCCGCCGGATTCGCACTCGGCGATCAGGCGCAGAACCCGCGGTATCTCAACGCTGCTCCTCTTGGCGCGCCGAGAGGTGCGGGTGAACGGCTCCAAGCCGAGCGCGGCACGCGTCTGTGGACCGACGACCCCGTCCACCAGCAGGCCCTCGCGGCGCTGAAAGCGCCTGACCGCGCGCTCGGTCTGCGGCCCGAAGACGCCGTCGGCGGGAACGCCGAGCGCGGCCTGGATCTTCCTGACGGCGGGCCCGCGGTCCCCGCGTTCGACCATCAGGTCTTCCGCGCTTGCGGCGCTGGCCGTACTCGCGACCACCCGGTCTGCGGATGCGCTCTGGGCCGTGCCCCCCAGCGCCATGGCCGCGAGGGCGATAAGCGCGAACGGTCTGTATCGCGCGGCATCGACAATCGATTGCACTTCGTTGCTCCCCTTTCCGATGCCTACGAGGTGAGCTGACGGGCTCGCGCCGGAAAGTGGCGCTACGCAGTAGAAACTGCGATTCGCCCCGGAAGCCTGGGCTTCATTGGGTCCCCCGCTTCCCGCCGCCTGAACGGCGGGAACTCGGCAAGTTTTTTGCAGCTTTGAGGCAACTATCCAAGCAGATCGCGCAGATAACCGCCTAACCGGCCGCGCCAAGGAGGTCGTCGACCACCGTCACGATGTCGACCGGGCCCCCCTCCGGCGCGCGTGTGAAGCGGGTGCCCCGCGACCTCGGAGGGGCAGGCAGGGCGGGGCGATCGGGCTCGCGGCGACGCAGCCAGAGCGCGGCGGCCATTGCGCCGAGTACGAGCGGTGCAGCGCGCACGAGAAGGCGAAAGGGCATGCGTGGGCGAGCGTACACCGGCGCCCGGATGAGCGGAGGTAGGCTGCGCCGATGGATCTCGGACTTGAGGGCAAGGTGGCGCTCGTGACCGGCGCGTCCCAGGGAATCGGTCGCGCCGTGGCCCGAGCGCTCGTGGACGAGGGCGCGCAGGTGGCCGTGAGCTCGCGCTCGCGGGAGAAGATCGACCGTGCGGCCGCCGAGGTGGGCGCGGCCCGCGCGTACGTGCACGACATGGCCGATCTGGACGCCGCCCCGGCTCTGCTGAAGAGTGTCGAGGAGGATCTCGGGCCACTGGCCGTGCTCGTGGCCAACACCGGCGGGCCGCCGGGCGGCGAACCGCTCGAGTTCACCCGCGAGCAGTGGCAGAACGCCCACCGCGAGCTGATGCTCGGCCCCATGGCCCTGATCGAGCCCGCCCTGGCCGGCATGCGCGAGCGCGGCTACGGGCGCATCCTGAACATCTCCTCGACCGCCGCGCGCGAGCCCATCCCGGCGCTGATGCTCTCGAGCGCGCATCGCAGCGGGATGCTCGCCACCTTCCGCACGATCGCCGCCAAGGTCGCCGCGGACGGCGTCACCCTCAACACGATCCTGCCCGGCCGGATCGCCACGAGCCGCCTCGAGCAGGTGTACGGGTCGATCGACGAGGCGGAGAAGGTTGCCCGCGACGAGGTTCCGGCCGCCCGGCTGGGTCAAGTCGAGGAGATCGCCGCGGCCGCCGCGTTCCTGTGCTCACAGCCCGCCAGCTACGTGACCGCGCAGGCACTGGCGGTGGACGGCGGGCTGATGCGCGGGGCCTAGATGACTGGTTGGAAACGCCCGCGCTGCGCGAGCGGCCGTGTGGCGGGCGCCGGCGTCTTCTAACGGCAGCAACCAAGGTGGACGCGGCCGTGTTTGTCGGCTTTGTCACGTTGCCGTAACGCGGTTTCGCGCCACTGTCCTGACTTCACCGTCTCCTGGACGGTCAAGTCAGGACGGCACCCAACGCGGCGGCCGGATTCGGTCGGCCCGACGGGCTTGTGTTACAGCGCAGCGACAGGAGTGACAGCTCCGGCCGATCCCCGGCCCTGGTTGCTGTAGTTGAAGACGCCGGCCCCGGCGCACGGCGGCTCGCGCAGCGCAACCAAGGCGCGCGCCGCCCGAACCCACATCACGCCACCCCTAGGGGTCGAGCAGCGCCGCGTTGTCGTCCCAGCGCTTGATCTCGCAGGCATCGGCGCGGCTGAAACGGGCGTCGACCGTCTCGCCGCGCAGTTCTCCGACCATGCGCGCTCGCGCCGGCCCGCCGAAGATCTGAGCGCAGGCGGTGGTGGGCGGCACCGGAGCAATCCTTTTTGCTGTCAGGCCGGCCAGCCGCCGACACGTTTCGCTGCCCTCCCCGAGGCGCTCGCACTCGATTCGGGTCCGCTTCGCAGGACCGTCGGCGCCCTTCGGCTGAACGGTCACGGTCAGGCTGGCGCCCTCGGGCCCGGGCGCTGCCGTTCCGCCGTCATCGTCCTCGTCGCCCGACCCGCAGGCCATGAGGGTCAGGCAGGCGAGCAGGGCAGCGGCCGGGCGCATACATGGTGTATACGCCCGGCAGCTCCGTTCGTCACGCAGCCAGCGAGGCCGCCGGCTCGGGCTCGAGCGCCAGCTCGAGCACCTCGTCGATGGTCATGACCGGGTGGAAGCTCATCGCTTCGCGCACGTCCTCGGGTACATCGTCGAGGTCGGCCCGGTTGCGCTCGGGCAGGATCACGTCGGTGAGCCCCGCCGCGTGGGCGGCCAGCACCTTCTGCTTGAGCCCGCCGATCGGCAGCACTCGTCCTTGGAGGGTCACCTCGCCGGTCATCCCGACGGTGTGGCGAACCGGGCGCCCGCTCAGCAGCGACGCCAGGGCGGTGGTCATCGTGACGCCCGCGCTGGGGCCGTCCTTGGGGATGGCGCCGGCCGGCACGTGCACGTGGAACTCACGTTCGTCGAATGCGTCCTCGTCGATCCCGAGCTCGTTGGCGTGGCCGCGCACGTAGGAGAGCGCGATTCGCGTGGACTCCTTCATCACGTCACCCAGCTGGCCGGTGAGCACGAGGGTCTCCTTGCCCTTCATTGCCGTGGCCTCCACGAACAGCACGTCGCCGCCGGTGCCGGTCACGGCCAGGCCGGTGGCCACTCCGGGCACCGCCGTGCGCTCGGCCGCCTCCTGGAAGAAGCGCTGGCGCCCGAGGGCGTCGCGCACCACATCCAGGTCCACCGCCACGGGCGTCTCGACCTTGCCCGCAGCGATCTTCGTCGCGGTCTTTCGCAGGACCGTGCCCAGGTCCCGCTCGAGGTTGCGCACTCCGGCCTCGCGGGTGTACTCGGTCACGATGTTCTGCAGGGTGGTGTCGTCGATGGAGACCTCGTCCTCGCGCAGGCCGTTGCGCTCGCGCTGGCGCGGCCACAGGTAGCCACGCGCGATCGCGACCTTCTCGTCGGTCGTGTAGCCGTCGAAGCGGATGATCTCCATGCGGTCCAGCAGCGGGGCCGGGATGGTCTCGGCGATGTTGGCCGTGGCGATGAACACCACCTGCGAGAGGTCGATCTCCACGTCGAGGTAGTGGTCGCGGAACGAGTGGTTCTGCGCCGGGTCGAGCACCTCGAGCAGGGCGGCGCTGGGGTCGCCGCGCCAGTCGGCGCCGACCTTGTCCACCTCGTCGAGCATGATCACCGGGTTCATGGTGCCCGCGTCGCGCAGGGCCCGCACGAGGCGCCCCGGCAGCGCGCCGATGTAGGTGCGGCGGTGGCCGCGGATCTCGGCCTCGTCGCGCACACCGCCGAGCGACATGCGCACGAACTCACGGCCGGTCGAGCGGGCGACCGACTCGCCGATGGAGGTCTTGCCCGTGCCGGGAGGGCCGATCAGCGTGAGGATGGCACCGGAGCGCTTGTCCTCCTCGATGCCGCGCTCCAGGCGGAGCTTGCGCACCGCGATGTACTCGACGATGCGGTCCTTCACGTCCTCGAGACCCGCGTGGTCGGCGTCGAGCACCTCACGCGCGTGGACCGGGTCGAGGTCCTCCTCCGAACGCTCCGACCACGGGACGGCTATCAGCCAGTCGAGGTATGAGCGGATGGTCGAGGCCTCGCCGCCCTGCTCCCCCATGCGCTCGAGGCGGCCCAACTCGCGCTCGGCCTGCTCGTGCACGTCCTCGGGCATGCCCGCTTCCTCGATCTTGGTGCGGTACTCGTCGATGATCGAAGCGTCGTCGTCGCCGAGCTCCTTGCGGATCGACTCCATCTGCTTGCGCAGGAAGTAGTCGCGCTGCTGCTTCTCGGCGCCCGACTGCACGTCATCGCGGATGCGCACGCGCACCTGGAGCTCGGTGAGCCGCTCGCGCTGCATGGCGAGCGCGAGCTCGAGGCGATCCGTCACGTCGACGGTCTCCAGCAGCTCCACCTTCTGCTCGTACGACAGGTCGGGGGAGTAGCCGCCGGTATCGGCCAGGGCGCCGGGCTCGGTGATGGAGCGCACGAACGCGGCCACGCGACCGTCGTCGCCTCGCAGCTCGAGGATCTCCTCGACCACGGCGCGGTACTCGCGCTCCAGATTGCGGGTGCGGCCATCGACCGGCACCTCGTCGGGATGCGGCTCGACCTCCACCCGCAGCGCGCCGGTGGCGTCGGTGCTGGCCGCGCCGATGCGGCCGCGGTGTTGGCCCTCGAGCGCGACGGCACGTCCTCCGCCGGGAAGCCGCACGCGGTCCACGACATTGGCGACGGTGCCGACGCTGGCGAACTCGTCGTCCTTACGGGGCACGAGCACCACGCGCTCGGCGTCGCCGACCTCGATGGCCAGCGTAACCGTCATGTTGGGGAAGACGACGGAGTCGTCAACCGGGATCAGGAGAAGATTCTCTGAGGCCATATCGAAGGTCACCTACTTACGTTGGGTAAGGGCAAGTGTAGCGGTAGCTTTCCCGGTCTGGACAGCAAACAGGAGGTGCAGAAATGCCAAAGAGACGAGCCGAGGCCCGTTGGGATGGTGCGCTGGAGACCGGGAACGGGATCATGCGGATGGCCAGCGGCGCCTACGAGGGCCCCTATTCGTTTCAGTCTCGCTTCGAGGAAGGCGACGGCACCAATCCCGAGGAGCTGATCGCCGCGGCTCACGCCGGCTGCTTCTCGATGGCGTTGTCGGGCGAGCTGGGCCAGGCCGGACACCAAGCGGAATCGGTGGAGACGAACGCCACAGTTCACGTCGACAAGGTCGAGGACGGCTTCGAGATAACGCGCATCGAGCTGGACACCCGCGCGAGCGTGCCGGGGATCGACGAAGACGAGTTCCAGCGTGCGGCCGAAACTGCGAAACAGGGCTGCCCGGTGTCGAAGGCCCTCGGCGGCGTGGGGTCGATCGAGCTGAAGGCCGTGCTGAACCGGTAGGTCGGCCGTGGGGGACGCAGCGGATGTAGCGCGCCGAGCGGCCGCGACGGCCGCCGCCGAGCTGGTCGAGCCCGGCATGACCGTGGGGCTCGGCTCGGGCCGCGCGGTGTGGGTGTTGGTGGAGCTGCTGGGCGAGCGCGTGCGTGCCGGGGGCGATCTCGCCGAAGGCGGCCTGCGGGCCGCCACCGCCTCCTCGCGCACCGAGACGCTGGCTCGCTCGCTGGGCATCGAGGTGATCGAGCTGGACGGCACGGTCGAGCTCGATCTGGCCCTCGACGGAGCCGACGAGGTCGATCCGCAGCTGCGCCTGATCAAGGGTGGCGGAGGAGCGCTCCTGCGCGAGAAGATCGTCATCTCGGCCGCGCGGCAGTTCGTGGTGGTGGCAGAGACGCCGAAGAAGGTCGAGCGTCTTGGCGAGCATTTCCGCCTCCCCGTGGAGGTGGTGCGCTTCGCCTGGCGTGACACGCGCCGGCGTCTGGCCGCCGTGCTACCCGACGCCACCCTGCGTCCGGGCGAGGACGGCGAGCCCTACCTGACCGACGAGAGCCATTTCATCCTCGACTGCGCGCTGCCGGCCGACCTTGAGCTCGATGCCCTGGGCCCTCGCCTGAAGCAGATCCCCGGGGTGGTCGAGCACGGCCTGTTCATCGGGCTGGCCGAGCGAGCGCTGCTGGGCCGGCCGGACGGCGGGGTGGAACGGATCGAGCGCGTCTAGCGGGCTCCCGCGGCCGGCGGCTCAGAGCTCCTCCTCCCCGACGGAGAAGCCGCGGGCGCGCTGCTCGTCACCGGGCGGACGCATCAGCAGCCGCACCTCGTGGCCGAAGTTCTCGGCCGCCGCCAGGTAGACGGCCTGGCGCAGGCTCACCCGCAGCGTGGCCAGCGCCGTGGCCGCCGGCACGTCGGCCGAGTCCTCGGCTGGGAGGCTGGTCGAGCCCGATGCGCGCAGCTCGAGCACCTCCACCGCCTCGAGCGCCACAAACGTGCGGCCTGCTCCCTCCTGGCGCTGGGTGGACACCAGGACGTCCACGAGCGAGCCCGGACCCGCCCCGGCCAGCGCCGCGCCGCCCGTAACGGCGATCTCGAGGGCGCGCTGGCCCGGCCGCAGCGGCCCACCGGCTCCCGGCCCGGCCCCCTGGACGACGCCGACCGTGAGGTAGGAGCCGGCGCTCACGGGAACCGCCGCCCGCGTACCCACGAGGCGACCCGGCGCGCCGATGGCGTCCGACGGCACGTAACGGGCGGGCACCCGCCGCACGGCCAGATCGCGCGCCGCGAGACGATCGTCGGGAGCGATGTCGCGCGCCGCCACCACCACGCCGACCAGCGGGCCGATCCGGGCCTCGACCGTGCGCTCGCGTTCGCGCACCTGCGTGGCGGCCAATCCCCCGCAGGCCAGCGCGAGCAACAGCAGCACGGCCCCGCGCCGCCGGCGGGCCTTCACGCGGCGCGGGAACGCCGCTGATCGGCCGGCGCCGGGAGGTCGAGCGTGGCGGCGGTGACCTCATCGCCGCGGTCCACTCGCAGGCTGCCCCCCAGGTCGCGCGCGGCCCGCGCGGCGATGTCCAGCCCACGGCCCCGCCCGGAACGACGATTGGCCGACAGCGCGTCCAGCTCGGCCGGGCGATTGTCATTGCGGATCTCGAGCCGCGTGCCCTTGCCGGTGGCGCTCCAGCGCACCTCCACCGGCCCGGTCCCGTGCTCCGCCGCGTTGTCCACGAGGTTGGCCACCACCTGGCTCAGGCGCCCGGCGTCGATTCGCGGAGCCGAGCGGCCCGGCCCGGCTGGATCCGGACGGTGCCGCCACGAGCGGCGCTCCCGGGCACGGCCCAGGTCGGCCAACGCGGCCTCCATCCGGTCGATCTGGAGCGCCACGAGCGACGCGAACGCCCGTGTTGCGCCCGCCCGGCGCATGCGCTCGGCCGCCAGGCCGATGGCCGCCACCGCGCCCCGCAGCTCATGCTCGGCGTCGGCCACCAGCGAGAGCCGGCCCCGCAGTACTAGGAGCAGGACCAGCGCGAGGGCCCATCCAGCGGCGCCGATCACCCAGCTCACAGCGCCTCCGTCAGCCGGTAGCCGACCCCACGCACGTTCACGATCCAGCGCCGCGGCGACGCGCCCAGCTTCTTGCGCAGACGGCATGCGTGAGCGTCCAGCGTGCGCGTGCGGCCAGGCGCCAGATAGCCCCAGACGTCGCGAAGCAGCTCCTGCTTCCCGTACACGCGCGCGGGGTCCTCGGCCAGCGCGTGGAGCAGCGCGAACTCCTTGGCAGACAGCTCGATCCGCCGCCCGGCCAGCCGTACCGCGCGGGTGGCCGGGTCGATGGTCAGCTCGCCCGCTCGCAGCACGCCGCGGGCGCGCCGGCCCTCGGCCCGGCGCAGCAGCGCGCGCACCCGCGCGAGCAGCTCGGCGTAGAGAAAGGGCTTGTTCAGGTGATCGTCGGCTCCGCGTGCGAAGCTGCGCACGCGGTCGGCATCGCCGGTACGGCCACTGAGCACGAGCACCGGCAGGTCCGGGTCGAGGCGCGAGGCCAGGCCGTCGGCCGCGCGCACCCGGTCGAGCAGGGCCAGCCCGCTGGCTCCCTCGAGCACCAGGTCGAGCACGACGAGTGCGGGCTGGCGCACCTCGATGGCCCGCAATCCCTCTGCCACGCTGGCCGCGCCGGCAACTCGAAACCCGTCCGCCGCCAGGTTGTCGAGCAGGAAGGCACGGGTCAACTCGTCGTCCTCGACGATGAGAAGTGGACGCGGATCGGTCACTCCCGGCTAAGGTCCCGCGCCCCCCGCTTCACCCCCCTGCAAACCCCGTTGCACAACTCTCGGAGGGGCAGGATTCGGACGTAGGATGACGACGGCCTGGCGGGCGGCCAGGCCTCCTTGATCATGGACACGACGCGACGCGGAAACTACGAGTCCGGATCGGACTATGTGCTCGAATACGGCGAGCTTCGGTTCACGTTCAACGAGCGCGACTTCACCGAGCGCGTGGAGCAGGCGGCGACCAAGCTGAACTTCGTCGGCGGCCGCCTCGGCGACGACGAACGCGAGGACCTCGTGAACCTCGCCGTCAACGGCGAGGTGCCCGAACCGCAATCGGAGTTGGGCGAGCACATCAACGAGTGCTGGGGCGACCTCAACGGCCCCTCGGAGCGCTCGCTCGTTCACTGGATCCGCCGCCTGGTGTTTCGCGGCGCCTGGCTCGACCAGCGCGTGATGGAGGGCGAGCTCGAGGTTGTGTTCGACGAGGACTCGAGCTCCTTCGGCTACGCCCAGCCGGACCGAAACTTCGAGCTGATCGAGCTCTCCGCTGAGCCCAGCTGGCGCCAGGTGGCCTATAGGCGCTAGCATCTCTGCAGTCCTTCTGCAAATAGTTCCACGGAGGTAGAGATGCGCAAGCTCCTTCCGGTAGGGAGATCGAAGGCTCGCGCGCACCGCGCGCTCGCCGTCCCCCTGGCCGGAACCCTGGTGATCCTCAGCGTCGCCGCACCGGCCGCGAGCGCGAAGGAGAAGCTGGTCACGCTCTACTCGCCGCGCATCCAGTCCCTGCCCTATGTGCACGACACCCACAACGTGCCACTGCTGAAGGCCGACGGCAACGCCCCGAGCGAGCCGGGCTACATCCTCGGGTACAAGGAGATGGCGCTCGTCGACTCCAAGAATCCCAAGGCCAAGCCGCTCCCGATCGCCAAGATGATGGTCCACCACTTCCTCTATTGGGCCCCGGGACGCGTGAATGAGGCCGAGGGAAGCTGCTGGCGCGGGTCGGGCTTCATCGGCGGGCGGGGCGAGGAGCACCCGCTCGGCCACACCCAGATGAGCCTGCCGAAGAAATACCGCGGCAGATATGGGATCGAGAACCGCAAGGAGGACGGCAGCGCACCCGACTGGCGGCTCACCGCGATGGTGATGAACCACTACAAGCGGCCCAAGAGCTTCTACGTGCGCACGAAGATCTGGTACACGACCGAGAAGCGCACCCCGGTGCATCCGGTGGTGATCGGCGACTGCGCCCAGGTGGCCAACGGCATGTCCTACGACGTCCCGGGCGGCGGCAAGAAGGGCTCGAACTACGTGAACAAGAGCGACTGGACCGCTCCCTTCAGCGGCCGCCTGCTCGTGGCCGCGTCACACCACCACGGCGGCGGCAAGTACCAGACGCTCGAGAGCCGCACCTGCGGCCGGCGCCTGTTCAAGGCATCGGCCTACTACGGCACCGCCGACCACCCCTATAACACGATCCGCCCGATCCTCCATGAGCCCGGCCCGGTGGGCAACGGCAGCTTCGCCAGCGGCACGGGAATCCCGGTGGTCGAGGGCGAGGTACTGCGCCGGGTGGCGGTGCACGACAACCACAACCTGCACGTGGCCTCCATGGGCTTCTGGACCACCTGGTGGGTCAAGGACGACTCCGTCAAGCGCTGCGGCAAGATCCCCGACGACTTCGTCGAGATCAATCGCCCCGAGCGCTTCGACCGCACGCCCAACCACGAGCTGAGGGTGCCGCAGCTCTCACGTCCCGCGGGCGTGTTCACCGCCTTCGACGGCAACCCGCTGGAGGTGGGTGACGACTTCTTCGCGCCGGGCAAGGTCACGGCCAAGGTCGGAGACACCGTGACGTGGAACTTCGGTGGGGACAAGCCGCACAGCGTGACCGTGGCGAACGGCCCGCGTGGCTTCTCGTCGGTGTACTGGGGCCAGACGGCGGGCAGCTACAGCGTCAAGCCGACCGTCAGGGGCACCTACAAGCTGGTCTGCCTCGTCCACCCGACGACGATGGCTCAGACGCTCGAGGTGAAGTAGAACCCGCTAGGAAAGCCGGTCGGCGCGCAGCGTCCCGCTCGCGTCGCCGGCGATCCTGCCTTCGCCCTCGAGCACGATGCGCGTGCTGGCCCAGCGCAGTACCTCGTGGTCGTCGCCGCTGGCGGCCACGATCGTCAGCGTCCCGCCCTCCTCGGTCGCGCGGGCGGCGCCGAACAGCCGCCGTCGCACTCCCGGGGGGAGGGCGTCGAGGGCGTCGATCACCACCGCTGCGTGCCCACCCCGCTCCACCACGCGCTTGGCCCGCTCCACGGCCAGCTCGGCGGCCTGGGCCTGGGCGTCGGGGGGCCGCTCGAAGCTGCCGCCCGCCACGGGCAGGCCGCTCTCGCGCCACTCGCCCACTTCCTCGGGGCGCACGCCCGCCAGCACCACCGAAACGGTCTGATCGGGATACTGCTCGGAGAGCGCCTTCGCCACCTCACGCAGCAGCGTCGTTGCCCCGGCGCCCGCCGGGCCGCTCACGGCCACGCGCGAGCCCTTGCCGAAGGGCACGTTCTCCAGCGCAGCGGGCATCGACAGGCGCTCGGACGGCAGGACGGCGATGAGGTCGCCGAACCAGGGCCGCTGCTCGGGGGGCTCCGCATCGGCGCCGTTCACGGTCTCCACTCGAACCAGCGACGGGTGACGCTCGTTGCGCCGCGGCGGGCGAAGCGGTCCGCTCACATCGTCGCCGGAGCGAAGCTCGCAGCGCCTGATCTGCGCGGGTGACACGTACACGTCCTCGCGTGACTGGCTGCCGGCCTGCACCCGCAGGAAGCCCGAGCCGTTGGCCAGGATGTCGAGCAGGCCGCCGGCGATCGGCTCGTCGGAGGCCTCGTCCTGGACGACCTCCGGCTCCTCCTCGACGACCTCCGGCTCCTCCTCGACCGCGTCCGCGGCTTCCTCGCTGGTGTCGTCCGACGTGTCCTCGCTCGTATCCTCGGAGGTGTCCTCGCTGGTGTCGTCGGACGAGTCCTCGTCTCCGTCGTCGGCGGGCGGCGGCGACGCAGTTCCCGGAGGTCCCTCCAGCGTCTCATCCGACGGGACCTCGTCCGGCTCGCGCTCATCCGAGGCAGTCGAGCCAGCGTCGCTCTCCCCTCCCTGGGCGCCGAGGATGGCCCCGATGAGGTCTGCCTTGCGCATAGTGCGAAAGCCCTCCAGGCCCAGCTCGGAGGCGATCGCGTGCAGATCGGCCAGTGGACTTGCTTCGAGCTCTTTTCTCTGGAGGACGGCCATTGGCCGCGCAACCCTATCTGGCGGCGGCGCCGGATCGTCCCGAGCGCGCTGTCATTCGTCGTCCTCGACGGCGTCGAGCACCAACTCCATCAGGCGCGCCAGCGCCACGTCGACGTTCTCGTTGTCGATGATCGCCACCTTCTCCGAGCGGGCCCGCTCCCACAGGTGATCCTGGAGGCGGCGGATTTGCTCGAATTGAGCGAGATAACGCTCGGCCGGCCGTGTTCCGGGCCGCAGCGAGAAGTGCGCGCGATGCAGGTCGGGGTCTTGCACCACCACGAGCGCTTCCACCAACACACATCGCTCGCGCACGCGCGGGTGAACACCCCCGGGCACCACGTGCACCCCCTCGACCACCACCGGCTTGCCCTCGTTGGCCGCGCGCTCGACAATGGCCGCGATCCCGGTGCCGACCCGTTCGGCCTGATCGCGATAGCCCGTGATCCCGCCGGCCTCGAAGGCCGAGTGGTGCACCGTGGGCATGGCCTCGAGGGTGAAGAAGGCCCGAAGGACCTGTCGAACGACGTCGGTGGCGATCACCCGGTTGACCCCCAGCCGGGCGGCCAGCATCGAGGCGAGCGTCGACTTGCCCACTCCGGTGGTGCCGCCGATCAGGACCACCAGGGGCCGGTCGAGGCGATCGAGGCGCCGCCAGCGCCGGTAGCGGCCGGCCGCGATTCCTCCCTCCTCGGCGAGCAGCACTTCCTCGGCCAGCACGTGCAGGGCCGCCACGTTGATCTGTCCGTGGGCACGTTCGGCCAGCCTGGTCTCGATCAGCCGGGCGAGCTCGAAGGCGCGCTCCTGCGAGAGCGCGGTGGCCGACAGCGCCTGCGCCATCAGGCCCTTGGAGTAGGGCAGGCCATGGCCCTTGTGAACAACGATGGTCTCGCTCGGCTCATTCGCCACGGCGCCCCCATTCCAGCAACACCTCGTCGAGCCCGTCCCCCACGGGCCGGTTTCGCACGAACACCACGCGGGCGCCCTCGGCCCGCGCGCGCACTGCAACCGTGTCGATGGCCGCCGCCTTGAGCTCGGTGAGCCAGATGTCGCAGCCCTCGGCCACCGCGCGCTCGAGGTCGTCGGCCAGAGCCGTCCGGCGGGCAAGATTGGCCGAGGTCACCACCGGCTCGACACCTGCGCAGCTCCCGGCTCCGGTGGTGAACAGGGCCACGCGGGCGCCCTCGGGAACCACCTCGACCGGCTCGGGGCGCAGCTCGAAGGACAGTGCGTCCGGCGGCGCCGGCGCTCCCGCGCGGGCAAGCACGAGGTCGGCGCGCAGCAGGCTGTAGCCCGACAACGGCTCGGGGGCACCGGGACCGACGATGCACAGCGTGCGGTCGACCTGCACCGGCGGGATGCAGGAGCCCGAGCCCTCGAAGATGATGAGACCGGGAGCCAGAGAGACGGCGAGGGCGGCCCCCTCGGGCACGTTCGACTCGAAGGGAGCGCCGGTCAGCCCGCCCCCGACGCGCCGGCAGCCGACGGCGCGCACGCCGGCCAGCACGGCGTCCTCGAGGTAGTCCGAAGCGGCGTGAGCGCCGGACCGAGCCAGCGCGATCAGGTCGTCCAGCGTCGTGTCCGGCCCGGCGAGCAGCGGCTGCGCGGGCCCTCCCCGGCCCATGCAGACGATCAGCGGATCGTCGTCGGCCAGCAGCCGCGCCAGATGACCGGCCAGGGCGGTCTTGCCGGTGCGCTTGCCGGTGGCGATCACCGCCAGCTTCGGCCCGTCGAAGGCAACCGGGTCGTAGCGAGGTGGCTCGAGCACGAGCCCCGGCGCCTCATAGCGAAGGCCCGCGTGCAGGGCAAGTGCGGCGAGGCGGAGCTTGGCGCTCGGCCCGAGCGCGGGCTCGTCGGCCAGGTCGACCACGGCTTCGGCGTGATGCGCGAAGCGGCGCAGGGCATCCTCGGGAGGGTCCTGCACCGGCCGGCCGTAGACCTCGTCGAGCGACCCGGCGGGCAGCTTCTCCTCGCCGCCGCAGAAGGCGATGGCCGCCAGGCCGCGCTCCCCGTCGAGCCGGGCGAGTGCGTCGCGGACGGTCGCGGGATGGTGCTCGCCGTCGATCAGCGCGATGACCGCCACGCGGGCATTGTCTAACGCAGCGTGATGAGCGACACCTCCGGCACCGCACCGAATCGCAGTCGCGGCGCCTGGCCGCGCTCCACACCCACGCCCCGGCTCACGTAGATCCGCCGCCCGGCGAGCGAGTGCAGGCCGCCCGCGCCAACGCTCCGGGGGACCCGAGAGGTGGTGGCCAGGGCGGCGGTGAGCTTGGGAGCGTTCATGCCCACCAAACCGGCCGGCTCCCGTGAAATTACGGCGCCCTGACGGAAGTCAGCCGTGGGCTGTCTCGCCCAGCAGAGACTGGTCCTTCTCGTACTCGTAGGTGCGCGGATCGAACGAGAGGATCGCGTCCTGCTCGTGGAAGGGGTACTTGCGATAGATCGTGACCCGCTCCGGGCTCGCCTCGATCACGTTGTAACAGGGCTTGGTCTTTCCGCGCAGCCGCGTGGTGGCCACCGTTCCCGCGTTGACGACGAACAGGTTCTCCAGTCGCCAGGCGTAGGGCACGTGCTTGTGACCCGACAGGACAAGGTGCACCTTCGCGCGCTGCAGGCACTCGAGCGTGTCGCCGGCGTCGTGCACCACGTTGCGCTCCCGGCCCGTGCCGGGCACGGGCAGCAGGTGGTGGTGGAGCACGAAGATCCGCAGGTAGGCCTCCTCCGCTCCAAAGCGCTCCTCGATCCAGGGGTAGCGCCCACGGCCGATCACCCCGTGGTCGAGATCGGGTTCGGTCGAGTCGACCGCCACGATCGACACCCCGTCGCGGTGCAGCTCCGAGCTGCGCTCGCCGAAGAGCTCCTCGAAGTGCACGTAGCCGACGTTGCGCGAGTCGTGGTTGCCGGGGATCACGATCATCCGCTCGCAGGCCACACGGTCGAGGTAGTCGCGCGCGAGCTGGTACTCGCCCCGCAGGCCTTCGCCGGTGAGGTCGCCTGACACGATCACCAGGTCGGGCTCGAGCTCGTTGATCTCCACGAGCGCCCGGTCGAGCAGGCTGGGCACGAAGAAGGGAGATCCGCAGTGGGGATCGGAGAGGTGGGCGATGGTGAACGCCGACCTGCTCACACGGCCTCCCGGCGCAGCTCGGCCGGCAGCTGCAGATCGGTCGGGGCGGCGCCGTCGCGCAGCGCCGCGTGCACCAGCAGGAAATCGCGCGCCGCGGCCACGTCGTGTACCCGCAGGATGGCCGCGCCGCCGTCCACGGCGGTGCCCAGCGCAGCCAGCGTCCCGGCGTCGCGCTCGGCGGGCGGACGCTCGGTCAGCGCGCCCAGGAAGTCCTTGCGCGACGCCGCCACCAGCAGCGGCCGGCCCAGGCCGGCCAGCTCGGGCAGACGGCGCAGCAGCTCGATCGACTCGGCCGGGGACTTGCTCAGGTCCATGCCGGGGTCGAAGACGAGCTCGGCTTCGGCCACCCCGAGCTCCACGGCCAGCGCCGCGCGCTCGAGAAGGAACTCGCGCACGTCTGACACCACGTCCTCGTAGTGGGGAAAGCCCTTGACCTTGGGGGGCACGCGCGTGTGGGTGATCACGAGCCGTGCGCGCGCCTCGGCGCAGGCGCTCGCCACTCCCGGATCGCTCAGTCCGCTCACGTCGTTGACCATCCCGGCGCCAGCGTGGAGAGCCGCACGCGCCACCGGCGCGCGCCACGTATCCACCGAAACCGTCAGCCCGTCCGCGACGAGGCGCTCGATCAGCGGCACCACCCGGTCCGCCTCTTCCCCCACCGACACGGCCGGGCGATCCGTGCGCCCGGACTCCCCGCCGACGTCGATCACCCCGGCGCCGTCGGAGACCAGACGGTGCGCTCGGGCTACGAGCTCTTCCAGTGACTTGGCTCCCTGGGGGTCGGAGAAGGAATCGGGCGTCGCGTTGACGATGCCCATGAGCAGCGGTGCGCTCATGCGGCCTCCTCGGGCGCCGCGCCGGCCTTCAGGGACGCCTCCTCGAGCCGGTCGGTCGCAATGGGGCGCGCTCCGCCGGGCACAAGTCCCTCGAGGCGTGCCTCCTCGCTCCAGGCGTCGCGCTCGCGCTCGATCCGGGCGTCGTCCCAGCCCAGCTCGCCGGCCATCGCGCCGGCCACCAGAGCCACCTCGCGGGCCGCGGGGCTGCTCAGGCGCCGGGCGTCGAGCAGCCCCACCCGGGTGCGGCGCAGCAGCACGTCGCCCAGCGAGCGCGCCTGCTCGTTCGCGGCGGCAAAGGCCGCCTCGGCCGCTATGTCGGGCAGCTCGGGGCTGATCCGCTCCGCCAGCTGGGGGGCGGCCACGACCAGCGCCAGCACGTCTCGCGCCGCGTGCCCGTAGCGGGCGGCCAGATGGGCGCGCGTGTCGTGGTCCACGCCGGGCACATCGGGGAGGGCTTCGGCCTGCTCGGGCTGGCCAATGGGGATCTCGTGCGTTCGGCAGGAGGCCTCGCGCCCCTCGCGTTCGACGATCCGGTCGACCGCCATCTTGGCCATCCGCCGCCAGGTGGTGAGCTTGCCGCCGGTGATCGTCACCAGCCCGGAGCTGGTCTCGTACAGCTCGGCCCTGCGCGAGATGTCCACGGACTTCTTGGGATCGGCCGTGGAGATCAGCGGTCGCACGCCGGCGAAGGCGCCGGTCAGGTCGGCGGCGCCGAGCCGGGTGCCGAAGAAGGCATTGACCGCCTCCAGCAGGTAGGCCACATCGTCCTCACCGGCGGCGATGTGATCGAGCGAGCCCTCGTAGTCGTTGTCGGTGGTACCCACGAGCGTTCGCCCCAGCCAGGGAAGGACGAAGACCGTACGTCCGCTGCCCGCAGGCGCGATCACCCCGACGTTCACGGGCAGCTGCTCGCGCGAGAGGGTCAGGTGAGTGCCGCGGCTGGGGCGTATGCGCGGCATCTCCTCCTCCCCGTAGAGCTCGTCCGGCCGCAGCCGGTCGGCCCAGACGCCGGTGGCGTTGATCACGTTGGCGGCGCTGACCTCGAACTCGCTGCCGCTCTCGGTTTCGCGGACGAGCGCGCCCGCGGCGCGGTCCTCGCGCTCCACCAGGCCGGTGACCTCGCAGCGGTTGGCCAGCACTGCCCCGAAGCGCTCGGCCTCGCCGAGCACGCTCAGCACGAGGCGGGCGTCGTCGGTCTGGCAGTCGTAGAACAGATAGGAGGCGGTGGGTTCGCGGCCCTCCAGCGCGGGCACCATCTCGACCGTTTCCGAGCCGTCGACGATTCGGTGGCGATCGGGGCTCCAGCCCTCGTGCTCGTCGCGCCCCCGGCGCCAGGCCATCACGTCGTACATGTTGAGCCCCACACCGGTCAGGCGATCGGGACGCTTGCCGTCGAAGCTCGGCACCAGTAGAGGCAGCGGACGCACCAGGTGAGGGGCGAGCTTGACCATCAGCGAGCGCTCGAGCAGGGCTTCGCGCACCAGGCCAAGATCGAAGTTCTGCAGGTAGCGCAGCCCTCCGTGGATGAGCTTGGAGGAGCGGCTCGACGTGCCGGCGGCAAAGTCGGACTTCTCCACCAGCGCCACGCTGTAGCCGCGCGAGGCCGCATCGAGGGCCACCCCGGCGCCGGTGATGCCGCCGCCCACCACCACGAGGTCGAATGAATCGCCTGCGAGGGCGGCGAGCGCGTCGGCGCGTGGGATCACGACAGAAACGTTACGTAGTCGCCGGTCGGCAGCCGCTCGGGCGGCTCCTTGTCCTGACGCAGCGGACCGAGGTGGATGAGGCCCAGCACTCGTTCGTCGTCGGGCACCCCCACCGCTCTGCGGCCCTCGGGCTCCCTCAGCACGGCGGGCGTGCGCCAGTAGCCGGCGAGCCCGCGGGCATGGGCGCCCAGCAGCACATAGGAGATGGCGGCCGACACGGCGCAGAGATCCTCCTCGTCCTGCTGCTCGTCCTCCGACCGCGCCTGGCTGGCCACCACCAGTGTGGGGGCGCGGTCGAGCTTGGCGCCGGCTTCGGGGCCCGCCGCCTGCTTGAGCGCGGCCAGCGACTCCGGCCCGACAACGCGAAAGCGCCACGGGTTGGTGAGATTGTGGTTGGGAGCCCAACGCGCGAGCTCGAGCAGCTCCTCGACCGTTTCGCGCGGCAACGGGTCCGGGCCGAAGGCCTTGTGGGTGCGCCGCGTACGGATCGCCTCTTCCAGTTCCATCGCGTGGTTAGTCTGGCAGCGTGGCCTCCGGAACCGTGCTCATCACCGGCGCCTCGAGCGGTATCGGCGAGGCGACTGCGCACCACCTCAAGGAGCTGGGGTTCGGTCCCGTCGGCGCGGTACGCAGGGACGAGGATGCCGAACGCCTGGGCTCCGCCGGACTGCGCACCGTCAAGCTCGACGTGACCGACGCGGAGTCGATCGCCGCGGCCCGCGCCGAGCTCGGCGATGTCCCGCTGGCCGGACTCGTGAACAACGCCGGTATCGCCGTGGCGGCGCCGATCGAGTTCATGCCGCTCGACCAGCTGCGCCGCCAGCTGGAGATCAATCTCGTCGGTCAGGTGGCGGTGACCCAGCAGTTCCTGCCCGCGTTACGGGCCGGACGCGGGCGGATCGTCAACGTGTCGTCGATCGGCGGACGCGTGGCGCTGCCGCTGATGGGCGCCTACAACATGTCGAAGTTCGGCCTAGAGGCGATGAGCGATTCGCTGCGCCGCGAGCTGCGGCCGCACGGCGTGGACGTGATCGTGATCGAGCCCGGTGGGGTCAAGACGCCGATCTGGAAGAAGGGCAACGAGCTCGGCGAAGAGCTGCAGGCCGGCATGCCACCCGAGGCTCACCGGCTTTACGGGCCGATCGTCGACGCGCTGCGCGCCCAGACGGTCAAGATCCAGAACGAGCGCGGCATCGAGGCGCGCGAGGTGGCCGAGGCCATCGGCATCGCGCTCACCACCAAGCGCCCGCGAGCCCGCTACCTGGTCGGCCGCGACGCAAGGCTGCGCGCACGGCTGGCGGACGTTCTTCCCGACCGGGTGATGGACCGCCTCATCGCGCGGGCGCTGGGCGTGCGAAGGCGCTGACGATGGAGACCAACACCGAGCGTCGACTTCGGCCGCGTATGCGCGCTTAGGTCGACGCTCGGCCGCGCAGCCTCGAGGGGATCAGCCTGCGGCGGGCGAGGAAGGCCGCCAGCCCCGCTGCGGCCACGAGCAGCGCGACCAGCCAGATGGCCGGGCCGCCGTCGCTCGAACCCTCGGCGGCGCCGGTGTCGGTGCGGTCCACGCGCAGGCCGTCGTCGGCAGGCGCGTCGGCGGAGGGCCGGTCGAAGGTGAGCGGGGGAATGACCGCGGCCGGCTCGTCCTCCTGCGGCGCGGCGGGTTCCCCCTCGCTGCCCGCCGTCTGGGACGACTCACCAGCCGATGGCGCCGAGGGTTCAGCGGCGGCCGGCGGCGGAGCGGCAACGTCGGCTGCGCTGGCCGCCGGCTCGCGTTTCTTGCGTTCCCGTCGCGGCACGGCCGCCAGCGGCAGTGGCGCACGCTCGAGCGCCATCAGGGCCTGCGCGGTCACCCACACCGGCGTCTGGCTGCTCGAGGACGAGTAGGCGATGCTGCCGTCGGAGCGCTGCAGGCCGCCCAGGTACGCGAGCGACCGAGTCAGCGTGGCACCGCCGGCGCCCGCCGCCACGAGCCCCTGCACCGCATAGCTCGTGGACTGTGCGTTGGAGCTGCGTCCCCTGAACTGGCCGAAGCCCCCGTCGTCGTTCTGGTTTGCCCGCAGCCAGGCGACCGCCCGCCGGGCGGCGCTGCTTCGTGCCCGGCCCACCACGGCGAGCGCCTGCAGCGCGGCGCCGGTTATGTCGCTGTCGCTCGCCGAGGCAGGCGCCAGGCCGAAGCCGCCGTCGGCATTCTGCGCGGACACGAGCCACGAGACCGTCGAGCTACCCGCCGAGGCCCCGGCCGCGCGCAGGGCGATGACGCCGAAGGCCGTGTAGCTCACAAAGCCGCCGATCGAGCCGTTGCTCCTGCGGCGGCGGGTGAGCGTCGCCACCAGGTCCCGGCCGCGGAAATCGCGCGACGAGAGGCCGGCCGCCTCCAGAACGAGCATCGTCCGCTCGATCGCCCCCGCGTCGGAGAGCGCGCCGGCGCTGCGGGACACGTAGGTGGAGAGCGAGCGCCCGCCGGGCCGGCGCACGTCGCGCGGGTTGCGCCCCGACGCGGCCAGCCCCAGCGCCGACCAGCCGCTGAACAACTCGCTCGAGCTCGCCTTCGGCGCGGCGCCATAGCCTCCGTCCTTGTTCTGGACGCGCAGCAGCCAACGTTCGGCCCGGTCGGCGGGCGACGCGGCGAGCGCCGCGGCCGGCAGCAGCACGAGCGCCAGCGCCGCGGCGGAGGCCGCCGCCGGAGCTCGCCAGCTCACCTGGAGCCGACGGCGATAACGGCTCAGGGCCCGGATGAAAAGAGGTCCGATCAACAGGCAGAACACCACGTTTCCGACCGCATGGGCGAGGTTGTAGGGGAGCGAGCTGGCGGAGATCGCAAGGTAGGTGTCGAGGTCCTGGCGGGCGGCCAGGGTGAGCTGGTACAGGTCCATCCAGGCCCCGAAGGCGAGGCCGGCCAGGCCGCAGAGGGCGGCCAGCGCCCAGCGGGAGATCTCTCGGCCGCGCATCAGCCAGGCGATCAGCGCGCCCGCGATCCCCACTCCTCCCCAGCCCACCATCTGCCACGGCGTCCAGGGGCCCTGGGCCAGGAACACGTTCGACACCACCGCCGTCACCGCCCCCACGGCGAAGCCCGGAACCGCTCCCAGGGCGTAGCCCGCGAAGAGCACGATGTCGGTGGTGGGTTTCACGTTGGGGATCGCCGCGAAGGCGAGCCGGCCCACGACGGCGAGCGCAGCCAGCGTGGCCACGAGCGCGAGCACGCGGGCGGGCGGCTTGTCACGCTCGTACCAGGCAAGGCCGGCGACCAGCGCGAGGGCCAGCACGATCAGCGAGGAGGCCTGCCAGCTCACCGGGCGGGCTCCCTTGGCCTGAGCAGCAGCAGCTCCGCTGCGGTCTCGGGCAGCAGGGCGGCGCCGCCGCTCGCGCGCGCGACCTCGGTCGAGAAGTGCCGTCCGCCACCCAGCACGTCCGCGGGCGGACCGTCGCCGATCACCGTGCCCTGACCGAGGAGCACGACCCGGTCGGCAAACGCGGCGGCGAACTCCGTGTCATGCGTGGCCACCATCACGGCGCTTGAGTCGCGCGCCAGGTCGCCGATGCGCTTGGCCAGGGCCTCCTTGTGAACACGATCCATGCCGCGGGTCGGCTCGTCGAGCAGCACGGCCGCCTGCGGGCCGGCGGCGAGCACCACCTCGAGGGCGAGCCGCTGACGCTCTCCGCCGGACAGATCGCGCGGATTCGCGGCCTCACGTTCGCCCAAGCCTGCCGCAGCTACCCCGCCGGCGCCGGCGTCCTCGATTGCGCGCTCATGGATCAGGTAGTCGCCCGGGTTCTGTAGCAGCAGGGCCACGTCACCCGTTCGTTCGATTCGGCCGCGGGTGGGATCGATCAGCCCCTTGGCCAGACGGAGCAGCGTGCTCTTGCCCGCGCCGTTTCGCCCCATCAGAGCCACCCGCTCACCGGGCGAGAGCTCCAGGTCGAGGCCGGTGAGAATCGTCGGCCCGTCGTCGATCTCGTACCAAACTCCGCGCAGCGCCAGCGCGGGCTCAGATCGCGCCGAGCGCCTGCGCAGCCGGCGCAGCCGCCCACCGCCGTTGGCCGCCGCGGACGCCGCGGCAGTTCGGGCCGGGAACTCGGCCCCCGCCTCGCGCAGCCCGGCCTTCGCCTGCTTGACCGAGGCCGGCCGCCCGGGAAGTCCGGCGAGCGAGAACAACCGGGCGGCGGGCGTGGCCAGCACCGGCATCGACTCGGCTGCCCAGGCCAGGTGATCCTCCGGCGCGGCGTCGCAGGCCACGCGGCCGTCCACCAACGCGATCACCCGGTCCGCGGCGGCCATGCAGCGCTCGAGGCGGTGCTCGGCCACCACCACCGCCGTGCCCCAGTCCTCGTTGAGCCGGCGCAGCAGGAAGATCAGCTCGTCTCCGGCCACGGGATCGAGCTGCGACGTGGGCTCGTCCAGTAGAAGCAGCTGCGGCCCGTGAACCATGGCCGCGGCGAGCGCCACGCGCTGCAGCTCCCCGCCGGACAGCGTCTCGGTGCGGCGCTCGAGCAGCTGGGCCACGCCGAGCGACAGCGCCGTCTCCTCAACGGCGCGAGCCACGGCCGCGGGCGACTCGCCGCGGTTCTCGACCGGAAGCTCGAGCTCGGTCCGCACGCGCCCGAGCACCACCTGCGTCTCGGGCTCCTGGAAGACCGTTCCGCAGATCGCCGCGAGCTCGCCCGGCCCGTGTTCGCGCACGTCGAGGCCGCCCACCTGGAGCTCCCCGCTCGCCTCGCCGCCGTGGAAGTGCGGAACGAGCCCGCAGAGCGCACGCAGGAGGGTTGACTTGCCGGAGCCCGACACGCCGGCCAGCACGGTGAAGCTGCCGGGCTCGAGCTCGAAGGAAATGTCCGCCAGCGACAGGGCGCTGTCGGCCTCGCCGTCTCCCGGATAGCGGTAGCTGAACGCGCGCGCTCGCGCGATCGGGTCAGCCACGCCGCACCCCCATGCGCGCCGAGCGTCCGGACAGGGGCGCAAGGCCCAGCACAGCGAAGGCCACGGCCAGTCCCACCTCGGGCCAGCCGAAGGCCATGGAGATCGTTGGATACGCGTCCACCTGGCCAACGCCGGCCACAACGCCCACCACGGCAAGCACGGCCACGGCGAGCGCCGCCGCGCCTATGCGCAGGTCGTGGCGCGACCAAGGCCGGCGCCCGCGCGCGGGACGTCCGCCGAGCGAGTAACCGCGAACCTCCAGCGCGGCGGCCACGTCCACGGCGCGATCGAGCGAGTTGGCCATCGCCGCGCGCACCACCGCCAACCGCCCGGGCGGGTGCGGGCGACAGCGGGCGGCGTCGCTCATGCGCCCGGCGTCGCGGGCCAGCACCGGCACCAGGCGAGTGGCCAGCGCGGCGGTGAGGGCCGAGCGGTAGGAGACCCGGCGGAGGGCCTTGAGCAGCTCGTCGGGGTCGACGGCGGCCGACATCAGGCCGCCCAGCGCGGCGATCAGCACCACGATCCGCATGGCGTTGAACGCTCCGTAGGCCGCCGATTCGAGTGTGATGTCCCAGCTGCGCCCGAGAAAGTGCCCGCCGCGCACAAGCAGAGTCGTTCCCTCCTGGTACACGAGGGCATTGACCACGGCAAGCAGGAGCGCGAACGGCAGCGCCAGCCGCAGCGAGCGCGCGACCTCCCTCCCCACTCCGGCGGCCAGCCCGGCGGCCACGACGCCGCCCAGCGCGCCGGCGAGCACGAGCGGATGCCGGTAGAGCGATCCGGCCAGCGCGAAGGCGCAGCAGAAGGCGGCCGCCACGCCGGCGCGCGCGGCGTGCAGGGCGCTGGGTCGGTCGCGGTAGGTGGGAACGAGACTCATGGCGCTAGCGGAAGCTTCTCCACGGTACGCCCCGTCACGGCAACGGCAAAGGCGTCGCGCAGGCGCTTCTCCCGCAGCGCCGCCACCCCGGCGGCGAGCCCCTCCTCGTCGAGGGCGGTCACAAGCCAGATCAGCTCATCGTCGCGCGGGCGAAGCGCGGCCACGAGCGCGGTGCCGTCTCCCGGGCGGATCGTGCGCGCTACCTTGCCGTCCTCGTCGAGCAGCTCCAGCGACCGCCCATCGGCACCGAAACGGGCGAACACGCCGCTGGCCTGGGGCCCGTCCTCCAGAGCGGGCGCGCCGCGAACGATGCGCGCCTGGGGCCAGCGCGCCACCACGAGGCGGGTCACGGTCTCGGTGCCCGGTGCCCCCAGCGACGAGCCCGACACGGGTACGCCGGCGCGCTCGAGTGAATCCTTCGCGTCCCGGCAGGGCTCGGCCGCCGCCTCCTCGCACTCCACGCGCACGGGGCGGCGCTTGCCTCCGATCCCGCTGCGAAACGGCTCGGGGTACGCCCCCACGATCGCCGGCACTCGCATCGCCGCCCGCCAATGGCGCAGGTCCCACTGCACTTTGTCCCCGGGCGACAGCTCGTACTCGGCCGCGCCCACATCGCTCTCTACGCCGTTCACGAAGAAGAACCAGTCCCGCCGGCCGCTCGAACCTTCGCCCGCCAAGCCGTCGATGGACTGCACGAAGCCGCCACCGAAACGCGTCTCGACATCGAACTCCGAGCGCAGGAAACGCATGACCGTGCCGCCTTCGCGCAGGGTCTCGGTGTCGGCGCTGCCCAGCTCCGCCCGTCCGAAGTCGCGCGTAACGCGCAGGGTGGCGCCGCCGGCCTGCTCGTCGCCCTCGCCCAAACCGCAGCCGGCAGGGAGGGCCACAGCCGCGGCGCAGGCCAGTGCTGCGAGGACTCGGCTCACGGCAGCACTACACGCTCCGCGAAAGAGCGGACGGCTCCCTCCTTCTGCGCCACCACCGAGTAACGACCCGCCGACAGCGCCAGGCGCGCTTCCCCGCCGGCGTCCGTGAGCGCCGACGCGGCACCCGCCGTAACCGACGCGCCCGCCACCGCCTCGCCCCGACCCGCGTCGTCATAGCCGCGCACCGAAGCCACCACGCTTCCCGGTTCGGTCCGCAGCCTGAGCTCGAGTGTCCGCTGGCAGCCGCCGTTTCGCAGGCGGCAGTAGAACCAAGTCACTCGCTGCGCGCCCCGCAGCCGCCCCCGGCCGAAGGGCCCGCTGGGATCGGCCGCACCGGCGGTGGCCGCGCGGCGGCCGACCTTGTACACCCAGCCGTGCTGGCCATGGTTGGCGTCCCCGCGGATCTTCTTGACGAAGAGCCCGCCGCCGTCGGCCGCGCTCAGCGAGCAGGACCCGAAATCGAGCAGGCGCAGCCTGCCGACACGGCTGCGCACGAGTGCCGAGAGCGCGGTGCCCCTTCCGGTGGTGCAGCGACGGCCGTCCACGCGAACGGTGCTCGCGCGCGTGGAAACCGTGTTCGTCTGAGCCGAGCCGTCACGGAACACGACCAGCTGGCGGACCTTGGGTGGCGCGGCCTCGGCCGCGCCACCCAGTGCCACGATTGCGGCCGCGAGCGCAACGGCGAACCTCACGGCTGAGGCGCCACCGCATCGAGCTGGACCGGCCCGCCCCCGAGCGCCCGGATGCGGAGCACGTGCTTTCCGTCGGCCAGCGTCGGGCTCTGCCACAGGACCCTTCGCGGAGCGGAGCTCCCGCGCAGCCGCAGCTTGCGCGACCTGCCGTCCAGCTTCACGCGCAGGCGCCCGCCCTTGGCCAGTTTGCGCCCGACGAGCGCCACCGATCGACCCTCGAAGCGCAGCGTGGCCGAGGCCCCGGCGCGCTTGGCGGCGATCACGGTGCCGCCCCAGGCCGAGCCGCGGCGGGTTCGCTTCCAGCCGCGCGAAAAGCGCCACCGGCCGCGGTCGCGGTCATCCACCGGCAGCACGATCGGATCGGTGGCGACGGACCCCCGGTTGGCCGCGCGGTCGACCGCGCCGATGCGGAACTGGTAGGCCCTTCCCGAGCCGCCGCGGAAGTGCACGCGCGGGAGACCGGTTCGAGACGCGAGCGTGCGCCACGCACCGAACTTCAGTTGCGCCGCGTTCACGTCGCTCGTGACCTCGCGGACCTCGGCCGAGTAGTACGACACGCCTGCGCCGGCCGCGTCGTCGGCCTGCCACGACACAAGCATCGTGCGCGAGCGCCCGCGCTCGCTGGCCAGCCTTTGGCCCGGAAGGGCCAGGTCGAGCTTGGGCGCCGAGCTGTCGCTCGAAGTGCAGGGGTCCGCGCCGGGCGGGTCCACGCACAGGACGACCGTGTTCGACCGGACCTCCCCCGGTCGTTCGGCCTTGAGGCGGTAGATGCCCTTGTTGGCAAACGTGAGCGTCGCGATGCCGTCGCTGCCGGTGGGCGAGCCGTTGACGGTCGCGCCGGCCTGCGGCGCGCCGGTGTTGCCGTCCACGACCTGCATGTTCACGGGCTCACCGGTACGCGCCGAGCCCGGGCCCCGAAGCTCCAGGGGCACGACGGGGTCCGTCGCCAGGAAGGAGATGCGGGCCCACAGAACCTCCTGTCCGCCGCTGACCCGCTGCTGGCATCCGCCCACGGACGCGGACTCTCGGTTGATGTAGAGCGACCAGAACTCGCTGCTCGGGTCGGCCGTCTCGTCGTCGATCCGGGTGACGAAGAAGTCGGAGAACTGAGTGCTGAAGGTGCCGTCCCAGGTAAAGGAGTTGAGCCGAGCGGCGTCGTCCAGCGCCGCGGTCGCAACCGGCACGGGTGACGGATGGGCGCCCGCATTGGTCCCGTCGCAGGTCTGGGCACCTCCGCTCGACGGCGTCGTGATGGCATGTCCGTCGGTGGTCACCGGGGCGTCGAAGATCGTCCTGTTCGTACCTTCTACGCGAACGTTCACGGATACGGGCGCTGCCACCGCAACTGAAGCGGCGACGGCGAGAAGCGCGAGGGCTACGGGGATCCCGTGCCAGACGCGGTTGGTCATTTGGCCACCCTTTCCTCGAGGGGTTATATGGTCCGCGCGCACTCGGCTAGCCGAGCGCTTGCGGCTTGGCCGGCCGGGGCCAGGTCTCCTGGCTTGGGGCTCCACGCCGCGCCTTCCCGGGGTACCGAAGGCACCCCAGTGGCATCAGCGACGCATCAGCGCCCGTTCACAGTGGCGGGACCGCGCCGGCTTCACACCGGACTTCCCTCGACCACCGGCCGATGAACGGCGGGGATGATACTCCTGCCCAGGGTCAGGAACGACGCAGGGCGACCGTAACTCCGCCGACCACGGCGGCCGCCGCCACCGCAATCGCCACAACCACGGCCAAGACGGAGGTGCGCTCGCCGGCGAAACTGACGAGGTCGGCGAAACGCGAGAAGACCAGAGCCGCGCCGGCCAGCGCCAGCACGCCGAGCACCATCGCGGCGAGCGCCGCAGTGCCCGCGGTGGTGGTCCAGTCCGCGGCGCGCTGAAGCGAGGCGGTCAGCCGCGTGCGACCCGTTCGCTCGGGCCAGCGGCTCGAGGTCGCCGCGAGCGCCGCCGCCACGACCAGCGTCCAGAACGTAGCCAGCAAGAAGCCACCGACGATGTCGCTCGGAAAGTGCGAGCCGAGAGCGACGACGCAGAACGAGACGGCAAGCGCGAACACCAGGCCGAGCACCGCGGCAAGCGGGCGGGCTCGGGTCGGGACCACGAGCACCAGGGCGAGGGCGATCGCCATGGCGGCGGTCGCGTGTCCACTGGGGAAGGCGGCGGGCGCGATGTGAAGCCCGTCGACCATCCCGCCGAAGCGCGGATACGCGAGCGCCTCCTTGAGAAACTGGCTGGAGATGCTGCTCAGTCCGATGAGCGCGACCACGGACAGCGCGAGCCGTGGCCGCCCGCGAACGAGCGCCACCCCCGTCAGCAGCGCCGCCATGACCCCGACCTGGAGCGGGTTGCCAAGCGCGGCGACCCAGCCAACCCGCCCTTCGACGCTGACGCTGCGGAGGTCGACGAACCCATGAAGGGCACGCGCATCGAGCGAGCGGGCGCCGCTCGACCCGTACGCCACGGCGAGCAGGGCGAGAAAAGCGACCGCGCACCAGAGCGCCGCGAGCAGCAGAGTTCCGGGCCGACGAGCCATATAACGAAAGTAACGGCACTCCCTCCCGCGGGCCACAAACACGCCGCCACAATCGCCCACCGACGCGCCGCCATCGTCTGGGGGAAGAGGACCCCGCCTCGAGTCCGGGAACGCGTCGGTGCCGTAACGCAACGGTCCGTGCTTCGAGTCGAAGCCTGCATCACGCCGCCTCCCTGATTCACTAGGCTTCGGGACCCGGCCCGGTTCGTCTAGGGGACTAGGACGCCGCCCTCTCACGGCGGTAACACGGGTTCGAATCCCGTACCGGGTATCCACCTACGCCACCTCGGCCATCCGCCGCGCCGCCTGCCGGAGGTGCGGCGACCGCCACAGCCGCTCAAGCACCTCCCGCATCTCGACCCACAGTGAGGTCCGGACCCCTTCCGGGGTTCGAATCCCCTGGCGGTACTGAGAGGACTCGCTTCTGTAGGTCGTTTCTCGCCGATTCGAGCGGCTTTCGCTAGGTCCAGCGGAGTAGCTCGCGCAAGATGTCGACGAAGTGGTCGGCGCGCCGCTGAGCCGCGCAGCCGGGCTGGGTGCTGCTTCCACGCGGAAATAGCGGCGCGCATCAGGGCTGCGGCGCATGCCATTGCGCAGGCGAACGACTCCCGGCGCTCGCGCAGACAACGACGATGGCGAGGAGCGCGGCGGCGAGGCCGAGGGCGGCCACGTTGCTCACTTCGAGCACGAGCACGGCGCCGACTGCCGCACCGGCGAGCATCGCGCCGACGGCAAGTAGGCGACGTACGATTGCGAACCGATCGCGCTGGCGCATATCGGCGGCAATGCCCGTCAGAGTCATCGTGAGAACCGTGGTCGTGAGGTCGAACACCTTGAGGTGCCGCACGACGGCGTTCTGCGCCCCCATCGCCAGCGCGACCACGGCGGCAATGCCGTCTTTCGCGCCTCCGCCTGGGCTGGGACCGGCTGCAGCGGCCGCGACGAGCGCGACAAGGAGCAGCACGAGCTCGCCACCAGCTACGGCGGCTACGAGACGACCTCGGTGGCTGCCGAGACGGTCGACGGCGACCCCGCCGATTGCGGCGCCGAGCACGAATCCCCCCAATGCTGAGAGCGAGGCCGCCAGCGAGAAGCCGCTCGCGCCCGCAAGGGCGAAGCCGACGAAGACGACGTTGCCGGTCATGTTGGCGACAAAGACCCGGCCGAGGCTGAGAATGCTCACGGCGTCCACTACGCCCGTGAGCACGGTGAGCACGAGCATGAGCGCAGGGAGTGGACCGTGAGCCGAATCGGCGACCAGGCGCCGAAAGGACGCGCTGGTGTCGGCAACCCCGCTCGATCTGCCGGATCGGTCCATCTCGCCCGGGTGCAGCCTACGCCTCATCGGCGCTCCTTTACCCGCAGACGAGTACCGGCTCGACACGCTGTAACGGACTACGTCGACTGGCTGAGGGGACATGACCGCTAGCCCCACCGCACGGGATGAGACCCTCGACAGCTGCCCCTCCCCCGCGACCGGCGCTAGCGTGTTGGGGGCTCCGAACGCAAGCTCCAACACCTTTCGACTATGAGCGCCTACACCTCACCGACCCCAGTCCCCGGCTTCCTGGATCCGAACGATCCGACGCTGTTCCCGCGCCTCACGGCGGCTCAAATCGAACAGCTGGCGGACCGCGCCGAGACCTTGTCGCTCTCCCCGGGAGAGGTGCTCTTCGAGCAGGGCCAGCGCGATACGCCCTTCTTCGTCGTCCTGTCGGGGGCCATCGACGTCATCGACCGCCAACCCGATGGCGACCACTACTTCACCCAATGCCAACCGGGTACCTTCGCCGCCGACATCTCCATGTTCACCGGCGAGCCCACGCTCGCCCGCGGCGTCATCGCCGAGGAGAGCTCGATACTGGAACTACCGCCCGATGCATTGCGCTCGCTGGTGGCCAGTTCCACGGAGCTAGGCGACCTGCTCCTGCGCACGATGATCACCCGCCGTGAGTGGCTGATGGGCGAGGGCTACGGCAACGACCTGCTCATCGGCAAACGATCGTCAGGCGATGCCTTCGCGATCCGGGAGTTCCTCGAGCGCAATCTGGTTCCGTTCAGCTGGCACGACATCGACACCGACGACGAGAGCAAGGAGCTGCTCGAGCGCCTGGGAATCGGCGCCGACGAGTGCCCGGTCCTCGTCCGCACCCACAACGTGCTGCGGTCTCCCACGGTCAGCGAGGTCGCCGACGAGCTCGGTCTGCGCGCGAACGTCGATCAGAGAACCTTCGACGTGGTGGTGCTCGGCGCGGGCCCCGCGGGACTGGCCGCCGCGGTCTACGCCTCGTCGGAGGGCATTTCAACGCTGGTCATCGAGCGCTTTGCCCCGGGAGGCCAAGCGGGGACCAGCGCTCGGATCGAGAACTACCTCGGCTTTCCGACCGGTCTGTCGGGGTCAGACCTGGCGCAGCGAGCGACGCTGCAGGCGTGGAAGTTCGGCGCCGTCATCTCCAGCGCCCACGATGGCTGCCGCTTCTCCGTGTCCGAGAGCGAGGGCCTGCGGCCGATGGTGCTCGCCGACGGTCAGCAGGTGCGCGCCCACCTCGTCGTCCTCGCCGTCGGTGCCGACTACCGCCGCTTGCCGGCCGACGGAGCCGAGCCCTTCGAGGGCCGAGGTCTCTACTACGCGGCCACTCATATCGAGGCCCTGGAGGCCTCGGGCAAAGACGTGGTGGTGGTCGGCGGCGGCAACTCAGCCGGACAGGCCGTGGTCAACCTGGCCGACTACGCGCGTCGGATCTACCTCGTCGTGCGGCGGTCGCCTGCCGCGACGATGTCCACCTACCTCATCGATCGCATCGAGGCCGCCGGCAACGTCGAGATCTGGGAGGGATGTGAGGTGAAGGCCCTCCACGGCGGCGAGGAGCTCGAGGCGGTCACGGTCGCCTGCCGCGATCAGGGCGAGCGACGACTGGATGTCACGGGTGTGTTCGCAATGATCGGCGCCGCCCCACGGACCGAGGAGTTCGACGGCCTGGTCGGCCTCGACGACAAGGGATTCATCGTCACCGGCGACGACGCCCGGCGTCATCAGAGCTTTGCCGAGCATCGAAAAGGCAGCGAGCGCCGGCCTTTGCTTATGGAGACCACTCGACCGGGTGTGTTCGCCATCGGGGACGTGCGATGTGGCTCGACGAAGCGAGTGGCGTCGGCCGTCGGCGATGGCGCCCTCGTCGTTCGCTCGATGCACGAGGAGCTGAATCGCCGACGTGCGACGGCGAGCTAGCGGCCGGCGCAGGAGCGTCGTCGACGGACTAGCCGGGCATCTCGATCGGGCCGTCCTTGGGCGTGCCGATCCGGATCGGGTTGCCGAACGGGTCGCGTAGGCCACAGTCGGTTCCGTAGAAGCGCTCCGTCGGCTCCTCGGTGAAGTTGACGCCCTTGGCCTTCAGCTCCTCGTAGCTCTTGTGGACGTCCTCGACCACGAAGATGCCCGCCATGCCGAGCGCGCCCTTGGTGACCAGCTCGCGGATCTGCTCGGCCGTGACGTCGTCATGCGCTGGCGGGCCAGGCTTCTCCAGCAGCAGCTGGCGCTCGGGCTTGCCCGGCACGTTTACCGTGAGCCAGCGCATGAAGCCGAGGTCTGCGTCGGTGTTGACCTCCATGCCGAGCTTGCCGACGTAGAAGTCCAGCGCCTCGTCCTGATCCAGCACGTACACCTGTGAATGAGTCATCGAAGTGATCATGAGCCGAATCTAATCTTCGCCGGAGCGCTTGGCTTCTCCGAAACTGCTCGGTCGCGTCCAGGCCTTCGCGAAGCAGGCCGGGACGGCCCTCAGATCGGCTGCGCGCCAGCGGTAGGTGGTGGGCGGGTCGCCGACGATCTCGGTGAATGTGCGCGTGAACGTGCCGAGGCTGCCGAAGCCCACGTCGAGACTGATCTCGGTGACGCTGCGGTCGGTCTCGCGCAGTAGGAACATCGCTCGCTCCACCCGGCGGCGCTGCAGGTAGCGGTGCGGGGTCTCGCCGAAGGTGGCCTTGAAGACGCGGATGAAGTGGGCCTCGGACACGAAGGCGATCGCGGCGAGCGCCTTGATGTCGAGCGCCTTCGCGTAGTCGCGGTCCATCGCATCCCGCGCCCGCAGCATGCGGCGGTTGGAGTCCTCGGTCTCGCGACTCACGCGTCCGCAGTCTGATGGAACATCCGCGCAGACCTCGTCGATCTCCCGAAGACGAGCTCACTCTCGCCCCGCCGACGGACGGACCCGCGCGGCGCGTCCGGGGAAGGATCGCCGCCGGCAGGCGTCGGTGTAAGGTGAACATCCCGGGGCCGCCCCGCGTACCACAGACCGATGCCGGACGAAGCCGACGCATAGGGTGCTCGACGAGGCGCACGCGTTCTGGCTGCGCGGCCCCGGGCGCGCTGAGATCCGGCAGGTCGCGCTGCCCGAGCCGGGGAGCGGTGACGTGATGGTCCGCACGCTGCGGTCCGGCATAAG
Source organism: uncultured Thermoleophilaceae bacterium (assembly GCA_963728495.1). Lineage (GTDB taxonomy): Bacteria > Actinomycetota > Thermoleophilia > Solirubrobacterales > Thermoleophilaceae > JACVRW01. The sequence goes on along the minus strand of CAVSKI010000010.1, from coordinate 217,379 downwards.
CCGCGGCAGCGAGACGCTGGTGTTCCGGGGCGCCGTGCCGCCGAGCCAGTACGTGGCAATGCGCGCGCCGTTCCAGGAGGGGGACTTCCCGGGGCCGGTCAAGTACGGCTACCTCAACGTCGGCGCCGTCGAGGAGGGGCCGCCGGAGCTGCGCGGCCGCACGGTCTTTTGCCTGTACCCCCACCAGACGGCCTACGTGGTGCCGGCCGGCGCCGTGACCGTCGTGCCCGAGGACATACCGCCCGCGCGCGCCGTGCTCGCCGGCACCGTCGAAACCGCCGTCAACGCCCTTTGGGACGCGGCTCCGCTGGTCGGCGACCGCGTCGCCGTCGTCGGCGCCGGGATGGTTGGCTGCTGCGTCGCCCGCCTGCTCGCCCGGTTCCCGGCGGTCGAGGTCACGCTCGTCGACGTGGACGAGTCACGGGCCGAGGTCGCGGCCGCGCTCGGAGCGGGCTTCGCGCGGCCGGACGACGCCGCCGGCGGATGCGATCTGGTCGTGCACACGAGCGCGACATCCGCCGGGCTCCAGTGCTCGCTCGACCTGCTCGCGCCCGAAGGCACGGTGCTCGACCTCAGCTGGTACGGCGACGCCGAGGTGCGGCTCTCGCTGGGGGGCGCGTTCCACGCCGGCCGCCTTGGCCTGCGCGCCAGCCAGGTCGGGACGGTGTCCCCGGCCCGGAGCATGCGCCGCACGACGGCCGACAGGCTGGCCCTCGCCCTCGACCTGCTGCGCGATCCCGCCTTCGATGTGGTCGTCACCGGCGAATCGCGCTTCGCCGAGCTGCCCGCCGTCATGGCGCGCCTGGCCGCGGGGAGCCTGCCGGCGCTCTGCCACACCATCACCTACGACGGGGCGTAGCGCGTGTTCAGCGTGACCATCCGCGACCACTTCATGATCGCCCACAGCATGCGCGGCGAGGTGTTCGGGCCCGCGCAGCGCCTGCACGGCGCGACGTACGTCGTCGACGCCACCTTCCGGCGCGCAACGCTCGACGCGGACGGCATCGTGGTCGACATCGGCCGCGCAGCCGAGGTGCTGCGCTCCGTGGTGGGCGAGCTCGGCTATCGCAACCTCGACGACGAGGCTGAGTTCGCGGGCATGAACACCACCACCGAGGCGCTCGCCCGGGTCATCGCGGACCGACTGGCCGACCGCGCGCGGGCCGGCGCCCTGGGCGACGGCGCGCGGGAGCTCGATGGGCTGGTGGTAACGCTGCACGAGTCCCATGTCGCGTGGGCGAGCTACGAGCGGCCGCTGTGACCGAGGTCCACGTCGTCGTCCCCGAGGGCATCGACGACCCGGCGCGGCCGAGCGGTGGCAACACATACGACCGCCGGGTCTGCCGAGGGCTCGCCACGCTCGGCTGGGCGGTGCACGAGCACGCCGTGCCCTGCGCCTGGCCGCCGCCCGGCGAGGCGGGGCACGCTGCCCTCGCGCGCGCCGTCCGGCGGATTCCGGATGGCGCTGTGGTGCTGCTCGATGGGCTGATCGCATCCACAGCCCCCGAAGCGCTCGTCCCGCAGGCGCGCCGGCTGCGGCAGGTTGTGCTCGTGCACATGCCGCTCGGCCACCGCCCGCCGGACGACGAGGCCGACGCGGTGCGAGCGCGCGAGCGCGAGGTCCTCGCGGCGGCCGCCGCCGTCGTCACGACCAGCGCATGGACTCGGCGCCGGCTGGGGGAGCTGTACGCGCTGCCCGCCGACCGGGTCCACGTGACCGAGCCTGGCGTCGACGCCGCCCGCCTCGCGCCGGGGACCCTGGCCGGCGATTCGCTGCTCTGCGTCGCGGCGTTGACGCCCGACAAGGGCCACGACGTGCTGCTCGGCGGGCTCGCGACGGCGACGGACCTCTCCTGGCGCTGCGCGTGTGTGGGCAGCGTGGTCCGCGACCCGGCGTTCGCCGCCGGCGTGCGCCGGCGCGCGCGGAACAGCGGGCTGGGCGACCGGGTGCGCTTCCCGGGACCGCGCATCGGTACGGAGCTGGACCGGGCGTACGCCGCCGCGGACCTGCTCGTGTCCGCCTCACACGCCGAGACGTACGGCATGGTCGTCACAGAGGCCCTGGCCCGCGGCCTGCCGGTCCTCGCCACCGAGGTCGGCGGAGTGACCGAAGCCCTCGGGCACGGGGAGGACGGCACGCGGCCCGGGCTGCTGGTCCCGCCGGGCGACCCTGCGGCCCTCGGCGCCGCGCTGCGGAGGTGGCTCGGCGACGCCGAGCTGCGCGCGCGCCTGCGCCGCGCCGCCCGCGAGCGGCGCGCGTCGCTGGGGCGGTGGCCGGCCACCGCGTCCGCCCTCGCCGGCGTTCTCGCGGGAGCGGCGCGATGAGTGCGGAGACCGTCCGGGTCAGCCCGGAGTGGCTCCTCCTACGCGAGCCGGCCGACGCTGCGGCGCGCTCGGCCGAACTCGCCGAGGACCTCGGGCGACACCTCGCCACCGACCGGCCGCCTCGTGATCCACGACCTCGGCGGCGGCAGCGGCGCGATGGGCCGCTGGCTTGCGCCGCGGCTGCCCGGGCCGCAGCACTGGGTGGTGCACGACCGGGACGCAGACCTACTGAAGCTCGCCGCCGCTGACGCCCCCGGCCCGGCTGCCGACGGGGCGGCGGTCACCGTCGAGGCGAGGCGATCCGACATCACCCGGCTTGCGCCGGGGGATCTCGCTGGCGCGAGCCTCATCGTCGCCTCGGCGCTGCTCGACATGCTGACCGCGGACGAGCTGGTCGGGATGCTCGGCGCTTGCACCAGAATCGGACGTCGTCCGATGCTGCTCGCGCTGACCGTCGTCGGTCGGGTCACCGTGATCCCGGCGGATCCCCTTGACGCGCGCATGGGCGCTGCCTTCAACGCTCACCAACAACGCACGACGACGGCGGGCCGCAAGCTCGGTCCGGACGCCGTCGCGGCCGCCGTCGATGAGCTCCGCGGCACGGGCGCGGAGGTCCTCGTCCGGCCGAGCCCCTGGCGACTCGGTCCGGCCCACGCCGACCTCGCGGCCGAGTGGTTCGGCGGGTGGGTCGCCGCCGCCTGCGAGCAGGATCCGGCGCTGGCCGCCGCGGCCGGCGCCTATCGAGACCGGCGTCTGGCGCAAGCGGCCTCCAGAGAGTTCGCCGTCACCGTCGACCATGCCGACCTGCTGGTGCTGCCGTGAGGACCGCGCGGCGATGGGTTCCGCTGGCCGTCGCGGCCGCGACGCTCGCCGTCCTGGTCTGGTGGCTGGGAACCGGCCCGTTCGTGGACGGCCTGCGCACGGTCGACGGCTGGGCGCTGGGGGCCGCGTCAGGCCTGGCCCTGCTGACCACCTTGTGCTGCGCGTGGCGCTGGAGGATCGTGGCGCGCGGCCTCGGGGTCGACCTGCCGCTGGGAACGGCGGTGGCCGCGTACTACCGCTCGCTCTTCCTCAACGTCACACTGCCCGGCGGTGTGGTGGGCGACGTCCACCGCGGGATCAGCCACGGCCGTGCCACCAGCGACATCGGCCGCGGGCTGCGCGGCGTGGCGTGGGAGCGCTCAGCCGGGCAGGTCGTGCAGGTCGTCCTCACCCTTGCCTTACTCCTCGTCCTGGCGTCGCCCGTGCGGGCGGTCGTGCCGCTCGTCGCGCTCGCGCTCATCGCGGCGGCAGCGGGCGCCGCGCTGGCGGCGAGCGGGCGGCCCGCCGTCGGCCGGTCCCGGTGGGCACGGCTGCGCAGCGCCGCGGCCCGCGACCTGCGCGACGTGCTGCTCGCCCGGCGTGCGTGGCCGGCCATCGCGCTCGCGTCGGCGCTCGTCGTTGCGGGTCACGCAGCCACGTTCCTGATCGCCGCGCGGAGCGCGGGGGCAACAGCGCCGCCGTCCCAAATGCTGCCGCTGGCGCTGCTCGTGATGCTGGCCGCGGCGCTGCCCAACGTCGGCGGCTGGGGGCCGCGCGAGGGCGTGACAGCTTGGGCGTTCGCCGCCGCCGGGCTGGACCCGTCACTCGGGGTCGCCACCGCTGTCGTGTATGGCGTGATGGTCTTCGTCGCCAGCCTGCCGGGCGCCGTCGTCCTCGTGGCGGCCTGGGTGTGCCGCACCCGTCCGGCGCCGCGACAGAGGCGGCCGCTTCTGGGCGGGCTCGGGGTCCCCGCGCATTCGGACGGAGCCGCGGATGTCTGACCGCCCATACACCCTGCTGAGCTGCAGCGTGTCGCTCGATGGCTACCTCGGCGACCAGACCCCCCGCCTCGCACTGTCGAACGAGGCTGACTTCGACCGGGTCGACGAGGTGCGCGCCTCCTGCGACGCGATCATGGTCGGCGCGGTCACCGTGCGCACCGACAACCCACAGCTGCTCGTGCGCTCGCAGGCCCGCCGCGAGGAGCGCACGGCCCGCGGGCTCCCGTCGTCTCCGAAGAAGATCACCGTGACAAACCGGGTGGACCTCGATACGCGCTCGAACTTCTTCACCGCCGGCGAGGCCGAGAAGCTCGTCTACACCCCGAGCCCGCGGGTGGCCGCCGCCCGCGCACGGCTCGGGCCGGCGGCGACGATCGTGGACGGCGGCCGGCGCGTGCGCATGCGTTGGCTCACCGAGGATCTCGGTGACCGCGGCGTGGAGCGGCTCATGGTCGAGGGCGGTGGCGTCGTGCACACCCAGTTCCTGGCCGACGACCTCGTCGACGAGCTGCACCTGGTCGTTGCGCCCTTCTTCGTAGGCGACTCGAGCGCCCCGCGCTTCGTCAGCGACGGGCGCTTCCCGTGGAACGCGGAGCAGCGCGCGACGCTCGCCGAGGTGCGCCAGATCGGCGACGTCGTGCTGCTTCGCTACGCGCTCTCACCCCGGTTCCGGGACGAATGACCACGATGCGAGCGAGTCAGACGGGTCCGGCCACCGGGCTGATCGCCCAGGTGCTGCTGCTGACCGTCCTGGCAGGGACGGCCGGGCTCGGTACGGCGGGCTGGACCGTTGGGATCGCCTGCGCCGTGACCATGGCTACGGCGCTGGCACGCGGCCTCGCGCGCGGTCCGGGTGAGCGGATGGGGCCGGCGTCCTGGGTGACGCTCGCGCGCGCCACGCTGGCCGTCGGCGTCGCCGCGCTGGCCGCCGACTCGTTCGCGCACGACACGCCGGTCGCGCTGCTCGTGACGCTCGCGGCGGTCGCACTCGGGCTGGACGCCGTCGACGGCTGGGTGGCGCGGCGCACCGGGTCGGCGACTGCGCTGGGGGCACGCTTCGACGGCGAGGTCGACGCGTTCCTGATCCTCGCCCTCAGCGTCTACATCGCCCCCGTGTGCGGCGCCTGGGTGCTCGCGATCGGGGCCGCCCGCTACCTCTTCCTCGCCGGCGAGTGGCTCCTGCCGTGGATGCGCGCGCCGCTGCCGCCGCGCCCCTGGCGCAAGATCGTCGCAGCCACACAGGGGGTCGTGCTGACGGTCGCCGCCGCCGGGGTCCTGCCGCTTGCGCTCACGCAGACCCTCCTCGTCGCCGCGCTCGCGCTGCTCACGGCGTCGATGGGCCAGTGCACGTGGTGGCTTTGGCGCCGCCGGCACGCCGCACACGACCAAGTGCCGGAGGGCGACGTCGGTCAGCCCCATGGCCGGCCGCTACGCACCGGCTTCGCAGTGGCGGTCACGGTCCTTGCCCTGCTGCTCGTCTGGGCCGCCCTCGTCGCGCCAAACGAGCCGAGCCGCTTCACCCTCGGCGAGTTCGTGCGGCTCCCCCTCGAGCTCCTCGTCGTTGTCGCCGTGGCCGCCCTGCTGCCCGTCACCGCGCGCCGGGCCCTGGCGGTGGTAGCCGGAGCGGTGCTGAGCCTGCTCGTGCTCGTGAAGGTGCTCGACATTGGGTTCTTCACAGCGTTCGACCGGCCGTTCAAGCCCATCGACGACTCCGGCTACGTGGGGATCGGCATCGAGACGCTGCGCCACGCGATCGGCGGGTCGAGCGCGAACCTCGTCGTCGCCGTTGCGGCCGTGCTCATTGTCGCGCTCCTCGCCGTCCCGCTCCTGGCGCTGCTGCGCGTGACGCGGGTCGCGGCCGGCCACCGCGGCTGGGCGCTCCGGGCGGCGATGGCGCTGGGAGTGGTCTGGGTGGCCCTGCGCGTGGTCGGTGCGCCGGTCGCCTCCTCGAGCGCCACCGCCCTGGCCGTCGACCAGGTGCAGGCTGTGCGGGCCGGCCTGGCGGATCGCGCGGCGCTCGCCCGCGAGATCGCCCACGACCGCTTCCGCGCCACTCCCGGCAAACGGCTGCTGACAGGCCTGCGGGGCAAGGACGTCCTGCTCGTGTTCGTCGAGAGCTACGGGAGGGTCGCGGTCCAAGGCTCGTCCTTCTCGCCCCGCATCGACGTCGCGCTCGAGCGGGGCGCCGCGCGGCTGCGGGCCGCCGGCTTCTCCGCGCGCAGCGCCTTCCTCACCTCGCCGACCTTCGGCGGCCTCAGCTGGCTGGCGCATTCCACCCTGCAGTCGGGGGTTGTGGTCGACGGCCAGCGGCGGTACGACCAGCTCGTCCAGAACGAGCGCCTCACCCTCACCCGGGCGTTCAAGCGCGCCGGGTGGCGGGCGGTCGGCGCCATGCCGGGGAACCGCAGGGCGTGGCCAGAGGGCTCGACCTTCTACCACTACGACAAGGTCTATGACCGCCGCAACTTCGGCTACCGCGGCCCGGGCTTCGGCTTGCCTCCCATGCCCGACCAGTACACCCTTCTGGCCCTGCAACGCCACGAGCTCGCCAAACGTCACCGGCCGCCGCTCTTCGCCGAGGTCGACCTCATCTCGAGCCACGCGCCGTGGACGCGTATTCCGCGGCTCATCTCCTGGGACGAGGTCGGCGACGGCTCGATCTTCGACCGCCTCCCCGCGGAGGAGTCCACGAAGACCTCGCTCTTCGGCGATGCCCAACGGGCCCGCGCCGCCTACGGGCACTCGATCGAGTACTCGCTGAACACCATCTTCTCGTTCGTGCAGCGCTACGGCGACGACAACCTGGTGCTCGTCGTACTGGGCGACCATCAGCCCGCGACGGTCGTCACCGGCCAGGGCGCCAGCCACGACGTGCCCATCTCGGTCATCGCCCACGACCCCAAGGTGATCGACCAGATCGCGGGATGGAGCTGGCAGGACGGCATGTCGCCGAGCCCGCGGGCGCCGGTTTGGCCCATGGCGGCGTTCCGTGACCGCTTCCTCACGGCGTTCGGCTCGTCGCCAGCGAGCGCCCACCCGATGCCGAGGGAGGCGCGGCCGTGAGGCAGGACGACCGCGCGGCGTTCGACCGAGCGCTGCACCGCGCGCGCGTGTCGGCGTACGCTCGCGGCGAGTTCGTCGGGCAGGAGAGCTTCATGACCGCCGGCGAGATCCGGGCCCTGGCGGTGCCGGTCGGCATCGGCCCCGGGGTCAGGGTGCTCGACCTGTGCTGCGGCATCGGCGGGCCCGGGCGTTTCCTAACGCGGGAGCTGGACTGCGTCTACCTGGGCGTGGACGCCAGCGCGAGCGCCGTCGACATCGCCCGCGAGCGCGCGGGCGACCTGCCGTGCCGCTTCGCGACCGCGCACGTCCCGCCCCTCCCACCCGGCTCCTTCGACGTCGTGCTCCTGCTCGAGACGATGCTCGCATTCGAGGACAAGGACGCGCTGGTGCACGAGATCGCCGCGGCGCTCCGGCCCGGCGGGCGCCTCGCCTTCACGCTGGAGGAGGGGCCGCCGCTGACGACGGCCGAGCGGGCGGCGATGCCCGACGCCGACACTGTGTGGCTCACCACGCTCGACGCGATGGCCGCGTCGCTGGAGCGGGCCGGGCTCGTCGTCACCTGGCAGGAGGAGCACAGCCACGCCCACCGCGCGATGGCGCAGACACTGGCGGACGCGTTCGCCGCGGACACCGAGCACATCGCCGCGCAGATCGGCCGCCGGGCACTGGACGAGCTGGTCGCCTCCCATCGGCTGTGGGTCGAGTGGCTGGAAGAGGGGCGGGTCCGGAAGCTCGCGCTGGTGGCGGAGCCCGCCTAGCGGCTTGGCGAGGTCCTCAACGGCCTCGAGGCTCGCGATCGGCCAACCGCCCGCTCACGCGCCAAGACGCTCGCCCCGACCACGGAGCAGGCGCCTCCACCACCTCCGAGCTCCTGCTCGCCTCGACGATATGCGCGGCCTTGCGGCGAGCATGAGCGGCGCTACCGCCGACGCCTCGACTTGCGGGCGCGGTTGCGTATCGGGAAGACTCCGACTTCCCATCAGCGGCGCGAGGAGCGAGATGAGCGGTATGGAGGAGTATCGGCCCGGCAGCGCGTTCCCCGGCGCGAACATGCACACGACGGCGCTGTGCTCCCCTATGGCGCAGCAATGACGCGGTGATCGTCGGGGTCTGTTTGTGGCCACGACTGAGGGCGCCGCGCTGAGGACATCTAGCTATGGCGGGTGATGATTCCCGCGGGGCTGGTCGGCGGCGGGGGGTGGGTCGCGAGCGGGTCGTGCGGACGTTGACGTTCTGGCTGCGGCCCGAGTTCGTGCTGCGTGTGGTCAACCGCTTTCAGAAGGTGGCGGGGTTCGACCGCTCGATCGCGCTGGCCTCGGGAGCGCTCACGGCCCTGATCCCGCTGACGATCGTGGCGAGCGCCTTGTCGTCGCAACTCGGAGGTAGGGCCACGGCCGACCGCATCATCGACCGTTACGAGCTGACCGGAGGCGGCGCCGAAGCGGTCAGCGACGTCTTCTCCCCGGCCTCGGGCACCGACACCAGCCTCGGCATCATCGGGTTCCTGTTCCTGCTGATCGCGGTGCTGAGCTTCTCCCGCGCCGTGCAGCGGCTGATCGAGCAGACCTGGGAACTCGAGCCCGCTGAGCGTCCGCAACACCCTCAACGGGCTGCTCTGGATCGGCGGCCTCGGGCTCTACGTCGCGCTCAGCGGCGCCCTCCAGGCCGCGCTGGGCCACAGCCGCCTCGAACTCACCGCCACGCTGCTCACCACACCCCTGACGGCCGCCTTCCTGATCTGGACCGGCTGGGTACTCAGCGCCCAACGAATCGCCCGCCACGACCTCCTGCCGTTCGGCATCCTCGGCTCGGCCACGCTCGCGCTCTACTCCGTCGGCGCGGCCGTCTACGTCCCACACCTCTTCGACACCTACGCCACCCGCTACGGCGTGATCGGCGCCGTCTTCGCGATGATCTCCACGCTCTTCTGCGCCATGGTCGTGCTCGTCGCCTCCGCCGCCACCGGCCGCGAACTCCACGACGAACTCGACCGCATCCGCCGCGGCCAACAACCCGCCGAAGACGAAGTCCAACGCCAATGGAACCAACTCACCACCGACGCACGATCACACTGGCAAACCCAACGCACACAAATCCGACAACGGAGGCACAAACACGACCGCGACTGAGTAACGGTCTGGCCACAGGTGGCGATGGGCTCTGGACCCGCGGGCCAGGAACCATTTGGGGTGGCTGTGCTCGGATCCCGAGGCCTAAGACGAGCAGATCCGGACCCTCTCGGGAGACCGTGTGGAGAGGAGCACCCACCCCTGCGGTGCTAGCGTTATTCCGTCTTGGCCACCCCCTGCTCGCGTTGGTGGAGGGATGTATGGGTTCGGATCTCGAGGACGTTCTGGAGCAGTATCACCGCGCGGTGGAGGCGGTCCTCAAGGGGGATTCGTCGCCCCAGGAGCGGCTCTGGTCCCGGCGCGACGACGTGACGCTCGCGAACCCGCTCGGTCCGCCTGTGCGCGGCTGGACTGAAGTGTCCAACGCCCTGCGCCGTGCGGTCTCTCAGCTCAGCGACGGCGAGGTGCTCGGGTCCGAGCGGATCTCGGGCTATTCCACCGGCGATCTGGCCTACATCCTCGAGATCGAGCGATCCCGGGTGAAGGTGGGCGGCGCCCGCGAGGCGGCGCCTTCGTCCCTTCGGGTGACCACGATCTTCCGGCGCGAGGACGACGGCTGGAAGATTCTCCATCGTCACGCCGACACCATTACGAGCCCCCGGCCAATTGAGTCGGTGCTCCAGGAGTAGCGGGCGGGACCGCGCGTTGGCCGTTTCCACCTAGGGTGGTCGTCGTGAGTTCTCACCCCGAGGAGGCGAGCGTGGCTCTGGTCAACGACCTACATCACATGACGTTCCTCACCGCCGATATGGATCGGCTGATCTCGTTCTACCAACGCATCTTCGACGCGCGGGTAACGCTCGATAGCGAGGAGGCCGGCCTCCGCCATGCGTTCATCGAGATCGGGCCGCACACGGTCCTGCACCCATTCGAGGTTCCAGGCGTCGGGGTGCCGGGCCGTCAGGAGATCTTCCAGCGCGGGCGGCTCGACCACTTCGCGCTGAACGCGGCGAGCGAGGAGGCCTTTCGCGAGATCCGCCGCCGCCTCATCGCCGAAGGCGCGAATGCGACCGAGGGCGGACTTGTCACGGACATGGGCTCGATGCTGAGCTTCAGCTTCCACGACCCGGACGACGGATGGCACGAGGTCATGTGGGTCAAGCCAGGAGGCGCTGAAGAAGGGCTGAAGGGCCCGCCCGAGTGGAAGATGGTCGACCTCGACTAACGCGCACCCGCGCCCGCCGGGCCAACTGAGCGGTGAGGCAGCTCGTCGCGGCCGGCGTTAGGACGCCTCGACGGCTCTCTTGATCGCCCGGCCAAAGTCGTTCGCCCCTTTGCGGGCGGAGCGCAACGCCAGCGGGGCGATCAGCTTGCCCGGGCCGTGCCCCTCGAGAACGTTGTAGATGGTGACCCGCGTTCCGCTGCCCTCCGGCGCCAGGTCGTATCCGCCCTCTGTGGCCGTTATGAGGTTCTTGGACACTTCCGCCCAGCGAATTCGAGTGGGCGGCTCGAACGCGATGATCTTGAACTCCCGCCTGGTCTTCATGCCCGCGTCCTTGACCGTGCTGGCGTAGACGGTGTCGACAGCTGGGGGCCCTTCCGTTGTCTTGGCGATTTCGAGGACCCTTTGGCTGAACTTCGGATCGTTCTCACCGTCCGCGAGAAAGGCAAACACCTCCTCGATTGGACGGTCGATCACAACCGTCGCCTCGAACCGACCTGCCATGCTGCCTCCTCTCGTGAACGTGGGTCTCTGACGCCGCTCGATCATCTCATGGGACTCAGTCGCGGGAGGCCGCCCCTGATCGATGGGGCGCAACGCATAGGTGGCATGTAGCCACGAAATATGCTTGTGGCACATGGTTGAGCCGCACACCGACGAGGCACAGGACCCAGGCCCACAGGGCTGGTGCGTCTGCGGCCAGAAGGTCACCATTGCCGACGCGCGCGAGGTGACTCTGCCGAACGGTCGGCCCGGCTGGGAGGGCCACTGCCCTCAATGCGGCTCTCCGCTGTTCGCTATCCGACGCAAAGCGCCGGGTAGCTGACGCCCGTGGGCTGAGAACCGGGCGCACCACGGGTGCGTATAGCTGTGCACAGATCCCGTCAGCGATCGGAGGTCGCGATGCGCAAACCAGTTGTCGCGTGTCTGCTCACAGTCCTGCTCGGCTCCATGTTCGGGGCACCGCCCGCATTGTCGAAGCGCAAGGCCATCACGGTCGACGACAACTACTTCGTGCATCGTGGTGCCGCGCGAAGCGTCACCGTTCAGCGCAGCGACACGGTGGTGTGGGAATGGGAGGGCTCCAATCCCCACAACGTGACGGTGACGCGCGGGCCGGCGCGGTTTCACTCGCGTACGAAGAGCTCAGGCACCTACAGGAAGACGCTGACCGAACGCGGGACCTACAAGATCCTCTGCACCATCCACCCCCCGGGGATGCGCATGACGTTGAAGGTCGAGTAGGCCGCGAGGCTCGGCGTCTGGGTGCCCGAACTAGGCCGAAGCCGGGGCGGACTGCCGGTCTTCGGCGGCCTCTGGCGGGACCGCGTCGCCTTCAGAAGCCATGCGCGGTAGCCACTCGAGCCAGCTCGGCAGGTACCAGTTCCAGTCCCCGAGCACCTTCATCGAAGCGGGCAAGAGGATGCCGCGGATGATCGTGGCGTCGATCAGCACCGCCACCGCCAAGCCCACGCCCATCTCCTTGAAATCGAGGAAGCTCAGCGTGACGAAGACCGAGAACACCACCACCATCACGATCGCGGCGCTCGTTACGGTTCCGGCCGTACTCGAGATCCCCCGCTTGACGGCGTCGTCGGTAGACATGCCGCGCAGGTAGAGCTCCCTGACCCGAGACAGAATGAAGACGTGGTGTCCGTCGAGAGCCCGAACAGGATCACGAACAGGAACAGCGGCAGCCATGAGGTGACGCCCCCGTTCGAGGTGAAGCCCAGCACGCTCTCCCCGTGCCCGTCCTGGAAGACGAGCACCAGGATGCCGTACGCGGCGCCGACCGAGAGCAGGTTGAGCAGGATCGCCTTGATCGGGATCACGATCGAACGGAACGTGAACAACAAGAGCAGAAACGCGAGCGAGAACACGAACCCGAAGATCAGCGGCAGGCGGTCGCTGACCAGCGCCCGGAAGTCCTTCGACTGGGCGGCGCTGCCGCTGACGTTCACGGTCGCGCCTATCGACCCTGCCGATCGTGGCCGGAACGATCTCGTCCCGGATCTCATCGAGGGCGGCCGTCGATTGCTCGTCGTTGCCACTGCCCTTGGTGGGGATGGAGACGAGCGCGACGGTACCGTCCTTGCTGTAGTCGACCTCCCTCCCCTAGGACCATGTTGAGGCTGCCATCGGCATGCGCACGCAGGTCGGAGATGCCTTCAGCAGCGGCACCGGTACGGACGTCGTCCGCCTTGACTGCCACGTCAACGGTCACAGCCTCAGCGGGAAAGGCCTCGCGGACCCGGTCGAACGTCTTGACCACGGCGAGATCCTGCGGCAGATCGTCGGTGGTCGTCACCGCGATGTTCATGTTGAGAGCCGGGATCGACAGGGCGATCAGGCGCCGCCCGCGAGCACGATCGCCAGCCAGGGCCGGCGCATGACGCGATCGACCAGCCCCGACCAGAAGCGCGACTGTCCGGCCGGGCGCCGGTAGCGGCCGAGGAAGGGGATCCGACCCTTCTCGACGCGATCGCCGAGCCAGGCGAGCACGGCCGGTAGGACCGTCAGCGACGACACGATCGCGATGGCCACCACGAGGATCGTCCCCTGGGCGAACGAGATGAAGGTCTTGTCGCCGGTGAGGAACATGCCGGCCATCGCCGTCGATCACCGTCAGCCCGGAGATGAGCACTGCCCGCCCCGAGGTAGCGGCGGCGACCTCTAGCGCTGAGCGTTCGCTGCGACCCGCGGCACGCTCCTCGCGCTCGCGCCGCAGGTAGAAGAGCGAATAGTCGACGCTGACCGCCAGCCCGATCAACAGGATGACCGACTGGAGGTTGCTGTCGATCGGCGAGAGATGGCTCGGGAGCGCGACCAACCCCAAGGCCGCGATGACGGTGGTGACGCCGAGGAGCAGGGGCACAAGCGCCGCCACCAGGGCGCCGAAGGCGAGCACCAAGATCAGCAGCGTGAGCGGAAAGGACAGCAACTCCGCCTTCGCCAGGTCGGACGCGAAGGTGTCGTTGAGCTCCTTGTTGGAGCTCACGCTGCCGAACTGCTCCACGAGAAGCTCGGGATGGTCGGCCTTGACCTCGCTGACCACCTCCTTTGACGGGTCGAGCCGCTTTGCTGCCTCGAGGGAGTCCCCAGTAATGTCGAACTGGACCAGGGCGGAATGCTTGTCCGCAGACACTGGCGCGTCTCCGGTCAGCGGCGACAGCACGTTCCGCACGTCCTCGGTCCGCGAGAGCCGTGCGGCGGCCTCCTCGATCGCCGCTTTGAACTCGGGATCATCGACCGTGAGCTCCTTGCTCTGGATCAGTACGTGCTCGGTGTTCGGCCTCAGGCCGGCGTCGTAGAGCGTCTGCTCGGCCCTGCCCGCCTCGCCGGAGAACATGTCTGCGCCCTGAATCATGTTCTTGCCCACGGCATTGCCGAGCATCGCGGCGACCACCACGAAGGCAAGCCAGCCGAAGATGGCAGTCTTGCGATGTCCGGCGCTCCAGTGTGCGGCTCTTGCGGCGAGGTTGCGGGACGTGTTCACCGTCTCTCCCAGCTCGGGGTCGCGCCATCGGCCCTCCGTCCGCAAAATAGCGCGAATCGGTCAGCAGATATCCGCCCGCGGCTAGCCTCAGCCCTGCGCGCCTCGCCGGAGTAGTCAGCTTGTCCTGCCAGGGCCGCCGGCAGGTCCTGGCGGCCCGACACGTCGGGCTTGCGTAGGCGTCTGAGGTGCATCTCGACCGTCCGGCGGGTGAGGTGTCCGTTGGCTCGCGGCACGCCTCGACCAGCTCGCGACGGGACAAGACCCAACGGCGCCGATGCGCGCTGCCTCGACCGTCCTCACGGCCGGGGACGCGGACGCCGCGAACAGCACGGCTTGAGTCCCGGCGGCGTCAAGGACGCCTAGCAGCAACAGGAGGGGCGGAAGGTAACGGCCTTGGGGTCGCCGGGGCTGGTTCCGGCCCTCTCCCTACTCCCCGCCGGGCGGGAGCCCGAGCTGATCGCCCGCTGAGACTCTCGCCGTCGTCGACCCGTAGCCGCCGGGCTAGGAGCGTCGGCTCGGGTGGGGCTTGGGCGGCCCCTCGATACGGCGCGTCCACTCCTGAGAGTCGCGGGCATGGGTTTCCTGCACGACGGTGACGAGGCGGCGAATCCAGCGCACGGATTGGGGGCGGTCCATTGGGTGCTCTCCTGAGATCGGGTGTCTTCAGTTGACGCCCGAGCCGCACGTTCTATTCCCACTTCGTAGTCGGTGGCCACGGCCGTGGCCTGATCCTGCGTGAGCCGGGCATCGATCGTGGCCTTGTCGACGTCGCCTACGGGCACGATGTCGATTCCCTCCTGCTCTGGTTCACCCGACACCTGCCGACCCACTCCCTCGCCGAGAGCGACGTGCGGGGCCCGGAGCCAACGGCCACGGCAGCCTAGGGCGACCCACCCCCGGCCGCCTCAAGTTCGCGTTGGGCGCGCCGGTTCCCTGGGTCGCAACGCAGTCCACCCTCTGGAGAGCCATGTTCGCGCGCCTTCGCAGCCGTCTCACCTACGCCAACGTCATCGCCTCTTTGGCGCTCTTTATGGCCATGAGCGGGACGGGCTATGCCCTGTCGCTGCCCAAGGCGAGCGTGGGCGCCAAGCAGCTCAAGCGGGGCGCCGTGACCGCGAAGAAGGTCAAGAACGGGTCCCTGCTCGAAGCGGACTTCAAGGCGGGCCAGCTGCCCGCCGGCCCCCAGGGAGCTGCCGGCCCCGCCGGTCCGCGGGGAGCCACCGGAGCGCCCGGCTCGGCCGCGGCCGACGCGCTCGTGTCCTCAAACGGATCCGTGTTCGCCCCCGCAGCGCGCAACATCACGTCGGCGAATGTGAGTCACACCGCGGGTACGGGCGTCTACTGCATCCAGGACCTTCCCTTCCAGCAGCGCAGCGCGATGGCTTCGTCCGATGGCTTCTTCACGGGGGAGGAAGACACGGTTGTAAACGTGGCGATCGGCTACGCGGGGCCGGACTGCGCCAACTCATTCACCAAGCGCACGACACGAGTGCTCACCTGGGATGCCGGCTTGGATGCCGCCAGGGACCGATCCTTCATCATCTGGTTCGAGGACTAGTGGGCGTAAGCCGGAATCACCCTGAACCTCACCCTCAAGTGCAGCCATAGACTTGCCGTCCAACACCGGCCTTCGTCCGGCTCTAGGCGGCAAATCCTCCGGGCGAACTGAACTACAAGCACGAGCCCACGCTTCTCGCGTAGAAGCGCGGGCCCGTGCTTATCAGCTACCGGCTCTGGGCCGCCGAGTCCCGGTCAGGGTCTCGATTGGACCGCCTTGCGCAGTCCCGCGCCCAGTCCGAGGGCCGTGAGACCCAGGAGCAGCGTGAGGAGCAGCGACTCGGCGCCGGTGAACGGCAGAGCCCCGGCGGAGCTACCCGCCGCCGTCACGGTCGTCTGCTCATCGGTCACGCTTCCGCTCTGCTGACTGCCTCCCACCCCGCCACGGTCCTCCTCGACCGCGAGCGGCGGTGCTAGTGGCTGATTCGGAGTCGAGGGCGTGCTCGGGGTATCCGGCACCGCGGGGACATCCGGGACCGCCGGCGTGCTCGGGGTAACAGGTACCGCGGGCGTGCTCGGGGGAGTAGGAACCGCGGGCGGGGCCGGGGGTGTGCAGGGGGTGCCGGGAGTGCCCGGTGTACCCGGGGTGTCGGGCATACCCGGGGTGCAGGGGACATCCGGGGGCGTCTCCGGCGGGACATCCGGGGGCGTCTCCGGCGGGACATCCGGGGGCGTCTCCGGCGGGACATCCGGGGGCGTCTCCGGCGGGACATCCGGGGGCGTCTCCGGCGGGACATCCGGGGGCGTCTCCGGCGGGACATCCGGGGGCGTCTCCGGCGGGACATCCGGGGGCGTCTCAGGCGGCGTGTCCGGCGGCGTACATGTGTCCGGAATCTCCTCACACGGCTTGTTTTCCTCGCCGGGCGGCGGTACCTGGGCCATCGCCGCGCCGGCGCATAGCAGCGAGAGACAAAGCGCGCTCACGATCGCAAGGAGCCAGATGTACCCCCGCTTGTGGTGGGCGCGCGTCTGTGTGGTGTGCATGTGTTTTCCCCTTCGCAGGTCGCGACGTGTTGGGCTAAAGGACACATCCCGCGCGATCCGTAGCAGCGAGATTTCGCGAAACCGTACGCAACGGCGCGGATGCCTCCAGGCGGAACGAGCCGAAAAGCTACCAAGATGCGAGTTTTTCGGAGCTTTGGGTCAGGGATTGCGCGAAGTCGTGGTCGGTTGTTTGGGGGCTCAGGGCACATCACGCACCCCAGCGAACTGCCGGTAACGCCACGTTCACCGTGCCTTCACCGACCATTCACGACCTTGCCTCCCTGCCGCCCGACACTCTCCTTATGGAGTCGGCAGGCAGGCTTCTCTTCATAGCCCTGGTCACCTGCTATCTGCTCGGGCGCATCTTCGGGGGAGGTGCGGCCCCCGTCGAGGTGGTCGTGTACGGGATGACCGCCGCGTTCGGACTGGAGTATCTGCTGGTGTCCTGGGGCGGTCTCTGGCAGCGCGGCTGATTTCGCTTTTCCCCAACCGCGCTCCGGAGTAAAGTGCGAGCGAGATGGACGCCCAACGGACAGATGCGCTGAGAGCCTCGCCGCGCATGTTCGAGTCGGACCTGCTCGACCGGCTCTCGCGCGTGCATCCGCTCGTGCCCCCTGTCATCTTCGTGCCCGCCATCTGCGTCCTGTTCGTTGTCGGGGCCCGCGAGCTGACCACGGCCGGAACGCTGGCCCTGCTCTTGGCCGGTTGGCTGTTCTGGACCCTGACCGAGTACTGGCTGCACCGGCTTGTCTTCCATTTCGAGCCCGAGGAGGGCCCCGGCGCACGGCTGCACTGGATCATTCACGGCGTGCACCACGATCACCCCAACGATCCACTTCGGCTTGTGATGCCACCGTCGGTGAGCGTCCCGCTTGCCGCCGGCTTCTACGCGCTGTTCGTGCTCGTCCTCGGAAGCCCGGCGGCGGAGGTGTTCGGTGCCGGGTTCCTGCTGGGCTACCTGATCTACGACATGACCCACTACTACGTGCACCACCACAAGCCGAAGCGGCGCCTGGGCAAGCTGCTGCGCGAACTGCACATGCGCCACCACTTCCAGGACGACACGCGCGGATTCGGTGTGAGCGCACCGTTCTGGGACTACCTGTTCGGCACTCCGCTGCAGCGCGGCCGCTAGCTCGTCCTCTAGCGCGCAGGCGCTACCCTCTCGACCGCAGGCGGCTGTGGCGGAATTGGCAGACGCGCGGCGTTCAGGTCGCCGTGGGGGCAACCCCGTGGAGGTTCGAGTCCTCTCAGCCGCACTCTCGCTCGACGTCACGCTCGACGGCGATCTCCGCCAAGAGCGGCGAGTGGTCCGACAGCCCCAGATCGCGCCGCCACGCGTGCCCGTACCGACAGTCCTCCACCTCGATCCCGGCCGAGACGATCAGGTGGTCGAGGCGATAGCCGCCTCCCCGTGGCCACTCCCACGAGACCTCCTTCAGCTCGTGGCCGTGGACCATGCGAAACGCGTCGCGGTAGCCATGCGCCTCGAGGCCGCGGATGAGCGCGGTCTCGGCCGCGTCCCAGCGCTCGCCGCGGTCGGGTCGCAGCTTTCCCGCGCGCGTGCGCGCGAAGGTCCAGACCGTTCCGTCCGCGTGCTCGCGGCGCGGCGTGTTGAGGTCGCCGCAGACCAGCCGAGGGTGCTCGGACCGTGTGGCGAGGTGACGAAAGACCGCCTCGTGGGTTCTGACCTTGGCCAGGTCCGGCTTCGGGCTGACCGGCGAGTGGACGTTCACCACCTCCAGCCCGCCGAGCGCCGGCAGCCGCACCGCCAGCACCCGCTCGGGCCACGGGATGCCGGCCACGGTCTCGGCGGTCAGGGCGGTCCGCGCCGCTGTCAAGACGGCCAGCGGACGCGAGCTCTCTCTGCGCGGCGGCAACTCGGCCAGGGCCACCTCGTAGCCGGCGCTCTCCAGTCGCGCGACCCACCCGGCGGCGGTGGCCGGGGTGATCTCCTGGAGGCACACCACGGCGGCGGCGAGCGCGCAGACCACCTCGGCCTGTTCGTCGAGTCGGCTCTGGCGACCGGCCAGATTCCAGGAGAGCAGGACCATCGCGGCGCCGAGACTAGAGTTGCGCGCGGAGACGAACCGAAAGGACAAGTCAGATGCCGTACGAGGTACCGCCCCTGCCCTACGACTACGCCGCGCTCGAGCCCCACATCGACGAGGCGACCATGCGTGTTCATCACGACAAGCACCACCAGGCTTACGTCGACAAGGCCAACGCCGCACTCGAGGGAACCGAGTTCGCCGACAAGCCGATCGAAGAGGTGGTTGAGAACCTGTCCCAGCTGCCCGACGACAAGCGAGGCCCGGTCCGCAACAACGGCGGCGGCCACCTCAACCACAGCATGTTCTGGGAGTCCATGTCCCCCGACGGCGGCGGCGACCCCGAGGGCGAGCTGGCCGATGCGATCAACGAGGCCTTCGGCTCCTTCGACGATTTCAAGGACAAGCTGAAAGAGACGGGCGTGGGCCAGTTCGGCTCGGGCTGGGCCTGGCTCGTGCACGACGGCTCAGGCCTGGCGGTGGTCGGCACCCCCAACCAGGACAACCCCATCACCGACGGCAAGACGCCGCTGGTGGGAGTCGACGTCTGGGAGCACGCCTACTACCTGAAGTACCAGAACAAGCGCCCGGACTACATCGACGCCTGGTGGAACACGGTCGACTGGTCGAAGGTCGCGGAGCGCTACTCCGCCGCCACGGGCTAGGAGGAACGGAGCCGGCTAAGCGGCCGCGCGACGGCTCTGCGGCGCCCAGGCGTGCGCGGGAACGTCTCGTGGCCGTTGCCGCGCCCCCAGCGTCTGCGTCAGGATCCCCGCCGCGAGCGCCGCGCGGCGGATCTCGACCACGTCATCGCGACACGGGTCGTCGTCCGCCAAGTCCTCGAGCACGAACGTCGAGTAGTTGAGCATGATCGACAGGAAGTTGTTGAGATCGTGGGCGACGGCGCCGGCCTCGGCACGGCCCTGCGCGTATTCCTCCGCCTCCCGCCGAGCGTTTCGGCGGGCGCGCGCAAGCGCATAGAGCCCCGCGCTCTGCGCGGCGACGATCAGTAGGAGGGCTGCGACAAGGTAGGACACGGGAATCCAGGGGTTTCATCGGCACCCCGCGGGTGCGCCTTGAACAGTCAACCGGGTCCAGCGCCGACCGGAGCCTATGCTGCTGGCGGTGGATTGGATCGAACACGCTCGGGTCACCATCGAGCGCGATGGCTACCGACTGAGCGCTCCGCGCTCGGCGGTCGTCGAGTGCCTGGCCGACCTGGGCTGCAGCGTCACGGCAAAGGAGATCGCCGACCGCCTGCACGAGCGCGGCAGCGACGTCGGCGTGGCGTCCATCTACCGCACGCTCGATCTGCTCCACAGCCTGCACCTCGCGCGGCGCGTGGACATGGCCGAGGGCGTGGCGCGCTATGAGCCGATCGACCCGAGCGGCGACCATCACCACCATCTCGTCTGCCAGTCCTGCGGCGAGGTGACCGCGTTCGAGGACCGCGAGCTCGAGCGCGCGATCGAGCGGCTGGCCGACAGGGTGGACTATGCCGTGGATGCGCACGATGTGACGCTGCGCGGCCACTGCCCTCACTGTCGTCCCACGTAGTGGGGTCACCACTCCCGACAACCAGCCTCACGCCGAAACAACCGCAGGAAAGCCGCTGACGGAGAGGAAGGGGTGCTCAAGATGTCGCACAGGTTTGCACGCCTCGTTCACCCCGGATACGGTTTGGGCACGACTCGCTCTCCCCTCGTCGGGGCAAGGAGGTGCGGATGACTGGCCTGCTCTATGCGCTCGGTCGCGCGTGCGCGCGATGGCGCTTCGTGGTGCTCGGGCTCTGGCTCGTGCTCGTCGTCGCGCTCGTGATCGTCGCCCAAGGGGCCGGCTCGCAAACCACCAACAACGTGACCCTGCCGGGCACCGGGAGCCAGAGCGCCACCAACCTCCTGAGCGGCCGCTTCCCGAGCCAGGCCTACGGAACGAACCCGCTCGTGGTGGCCACCGACAGCGGCAAGCTGACCGACTCGAAGTACTCGAAGGCCATCAAGCAGTCGGTGAGCGCCCTGAAGAAGACGCCGCACGTGACCGCGGCCGTAAGCCCCCTGAGCGACGCCGGAAAGAACGCGCTCAGCAAGGACAAGAAGATCGGCTACATATCGGTGGCGCTCGACGTCGGCCAGGGGAGCATCACCGTGGACGAGGGCAACGCGGTGCTCGACGCCGCCGATCCGGCGAAGAAGGCGGGCTTGCAGGTGGCCATCGGCGGCTACGTCGGCCAGGAGCTCTCCAAGCCGGACACCGGGGCCAGCGACAAGATCGGGATTGCCGCCGCGCTGGTGATCCTGCTCCTTGTGTTCGGCTCCGCCGTGGCGGCGGGGCTGCCGATCCTCACCGCCGTGCTCGGCCTGTTGTGCGGCCTGAGCGTCGTGACGCTGCTCAGCCACATCGCCGACATCCCCACGACCGCGCCCACGCTGGCGACCATGATCGGACTAGCGGTCGGGATCGACTACTCGCTGTTCATCGTGACCAAGCACCGCGCACAGGTCGCCGAGGGCATGGAGGTCCACGAGTCGATTGCGCGTGCGCTCGCGACCGCGGGCG
The DNA here is from genome assembly GCA_963728495.1 of uncultured Thermoleophilaceae bacterium. GTDB lineage: Bacteria > Actinomycetota > Thermoleophilia > Solirubrobacterales > Thermoleophilaceae > JACVRW01. The sequence goes on along the minus strand of CAVSKI010000010.1, from coordinate 196,254 downwards.
GCGCGGTCCTGTTCGCGGGCGGCACCGTTGCGATCTCGCTGCTGGCGCTCGTGGTCGCCGGGATCCCGCTGGTCACGACCCTGGGCTACACGTCGGCGATCGCGGTGGCCTTCGCCATCCTTGGCGCGCTCACCCTGCTGCCGGCCCTGTTCGCGCTGCTCGGAACGCACGTCTCGGCGCTCAAGCTGCCGATCCACAAGGCTCGCGCCGACGAGGTGCAGTCCCCACTGTGGACGAGGCTGGCCACGGGGATCGCCAATCACCGCTGGCCGGTGATCGTCGCTGTGCTGGCGATCCTGCTCGGGCTCTCGATACCCATGCTGTCGATGCACCTGGGTCAGGAGGACGTGGGGGCAGAGCCGACCGACACGACCGCTCGCCAGGCTTACGACCTGATCGGGAAGGGCTTCGGGGAGGGCACCAACGGGCCGTTCCTGATCTCCACCCAGCTCAGCAAGCCCGCGAAGCCGAACCAGAAGAACCTCAACACGATCAGTCAGAACGAGAAGCAGCTGCAGCAGCAGCAACAGCAGATCGAGCAGCAGGCGGAGCTCGAGGGCGCGACCCAGCAGCAGGCGCAGCAGGAGGCAAAGCAGCAGACGCAGAAGCAGTCCAACGAGCTCGCCCAGAAGAAGAAGAAGGCCGAGCAGCCCGCGACCGACCCGCGCCTCCAGACCCTGCGCAAGGACCTCCAGAAGACCAAGGGCGTCGATTCCGTGACGCAGCCGCTGGTCAACAAGCAGGGAACCGCGGCCGTCTACACGCTCATTGCCACGACCGCGCCGTCCGACCTCGCCACCGAGGACCTGGTCTCGCGCCTGAGGGACACCACCATCCCGAAGGCGACCAAGGGCCAGGACATGACGGCCTTCGTGGGTGGCACCACAGCCGCGTATGTGGACCTCGCCGAGAAGATCACCAGCAAGCTCCCGCTGGTCATCCTGGTGGTCGCGGCTCTCAGCTTCCTGGTGCTGCTGGTGGGATTCCGCTCCCTCCTGATCCCCGCTCAGGCAGCCGTGATGAACCTCGTCTCGGTCGGAGCGGCCTACGGCGTGCTCACGCTCGTCTTCCAGGAAGGGTTTGCCTCGAGCCTGATCGGACTCGACGGCGCGATACCGGTGGTGAGCTTCGTGCCGTTGATCATGTTCGCGATCCTGTTCGGCCTCTCGACCGACTACCAGGTCTTCCTGCTCACGCAGATCCAGGAGCACTTCCACGAGGGCAAGGGCGCCCGCGCGACCGTGATCGAGGGGCTCGGCTACTCGGGGCGCATCATCGGGGCGGCCGCGCTTGTCATGTTCAGCGTGTTCGGCAGCTTCGTCCTGAACGGCGACCCGACGATCAAGCAGTTCGGCCTGGGCCTGGCGACGGCGGTCACGATCGACGCGATCGTTGTGTGCCTCTTCGTGCCCGCGTTGATCACGGTCGCCGGCAGGAAGACGATCTGGTTGCCCCACTGGCTCGACCGGATCCTGCCCCACATCAGCATCGAGGGCGCGGGCTACTTCGACGACAAGCCGGCTCCCAGCGCCGCTCCGGCACCCGAGACGGAGCCGGCGGCAAGAGCCTGAACCTCGCATGGGAGGAGGTGGCCGACTGGGGAGCTGCTAATCCTTCAGGCGCTCCGGACTGGCGAGCAGAAACAGCCCGCACACCACGAAGGCGATCAGCAGCACCACTCCGGCGAGGATCGTGATCGTGTAGTCGAAGGGAAAGAGCAGCCCGGCGCCCAGGATGAAGCAGCCGGCGGTGGCGATCTCGAGCCGGCTCACGGCCGCGGCTTCTCCTCATACGCCAGCCGGCCGCTGACCGCGAGCCGAAAGAGCCAGACGAGAGCGGGGATCAGCAGCAGCATTCCCACCGCCGAGGCGATGAGCAGGGCGGTGAGCGTCGCGTCGGGCGCGGCCGCCTCGGTCACCGTCAGGTTCGGCGGGAGCAGATAGGGCTCCTGGGCGGCGGCCCATCCGGCCAGGATCGCGGCCACGGCGGCGGCCCCGCTCAAGCGGGCGAGCTCGAAGCGCTCGGTCCACTCGAACGCGAGTGTGACCAGTCCAGCGAGCGCCGACACGACCACGCATGCCAGCCCGAGGCCGGAGGTCAGACCGTCATAGAGGTCGGGGGCCTCGGAGTTCACGACCACCAGCCCGGCGAGGGCCAGCGCTCCGGTCACGGCGCCCGACCCCAGCGCCCGCCGGCGAAAGGCGCGCACGAGCTCCGGGCGCCCCGCCCTTCGCGCGTCGGCGCCCAGGAACACCGCCGCCAGGTGTGCACCCGTGGCCACCGCCAGCACGCCCACGAACAGCGAGACGGGGCCCGTCCAGCTCGTGAACTGGTCGCCGGTCGCGTTGCCGACCGGCACCCGGCCGGCCGCGATCGCGCCCGCCGTCGCGCCGAGGAAGAAGGGCACCAGCACCGACGAGAGCGCGAAGGTGGCCCCCAGCGCGCGAGCCTCGGCGATCGTCGCCGCCTCGCCCTTCAGCGCGAAGGCGCCGCCGCGCAGCACTATCCCCAGACCGGCCAGGAAGATGGGGATGGCCAGGGTCGACATGATCGAGCCGAACGCCTCCGGAAAGGCCGTCCACAGGATCACCAGCAGAAAGATCAGCCAAACGTGGTTGGCCTCCCACACCGGCGCCATCGAGCGCTTGATCATCGCGCGGACGGGCGCGCCGCGCTCGGCCCCGCCGGCGGTTAGGTCCCAGAAACCGGCGCCGAAGTCCGCTCCACCCAGCACCACGTACCCGCTGAGGGCGACGAGGGCGAGTGCGGCCGCCAGCTCAGGAAGCATGGAAGGGCTGCTTTCCCAGCCGGCGCAGCATCACACCGGCGATGGCGATCAGTGCCACGTAGATCAGCCCCAGCGCGGCGAAGCCGACCGGGATGCCACCCGCGCCGGTAACCGCCTGCTCGGTGCGCATGACCTCGTAGACCACCCAGGGCTGGCGGCCAACCTCGGTGGTGATCCAGCCGGCCACCAGCGCGACCAGCGCCAGCGGCCCGGCCGCCACGAGCGAGCGGTGAAACCAGCGCGAGGCCGGCAGGCGGCCGTGGCGCCACCAAACCCAGAGGAACCACGCGCCCAGCGCCGCGAGCGCGCTGCCGATGGCGACCATCGTCCGGAAGGAGTACTTCACCACCGTCACGGGCGGCCGGTCGTCCGCCGGGACGCTGTCGAGCCCCGTCACCGTGGCGTTGGGATCGTGGAAGGCGAGGAGGGAGAGCAGATCGGGGATCTCGATGCCGCCGGCCAGGCTGAACGGCGCTCCCTTCGTCGTCTTCTGCAACCCCTCGAACGCCGCCAGCTTGACCGGCTGGTTCACGGCCACGGTGCGCGCCGCCCAGTCGCCCACGAGCAGCTGCGCCGGCGCGGTGAGCGCGGCAACCGTCAATGCCACCACGAGCGCGACGCGATGATGGCGCTCGCGACGTCCCTTGAGCCAGCCGTAGGCGTAGACGCCGGCCACCAGGAAACCCGCCACGATGGAGCCCGCAAGGTACATGTGCACGAACTCGTGCCAGAGGTTGCTGTTGAAGAGCGCAGTCCACGGCTGGATGTCCACGACCTCGCCGCCCCGGATGTCAAAGCCCGTGGGCTGGTTCATCCATCCGTTGACGGCGATGACCGTGAACGACCCGGTTATCCCCGTGATCACGATCGGAACCCCCGTGGCCAGATGCACGCGCGGCGGCAGCCGGTCCCAGCCGTACACGTAGATGGCGATGAAGATCGCCTCGAGGAAGAAGGAGAAGCCCTCGAGCCCAAAGGCCAGCCCGAACACGTCACCGAAGGTGGCCATGAACTCGGGCCACAACAGGCCCATCTCGAACGAGAGGATCGTGCCCGTGACCACTCCGACGGCGAAGAGCAGCACCATGGCCTTGGACCAGCGCTTGGCCAGCAGCTTGTAGAGCGGGTCGCCGGTGCGCAGCCACAGGCCCTCGACGAACAGCACCATGGCCGGGAAGGCGATGCCGAAGCAAACGAAGGGGATGTGGATGATGAAGGACATCGCCTGCATCTGGCGGGCCTGGAGCAGGTACTCCTGGTCGACCGGCCCGCCGAGGGCGCCGTCGATCACGCCGGTCGCCTCTCACCCATGAAGCGCAGGGCGAGCGCGGGGAAGGTCAGCACCGTCACCACTCCGCCGGCCACGAGCCCCGCCGCGGTGGCCGTGTTGATCTTGTCCAGCTCCACGCCGATCTGGGTGGCGGGCACGATGAACGACAGCGAGGTGGCCTGGAGCAACCCGGCCGCCACCATTTCTCGCCGTGACAGGAAGCGGCGATAGAGCGCCACGGGCACACCGCGGATGAGCAGGAGGGCGATCACGGTCAGCGGTACCAGCACCATCGTGTCAAAGGACGAGAACAGGGCGCTGAGATCCAGAGTCACCCCGCTGACCACAAAGAAGGTGGGAATGAAGATGCCGAATCCGATCCCCTCGAGCTTGTCCTTGAGGCCGGTGGCCGCCACCGCCCGGTCGCGGTCGAGCAGGCTCACCATGGCGCCGGCCAGAAAGGCCCCCAGCACCACCTCGAGCCCGAAGCGCCCGGCAAAGAAGACCAGTACGGCGAGCAGCAGAAAGGCAATGCGCACGCTTATCTGCGCGCTGGTGCGATGCATCCGTGCGATCGCCTCGCGCAGCGCCCCAGATGTGCGTGCGCCCGCGAGCACCAGGCCCAGCACCACGACGAGAGCGAAGAAGAGCGCGAGCAGCACCAGCGTGTTCTCGAAGCTCGCTCCCGACGAGGAGAAGAAGAGGGACAGCAGGATGACCGTGGCGAAGTCGGCGAGTGAGGCTGCCGCGATCACGAGCTGACCGAACGGGGTGTCCGTGCGGCCGGCATCCTTTAGCACGGCCACCACGATCCCGAAGGAGGTGGCGGCGAGGATGATCGCCACCAGCACTGGCGTGTCCACGAGTCCGGCGGCGTCGAAGCCCAGCGCCACCAGCACCGCCAGCACCAGCGACACGGCGAAGGCCACGGCCACGGCGCGCAGGTGGCGCTCGCCGGTGGCGTCGAAGGCGATCTCGAGGCCGGCCAGAAAGAAGAGGAACACGAGACCGACCTGGGAGAAGACCTCCAGCGGCGCGTCGACCGAGACCAGGTCGAGCACCTGCGGCCCGATCAAGATCCCGGCCAGGATGTCGATGACTATGGGCGGAATGGTCGGCAGCGGTAGGAGATCCAGCACGAGCGGCGAAACGGTCGCCGCCGCCATCACTATCAGCAGGTTGCCGTAATCGAGCCCTTCGATGGGGCGCGAGTCTGACACCATCGGCTTTTGGCGTGGGACAGTTCTGGCACGACATCACTCGGGCGTACGACCATGACATTCAGGTCCCGGGTAAGGAAACGCACTTCCTGATCCTGATCGCCTTCGTGGTCTCGTTCGGGTTCATTCGCACGAGCACGCACATGATTAAGGCGCAGGTGTCGTGGTGGCCGGGGAACGTCGAGACCAAGAGCGGCATGCACATTCACCACCTGGTGTGGGGGATCCTGCTGTTGATGGTGATGGGCTACGTGGGTATCGCCACCGCGATTCCCGATCCGTGGTTCGAGTTGGTGGCGATCGCCTTCGGGGTCGGGATGGGCCTGACGATGGACGAGTTCGCGCTGTGGCTCAACCTGGAGGACGTCTACTGGCAGAAGAAGGGACGCCAGTCGATCGATGCCGTTGTGGTGACGATCGGCCTGCTCTTCATCGCCCTCCTCGGGCTGCGCTTCTGGATCGACGTCTGGGACGCCGTACTCGTGCTCACCGGCGCGCAGCGCAACCACGAGTGGCTGGTGATCCCGATTCAGCTGGCCGGTGTGGCGCTGGCCGTCGTCTGCTTCAAGCGCGGGCGCAAGATGGCGGGCATCGTCGGGGTCTTCGTGCCGCTGGTGGCCCTGATCGGAGCGGTCGCGCCTAAGCGGAAGACACCGGTGAGTTCCAGCGCGTGATCACCGGCGTCTTGCGCTCGTAGCCCAACGCCGACAACGTGCCCGTATCGAGCTTGAAGAGGGCACCCGACTCCGGACCGAGGCCCAGCCAACGCGCGGTGAGCACCCGCAGCACGTGGCCGTGTGAGAACAGCACCGCGTCCCCATCGAGCGAGCGCAGCGCCGTTACAACCCGGTCCACGCGGGCTCCCACGTCGGCCGCGCTCTCACCGCCGGGGCAGCCGTCGCGCCAGAGGTAGAAGTCCGGCCGCCCCTCGCGGATCTCGGCTGTGGTGATGCCCTCGTACTCACCGTAGTCCCACTCGAGCAGGTCATCGGTGAGCTCTACCTCATCCCCCAGTCCGGCGAGGCGGCAGGTGTCGAGCGCGCGCTCCAGCGGGCTGGACAGCACCCGCACGAACGAGCGGCCCTCGAACCCCGGGCGCAGCCGCTCAGCCTCGGCGCGCCCGTGGTCCGTCAAGGGGAGATCGGTACGACCGGTGTGCTTGAGGTCGCGACTCCACTCCGTCTCGCCGTGGCGGGCGAGGACTATTTCCATCCGCGGGCGATCAGTCGGTATCCACCCGAACGACTTCGCCGGCACCTGGCTCCGTGCTGTGAGTGGAGACATAGATGCGTCCCTTGCGGCTCACCGTCACACCGTAGGGCGCCACCAGCTCTCCGTTCGCCAGGTCGTCGCTCACAGATCCATCGGACGCGATCCTCTTGAGCGCTCCTGCGGGATCGCCCGACAGAATGCCGTTGGTCGCGATCTCCACCACGTACAGGCTCCCGTCGGGACCGAACGCGAGGTCGGTCACGTTCGTGAGGCCCGACGCGTAGACCTCCGGCTCCCCTCCTCGCTTATCGACGCGATAGATGCTCGCGCCTCCCACGGGGAACGGGAAGCCGGTCAGCTGGCTGACGTACAGGGCGTGGTCGGGCCCGCGGACGACCGCGGTCGGAACCGCCTGCATTGAGAGCTCCGGCGGAAGGTCCGGGATCCCGGGCGGTGCGGGCACGAGACGCTCCGGGAACACCGCCAGAGCACGAATCCGGCCGGTGGGGCCGACCTTCAGCAGGTCGTTGCCTCCGGCGTCGACCACGTACTGGCGACCCGGGCGGGCTAGGACAGAGGCGGGGTTGCTGTTGGGTTCGGCCCCTTCGGGTTGATCTTGATCCGGGTTCTCCGCCGCCTCGAACGCGGCGAGGTCGGCGACCGCACGCACACGGCCGAATGGCGAGGCCTTGTAGAGCTGCCCGAACTGAGGACCGAGCTCTTCGCCGAGGTCCTCTCGCCAGGTCGGGTTTCCGCCCAGCCCGACGGGGAAGTAGGCACGGAAGCCGCTGAACGAGATGTCGTTCGGGCCGAGGGCGTCGGAGCCCGCCACGACCTCGGGGCTCTCTGGGGTCTCGGGGCTTCCTTGTGCGGCGATCGAGGGCAGATCCTCCAGCACGCGGCGCTGCTTGCCATGCCAGATCTTGGTGATCGCGCCGCTGGCGCCGGCGCAGACGATGCCCTCCTCTTCGGCGCTGCCGATGCACGGTCCCTCGCCGCCGCGACCGGCCTCGGCGACGTAGAGGCCACCCCAAGGCCCGAAGTCGAGACCGCGCGGATTGTCAAGCCCGCTGGCCACCACCTCCAGGTCACTGTCATGGGCCGCGCTGACACCGGCGAACGGCAGAAGCGCAGCCAGAACGATCAGCGGGACGAGAAAACTCCGGCGTAACAACATGACCTGCCACCTCCCAATGGGGCCTTGGCTACCTGGAGCCGGGACCATACCGCCTTCATACTCCACGTGATGCTGCGGTCCATCTGCCTTCTCGCGCTGTTTGCGCTGGCCTTGCCGGCGGTTGCGGCAGCCGCTCCGGCACGAACCCGCCCGGTCGGCTCCGCGCCGCTCACCGACCGCGCCGCGGCGGCCCGCGTGGACCGCTCCTCCTTCGAGCCACGGCCGAGCAATTCGGCCGAGAACCGGCGCGTTCCGACCCGGGGCGAGCTGCGCTATTTCCGCCGCCACAGCGACATGACCTACAAGAAGCGGGTGAGCGGGCGCTTCCGCGGCACCACCGACGAGATCATCCAGTGGGCCGCGCACAAGCACGGCATCGCCGAGAACGTCGTACGCGCGGTGGCGGTGAAGGAGTCCTGGTGGCGGATGTCGACCGTCGGTGACAACGGGGACTCCTTCGGCCTGATGCAGGTACGCCGGCCCTACCACTGCTGCCCCTTCCTGGCCCGCGGCTCCACGGCCTTCAACGTCGACTACTGGGGCGCGATCATCCGCTCGTACTTCGACGGGCGCGAGACCTGGCTGAATACCGTCGAGCGCGGCGAGGACTACCGAGCCGGAGACCTGTGGGGCAGCGTCGGCGCTTGGTTCTCCGGGCGCTGGCGCACCGATCCTTCGCTGGACTACGTGCGCGACGTGCGGCGCATCCGGCGCGAACGCACGTGGCGCCAGAAGCTGTTCGCCGAGGATTAGGGGAGCGCGCTGCGGACCCGCTGGGCGTCCGCGACCACGCGCTCGACGATCTCGGCCGCCGGAGCGGTCTGGGAGAGCCCAGCGCCCTGGCCCGCCCACATCGGATAGAAGGCAAGCGGATCCTCGCCAGCGGTGCGTAGGGGCACGGTCAGCGACAGCTGGGCCGGATAGGGCAGCGGGGCGCTCAGCTCCTCGGTTATGCGATTGGCCAGGACGCGCGCGGGGCGACCGGAGAAGTTGCGAGTGATGACCGCATGCTCGGGGCGCGCGTCGGCGAGCGCCTTGCGGTAGTGCTCCGGCGCGGCGCTCTCGGCAGCCATCGCGAAGGCCGTGCCCATCTGCACGGCGCCCGCGCCCAGGGCCAGGGCGGCGAGCAGACCGCGACCATCGGCGATGCCGCCGGCGGCCACCACGGGCACCTTCACCGCGTCGACGACCTGTGGCACAAGCGCCAGCGTTCCGACGGGACCGTCGTCACCGCCGACCAGGAAGCTGCCGCGATGGCCTCCCGCCTCGGCTCCCTGCGCCACGATGGCATCTACCCCGGCCTCCTCCAGATGCCTCGCCTCCCCGACCGTGGTGGCCGAGGCGAGGACGCGGATGCCGGCCTCCCGACAGGCACCCACCGCATCGGCGCCGGGTAGCCCGAGGTGGAAGCTCACAACCTTCGGGGCGATCTCGAGCAGGACCTCGAGGTGGGCCTCGCCGAAGTCGATGATCGGCACGCTGGGCTCAGGAGGCGGCCCGAGACCGGCTTCGTCATAGAGCGGCTCGATCGCGGCTCGCGCGGCGGTGGCCGTGGCCGCGTCGAACTCTGGAAACCGGTGGCAGAAGAAGTTGAGCTGGAAGGGCCGATCGGTTAGCTCACGCACGAGCTCAGCCTCACGGCGCAGCTGGTCGGGCGTGAGCATGGCCGACCCCAGAGCGCCCAGGCCCCCGGCGTTCGACACCGCGGCCACCAGTTCAGGGGTGGCCACGCTGACCATCGGCGCCTGAAGCACGGGATGCTCGATGCCCAGCAGTTCGGTCACGGCGGTGCGCACGCATCCGGAGTATGCACCGAATTCCCTCCTTTTGCGGCCACTCTCTGAGTGTTACTGTGACGGGCTCGCATGGATCGCACGGTTATAGAACGCCTCCGTGTCGAGGGCTTCACGGTCGCTCGGCGCGGATACGACCAGCGCGAGGTCGACAAGTTCCTGACGGCTCTCACGGAGTGGCTCGAGACCGACGCGGCCAAGGACCTCGGTGGAATGGCCGTGATGCGCAAGCTCGAGCTCGCCGGGAAGTCGACCGCGCAGATCCTGCTGACCACCGAGAAGGAATCCGAGCAGATGCGCCTCCAGACCGAGGAGGACTGCGCGGAGCTGCGCTCCCGAGCCGAGGCGGCGGCCCTCGAAGCCAGGAAGGCGGCGGACGAGTACGCCAAGAAGGTTCGCGACCGGGCGGATGAGTACGCACGCGGCACCGGCGAGACGGCCAGCGCCAAGGCCAAGCGGACGATCGAGGAAGGCGAGCGCCGCCGGGCGCAGATCGACACTGTGATCGGCACGCTCGACTCGCGCCGCAACGACACGCTTCAGGACCTCGAGCGCCTGCAAGGCGAGCTCCTCACCACGATTGAGAAGCACCGCGAAGGCCCACGCTCCAAGCGGCGCAACGGGGGGAAGGCCGAAAAACCCGCCCGCACGGAGAAGCAGCCCGACGCGGTGGGCAAGACCTAGCCTGCCTTTCGTCGAACGATCGTTGACCGCAACCCCTTATCCGGGTTACGGTTGACGATGTCCTCGGGCCGGATGGCCCCGCGAAGCCCGAGGAGCAACTGGCCAAACTGGCCCAGCCACAGGAGGAAAGTCAACATGCTCAACCGGCTCAAGAGGCTGCCGTCTCCAGCCCTGGTCATCGCCTTCATTGCCCTCGTCGCCGCGCTCGGCACCGGCAGCGCCGTGGCGCTCGTCGGCAAGAACACCGTTGCCGCCGACGACATCAAGAAGAACGCCGTCGGAGCGTCGGAGATCAAGAAGAACGCCGTGGGTGCTTCCGAGATCAAGAGCAGTGCCGTGAGGTCGAGCGAGGTCCAGAACAACTCGCTGACCGGCGCCGACATCGACGAGTCGTCGCTGAACGTTGGTGGCGGTGGCGGTGGCGGCGGAGCGACCGTCGTGTCGTTCAGTCAACGGTTGTCCGCCAACCAGACGAAGACGCAGGCGATCGGCAACTTCACCATCAGCTCGGCGACCAACGGCGCCGGGACGTGCGGGGCGATTCAGCTGCAGGCCGGAAATCTCGACTCGCAGCGGTCGATCGGCGCGAACGCCGCCTTCGCGAACCTGGGCGCCAACACGACCGTGAACATCACGGCCGCGAACGCCTCCCAGGCTGTTCACCGCCGTGAGCGATGACGGATCCAGCGCCGTCTCGGGCGTCGTCGGCAGGGCGCAGCAGGGCAACACCTGCCTGCTGAGCGGTTACCTGACCGGCAACTGAACGCAGTTCCAGAGCCGGGCCCTCCGGGGCCCGGCTCTGACGTTCATCCCTGCTCGATCGGAAGCCCCAGACGCTTCCACTTCGGCACCCCTCCGTCGATCACGTGGATGACGTTGGATGCTCCGGAGCGCTTGAGCAGACTGGCGGCGACGGCGGCGCGCTGGCCCGATGCGCACACCACCGCGATCGGCTTCTCGGGATCGAGTTCATCGGGTAGCTCACCGATGTCGTGCCACGGCACGATCAACGAGCCGGGAATATGGCCCACTTCCCACTCCGAGCGCTCCCGTACGTCGAGGATCTGGGTGTCCTTCTCCTTGGTGAGCGCTTCGAGCTGCTCGAGCGGGAGCCGCTCGATTCGCTCGACCTCGCGCCTTTCCTGACGCCAGCTCGTCATCCCGCCCCCGAGGAAGCCGGCGAGGTTCGAGATTCCAACCGCCACCGCGAGACGCGCCGCCCGGCGACCGTCCTCGTCGTCGCGGCCCACCAGCACGATCTCCTGGTCTCGATCCGCGAGCCACGCCAGCCGCGAGCCAAAGCCCGCGGTCAGCATCGGGATGCAGATCGCGCCGGGGATGTGGGCATCGTCGAATTGCTGGTCGGTACGAGCGTCGACCACGAGGGCGCCGCCGATCCGCTTCTGCTCGACCTGGCGCGGCGCGAGCGGCAGGACCTCGGTGCCGGCGGTGAGCAATGGACCCTTGTTCAACTCGACGATCGCCCGGAAGTTCGGCGGCTGCGGTCCGAGCTTCGCGACGGCCTGCTCGACGAAGTCGTCCTCTCGGGCGATCGCCAGCGTCGGGTTGTGACGGCGCTCGAAACCGATCGTCGAAGAGATCTTCATGTCCATGCCCGGTCCGCCGCACATCGAGCCGCCGAGATGCGCCGGCCACACCTCACATTCGTCGGGAAGCGTCAAGAGCTTGCCCTTGAGCGAGCGGAATATGTCCCGCGCGCCCTCGCGCTCTTCGATCGCCAGGTCGGGACGGGCAACGTCGTTTACGAACAGCGAGTCGCCGGTGAGCACCGCCCACGGGTCGTCGCCGCGCCCGCGGTCGACGAGCGCAAAAGCGGTGTGCTCGGGCCGGTGGCCGGGAGTGTGGAGCGCTCGGATCAGGAGCTGACCGACCTCCAGCTCGAAGCCGTCTTCGATCGCCACGTGCTCATAGGCCGGCGCCGCGTCGACGTGGATGTAGATCGTGGCTCCGGTGGCCGCCGCCAGGCGACCGTGGCCGGACACGTGGTCGGCGTGGTTGTGGGTCTCGAGGATGCTCTCGATCGAGACACCGACGTAGCGAGCGAGCTCGAGGTAGTCGTCGATCTCGAAGCGCGGGTCCACCACCGCCGCCTGGCCGGCATCTTCGTCGCCGATCAGGTAGGACGCGCAGCCGAGATCGTCGTGGGTGATCTGTCGGAAAATCATCGCGTTGGGATCGTCGAAGCGGGGCGGGCGGGGCTGGGGGCCCGCATTCTGGTCCTGACCGGCCGCGAAGGCAACTCAAGGTCGGTCACCCGCGGCCGACTACCCATGCAGGGATGGCGATCTTGTTCACGGGGCAGACAACCCGCAGGGCCACGGCGTTGGCGCTCGTCGCGCTGCTCTTGAGCGCGCTCATGCCGTGGACCTCCGCGGCCCAGACCGGCGACTACAGCGGCTCCGCCTCGGGGACCGTGGCCGACGTTCAGCTGCCCGGCCCCGGTGGGAGTCCGCCCGTGCACAGCGTGTTCGCGGAATCGACCGGTGCGGTCAACTCGCAGGCTCAGATCATTCCCGACGTTCCCGCTTCGGAGGGTGACGAGTCGCAGGACTTCGCCGTTGGAACAGCGAGCCCGGTGCGGGCGGAGTTCGGCGGTCAGCGCCACGCTCCCGGATCGGTTCAGTCGAGCGCTCCGGACAACGTCAGCGGCTCCTTCGACTCGGTTGGCCCGGACCCCGACTCGGCCTTCTCCACCGGCCACGCCGAGACCTCGAGCGCCGCCGCCCCCGACGGCTCGACGGCGGCCACCGACAACGCCACGAGCATCACCGATGGGCAGTTCATCTTTCACCTTCCCCTGCAGATGCCCACCGCGAGCTCGAACGCCACCGTCGAGCGGACCGCGAACGGAGAGGTCACGGCCACCGGACACGCCCAGCTGGGAAGCATCCCGGGCCAGCGGATCTCGGCCTTCGGCGGCTTTGTCACCGCCGCCGCGATCGATGCGCTGAGCAGCAGCACCGCCGACGGCACCAACTCGGCCAACCTGATCGACTTCCGCATCCAGGACCTGCGCCTGGGCGTGCCGGGCGGCAGCACCTACGTGACCGCGAACGCCGAGCCCGGCCCGGGCGGCACGCTGCTGCTGGACGTGACGATCGACGTGCCGGGAAGCCCGTCCGTGACCGAGACGATCACAATCCCGCGGGGATCCAACCTGCTCTCTGCCGCGAGCTATTCGGGCACCACGCTGGCCCCCGCGTTCGGTGCGCTCACGCCGTATCTGAGCCCGCTCACCGGCCCAACCGGACCCCTGCGCGATCTGGAGATCATCCTGGCCGCCGGCTGGTCGGACGACGGCGACGGGACCTACGCGAGGGGGCTGATCGAGGCCGTGCAGATGTCCATCGTGGTGGGCACGGCGTCCGTAGCCCACACGTTTGGACGGGCCTACTCGGCCGCCGACGCCCAACGCGCCTTCTCGACCGCCACCGACCCCGCCTTGCCGCCGGGTACGACCCCGACGTCCGACGCCGCCGCGGCATTTCCCGAGATCCGCAGAGCCTCTCCTACCGAGCTCGCCTTTGCCGCTGACGCTCAGCCTCCCCAGCCGGTCAGCGACACACCGAGCCCCGCCGATCCGGCGGCGCCCGGTGAGGTGCCGGCCTCCGATCCACCGGACCGGCCTGCCGATCAGCCCGAATCCGAACGGCCGGACGAACCCGCCGAAGGACCCGTCGTGGCCCAAGCCACCGAGGCCGGGAGCTTGCCGTTCACGGGCCTCGATCTCACCACCATCGCCGCCCTGGGCCTCCTCTTGCTCGCCCTCGGCGGACTCGGCCGCCGGGCCACGCGACAGCCGGTTGGTGCGGCCGCTGCGGCACGGTCGTAGCCGCCCTAACGCCCATCACAGCGTCTCACGCCCGCCCGGACGGCTCGCGACCACGAACCCGATGGCGCCCACCGCCAGCGCGGCGGCCGTGACCCCGTAGGCGAGATCGGCGCCGGCACCGTCGAGCAGCAGGCCGCCGAGGATCGGCCCTATTGCATAGCCGCCGGCATACAGCAGGTTCTGGACCCCGTAGGCGAGCCCGCGCTCTCCCTCTTCGAATGCCTCGTCGAGCCATGGAACCGAGGCCGCCATCGCGAGGCTGAAGCCGGCGCCGTAGATGCCGAGCGCCACGGCCGTGCCCGCGACGCCGGGCAGGACGGCGAGCGCCACGACCGAAAGGGCGGTCGCCGAAAGCCCGGTGATGGCCGGACCGCGCCGCCCACGCCGATCGCCCCAGCGGCCGCCGACCGGCGCAAGCGCGGCATCGACCGCGATCGAGGCGGCGAACAGAAGCCCGATCGCCGAGCTCGAGAGTCCGAGACGGTCATCGAGATCCAGCGGCGCCACCACCTCGATCAGTCCCAACACGCAGGCGCTGGCCAGGATGATCGCCGCCGCCCAGGCGCCGATCCCCGAGCGAATCGCTCGCATGATCACGGCCATCGCCGGCACCGTGGACGCGGCCCGCGGCGTCTCTCGCGGCAGGATGATCAACGCCGCAACCAGCAGAGCGATCGCCAGTCCGCAGAAGATCAGGAACGGAGCCTCGAACGAGATCAGGTCGGCGGTCACGCCGCCGAGCGCCGGACCGGCGATCGAGCCGGCTCCGGTGGCGCCGAGCGCCAGCCCCAGCGCCTCCCCGCGCTTGCCCGGCGGCGCCGTGTCGCTGACCAGGGCGAGCGCGGAGATCCAGCTCGCGGCCGACCCGACCCCCTGCACGGCGCGTGCCGCCATCAGCAGCCCAATCGATTCGGAGATCGCGATCAGCGCCGAGCCCGCGGCCACCAACAACAGGCCCGCCACCAGCAGCGCCCGCCGGCCGACCGCGTCGGCGGCGCGTCCGAGCGGCAGCGACAACAGCGCTATCGGGACCGCATAGGCGGCGAGGGCGAGCCCGAGGGCGGCATCGTCGGCGCCGGTGCGCGCTTCGATGTCCGGCAGCAACGGGGCGATCAGGCCGAGCAACGCCGCGTCGATGGTGACCGCGCCGACTCCGATCGCGAGGATCGCGCGCCGGCGCGGACGCGCCGGGCCGTCGGGCTCTCGTTCTCGCATTCGCTGGGGCTCTGTTCCTTACCGAGCGGTTGCCTATCTCCGGAGCCCGGCGGCCTCGAGGGCTTCGCGCTGGTCGAGATACCCGCGCAGGCCCACAGCCCTGCCCTCGCTCAGCTCGACGATCCACCCCCACTGGGCATCGAGCTCCAGACCGCTCACGCGCCCCCGGCCGCGCACGTCACCGAGAACCAACACGCGTTCGCCGAGGTCGCGGAGATCGGTGGCCTCAAACCGGAGGAACTCCCAGCTCTGAGCCACGTCGTGGAACCACTCACGGATGCCGCTCGCCCCCGCGTAGACAACCGGCTCTCCGGCCACCCCGACGAGGTGCATCTCGAAGCCTGGATCGCTGACGGCAATTATCGCCTCGGGATCTCCGGGGACGGTCACCACCGCGAAGGCATCCTGAACGATCTGCACGTTGGCCTGCGACATCGCAGGCGGATTATCCCGTGGCTCCCGTTCAAGTCGTGGCCCCCGTGGACGATTACGCGGTCATGAAGCAGCTTCTCGCAGCGCTCGCAGTGATCTTTCGCTAAGGCGTCCGGCCCCCACGGCAGCCGGGACGCCCGTGTCGGCCGAGCACACCCGCGAGGGTTTACCGGCCAGGTGAACTGGGTCAAGCTCGACCTGGGCTCGGACACCCACGATCACCTGGTGGATCCCGAGCACGCCCTCAGGGTCGCAATGTCGCTTCAGTAAGTGGACGCAGCCCAAGCACGCCCACGGCAGCGCGCGCCGCGAGCAGTTCGTCGTGTGGCGCCTGTCCGGCGAGCCCGATGACGGCGCCCTCCAAAGCGCCCATGAAGGCGAGCGCCACGGTTCGGGCCGGCGGGCCGGCGGGGATCGTCCCCGCTCTGCGTCCCGCGTTGATGAGGCGAGCGCAGCGCCTGACGAGCGATTCGGAGACCCGCTCGAGCTGACGGCCCACCGGGTGATCCTGACCGCTGAACTCAAGCCTCAGTGCCATCGCCACGCGGGCGACGTCGCGCCGGCAGTAAACGGCGTGACCACGCGCCAACTTGGTTAGCGCCAGGACCGGATCCGGCTCGTCGTCGATGAGCCCGCCGACCTCGCGCCTCCACGTCTCATCCACCCACTCGATCACGGCCGAGGCAAGGTCCTCCTTGTCCTTGAACTGGTGATAGAGCGCACCGCGGCTGTAACCCGCCTCACTCGCCACCTGCTCGAGGACGAGGTTGCCGTATCCGTACCGCGAGAGCCCCCTCGCCGCAGACTCGAGCAACGCGCTGCGCGAGCGCGCGCTGCGTTCGGCCTGCGTTGAGCGGCGAGTCGCGCCGGGCTGAGCTAATACAGACATGTATGTATGTTACTGTATCGGGCGCTCCCGATAGAGGCAGGCAATGAGGCTCCCGAAAAGCGCGCACACCTCCCGGCCCTGGCGGATCCACGAGCTCACCCCCGACTTCCGGCTCGAGGACGTGTGGGCGCTCCCGACGCCAGGCGGCCCGGACGACTTCCACTGGCTCGTGGAGGGATTCGTCTCGGGCGACCCGGCGGAGGGCTCCTCCCGCGTCAGTCGCACCCTCTGGGCGGTCCGGTGGAAGCTCGGAGAGCTGCTCGGTTGGGACGACCCGGACACCGGTCTCGGATCCAGGGTGCCGACGCTCCGCGACCGGTTGCCGCCAGATCTGCGCGACGCCCCATCCGGCCCGGACTTCGACGCGCTCCCCTTCACCCCGCTATACCTGCTCGACGACGAGTGGGCCGCGGAGATCGCCAACCGGACCATGCACGGGGTCCTGCACGTCGGCTGGGTCCCAGACGGGACCGGCGGCTACCGAGGCCAGATGGCCGTGATCGTGAAGCCGAACGGACTGCTCGGAAACGTCTACATGTCCGCGATCGCGCCCTTCCGGCACCTGCTCGTGTACCCGATGATGATTCGGCAAATAGGGCGGGAATGGCGGGCACACGTTGGCGATCCGACGCCGGCACACGCGTAGCCCGGGCTGCGCTCCTGCGCGTGCCCAGCAAGCGGCGACGTTCCGTTCCGGGACGAGCTGGTGTCCTTATTGGTGATGACCGCGACCGGACAGGCCGATGCGGGGAGCTCGTGCCGCGCGGCGCGCTAGGCGAGGCCACGCTCGCGCGGGCGCGGGCGGGTGACGACGAGGCGTTTCGCGCGCTCACCGATCCCCACCGGCGCGAGTTGCAGCTGCACTGCTACCGCATTCTGGGCTCGATGCAGGACGCCGAGGACCTGGTGCAGGAGACGCTGCTTGCGAGCTGGCGCAGCCTCGAGGCGTTCGAGGGCCGCTCTTCCTTGCGCTCCTGGCTCTACCGGATCGCGACCAACCGCTGCCTGAATGCGCTGCGTGCCCGCTCGCGCCGCCCACGGCAGGTTGAAGCCATGGCCGAGCCGCTCGAGCCCACCCGCCGGATCGAGACGGTCTGGCTTGAGCCCTACCCCGACGCCCTGCTCGAGAGCATCCCGGACCGCTCCCCGGGGCCGGCGGCGCGCTACGAGGCCCGGGAGTCGATCGAGCTCGCGTTCATCACCGCCCTCCAGCGCCTGCCGCCCCGCCAGCGCGCGGCGCTCGTGCTGGGCGATGTCGTCGGCTTCCGCACAGCCGAGGTCGCCGAGATGCTCGACACGGGCGAGGCCTCAGTGAAGGGCGCCCTGCAGCGCGCCCGAGCGACGCTGCGAGAAAGGCTTCCGGCCGCCGACCGCGAACGCGCGCCGCAGCCGAACTCCGCCGGCGAGCGCCGACTGGTCGGACGCTTCGCCGATGCCGTCCAAAGCGGCGACATCGACGACCTCGTCGCCCTGCTCACCGACGACGCCCTGCTCACCATGCCGCCCCAGCCACTCGAGTACCAGGGCCACCGGGCGATCGCCGCCTTCCTGCGCCAGCGAGAGGAGCTGCGGGGCGCCCCGCTGCGCGTCGTGCCGACCCGCGCCAACACCCAGCCGGCGTTCGGCTGCTACCTCCCGGACGCGCAGGCGGTGATCGCCCGCCCCTACGGACTGATCGTCCTCACGCTCGCCGGGGACACGATCGCGGGGATCACCTGGTTCGCCGACACCGGCGTATTCCCACACTTCGGGCTCCCGCGAACGCTGCGCTCGTAGGCTGCGCAGCACAGAAGTGACGTGAAACGATTCCCGGCAGTGGTCGCTAACATTGTGTGAGCGGGCTGGCCCCCGCCCTTGACTGAATACTCGTTCGAAGGAATCGAAATGACCAAGACGCAGCAGGACCACACCAACCCGGTGCCGCCCTCGGGCGGCCCCAAGGGGGCGCTCGCCTCACGCGGCGCCCACACCGCCGCACGGACGCTGAAGCGCCTGTCGGCGACCGCCCGCGCGGCCTTTCGCCGCTAAGACCAAGCAGGCCCGGCCGGCCCACGCGGCCGGCCGGCCCGCTGCGGCGTCTATGCCGTGAGCGCCGTCACCGCGCCGGCCACGAAGACGATTGCGAGCGTGATCCGCCGGAAGTCGGCTTCGGGCAAGCGCGGGCCGATGGCTGTGCCGGCCCAGTTGGCGGCCAGCGACCCCGGCAGCCACAACAGGAAGGCCGGAAACAGCGCATCGGGGTCCAGCGCTCCTTCGGCGAGCAGGATGGCCAGGCCGATCGCGTTCGACGCGACGAAGTAGAGGGCGAGATCCGCGAGCACGCTGCGCGGCGCCGCCTTGTCGCGCGCGAGCAGGAGCACGGGAGCGACCCCGTTGAGCGACGTCGCTGCGCCCAGGAAGCCGCCTGCGAAACCGGCTGCGACCGGCGCTCCGGGCAGCGGTCTGGGCGGGGGCGCCGACGCCACCCGCCAGAGCAGCACTGCGGCGACCATCACGACCAGCCCCGCGCCCAGCTTGATTTTCGACTCGTCCACCGTCGTCAGCACGGTGACCCCGAGCCAGAGCCCGGGCACGCTGCCGGCGATGAGGCCGGCGGCGCGGCGGACCTTCAGGTCAGCCCGGAACCGGTAGGCCACCGACATCCGTGTGACGCAGGCAAGCGCCAGGTTGGCGGTCACCACGAACGCCAGGGGGAAGCCGAGGAGCAGGAGCAGCGGCGTGGCGACGAGCGAGTAACCAAAGCCGGTGACGCCCCCCAGAAACGAGGCCGCTACCACGCTGAGGCCGCCCGCGAGCAGGATTATCGCGTCAAGATGCATTCGCGCGGTTCGCCTAGGCCTAGGCGAACAGGAAGGTCGCCACCAGCACCGCGTACACGGCCAGCAACATGAGGCCATCGAACCAGGTCGATTCGCCCTGGCTCGTGATGTGGCTGGCAACGATCACCGCCAGCACGAGTCCGGCGACCTCGAACCCGTTGAACGCGAGCGCCAG
Source organism: uncultured Thermoleophilaceae bacterium (assembly GCA_963728495.1). Classification (GTDB taxonomy): domain Bacteria; phylum Actinomycetota; class Thermoleophilia; order Solirubrobacterales; family Thermoleophilaceae; genus JACVRW01. Next base: position 176,727 of record CAVSKI010000010.1, on the reverse strand, counting down.
CGGGTGGGGCCCGACGAAGAACGACAAGACCACCAGCAGGGGTCCCACGAACAGCGCCACCTGCGCGCCAGAGCCGACGGCGATGTTGACCGCGAGGTCCATCTTGTCCTTCGCCGCCACGTAGACGGCCACCCAGTGCTCGGCGGCGTTGCCCACGATCGCGACGATCACCGCGCCGATGAAGAACTCGGTCAGGCCGACGGACTCGGCCGTCTCGGCAATCGAGCCCACGAGAATCTCCGACATCAGCCCGACGGCGAGGCCGGCGATTGCGAGGAGGGCGACCGAGCGCTTTACGCTCCAGACCTCCGACTTGTCGTCCTTCTCGTCTTCTGGCGGATTGAACAGGCTGCGGTGGCTGACGAGCGAGAACCACAGACCGGCGGCATAGCTGAGCAGCAGCACGATCGCGACCGTCAGGGATAGGTTCTCCACCGAGTTCGAGAACCTCACGAGCTCCGCTCCGGGCAGCGGTAGCCCGCCGCCCTTCACCAGCTGGAAGACCGCCGGCATGACCAGCGCGGCCGACGCCAGGATGAGCATCGTCGCCTGGGACCTGGCGGCCCTCGCGCTGTACGACTGGCGGTCGCGGGTCGCCCCGCCGACCAGCATCGACGCGCCCAAGACGAGCAGGACGTTGCCCAGGACCGAGCCGAGGATCGACGCCTTGACAACCTCGTGCAGTCCCTCGCGGAGCGCAAAGAAGGCGATGAGCAGCTCCGGGAAGTTGCCGAACGTCACGTTGAGCAGACCGCCGATGCCGGGCCCCACACGGTCGGCCAACTCCTCCGTCGCCTTTCCCATCAGCGCCGCGGTCGGGATAACCCCGATCGCGGAGGTGGCGAAGATCAGCGCCGCACCGGCGTGCCCCAGCCGGAGCGCGACGGCGATCGGGATGAACGGGACCAGCACATAAGGCCAGCCCTCCCCGCTCAGCAGAAACCCGGCCGGGCCGCGGCGGCGGCGGGGCCCCGCCGGAGGGTCCGCGGGGTCTTCGACGTCGAGCACTACCTTCCTCAGCCGTCGAGGATCTCGACAACGATCTCCGACACTTCGGTCGGCGTGCGCCCAACGCGAACGCCGACAGCTTCCAGCGCGTCAGCCTTGGCCTGGGCGGTGCCCTTGGATCCAGACACGATCGCCCCGGCGTGGCCCATTGTCTTTCCTGGGGGCGCGGTAAAGCCGGCGATGTAGCCGACCACCGGCTTGGAGACGTTGTCGGCGATGAACTCCGCCGCCTCCTCCTCGGCCGAGCCTCCGATCTCGCCGCTCATCACGACGAGCTCGGTCTCCGGGTCGGCCTCGAACAGCTCGAGCACGTCGATGAAGCTCGAGCCGGGCACGGGATCGCCGCCGATTCCCACGATCGACGAGTTGCCGAAGCCGCTCTGGGCCAGCTCGTTGCCGATCTGATAGGTCAGCGTGCCCGAGCGCGACACCACGCCGACGTTGCCCTCCTTGAAGAACGCCGCCGGGATGATGCCCACGTTCGCCTTGCCCGGCGACAGCACGCCCGGGCAGTTCGGCCCGATCAGCCTCACGCCGTCCATACGGCTCAGGTGGGTGCTCACTCTCAGCTCGTCGTGCGCGGGAATGCCCTCTGTGATCGCGACGATTGTCTTTATCCCCGCGTCCGCAGCCTCGAGGATCGAGTCGGCTGCGAAGCGGGGGGGCACGAAGATCATCGCCGTGTTGGCGTCCGTCTCGGCCACCGCCTGGCGGAAGGAGTTGAACACCGGTATGCCGTCGACATCCTGTCCGCCCTTGCCCGGCGTCACCCCCGACACGACCTTCGTGCCGTAGCCCTTGTTGTTGAGCGCGTGGAAGGTGCCCTCACGACCGGTGATACCCGACACGCACAGGCGCGTCTCGCTGTCGACAAGGATGCTCATCGCGCCTCCACGGCCGGCGCGGCGGCGGCGAGCTCGACCACTCGCTCCGCGGCCTCGAGCATCGTCGCCTCCACCTGGAGGCCGGGCAGCTGCGCCTCGTTCAGCAGCCGCCGCCCCTCCTCGTCGTTGGTGCCGTCGAGGCGCACGACGAACGGCACTTGCGGCTGCACCTGGCCGAATGCCTCGATCAGCCCCTTGGCGACCTCGTCGCAGCGGGTGATCCCGCCGAAGATGTTGAACAGCACCGCCTTCACCTTCTCGTCCGAGAGGATCACCTCGACCGCGGCGACGATCGCGTCGGCCTTCGAGCCGCCGCCGGCGTCGAGGAAGTTCGCCGGCGTCCCGCCGGCCTGCGCCACGACGTCGAGGGTGGACATGACCAGGCCGGCGCCGTTGCCAAGGATGCCGATGTCGCCGTCGAGCTTGACGTAGGTCAGGTTGCGCTCCTTGGCCATCTGCTCCTGCGGGTCCTCACCGGACGGATTGCGCAGTGCGGCGTTCTCGGGGTGGCGGAACAGCGCGTCGCCGTCGAGCGTGACCTTCGCGTCCAGCGCCCGCAGCTCGCGCTCGGGCGTGACGATCAGGGGATTGACCTCGATCAGCATCGCGTCCTCGCCCTCGAACGCCTCGTAGAGCCGCTCGAACATGGCGGTGAGCGGGCGCACGAGGTCGGCGTCCACGCCGCCCTCGAAGGCGAGCCGCCGCCCGTGGAACTGCTGATAGCCGAGCAGCGGGTCCACGTGCAGTGTCGCGATTGCCCCGGGGTCCTCGTCCGCGACCGCCTCGATGTCCATGCCGCCCTTTGTCGAGAACATGAGCAGCGGCGCCCTGGCGCTGCGATCGAAGACGATCGACGCGTAGTACTCGGCCTCTATCTCCGAGGCCTCCTCGACCCACACCTCGTGAACGGTCAGCCCCTTGATGTCCATCCCGATGATTGCCGAGGCGTGCTCGCGGGCTTCCTCCCGGCTGGCGGCGACCTTGATCCCGCCGAGCTTGCCGCGACCGCCGATCTGCACCTGCGCCTTCACGACGCACGGGTAGCCGATCGCGTCCGCCGCGATGACAGCCTCGTCGACGGTCTCGGCCGGACGCCCTTGCGGGACCGGAATGCCGTGCCGCGCGAAGAGCTGCTTTCCCTGGTACTCGAGTAGATCCATGGTTACCTCCGGCGCTTCGCCCGCTTCGCTTCCTGTCGTTGTCGCCTGTTCTCCTTCTCCGCCTCCGCGGCCCCCGCATACTGGAGCTGGACCCGAACGAAGTGGTCGGCGACGGGGTTGCGCCCGCGGATGTGGAACCACCAGCGCGGAGCGAAGTTCTCGTGCAACCACCAGTAGCCGATCCCGAAGGCAATGCTCACCAGCACCTGGTAGACCACGTAGTCCAGCCAGCCGTGCGGAACCGCGACGCCCGAGCCGGCATAGAGGTCGACAAGCGCCGCCTCGATCACGCGCGCCACCGGGAAGGCGACGGCGAAGTACAGCGCCACGGGCGTGAGCATGCTCAGCGCGACCCTTCCCTGGGCGAGCAGGATCTCGTAGCCGGCGCCGGCAAGGGCGAGCGGCACACCGAGCCCCACCGCCGAGAGCAGCGAGACGCCCGGGGGAAGGCCGGCGGCGAGGGAGATGCCCCCCGCGATCGCACCGGAGAGCAGACCGATCACCACGCCGGGCAGGATCAGCTCGACGACCTGGCGCCGCTCGAGGCTCCCCCACGGCGTGGAGACGACCGGCGCAGGCGTGGTGCGTCGTTCTGCGCGGCTGGTGGACATCAGCCGATGTCGGAGACGCCGTACTTGATGACGCTGTACATGATCGCCGTCAGGTAGCCGATCCCGCCCAGCACCAGGACCACGGTGAGGAACCAGTGAGGTCTGATTCTCTTCGGCAGGTTCTTGCGGTTGACCACCGCCAGCACCAGGCAGTAAGCCCCCATCACGAACGCCGACAGGAACGCCAGGATGTCCAGGATCTGCGTCGGACCGTCGGCAGGGCCGAAGTTGAGGATGATGATCCCGAAGATGATCACGCCCCAGAGGTACGCGCCGTAGATGTAGGCCATCTTGAACCTCTTCGCGCCCGGCATGAAGTAGTAGGTCATGTCGGACTGCCCGCGGGCGAAGGCGTCGAACAGACCGACGCTCGCCTTCCAGCCGACGATCGCGATGAAGACGAAGAACAGCGTGTCGAAGATGCCGGCGGCCTCCGCGAACGCGTCGGCCATCGCCGGCAGCGCGGCGTCGCGGTCACCCTCCAGCAGCGCCGCCCGGGCATCGGGATTGAGCTCCGCGGCGTTCATGGCCATGACCGTGAAGATGATCGTGACCAGCATCGTTATGCCGAAGAACAGGACGATCGCGTCGAAGGCCACCCACTTGCGCCAGCCCTGCCACTTGCGCATCTCCTCCGGATCCTCGGTGTCGAACATCGACCCGCTGTCCGGGATCGTCTCCTCCTCGTCCGCGTGCAGCAGGCCCCGCACCCGGGGGATGTGCACGCCCATGCCCGCGCCCTTGTCGCGCAGCCACAGCGTGTACCACATCTGCTGCATGCCCGACGGCCCGGCGAAGGCCAGGGCACCGACGACGATCGGGAAGAACGCCGCCGTGAACGCCTCGTCCGGGATGCCCGTGTCGAAGCGGACCGTCCCCACCAGGGTGTTGCCGAGGTCGTCCAAGCTGCCGACGAAGGCGCATACGATGGCCGACCCGATCACCAGCACCCCGACGAGGAAGGCCAGCAGCCCCTCGATGAGGTTGTAGATCACCTTCACGACGGTGAACATCACCCCGATGACGAGCAGCCCGACGGTCGCGGACAGCTGCCACGATATGCCGGTGATCTCCTCGAGCGCCTCAGCGCCGCCGGAGATGTGCCCCGGCCAGATGTAAACGAGGATGGCGATGGCGAAGAACATCCACATCAACGGCTGCCACACCCGTGCCGCGCCGAAGAAGATCGACTCGCCGGTGGCCATCGCGTAGCGCGCCATCTCGAGCATCACCACCAGCTGGACGAGGACCCCGACCGTGAACAGCCAGCGGATGTCCGGACCGAAGACGATGACCAGTCGCGGCCACAGGTATGTCTCTCCGAACCCGACCCCGAGCGCAACGAGGATCATCGCCGGCCCGATTATGTGCGCCGACGCCGGCGCCTCTGGCAGCTTGCGAATGGGCATCGGCGGCAACTTGCCCGCGCGCCAAGACCGATCGGCACCTGCCTCGTCCACTGTGACCGCGCCGGGTTCACGATCGTCCTTACCTGCCATGACTCTCCCCTCGTCGGCGCTGAGGCCGCGGCCTCAGCGGCCTCGCCCTTTGCATCACTTGCCGTCCAACAGGCCGGCCATCCTTGCCCAGCGGTACTTGGCCGCCAGGACCTCCACCGGCGTCTCTGTCGTGTACGGGAACGCCGGGATCCCGTGATCAAACAGGTACTGCGAGGCCTCCTCCACCTCGACGTCGCCGGCGAGCGAGGCCACGATCGGCTTCTCGATCCCGCGGCCGCGGAACTCCTCGACCACCTCGGCCATCACCTTGGCGAAGACCATCGGCGGGGTTACGATCGTGTGCCAGTAGCCCAGCACCAGCGCGTGGATGCGCTCGTCCTCCAGCCCGAGCGCCACGGTGTTGCGATAGGTCTCGGGCGGCTCGCCGCCGGTGATGTCCACCGGGTTGCCGGCGGCTCCGAAGGGCGGGATGAACTCCATGAACGCCTCGTTGAGGTCGTCCGGCATGTCCATGAGCTGGAGCCCGGTCTTGTAGCAGGCGTCGGACAGGAGCACGCCTGAGCCGCCGGCGCCGGTGATGATCACCACGTTCTCGCCAGTCGGCGTCGGGAGGATCGGCAGGCAGCGGGCGAACTGGAGCAGCTCCTGCAGCCCATGCGCCCGGACCACGCCGGCCTCGCGAAGGATGTCCTCGTAGACCTTGTCGTCGCCGGCGAGAGCCGCAGTGTGCGAGGCCGCCGCCTTCGTGCCGGCCGGCGTGGCGCCGGCCTTCAGGACCACGATCGGCTTCTTCTTCGAGACCCGCCGGGCCACCTCCACGAAGGCGCGCCCGTCCTTGAGGTCCTCCATGTGCAGCGCGACGCAGTTGGTCGCCTCGTCCTGCTCGAAGAACGTCAGCAGGTCGTCCTCGTCGATGTCGGCCTTGTTGCCGAGGCCGACGATCGCCGACACGCCGAGCTTGGTCGAGCGGGCGAAGCCGAGGATCCCCATCCCGATGCCGCCGCTCTGAGAGGCCAGCGCGACCGGTCCCTGCACGTCGTAGGGCGTGGTGAAGGCGGCGCTCATGTTCCCCGGCGTGTAGTAGACGCCGTAGATGTTCGGCCCGACGAAGCGCACGCCGTGCTCGCGCGCGGTGTCGACGAGCTGCTGCTGGAGCTCGGTCTCCCCGGTCTCGGCGAAGCCGGAGGGGATCATGACGGCCGCGGCGATGCCCTTGTCGCCGACCTTCGCGATCGTGTCGGGAACGAACTTGGCCGGGATCGCGAACACCGCCACGTCCACGCCGTCTGGGAGATCTGAGACGTCGGCGTAGACCTTCTTGCCGAGGATCTCCGAGGCCTTCGGGTTGACCGGATAGATCTCGCCCTCGAAACCCCCGTTGACGAGGTTCTGCATGACCGAGTTGCCGATCTTGCCCTCCTGCTCGGAGGCGCCGATCACGGCGATGGCCCGCGGGTGCATCAGGCGGTTCATGACCTCGAGGATCTCCTCCTCGCTGTAGCGCGGCGGCCGCTCGTCGGCGGCGTCGAAGGACACGACGAAGCGCGCGTCGACCGCGATCGCCCCGTCCTCCCGCGCGAGCACCGGATTTAGATCGACCTCAGTGATCTCCGGGAAGTCGGTCACCAGCTCCGAGACGCGCCGGATCATCTCGGCGAGCGCCTGGCGGTCCACCCCGGCCTGGCCGCGCACGCCGTGCAGCAGCTCGGCGGTGCGGATTCCGTCCACCATTGCGACCGCGTCGTCGGCGGACGTTGGCGCGAGCCGGAAGGTCACATCGCGAAGAACCTCGACCAGGATCCCGCCGAGGCCGAAGGTCACGACTGGCCCGAAGGTGGGATCGCTGATGGCGCCGATCAGCACCTCCTGCCCCTCGGGCAGCATCCGCTGCACCTGCACGCCCGTGATGCTCGCGTCCGCGTTGTACGCCTTTGCGTTCTCGACGATGGAGTCGTATCCCGAGGAAACCTCGTCGGATGAAGACAAGCCGACGAGCACGCCCTTCGCCTCCGTCTTGTGGAGGATGTCCGGCGACACGATCTTGAGCACCACCGGATAGCCGATCTCCTCGGCGAGCCCCACGGCCTCGTCGCTCGAGGTGGCCAGGCCCTCCTGTGGCACCTCGATGCCGTAGGCGTCGCAGACCCGCTTGGCTTCCGGCGCGCTGAGGGAGGTTCGCCCGTCATCGCGGACTTCGTCGAGGACCTCTCGGACCGTCCCCTGGTCAGTGGCCGCTGTGGTGGTTGATGCCATCAGACGGCACCCGCCGCGCTGAGCCGCTCGAGCTCGCTTTCCTCGATGTCGAGCAGCTCTTCCAGGATCTCGGCGCTGTGCTCTCCGAGCAGCGGCGAACGCTCCACCTCCACCGGAGAGTCCGACAAGGTGAACGGGCACCCGACGGTGGAGTAGGTGCCGCGCTCGGGATGCTCGACGTCGACGATCACTCCCTCGGCCCGCAGGCCCTCGTCCTCGATCAGGTCCTTGGTGCTGAGCACCGGCCCGCACGGCACGTTGATCTCGTTGAGCTGCTCGAACGCCTCCCACTTGGTCTTGGTGATGGTCCACCCCTCGATCACGCCGAAGATCTCCTTCAGGTGAGGCAGTCGTGCTTCGGGCGTGGCGTAGTCGGGGTTGTCGATCAGCTCGGGCCGGCCGATCTTGTTCATCAGCGGCTCCCAGACCTGGGGCTGGATGACCACGTACAGCCAGGCGTTCGCCCCCTTCTCCGTGGTCGGCTTGCAGCGGACGGCCCAGCCGGGCTGGCCCCCGCCCGAGGCGTTGCCCGAGCGCGGGACGAAGTCGCCGAACTCCTCGTTCGGGTACTCGGCCAGGGGGCCGTGCGCCAGCCGCTGCTGGTCGCGCAGCTTGACGCGGCAGAGGTTGAGAATGCCCGAGCGCATCGAGATCTGCACGCGCTGGCCTCGGCCCGTCTGCGTCCGCTGGTAGAGAGCGGCGCAGATCGCCCCGAACAGGTGGACGGCGTTGCCCGAGTCGCCGATCTGGGCGCCCGTCGCGACCGGCGGCCCCTCCTCGAAGCCCGTGGTGCTCATCGCACCGCCGGTGGCCTGGGCGATGTTCTCGTAGGCCTTGGCCTTCTCGAGCGCGCCCGGTCCGAACCCCTTCAGCGAGGCGTAGATGATCTCCGGGTTGATCTCGTGGATGCGCTCCCACGTGTAGCCGAGCCGGTCCATGACACCGGGGCCGAAGTTCTCCACCACCACGTCGCTGCGCTCCAGCAGCCGGGTGAACACATCCTTGCCCTCGTCCGACTTCATGTTCAGCGTCAGGCTCCGCTTGTTGGCGTTCAGCATCGTGAAGTAGAGGCTGTCGACGTCCGGGAGGTCACGGAGCTGGCTCCGCGTTACGTCCCCTCCCCGGGCCGCTCGATCTTGATCACGTCTGCGCCCATATAGGCCAGCAGCTGAGTACACACCGGCCCGGCCTGGACATGAGTCATGTCCACGACGCGAACTCCCTCGAGGGCTTTGCTCATTCCCGTCTCCTCCCTACTTGTACATCGTCTGGTTCATCGTCCCGGGCGCAAACGCGTTCTGGTCGATCCAGACGTTGATCAGCGAGGGCTTGCCCGACTCGCGGGCCCGCTCGAGAGCGGGACGGATGTCCTTGGGCTCGCGGACCTCTTCCCCGTAGCCGCCCAGCATCTTGGCGAACAGGTCGTACTTCACGTCGCCGAGCTTGTTGCCGACGTCGCCTCGCTCCTCGCCGTACTTCTGGATCTGGCCGTATCGGATCTGGTTCATGTACGAGTTGTTGCCGACCACGCCGATGAACGGCAGGTCGAAGCGAACCATCGTCTCGAAGTCCCAGCCGGTCAGGCTGAACGCGCCGTCCCCGAACAGGCAGACGACCTCGCGGTCGGGTCGCGCCAGCTTCGCCGCCATCGCGAAGGGCACGCCCACACCGAGGGTGCCGAGCGGGCCCGGGTCCATCCACAGGCCGGGCCCCTTTGGCTGAACGACGCCGCCCGAGAAGGTCACGACGTCGCCGCCGTCCCCGATGTACATCGTGTTCTCGGTGAGGAACTCGTTGATCTCGTGCGCAAGCCGCAGCGGGTGCACCGGGGCGTCCTCGCGCATGAGCTTCGGGAGGCGCTCCTCCTTCTTCTTCTGCTCCTCGTCGCGCAGCGTCTGCAGCCACCCCTCGCGGTCGGCGGCGGCGCTCTTGGCGGCCCCGCCCTCCGCGGCGTCGGCCACGGCGGTCAGTATCGCGCCGGGGTCACCCACCAGCCCGAGGGACACGTCGCGGTTCTTGCCGACAGTCCTGTAGTCCATGTCGATCTGCACGACCGTGGCTTCCTGGCTCAGGCGCTTGCCGTAGCCCATGCGGAAGTCGAACGGCGTGCCGACGATCACGATCACGTCGGCGTTGTTGAACGCGTAGCGGCGGGTCTGGTGGAAGTGGTGGGGGTTGCCCGGCGGCAGCGTGCCGCGGGCCGCACCGTTCATGTACGCCGGGATGTTGAGCCGCTTGACGAAGTCCTGCGCCGCCTCCGCGCCGCGCGCGGTCCACACCTGGCTGCCCAGCAGCACGCACGGCCGCTCCGCGTTGATGAGGATCTCGGCGAGCTTGTCGATGTCGTTCGGATCCCCGGTGCTCTTCGTCGACGCGCGGTAGTGGCCCGCCTCGGGGATCACCGCGTCCGCGAGCGGCACCTTGGCGTCGAGGATGTCGCGCCCGATCTCCAGGTACGCAGGGCCCGGCGCGCCGGCGAACGCCTCGCGGAAGGCCATGGAACACATGTCGGCCACGCGCTCGGTGGTCACGACGCTCGACGCGAACTTGGTGATCGGTTTCATGAAGTCCACGTGAGGCAGGTCCTGGAGAGAGCCCATGCGGTGCTGGTTGAGCGCTCCCTGGCCGCCGATCAGGAGCATCGGGCTCTCAGCGCGCAGCGCATTCGCGACGCCGGTGACCGCGTCGGTGGTGCCCGGTCCGGCAGTGACGACCGCGCAGCCGGGCCGGCCGGTCACGCGCGCGTATCCGTCCGCAGCGTGGGCCGCCACCTGCTCGTGGCGGACGTCGACGACCTTGATGCCCTCGTCGATGCAACCGTCGTAGATGTCGATGATGTGGCCGCCGCAGAGAGTGAAGATCGTGTCGATGCCCTCTGCCTTCAGGGCCTTGGCCACCAGGTGGCCGCCCGAGATCGTTTCGACCTCCGGTTCGGCCGGACTCCTGTCTCGCTGTGTCTCGGTGGTTACAGCCGTCACGTCGGCTCTCTTTCGTCGTTCTGGCGGGCTGGGGATAACGTCCCCCCCACCGGGGTTTTCAATCCTCCAAGTGCTCGATCGTGCTTCGCACATGTTCCGCGAGGTCGAGCGCGTGGTCGCGGACCAGCCGCTCGGACAGCTCGGCGTCGCGAGCCTCCAGCGCCTCGATGATGTGCATGTGGTCGACGATCGACCGCTCGACGCGATCGTCGTCGCCGATCGTCCTGGTTCGGATCGCGCGCATGTGCACGAGCAGGCCATGAGCCATGTCCACGAGCAGCGTCGAGCGGCCGAGCTCGATGATGCGCTGGTGGAAGCGCAGGTTGGCCGCGGAGTACTCGTCCAGGCGCAGCCGCAGCTCGCCGTCCTCGAAGGTGGCGAACAGCGTGCGCAGGCTGGCGATCTCGTCGTCGGTCGCTCGCTCGCACGTGAGGCGGGCGCCCATGCTCTCCAGCCCCGCCCACACCGTGATCATCTCGATGATCTCCCGCTTGTTCTTGCGGACGATGTACACGCCACGGCGCGGGACGATTCGCACCAAGCCCTCGTGCTCGAGCCGTGCAAGCGCATTGCGCACCGGGGTCCGGCTGACGCCCAGATCCGCCGCCAGCTCCTTCTCGTCGAGCCGCAGGTCGGCTTCGGGGTGGTGGACGTCCATGGCCAGAATGGCGGCGCGAAGCGCCTCGTAGGCAAGCTGGGCGATGCTCGTCCCGGTTCGAAGCCGGGGAACGACCAGCGATCCGGTCGGCCGGTCGCTGAGGAGTTGGTCTGTGCTCGGACCCGTTGCCGCCACTGCTAGGTATCTCTCCGGTCCGTGGGATACAAAACATCAGATCCCAGGTGCCAGGTCCCAGCCCCGGCGCCGCGGGTTACCCCGTGTTGCGCATTGCGGCCGCGATGCCGTTCTGCGGTCGCCGATTCACTCGGGCTGAGGCGTGCGCGTCTCGGCGAGTAGGGCGCTCGCCGCGGCGATCGACCGCATCGAAGGTGCCTCCACCTCCGCGAGGTCGGCCAGCTCGATCACGGCGTCGATGAGGGCGGCGAACTCGAGCGGCTTGCCCGCCTCGTAGTCCTGCAGCGTGGACGTCTTGTGCTCCCCCACCCGCTCCGCGCCGGCCAGGCGTCTTTCGATCGAGACACTGGGTCGCGCTCCCAACCGCACGCGCGATGTCGAGTGCCTCGCCCATCATCTTCGCCACGAGCTCTCGCGTCTGGCGGTGCCGGCACATCGCCGCCAGCGTGGCGCCCGTCAGCACGCTGAGCGGGTTGAACACGGCGTTGCCCATCAGCTTCACCCAGATGTCGTCGCGAATGCTCTCCTCGACCGGGCATTTGAGGCCCCCCGCCACCATCGCGTCGCTGAACCGCTCGCAGCGCTCGGAGATCGACCCGTTCGGCTCCCCGATCGAGAAGCGCGTGCCCTCGAGGTGCTTGACGATCCCCGGGCCCTCCAACTCGGTACCCGGGTAGACGACGCAGCCGATGGCGCGCTGCGGCGGGATGATCTCCGAGACGGCGCCGTCGGGGTCCACGCTCTCGATCCGCCGGCCCGCATAAGGACCGTCGAGGCCGTGGAAGTACCACCACGGGATCCCGTTCTGTGCCGCAACGACCGCCGTCTCCTCGTGCATCAGCGGCTCCAGCAGAGGACCGGCGGTCGCGTAGGAGTGGGCCTTGAGCCCGAGGAAGACGACTTCCACGGGCCCGATCTCGCTCGGGTCGTCGGTCGCCGGCGGATGCGCGGTGAAATCGCCGCGCGGTGAGAGGACCTGAACGCCGTCCCGGCGCATGGCCTCCAGATGCTCGCCGCGGGCCACCAGATGGACGTCGGCGCCCCCGCGCGCCAGGGATGCACCGACGTATGCCCCGATGGCGCCCGCACCGACAACTGCCACTCGCATCGACGGGATCATAAGGACCTGGCGCGGTCCGGGTGGCGGCGACAGCCGGGCCGTCGACCTTACGTGGACTAGGCCGCGAGGTGGTGAGCTGATGGCGACCGGGCTGCCGGCGTCCCGTAGGATTGCCTCGAGATGCAGCGCGCGGGTGAATCCATTGCCCCTGACCTGACTCGGCCGATCATCGGCTACCGCGACTGGGTGCAAGTGGGTGATGAGATCCTCTCGCCGCTGGCGCGCACGCCCTGGGAGGCCGGGCCGATGCAAGCCGAGTGCCTTCCCAGCTGCCGCGGGGCTCGCGGGCTGTGGCGAACGGCGTCCGCGCACCCAGGGCCGGCTCCGGACCCAGGCTGCGCGTGCGGGATCTACGGGCTCTTCGCGCCACCCAGGCCCAGGGGACGCGAGCGGCTCGCGCTCGTGCGCGGCGCCGTGGTCCTGTGGGGTCGCATCGAGCTGCACCAGCGAGGCATGCGGGCGGAGTTCGCCCGGATTGTCACGCTCGCTCTCCCGTCCTCGCGCAGGCACGCCGACGCGGTGGCGAAGGTGGCCGAGCTGCTGGACGTGGAGGCTGTGAGGGCCAAGGACCTGCCGGTGGCCGCGCTGGCCTACGGCGAGCCGTTGGAGCCGACGATGATACCCACGTGAGCGCCTCGCTCAGGAGCATGGGTGTCGTAGGATGAGCGGCATGAGCAGGGAGCTCGAGCCATGGCGGTGACCGTCGCTTCGCTCATGACCCCGGAACCCGTGGTGGTTGACGCCGCAACGGACATCCTTGTGTGCGCGCGACTGATGAGGAACCGCGAGATCGGCTCGGTCGGGGTCGTGACGGATGGGCGCCTGTCAGGGGTGCTGACGGACCGCGACATCGTGACGCGCGCGCTCGCGCGGGATCGCGACCCGCGCCCGATCCCCGTGTCCGAGCTCGCCACTCCGGAGGTCATCACCGTTCCCGGCGACGCAACCGTGGAGGAAGCCGAGGAGCGCATGACCAAGCACGCCGTCCGGCGGCTATTCGTCGTGGACGACGAAGGGCGCGCCGTTGGCATCATCAGCGCCGACGACCTCACCGCCTACCGCTATCCCAACTCGGTCGTGGCCGAGCAGCTCGGCGAGTGGGGGCTGGGCCTCAGCGACCAGGGCTTGACCGGGCACGGCTAGACCTTCGCTGAACCCGATTTGGGCAGTCGGGCTGGCCTCCCAGGAGCCGCGATCTGTCCAGGTCTACCGAAGCTAGCCAGCCCGGGGGGAGGCCCACTCGTCCACTAGCACGGCGTCCAGGGCCGCGAGCACGCGATCGGCGGTCTCGATTGTCGCGTTGCGACCCATGAGTCCGATCCTCCACATTTCGGGAGCGTCAGGCCCGAGTCCACCGCCTACCTCGATGCCGTGCTCGATCAGGAGCCGCTGCTGCACGCGCTTGGAGTCGACACCGTCAGGCACCCGCACCGCCGTCAGATTCGGTAGCTGGCGCTCCGGCTCGGCCAACAATTCCAAGCCGCGCTCTGCAATCGCCGCCTGCAGGTAGCGACCGGCGCGCTCATGGCGCGCCCATCGGGCGGACAGGCCTTCCTCCAGCGTATGGCGCAAAGCCTCATGCAGAGCGTAGATGTGCAAGATCGGCGCGGTGTGGTGATAAGTGACAGGGCGCTCGACCCAGTAGTCGAGAAGCAGCTGAACGTCAAAAGAGAACGGCACGGCTAGGTGGCGCGATCTCACCCGCTCGAGCGCACGCTCGGAGAACGCGATCGGAGACATCCCTGGAGGCGCGCCCAGCGCCTTTTGGGTGCAGGAGTAGGCGAAATCGAGATCCCACTCGCTGAAGCTGACCGGTACAGCACCGAGCGACGTGACACAGTCTGCGAGCAGCAGCGTTTCAGATCCCTGCATTTCGTCAGCGAGTTCCGCGACCGGGTGTTGCACCCCGGTCGACGTCTCCGCGTGCACCACGGCCACGAGGCGCGCCCCCGGGTGACGCTCGAGCTCCTCGAGCAGCGCCTCATTCGGAACCGCCTCTCCCCACGGTCGCGTGACCTCGACCACCTGTGCGCCGTGGCGCGCCGCCATCTGTGCGATGCGCTGCCCAAAGAACCCCGCATAGCCGACGATGACAAGGTCGCCCGGCTCGACGAGACTGGCGATGCCCGTCTCCATGCCGGACATCCCTGTTGCCTGCAGCGGGAACGCCGCACCGCGCGTGAGCCCATAGACCGCATGAAGCATGTCCACTACCTCGAGCATCAACTCGTGGAAGCTCGGGTCCAGGTGTCCGAGCATGGGGGCGTTCATGGCCTCGAGCACCGACGGCTCGACGTTCATGGGCCCCGGCCCGCACAGCAGCCGTTCAGGTGGAGACAATCGTGCGGGCGGGGATGCGCTGACAGTCATGGGTTCGTCCTTCCCAGACGTGGTTGACCGAGCGGGTTTCATGATGTGTCCGACACGTATTTTGCGATCTGTAATTACTATCCTGGAATCAGCGCTGGCCGCTCAAGCCCAGTGGCCACGCGGCTACGCGGCCGAAGGCTCACCGCCGAGGCGCGCGCCGGGCTCGACGCCCGAGGCGCGCGCATAGTCGCAGGCGGTCGTCTTCTCGCCGCCGGCGCGCACGACCCGGATCGCGACCGCGCCGCCGCCCGCGGCCACCACGAGCCGGTCGCCGTCGACGGTGACGACCTGCCCCGGCGGCGCGCCGGGGTCGCCGTCGACGCGCTCGGAGTCGAGGACCTCGACCTGCTCGGAGCCGACCGTCGTCCACGCGCCTGGCTGCGGGTTCGCGCCGCGGATGAGGTTGTAGACGTCGGCGACCGGCCGCGACCACTCGATCTCGACGTCGGCCTTGCGGCACCAGCTCTCGTACGTGGCCTGCGCCTCGTCCTGGACGAGCTTCGGCGCGCGGCCATCGCGCACGAGGTCGACGCTCTCGACCATCGCCTCGACCCCGAGCGGGAACAGCTTGTCGAAGTACAGGCTGCCGAGCGTATCGTCCGGCGCGATCTCGACCTCCCTGAGCATCAACACCGGGCCGGTGTCGAGGCCCTCGTCGGGCCAGAAGATCGCGATGCCGGTCTTCGGGTCGCCCTGGATGATCGCCCAGTTGATCGCGCTCGGCCCGCGGTGGCGGGGCAGCAGCGACGGGTGGTACTGGATCGACCCGTGCGTCGGCGTGTTCAACACCGGCTCGGGAACGAACAGCGTCACGAACGCCATGACCATCAGGTCCGGGCGCAGCGCGGCGAGTTCGGTCGCCACTTCCTTCGGCTCGAACGAGTCGGGCTGGCGAAGCGAGATGCCGGCCTCGCGGGCCGCCTCGGCCAGCGGGTCGGGCGGTAGGTCGGGCTCATCGGGCTCATCGGGCGCGCAGTAGACCGCCACGACGTCCTCGCCGCCCTCCAACAGCGCCTCGAGCACCGAGGCACCAAACGCTTGCTGTCCGTTTATGACGATTCGCATCGACTCCCTGCCCTTCGATGGCCTGCCCCGCGGGGCGCGTCGTTATACACAACTTCGCGCGCCGCGCGATTCTCGACGCTCGCGCCGGCGGATCGACTGTTCGATGTCGGCTGCGGCGGCGGCCTCTTGCTGCGCGACAACAGCGACGACCACCCCAGGACACCTCCACTGCTCCTTTGCGGGAGATCCGGCAGTTGCTCGGTGACTCAGCTTCGGCGCGCTTGGCGCGTAGCCGCCGAAATCGTCTTAGCGACGTAGATCACAGCCAAGACAAAGAAGGCAGCCCCGATCACGGCGCGCACCTGATCTTCCTCGAGGGGGGCACGGTTTGCGACCGGCTGAGAGATTCCGTCTGCCAGCTTCTGGCGCCAGCCTTGCAGCCCCGTCTGTCCAAGTTCAGTCACCGTAGCCATGTCCGTCTCCTGGTTTCGCTGGGAGTGTCCTCCCTGGTTACCCGGCAGCACCGGCCTGACACGCACAGGGCGGGTCGCGGTCTACCTTAGGACGCTGAGGGGCACTGCACACCCGTCTCGGCCGAAGCTTTCGCCTGGCGCCATTTCCGCATCACAAAGTCCGCGTGACCCGGCGCCGCCGTTGGAGAGCTCGGGCAGCCACGGCATGCCGCAAGCGGTCCACAACTGCTAATGGTCGGCCAAGTCGCCGAGCATCCGGCCCAGGGCCATTTCCGCATCTCGGGTTTGGAGGCCGCGCTTCATCGCTGCTCCGATCCGGCTTTGCGCCTCGGGGTCGAGCACGCCCTCGCCGAAGAGATCGGAGTCGCGCCGGAAGTCCTCGGTCGGCGCGAGCGCGATCTCATTGACCCGATCCTTGACCGCGCTGTGGCCGGCGGCCGGGAACCCGGCGATCCGATGAGCGAGCGATCTGACGAACTCGCCGAGCTCGTCGGCGGGCAGCGCCCGATTGATCCAGCCGTACCGTTCAGCCAGCTCCGCGTCGTAATCCTCGGCGCTCAACATGACCTCGAGCGCCCGCCCACGGCCCATGAGCCGCGTGAGGTGTTGCGCGGCGCCGCCACCGGGCAGCACGCCGAACGCAGGCTCGAACTGGGCGAAGATCGCCGTCTCTCGCGCGGCGAAGCGCATGTCGCACGCCAGCGCGAACTCGCTGCCCGCGCCACGCACGCGACCCTCTATCTGGGCGATAGTGACGAGCCGGCTCGCGCTGAGGTGGTGGAACAGGAGGGCGATCGACGCTTCGCCGGTCAGCTTGGCGGCCTCCGCCCGGTACTCGGCGACCCGGGTCAAGTCGACGTGCGAGATGAAGTAGTCGGGGTCGGCGGTGCTGAACACGAGCACCTGGAACGAGTCGTCGGCCTCGGCTAGCTGGATGAGAGAGACCAAATCACGGACCAGCTCGGGGCCCAAAAGATTCATGGGCGGGGCCGCAATCTCCGCGAACAGAACCGACCCTTCCGCACGCACGGTGAGCGTCTCGAAAACCACAGGATCTCCTCGGTCGGATCTTGAGCTGACGGCACGAGCCTAATCGCCTCGCCTGGACGTCGCACCCCCCTCCCAGCCCTACGAGCACAGTCCGAACACAGAGCCAGCCTGCATCGCCGTGCATCGGTGTGACTGTGCGTGAGTAGCGTGCCGTGCGCGTCCCGTCGCTAGAGGGTTAGGAAGGCGGCACGTAGCTCGCCAAGGCTTCATCTAGACGGCCAAAGGCGGAGAAGCTTTGGCTTAGCCCGGTCAGCACGAACACCCTCCAAACGAGCGGGTTAGGTCGGACCAAGGCGTGCTGGCCGCGCGGCGTTACGCCGTGGCCGATGCCCCGAACAAGCACACTAAGCATGCTCGAATCCAGGAAGCTAACTTCCCTGAGGTCCACGATCACCTGCCGACTGCCGGCACGCAACGCGTTCTCAAGTGCCAGCTCGAATTCCGCCGCCTTCGACCGGTCGAACTCTCCCTCAAGGATCAGCACCTGCGCCTGATCGCCGGCTGGCTGGGACCTGAAGCGGCCCTGCTGGGACATCGTTCGGCCCCTTCGGTGGCGCTTAGTTCTGAAACCGGAGGGGCTATGAAGCGCCTGACGTAACCGGTTCGGCAGCTTCGATACTACTCTCATTCACCGCACCCGAACCGTATCGAGCGTTGCGGGGCCTAGGCGGTGGCTCGGCCTATGGGCTCAACAGTCGATAAATGCGCGCGCGGAACTCGGGGCTGCGCTGCTGGCTCTCCTGCGGAACCGGAAAGCCGTTGCGATCGAATTCCAGCGGGCGGGGCCGACCGATGGTCGCCACTCTCCCGCGCCTCAGTGCCCTCTGTGACCCCTCGGCACCCGCGCGCTCACCATCCGGCGGTAGTTGGGTTCCGCTCATCGGCGGCCCCCTTTCGTGGTCCCGGCGCTGCCGTGGCACGTCAGCGCACCCGTCCCCTATGGAGCACGCCAGTATCACAGGTCTGAACCGTGAATGACGCCACCTCTGGTGAGGATGGGCAGACCGGCGATACCGGCGGCGAGGCGAAGTCCTCACGGACCGGCTTGCCCGAATCGGGGGCGGGTTAAGCCGACTACGACTTAGGCTGAGCAGCGGCTTCCTCTTGGCGTGGCGGGCTGCGGGGAGCGGCCTACAAGGTCGCTACCCCGCCCCGCCGAACACCTATCCAAGCCGAAGATTTGAGCCCAACCCGCTCGTAGCATCTCCTGGCCTAGATCCAAACCGTCGTCTCGGTCGACGTAGAACAGAGAGCGCCCGGACTGGTCAACGCTGGGCTGCGTCGCGTCGCTCAGCAGCGTGACGTTTCGCCCACGCGCGAGCTGCTTCATGTAATCGGTCGCCTCGGCCCCTCCACACTCATCAAGCTCGGGCGTGTCCACCCCGATCAACTGAACCTCAAGCGCGGACTCGCCGGCCACCTGAGCATTGACGGTGTCTCCGTCCACGACCGAGGTCACGGTCGCCGGGAATCGCTCCTGCGCCTGCACGGACGGGGCCAGTCCGAGCGCTCCAGCGCCAGCCACAACCCCTACGCAAAACAACAACCGGACGCGACAGCCGACCAGCATCTGCGTCGAACTATTCCTAGCGCCGCGCTAGACAAGTCCTCTCGAGCCCGTCGAAGTCTACGTTCAGAGCCCGCATAGGCTCCTCGCGCCCAGTCTGAGATTCGTCGTCGCGGATGTGCGGCACCCCATGCCTAAGCGCCGGCACTCGCGTTTCCCCCGCTAACAAGCGACTTCCTGCGAAACTGCGGAGCCCTGCGGGGCCAGCGAAGTAATCGGGGCGACTGGATTTGAACCAGCGACCTTTCGACCCCCAGTCGAATGCGCTACCAAGCTGCGCCACGCCCCGAATGCTGCGGCGCCCATGATAGCTCTGGGCTAGGTGGCCGTTTTCCGCTAGTGCGAGCCGCGCGTCTATCATCGGCGAGTCCACCGGGGGCAGTGGCCAAATTGGATAAGGCACCGGTCTCCAAAACCGGCGATTCCAGGTTCGAGCCCTGGCTGCCCCGTCCATCGCCACGTACTATCCGCCGGTGGCCATCGCCCCGTACGTCATCTTCTTCCTCGCCGGGCTGGCCTTCGGGTACGCGGCGCCCGGAAGGTGGAAGTGGATTCCGCTCTTGTTCCCGGTCGCGCTCTTTCTCATCGCCCTGTTTCAGGAGGGAGCCAGCGGAGCGACGGTGATCAGGCTCATTGTCGCGCTGGTGGTCACCGCGGTTGGCGTGCTGCTCGGCATCCTGCTCGAACGGCGGGCGGCTGAGGGCTCGAGTGCTCAGTACGCCTGAGCGACAGGGTTCGCATGCCCACCGTTGAGACCACACGGGGACCGATCGATGTCGAGGAACTCGGATTCACCCTTATCCACGAGCATTTCCGCACGACCGACGAGGCCGCGCGCTTTCAATTTCCTCACCTCTACGACGAGGCAGCCGAGTGGGAGGCGGCCATCGCCGACGCCGACGCGGTCAAGGGGCACGGCGTGCGTACGGTCGTCGACCCGGGCGCGATGTTCCTCACCCGCGACGCCGGCTTCTCCAAGCGCGTGGCGGACGAGAGCGGGCTTAACGTAGTGCTCGCCACCGGCATCTACACCTATGACCACCTCCCCCAGGCCCTCCTGAGCCGCGACGAAGACGCGCTCGCCGCGATCTTCATCCACGAGCTGGAGCACGGCATCCAGGGCACTGAGGTCAAGCCCGCGCTCATCAAATGCGCCGCCGACCAGCCGGGGGTGACCCCGAATGTCGAGAAGGTCCACCGCGCCGCGGCCCGCGCGTCGAAAGCGTCGGGCGAGCCCATCATGGCTCACTCTCACCCCGCCAGTCAGACCGGGCTCGAGCAGATGCGCATCTTCACCGAAGAGGGCGTCGACCCGGCCAAGGTGCAGGTGGCGCACACCGGCGACACCGACGACCTCGACTACATCGAGAGGCTCCTCGAAACCGGTTGCTGGATTGGCATGGACCGCTACGGGATCGACATCTACCTGCCGACCGAGAAGCGCCAGGCCACGACGCTGGCCCTGCTCGAGCGGGGCTACGCCGACCGTATGTTCCTCTCCCAGGATTACTGCTCGACGATCGACTGGTTCCCGCCCGAGGTGCAGGAGTACCTCAAGGCGAACGAGGTGCCGGACTGGTCGATGACGTTCCTCTTCGAAAAGGTCATCCCCGAGCTCCAGGATCGCGGAATGACCGACGATCAGCTCGACCAGATGATGGTGCAGAACCCCAAGCGGTGGCTAGGATCCTGAGTTACGCGGGCGTGGTGTAACGGTTGCACAAAGCCCTTCCAAGGCTTTAGTGGGGGTTCAAGTCCCCTCGCCCGCTCTCATCATCCCCGTTAGAACTGCCCGCAGGGAACCCTTGCGTCGTGCTGTGCGCCGTCGGTGACAGTTGGCACAGACAACCTCACACTTTGCCATCTCGTCCAGGATGCTCTGCCAGTTGCGATACGGCAGCGCTTGGCAGATGTCGAACAACTTGTCCCGCAGATGGTCGAACTCAAGGACCACGGGGTCGGTCTCTCCGCAGTCCACACACGGGTGGGTAACGAAGAACTCGAGCAGATAGCGGGTGCGCTCGCGCGCGAGCCTCTGCTTCTGGATGCGAGCCTGGTCGACGTATCGCTGCCGGTTGGCCGCGTAATGCTCTTTCCCGTAGGCCGATCGGCAGGGCCGGCACATGTTGTCGTACTGACCGCGTTTCTTGCGACGGGAGGCGAACGCCTCCACCGGCTTTTCCTCTCCGCAGCGTCCGCACCTTCTCATCGAACATATGTTCGCACAGGGACCGGACGGAACCCTGGCTTCAGCCGTCCACCTCGCGCACGATCCACTCCCCCAAGAAAGGCTCGCTGATCTCCGCGAAGCCGCCCGCACGGGCTATCAACTCGTCGCGCTCGAGTGCCTCCAGCGCCTTCTGGACGGTTGATGGACCGGGCAGCGCGAAGCGTCTGCGGTAGGCCGCGCTCAGCGGATGGCCGGGCTGGCGGGCGAGCGCGTGCAGAAGCGACCGCTGCGCGGATGACGCTCGCCCCCACACCAGCGAGAAGTGGGCATGCTCGGAGCGCAGGACGGCCGCCAGCGCCTCCTCGACACGAGCCACTCCGGCGGCCGGTCGGGGACGGGTGGCCTGCCACAGGAAGTAGGCGAGCTCCTGCGTCGCGTAGGGGTGGCCGCGGGTAATCGCCAGTAGGCGTTCGACCGCGTCGGGCTTGATTCGCCGGCCGGTCGCCTCGAATTGGTCGGCGATGTAGCCGGCGAACAGCTCGGGCGCGATCACTCCCAGCTCCATCTGCTTTGCGCTGCGCCAGAAGGGCTCGTTCTCGTCGCTGAAGATGCGCCGCATCATGTGGCGCTTGCTGCCCAGGTAGACGTGGGCGACCTCGGGCTGCTGCTGAAACACGGCCCGCATGAGCTTCGGCAGGTCTCGATCTATGTCCGCTATCTCCTGGAACTCGTCCAGGATCAGCACCGCCTGGCGGTTGCGCTCGGCCGCCAGTTGTCCGGGCAGCTCGAGCAGGCGCTCCAGCGTCTCGTCGAGGTCCTGCACCGCTCGCCCGGCTTCGAAGGTGAAGCTGAGCGAGGCGTCCTCCGGGTTGACCACCACGGTCGGCCTGATGCGCAGGTTCTGGAACACGCGCAGGCGCTCCTTGGCCCGAAACAGCGGGGACGCAACGTCCTCGTAGATGGTGGCGGCCAGCTTCTCGGCCAGGCGCTCCTTGGTCGGCGTGGTCATCAGATCCACCTGGGCCACGAGCACGCGCCTCTTCACCAGCCGCTGCGAAACCCGCCACACGAGCGAAGACTTGCCGTACCGGCGGGGCGCGAACAGCACCACGTCCTGGCCGTTGCGGATGTCTGCCTCGAGCTCCGCGATCTCGTCCTGGCGGTCGGTGAACGCGTCATCGAGCGCCAGCGCGCCGTAGCGGAAGGGGTTGGGCGGTTCGGCAGCCACGTGACGCTATTATACCGAGTGGCGTAACGCTATCTAGCGTAACGCCGAGAGGTGTAAGGAAACTCGTGCCGGTAGCGCGCCAGGAAGGCGGCGCTCTCGCACCACCGCCGAGGCGCTCGGGCGTGAGGGGTGCGGGGACGAATGTGGAACTTCGAGCTGTCTAGCGTCAACCGGGCACGGCCGAAAGGATACGCCCTCGCCTCAGACTGCCGAGAGCAGGCTAGCCACAAAGGTGCGGGCGGAGGGACTCGAACCCCCAAGACCTCTCGATCACGAGGACCTAAACCTCGCGCGTTTGCCAGTTTCGCCACGCCCGCAAATCCGGCGCAGGCCGGAAGGACACAGGGTATTGTCACTGCCGATGGCTGACACCGTCCTGCTGCACCCCAACCGGGACAAGGGTGAGTCCAAGGCAACCAAGGCGGTGGTGGTGCTGCTGCTGGTGGTGAGCGCGGTTCTGGTCGCCGTCGTGACCTTCGGCGGCTGGTCTCAGTTGCAGGGTGCGCAGATCGTCTCCTTCGGCTACATCATCGTCTACCTGGTGATGGCCTACGTCGTGAGTCGCTGGAATCGCGGCGTCCTGCCGGTGGCGGCCGCGTTGGCCATTCTGCTCGCGGTGGTGGCGGCGGTTGCCGGCCCCGCGTGGTTCGAGCGAGACAAGGCCGGCTTCGCCGATCCGGCCCTGGCGCCCTCTTTCCTGGGCCTGCTGACGCTCATCCTCGTTCCCGTCCAGATCCTCTTGATCGCGTTCGCCATGCGCGGCTTCCAGCAGCAATGGAACGTCGAGGTCGAGGTCTCGCCCGACGAGGCGGATCGGTATCGGGGCGGGGATCACAGCCTGGGCCAGACGCAGCCCGCTTAGAGTCTTACGATTGAGATCGCTGCCCGGGTGGCGGAACGGTATACGCGATCGACTCAAAATCGATTGCCCGAAAGGGCGTGTGGGTTCGAATCCCACCCCGGGTATTGAGCGCGCTGGATGAGATCGCCGCGCTCGTCGACATCGGTCGGCGGGCACCCGGCAGCGATGCCGAGCGGCGGGCCGCGCGACACCTCGAGGCGCGGCTTCGCCAAATGGGCCGGCGGGCCGAGACCGAGGCGCTCGACGTCTGGCCTCGGTGGCCGCTCGCCTATGCGCTGTGCGCCGCACTCTCGGCGCTCGGCAGCGTGCTGTCGGTCTCCCTGCCCGTCCCCGGGGCGGCGCTGGCGCTCGCCGGGGCCCTGCTGTTCATCGTTGACGCGGGGTTTCTCATTCCTCTGGCGCGGCGTCCGCTTGGGCGTCGTGCTTCGCAGAACGTCATCTCCTGGGACACGCGCGACCGGCCGGGCCGGATCGTGCTCGTGGCCCACTACGACGCTGGCCGCAGTGGCCTCGCTCTCGGGCGCCGGCTGCGCCGGCTCCTCGGCGCGCAGCCGCTCCTCTGGGCGCAGCTGGCGGTGCTCGCCTGCTGCGCGCCACGGCTGGCGGGCTGGGAGGGGATCGCGCTCAGCGTGGTCCAGTTCGTGCCTACGGTCGTTCTGATAGTCGCGGTCGCGCTGCTGCTCGACATCGCCCTCTCCCCCACTCGCGCGGGCGAGAACGACAACGCGTCGGGGGTGGCGCTCGCGCTGCGGCTGGCCGAGCGCTTCAGCACAGAAGGGCCCGAGCACTTCGGGGTCCACGTGCTCTTCAGCGGCTCCCAGAAGGCCATGGCCGCGGGCACGCGCGGATTCATCGCGCGCCACCGCGGCGACCTGGACAAGGAGAGCACGCTGTTCGTCAATCTCGACGAGATCGGCTTGGGCACCCTGCGCCACGCACGCAAGGAGGGCCCGTTGTTCGCTCTGAAAACCCGGCTTCGCTTGACCGAGCTCGGCGACGCACCCTCCTTCATCAACCGGTCGCCCAGCGACGGCTACGCCGCGGTGCTGCGTGGCTACCCGGTCGTCACGCTGAGCGGCAGCGAAACCGACGGCGTCGATGCAGAGGCAATGAAGCGGGCCGAGGCGTTCTGCGCCGCCCTCATCGAGCGACTCGATGCCGAGCTGGGACCGACGCTCAGCTCGAGCGGGTGAGCTCGCCGGCGCGCTCGACGAACGCGTCCAGTGCGGCCGGATTGGCCAGCGAGTCGCGGCTCGCCGCCTTCTCCGGGTCGCCGCCCATCAGGATCTTCTTCACCGGTACCTCGAGCTTCTTGTTCGAAAGCGTTCGGGGCACCTCGTCGATCACGATGATCTGGTCGGGCACGTGGCGTGGCGAACAGTGCTCGCGCACCCGCGTTCTGATCGTGCTCACCAGCTCGTCGTCGAGCTCGGCGCCGTCGCGCAGCACTACGAACAGCAGCATCTGCTCGTCCACGTCGACCACCAGCGAGTCGAGCACGTCGCCCGCGCCCTCCACCGCCGAGTAGATCTCACTCGTCCCCATCCGAACGCCGCCGCGGTTGATGGTCGAGTCCGAGCGGCCGTAGATCACCGCGCTGCCCCGCGAGGTGATCTTGATCCAGTCGCCGTGGCGCCAGATGCCCGGGTAGGTGTCGAAGTAGCTCGAGCGGTAGCGCTCCCCGTCCGGGTCGTTCCAGAAGAACAACGGCATCGAGGGCATGGGACGAGTGATCACCAGCTCGCCCACCTCGTCCACATGCGCCTTGCCCTCCTCGTCCCAGGACTCCACCGCCGCGCCCAGGCAGCGGGCCTGCAGCTCACCCGCATACACCGGCAACAGGGGGCAGGCCCCGACGAAGGCGGTGCACAGGTCGGTCCCTCCGCTGGTGGAGTACAGCCACACGTCGGGGAAGTTCTCGTAGATCCAGTCGAAGCCCTCCGGCGGCAGCGGCGAGCCGGTGGAGCCGATCGCCTTCAGCCCGGGCCAGGGCTCAGGCTCGATCTCGGCCTTCATGCAGGCGCCGATGAACCCGGCGCTGGTGCCGAAGCTCGTGACCTTGGCCTCCCGGGCGAACTCCCACATCCGCTGCGGGTCGGGCTGGCCGTCGTAGAGGACGATGGCCGCGCCGGACAGCAGGGCCGAGACCAGGAAGTTCCACATCATCCAGCCCGTGGTGGTGAACCAGAAGAAGCGGTCGGCCTCGGAGAGGTCGCAGTGCAGGTTGGCCTTCTTGAGCTGCTCGAGAAGTATCCCGCCCTGGCCCTGCACAATCGCCTTCGGCAGGCCCGTGGTGCCCGACGAGTAGAGCACCCACAGCGGGTGATCGAAGGGCACGCGCTCGAACTCGGGCTCCGCCGCCTCGCTCAGCAGTTCCTCCCAACCGGACGGCACCAGCACGGTGTGCTCCAGCGAGGGGATCGCCGCCACGATTTCTTGCACGCGCGGGCGGCGGTCGAAGTCCTTTCCGCCGTAGCGGTAGCCCTCGGTCGCGATCAGCACCTTGGGCTCGATCTGAGCAAAGCGGTCGATCACCGTGGGCGCGCCGAACTCGGGTGCGCAGCTCGACCAGATCGCTCCGATGCTCGCCGTGGCCAGAAAGGCGATCACCGTCTCGGGCACGTTGGGCATGTACGCCGCCACCCGGTCGCCCTTGCCCACGCCCAGCCGACGCAGGCCGGCCGCGCATCGTGCCACCGCATCGGTGAGCTCGTCCCAGCTCAGCTCGGCCAGCGGGCTGGACTCGGTGGCGTGGATGATGGCCGTCTCCCCCGGGCGCGCCCGGCTGAGCAGGTACTCCGCGTAGTTCAGCTCGACGCCCGGAAACCATTCGGCGTCGGGCATCGTCCCGTCGCCGAGCACATGGTCGGGCGCAGGCCCGACCTCGTACTCGTCCCAGATCGCCCGCCAGAAGCCCTCGAGATCCTCCACCGACCACTTCCACAGCTCGTGGTAATCCTCGTAGCCGCGCTCGCGCATGAAGCGGGCCATCTTGGAGTCCGTCAGCGAATCCTCGCCGGGCTCCCAGAGCAGCTTTCCCTCGGGCATCGCCGGATTGTAGGTTTCCGCGCGATGCGTGTTCTCGTGACCGGAGCAGCCAGTGGCATCGGGCGGGCGGTGGCCGGGCGCTTTGAGGGCGACGGCGCGCAGGTGCTGAGCGTCGATCTCGAGCCCGACCCCGACGGTCCCGGTGAGGGTTTCGAGGCCGACCTCACGACGCGCGAGGGAAACCGCGGCGCCGTGGACGCCGCAGTGGAGCGCTTCGGTGGGCTCGACGTTGTGGTGGCCAACGCGGGAGTGCAGCACGTGGCGCCGGTGGCGGAGTTTCCCGAGGACAAATGGGACACCCTGATCGCACTGCTGCTCACGAGCCCGTTCCTGCTGGCCAAGTACGCCTGGGACAGCCTGGCCGAGGCCGAAGAGAGCCGGTTCATAGGCGTGGCCTCGGCTCACGGACTGGTCGCCTCGCCCTACAAGGCCGCCTACGTGTCGGCCAAGCACGGGCTGCTGGGACTGATCAAGACGCTGGCGCTCGAGGGAGCCGAGCAGAGGATCCTGGCCACGGCCGTGTGCCCCGCGTTCGTGCGCACTCCGCTGGTGGAGGCCCAGCTCGCCGATCAGGCGAAGGCCCACGACATGTCCGAGGACGAGGTGCTCGAGAACGTCGTGCTCGCCCCGCACGCGGTCAAGCGCCTGATCGAGCCTGAGGAGGTGGCCGAGGTGGTGGCCTTCCTGGCCGGGCCCGGGGGCCGGGCCTTCACGGGCTCCGCCGTGCCGATGGATCTGGGCTGGACGGCCCGTTAGGTCCAGGGGCTGGGACCCGGCCGCGCGCCACGCCGTCACTCCTGTCGCGGTCCTGTAACACCGGCCCGTCGACGGCACGCCACCGCCGCAAGCCCGGGGAGCAGTGCTCGATTTACCGTCTATACGGTGGTAAATCGACCACTGTGGCCTCCAAACCGCGTTACGGCAACGCGACAAAGCCCACCACACGGCCGCATCCACCCTGGTTGCCGCCGTTCAGAGACGCCGGCGCCCGGCGCCCGACAGGGCCCGCAAGCTAGGCCCTAGGCGGCCTGACGGGCGAGGCGCAGCCGGCGCTCGTCGCGGCGCCGGTCCTCGTCGGCCACCAGCGGGCCGAGCAGCGCCCCGCCGGCCAGCGGCGCGAGACCCATCACCGCGAAGGTGAGCTGCCATGAGACTCCGGCGGCCAGCGCACCGAGGGTGAGCGGAACGGCCGCGCCGGCGCTCCTCATCAGGGTGTTCTGCAGGCCCATGGCGCGCCCGGCCTGGGCTCCGCCGGAGATCTCTGCCGCCGCCGTGAAAGACAACCCGTTCCAGCTCATGGCAAACATCCCGCCCGCCATCAGTGTGGGCACGAACAGCGCGGACGGCGCGTTGGCCAGCAGCGCGGCGCCCAGCAACAGAGCGCCGGCCGTGACGGCCAGCCGCCGGAACGGCCCGATGCGCTCGTCACGGTGGTCCGACCAGCGTCCCGCAGCGATTCGGGCAACAGCGCCGCCGAGCTGCACCACTCCCAGCGCCAGCGCGGCCTCGGTGGCCGACCAGCCTCGCTCGGTGAACAGATAGAGCACCAGCAGCGAGCTGACGCCGATCTGGCCGACGATCAGCAGGGCGCTCGCCAACCCGAGGCGCCAAATGCGCGGGTCGCGTGCCGCGGGCGGCCCCGGAGGCGCGGCGGACCGGCGCAGCGGCGGGTCACGTAGCCAGACCGCGGCCGCGACGGACGAGGCCACCAGGGCGCCGGCCAAGGCGAGCAGGGCGACGTCGAGCGACGTCGCGGCCGTGAGTGCGGGCAGCGAGAACGACGCTGCCGCCGCGCCCACCGGAACCGCGGTCTGACGCAGGCCCAGGGCGAGGCCGCGTTCCGACCGCGGAAACCAGCCGAACACGGCGCGGCCGCTGCCGCTGGTCGCGGCGGCGACGAACGCTCCGGCGACGAACATGCCGAGCAGTAGGGAGGCAAGGCCGTCGGCCAACGCCACCGCTGCCAACACCCCGCCGCCCACGGCCGGACCGATGGCGAGCACGAGCCGCTCGCCCACCCGGTCGGCCAGCACCCCCCAGGCGTAGACCGTGGCCACCGTGCCCAGGCCGAAGGACGTGAACACGGCGGTGACCTCGACCAGGCTCAGCCCGAATGTCGCCTGGAGTGCCGGTCCCAGCGCTGGGAGCCCGCCCTGCACCGCTGCCATCGCCGCGGTCGAGGCGGCGCCGAGGGCCAGAACGGCCCAGCGGTATCGCGCGGCGGTCTGAGAGATCACTCCTTCGAATCTAGCGCGGTGCGGCCGGCGTCAGACAGGCGTTACCGCGTTGCGCTTGGCGGGCCAGGACCGCTCGCGCGACGCGTAGACGGCGAATCGCCGAGCGAGTTCGGTGCGCAGCTCGGCCGGTTGGACCACCGCGTCGATTACGAGCTCCGAGGCGAGGTGAAGGATGTCGATCTCTTCCTTGTACTCAGCACGCAGCTCATCGGTGCGGCGCTCGCGCTCCTCGGCGTCCTCGATCGCCTGCAGCTGGTTGTAGAAGACGGCGTTGACGGCCGCCTGCGGGCCCATCACCGCGATCTTGGCGCCGGGCAGCGCGATGCAGGCGTCCGGGTCGAAGGCCGGCCCCGCCATCGCGTAGAGGCCGGCGCCGTATGCCTTGCGCACGATCACCGAGATCTTCGGCACGGTGGCCTCCGAAACCGCCGAGATCATCTTGGCGCCGGCGCGGATGATGCCCTGCCGCTCGACCTGGGTGCCGATCATGAAGCCCGGCACGTCGGCCAGGAACAGCAGGGGCAGGTTGAAGGCGTTGCAGGTCCAGATGAAACGCGCCGCCTTGTCGGAGGAGTCGACGAACAGCACACCGCCGCGCTGCTTGGGCTGGTTGGCGACGATTCCGATGGCGCGCCCGTCCAGTCGCGCGTATCCGACGATCAGCTCCTTGGCCCAGCGCCGCTGCACCTCGAGAAACGAGTCGGCGTCGATCACCGCGTCGATCAACTCGCGCATGTCGAAGGGCTTGTTCTCGTCGGCCGGGATCTGCGGGAGCTCGCCGGCCGGCTTCGCCGTAGGCGCCGGCGGCGGGTCTGCGCGCCAGTGGGAGGGAAAGTAGGACAGGTAGCGCTTGGCGAGATCGAGGCCCTCCTCGTCCGAGCCCACGAGGAAGTGCCCACAGCCCGAGATGCCGGTATGCATTCGCGCGCCGCCCATCTCCTCGAGGCTCACCTTCTCGCCGATGACCATCTCGGCCATGCGCGGGGAGCCGAGATACATCGAGGCGTTTCCCTCGCGCATGATCACGACGTCGCAAAAGGCCGGGATGTAGGCGCCGCCCGCGGCGCTGGGGCCGAACAGCACGCAGACCTGTGGCACCACCCCGGACAGCTTCACCTCCGTGTGGAAGATGCGCCCGGCCCCGCGCCGGCCGGGGAACATCTGCACCTGGTCGGTGATCCGCGCACCCGCGGAGTCGACCAAGTAGATCATCGGCACCTGGTGCTCGAGCGCCGCCTCCTGGACTCGGATGATCTTCTCGACCGTCTTCGCGCCCCACGAGCCGGCCTTGACCGTGGGATCGTTGGCCATGAGCGCCACCGGGCGCCCGCCCACAGCTGCCATTCCGGTGATCACGCCGTCGGCGCCGAGGCCGTCCTGCTCCCAGTTGGCCAGCAGGGCGTCCTCCACGAAGCTGCCCTGATCCACCAGCCGATTCACCCGCTCACGCACGGGCAGCTTGCCCTGGTCCTGCGACTTCTCGTGATGGCGAGCCGGCCCACCGGATCGGGCGCGCTCGAGCGCCTGCTGCAGGTTCGACATGGCGCCGCGACCGTATCAGCGAGCAGCGCGCAGCTGATCGCGCAGCCAGCGCCGGATCAGCAGGCCACGCAGGCTCGCCGCGCCGGCACCGGCCGCGGCGCCGAACAGCGCCATGCCCAGGGGTGCCAGCAGGGTCCCGCCGAGCGCGAGCAGGCCGACGCCGGCGCCGACCTCGGCTCCGATCAGCGCCGCGACGATCTCCCGCCGCACCGGCTTGCGTGGGTCCGGTCCCTGCATGACCAAGGGCTTCGTGCCGGTATCCGACGGTCCTCCGCGGTGGGCGGAATCGTTCAGCAGTAGGGTCGGACCCATGGCACTTCTTCGTGTGGACGACCGCGGCGCCGTACGACACCTCGTGCTGGATCGCCCCGACAAGCGCAACGCCATGAACGGCGAGCTGATCGGCGAACTGAGTGCCGCGGTCGAGGCGGCGGCCGGCGATGCAGACGTGCGAGTGGTCGTGCTGCGCGGCGAGGGACCGCTGTTCTCCTCGGGCATGGATCTCAACGACCTGCGCGAGCTGGCGGAGAATCCGGGCGACCTGCGCCGCTTCCGGCGTCCCATCCTCGCGGCCTGGAACCTGCTCGAGGAGATGCCGAAACCCACGATCTGCGAGATCCATGGAGCGGCCCTCGGCGGGGCCTTCGAGCTCGCGCTCGCCTGCGACTTCCGCACGATGGCCGAGGACGCGGTGGCCGGAATCATGGAGGTGCGGATCGGGCTGCTGCCCGACGTGGGAGGCTGCTCGCGTCTGCCGGCCGTGGTGGGGCTCGGCAACGCGAAGGAGCTGATCATGACGGGCAAGGTGATCGACGGCGTCGAGGCTCACCGAATCGGGTTCGCGAACCGGATCGCGCCGGCCGACCGGCTCGATGAGACCACCGCGGCACTCGCCAACGAGCTGCTGGCCTGCGCTCCGCGCGCGGTCGGGCTGGCCAAGCGGGTGCTCGATGCAGCGGCCAAGCCGGCGTTGTCGGTGACGCTCGAGCAGGAGGTGGCCGCGCAGGAGACGCTCGCGGCGAGCGACGACTTTGCCGAGGGCGCGCGCGCCTTCTTCGAGAAGCGCAATCCGCAATTTGCGGGCCACTGACGTCGACAGGTTTACTCCTTAGTAGACCCCGGTACCACCCAAATGAAGGCGCCGAGGCCGGTATAGGTCTACGCGCTCCCGGTCTAGCCGGGCGCGTGTGACCGTCGGTCATATGGGTTCCCCCGAACCCGCCTCGGCTTTGTGACGGGCCTGGACCACGGCATCCGGGCTCGTCGCCGTTTTGGGGGACACTCCGTTAGGGACTACGCGCGCGCAGGCGCTGGGCATAGGCGAACGCGGCCGCCGCCAGCAGACACAGGCCACCCGAGATGGCCCACGAGGCCGAATACCCGAGCTCCGTGGAGAGCAGGCCGAAGACGGCGGGGCCCGCCGCGGCGCCCAGGTAGATGCCCGTTTGGGTGACGCCCGTGGCTGCTCCGGGCGCATGCCGGTTCTGGTCGACAACGGCGAGGTTGAACAGCCCCGGCCAGCCCCAGCCGAGCGCGAAGGCGACGATCGTCCCCGCCACGAAGAGGCCGGCGCTGTCGCTGGCCAGCAGCGCGAAGCCCAGGGACCCGGTCAGGAGCAGGCCGATGACGGCGGCGAACCCGTAATCGTGACGCCGATCCGCTCGCTGGCCGAAGATCACTCGCGTGATCAGACTGACGCCGCTCCCCGCAGCGGCCAGAACGCCCGCCATTCCCTCGGCAATGCCGATGTCCACCGCCGAGGCCACGAGGTAGGCCCCCAGCGAGTTCGGACCGGCGCTGGCCAGCGCCGCGCCCACAGCCGTAACCACCAGGGCCCGCGTGGGCCGCGGAGCGGGCGGGCGCGGCGGAGAGGCCGCAAACGTTCGCGCGCTGCGGCCCACGATCCCGGCGATGACGAGCGATACCACCGCGAAGCCGACGAAGGTGGGGCGCCAGCCGAACGGCAGGGCCACCAGAGGCAGGGCCAGGCCGCTGACCAGCACGGCCGCCGGGATGGCCGACTGCTTGATGCCGAAGGCCAACCCCTGGCGCTCGAGCGGCACCTCGTCGGCCATGAACACGTTGATCGCGGGCTGGGTGACCGCGTTCGAGAGCCCAGCGAGCGCCAGCAGGGCCAGCAGCACGAGCAGCGATTGCGCAAGCGCGGCCGCGGCCACGAGGCAGGCCGCGGTCACCAGCAGGCAGCCGCGCATGGCGCGCAGCGCCCCCACCCGCTCGGCCAGCCGGCCGCCGGGGCCGGCGCCCAGGGCGCCCGCCGCGAAGAACACGGTGACCCCTGACGCCACCGCGGCCACGCTCACGTCGAGGTCGCCGCGGATCTGCAACGCGAGCGCTCCGACCAGGAAGCCGGGCACCACGGTGGCGGCGCCCGCCGCGATGGCGAGCGCGGCCGGTCCCGCCAGGCGGGGTTGCGCTTCTACGCGAGCCCGACCACGTTCGCCATCGTTATCACCCCGATCACGCACAGGACGATGCCGATGATGTCGAACACCGCCCCCGCCTTGATCATGCGTGTGATCGGCAGCATGCCCGAGGAGTACACGATCGCGTTGGGCGGAGTGGAGACCGGGAGCATGAAGCCGTAGTTGGCCCCGAAGATCGCGCCGAGGGCCGGGATGGTCGGGTCGAGGTCGGCCGACGCCGCGATCGCGATGGCGATCGGCACCATGATCGCCGCGCTCGCGGTGTTGCTCGTTGTCTCGGAGACCAGCACGGACACGATCACGACCACGATCGTGACGCCCACGATGCTCGATACGCCGATCGAGTCCGAGATCGACGTGCCCACAACCTCGGCCAGGCCGGTCTGGCTGAGCAGCGAGCCGAGCACAAGGCCGCCGCCGAAAAGCAGCACGGTGCCCCAATCGATCTGACTAGCCTGATTCCAGTTGAGGGTGAACTTTCGCCGCGCCCAATCGATGGGCAGCACGAAGAGCAGAGCCGCGGCGAGAATGGCCACGATGCCCTCGTTGGAGGCCTCGCTGACCTGGGCGTAGGCGTCGGAGTCGTCGCCGGCGACGATCCCGACCAAGCCGGGCAGAAACCACCCGACAAGCGCGAAAGCGAGCACGAACAGGGTGTTCTTCTCTCCCCGCGACAGGCCTCCGTGCTGGCCGCGCTCCTTGGCCACGTACTCCTCGACTCCATCGACCTCCTTGACCTCGGGGCGGTTGAAGAGAATGCAGATCGTTATGACGGCAACGAACATCACGAGCACGATCGGCAGGGCCATCGACGAACCACTCGACGAAGGTGATCGGCTCTCCCGTCTCCTCCTCGAGCAGCGAGCGGCCGATCAGGTTCGGCGGGCTGCCGATGGGCAGCAGCAGGCCACCGACGGTGATGCTGTAGGTGATCACGAGCATGAGCGCGGAGCCGAAGCGCAGGCGCTCGACGCGGTGCTCGCCCTCTGCCTGCTTGGCCACCATGCCGCCCACCACGCCCATCACGCCGAGCGCAATGGGCAACATCATCGCCGCACCCGCGGTGTTAGACATGACCGGCGAGGTGAGAGCGCCGATCAACCCGAAGGCCAGGATGATCCGATAGGTGTTGCCGCCCACCCATGACAGCGACAGCACCCAAAAGGCCAATCGCCGGTGCAGCCCGTGCACCACCATCGACTGGGCGATGATGAAGCTGCCGATGAAGAGCATGACCGTGTCGTCGGTGAAGAGGCCGAAGACGACGTCCACCGACGTGTCGTCCTCGGGCGGCGGCGGCGTGGCCTCGAGTAACGCGCACAGGACCACGCCGAGCAGCGCGGTCATCGGTATGGGGATCGCCTCGGTCACCCACCAGACCACGACAAAGGCCAAAATCGCCGGCCAGCCGGTGCTGGTTCCCGTCCAGATCGAACGGGATCAGGAGCATGACCGCGAGCACGATCGGGCCGAGGAACAGGCCTACGGTCCGGCGCCGGCGCTCGAAGCGCTCCTCGGCCGGCGACAGCATTCCCTCCTGCTCGTCGAGGGTGCGGTAGGTCTTGCGCCCTCCTATGTCCTCGACTTCCTTGCGCTCCTCCTCGGGCAGCGGTTCGCTGTCGTCGGGGCGCCCCTTATCCCTCGTCTCGGTGCCCATGTGCGGAGCGATACCCGCTTTGGGCCAGACCTATACGGGCTCGGCGTCAACCTCCGGCTTCGCCGATGGCTCCGTGACGGCGCGGCTGAAATAGGGGACCTCGTAGTGGCCGACTGAGTCGAACAGGCGCTTGGCATGGAGCCCGCGGCGCAGGTCGCAGTCGGCGACGATCATTCCCTCCTGCCCGTACAGCGGTCCGGCGATCGGCTCACCCCACTCGGGGTCGACGATCACCGCGCCGCCGTTTCCGAACACGTCCCTGCCCTCGGGCAGCTCGAGCGGGAAGTCCGCGGGGAAGGCGGCGCGCGGGATGAACTGGGGAGCGGAGACGACGAAGGCCCCCGACTCGATCGCGATGTGGCGCATGCTCGCCTGCCAGCCGTCCGAGTCGTCGGCGGTGGGGGCGACCCAGATCTGAGGGCCGCCTCGGTACAGCGCCCAGCGCGCGAGCGGCATGCGGTTCTCCCAGCAGATGAGTCCGCCGATGCGGCCGGCGGGCGTGTCGACCACGCGCAGGTCGTCGCCGGGGCCGATGCCGTGGAAAAGCCGTTCGTGGTGGGTGGGCATCAGCTTGCGGTGCTTCCATAGGAGCCCTTCCGGGCCGATGAGGAGCAGCGCGTTGTAGAGCGTGCCGGGTCGCTCCGGCTCACGCTCGTTCACGCCGATCGCGCAGTGGAGGTCGTGCTCGGCGCACGCCCCGGCGAGCGTGTCGACCACGGGTCCGGGCACCTCTACCGAACTCGCCCACATGCGCTCCCACAACTCGTCCGAGCCGCCGAAGCTCGCGGCCTGCTGCGCCCAGGCATTCGAGGGATAGAGCGAGACGAATGTCTCGGGCAGGACCGCGAGCCCGGCTCCCTCGGCCGCCGCTTCACCCAGCAGCCGTACCGCCTTCTCGACGGTCGCCTCCGCGTCGAGGATCACCGGGGTGGCCTGGATCGCCGCCACCCGAACTGTCGGGAAGTCCGTCACGCCACGGGCGATCGTACCCCGATACCGGCTCTCAGTCGCGCCGCCAATCCACAGGCCCGGCGGTGAGCACGTGGCTGCCCAGCGGACGGCCGAGCACGGCCTGCGCCTCGCCCGCGCAGGCCACGAGCCGCTCGAGGTCCACGCCGGTGTCGTAGCCCATCTCGTGCAGCATCGAGATCAGATCCTCGCTGGCTATGTTCCCGGTGGCGCCCTTGGGCACGGGACAGCCGCCGAGCTCGCCGAAGGACGACTCGAACGAACGGACGCCGGCGTCGAGGGCGGCCAGCACGTTGGCCAGGCCCTGGCCGCGGGTGTTGTGGAAATGCGCGGTCGGCTCGACGTCGCCGAGCTCGTCGCGCGCGGCGGCGAAGAAGTCGCGCACCTGGGCCGGATTGGCCATACCGGTGGTGTCACCGAAGGCGACCTCGGCGCAGCCTGCGTCGCGCAAGCGGCGGGCGATCGCGAACACCCGCTCCGGCCTGACCTCGCCCTCGTAGGGGCAACCGAAGGCAACGGAGATCACCCCTTCGCAGCGAAGCCCCTCATCGCGCGCCCGGGCGATCACCCGCTCGAGCCCGGCCAGCGATTCCTCCACCGAGCGGTTGACGTTCTTGCGGTTGTGCGTCTCCGAGGCCGACAGGAACAGGTTGACCTCGTCGAAGCTCTCGCGCACCTCCAGGGCGTTGTCGAGCCCGCGCTCGTTGGGCACGAGCACGCTCACCGCCACGTCGTCGGGTATCCGCGCGCTGCGCAGGACCTCGATCCCGTCGGCGAGCTGCGGGATCACGTCGGCGCGCACGAAGCTCGTGACCTCGAGGCGGCGCACACCGGTGCGAGCCAGGCATTCGACGAGGCGGACCTTGTCGGCGGTGGAGATGACCTCGGGCTCGTTCTGAAAGCCGTCGCGCGGACCCACCTCGCGTATCGACACGCTTTCGGCCACGACTAGATGATTGATTCCGAATCCGCGTGACCGCGGGGGCACGCCAGACCAAGCTGGGCGCCGCCCGCGGACGAAGCCGATAGTGAATGAACTATCGGCGAGTACGCGGGTGGAGAGCCAGCGCAGGTCTGGCGTGTCATCCGTGGGTGCGGGGGTTTGGAATCAGTCATCTAGATTCTCGCAAGCCCTCCGCTCACGCCCAGGGCCTGCCCGGTGATGTAGGACGCGTCGTCGGAGGCGAGAAAGGCGATTGCCGCGGCCACCTCGTCGGGCTGGCCCAGCCGACGCAGGTTGGTGGCGCCGACCATGGTGTCGACGATCCGCTTGCCCATGTCACCCAGCTCCTCGGGCGCGGCCATCAGCAGCGGTGTCTCGATCGGCCCGGGCGCGACGGCGTTGGCGGTGATCCCGTAGCGCCCGTTCTCGATGGCCAGCGCCTTGGTGAAGCCGATGACCCCGGCCTTGGCCGCCGAGTAGATCGCGGACCCGCTGGAGCCCACTCGACCGGCCTCGGATGCGGTGTTGACGATCCGACCGCGGCGGCGCTGCTGCATGCCGGGAAGAACGGCGTGGGTCACGGCGATCACGCCGCGCAGGTTCACGGCCAGCACGCGGTCCCAGAGCGCGGAGTCGGTGTCGGTGAACCAGCTCCACTCGTCGTAGCCCGCGTTGTTGACCAGCGCATCGATGGGGCCGAGGTCGCGCTCGGCCGCCTCCACGGCGCTGTGAATCGAGTTCTCCGAGCGCACGTCGAGCTCGAAGGCGCCGCCGGAGACCTCGTCCGCGACCTCGTTCGCCCCGTCGAGGTTCACGTCGGTCACCGCCACCCGAGCACCCTCGGCGGCGAGCCGGCGGCAGGTGGCCGCGCCAATTCCCGACGCTCCCCCGGTGACGAGCGCTGTACGTCCCTCGAGCCGCAAACCGGGGCCAGCCTACCTGTCCATACGATGGCCGGCATGGCTATACGCATCGGTTACAAGGCCTCGGCCGAGCAGTTCGATCCCGTAGCGTTGCTCGAGTTCGCCGTCGAGGCCGAGCGCTCGGGGCTCGAGATCATTGCGATCTCCGATCACTTCCAGCCCTGGCGCCACACCGGGGGCCATTCACCGGCAGCGCTCCCGTGGCTCGCGGCAGCCGGCCAGCGCACGGACAGCGCCCTGCTCGGCACGAGCGTGCTCACCCCCACGCTGCGCTATCACCCGTCGGTGATCGCGCAGGCCTTCGGGACCCTGGCCTGCCTCTCCCCCGGGCGCGTGTTTCTCGGCGTGGGCACCGGCGAAGCGATGAACGAGACTCCCGTGACCGGCGGTGAGTTCCCCGGCCGCAAGGAGCGCCGCCTGCGCCTGGCCGAGGCCATCGAGCTGATCCGGCTGCTCTGGACCAGCGAGCGCGTGGACTTCGACGGCGAGTGGTACCGCACCCGGAAGGCCACGGTCTACGACCGCCCGGACGAGCCGGTGCCGATCTTCGTGGCCGCGTCGGGGCCGCTCGCCGCCAAGCTCGCGGGCCGTGTGGGCGACGGCTTCATCTGCACCAGCGGCAAGGACGAAGCGCTCTACGACGAGCTGCTGGCCAAGGTCGTGGAGGGCGCCGAGGGGGCCGGCCGCGACCCGGCCGCGATCCGGCGCATGATCGAGATCAAGGTCTCCTACGACCGCGACGGCGAGAAGGCGTTCTCGAACACCCACCCCTGGGCCGCGCTCGCGCTCAAGCCCGAGCAGAAGGAGGGCATCGACGACCCGATCGAGATGGAGCGCGTGGCTGACGCCAACGTGGATCAGGCGCCCTCGAGGTTCATCTGCTCCAACGATCCCGAGGAGGTCGTCGAGCGGATCACGGCCTATACCGACCTCGGGTTCGAGGACCTGGTGCTACACGCGCCCGGTCCCGACCAGACGCGCTTTCTCGAGCAGTTTGGCGAGGACGTGCTGCCGCTCCTGCGGGATAGGGTCTAACGCCATATGGCGAACTCTCTGCAAGGCCGCACCATCTTCATGTCGGGCGGCAGCCGCGGCATCGGACTCGCGATCGCCGCGCGCGCCGCGCAGGACGGCGCCCGCGTGGCCTTCATGGCCAAGACGGCGGAGCCCCACCCCAAGCTCCCGGGAACGATCTACACCGCAGCCGAGGAGATCGAGGCGGCCGGCGGCGAGGCCCTGCCCATCATCGGAGACGTGCGCGATGCCGAGGGCGTGGAGGGCGCCGTGGCCCAGGCGGTCGAGCGCTTCGGGGGCATCGACATCGTGGTCAACAACGCCAGCGCCATCAACCTGGCCGCGATGGGCGACCTCGAGGTCAAGCGCTTCGACCTGATGCAGCAGATCAACTCGCGCGGCACGTTCGTGGTCACCCGTGCCTGCCTCCCCCACCTGCGCGAGTCAGAGCACGCCCACGTACTCACGCTGTCGCCGCCGCTGTCGTCCGACCCGCGCTGGCTGCGCGGCCACAGCGCCTACACACTCTCCAAGATGGGCATGACGATGCTCACGCTCGGATTGGCGACCGACGAGGCGGAACGGGGCGTGGCCGCGAACTGCCTGTGGCCGCGGACGATCATCGCCACCGCGGCGGTACAGAACCTGCTCGGCGGCGACGAGGCGATGATCCGCGCCCGCACTCCGGAGATCATGGGAGACGCCGCCCGCGAGGTCCTCGCGCGCGACCCCCGCTCATGCACCGGCAATGCCTTCCTGGACGACGAGGTGCTGGCCGAGGCCGGAATCACCGATCTCAGCCGTTACTCGGCCTCCGACGACGCCGAGCTCGCGCTCGACCTGTTCGTGGACGGCTGGCCCGAGCCCGCCCGCGCCTGAGCCGTGACGGGGAGCGTTGTCGCGCTGGCCGGCGGCACCGGCGGCGCGAAGCTCGCCCGCGGGCTCCTGGACGTGAGTGACGACCTGGTGGTGGTGGCCAACACGGCCGACGACGTGGAGATGTACGGCGTGCACGTGGCGCCCGATCCCGATCTGGTGTCCTACTGGCTGGGAGACCTGATCGACGAGCGCGGCTACGGGCTGCGAGGCGACAGCTGGCAGGTGATGGACGCGCTCGAAGCCGCCGGGGCGCCCACCTGGTTTCGCCTCGGGGATCGCGACCTCGCGATGTGCCTGCTGCGGACTCAGCTCCTGCGCGATGGAGCGCGCATGACGCAGGCCCACGGCGCCGTGGTCGACGCCCTGCGCCTGCCCGCGCGCGTGCTGCCGATGAGCGACGACCCGGTGCAGACCTGGGTGCGTCACCGCGGGCGCACGATGCCCTTTCAGGAGTACATGATCGTGGAGCATGCCGCCGCTCCGGTGGAGGGAGTCGAGCTGCGCGGGATCGAGGCCGCCCGCCCCAGCGCCGAGGTGCTGGATGCGCTCGCCACGGCCGAGCTGATCGTGATCGGACCCTCGAACCCCGTGATCTCGATCGGGCCGATCCTCCGGCTGGCCGGGATGCGCGAGGCGATGACCTCGGCACCCGCGCCGGTCCTGGCCGTGAGCCCCTTCGTCGGCGGGCGCTCGCTCAAGGGCCCTACCCCGCAATTCTGCGCCTGGGCCGGGATCGAGCCGGACGCTGCGGGAATCGCCCGCGCCTACGCGGGCTTGATCGACGCCATGGTCGCCGACGAGGAGGTCGATGGCCTGCCCTGCCTGGTGACCGAGACGCTGCTCGACACCCCCGAGCGCCGGCGCGGGCTGGCCGAGAGCATCGTCGAGCTTGGGAATAACCTCGCGCCATGAGCACGCTCGCGATCCTCCCCGTCAAGAGCTTCGGCGCCGCGAAGCAGCGCCTCGCCCCCGCGCTCGCGGGGCGCTCGCGGCAAGCCCTGGCCCAGGCGATGCTGGCCGACGTGCTGGCCTCGCTGGGACAGATCTCCGGCCTGGACGGGGTGGTGGTGGTCACGGCCGACGAGGTGGCCGGATCGACGGCGCGCGACGCCGGAGCTCGGGTGGTGGAAGACACCGAGCGGACGGGCCAGTCGCCGGCCGCCCTGCTCGGCATTCATCACGCCCGCGCTCGCGG
Source organism: uncultured Thermoleophilaceae bacterium (assembly GCA_963728495.1). Classification (GTDB taxonomy): domain Bacteria; phylum Actinomycetota; class Thermoleophilia; order Solirubrobacterales; family Thermoleophilaceae; genus JACVRW01. The sequence goes on along the minus strand of CAVSKI010000010.1, from coordinate 136,884 downwards.
GGCCGAGCGCGTCCTGCTCGTGCCCGGAGACACCCCGCTGCTCGATCCGGGAGAGGTGGACGCGCTGCTGGAACGGGCACGAGCCGAGCGGCTCGGGGCGGTCGTGGTGCCCGACCGTCATGGCGAAGGCACCAACGCTCTGCTGCTCACGCCGCCCGACGCAATCGCACCGAGCTTCGGGCCTGGCAGCCTCGAGCGCCACGTCAGCGCCGCCGGCTCCTCCGGCGTGGCTCACACCGTGGCGCGCGTTCCCTCGCTCATGCTCGACATCGACACGGGTCACGACCTGAACGAGCTTGTCCGGGTGCTGGAGAGCAGTCGGGGCCGGGCGCCGTGCACCCGGGAGGCGCTCCGCCGCGCGGCGGTCCCTGCCTGAAACGGTATGCACGACCGGGACGACCTGCTGGTGCGCGCCCTCGCGCCTCTGCCCGATGTCCGTCCGGGCGACGATCTGGGCGCGCTGATCGCCGCGGCGGCAGGTGAGGATCTCTCCGACGGCGACATCTTGGTGGTCGCCCACAAGGTCGTGTCCAAGGCCGAGGGCCGCCTCCGCCGGCTGGCCGACATCGAGGCGGGCGCCCAGGCCACGGCCCTGGCCGGCGATCGGGGCAAGGACCCGCGACTCGTGCAGGCGGTGCTCGACGAGTCGGCCGAGGTCCTGCGCGCCCACGAGGGCACGCTGATCTGCCAGACCCACCACGGCTTCGTGTGCGCCAACGCGGGCGTGGACCAGTCCAACGCGTCTCGGGAGGGCGAGCTGATCCTGCTGCCGAGTGACCCGGACGAGTCGGCGCGCCGGCTTCGAGCCGCGCTGGCCACGGCGCTCGGCGCGCGACCGGCGGTGGTGATCGCCGACTCCTTCGGCCGGGCCTGGCGCCTGGGGCAGGTCGACGTGGCACTGGGAGCCGCCGGACTGACGCCGATCGACCCGTGGGCCGGCCGCCCGGATGCCTACGGACGCACGCTCAACGCGACGTCGATCGCCGTCGCCGACGCCGTGGCTGCCGCGGCCGACCTGGCCCGGGACAAGGACTCGCTGCGCCCCGTGGTCCTGGTAAGAGGGCTCGACCGCTTCGTTACGCCCGAAGACGGCCCCGGCGCCGCGGCGCTGCGGCGCCCGCGCGAGCTGGACCTTTTTCGCTAGCGCACGGTGCGCTCAGCCCGTGGGTGGGCCGGTGCTGCCGCGCACCACCAGCCGGGCGGGCAGGACCGTACGAGCGGGCTCGGGCAAGGCGCCCGCGCGGACCGCCTCGAGCAAAGTACGAGCCGCCAGCTCGCCCTTCTGCTGCGTCGGCTGGTTGACAGTGGTCAGCGGCGGATCCGTGAAGGCGGCCAGGGGAACGTCGTCGAAGCCCACCACCGACAGCTCGCCGGGCACGCGCAGCCCCTGCTCGATCGCTTCACGAAGGACGCCGGCCGCAAGAGCGTCGCTCATGGCCAGCACCGCGGTCGGCGGGTCGCCGCCGGCGATCCATTCACGAAGGAGACGGCCACCGGTCCGGGGATCATTGGTCGGCGCGGTGCTCACGAGCGCCTGGTCGAACCGCGTGCCGAGGCCGCTTCGGTACCCGGCCATGCGCTCTCGCGTGGAGTCGAAGGGCAGTGTGCCTTGGGCGTCGGCCCACTCGGGAAAGGCCACCACACCCACGCGTTCGTGTCCCATCTCGATCAGATGTGCGGCGGCTTCACGGGCACCGCCCCGATCGTCGATCCCGATGTAGGGCGTGGCCACCTCGAGCGGCTCGTCGACCACGACCGTGGGCAGGCCGCGATCCAGAGCGGCGAGCAGACGCGGGTCGCCGGTTGGCGTCGAGTACACGAGGAAACCGTCGACGGCCGCTTGACTTACCACGCGCGCGCCCTCCGCACGGGTCGGCGACGTGGGGATGAGCAGCAGGCCGGCGCCCGAGCTCTCCAGCGCGTAGGCCACCCCACGTAGGAAGATCACCGCGGCCTCGTCGTCGAAGGCGAAGGGCAGCCGGTCGGTGAAGATCAGGCCGAGCGCGCCCGAGCGGCCCGTCCGCAGCCGGCGCGCGGCGGGGTCCGGTCCCGCATAACCGATCCGCTTGGCCTCGGCCAGGACGCGGTCGCGCAGCTGGTCCGAGATCAGATCCGGACGGTTGAAGGCATTGGAGGCCGTGCCGATGGAGACACCGGCGCCGGTGGCGACGTCGCGGAGGGTGGGCATGTGCGGCCGGGAGGATCCCATGTTTCGATTTGAATCGTTTCAGGTACCATCGAGACAGGTCATTTTGAAACGATTCAGAGAGGAGCATCATGATTGATCTCGCCGCAGTCGCCGTTCTCACCCGACGGGTCACCGAAGAGCAGTTTCGAGAGCACCCCGCGAGCCGCCGCGGCGAAGACGATGAGGGCAGCTCCGGCAACGGTCTTCCGCGGCGCGGCTCGCTTCGCCGTGTAGCGTCTGCGTTGACGCCGCGACGCACGGAGGACACATGGCCACGCAGGAGATCACGAACGTCCGCTTGCTAGAGAACTACGTCGGAGGCGCCTGGACTCCGGCCTCCGGAGCCGAGGCGCTCGACGTGACCAACCCCGCCACGGGCGAGACCCTGGCCCGAGTGCCGCTCTCTTCGGCGGCCGATCTCGACGCGGCGGTGACCGCCGCGCGCGAGGCCCTGCCGGCGTGGCGCGGTGTGAGCGTGATCGAGCGCGGGCGGCGAATGTTTGCGCTGCGCGCCGGGCTCGACGCGCGCCGTGAGGAGCTCGCGCGCTCGGTGACCGCCGAGATGGGCAAGACGATCGCCGACGCGCGTGCCGAGGTGGCGCGCATGATCGAGATGGTCGAGGCGGCCTGCGCCGTGCCGACCACGATGCAGGGGCGGATCATCGAGGACGTGTCGCGCAACGTGGACGCGGAGACCGTACGCCAGCCGGTGGGGGTCTGCGCGGCGATCGTGCCCTTCAACTTCCCGGCGATGGTCCCATTCTGGTTTCTGCCCTTCGCGATCGCCTGCGGCAACACCTTCGTGCTCAAGCCCTCCGAGCAGGTGCCGCTCACCCAGCAGATCGCCTTCGAGGTTCTCGACACGCTCGAGCTGCCGCCCGGGGTTGTCAACCTCGTGAATGGGGGCCGCGAGGTCGTGGAGGGGATTCTCGACCATCCCGGCATCGACGCCGTCTCGTTCGTCGGATCCGCGCCTGTGGCCCGAATCGTCTACGAGCGCGCGGCCAAGACCAAGAAGCGCGTGCAGGCGCTGGGTGGGGCCAAGAACCACATGGTCGTGATGCCGGACGCCGTGATCGACAAGACCGTGCCCGGAATCATCGGCTCGGCCTTCGGAGCCGCCGGGCAGCGCTGCATGGCGGGCTCGGTGGTGGTGACCGTGGCCGAGGCCCACGACAAGCTGATGGCGCCCCTATGCGAGGCCACCGAGGCCCTTCGGATCGGAGACGGCAACGACGAGTCCACCGAGGTTGGGCCCGTGGTGTCGTGCTCCGCGCGCGACCGCATCCGCGAAGCCATCGACCGCGGCGTCAGCGACGGCGCCGAGCTCGCCGTGGATGGCCGCGCGCCGAGCGGCGAAGCACTCGATCCCGACGGCGCGTACGTGGGCCCCACCATCCTCGACGGGGTCGACCCGAGCTCGGAGATGGTCCGCGAGGAGATCTTCGGTCCCGTGCTCTCAGTCGTGCACGTGGAGACGCTCGACGAAGCGATCGACGTGGTGAACGCCAGCCGCTTCGGCAACGGCACCTCGATCTTCACCGAGTCGGGCGCCTCGGTGCGGCGTTACCGCCACGAGGTCGAGGCCGGCATGATCGGCGTGAACATCGGCGTGGCCGCCCCCGTGGCCTTCTTTCCCTTCTCCGGTTGGAAGGATTCCTTCCTGGGCGACCTGCACGCCCATGGGCCCGACGCCGTGGACTTCTTCACCCGCAAGAAGACCGTGACCAGCCGCTGGTTCTCCAGCGGACAGGGCAGCGGCGCCTACTTCGTCGAGCAGTAGGGGCTCGCGTCAGGGCCTGAGGGCGAGGACGCCGTCGGGGTCGTATTCCTCGCGGACCTCCGTGAGCTTCGCCAGGATGTCGGGCGGCCAGGCGCTCACGAACTGCTCGGCCGAGCGGAGCTTTCCTGCGAAGTTGATGTTCGTCTCGTCTGAGATCCACGGTTGGAGGTCCTGGACCAGCCGATCCACGGCCGCCGGCACCGCGATCTCGAACAGCTCGGGATCCGCGGCTATGAAAGCGAGCGTGAAGCCGGCGTCTCGACCACTGACGGCGGAGCCGCCTTCAACATCGCGGCGCGTGGCCTCGCCAAGATGACGGATCTCCGCGGCTACGAAGGGCGGATCCGCTTCCGCGCCGACGTGCTCGAGCAGCACCGAAGCGAAGTCTCGATCGACGTGGGTGAGCAGCATGCCGCTGACTGAGCCGGGGCCCGGCTCGCTCGGATCGTTGTGGATGCGGGCCACCTCCGCCACCGGCAGCTCGCCCAGCACATCGAGGTAAACCGGCGCGGCCGAGCGCAACGGCGCGGCGAGGCGAGCACCTTCCTCGACCGAACCGGGGTAGGCAAAGCGCAGGCTTAGCAGAACGCGCCCGCGGAAAGGCTCCGGAACCACGTCGAGCGGGGGAAAGCGGATGATCGCGACGCTGGTGGTGACGAGGGGATCGGCGTCGGCCGTCCAGTCAACCCAGGCGCGCAGTGCGGGCTCGATGTTCGCTTCGTCGAAGAAGAGCGACCCCGCGTAGAGAGTGCTCCAGCTCGACGAGGCGCAGCCGCACCTCGGTCACGATGCCCAGACCGGCCTTGCCGCCGCGCAGCGCCCAGAACAGCTCCGGGTTGTGCTGTGCGCTCGCTTCGATCAGCTCGCCCTCCCCCGTCACGACGTCGAGCTCGATGAGGTAATCGGAGCTGAACCCGTGGCTGCGGGCCAGCGGCCCGAGGCCGCCGCCCAGGAGATAGCCGACCGCACCGACCTTCGTCGACGATCCGGCGATGGGAGCCAGGCCGTACCCGGACGCGGCGGCTACCACCGTTTCCCAGCGGGTGCCCGCGCCGATCGCAGCCGTGCGTTTGCTCGGCGTCGATGCGCACACCGTCGAGCCGGCGCGTGGAGATGAGCAGTCCGGACGCGATCGGCGCCTCGGTGTGACCCGTGGCCTGCACGCTCACGCTGTGGCCCTGTTCACGCGCGAAACGCACCGACTCGACCACGTCAGCGGCCGAGTCCGCGCCGACCACGATGTCGGGCGTGTGCACGATGGCCGTGTTGAAGGCGGCGATCTCCGGCGTGTAGCCGTCGTCGCCCGGAAGGTAGACAGGACCGCTCACGCGGCCGGCGAGTTCTGAAGTCATGACGCGCGACAATCTAGTACGCGCGGCCGGAAGTTCGGTCGGGAATCGGCGGGTGGCTGGGCGTGGCTGGCAAGTCCGGTGGACGGAGTCGATGCAGAGCATCGGCGAGTCCGCCGGACGCCGCCAGGCGCGTCCAGACGCCGCCGAAACCGGCCGAACTTCCGGACGGGTGTACTAGCCGTGGAAGGGGCCGGTGATCTCGTAGATCGCGCCCGGGCCGGGCTCCAGCTCGCTCTTGGCGAACGCGCGCTGAGAGGACACGAACATGCGGCGGCCACTCGGGTCGAAGGTCACGCCGGTCAGCTCCGAGCCGCGGTGCTGCGGGCCGGTGATCGACAGGAACCTCGAGACGCTGCGATCGCGCGCGATCACTCCCATGTCGATCTCCTCGGTGGCGATGTCCTCGCACACGAAGACCTCGCCCGAGCGCGAGCCCGTCAGCTGGTCCACCCGCAGCAGCGGCGCGCTCCTCGAGGCCAGACCGTCGTAGGCCACCCGGATGCGCTCGCGGGCGACGTCGTAGGCATGCACGCGGTGGTCGGCGGTGGTGGCGAGGTAGAGCGTGTTGTCGTCGAGCCAGAGTCCCTCGCCGCGCTTGAAGCGCGTGCTGCCCGGCACCTGGCGGCGCGTGCGCTCGCGGCGGGCCGCGGGATCGGGCACCACCACCCATGACACCCGCCCCCCGGACTGCACCCGCGCGATCTCGAGCAGCCCGCGCGAGAGGTCGGGCCAGCGCGACGGGGTGTATCGGTAGAGGCCGCCGTCGACCAGGTCCTCGGTGAGGTAGACGTGCCGGCCACGCGGGTCGACCGCCGCGGCCTCGTGCTTGAAGATCCCCATCGCCGCGTGCGCCACGGCGGGCCTGCGCCCGCCCGGATCGCACTCCCACACCCGTCCGTCCTCGACCTCCTCGCACGAGAGCCAGGTTCCCCACGGCGTTCCACCTCCCGAGCAGTTCTGGGTCGTGCGCGAGAGGATGCGGTACGCGTCGCGAGGGTCGCCCTGCGGGCCGAAGCGAAGCGCCGAGGCTCCGCCGTCGATCGTCTCCGAGTTCGACACGAGCACGAAGCCACCGGCGGGGTCGGGGAAGCTCGCCATGCCGTCTGATGCGAGGTGCCACCGGTAGCCGGTGCCGGGAATGACCTGGCCGCCGCGCGCCAAGAGGCGCGAGCGGAACCCCCGCGCCAGCCGGAATCCGTTCTCGTCCGGCGCGGCCAGCGGGCCGTAGCCCTCGCCGGCGTGCAGCGGCTTGGACTGCGCCGAGGCGAACAGGTCATCCCAGAAGGCGGCACCCAGTCCCACCGCGGCCACCCCGCCCAGCCCCATGCCGATGAACTCGCGCCGGCGCATGCTTCCCGAGAATGTCGCGCCCCTCCCGGACGGCGGTGAAGATCCTGCAAATGCGCTGTTATCAGGCCGGGAAGGACATCGCCGCGCCGCGGGCAGCGCCCGCGGCTTGGCGCACGGCCGGCAGCGCGTAGCGTTGCCGGATCCCGTACAGCGTGTCGCGCTCGGCCGCCGGGCGGCCCGCCGCGTGGGCGGCGCCGATCAGGTCGTGCGGCTCGAGGCGCACCCCGTGCTCGGAGCCGGCCATGCGCGAGATCGACTCCTCCATGAGCGTGCCGCCGAGGTCGTTGACGCCCCAGCGCAGCGCCTCGGTGGCGGCGTCGAGGCCCATCTTGACCCAGCTGGCCTGCAGGCTGGGAATCGACTTTCCGAGCGCCAGCCGAAAGGCGGCGGTGTGCTTGAGGTTGTCCGCGCGTGAGATCGCCTCGATCCCGTGCGTGCGGCCCAGCATGGTGTGGAAGGGAATGAACGACAGCGGCACGAACTCGGTGAATCCGCCGGTGCGCTGCTGTAGCTCGCGCACCACGCGCATGTGCTCGGCCAGCTCCCAGGGCTCCTCGATGTGGCCGAACATCACGGTCACCGTCGAGCGCAACCCGGCCGCGTGGGAGGCCTCGATGATCTCGACCCAGCGCGCCACCGGCAGCTTGTTGGGCGAGATGCGCTGGCGCACCCCGTCGTGCAGCACCTCGGCCGCGGTGCCGGGCGTGGAGCCAAGCCCGGCGTCCTTGAGGCGCGCGAAGACCTCCGAGAGCGCCATCTCTCCGGCCAGCGCGTCGATCTCCATCGGCGAGTACGCGTGCAGATGCAGCTCCGGCGCCGTGAGCTTGGCCAAGCGCAGCCAGCCCTCGTAGTCCTCGATCGTCCACTCGGGATGGATGCCCGACTGCATGCAGATCTCGCTGGCGCCGAACTCGACGGCTTCCTCCACCCGGCTCACGAACTCGGCCTCGGAATGCTCGTAGGCGTCGGGCGAGCGGCGGCCCTGGCCGAACCCGCAGAACGCGCAGCCGACCGTGCAGATGTTGGAGACGTTGATGTTGCGATTGACCACGAAGGTCACGGTTTCGCCGGCCAGCTCGCGCCGTAGCTCGTCCGCGGCCTGGCGCATGTCCTCGATGGCCTCAGGGCGCGTCTCGGCGAACAGCGCGGTCAGCTCCTCGGGCGACAGCGCTTGGTCGGCACGGGCGCGCGCGATCGCGCCGGCCACCAGGTCGCGGCGGATCGGGCGCTCCTCGCGCCGGCCCGAGCCGCGCCGTGGGATGAAGCTCCAGAACTTCAGCTTGACCAGGTCCAGCACTCCCTGCTCGAGCCATTCCGGATCCATGTACTGGGGGTAGACGCACAGGCGCTCGGTCAGGGCGTAGCCGCGCGGGGCGAGCTCCTTGCGCATGCGGTGCACCGACGGGAAGGGATGTTCGGGCGAGATGTGGTCGCCGTTGGCCGACAGCCCACCAAGGTCGGTGGCGCCCTCCTCGATGAGCGGCAGCCACCAGTCCGACAGGTTGGGCGGGATCTGCACCCCCACGTCGGGCATCAGCCGCCGGCACTCGCGCACGAGCGCGCGCATGTCGTCGAGCGAGATCGGCGTCGCCCAGGAGGGTGGCGCCAGCTCCTCGCCCGGTCGGCGTTCGCCACGCTGCGACTCGTCGGCGATCTCCGCCGGCTCGGCGCCGTAGTAGCGCGGATGCGCGACGAAGTTCTGCAGGATGATCTCCTGCAGGTGTCCGTGCTCGCTCTGCAGGCCGGCGAGCGCCTCGAGCGCCTCGATCCGCTCCGCCGGCGTCTCACCGATGCCCACCAAGATCCCGCTCGTGAACGGAATGCGCAGCTCGCCCGCGGCCCGGATCGTCTCCAGGCGCACCTCGGGGTGCTTGGTGGGCGATCCCTGGTGGACCACCAGATCGGGATTGATCGACTCCAGCATCAGGCCCTGCGAAGCGGTGACCTCGCGCAGCCGGGCCAGGTCCTCGCGCGACAGCGCGCCCAGGTTGGTGTGCGGCAGCATGCCCCGCTCGATGGCGCGTTCACACGCCCACGCGACGTACGAGGTGAAGTCCTCGTGGCCGTACTCGGCCAGCCGCGCGGCCACCTCCGCGTTGACCTCCGGCCTCTCCCCCGTGAGCACCAGCAGCTCCTTCGCGCCCCGGCGCGACGCGTCGTCGAGAATCCGCTCAACCTCGGCGGGCGAGTAGAGGTGCGCCTGGTGCGTCGCGAACGCGCAGTACTTGCAGTAGCACTGGCAGGTGCGCGAAAGCGAGAGCGTGAAGTTGCGCGAAAAGGTGATCCGCCGCATCTGGCTCGCAGTGTACGGGCCACATCAGCGCGCCTAGGGTTCGCCGCCGTGCGCCGACTGCTCCTATTGCTGCTGGCCGGTGCGGCGTTGGCCGGCTGCTCCGACGACGGGCCGCAGGACAAGCTGACCGTGGCCCTGGATTTTCAGCCCAACCCGGCGCATGCCGGGATCTACGGCGCCGTGCGCGGGGGCGGCGACCTGGAGGTGCGGGTCCCTTCGTCCTCGACGGATTCGCTCAAGCTGCTCGGCGCCGGCCGCGCCGACGTGGCGGTGGTGGATATCCATGATCTCGGGCTGGCCCGTCAGGCGGGCCGGGACCTGGTTGGCATCGGTGCTCTGGTTCAGCGACCGCTGGCGGCGGTGATCGCCCGTGAGGCGATTCGCCGGCCGCGCGATCTCGAAGGCCGGCGCGTGGGCGTGACCGGCTTGGCGTCCGACGATGCCGTGCTGCGGGCGGTGGTCGAGGCGGACGGGGGTGATTTCGAGCGCGTCGACCGCGTGACGATCGGGTTCTCTGCCGTTCCGAGCCTGATTGCCGGCCGGGTCGATGCGGTGGTCTCGTTTTGGAACGTGGAGGGGGTGGCGCTGCGCAAGCGCGGGGTGCGGACTCGGGAGTTTCGGGTGGATGAGTACGGGGCACCGCGGTATCCGGAGCTGGTGCTGGTTACCGAGAGGGAGACGTTGCGGCGAGATCCCGAGCGGCTCGACGGGCTGACGGATGCGCTGGCTGAGGGCACGCGGAGCGCGCTGGCCGATCGCGGCGCCACCGTGGCTGACCTGGTCGAGGCGTCGGGGGCGGATGAAGCGCTCGTGCGGGCGCAGCTCGAGGCGATCGCTCCGGCCTTGCTGCCGCCGATTCGGCTCAATCGGAGCGCTTTAAGGGGTTGGGCCCGTTTCGATGCTCGTTTCGGGATTCTCGAGCGGGCTCCCGATGTGCAGCGGGTATTTCCTCCCTAGATGATTGATTCCGAATTCGGTGCCCGCGGGGGCGCGCCAGACCAAGCTGGGCGCCGCACGAGCCCCGAAGCAGGTAGCAGCGCTACCTGCGAGGGCTCGGGTGGCGATCCAGCGCGCCGTGCGCGAGGGTCCGGGCTGGCCCGGACCGGAGCGATGCCATGGCGCGCCATCCGTGGGTGCCCGAATAAGGAATCAAGCATCTAGCAGCGCCTCTACCAGCGCCGGCCCCTCGCGGGCCATCCGCGAGCGCGGCACCACGCGGGTGAAGCCGGCCGCCTCGGCGGCCTGGCGTACGTCCTGCTCCACGTGGGCGTAGAAGCCAAGCACTGGCGTGCTGGCACCGGCGGCGGCGGCCACCCGCGCCTCGGCGTCGTCGGTCAGGTCCACCACGAGCACGTCGGCCTCGGCTTCGGGCGGCACCACCTCGTGGCCCGCGTTCTCCAGCGCGCTGCGCAGGCGCGAGCCGAACAGCAGGTCGGGACACAGCAGCGCGACGCGGGCCACCGTTGCTACTGCGCGCGGCGCTCGCGAAACTCGCGGCGAACGGACTCGGGGCGGCCCCAGCGATGTACGAACTCGACGTGGCCCGAGCGCGCCTCGCGCACCACCATCTCCCCCTCGATGCCGTCGGCGTCGAGCAGGGCCAGCGTTCCGTGCACCGTCTCCGCGGCGGCGGCGTGGCCGAACGTGTTGGCGGTGCGCAGGCGCCAATGCCAGTCGTGCTGGGAGTAGGGCATCGCGTTGATCTGGACGAGCAGGGTGGCCGCCTCCACGTAGCGGTCCTCGTCGAAGATGCGCAGGTCGAGCTCGAGCTGGCTCCAGTCGGGCGGCAGCGAGTCGACTACAGCCTGGAAGTGGACGGCGAGCGAGCGGTGCTCGCGAGCCTTGGATCTCGATTCGGCGAGCGCCATCGGCGGGGGGAAGGCTACTGACCAGGCCGGCCCCGGCCCGGCGACTACCCGCGGAGGACGGTGTTGTGAACCGGGAAGCTCTCGGGATGACCCGGTTCGATCCCTACCTCCTCGAGTATCGGCATGAGCCGTTCGGCAAAGGCGTCGAGCTGCTCCTGGGAGTCCCAGATCTCGCTGACGCGGAGACTTCCATCTTCCCCGAAGCAGGCGTGGTACTCCATCCCGTCGGGGGGAAAGTGGCCGGCCTCCTCGAGCTTGCGGACGCTTTCGTCGTACTGTGCGGCCGTCAGGGATGGCGGTGCGAAGCGGATCAACACGCTCACGGCAAAGACCTCCTGGGGTTGGGTGAGCCGAACCTATCCGACCGCGCCGGTCACGGCTACTCGATGCGCATGGCCCGCGCGAGCTGATCGCCGAGCGCGTGATCCTGGCCGTTGACGCTCACGGTCACCGGACCGCCGAACGGCTCGTAGCCGACCAGCTCCAGCTCGTCCCCCGGGGCGATCCCGCGGCCCGACAGGTAGCGCAGCATCTCCGGGTTTGAGTCCGAGACGCGCGTGAAGCGCCCGCGCTCGCCTGGTCCTAGCTCGGTGAGCGCCCGGGTCGGCCCTTCGTCGATCTCGCCGTCGGCCGTGGGGATCGGGTCGCCGTGGGGATCGTGGGTGGGGTTGCCGAGCTTCGCCGCGATCAGCTCCGAGAGCTCCGGCGAGATCGCGTGCTCCAGCACCTCAGCCTCTTCGTGGACGCGGTCCCAGGTCATGCCGAGCGCCTCGGCCAGGTAGAGCTCGAGCAGCCGGTGGTGGCGCAGAACCTCGAGCGCGAGGCGCTCCCCCGCGGCTGTGAGGCGCACGCCGTGATAGGGCTCGCGCTCGACGAGGCCCATCGATTCGAGGCGCTTGACCATCGCCGAAGCCGACGCCGGCGAGACCTCCAGGCGCTCGGCGATGGCCGAGGTGGACACGGGCTCGTCGCTGCGTGTGCCCAGCGACCAGATTGCCTTGGCGTAGTCCTGAACCGCCTTGGACGCCTCGGTGCGCGACACGGCGGCCATCAGACGCTCACCATCAAGCCGGTGACGTACATCACGAGCAGGCCACTGAGCAGGCCGCCCGCCACCAGCGGGCTGAGCAGGGGACCCTTGCTTTCCCGATCGCGGATCGAGGGGGTGATCTGCACGATCACCTGGGCGATCGCGCCGGCTCCGATGCCGAACATGAGCCCGGCCAGGCTCGGGTGAAAGGCCGAGGCGCCGATCCACGCGCCCAGCACGGCGGGCGCGCCGGCCAGGAGCCCGAGGCCGGCCAGGCGCCGTAGCGAGACCTTGCCCTCGCGAGCGGCCGGGGCGACGATGGCCAGGCCCTCGGTCGTGTTGTGCAGGGCAAAGCCGACCACCAGGGCCGCGCCCAGCGCCAGTGACCCGACCGCGTAGGCGGAGCCGATCGCAAGACCCTCGCCGAGGTTGTGAAGGCCGATGCCCAGCGCCACGAGGAACGCGGCGCGATAGCCGGACTCGCCACTCTGGCGGCGGCTGCGCAGCCACGCGTCCACCCCGGCCAGCGCCAGGTATGCGCCGATCGCCCCCAGGAACACGAGCGCCGCGCCGCCGAACACGGCCGGCCCCTCCCCCGCCAGCTCACTGCCCTCCAGCAGGGCATCGATACCGAGAAAGGCGAGCAGCCCGATGGTGAAGGCCATCAGGAAGCGCATCCAGCGGGCATCCATCGTTCGCATCCACGGCAGCCAAAGCATCCCGATGCCCACCGGGATCACCCCCACGTAGATGCCGATCAGCGCCATCAGGCCGTAGAAGCCGAGGTCGGCGGCCGGGCTCTCCACGGCAGCGTCGATCGCGTGGTCGATCGTCGCGCCGGTGGCGGTGAGCAGCACGACCTCGTAGGCCTGCCCCTCGATCCACGGGTACTGCACCGTCACCGAGTCGCCGCCGAGGCGACCGATCTTGTCATCGGACTGGGTGAAGGAGGCGAAGCCGTCGTTGACGATGGCCTGGCGGACCTCGACCGGATCGGGGCCGTCGTTTCGCAGCTGCAGCTCGATCTCGCCCGGGCGCAGAACGCTGCGCTCCACCGCCAGCTCCTCCACCGGCACGCCGACGCGGTCGAGGCCGGGGGCGTCGAGCGCCACGAACAGCCCGATGGCGCCGGCGAGGATCACCAGCGGGACAACCGCGGCGAGCCAGCGGGGCCGTCGCGGCGCTCGCTTGGTCGACGCGGAGGTGCTGGCGGCCGTGGCCGGCTCCATCAGTCCGTGACCTCGAAGAAGCCCATCCACCCCAATTCGGCGAACTCGGACACGTGGGCGTGGAACATGTACTTGCCGGCGTAGGGAAAGCGCAGCTCGAGGATCCCGCGTTCGCCCTGACCCTGAACCACCGTGTCGGTGAAGTCGCGCGGCTCGAGCCGCGTGCCGGTGGGGTAGTAGTCGAAGAAGTTCGCGTGGATGTGGAAGGAGTTGAGAAAGTCGAACTCGAGCGCGTTGACCAGATAGATCCGGACGAGCTCGTTGCGCTTGACCTGAACCGGCTCGTCCATATAGGCGAAGGCCACGGTGTTGACCGCGTACACCTCGTTCGAGCGGTCGAAGTTGGTGTCGAACCCGTTCATGACCATCACGAGCTCGTCCGCCGGCGGCCGCGAGTCCTTGGGATCGATGATGAAAGCGCCGTAGAGGCCCTTCGCGATGTGCTCGGCCAGCGGGGTGGAATGGCAGTGGTAGAGGTGCAAGCCGAACGGGGAGGCGTCGAACTCGTAGGTGGTCGACTCGCCGGGCGCGATGTTCCCCGCGCCGATGCCGGGAATGCCGTCCATCAGATCGCGATGGATGCCGTGGAAGTGCATGGTGTGCGGGTGTACCGAGGCGTTGACGAACTTCACGCGCAGTCTCTCGCCCTCGCGGGCCCTCAGCGTGGGGCCGGGCACGCGGCCGTTGTAGGTCCACGCCGCATACCTCACACCGGGCGCCACCTCGATCTCGCGGTCCTCGGCCACGATCTCCCACTCCCGCACGCCGTTACGGACCGTGCCCTCGTCGAAGTCGCGGAGGATTGTCTGCGGATCGAAGCCGTTGGCCTTGGGGTCGACGCGTCCCTTCGCGCCCAGGTGGCCCGATCCCGTGTGGGCCTGGTGGCCGTTGCTCATCGCCTCCTCCTGCGCCGAGGCGAACTGGTCGTGCACGACCTGATGAGGAACGAGCTCGTGCAGGAGCGGAATCGTCGCCCCCGCCGCGGCCGCGCCCCCGAGGAGCTTGCGTCGCGAAACCTGGTTTTCCCACAACTTTCGCATCTGCCGCTATTAAAGCATGGATTAGTCGAGGCTAAATTCGCCCAGGGCATACTGGGCGGCGATGTCACACGACAACCTCCAGCGCGTCCGCGAGCAGTACACCCGCTACAACGCGGGCGAGCGGGCTCCCGGCCGCTGGTTCTGGCACGAGGATGCCGAGTACCACACCGCCCGAGAGGACCCGGACCACGCCGCGCATCGGGGGATCGATGCGATCGGAAAGCTGTTCGCCAGCTGGCTTGAGGCCTATCCCGACCTGAGACTCGAGATTCAACAGGCGGAAGCACGGGGCGACAATGTCTTCCTCTGGATTCGCTTCACCGGCCATGGAGCGGCCAGCGGAATCCCCCTCGAGATGGAGTTGGCTCACGTCTTGACGCTCCGCGACGGCAAGGCGGCCAGCGTGGTCGAGTACACGGACCGCAACGAAGCTCTCGCAGCCGCGGGGCTGTTGGAGTAGCTACCCCAAGTTCGCCTTTCCAGCGGGTTCCTCGGCCCGAGTACGATCGAGGAGTGATCGCCACCTCCGATTACGAGCTGCTCACCGAGTCCGCCGGCTCGATCGACCGTTCCGACCGGGCCAAGTTCCTGGTCAGGGGCGGCGAGGCCGTGGAGTTTCTCCAGGGTCAGGTATCCAACGACGTCGAGGCGCTACAGCCCGGCAGCGGCTGCTACGCCGTGATCCTCAATCACAAGGGCAAGCTGCGCACCGATCTGCGCATCCTGCGCGGCGAGGACTACGTCTGGCTCGACACCGAGCCGATCGGCCACGCCGTGCTGGCCCACATGCTCCGCACCTATGCGCTGGGCCGCGATGTGCAATGGGAGGACATGACCGATGCCCGCGCTCTCGTGTCGGTCATCGGTCCCGCCGCAAGTGAGCTCTTCGAGGGCCCCGAGCACGCCTTCGAGGAGCGCGACGGCCGCATGTACGTGGCCACCGACCTGGGCGTGGACGTGATCGGCGAGCCCGGGCTCGAGCTCGATTTCGAGCCCGTCGCCGACGAGGCCGCCGAGTGCGTGCGCATCGAATCGGGCCGCCCGCGGCTCGGCCTCGACATGGACGCCGAGACCATGCCCCAGGAAGCGGGCATCAACGAGCGGGCCGTGAGCTTCACCAAGGGCTGCTACGTCGGACAGGAGACAGTCGCCCGGCTCCATTACCGGGGCAAGCCGAATCGACATCTGCGTGGGCTGCGGCTCTCCGATCCCGCCGAGCGCGGCGCCGAGATCGTGCTCGGCGAGAAGGTCGTTGGCCGGCTCGGCTCGGGCTGCGTCTCGCCCCGGCTCGGCGCGATCGCCCTTGCCCTCGTGCGCCGCGAGGCCGGTCCGGGCGACACGGTCGGGGTTGAGGGCACGGAGGCCGAGGTGGTCGAGCTGCCGTTCGATCGCGAATAGTCGGTTAGGGTCCGAGTTCGATGGGGGCACGGAGCCGGGCTAGCTTGGCTGTGGCGATCGCGGCACTTTCGGCGGCGGCGGGCTGCGGCGACGAGGACTTCGCGAACAACCCGCGCCCGCCCGTGCCCGTCGGGCTGACCGGGGTCATCCAGGACGACAAGGTCACGGTGTCGCCGGCCAAGGTGGGCGCGGGTCAGGTGACGATCACCATCTCCAACCAGACCCCCGGCCCCAAGTCCATCACCCTGGAGGGCGGAGGTACGACCGAAACGGTCGGCCCGGTGGGCCCGCTCGACACCGCGGAGATCACCCGAACGCTCCAGCCCGGGAGCTACGAGGTGCGTGCCGGCTCGGAGAGGGCGGTGCGCAAGGCGATCGCGCCGGCCACGCTCGACATCGGCAAGGAACGCCAGAACTCGTCGGGCGACCTGCTCCTGCCCTGAGCCGGGGGCGCTGACCTAGATGATTGATTCCGAACCCGCGTGCCCGCGGGGGCACGCCAGACCAAGCTGGGCGCCGCACGCGGACGAAGCCGATAGTCCAAGCACTATCGGCGAGGACGTGGGTGGCGAACCAGCGCCGGTATGGCGTGTCATCCGCAGGTGCGGGGGTTTGGAATCAGTCATCTAAAGCGCGAGCTGGTCGTCGTCCACACGCGGCAGCGCGGGCACGGCCGGGGCCTCGTCGCCCGGGCGGACCAGGATGTCGATCTCCTGCAGGTGGGCCCGCACGCGCCCGGCCATCGCCTCAACCATTTCGTAGGCCTTGTCGATGCTGGTCTTGGCCCCGGTGAGCTGATGCTTGACCTTGCGCTCCTCGGCCAGGGCGCCGAGCGCCCGCTCCACCGTGTCGCGCAGCGCGCCGGAGTCAATCCCGTCGGCGTCGGAGCGCTTCATCAGCACCCGGGCGCGGGCGAGGCGGTAGCCGAGCTCCAGCGCCAGCGTTCCCGACTGGGGATCGAGGGCCACCACGAGCTTGTCGCCGTTGTACTCGCGCAGCGGCTCGAGCCGGGCCGGCACCTCTTCCTCGGTGGGCACGACCAGCACGGCGAAGTCGGCTGAACGCTCGGCCATCGCCTTGTCGAGCTCGCTCAGCGCGCCGGGCTTGGAGAGCTTGCGGTCCTTGGCCTCGATGACCACCCGCCCGCGGGCCGGGCCGTTGCAGCCGTCGATCGCGACCACCACGTCGCCCACCTTGCCGGTGGCTTCGCGCCGGTCACCCACCGCCTCGGCAACGTCGCCCTGCGAGAGCGCGATGCCGTCGAGCGCTTCGAAGACCGACTCCTCGAACGTCCGGCCCTTGGCGGTGCCCTTCTCGCGCTCTGCGCCGACCTCCTCGAGCTTGTCCTTCTCGTCGCGAAGCGCCTGCAGCTCCTTTTGGAGCTCGCCCAGCTTCTGCAGCAGCGCGCGCTGAGTGGCGTCCGAGCGCCCCGCAGCCTCGTTGATGGATCGCACCGCGGCGGTCTTGAAGTCGGCCAGCGGGTTGCGGTCATCAGAAGATGAGAACTGGCGCACGAGATCCTCGCGCGACTTGGTGAGCGTTTCGGCCACGGCCTCGCGCACGCGGTTCTGCACCGAAACCGCGCTGCCGTCGCCGAAGCGGCGCTCGAGCTCCTTGGCCAGCTGGCCGTCGTCCTCGCCGAAGACGTCGGCGAACTGGTTCTCGAAGAATTCCGCGATGGTGCGCGCCCGGTCGGCGAACTCGACCTGAACGTCCTTGGAGGCCTTCTCGAACTCGGTCTTGACGAACTCGGCGTTGGCGGCGGCCTGCTCGCGGTCGAGCACGCGGGCGCCGATCTCTACGGCGTCACGAACCGCCTTGGCCGGATCGTCGCCGCTGCCCTCGCGCTCGCGCACGAGACGGACGGCGCAGTCGTCCTCGATGACGAGACCGTCGACGACTACGCGATCGCCTAGCGTTCGGACATGGGGCGGCCGGAGTGGAGTTGCAGCTTCCATGGATATCTGGTCGCACCGTACGGGCCAGACCTGACGGAATGGGCGCGATCTTGCTCAGGCGGGCAGCCAGGAGGCGGGAAAGACCCGTGGCAGCCGGCCCGGGTACCCGGGCGCCGCGCGCGCTGCGTGCTCCAGCACGGGCCGCCCTTCCATGAGCGGCCGAACATCGTCCATGCTGGCCAGGAGAGCTGTGCTGGTGCCAATCTGGAAGTCGGCCGCATTGAGCTCCGAGCCCCCGATCGTGCCCTTGTCCAGCAGGCTGTCGACGCGGTCGAGCAGGCGCGGCAGCTCCGCCAGGTCGCTGCGCACGTTCGGACCTTCGGCCTTGTTGAGACGGGCAGCCGCGAGGATGATCGGTGCGGCGGTGCGCTCGGCCACGGCCACCGGGATCGGCGAATGGGCGCCCTCCAGATAGCTGGCGACTGTAGAGCGGTCGCGCTTGAGCCCGGCCCAGATGAGGCGGCGCGCGACCGGCTGGAGCTCCGTGTCGCCCCAGGCCTCGGTCTCGGCCACCGCTCGCCGGCGCTCCGGGTCGGCGGGAAACAGCGGTCGCCGGGGCTCGAGCCTGTCCAGAGCGGCCGAGATGTCACGCGTGCCCTGCACCCGGGCCCCGCCGATCCGCAGCGCCGGCACCGTCGGCCTGGAGAAGCCCAGCCCGCGCACCATCGCGCGGTGCAGGACGAAAACGAGGTCGATGCGCCGAAAAACGATGCGCTTGTGGCGCAGCATGAGCTCTGCCGCCAGCGACGGGTGGGAGGCGGGAACGCCGAAGAGGGTCGCGCTCATGGCCGCGATCCTAGGGGGCGCGCGCGCCAGTAACCTCCGGCCCATGGCCGTCGACCTGACCAAGGTGACCGAACTCGACGTCGAGCCGGGCACGCTGCCGAAGAGCATGGCCGCTTGGGTGATCCGCGAGGAGCGCCTCGGTGAGCCCGAGGACGCCTTCCAGCTCGAAGAGGTCGAGGTGCCCGAGCCCGGACCGCTCGAGGTGATCGTCCGCGTGATGGCCGCAGGCGTGAACTACAACAACGTGTGGGCCGCCCTGGGGCATCCCGTGTCGGTCATGCGCTACGGCGACCACCCGCAGTGGGGCCACCACATCGGTGGCTCGGATGCGTCGGGAATCGTCTGGAAGGTCGGCCCCGGAGTGACTCGCTGGAGCCCGGGCGACGAGGTCGTCGTGCATTGCAACGTGGCCTCCTATGAGGACCCGGAGGTCCATGGCCTCGATCCGCTCGCGGCGCCCTCCCAGATGATCTGGGGCTATGAGACCACCTGGGGCTCCTTCGCGCAGTTCACAAAGGTGCAGGCCCAGCAGCTGCTCCCTCGCCCCCAGAACCTGACCTGGGACGAGGCGGCCTCCTACGGGCTCGTCTACTTCACCGCCTACCGCATGCTCATAGATCAGTGCGAGATCCAGGCCGGTGACCGCGTGTTGATCTGGGGCGCGGCCGGCGGACTCGGCGTCTTCGCCACCCAGATCGCCGCCCTGGCCGGCGCCCACGCGGTGGGAGTGGTCTCCTCGCCTGAGAAGGGCGAGCTGGTCAGAAAGCTCGGCGCTGTGGACTACATCGACCGCAACGAGTTCGCGGGGATGATGCGCAAGGGCGGAGAGACTCCGGATGAGGAAAAGCAGCGCTTCAAGGTCTCGCGCGAGTTCTCCAAGCGCGTCAAGGAGATCCTCGGCGATGCCCCCGACATCGTCTTCGAGCATGTGGGCAAGGCCACCTTCCCCACCTCGGTGTTCACGGTCAAGCCCTTCGGCAAGGTGGTCATCTGCGCCGGCACCACCGGCTTCGACCTGGACTTCGACGTGCGCTACCTGTGGATGCGCCAGAAGCGGATCATCGGCTCGCACTTCGCGAACGCGTACGAGTGCCATCGGGCCAACCAGCTGATCGAATCGGCCCAGATCCGGCCCGTCCTGTGGCGTACGCTCGGCTTCGACGGAGTCCCGGAGGCGCACCAGCTGATGCGCGACAACAAACATCTCGGCAAGATCGCGATCCTGGTGGGCGCCGAGAAGGAGGGCGAGGGCAAGACCGCCGAAGGCCCCGGCGCCATCTACGCTGAGGTGGGCGCATGATCGTCGTGATGATCAAATGGGTGGCCAACCCCTTCCGCGGCGACCGCTTCGCCGAGGGCTGGCTGCCTGCGGCCGAGGCGGCGCTCGACTACGGCGCGGTGGCTTGGAGCTTCTACCGCGCGATCGACGGCCGCCTCGACTTCCTACAGACCGCGACGTTTCGCACCAAGGCCGAGTGGGATCTCTACTGGTACTCCGAGGAGATCTCCGAAAAGCGCGTGGAGATGGCCGGCTATTACCAGGTGCCGCTGCTGCCGAGCTTCCACGAGATCCTCGGCGAGGGTGTTGTGAAGCCGGAGCTCAGCTCCCGCTAGGCGCGCTCCAGCGGGGCCATCGTGAGCCCGTGGTCCTTCAGCATCTCCCAGTAATGCTCGGCCAGTTCCTGGTTGCCCGACCAGACGATCGCCCGTCCCGTGTTGTGGATGAGGTTGGCGAGCGCCATGCCCTGCTCGTAGGACACGCCGGGCAGGATGGAGGAGAGCGCTCCGGCCACCCCCTCGAAGGTGTTGTGATCGTCGTTGAGGACGATCACGCGCCAGTTGCCGCCCATGCCGGTGCCCGGACCCCCCAGGCGCGGCTTCTCGACCGTCTGCACGAGTTAGCCCGCCTTCTTGCGCCAGTAGCGCTCGAGGCCCTGAAAAAGCTGGTCCGGCGGGGCGGCCTGCTCGAACGCCTCGACCGTGGCCGGATCGGTGGCCTCGGCCAGGCCCGTCTCCAGCTTGGCGATGAAGCGCTCCTCGCCGTCGAGGCGCGCCGAATCCGCGGACTCGGTGAGGGCGTGGCGGATGCGGTGAAGTTGATCGGCCACGTCGGTGACCTGGCCGAAATGTGTGAGGCACAGCGATTGCGGGTTCCAGGACGCGACGGTGTGCAGCGAGTCGAGCCACGCCTCCACGTCGATGTCGGGCGGCGGCGTGGGCGCGATGGTGTGCTCGTAGGGGGGGAGGCGAACGCCGGCCACGTCGCCGACGTAGGCGTCGCCGGTGTCCTCGTGCAGGTAGGCAACGTGGTGCGAGGCGTGCCCGGGGGTGTAGGCCACGCGAAAGCTCTCCACGGTCTCGCCACCCTTCAGCACCCGCAGCCGCTCCTCGGGCACCGGCGCCACCTCTCCCCACAGCTCCCACATGTCGTCGCCCCAGACGCGCCGGGCGCTCTCGAGCAGCTTGGCGGGATCGATCAGGTGGCGGGCGCCGCGCTCGTGGACATAAACGGTGAGGTTCGGATAGCGCCGGCAGAGCACCCCGGTGGCGCCGGCGTGGTCGAGGTGGACGTGGGTGAGCAGCAGCGCGCGCGGCTCGACGGGACCGAGCCGGTCTATCAGCGTGTCGAGGCACGAGGCGGGCCCGGGATCCACGATCAGGCCTTCGATCTCGAAGGCGCAGATCACCCGGTCGCGGCCCAGGTGCAGAACGTCGATGGCACGAGACAAAGCGACCCGACCTTACAATCCCGAGAGTGAGTGAGCACCGTTTGCCCGAGCGCGATCCCCCCTGGGTGATGCGCACCTACGCCGGCCATTCGTCGGCCCGGGAGTCGAACGAGCTCTACCGCCGCAACCTCTCCAAGGGCCAGACCGGGCTGTCGGTGGCCTTCGACCTGCCCACCCAGACGGGCTATGACCCCGACCACGAGCTCTCCCGTGGAGAGGTCGGGAAGGTGGGTGTGTCGATCGCCCACAAGGGCGACATGCACGCTCTGCTCGACGGCATCCCGCTCGACGAGATGAACACGTCGATGACGATCAACGCCACCGCGGCGTGGCTGCTGGCGCTCTACCTGACGGTGGCCGAGGAGAACGGCGTGGAGCGCGGCTCGCTCCAGGGCACCACCCAGAACGACATCATCAAGGAGTTCCTCTCGCGCGGCACCTACGCGTTCCCGCCCGAGCCCTCGATGCGGCTGATCGCCGACACGATCGCCTTCACGGTCGAGGAGGTGCCGCAGTGGAATCCGGTCAACATCTGCTCGTACCACCTCCAGGAGGCAGGGGCAACGCCGGTGCAGGAGATCGCCTATTCGCTCTCCACGGCCATCGCGGTGCTCGACCGGGTGCGCGAGCGCGTCTCACCCGAGAGCTTTCCTCGCGTGTTCGGGCGCATCTCTTTCTTCGTCAACGCGGGCATCCGGCTCGTGGAGGAGCACGCCAAGCTGCGGGCGATGGGAGAGCTGTGGGAGCAGCTGGGGCGCGAGCGCTACGGCGTGGACGACGATCGCTACCTGCGCTTTCGCTACGGCGTTCAGGTCAACTCGCTGGGGCTGACCGAAGCGCAGCCGGAGAACAACATCATCCGCATCGTGCTCGAGGCGCTGGCCGTGACGATGGGGCGCTCGGCGCGGGCGCGCGCGCTGCAGCTGCCGGCCTGGAACGAGGCGCTCGGGCTGCCGCGCGCCTGGGACCAGCAGTGGTCGCTGCGCATCCAGCAGATCCTGGCCTACGAAACCGACCTGCTCGAGTATCCCGACATCTTCGAGGGCTCCAAGGTGATGGAGGGGCTGGCGGCCGAGCTCGTATCCGGCGCGCGCGAGGAGATGGCCGCCGTGGCCGAGCGCGGCGGCGCGGTGGAGGCGGTGCCCTACATGAAGACCCAGATGGTCGAGTCCCACCGCGAACGGGTGCGCAGGATCGAGACCGGTGAGCTGAAGGTGGTGGGACAGAACGTCTACACCGCAGCGGAGCCCTCGCCGCTGCAGGAGGGCGAGGACGGAGGAATCCTGCGCGTGGACGAAGCGGTGGAGCGATCGGCCATCGACGCCCTCGAGCAGTGGCGGTCCGGCCGCGACGCGGCCGCCGTGGAGGAAGCTTTGGAGAAGCTCGAGCGCGCGGCGGCGGATCCCGACGAGAACCTGATGCCCTGCACGCTGGCGGCCGCCGAGGCGGGCGTGACCACCGGCGAGTGGGCCGCGGCCCTGCGCGAGGTCTTCGGCGAGTACCGGGCTCCCACCGGAGTGGGCGACGCCGCGGCGGCGCCGTCCGACGACGCGCTGAGCGCGCTGCGCGACCGCGTCGAGAGGGTGTCCGAGGGCCTGGGCCGGCGAGTGAAGATCCTCGTGGGCAAGCCCGGCCTCGACGGCCACTCCAACGGCGCCGAGCAGATCGCCGTGCGGGCCCGCGATGCGGGCATGGACGTGGTCTACGAGGGCATCCGGCTGACCCCGGCGCGGATCGCGCGAACGGCGGTCGACGAGGGAGTCCACGTGGTGGGCCTGTCGATCCTGTCCGGCTCTCACTCGGAGCTGATTCCACTCGTGCTGAACGAGCTCGAGGAGGCGGGAGCCAACGTTCCGGTGGTGGTGGGCGGGATCATCCCGCCCGCCGACGAGGCGGCCCTCCTCGAAGCCGGCGTGGCCCGGGTGTACACCCCCAAGGACTTCGAGGTCAGCCGGATCATGGGCGACATCGTCGATCTGGTGGCCGAGCACCACGGCGTGACCGCCGCGTCCGCTTGAGCCGGGAATCGCCGCAGGAGCTGGGCCTGCGACTGCGCGAGCGCGATCGCTCCGCGGCGCCCGCCGCCCTCAACCTGATCGAGGACCGCACGCCCCGGGGGCGGGAGGCCGCCTCTCTGCTGCTGGGCGAGGTATCGCCGGCCGCTCTGGGCGGCGAGGCTCCGGCGCATCTGATCGGGGTCACCGGCCCGCCGGGCGCCGGCAAGTCGACGCTGCTCTCCGCGCTCGTCACGCACTGGCGTGAGCGGGGGCGCACTGTGGCGGTGCTGGCGGTGGATCCCTCCTCCAAGCGCTCGGGGGGCTCGCTGCTCGCCGACCGGGTGCGAATCGAGCACGATCCGCGCGACGACGGCATCCTGATCCGCTCGACCGCGGCGGGCGGACGACTGGGCGGGCTCGCCGCCGCCACCCGCGAGGCCACCGACGCCCTGGCGGTGGCCTTCGACATCGTGGTGGTCGAGACGGTGGGAGTGGGCCAGTCCGAGACCGACGTGGAGGAGGTCTGCGACACGGTCGCCGTGGTGGTGCAGCCCGCCTCCGGCGACGTGCTCCAGTTCCTCAAGGCCGGGATCATGGAGGTGCCCGACGTGCTCGTGGTGACCAAGGCCGATCTCGGGGAGGCCGCCCTGCGCGCGCAACGCGACCTGCGCGCGGCGCTGGCCGCGCTGGGCTCGCGTGAGGTGCCGGTGGTGGCGGTGTCGTCGCTCCCCCCGCCCGAGGGGGTCGAGGAGCTCGTCACGGCGCTGGAGGCCCATCGCGAGGGCATGGACGTCGGCGAGCGCCGACTGCGCTCGCGCCGCATGTCCGCGCTGCGAGAGTTGGTCGACGAGCACGGCGAAGGCGCCCTGCGAAGGCTGGGTGGCCGCCGCGAGGCCGAACGCCTCCTGAGCGACCAGCCTCGCGGCGAATCCGTGTCCGACCTGCTGCAAGCCCTGGAGACGAAAGCGTGAGCCGGCGAAAACGAGCAAACGAGCTGTCTCCCCCGCCGCCGACTCAGGCCCGCCCTGGACTCCTGCCTCAGGTAGCCATTCTGGTCGCGGTCCTGGCGGTGGTGACGCTGATCGCCGAGGCGGCCGGAGCGGCCAACCTCGGCGTGGCGATAAGCATCGGCTCGATCGCGTTCACGATCGTGCTCATGTACCTCATCCTGCGGCGCTGACGGCTTCGAGCGTCCCGCTCCTGCGGCGCTGGCGATCCGGTGTGCTCGCGGCTGGCGCGCCGCGCCGGCCGCGCCGGGGTGAGAACATGCCCCAGCCGCGAATGTGAGGCTTCGGGCGACGAGGTCGACCGCGCTCGTGACGTTCTGGGGCGGCACGGTCCTCGGCGTGCGGGCGCCGGATCCCGGGCCGGTGGCGGCCGATCAGGGTGCCGCGCCCGCCGAGCAGGGCGGGAAGCTCGGCGCGTCCGCGTCGGGCGGCTCCGCGTAGCACCAGCCGGCGGGGCGCGGGAAGGCGCCGCTGCGCGCGGGCCGGCCGCCGCGGAACTTGGAGCGAATCCCCTTCACCGACGCGAGCCCGCCATTGCCGCGCAGGCGCAGAAAGAGCCACTGGTCGGCCTGCGGGAGCCCAGCAACCAGCACCCGCCCGTCTATCGACCAGGTCAGGCCCTCAAGCGGACCGAAACCGCCCAGGCGCCGTCTCGGTGACGCGGCGCGGTCGGTGCGCACCAGCAGCAGCTCGCTCGAGCGCGCGGCCGGAGCGGCGGCGATCAACGCCAGCCGCCGTCCCCGTGGATCGAGTGCCGAGCCGCCGGCGCGCAGGCCGCGGGGCAGCCGGGTGCGGCTCAGGACGCGGCCGCGGGCGTCGAGGGTGCGGATGGAGCGCTGGGCCACGGCCACGAGGCGGCGTCCGTCGGCGCTCCACCACAGCTCGCGCGGAGTGGGACCGGGCGGCGTGCGACCGAGAGCTCGCCGCGGGCCGCCGGCCGGATCGACCTGAGTGATGTGGATCCGCCGTCCGCGCGCGTAGGCCAGCACCTGCCGGTTGTCGGGCTGCCCGGGCCGCCAGGCCGGCGCGGTGGGCGCCACCCCGCGGTCGAGCAGCCAGTTGTCGCTGTTGTCGCCAATGGCGACGTAGAGGTCGCGCCCGCTTCGATAGGCGATGCGAAAGCCGTCGGGCGACCAGCGGGGCGTGGCCACTCGAGCGCGGGCGACCCGTGTCCAGCGCTCGTCGCCGTCGGGCTCGAGGGTGGTCAGGCGCCTGCCCTTCGCGGCCACCACGAACAGACCGCCGGGCGACCAGCTCGCGTCATCGAAACCGCCCAGCCGCCTGCGCGCACCGTCGTCCTCGACGATCCATGGCCCGCTGTCGGCCACCACCAGCAGGCGGCCCTCGGCCGGCAACGAGGCCAGCGCGGACCGGGTGACCTCGGGGGCCGGACTCACCACATCGCCGATCAGGTCGCTTACCTTGGCACCGGCCGGGGTGAGCACCAGGGCGAGCAGAAGCGCCGTTGCCGCCAGCACCACGGCCACAGCCGGTCCTGTCCTGCGCCGGCGGGTGACGAGGCGCTCGGAGTGGGCGGCCTCCACCACATGCCAGGCCCGCCGCTCGGCCTCGGCGGCTCGCGGCGGCCGCGCCGCGTTGAGCTCGTCGCGCAGGCGCCGCTCGAAGGAGGAGCGCCTCATGACCGCGCCTCCAAGGGCCCGAGCTCATCGGCCAGGCGGTCGAGAGCCCGGCGCAGGCGCGAGTTGACCGTGCCCCGGGGCACCTCGAGCATCTCGGCGATCTCGCCCGGCGTGTACTCGAGCAGGTGTCGCAGCACCACGGCGGCGCGCTGGTCGGGATCGAGGACGGCTAGGGCCGCCACCACCTCGTCCGACCAGGCGGCCGGTGCGGGGGGCGGCGCCTCGCGCTCGGTCTGCTCGGCCACCTCACCGCGAAGGGCGCGGGCCCGCGACCAGTCGATCGCCCGGTTGACCACGATCCGGTGCAGCCAGGGCCCGAATGGACGCCGGCGATCAAAGCGGTGAAGCGCCCGGATGGCAGCCAGGAAGGCCTCCTGAGCTATGTCCTCGGCCGCCGCGGCGTCGTGAACGATCAGAAAGGCCGCGCGATGGGCACGCGCCCAATGGGCGCGAAACAGGGCCTCCATCGCCTCGTGCGAGCCCGCCTGCGCGCCGCGCACCCAGGCGCGCTCGCGGCGCCGCGAGGGCAGCTCGCGGCCCACCGGCCCGAGGCCGGCCGCCGCGGTGAGATCGATTGCCGATGCGCGGGTCAGGGCAGCCACCATCCTCCTCCCTGGGTTCTCATACGGCCACCGGGGCGCGAGAGGTCCCGCCGCTCGGGTCTCAGCCTGCGTTGAGCGCCGCGCGGGCGCGCGCAAGCGTCGCGGCGGCCTGCGCCCCGGTGGGGAACTCGGCCGTGCCGCCGCCGCGCAGCGTCAGCGCGCTGTGCACGGGACCCGGGTCGGGCAGGCGCTCGGCCGCCCACTCGGCGGCACCGCGCTTGGAGGCCCACTCACCTTCCTCGGCGTAGTGCCAGGCGCGGCAGGCGGCGAGAATACTCGCGGCGTGATCGGGCTCCTCCAGGTCGTACCAGTCGAGCGCCGACCGAAGCGCGTCCAACACCAAGGGCCGCGGAATCTCACCGAGCAGCGCGTGCAGCGGGGGTCCGCTCAGCGGCGTGCTGCGCTCGCGAGCGATCGCCAGGTCGAGCAGGAACCAGTGGGGGGCCTCGGCCCTGGCGTCGAGGCCTACGTGGTCGGCCGTCCCCTCCCCCGTGTTGAGGTTGAGCTCGAAGGGCAGCGGCCACCCGGGCTGGGCGAGCAGATCTCGCCGATAGACGACCAGCTCGAGCTTGCGGGCCGGACAGGGCAGCTGACGGTGGCTGAGCTTGGCGGCGAGCGAGCGAGCGGAGGGCTCGTCGAGCGCCCGCCTCACGACCACCGCAACGTCGATGTCGCTGACCCCGGGCTCGTACCAGCCCGCTCCGGCCGAGCCCACCAGCGTCACCGCGACGAGCGAGGAGCCGAGCTCTCCTCGGGTCCGTAGATCAAGCGCCTCGAGGTACGAGCGCAGGTCCATGACGGCCGGACACTAATGTCCCAAATGCCGAGCGGGCGGACCGCTGTGGCGGTCCGCCCGTTCGATCGTTCCCCTATGTGGCTCCGCGTACGGAGCTATGTTCGGCCAGGTGGCCTGGCGCAGAAGTGAACGACGTTCTGCGGGGCCCGTTAGGCCTGCGCCAGCACGGCCGTGAGGCCCGCTGGGTCGCCGCTGTAATCGGCCGGCCGCGGGATTACTGAAGCGCCAAAGCACAGATCCGTTCGTTTGGGCTCGATCACACCGGCCCAGCACTTGCGGTTGCGCTCGCGGCGCTCGCAGCGGGTCCAGCGCGGGGACTGAATCGCCGTCGGCTAGCGCACCGGCGCGCCCGAGGCGATGGAAACGGCCTCGGAGGGGGACAGCGTGCCCACCGCGCGGCCGTCGAGATCGCGCATCTCGATGGCCAGGCGACCGCTCTGCTCGTCGAGCTCGAAGTGGATCTCACAGCCCTGAGCGTGTAGCTCCTCCCAGACCTTCGCCGCATCGTCCACTTCGCGCCAAACGCTCTCCGGGGGCCACTCGGGCGGCCTTTGTGGGGTGAATTTCATGGCGTCCATGCTGCCTGGATGCTCGGTCGGAAACGCTCGATCTTGAGGCGCAGGCTGGGAAACAGGACATGTTTTCGCGCGTTTTGCGTAATTACCCCGAATCGGGGATGTAGCCGCGATTACTCCGAACCGGGGATCACGTGGGGTTCCCGCAAACCCGATCCCTGCCTCGACCCGACCTATCTCGTTTCCCCGTATTAGGAGGCTCCGGCAGATGACAACCGACACCCGCAGGGATCAGGAGCGTCCCACCGCGGACCAGTCGCTCGCACTCTGGGAGCAGTACAAGGCCAGTGGCGACATCTCGCTCCGGAACCGCCTGGTCCTGACCTACGTGCCGTTGGTCAAACACATCGTCTACAAGAAGCTGCGCGAGCTGCCGGCTTCCTGCGAGGTCGAGGACCTGATCTCGTGCGGGATCGAATCGCTGATCCCGGCCATCGACCGCTACGACCCGGCCAAGGGCGCCGCGCTCGAGCCCTACCTGTGGACCCGCATCCACGGCTCGGTGCTCGACGAGCTGCGCCGCCGCGACTGGGCGCCTCGCTCGCTGCGGCGCCTGGAGCGTGATGTCAAGCAGGCACGGGAGACCTTCACCGGCGTGCACGGCCGCCCCCCCAACCGCGAAGAGCTGGCAGACGCGATGAACATGACCCCCGCTCAGCTGCGCGATAAGGAGCAGGAGATCCAGAACTCTGACCTCACGTCGCTCTCCTCGTTGGTCGTGACCGAGGGCGAGACCGCGATCGAACTGGTCGACACGCTCCAGAGCGAGGACCTGTCCGCCAATCCCGAGCACGTGGCGTGCTGGGACGAGGCCAAGGACAAGTTCCGCCGCGCCTTCGATCAGCTTCCGCCGCGGGAGCGCGAGGTGGCGGTCCTGCTCTACGTCAAGAACCTCACCCTGCGTGAGATAGGCGAAGTGCTCGAGGTCTCCGAGAGCCGCGTTTCGCAGATCCACTCGCAGCTCAAGCGCCGTATCCGCGAGCGTCTCAACTCCGAGACGCTGCTCTTCAGCGAAGTCGCGTAGCTCCGCAACCGGTCTCCGGGCCGATCCTGCGCGCTACTCGAACTCGACCTGCACCTTCTGCGGGCGCCGGCGAGGCCCAGTGACCACGGTCAGTACGCGGGCGTCGCCGCTCTGCACGCCCTCCACCGCCTGGCAGTACCCCGCCAGGGTGCCGCCCACCGGGCGGTCGCCCACCGCGATGATCAACACCTCCTCGACACCGGTGCTCTCGGCGCTGGTTCCTTCCGCGGCGGCGGTGGCGAGCAGGCCCTCGGGCAGCCGTCCGCGTCGCAGCAGCTCGGGAGGCGGCACGAGCAGGCCGGCCCCGAACCAGCCGATCGAGCGCGATTCCCGCAGCCGCTCCAGCACCACGCGGATGCGGTCGACACCGACGGCGTAGCCCTGGCTGCTCACGGGCGCCTCGGGCGACCCTTGAAACAGGATCGTGTTGACGCCGACGAGCCTGCCGTCCCGCCCCACGAGCGGTCCGCCGGAGTTGCCCGGGTTGAGCGCCGCATCGGTCTGCACGAGATTGAGGAAGCGCGGCGAATCGGGGGCCGGCAGGCGCAGCGAGGTGCGGACCGCGGACACCACGCCCGCGGTCGTGGTCAACGAGCTGCCGCCGGAGGCGCTCGCCGGGTAGCCCAGCGCCACCACCTGGTCGCCCTGTGCGATCTCGTCCTGTGCGCCCAGTGGGAGCGCCTCGAAGCCCTCGAGGCTCTCCACCTCCAGCAATGCAAGGTCGTCGCAGGGGGCGGCGCCACGGACCGACGCCGGCTCGAGCCGGCCCGGGCGCCCCGCCTCGATCTGGCCGCCGCTGCCGATCACGTGGAAGTTGGTGAGCACGAGTCGCTCGGCGGCGTCCACCACCACTCCGCTTCCCAGCGAGGTCCCGGCCACTCCCCGCGAGCGAATCAGCACGGTGGCCGGACGCGCGGCGGCGACGATCGCCCCGGCTCCCTCGCTCTCTCCGGCCACCCGAGTCTGACCGTCGTCCCCGCGGGTCAGCGTGACGACCCCCAGCGCCACGGCGACAATCAGGGCGAGCGCCGCCAGGCCCACCCCGAGACGGGCGGTGCGCCGGGCTTGCCGCAGCCCTTCCAACGCCGCCCGCGCGAGACGCCGCCGCGAGCGCCCGGACGACACATCGCCGGTGGCCAGGGCCCTGGAGTGCGGCGTCCGGATCCTGCTCGGGGTCGGGCGGCCCGGCGTGCGGTTCGTCAGGGGACACCTCGCCTCGACTCTACTCGCCGGGGAGTACGCTTCGAGCCCCTTGGCTCTGGGCTCCTTCATCGGTGTCGGGAGGTCTCTGGAGACCGCGTTGCAGCGCGTCGAGCTGGCCGAGAGGCTCGGCTACGAGGCGGTCTACGTGACCCACATCGCCGGGCGCGACTCGGCCACCACGCTGATGGCCTACGCGTCGCGCAGCGAGCGCATTCGCCTGGGCACCGGCGTGATGCCGATCTACTCGCGCACCCCCGTGGCCACTGCACAGTCATTCGCCACGCTCGACGAGTTCTCCGGCGGACGCGCCGTGTGCGGGCTCGGGGTCTCGCACCGGCCGGTGGTGGAGTCCTGGTACGGGCAGACGATCGACAAGCCCCTTCGCGAGACGCGCGAATACGTGGGCGTCCTGCGCGCGATCTTCGCCGGCGAGGACCCTCCCGAGGGTGAGAAGTTCAGCTCGGGCTTTCGCTTCGTGGGCTTCGGCGCCCGCCAGGACCTGCCGATCTACCTGGCCGGGCTCTCGCCCAAGATGCTGACGCTGGCGGGCGAGATCGCCGACGGCGTGATCCTCTGGCTCTGCAACCCGGAGTACGTGCGTGACGTGGTGGTGCCCGCGGTCAGCGACGGACGGGCGAAGGCGGGCAAACCGCTCGAGGGCTTCGACATCGTCGCCGCCGTCCCCTCGGCGGTGAGTGGCCAGCCTGAGGTGGCGCGCGGGCGCCTTCGCGGGGAGCTGATTCCGTACTTCTCGCTGCCGTTCTACCGAGCGATGCTCGAGAGGTCGGGCTTCGAGGAGGACCTGAGCGGCTTCGACCGGGGCATGAGCGAGGGCGGACCCGAGGCCGCGACGGCGGCCATCTCCGACCGCTTCCTGCAGACCCTCGCCGCCGTCGGCTCCGCCGACGAGGCCGGTGCCGCCGTGCGCCGCTACCGCGACGCGGGAGCGAATTCGCCCTGCGTGGGGGCCATCCCCAAGACGGACTTCGACGTGACCCTCGAGGCGCTCGCGGGCTGCCTGGGGTGACGCGTCAGGCAGGCGGGCCGGCGAGTGTGCCCTTGAAGGGCTTGTTCATGCGACATGCGTCGATCTGCTGCCCGCGGCGGAAGACCTTGGCCCGGACGCTCCAGCTGCCCGCCACCTTGTAGCCCGCGCTCTGGAAGAAGCGGAAGCCCAGGCGAAAGCGAATGCGCACGGTCACGTTGTCCTTGCGGATGCGAAAGCGGGCCCGGCCCGCGATGATCCGCCGGCCGCTCTCGCTCAGCAGGTAGTTGGAGAAGATGCGCCCGGAGCGCAGGTTGCCACCCGAGCTGCACCGGGCCCGGTAGTTGAGCTCGGCGCGAAGCACCGTGCGGCCGGGGGCGAGCGCGTCGATCTTGGCCGCGATGCCCTTCCCGCGGGCGTTGTAGAGCCCGGTCGACATCACGGCGTCGCTGAAGGGCGCCTGCGGCGTTCCGTCGCGATGGATCGTGTAGCTCACGGGATCGCTCGAGCAGTCAAAGCGCGACGAGCGGAAGGTGGACTCGATCGTTCCGCTCACGCTGTCGCCCGCGGCGTCGAAGGTTCCCGACACGATCGTCTTGAAGCGACCGTCGACCCGCCCCGAGCGCGTGGAATAGAAGCCGCGCTGGACCTGTGACTCGTGGGCGAACGCCCCGGCGGCGTCGATCGACGTCGGGGCCTGTCCCGTGTGGAGCAGGCTCTGCACCCGCCGCTTGCCGTCCGTGCAGGTGGTTCTGACGCTGAAGCTGTAGCGAGCGAGGCGCGCGCCGCTGGAGCTGACGGTCAGGAAGATGCGCTGGCCCGTGGCGCTCTTGCCGTCGTAGCGCTCGCCGGCCCGCGGGCCGGCGAGGGCGCCTGGCGTGCAGATCAGCAATAGGAAGAGCGCCAGCGCCCCTGCGGCGGCCCCCCTGAAGCCTCGCACTCGCATGGTCGTTCCACCTTAGGGCCATAATGGAGTTATGGAGGGATCCGCACAGGAATCCGTGGGCACGCAGTCGAGCTGGTTGCGCTGCTATCGCTGTTGGTCGCAAAACCTCGAGGTGCAGCTGCACTACGAGGGCATCCTCAAGGTCGACGCCGATACGGGAGAGGCGGTCGAACCCGTCGAGGAGGTGCAGGAGGCCGTGGTCCAATGCCTCGATTGCCTGCACGACCAGCCGCACCTCTTCCTCACCTTCTACGAGGACAACGGCCGCCGGGTGTCTCGCATCGAGCCCATCGAGGATCGCTGGGAGCGCATGGTCACCGGCACTCCGTGGGTGGCCTCCTGCACGGTCTCGGTCGACGCCGACCAGGTCGAATCCTGCTCCGGCCCCGAGGCCGCCGAGTCCTTGGCGTTCGCCGCCTTCGGCGATCACGGCACTCGCGAGTTCTTCACCCACGTGCGCTTCCACAAGCACGAGGAGGACCGGATCGTCATCCACATGCTGGTCGAGCTCTACGCGCGCTCGGCCGACGAGGCCACCGACGTGATGGATGCCGCCTCGCGCGGGAACCTGACGATCACCTCGCTGGCCGAGGAGTCGCGGCCGCCCGCCTCGAGCGGCGACGAAGAGCACTAAGGCTCTAAAGCCCGGCCGCGCTTGGGCGAATAGCGGGGCGTGGAGCGACTCCGTCGCCGGCTCAGCTACGCGAACGTGATGGCCACCGTCGCGGTCTTCCTCGCCTTGGGCGGTGGCGCCTACGCCGCGGTCAGCATCACCGGCCGCGACGTGGTCAATCGCTCGTTGACGGGCAAGGACATCAAGAAGCGCTCCGTGCCGCTGAACCGGCTGAAGAGCCGTCCCGCACGCGGGCGCCGGGGCGTCACGGGGCCGCAGGGACCCCAGGGAGCCCAGGGTCCCGCCGGACCCGTGGACCCGTCTCAGTTCCTGCCCGCAGGGGGCGCCACGACCCTGGCTGCAGGCCCGACCGAGTGGCAGCCGTTGACTCTCGCCAACACCCTCACGCGTACCGCGCTGGAAGCCAACCGTGTCGAGTGGTCGGCGCCGGCCGCTTCTGGCACTGAGTTCCTGGCCCTCGAGCCGACCCTCCCGGTCGTGCTCGCCGGCCGGCCGGCCCGGCTGGTCGCCGCGACCCTTTGCTACAGCACCACCGACCCGCAGGTGAGACTGACGGCTGTGTTCGTCGGCCAGTACCGCGGACCCTTGCTGGGTGGTGGCGGGTCCACGCCGGCCGGCGAGTTCGCGGACCCGACAGTTCGAGACGAGTCGGCCTGTCGCCGCTTCGAGCTGGGACCGTCCTTCGTGCTCGAGCCCGGCGCATACGTCAACGTGCGGCTGCGCTTTGACTTCGACGCGGCCGCTGACGTCCACGTCGGCGCCTCCTCGTTCGAGCTTCAGCGCGGCTGAGCAACCACGCCGCGCTCCAGCAGCGCCGCGATCTCTTCCCTCGAACGCCCCAGCTCGGCCAGCACGGCCTCGGTGTGCTCGCCCAGAAGCGGCGGGGCGATGGCTGCGGCCGGATCCGTCGGCCCCCAGATCGGCGAGCCCACCAGCTCGAGTGCGCCCGCGGTCGGGTGGTCGACGCTGAGCGTGGCGGGGCGGCCCGCGGCGGCCGCGGCGGCCAGAGCCTCGGGCACGCTGCGCACCTTGCCCACGGGCACGCCGGCCGCATCCAGGGCCTCGACCCAATCGTCGGCCGGGCGCAGGCGAAGGCGATCCTCCAGCAACGGGATCAGCTGCGCGCGGTTCTCCACGCGTCCGGGGTTCGTGGCGAAGCGCTCGTCGCCCGCCAGCTCCTCCAGCTCGAGGACGCGGCACATCGCCCCGAACAGGCCATCGTTGGCAGCGGCGATCGCGATGCGTCCCGAGGCGGTCTCGAAGTCCTGGTAGGGGACGATGTTGGGATGGGCGTTTCCGTGGCGCTCGGGCGCGCGACCCGTGACCAGCGCGTTCTGCGCCACGTTCACCAGGCCCGCGAGGGCGGCATCGAGTAGGGGCACCTCGATCCTCGCCCCTCCGCCACCCTTCAGTGCCGCCACGATGGCCACAGCCGCGTGCAGTCCCGCCAGCACGTCCACGACCGCCACGCCGGCCTTGTACGGCGGGCCCTCGGCCGGGCCGGTGATCGACATCAGCCCGCTCTCGGCCTGGGCCACGAAGTCATAGCCCGGTCGAGGCTCGCGGTGAGAGCCGAAGCCGGTGATCGAGCAGTACACGACAGCGGGGTTGCGCTCTCGCACCTGCTCGTAGCCCAGGCCCAGCCGCTCGGCGCCCCCGACCTTGAAGTTCTCGATCACCGCGTCCGCGCCCACGCACAGCTCCAGGGCGAGCGCGCAGCCCGCGTCCTGGGAGAGATCGATCGCGCACGAGCGCTTGCCGCGGTTGACCGACAGGTAGTAGGCCGCTTCTCCGCCTGCGAACGGCGGGCCCCAGGAGCGCGTTTCGTCCCCCGAGCCGGGGCGCTCCACCTTGATCACCTCGGCGCCCAGATCGGCCAGCACCATCGTGCAGTACGGGCCGGCGAGCACCCGCGAGAGGTCGATCACGCGGACTCCCTCGAGCGGCCGCTGCTGCAAGGATCCGTCGCGTGAGCTCATCGCAGACCGGCATCCTGACAGGCGCCCGGCTCGCGGTCGACGCCCTCGAGCAGTCCGGCATCGGCGTTGTGTTCGGCCTTCCCGGCGTGCACAACCTCGCGCTGTGGCGGGCCCTTGGCGAGTCGGCCGTGCGGCTGGTTGGCGTTCGCCACGAGCAGACCGCGGCCTACGCAGCCGACGGCTACGCCCGCGCGAGCGGGAGGGTCGGTGTAGCGCTCACCACCACCGGACCGGGCGCGGCCAACACGCTCGGGGCCCTCGGCGAGGCGTGGGCCTCGCGCCAGCCCGTTGTGGTGATCGCCACCGACATCCCGACCCGGCTGCGCCGCCCCGGCGTCTGGCGTGGAGTGCTCCACGAGGCAACCGACCAGGCGGCGATGTTCGAGCCGGTTACCAAGGAGACCATCCGCGTGCGCTCCGCGGCCGAGATCGGAGAAGCGATCGATCGCGCCCTCGTGAGCGCCGCGACAGCACCCTCTCGCCCCGTCTACGTGGAGATTCCCACCGATCTCCTCGACGAAGAGGTGGAGGAGGCGCCGGAGCTCCGAGCGCAGTCGCCGGCTCGCCCGCGCGCCGCCGAGGAGCCGCTCGCTCGTGCCGCGCAGATGGTGGAGAGCTCACGCCGGCCGCTTATCTGGGCCGGCGGCGGGGCCCTGCAGTCGGGAGCCGGCGAAGCGGTGGCGCGGCTGGCCGAGAGGCTCGTGGCGCCGGTGATCCTCACCTACTCCGCGTCGGGCCTGCTCGCGCCCGGGCATCCATGCCTGGTCGAGGCGCCTCCGCACGTGGTCCAGGCGGGCGCGTTGTGGGACGAGGCCGACGTCGTGGTCGGCATCGGCACCGACTTCGACGGCATGATGACCCAGGGCTGGAAGCAGCCCCAGCCGGCGCGCCTCGTTGCGGTCAACGTCGACCCCGCCGACGCCGCCAAGAACTACCTGCCCGACGTAACGCTCGAGGCGGACGCCGCTCTGGGAGTCGAGCAGCTGACCGAGCGAATCGAGCAGCGCGGCGGGCTCGAGTCGCTCGCGGCGCGCGTGGGTGAGCTGAACCGCTCGGTGCGAGCGGGCCTGGGCGAGACCGATCCGGCGGCGCTTGCCTTTCTCGAAGCCGTCGAACGGGTGCTGCCCGCCGACGCCGTGGTGCTGTGCGACATGTGCATTCCCGGCTACTGGCTGGGTGGTTTCGCGCGCACACCGCTCCCGCGCAAGCTCTCCTATCCGCTTGGCTGGGGCACGCTGGGCTGCGCCTTTCCCCAGGCGCTCGGGGCTGCGCTGGCCGGCGCCGGACCGGTGGTGAGCATCTCCGGCGACGGCGGCTTTCTCTACGCCTGCGGCGAGCTGGCCACCGCCGCTCAGGAGAGCATCCCCTTCACCGCCGTGATCGTGGACGACGGCGGCTACGGCATGCTGCGCTTCGATCAGGACCTGAAGGGCGATCCCCACGACGGCGTCGACCTGCACACTCCCGACTTCGTGGCCCTGGCGCGATCGTTCGGCGTGCGGGCCGACATCGTCGAGGGCTTGGGCGAGCAGTTCGAGGGCACGCTGGGCCACCACGTGCGGGTGGAGGAGCCAACGGTCCTTGTGGCAAAGGCCGCACTCGGCCCCCCGCCGAACGTGTCGCCGCGCTGGTACCGGCGCTGAAGTGCTGCGGCGCCCCGCTCACCGAATGGAGAGCCAAGGCTCGCGTGCACCGCACGCTCGCCGTCCCGACATGCTGGAGCAGGCCGCCGAGGCCTCGCGCGCGGGCCTGCGCACGCGGCGCGAGCGCATAATCGCGAGCGCCCGCCCGATCCTGCACACCTCGCTGGCCGCGGCCATCGCCTGGTTCGTGGCCACGGAGCTGGTGGGCCACACCAACCCGTTCTTCGCTCCCATATCGGCCGTGGTGACGCTGGGCCTGACCGTCGGCGAGCGCCGTCGCCGAGCGGTGGAGCTGGCGATCGGCGTGGCGGTAGGTATCGCGATCGCCGACGCTCTCGTGAGCGCGATCGGAAGCGGCACCTGGCAGATCGCGGTGGTCACCGGGCTGGCCATGGCCGCGGCCACCCTTGTCGGCGGCGGCGCCCTCCTGGCCTCACAGGCAGGCGCATCCGCGGTACTCGTGGCGACGTTGCAGCCACCCGAGGGCGGCTTTGACTTCGACCGCTTCTTCGACGCCTTGATCGGCAGCGGCGTGGCGCTCGCGGTCAGCTCGCTGATACTGCCGGTCAACCCCGTGCGGCTGGTACACGAGTACGTGCAACCGGTGCTGCGGCGGCTGGTCACGGCGCTGAACGTGATCGCCCGGGCCATGGACACAAAGGAGCCCGAGGCGGCCGACGACGCTCTGCTTGCCGTCGGGCGGCTCGACGAGGCCCACGATGGTCTCGTGGAAGCCCTCGACGCCGCGGGAGACGCCGCGCGCCTTTCCCCTCGCCGACGGCACGCGCTGAGTGGGCTCGACCGTTACGCGGTTGCCGGCGGAGAGCTGGGCCTGGCGGTCGAGAATCTGCGCGCCCTGGCCCGAGGCGTGGCGCGGGCGATCAGCCTCGAGGACGCCCTCCCTCACGAGGCGGTCGAGGCCGTGCGCGCGCTGGGCGATTGCGCTCGCGCCCTCGACGGCTACCTGCTCGGCGACGACCCCGAGCCCGCCCGCGCGGCGGCGACGCGCGCCGCGGGTCTGGCCAACAACGTCCTCGACGAGACGTCGAACCTCTCGGCTCTCCACATCGTCGGCCAGATCCGGCTGGCCGCGGTGGACCTGTTGCGCGCCACCGGAGTGGATCGAGGCGAAGCGCAGGAGCTGGTCCGTAGCGCCCACCTCGAAGACGTGCCGCCCGACCCTGATGCGAGGTGACCGCTGGGGGGCTCCCGCGCTTCGCCCCCGTCCGCTCGTGGTGGTGTGATGTTCGAGTGGAAGCTTGGCTCGAGGTTTCGCTGGAGGAGTACAAGACGCTGCGCGGGGAGTCGGCGGCCGGCATCGAGCAGATCCAGCGGACGTTTCAGATCGGAGTGGTGGCGCTGGGCGTGATTGCCGGCTTCGCCGCCGACGCGGCCGGCACCGAACCCGCCACCGGATCCGAGCTCGCGGTTCTCGCCGGCCTCATCGTCGGCGCGCCGCTGCTCGCCGCCCTGGTCGTGGCAATCGGTCTCGACGAGCTGCGCCGGGTGATAGCGGCGGGCGCGCACGTCGCCGGCCTCGAGGAACGGGTCGCCGAGTGCCTGGGCACCGCAGCGCCGGACACTTGGCTTGATGCCCACGGCGCAGGGGGCCCGTTCCGAAGCGGCAAGGAGGGCAGCCGCACCGCGCCGCCGCTGACCTGGGAGACCATGCTTCGGCAAACCCCTCCTGAGACCCGCTGGACGAGCAGCCACTGGGTCAGGACGTACGCGCTGTTCGCCGCCAGCCTCCCCGCCGTCGTTCTCGGGCTGTTCAGAGTGGGCCAGGCGGGCGAGTGGGAGCTGTTCGCCGGCTCGCTGGCGACCGTGGTGGTCGTGGTGGCAACGACCTTCTACGTTCAGCGGATCAGGGGCAAGACGCTGTCGCAAATACGCCAGAAGGCGCTGGAAGATCCTCACGCAACGTAGGCTCAGGGCATGAACCGCGCGGCCACCCGAACGGCCTCAGCCGGCGCTCGGCGGCTTCCGCCCGAGGATTTCGAGCTGAAGGAGATCGAGCTCCACGGGCACCGCGTGGCCTACCGCTGTGCCGGCAGCGGCCCGGCCGTCGTGCTGGTGCACGGGATCACCTCGACGTCGGCCACGTGGGAGCGGGTAATGCCTTACCTGGCCACCCGCTTCACCGTAATAGCGCCGGACTTGATCGGACACGGCGAGTCGGCGAAGCCGCGCGGCGACTACTCGCTCGGCGCCTATGCCAGCGGCGTGCGGGACCTGTTGGTGACGCTCGGCCACGAGAGCGCGACCTTCGTGGGCCACTCGCTGGGTGGCGGGGTCGCGATGCAGCTGTCCTACCAGTTCCCGGAGCGCTGCGAGCGCTTGGTGCTGGTGGACAGCGGCGGCCTGGGCCGGGACCTGAGCCTGCTGCTGCGCGCGGCCACGCTGCCGTTGTCGGAGGTGGTGCTGCCGGTGCTGGCGAGTGCCCGCGTGCTGGACGCCGGCCGCTCGGTCGGGCGGCTGCTCGGGCGGCTGGGAATCCACGCCGGCACCGATCTCGCCGAGCTGGCGCGCGGCCATGCCTCGCTCGAGGATCCGGAGGCCCGGGCGGCGTTCGTGCACACGCTGCGCACGATCGTGGATCCGTTGGGCCAGCGCGTCGACGCCAGCGACCGCCTCTACCTCGCCGAGAACATCCCGTTCATGCTCGTCTGGGGCGAGAACGACTCCATCATCCCCGTTGAGCACGCTCTGGCGGCGCACGAGCTGGTGCCCTCCAGCCGCCTCGAGCTCTTCGAGGGAGCGGGCCACTTCCCCCACCTCGATGAGCCCCAGCGCTTCGTCGACGTGCTGCTCGACTTCATCGACTCGACCGATCCGGCCGACGTGGATCCCGAGCAGTGGCGTGAGCTGTTGAAGACCGGGCGGCCCAAGCTGCGAGAGCTTTAGTCCCAGCCCAGGCGAAAGCCGCGGTCGCCGGTGAGCTCGGCCACGTCCATCTGCGCCTTCTGGAGCTTGCCGGCGTAGTCCCAGTTCATCGACTGCCAGCGCGTGAACTGGTCGAGCACCCACACGCCCGACTGGCGCGAGCCGTTGCCCGACTTGCCGTTGCCTCCGAACGGGAGGTGGGCCTCGGCTCCGCTGGTGGAGTTGTTGACCGAGACCATCCCGGCGCTGACCCGCTCGCGGAAATGGAAGGCCGAGCGAGCATCCGTGGTGTAGATCGCCGCCGACAGGCCGTAGCCGTGGCCGTTGGCCAGGTCCATCGCCTCGTCGAAGTCCGAGAACTTGGCCACCCCCACGATCGGGCCGAACGTCTCGGTGGCGTAGATCTCGTCGTCCGCGGTTACCCCGTCGACGATGGTCGGGTGGCAGAAGATGCCGGCGTCGGGGTCGCCCACGAAGCCCACGCGCGGGTTGTCGGCGGTGATCCTGCCGGTGGCCGTGGAGCCGGAAACGGTGTGGTGGTCGCGGATCAGACCCAGCCAGTCCTCGAAGCGCTCGCTGAAGCGCTCGTGGATCATCGGCCCGTAGAGCACGTCTTCGAAGGGGTCGCCGATGGCGGCACCCTCGACCAGCTCGTTGAAACGGCGCATGAACTCGTCGTGTACCGACTCCTGCACGATCACCGTGCCGAGCGAGGTGCAGCGCTGGCCCGCGGTCCCGAAGCCGCTGAACAGCGCCCCCTCGGCGGCCAGGTCGAGCTGGGCGTCCGCCATCACCACGAGCGGGTTCTTGCCGCCGAGCTCGAGGCAGGGCGACTGCACATGGCGCCCGCACAGCTCGCCGATCCTCGCGCCCACGGCCGAAGAGCCGGTGAAGCCCACCTTGTCGACGAGCTTCTCGTCGAGCGCGCGTTCCAGCCCCGCGAACGTGCTGGGCCCGTCGCAATGCACGACGTTGAGCACACCTTCCGGGAGCCCGCCGTTGATGAACAGCCGGGCCAGCGCGTCGCCCAGCGCGGGCGTGTACTCCGCCGGCTTCCAGACGACCGCGTTGCCACACAGCAGGGCCGGGACCAGGTACCAGGACGGAACGGCCACGGGGAAGTTGCCGGCGGTGATGATCGCCGCCACCCCCACCGGGTTGCGGAAGGTGAACAGCTGCTTGTCGGGCATCTCGCTGGGCACGGTCTGGCCGTAGAGCCGCCGCCCCTCGCCGAGGAAGAAGTCGCAGGTGTCGATGATCTCCTGCACCTCGCCGAGCGACTCCGGATAGGGCTTGCCGACCTCGCGCGTGAGGAGCCGGGCAAGCGCCTCCTTGTTGTCCTCCACGAGGCGGCCGATCGCCTGAATCGCCTTTCCGCGCACAGGTGCAGG
This sequence comes from uncultured Thermoleophilaceae bacterium, assembly GCA_963728495.1. Lineage (GTDB taxonomy): Bacteria > Actinomycetota > Thermoleophilia > Solirubrobacterales > Thermoleophilaceae > JACVRW01. The sequence goes on along the minus strand of CAVSKI010000010.1, from coordinate 96,575 downwards.
CACGGCGGCCCATTCGCGCTGGACCGAGCGCGCCGCCCGGCACGCATCGGTGAACACGTCCGCGTCGCCCAACCAGGCCTCGCAGACCAGATCCTCCAGGCGGGCCGGATTGCGCGACTCCACTCGCTCGCCCTCGGCGCGGGTATCGCCGCCGACGATGGAGGCGACCGTCTTCGTGTCGGTGATGCTCATGGAGCTAGCGTACTTGCCCGTGATCGACCTCCACTGCCACCTGCTGCCCGGCATCGACGACGGGCCCGGAACCATGGACGAGAGCCTCGCGCTGGCGGGCGCGCTGGCCGCTGACGGGGTGCGCAGCGCAGCGGCAACGCCTCACGTGCGTCCCGACCATCCGGACGTGGTGGGAGCCGAACTGGGCGATCGCCGAGCCGAGCTACAGGGCGCAATCGATGCCGAGGGGATCGCGCTCCAGGTGCTGCCGGGGGCCGAGGTCGATCTGGCCTACGGCCTCGAGCTGAGCGACGACGAGCTGCGGGTGCTCTCGCTGGGCGGCAGCGACAGCGCGCTCCTGGTCGAGACGCCGTACGGCCCGGTCTCTGATCTGTTCGAGGAACAGCTCTTCTCGCTGAGCCTGCGCGGCTTTCGCCCGCTGCTCGCCCACCCGGAACGCAACCGGGCGTTCCAGGAGCACCCCGAGCGGCTCGCCGGCCTCACCGGCCGTGGCGTCCTGCTGCAGGTGACCGCCGAGGCGCTGCTGCGCTCGCCGCGGCGCTCGGCCACCGGGAGGCTGGCCGCGGATCTGGTCGAGCGCGGATTGGTGAGCGTGCTCGCCTCCGACGCGCACGGCGGCCATATCCAGCGCGAGTCGCTGTCTCAGGGGCTGGCGGCCGCGAAGAAGCTGGTCGGCCCGGGCGCGGCGGTGCTGGTGGAGGAGGCTCCGGCGGCGATCATCGCCGGACAGCCGCCGCCCGACCCACCCCGGCGCGAGGTTCGCCGCCGGCTGTTCGGGCGCCGGCAGCGCTAGCTCTAGAGCTTGCCCTCGAGCTTCTCGAGCTGCTCGCGCAGCCCGTCCGGCAGGTCGTCGCCGAACTGCGCGAAATGCTGCTGGACCTGGGGGAGCTGGGCCTGCCACTCCTCGGGGTCGACCTTCAGCAGCTTGCCCATAGCTCCGGGCGCGAGGTCCAGTCCCTCGGTGTCGATCGCGTCCTCGGACGGCACGAGCCCGATCGGCGTCTCGACGGCGTCGGCCTCGTCGTCGCAGCGCCGGAAGATCCACGCCAGCACACGGCTGTTCTCGCCAAAGCCGGGCCAGATGAAGTTGCCCTCACTGTCCTTGCGAAACCAGTTGACCATGAAGATCTTGGGCAACTTGGCTGCATCCGTCCGGCCAACCTTCAGCCAGTGCGCGAAGTAATCGGCCATGTCGTACCCGCAGAAGGGCAGCATCGCGAATGGGTCGAAACGCAGCTCGCCCAGGCCGCCCGCCGCGGCCGCCGTCATCTCCGAGCCCATGATCGAACCCAGGAACACGCCGTGGGGCCAGTCCAGCGCCTCGCTCACGAGGGGCACGACCGTGGCCCGGCGGCCGCCGAACAGGAACGCGTCCATCGGCACGCCCTCCGGGTCCTCCCAGTTGGAAGCCATCGAGGGGCACTGAGCGGCCGGCGAGGTGAAGCGCGCGTTCGCATGGGCCGACAGCTCCCCGGATTCCGGGGTCCACTCATGGCCGTGCCAGTCGATCGCGTGCGCCGGCGGATCGGCCGTCATGCCCTCCCACCACACGTCCCCGTCGTCGGTCAATGCGCAGTTGGTGAAGATCGAGTTCTCGCGGACGGTGGCCATGGCGTTCGGATTCGTGTCATCGCTGGTGCCCGGAGCCACACCGAAGAAGCCCGCCTCGGGGTTGATCGCGTACAGCCGGCCGTCATCCTTGAACTTCATCCAGGCGATGTCGTCGCCGATCGTCTCGACGGTCCAGCCCTTGAGCGTCGGCACGAGCATCGCAAGGTTCGTCTTGCCGCAGGCCGAGGGAAAGGCGCCGCCGACGTGCTTGACCTTGCCCTCGGGGGAGGTCAGCTTGAGAATCAGCATGTGCTCGGCCAGCCAGCCCTCGTCGCGCGCCATCACCGAGGCGATGCGCAGGGCGAAGCACTTCTTGCCCAGCAGAGCGTTGCCGCCGTAGCCCGAACCGTATGACCAGATCTCGCGCGTCTCGGGGAAGTGGACGATGTACTTGTTGTCGGCGTTACACGGCCAGGACACGTCCTCCTCGCCCTCCTCCAGCGGCATCCCGACGGAGTGCAGGCAGGGCACGAAGCTGCCCTCCCCGCCCAGCACCTCCAGCGCAGGGGCGCCCATCCGGGTCATGATGCGCATCGACACCGCCACGTAGGCCGAGTCGGTCAGTTGCACGCCGATGTGGGCGATCGGCGACCCCAGCGGGCCCATGGAGAAGGGGACCACGTACATCGTGCGGCCGCGCATCGAGCCCCGGAAGAGGCCAGTCAGCGTCTCGCGCATCTCGGCCGGGTCGCGCCAGTTGTTGGTCGGCCCGGTGTCGCTCTCGTCCTCGGAGCAGATGAAGGTCCGGTCTTCAACGCGCGCAACGTCGCCGGGGTCCGACCGTGCGAGGTAGGAATTGGGCCGTTTGGCCTCGGAGAGCTTCTCGAAGGTGCCTGCGCGCACGAGCTCCTGACAGAGCCGGTCGTACTCTTCGGCACTGCCGTCACACCAGTAGACGGAGTCGGGCTGGGTGAGCTCCGCCGTCTCCTCTACCCAGGCGAGGAGCTTCTCGTTGGTGGTGGCGGCGCGGGCGGTTTGGGACACGACTCTCGGTTTCTCCTCTTTTCAGTTCCGGTCGAACCTAACCCTAAACTCAGTCCAATGCGGGCAGCGTTGCGCTTCGTGGCGTCCGTGATGATGGTGAGCGGCGCGCTGCTCATCACCGACGCGGCGGCAACCCTGCTCTGGCAGGAGCCGGTTTCGGCGTTCGTGGCCGAGCGCCAGCAGCAGAAGCTGGAGGAGGCGCTGTTCGACCCTCCCGAGCGCGTGGTGCAGAGAAAACCACTGAAGGGCGACGCCATCGCGCGGATCAGGATCCCCGCCATCGGCGTGTCCGACTATGTGGTTGAGGGCACCGACACAGCGAGCCTGCGCAAGGGCCCGGGCCACTACCCCGAGACGCCCCTGCCGGGGGATCCCGGGACGGCGGCCATCGCCGGTCACCGCACCACCTACGGGGCGCCCTTCCGCGACATCGACCAGCTCAAGCGCGGCGATCGGATCGTCCTCGACATGACCGACGGGCGCTTCATCTACCGGGTCACGCGCACGAAGATCGTGGACGACTCCGACCTGTCGGTACTCGACGAGGTGGGCTACAAGCAACTCATCCTGAGCGCGTGCCATCCGCTCTACAGCGCGGCTCAGCGGGTGATCGTTTTCGCGCGCCAGGTGCGCCGCGAAGCGGCGCGGGTCAGGCAGAGTGGGTGAGCCCCGGCGGGGCCGGCAAACCGGAGCCCTCTAGCTCGGACGCGTCGCGGGACTCGAACCAGAGGATCAAGCCAACCACCAGCGCGACCGATACGGCCAGTACGGCTACCCAGTACAAGAGCTTGAGCAACATGGCAGTCCAGGGACGAAGCTACCGGCTCGGGCGGCTGCCTGCCCCGATTCGAGAAACCCTCGAGGGCAGCCCCGCCCTGCCCGCCCAATTGGTCGCGCTGGCTTCGTGCGTCGCGCTGGCGGCGAGCGAGGGCGGCTACTTCGCCACGAGCTGGTACCTCGCCGCCCTGCTGTGGCTCGCGCTGGTGGCCACTGCTGCGCTGGCTCTCGGGGCGCCGCGGCAGTCTCCGCGGACGCTGCTCGTGGCCACGGGTCTGTTCGCCGGCTACGTGATCTGGGCCTATGCCTCGATCGCCTGGGCGGGCCAGCGCGACGTCGCCTGGGACGGCGCGAACCGGGCCGCCGCCTACCTGCTGGTGTTCATCCTGTTCTCCTGCTGGCCGCTCGCGGAACGCGGGGCGCGCGCTCTAATCGCTTTCTTCGGCCTGGGTATCGCGGCGCTTGGCGCCGTAACACTGATTCGCGCCGGAGCAGGCGCCGATCCGATCGACTTCTTCATGGGGGGACGCCTGGCAGCCCCGACCGCATATGCGAGCGGCACTTCGGCCCTTTTCACGATGGCGCTCTTCGCCTGCCTGTTCGGCGCCACCCGCCGGGAAGCCAATCCAGCCCTCAGAGGACTGGCCCTGGGATCGGCCGGGCTGCTGGCCACGCTGGCCTATATGACTCAGAGTCGCGGTTGGCTGATCGCGCTGCCGGTCGCCGCGCTGGCCTACTTCGTACTCGTTCCCGGCCGGATACGCGGCCTGGTCGGCATGGCGGCGATCGGCCTCTCGGTGCTCTCGGTCAAGGGCACCACCGGAGCGGTTTACGAAGGCGCCGCCGGCGAGCAGCTCCCACAGCTGATCGACGACGCCGTGCGGGCCTCGCTGCTGGCCGCTGCAGCACTGGCCGTGGCCGGACTGGTCCTGGCGGTAATCGACGCGCGCATCGAGCCCCCGCGGTCGTGGTCGCGGCGCGTCCCGGGCTGGGCGCCGATCGCCGCCGTGGGCGCCCTGCTGTGCGCGGCCGCCCTGGTATTCGCCATCGCCCCGGGCCCGCGCGACCGTTTCGAGACCGTCTGGTCGGACTTCAAGTCCAACGCCGAGCCGCCGCCGGCGGGCGAGTCGCGCTTTGCCAGCGGGGGAACCAATCGCTACGACTTCTGGGTCGTCGCATGGGACCTCTTCCGCGAGAACCCGGTTCGAGGCATCGGAGTGGAGAACTTCCAGGAGGAGTACTACCAGCGCGGCTCGAGCGGGGAGGAGCCGCGGTTTCCCCATTCGCTTCCGCTCGGGGTGCTTTCCCAGACCGGGCTGGTGGGCGTGATCCTGCTTGGCGGTGCGTTCGCTTTCGCCCTCGTCTGTGCGGCCGGGGCCCGACGCGCCCCACCGGCACGCTCCGCCGCGGCGGCGGGTGCGCTTGCCGTGTTCGCCCCGTGGGTCGCCCAGGCCTCGATCGATTGGTTCTGGGAGCTCGCTGCGCTCACCGCGCCTGCGTTGGCCATGCTGGGAGCCGCGGCTGCGCTGGGCGCGCACCGCTCGCCTGGGCGGCCCGAGGCGCCCAGGCGGCTCGCGCCGATGCTCCTACTCGGCGTACCCGCGCTCCTGCTTGCCCTGGTGTTCGGTGCATCCTGGCTCGCGGCTCGTGATGTGGACGCCGCATCGGCGAGCTGGCGCACTGATGCCGATGCCTCCTTTCGGCGGCTCGACCGGGCCGCTGCACTCAACCCGCTATCGCCGCGGGCGTACCTGGTGGAGGGAACGATCGCACTGGAACTGGGTCGTGCCGACCGCGCGCGCTCGGCTTTCGAGAAGGCTCTGGAAAGGGACTCGGACGACGCATACGCAATCCTCGAGCTGGGGATGCTGGCCTCGCAGGGAGGCGATCAACAGCGTGCAACCCGGCTGCTGGAGCAACATGCTCGGCTGCGGCCGCGCGATCCAATCGCCCGGCAGGTGGCGGCCCGCGCCCGCCGCGGAGCCAAGGTCGACCCCCTGGCAGTCAACGAGCGCCTGCTGAGACGGGTGCTGTTGCGTCAGGATCGGCCGGTGGAGTAGCGGTGGCCGGCGCTAAGCGTTGCGTAAATTTCTTTCGCTTGTCTGTGGCGATCCCCGAGAAATCGTGTTACACAAAGAGGAGCGAAGCTTCCGACCGCAGGGGCTAGATACGGACGTGACGCGGCTCCAAGGACGGACGAGACGGTTCGCTTTCGGGGGATGCAAAAAGAGGCGGGCGGTTTGTCTCACAAACACAGAGGACGGGCATGAAGATATTTCTTTCGGCAATTACGGTGTTGGCACTTTTCGTGGCTCTGGCTGGTCCAGCGGCCGCACAGAACGGCTACAACGGCACGGGCGGACAGGTCCAGGCTCAGGTCCAGGACACTGGCTCTGCCGCGGCAGATAACGGAAGCGGCAGCCTGCCGTTCACCGGACTCGACGTTGCGCTGCTGGCCGGTGCGGGGCTTGTCCTCGCCGGTGCGGGTCTCGCCATGCGCCGCGTCACGCGCGCGCCGACTCAGGCCTAGCTCTCCGAGCCGCTTCAAGCACAGCTCAAGTTCGGGCGCCAGTCGCCCGAAATAACACTCGGCGCACTCAATCGGTGCGCCGAGTCCGTTTGTGGTCGAGTACGGGGTTAGATGAAGACGCAACAGGCCCAGCCGTCCAGCGTGGCCGACGAGGAGGCAGTCCTCCCCGTGCCGGACGTGGGCCGGCACGTGCAGCCGCGGCTGGGACGGAGCCTCTTCGCCGGCGCGGGATGGCTGCGCCTGCGGATCGGCTCGGACATCGTGCTCCTGCTCATGGGCGTCGGTGCCGCCCTTCTGGGCGCGCCGGCTGAGCAGGAGTCCTTGGTCGGCGGCTGGCTCGTGTGGGCCTTCCCGCCACTTGTTCTCCTGATCATGGCCTTGTCCGGCATGTACCGGGACACGATTCAGGTCAAGCTGGCCGAGGGAATCACGAGGGTCTTGGCGGCTACGTCGCTGGCCGCTGTCACGCTCATAGCCGGCGCAGCGCTGTTTGATCCGGCCAGCCAGCCTGCGCAGCTGCTCGCACGCGCCTGGGTGTTCGGCTCGCTGTATCTCGTGCTCGGACGGCTGTTGCTCGCACGCGGGCGCCGCCGCGCGCGGATGACCCGTCTGGTGGCCAAGCCCACGCTGATCGTGGGCGCAGGCCAGATCGGGGCCCGTGTCGAGCGCCGCCTCTCGCGCCAGCCCGAGCTGGGCCTGCTCCCGGTGGGCTACCTCGACTCAGACCCACCCCCCGACGACATGGTGCCCGACCGCGAGATGCCCGTCCTGGGCGCACCCTCGGATCTCCGCCGGATCGCGCGCGAAACGCGCGCCCAGCACGTGGTGCTGGGCTTCAGCACGGCGCCCGACCGGCTGCTGCTGCCGCTCGTGCGCGAATGCGAGGGACTCGGTCTGGAGGTGTCACTCGTGCCGCGACTGTTCGAGAGCGTGAATGTGCGTCTGGCCCTCGAGCACCTGGGTGGGTTGCCGCTCTTCGGGCTGCACACGATCGACCCCAAGGGCTGGCAGTTCACCCTTAAGTACGCACTGGACCGAGTGATCGCCATGGTGCTCCTCACCGCGCTGGCGCCCATCCTGTTGTCTTGCGCGCTGGCCGTCCGATTTAGCTCTCAGGGGCCCGTGCTCTACCGCCAACGCCGCATCGGTCGGGATGGGCGCGAGTTCGAGATGCTCAAGTTTCGCTCGATGCGTGTCGAAGGCGAACCTATGGCGGGCGCTCCCGACAACGTGCTCACACTGCCAGTCGACACTGGGCCTGGCGGCGTGGAGGGGACGGATCGGCGCACGCGGGTCGGCACGCTTCTGCGCCGCACCTCGCTCGACGAGCTGCCGCAGCTCTTCAACGTGTTGCGCGGCGAGATGAGCCTGATCGGCCCGCGGCCAGAACGACCGGAGTTCGTGGACCTGTTCGGCGAGCGCATCGAGCGCTACGAAGACCGCCATCGCGTCAAGTCCGGGGTCACGGGCTGGGCACAGGTGAACGGCCTGCGCGGAAAGACATCGCTTCGCGACCGAATCGAGTGGGACAACTACTACATCGAGAACTGGTCGCTTCGGCTCGACCTGAAGATCCTGCTTCGTACCTTCCTCGTCGTATTTCACCGAAGCGAGTAGCCCAACTTGAAAACTCCACTGCTCCTGTCTGTGATCGGCGCGCGGCCGGAGATAATCCAGGCCACACCGCTCAGCAAGGCGCTCTCGGGCCGAGTCGATGAGGTGCTCGTCCACACCGGACAGCACTACGACGCCGCGATGTCGGGCGACCAGATACTCGACACCGGCCTTCCCCAGCCGGCCCTGAACCTCGAGGTCGGCTCGCTCCCCGACCTCGAGCAGCTCGCCGTGAGCGAGCAGCGCCTCGGTGAGGCGATCGAGCAGATCGGCCCCGACGCCGTGCTGGTGCGCGGCGACACCAACGCCACGCTCGCCGCCGCTCGCGCCGCCGTAGCCCGAGGAGTTCCACTGCTGCATGTGGAGGCCGGCCTGCGGTCGTGGCGAACCGACATGCCCGAGGAGCGCAACCGCGTGCAGACGGACCGCCTGGCCGACACGCTTTTCGCGCCGACCGAGTCCGCCCGCGCGAACCTCGAGGCCGAGGAGGTTCAGGGGACGGTGCATGTGACCGGCGACCCGCTCTGCGACATGCTGCTGGGCTGGGCTCCGCGACTTCCGCCGAGCCCCGTGGACGGTGAGTATGTGTTGGCGACGGTCCACCGCAATTACAACACCGACGATCCCGATCGCCTGCAGCTCGTGCTGAACTGCCTTGGCGCCTCCCCGTGGCCCGTCGTGTTCCCTGTGCACCCGCGGACCCGGACCAAGATCGAGAACGGAGGCCTCGACGTTCCGCCGGCCGTGTCCCTGCACGACCCGGTCACCTACAGCGTGATGCTGGCCCTGGAGCGCTCTGCCCAGGCGGTGGCAACCGACTCGGGCGGCGTGCAGCGCGAGGCCTACGTGTGGGGAGTCCCGTGTGTGACCCTGCGCGAGGAGACCGAATGGATCGAGACGGTGCAGACGGGCTGGAACACGCTCGTGGGCGCCGATGCCCGCGCCTTTGCCGCCGCCCTGGCACTCGAGCGCCCGAGCGAGCACCCACCGGTGTTCGGCGACGGGCGGGCCTCGGAGAAGATCGCCCAGCTGACCGTTGAGCGCCTCGAAGCGCTTATGAGCGCCCATGCCTGAGATCTTGCGCATGGCGGTGATCGGCGCGGGCCAGATGGGCGCCCGCCACGCCGAGACCTACGAGCGCCTGCCCCAGGCCGAAATGGTGGCACTGGCCGACCCCGACGAGGCCGCGGCGCGAGCGGTAATCGGCCGCCGTCCCATCGGCTGGGACGCCGACTGGCGCAGCACGCTGGAGCGAGCAGACGTGGATGCGGTGGTGGTGGCCACCCCTTCGGGCATGCACTGCGAGATCGGGTTGGCGGCGCTCGATGCCGGCAAGCACCTGCTCGTGGAGAAGCCGATCGCCACCAGCCTGCCGGATGCTCTGCGCATGGCGGCCGCCGCGCGCTCCGCGCAGCGCAAGCTGATGGTCGGCCACGTGGAGCGCTTCAACCCCGCCGTCGCCAAGGTGCGCGAGTTGGTCCGCGAGGGCCGTCTGGGGAGGGTCTACCGGGCCCACTCCGAACGGGTCGGGCCACTCCCGCTGCGCATCAAGGACTCCGGGGTGGCGATCGACCTGGCCACCCACGACGTGGACATCATGCAGCACGTCTTAGAGCGCGACATCACCCGCGTATACGCCGAGGGCACCAGCTTCGCGCATCCGAGCCACGAGGACATACTCAGCTGCCTGCTGCGCTTCGGCGAGGAGGGCCCCTACGGCCTCCTCGACGTGAATTGGCTCACCCCCGAGAAGCGCCGCCAGCTGACCCTGATCGGCGAGGGGGGCCTGCTCCGCGCGCACTACATCACCCAGGACGTCCAGCTGATGGAGTCGGCCAACGCGGTCACGACCTGGAAGGAGCTCGCTCTGGCCCGCGGCGACGCCGAGGGGTCGGCCATACGCTTTGCGCTGCCCAAGGTCGAGCCGCTGATGGCCGAGGCCTCGGCCTTCGTCGCCTGCGTGCTCGACGACCTTCCCGAACCCGTGAACGCCTACGACGGCGCGCGCGCCCTCGCAGCCGCCCTGGCCATTCGCGAATCGGTCGACGGCCGCCGCCCGATCGAGCTGCTGGGCATGCCCGCTGCTCCCACTCCCGTCTCATGATCCGCTTCGTCATCCCCGCCTACAACGAGGCCGAGAACCTCCCCCGGCTGCTCGACGACCTCGCGCCCCGTGCCCGGGAGATGGGCGCGCGGGTGATCATCGTCGACGACGGCTCCGCCGACGGCACGGGCGAAGTGGCCAAGCAACACCGCGACGACCTTCACCTGGCCGTGGTGCGGCACAAGCAGAACCGCGGCCTGGGCACAGCGCTCAACTCCGGCATCCGGGCGGCGCTCGGCGAGAGCTCAGACGACGACGCGATCGTGACCATGGAGGCCGACAACACCTCCGACCTCGACGACCTGCCCCGGATGCTCGAGCTCTTCGAGGAGGGTTACGACGTGGTGCTGGCCTCCGTCTACGCGCCCGGCGGAGCGATCCTCGGTATCGCGCCCTGGCGGCTGTGGGCCAGCAAGGCCGTATCCGGCACCTTCAGGCGCCTCGGCGGCCTGGAGGACATCAACACGCTGTCGAGCCTCTACCGCGTCTACCGCGCCGGGACGCTGCGCCGCGCCGCCGAGACCTACGGCTATCTGCTGGTGCGCGAGCCCGGGTTCGCCGCCAATGTCGAGCTGCTGCTCAAGCTCTACAACGCCGGCGCCACGGTGGCTGAGGTGCCCACGATCAACGACTGGCGCCGGCGCAAGGGGCAGTCGAAGATGTCCCTCAAACCGACCATCCTGGCCTACGGACGGCTGGCGGCGGCGCACCTCGTCGGCCGCATCCAGCCGCCACCCATCTCACCTCTCGCCGAGGACAAATGACCGCGGCCGCCCGGGTCGGTGTGGTCGGGGGCGGGATCCTCGGCACGGTTCTGTCGCTGCGCTTGGCCCAGGCCGGCCACCGGGTGACGCTGCTCGAGCGCGGGCCCAGCCTCGGCGGACTGGCGGGCTCGATGGACTTCGGTGGTCACACCGTCGATCGCTTCTACCACGTGATCACCCCGGCGGACAGCCGCATGATCGGCTTGGCCGAGGAGGTCGGCCTCGGCGACCAGCTGCGCTTCGCGCCCGTGGGAGTGGGCTTCTACCGGGGCGGGCGGCTTTACGACCTCAACGGCCTCGCCGACTTTGCGCGCTTTCCCCCTCTGTCTCCGCTCGCGCGCCTGCGGCTCGCTTGGTTCGTGGCGCAATGTCAGGTGCGCCGGCGCTACGGCCGTCTCGAGCGCATCCCGCTCGAGCGCTGGCTGCGCCGTCAATGTGGCAACCAGGTAACCGACCGCATCTGGCGCCCGCTGCTCGACTCGCGATTCGAGGGCCACCACTCCGAGCTGCCCGCCACCTACCTCTGGGCGCGCACCCGGCGCATGTCGGGCGCGCGCAAGGGTCGGGAGCGCCGCGAGGAGATGGGTCACGTGATCGGCGGCCACCAGCGCCTGATCGATGCTCTGGGCGCCCGGGCGGTGGAAGTCGGAGTCGACGCCCGTACCGATGCCCCGGTCGAGGGACTGGCCATGGACGGCGAAGCGGTTACCGGGGTACGGGTCGGCGGCGAGGACCTGGACTTCGACCTCACGATCGCCACACTCCAGCCGCCGGCTCTGCGCTTCCTGCTCCCCGAACGGTTGCAGCGCCTGCTCGAGGCCTACCCGAAGCGCTACCTCGGCGTCGTATGCGTGGTGCTGAAGACCCGCGAGTCGGTACTGCCCTACTACTCGCTGAATATCTGCGAGCCCACTCCGATTACCACGGTCGTGGAGACCTCACACGTGCTCGGCACAGACCACACCGACGGCCTGCGGCTCGTGTACCTGCCGCGCTACTGCGCCCCCGACGCGCCGGAGCAGTCCGAGGACGACGAATCGGTGTTCGACCGCTTCGTGGTGATGCTGGAACGGGTCTCCCCCACGTTCAAGCGCGACCAGGTGGTCGACTGGACCGTTCAACGCTCACGGCTGGTGGAGCCGGTGCATCCCGTCGGTGCCGAGCCGCGCGTGGCGCCCGTGTGGCCCGGCGTGCCGGGCCTCGGTCTGGCCTCGGCGACTCAGATCTATCCTCGCCTGCTCAACGGCGACTCGGTGGTCGACATGGCCGAGCGTGTGGCGGGTGAGGCGATCCAGCGGCTGGCCAGCTACGCGCCGGAGGCGAGAACGACGTGAGCCGCACCGGCCCCGGCACGCGTGAGGCCCGAGCCGGAATGGCCATGGGGTTGGCGACCCTGGCCATGGCGGCTGCTTCGGGCATCCAGGCGATCGCCTATCTCTACTCCTTCGGAACCACCGACCGAACCGACGCGTTTTTCGCGGCGTTCGCTCTCTACACGGTGTTCGGGGTGTTCTGCCAGAGCATCCGGGTGACCTCGGTACCGCTGCTGGTGGGCCCCGACCGCGCTCTGAGAGGGCGCGAATATGCGGCCACGCTGACGCTGTTGGCCGTCCCTGTGGCAGTGGTCTGCTTTGGGCTGGCCGAGCAGATCTCCGGACTGCTCGCTCCCGGCGTCAGCCCGGTAGCCCGTGAGACCACCGAAAGCGCGTTGCGGATCCTTGGCCCGGCGATGATCCTGCAGCTGGCCGCCGCCGGCCAGGCGACGCTGCTGGGAGTCTGGGGCCGCTTCGACATAGTCGCCCAGGGCTACATCGCAGGTGCGGCCGCCGGGGTTGTGTCTTTCTTCGTCGCGCTCGGGCCGGCCGATGAACTGGCTCTGGGCTGGTCGATGTTGGCGATGGCCGTGGTTACGGCCGGGTGGATGACCGCGGGACTTGCTCGGGCGCGAACCGAGCGGCGCCCGGGAGGGCTGCCCGGACCGAGGCGCCTGGCGCGCGACGCGGGCCGGATCCTCGGCCGCACTCTCGTCTACTTCGTGATCAACGGGCTGTTCCTGATCACTCTCGCCTACGTGAGCGCCTCCAGTGCCGGCGACGCGACCGTCCTCTCCTACGCCTATCTGTTCGTGTCCTACCTGGTGGCCGGCACGGGCGTGGCGGTCGGCATATCGCGCGTGCCGGACATGACGCGTGGAGCCAAGGCGGACTGGGACGAGGTCGTGGCCGACACAGTGCCGCACGGTTTTCGCTACGCCATCATGGTGTCCGCGCCCGCGGTGGGCGCGCTCGTCGCCGCCGGGGCGCTGCTCGTGAGCGAGCTCGTGCCCTCGGGCCTGTCATCGGACAACGCCGATACGCTGGCTCTGTTCGCCGCGCTGCTCGCGCCCTGGCTGGTGGGCGCGCTGGCCGTCAACTTCCTGCTACCCGCTCTCTTCGCACTCGGTCGAGAGCGGCTGGTCAACTGGCTCTCAGTGCCGCTGGTGGCACTCCATCTGGGCGTGACGGCCCTCGGGGATGCCCTGTGGGGCGCCGCGGGGGCGGTCGCCGCGATGTGCGTGGCGCCGCTGGTCTTTGCGTCAGTGCTGCTCGCCGTGGGCGCGGGTAGCCGCCGGCGCTCAGCGGCCCTGCAGATCCTGCGCGACGCGGCGACTTTCCTCGGGTTGGCCACCGGCGCCTTCGGAGTCGCCTGGCTGGTCACCGCGCCGTTGGGCTCCGGGGTCCTGCAAGAGCTGCTGGTGATCGCCGTCGGCTTCGCGCTCTACCTGGCTTCCCTGCTCGTCGTGGCGCCGCGCCAGGTTGCGGTCTTCACGGCCGCCCTCGGTTACGGCAGCGGTCCTCAGCTGGCGGTGGAAGGTCCTCCAGACCCGCCCCGGCACCCGCTGCGAACGCGAGCCAAGCGGTACCGGGCCGGCGCCATGGCCGCGGCCCTGTGGCGTTGGCGCCGCGCCCCGATCCTGCTTGCGCGCCGTCGCCTCGCCGATCGAGGGCAGCTCGACAAGCGGGCTCCGAGCTTCGTGGCGCATTCTTCGGCACGCTCGCTGGTGCTCATGCCCGCCGGCCCAGGCTCGCTGGAAGCGCTCTGCGATACCGCGGAATCCCTGTTCGCCTCAGACGGTGACGACAGCCGCCTGCTCGTGATCGACGACTGGGGCGCCGACACGCGCGCCGCTGCGGTGCGTCGGCGGCTGCCCGCCGCCGACGTCATCCGGACCGGATTCCCGACCGGAGGCCCGCCCGCGCTCTGGCCGATGTTCCAGCGCGCCATCTCGTTCGCCCTCGACAACTACGACTTCGAGCTGCTGGTGAAGCTGGATACAGACGCCATCATCACTGGTCCCGGATTCTCGTCCGCCTTGGCGGCCGCCTGGCCGAGGCACCTGGGACGGGGATAGCGGGCTCATACCGCGAGCGGGCGGACGGGAAGGCCGAAGACCATCTCTACCACGCGGCCGTGCTGGCACGCGAGCGGCGTTGGGACGACCGCCTCGACGCGGCCGCCCAGCGGGCGGAAGAACGAGGGTGGCGGACCGGCGATGCCGTGCAGGCCGGCGTTCTGACGCTCACCCGCGCGGCCTGCGAGGGCATGCGCGATGACGGCTGGCTTGAGTGGAGGCCGGCCTGGCACTCTCAAATGGCCGAGGACCTGCTGCTGACGCTCTTTACCGTGGCTGGCGGTCTCGACGCACTTTCCATCGGCGGTCCGGACGGGATCATCGCGGTGGCCAACAAGGGCCTCCCCGTACCGACCCAGCAGATCATCGATGGCCCCTGGGTGGCCGCCCATTCGGTCAACCACGGGTACCACGGCGAGAACGAGGCAGAGCTGCGCGAAACCTTTCGCGAGGCCCGCAGGGGGTGGATGGCGCCCGATCCGGTCACGGTCCGCCCGCGGGGGGGCGGGCGTGGCGTGAGCCTTCCGGTCCGTTGCGAGCCCTCGTAGCGCGGCAGCCGGCCGCGGCCCGCCGGCGCCGGGTGTCTGCCCGCGGCAGCGCCGTCGGCCTCTTGCTGTTCCTGGTCCTGCTGAGCGCCATGAGCTGGCGGCGCTGGGGCAACCCCGAGCTCGACGCGGGCGCCGACCTGACCGTGGCCGACCTCATCGCACATGACGGTTACCTCCCGTACGAGGACGTTCGCTACTTCTACGGGCCGGCCGGCATCTACTCGCTCGCGCTGGCCTTCAAGCTGTTCGGTTCGAGCTTCACGGTCGCCTTCGTATTCGGCTACCTGCAGGCCGGGGCGATTCTGGGAGTGTTCTACGCGTTGGCTCGCCGCTGGGTCGAGCCGCTCACGGCCGCCCTCGCCACCGCCGTGCTGGCCGCGATCGGCTTCTCCGGCACTCTCTTCAACTTCGTCCTCCCCCACACCAACTCGGCAACCTTCGGCCTCCTCTTCGTGTTGCTCGAGCTGCTCGCCCTCGCCCGCGGGCGGCCACTGCTCGCCGGGCTGGCGGCCGGTGGGGCGGCGCTCACGCGCCCGGAGTTCGCCATTGTGGCTGCCGTCACGCTGCTCGCGGCCGCCCTCGGGCGCTGGCGCGAGGCCGGGTGGAGGGCCGGGCTGCGCGAAGCGTTGGTGCTGTGTCTCCCGGCACTCATCGTCGCCGGCGGGGTGCTCGGCGGCTTTGCGCTGGCGGTAGGAGCAGACCGTCTCTTCTTCGAGAACCTGATTCCACTCGACTTCACCCGCGTGGCCGGGTTTCGCTTCCAGCAGAACTGGGCGCCCTTCACCATCGAGAGCTTCGTCGCAACCCTGGCCCGCGGAGCCCTATGGATCGTTCCCGTGCTGGCCCTCGGCATCAGTCTCGAAGGGGTACGCGCCCGGCGAGGGGTGCGGCGCGTTCTGGCCCTGTGGCCGCTTGTGGCCACTGCACTCGTCTTCGTCGCCATCGACGCCCTCTCGCGCCTCCTGGGAGCCTTCCCCGGCACGCGATCGGTCGTGGAGGACGAGGTCGTGCGCCTGCTGATCCCGATGAGCTGGCTGCCCGTGGCCGCGCTGGCCGCCGGCGTTTGGGCGCTCGTCGCTCTGTGCCGCAACGATTCAGCCCCGCTCGGAGTCTCGTGGCCCGCGGACCTCGCGGTCATAGCCGCGGGTCTGGCCCTCGCGGTGCGGGCCTACAACGAGTTCACCACGGACATCTACGCCACGTACTACGCCGCTGTGCCGCTGCTGCTGGCCGCCATTGGGCTCGACCGCCTGGCCGCTCGCCGCCCCACCGCCCGGCCGGCCCTGCTGGGCGCCCTGGCCATCGCGGCGGGCGCTCTGGCGGTACACGCCTACGTCGGCCTGTACCGCGACAACAACTCCGAGGTCACCACCGCGCGTGGGAGCTACCTGGCCAACGACGTCGCCGCTCCGGCTCTGCAGAGCACGCTCGACCTGGTGAGGGCGCGAACGACCTCGAGCGACCCTTTGCTGGCGCTTCCCGACGATCCGGGGATCCACTTCATGACCGATCGCCGCCCTGCGCTCTACGAGATCACCTTCCTCCCCGGGACTCTCGACTCGAGCGCGGACGAGCGTGAGGCGATCGATCGGCTGCGGAGCGATCCACCGCCCGTGGTGGTGATCGGAGCCCGGCGCTTCGACCAGTACGGGCTGCCCACCATCGGCGAAGACTTCAATCAGGATCTCCTCGACTTCATCGAGTCCCGTTACGCGGTGGCCGACACCTTTGGAGACTTCGAGAATCCTCCCCGCGGCAGCATGCCCTCCCAGGCGTTCACTGTGCTGCAGCTCGAGTCGGCAACGACCAATGCCGCTCCTACCATGCCCGGGGTGCTCGCGTACCTTGCCGAGGGCCGATGAGGCTGCATTCGAACTTCATGACCACCGCCGCGCTGGCCGCGGTGACGGCGCTGGCGGCGGCATGGACCCTGCTGGCCTACGCCATCGGGCCGCTACCAGCGATCGCGGTGGTGGTTGCGGCGGCCGTGGCCGCGACCGTTCTGTGGCAGCCCATCTACGGCGTTTACCTCGGCATCCTCGCCATACCGCTGGAGCTGTTCGCCTTCCGAGTAGGTGGCAGCTTCGGGCTCTCGGCCAGCGAGCTCCTGTTTTTGTTGACCGCGGCGGTTGCCGGGGTGCACCTGGCCCTACGCGCGCGAACGCTCACCCCCAGCCCCGTCTTCGCCTGGTTTCTGGCCCTACTGCTGATCGGCCTTCTTGGCATTGCCTTTGCCGACGACATCTTCGTCATCGTGCGCATCATCCTGATGTGGGCGGCCTTCTTGACGGTCGCCGCCCTGGTGTCGTCAGGCACTCCGACCGAGCTCGAGCGGGTCCTCCAGACCGTGGCCTTCACCGGAGGAATCGTTGGCATTGTGGCCCTCGCCACCACCGGCGACCAGGAACTGCTCGCAGGAGGCGTAATCGCGTCCAACCGCGCCGAAGCAACCTTTGCCCATCCCAACGTGCTGGGCTTCTATCTCCAGCTCGCCATACCCGTGGCCCTGGTCACTGGAATGCGGGCCCGAGGCGTCCTCAAGCCGGTGCTGCTCGTATGCGCCGGCGTGGCTGTGGCCGGCCTCATGCTGAGCCTGTCCCGGGGGGGCATCATCGGCGAGGTCGTGTCGCTGATGATCCTCCTCGCCTGGCCGCCCTTCCGGCGCTACGCGGCCGCCATCCTCGTGGTGGTCTCGCTGTTCGCGCTGATCAACATCGGATCGCTGCAGGACTCGTCGGTTTCGCTGGTGGCTCAGCGGCTCGGGACCGTGAACGCGGAAGGGATTCGGGACAACCCGCGCGCGAAGATCTGGCGAGCGACGCCCGACATCATCGTCGACCACCCGTTCCTGGGCACGGGCATGGGCAACTTCGGCGAGGTGTCGCCGGCCTACGGCATCCGCGATATCGGCGGCTTGCCCTACGACCACGCCCATAACCTCGTGCTCACGTTTGCCGCCGAGACCGGGCTGGTGGGGGTTTTTATCTTCCTCGCCTTCCTGTTCGCGGTCGCCCGCACGGGGGCGCGCGCGCTGCGCCGTTCCGACCTGCCCGGCTTCGCTCCCGCTCTGGCCATCGTTGCCGGCCTGGTAGGGCTCTTCGTAACAAGTATCGGCGAATACCCGCCTCGCACCAACGTGATCATGGCCCTGATCCTGATCCTCATCGGCGCGCTCGTGGCCTACGAGCGGCTGGCGCTACAGCAGCGGGCCAGTCTCTAGGACTGGCGCGGGTGCAGCCACACGCGGGCCCGCTCGACCGTGACGTTCGACGCCAGGTCACGGGCCTCGATCTGAGCCTGCACCGCCAAGCGGCCGCGACGACGAAGCATCCTCCGTCCGCGCCGAGAGATCTTGACGCTCACCCGGCGGCTGCGGCCGGGTGACACGGTGAAGCGCTCCGAGCCGATCCGCACCCTCTTGGTTTGCGTCTTGCCGCTTTCCGTTTTCACGGTCACAAGCGCGAACAGGGTCAACCTGCCGGTGGCCTTGTCTGTCTCAGAGCCGGCGCTTGACACGCGCACGCGCACACGAGCTGCGCTGTTGAGCCGCTTGCGCCCGCCCCTCACCCGGACCCTTGGCCCCTCGGTGTCGCGCGGCGTGACTACGGGCGGTCCGGTGGCAGGCGGGACCGGCGGCGGCGGTGCCGGCTGGGAGTCGAAGACCACTCCCTCGGCGGTGGCGGGCACCACGCCCCCGTCGTAGAGGATGTTGTGGGTGGCCTGCTGGATCACGCCGTTGAGGGCGGAGTAGGAGTCGATTGGCGGGGTCTCGTAGGTGACGCTCTGGAAGGCCTCGAAGTGCGGCCCGAGCCCCCAGGACCACTGCATGGTTCCGGCGGAGAACACCTGCGCGCCGCTCGGGGCCCGATATGTCACCGCGTGGATCTCGGGACCCTGGCCCCCAGGAGCACCGGAGTAGGTGAGACCCGCGTCGTTCAGGTACGCGAGATCGCTGCCCATGGTCGCCGTTGGAACGGTCTCGGCGAGCCGCTTAACCCCAGCCGGCTGGCGGCCGGCGAAGGCGGCGTAGAAGCCCCCCTT
This sequence comes from uncultured Thermoleophilaceae bacterium, assembly GCA_963728495.1. Classification (GTDB taxonomy): domain Bacteria; phylum Actinomycetota; class Thermoleophilia; order Solirubrobacterales; family Thermoleophilaceae; genus JACVRW01. The sequence continues at coordinate 78,019 of CAVSKI010000010.1, read as the reverse complement.
GGGTATCGCGTCCCACTCCCAGCCCACGAGGTTGTTGCCGATGTCGCCCCCGTTGCCGGCGATCGTGGTGTGCCGCCAGGCCGGGTGGGCGCCGAACTCGCCGTTGCTGCCCGCGCCCGCGGGCACCTCGAGCGGGTAGGAGACGTTGTCGTCGTCGCCGATGTACATGACCCCGAAGAGGGCGTTCTCCGGACGGTTCGGTCCGACTCGACCCAGGCCCTCGTAGTCGCGCGCGGCCGGATCATTGTCGGGCGCGCCTGTACCACCCTGGGCAACGCCCGCGTCGCGGAAGGTGGTGGTGACCAGGCCCGGATTGTCCGCCGCCGTGCCGGTGCCTCCCTGGGCGTGATCGGTGCCGAGCGGATCCCCGGCGGCGACCGGGCGGTCGACGTTGCCGGGCCCGAAGTCGTTCACACCGTCGGTGCCCCCGTCCGGCGGGTTCACATCCCGGCTCTGCACCGTCTTGAAGCACACGAGCGACCGTCCGGCGTCCTCGAGGCGGACCTGCCAGTAGGCCGTGTTGGCGCTGAAGGAGGCGATGTTCGCGCCGGCGTCGCGGGCCGCCTCCACGTTGTCGCGCATCTCCTTGGTCCAGTATTCGCTGTGGCCGGCGATCGCCACCGTCTTCGTGAGCGGCGGACGCAGCTGGGCCGGCTGTGAGTGCACGCCGAGGTCGTCCGTATAGGTGAGGTTGTAACCCTGGCGCTCCAGCCACCAGATCAGCGGAAACTCGGTGCGCAGGACCCAGTTGTACTCGGCGATCATGTTGGTCATCGGCCGATCGAAGGAGACCTTGGCGGCGCGCTGGTTGGGGTTTCCCGCCTTCGCTCCGATCACTGTCGGGTTCGCACTCGAGTTGTAGACGTAGACCGACTTGCCCCCCCAAGCGTTGTAGGCCTGCCAGGTGTTGGTGGGCATCACCACCAACAGATCTCGGGCGCGGCCATCGGCGCGCACGATGAAGGGGATGTGGTTCTCGTTGCGGGCTCCTGCGAAGTCGGCCGGATCGGCCACGATCTTGATCAGGTACATCCCCGTCTCGTAACCCGTCGTGTTGATCGTGACCGTGGGGTTCCATACGTTGGCTGCGGTGGTATAGCCGAGCGCATCGGTCACCGGCAGAAAGCCCTGGTCGACGACCGGGATCCCCGGCAGCGTCGCGATGAGGCGCCCTCCGGCACCGCCGTAGTAGCCCAGCCGGAAGATCTGAAGGTCGACCGTGGTCCCGCCCGCGACGCCGTAGACGTTGAGCTTGATCGGGAGCAGCTCGCCCGCGTTGACGCTCGTCTTGGTCGCGAACCCCGTAACCGCGTCCTGATACTTGCCAGTTCCAAAGCGAAAGTCACCCGTCCACGATCCCGACGGCGACAGCCGGTTCTCGCGCGTGATCGGATTGGCGTTCGGGTTGAACGGAGGCGGCGCGGCCAGCGCCGATTCGGGCGCGGCCCAGCGCGAGAGGGCCAGGCCGGCCGCGCCGCCGGCCGCGCTCTGCAGGAAGCCGCGGCGCGAGACGCCACGTGTGCTCCCAACTCGAAGGTTTCCGTCTCGCCCCGCCATGGTTCTCCGCTTCCGTCCGTCCGCCACCGTCCTGGTGGCCATCTCTCTCGATAGTAAGTCCGAAGCCGCTTTTTCGGGGAACTTTTTAGGCGCCGCTTATGACCTGCGATCGTCGTCGGGCGCGCCGGTCCGTTGCCGCTCTGCGACCGGCGTGGGCTCGACGACGCCGCCGCCGTTGGCGGTGGTCTGGTCCGGGTGCTCGTGGCTGAGAAACGGCTCGCCCTGCAGCGGCGTGGGCGCGGCGTCGTCCAGCTGACCGCGTCCGGAGCGGGCGCGGCCGAAGAGACGCCGGCGGCGCTGGACGCGAGGGTCTTCTGCGTAGTAGTAGCCGGACTCCCCACCGGTCTCCCGAACGCGATTGATGATCACGCCCACGAGTTCCGCTCCCACCAGGCGCAGCTGGCCGAAGGCCGACCGTACTGCCTTCTTGGACGAGCGCTGAAGGTCGACCACCGCAATGGTCTCGCTGGCGCTGGCGGCCAGCAGCGAGGCGTCCGCGCCAACCGAGAGCGGCGGCGTGTCGACCACGGTCACGTCCGCGATGTCGGCGAGCTGACGCAGCAGCGTCCGGCCCCTCTCCGTGTCGATCAGGGCCGACGCCGCCGGGGGCATGGGCCCCGAGGGCAGGAAAGAGATGAGCGGGTGGTCGGTCGAGAAGATGACGTCCGAGAGCTCGGCGAGTCCGGAGAGGTAGTTGGAGAGCCCGGGAGTGAGCGGCTCGCTCGCCTCCGGCACCAGCGCCGCCTGCAGTGTCGGGCGTCGCATGTCTCCCTCCACCACCACCACCGTGTCGCCGGTCTCGGCGATGGCGCGAGCCAGGTTGAGGGCCGCGGAGCTCTTGCCCTCGGACTCGGAGGGGCTGACCACCGCAACCGAACGCAGCGGCTGCCCGGGACGCACGAAGTCAAGATTGGTGCGGAGCACCCGGTAGGCCTCCTGGTTGAGCTGGCGGGCCTTGCGGTTGCGCGCCAGCGCCACCTGCGCCAGGATCGGCACCCCGGCGATCTCGGCCAGCTCTTCGGGCGAGCGGACGCGGTTGTCGAGCACCGCTGCAAGCAGCGCCAGCGCGGATCCGACCACGAGCCCGAGCAATCCCGCCAGCAGCGTGTAGAGCGTGGGAAGTGGGCGTGCCGGCTGCGCGGGGAAGACGGCGCGGTCGGCCAGAGAGATCGACGAGCCCTCAGCGCCTTCCAGGTCGGTGCGGGCATACTCGGTCACGGTCTGCGCGTAGGTGTTTGCCAGCAGCTGTGCCTTTCCCGGGTCGGGCGAGACGGCGGTGATCTCGAGCAGCTGCGTTTCGGGCAGGGCCGCGACGCTGATGCTCTGCTTGACCTCGCCGCGCGTGGTCTCGAAGGGAAGCTCGTTTGCCACCAGGGCGGCCACGTTCTCGCTCTCGATCACGTCGCTGTAGGTCCGCGCCAGCACCTGGCCCGCTTGAACCGCATCGAAGCTCTGCGTGTCCTGGGTCTGGGTGACCCACATCGTGGCCGTGGCCTCGAACTCGTCCTCGAGCACCACCTTGGAAACGAAGGCGGTCACGACGACGAAAAGGAGCACCGTCGCGATCAGGATGTACTTGTGGCGCCAAAGGGCAACCAGCGGCGCCTGCCGCACCGCGGCCGCGTCACCGAAGGATTGCCCGCGGCCGTCTTGTGAAGAGTCGTTCATCGGCTCCCTGCCTCCGGGGCCCAGCGCGAAGACATGGTCACTCTATCTATCGGCCGGGACGGCGGTTGCCTTAGCCCTGAGCGCGTCGGGGAGGGGCGGCGAGTCGCCGTCGTCCCCCGGCGGGCCGAGCGCCGAGCGCGCGCTTGAGGGCCCAGAACCCCGGCTTGGGGGTGAAGTCCCGCTTCACGAGTCCGAAGTTGTCCTCCATGCTCTCTGAGCTCGTGCCCTTGTCGCGCAGGTTGTAGACGATGCCGGCCGCGACCCTCGGCTCGCTCCGCAGCGCGGCGAAGCCGGCCCTGATGGCACGCGCCTGAGCCGCCCGCTTCACGCACCAGCCGCTGCCCATACGGCACGTGCTCCAGCCGAACTCCGTCACCCACAGCGGCGCCCTGTCCCCGGCCTCGCGCTGCAGCCGCCGCGCCCATTCGAGTCCCGACCACTTTCCGGCGCGCGGGCTGCCGACGTGGTACGGATGGATCGAGAGCCCGTCGTAGTGGCCCACTATCTGGTTGGCGTAAAGCGCGCGCACCCAGGCGTCGTTGCCGTAGGCGAGCGCGCCGGCCAGCACCGGCACGGCGGGGTCGCCGGCCTTGGCGGAGGCATAGGCCGCCTTGAGCAGGTCGGCGTAGGCGCGCGGCTCGTCCGCCGCGATCCAGAAGCGGTCCTCCTCCAGGTTGGGCTCGTTCCACACCTCGAGCGCGGCGAGCTTGGTTCCGTACCTGGCCGTGATCCAGCGCGCAACGTCCGCGTAGTCCTGAGGGTTGGAAGGCGGATACATGTGGATCTGTGCTCGGTTCCACCAGCCTTCGGCGCAGCCCTGACGCAGGCTCTCAGGCGCGCTCGAAGCCCAGCAGGGCGACGCGACAAGCGTGGTGAGCACCTTCATGCCGCGGTCGTGCGCCTCCCGCACGAAGCGGTCGAGCTTGCTGACGTACCAGGGCGAATGCTGCCCCTTACCGCCGCTTTCGAGGCTCGACCAGCTCACATCCACCCGCACCACATTCGCTCCGGCCCGCTGGGCCATGTCGAGCTCGCGGTCCATGTCCGCGTCCGAGCTCTCCCACCACAGCGAGTGAAGCTGCACGCCTCGAAGCTCAGGCCCGGCCGCGCCGGCGGGTGCGGCCAGCACCAGGGCGAGCGCGCAGGTGAGCAGCGCCAGCCAGGTCCTAGGCATGCCAGGCGGTGACGTGGCAGCCCTGGAACCGTGAGGCGCTCCCCAGCCTGACCTGGAAGCGTCCGTTGCTTCGGGCACGCCCTTGGGCGGAGGCCCCCGCGCCGGCACAACGGGAGACACTCACCACGACCCTCTTGCCGGCCGGGGCCGTGCCCATGGCCAGTGCTGCGCTCGCCCTTTGGCGAAGCTGGACGCGCACCTGGCGCCGGCGCGGACGCTTGCGGGGCTTGGCGGGCTGTGCCGGCGCGGCGCCGGATCCGGAGCCTCCAGAGCTCGGGGCCGCGGGCGGCGGGGCGGTGGGCGCCGGGTTGGCGGAGGCCGGGGGCGTGGGGGGCGCCGTAGGAGCCGGGGGATTCGCGGGCGGCGCCGGGGGCGGGGTCGACCCGGTCAGCGCGGCCTTCAGGGCGTTATAACCGGGCTTGGGGGTGAAATCGCGCCCCACCAAGCCGAAGTTGTCCTCAAAGGAATCGGGGTTCGTGCCCTTGTTGCGCAGGTTGTAGACGATGCCCGCCTTGACGTTGGGCTCGGCCGCGAGGGTGGCGAAGGCGGCGGTGATGAACCGCGCCTGATCGGCCGGCGTCACGCACCACCCGCTGCCGATGCGGCATGTGCTCCAGCCGAACTCGGTCAGCCACAGCGGCGCGGTGTCGCCGGCCTCGCGCTGCAGGCGGCGGGCCCACTCGATGCCGCCCCAAGATCCGGGGCTCGGGGCGCCGTCGTGATAGGGGTGAATCGCGAGACCGTCGTAGTGGCCCTTGATGCCGGCGGCGTACATGCCCCGCACCCAGGCGTCGTTTCCGTAGGCGAGGGCGCCGGCCAGCACCGGAAGGTTGGGAGAGGCCTGCTTGAGGCGCGGATAGGCGGCCTTGACCATCTCGGCGTAGGCGCGCGGCTCGTCGGGGGCGATCCAGAAGCGGTCCTCGCCCAGGTTCGGCTCGTTCCACAGCTCGATGGCCGCCAGCTTGCCCTCGTAGCGCCGAGCGATGAAGACGGCGATGTCCGCGAAGTCCTGGTTGTTGGTGGGCGGATACATCGTGATCTGGTCGCGGTTCCACCAACTGCCCTGACAGCCTTGGCGCAGGCTCTCCGGGGCGCTCGAGGCCCAGCACGGTGTGCCGAGCACGCCGGGCAGGACCTTCATGCCGCGCGCGCTGGCGCCGGCTACGAGGCGGTCGAGCTTGTCGAGGTACCAGCCCCCCGGTCCCTTTCCGCCGGTCTCCAGGCTGGACCAGCCGACGTCCACGCGAACCACGTTGGCTCCGGAGTCGCGGGCGAGGTCGAGCTCGCGGTCCATGTCGCTGTTCGTGCTCTCCCACCACAGGGAGTGCAGTTGGACGCCGCGCCACTCGGGCGCTGCGGCAAAGGCTGACGGGACGGCGAGCGCCCAAGCGGCGCTGAGGGTAAGCACCCCGATAATGAGCTCGAGGCGTAGACGGGACCTACGCGGCAAGGCGGTGACCTCCTGTACGCCACCACCCTTCGCCTCCTTCGGCGGCCCGGCTGGCTCATAGGAGCCCCGTGGCTTTGCGTCCCCGTCTCACAACGGGTTTGCCCTTGTCGGGAGTGGCTCGATTTGTTGTTCTGTTCGTCGGCGTCGTGCCGGCAACCCATCACTTCGACCCCGGCGCGACGGACATTTGTACGAGCGGGCGCCGGGCGGCCGCCTACGCTCCCTTGCCGTGACCGAGCAGGAGCCAGTGATCCTCCACGCCCTGGAGCCGCGTGACGGAGGCGTGCCGGAGCATGTCGCTCAGATCGTGGAGGGGCTGGGGGCGCACGGTTTCGGGGCGGTGGTCGCGGGCCGCCCGGACGGCGCGATCCGGAGGCGGATGGAACGGGCCGGCGTCCGCTATGAACCGGTGGACTTCGTGGGCAACCTGGCGGCCCCGCGCCACGATGGCCGCGCGCTGCGGCGCCTCGCAAGTCTCGCGCGCGAGCCGGAGGTGGCGCTCGTGCACGCCCATGCGCAGAAGGCCGGCGTACTCGCTCGGCTCGCCGCCCTGAACACGGGCCGCCCCGCCGTCTACACGCCGCACTCGCTCGTCTACGCCACTCAGCTCGTACGCGCCCGGCGCGGCGCTCGTGCGCGCTTCCTCTTCGGGCGACAGGTCGAGCGCGCTCTGGGCCGGCGTTCCGCGGCGCTGGTGGCCGTGTCCGAGCACGAGCGCGAGACCGCCTTGGCCGACCGCCTGGCTCCGGCGGAGCGCATACGCGTGATCCACAACGGTGTGGACCCCGAGCTTGATGCCGCCCCCGCCGCGGAGTTGGTGGAGTTCAGAGGCGAGGGCCCGCTGTTCGGGTTGGTGGCGGGGCTGCGCGACCAAAAGGGGATACCGACCCTGCTCGAGGCCCTCGAGCTGCTCGCGGCAGAGGGGAAGCTTCCGCGCTTCGCCGTGGTGGGCAACGGCCCCTTCTACTCCGAGGTCGAGCGGCGCATCGCCGCACCGGGGCTTGCCGAGTCGGTGTTCCTCGGCGCTTTCGAAGGAAGGGCGGAGCCATACCTGCAGGCCCTCGACGTATTCGTTCTTCCCTCCTACTGGGAGGGACTGTCGATCGCTCTGCTCGAGGCAATGGCCATGGGTCTGCCCGTGATCGCGACGTCGGTGGGCGGGACTCCGGAGGCTGTCGAGGACGGGGTCACGGGCGAGCTCGTGCCGATGAAGGACCCGGTGGCGCTGGCGGAGCGCATCGCCGCTCTGGCACGAGACCCTGAGACCCGCGCCCGGATGGGTGCGGCCGGGCGCGAGCGGGCCCGAACGCTCTTCAGCACCGCTTCGATGGTCGACTCGCTGGCCGCCCTTTATCGCTCGCTGCTCAGTTGTCGAGCATAGCCGTCTCCGGCTCAGGCGACGGCATGGGTCGTGAGCGCAGCACCCCCCGGATGGCGGCAAAATCCCCACCGAGGCGGCGGGCCTCCAAGAGCGCCACGACCGCGAGGTAGGCGACGCTGCCGAGGGGCAGAGCAACGAGCAGCTCGCCGCGTACCGGAAGCATGACCGCCGCCATCACGACGCTCGCGAGCAGCGCCGGTCCGCCCACGCGCCAGGCGCTCGGCACTTCGGTCACGGGGCGCGCCAGCACCAGCGCGGTGGCGGCCAGGACCACCTCGGTGACCAGTGTCGCGGCGGCCACGCCCTCCGCGTCGAAGGGCCCGATCAGCGCCAGCGTGATCGCGATATTGAATGCGGCGACGGCGGCCATGGCCTTGACCGTCACCCGGCCCGGACGCCGCACGAGCACGAGCACGCCGGCCAGGTGACCGACGCCGTAGGCCACTATTGCGAACGCCAGCCAGCGCATCACCGGCACCGCGGTTTCGAACTCCGGAAGCCCGTAGATGAGGTTCACGAGCCCCTCGGCGCACACCAACATCACCACCGCGATGGGCATCATGATGATCACCACGAACTTGAGCGAGGCCTCGAATACGCGCTCCAGCGACGGGGTGTCTCCGGGCTTGAGATAGGAGTACATGGGAAGCACCGATGACCCGATTGACCAGGCCAGGAAGAGGGTGGCCTCGAGAACGCGGTAGGCCGCGCCGTAAGCGCCCACCACCGCGCTAGTGGTGAACAGGGACAGCAGCACGATGTCCATGCGAAAGATGATCTGACCCAGCACCTCCTGCAGTCCAAACGGTGCGCTGGTCCGGGCCAGTCCCGGCCATTCGCGCGGACGCACGGAGGGCGAGGGCCGGGCGAAGCGCCAGCCGAGGATCAGCATCGCCAGAACAAGGGCAAGGAGAGCGGCCGCGAGATTCCCTACGGCCACTGCCACGATTCCTCCGCCCGCCACCAGGGCGCCGATGCCGAAGAGCGCCGCCAGGATCTTGTTGGGCACTGCCGAGTAGAAGTAGTACTCCATCCGCTCGTAGGCCTGGAAGACGGTTTGGGCGCTCGACCCGATCAGCACGACGATGAAGGACAGCCCGAGGATGGCCACCAGCTGCTGGACGGTGTCCGAATAGCCGAGTAGCCAGACCGCCAGCACCGACAGCGAAACCCCGGCCAGGCCGGCGCAGAACTTGAAGGCCACCATGTTCCAGAACAGGCGGTCGATCGCCGGCTCGCGCTCGCGGGCCACGTCGCGCAGCAGCATCCGGTCCAAGCCAAAACCGGCAATGGCCCAGATGATCTGAGCCACGGCCAGTGCGAATACGAAGTCGCCCAGGGTGCCCTCGCCGAGCTCCCGTGCGACATAGGCGAACAGGACGAGCGACGCGACCTTGCCAACGATCTCCGCTGCCGCCCGCAGAGCGGTGTTGCGGGCAACGCGGCGAGCCGGCGGCCGCGGGTCGTTCGGAGCGGGCACCGACTGATCTTGTCCGATCACCCGACGAGGCGCTCGGTGGACAAGCCGATCATGGGCCTAGCATGGCGCTGCCTTGACACGTGTTCTCCTGGTTTTCGAACCTCCTGACGGCGGTGTGGCCGAGCAGGTGAAGCAACTTGCCCTCAATCTCGGTAGGTACGGCTTCGAGGTTGAGCTGGCCGGCCCCGAGGAGTCCATCGTCTACCCGGCGCTGGAAGCGGCCGGCCTCCCCTTCTCCCGCATACCCTTCGAGCGCGGCTACGGGTCGCCGGGTCGCGACAGCCGGGCGCTCCGGCGTCTCATCGGGCTGCTTCGAGCCCGTCGCCCGGAGCTGGCGCACTGCCACTCCGCCAAGGCCGGCGTGGTCGGGCGGATCGCGGGTCGCCTGACCCGCACTCCGGTTGTCTACTCGCCGCACTCGTTTCCCTTCGTCGGCGACTTCTCCGAGGCTCGCCGGCGCTTCGCGCTGGGCGTTGAGACGGCGCTCGCGCCGCTCACCGCGGCCACCGTGTGCGTCTGCGACTTCGAGCGGCGTGTGGCCATCGAGCAGCGCGTGGCCTCGCTGGAGCGGCTGCGCGTGGTCCACAACGGGTGCCCTCCCTGCCCGGAGGTCGAGCCGGACGCCGAACTGCTCGCCCTGGCCCAGGGTGGGCCGGTGGCGGCTGCGCTCACCGTTCTGCGCGACCAGAAGAGCGTGGACGTGCTGATCGACGCCGTACCGCGTGTCCTCAGCGAGTTTCCGGACGCTCGTGTGGCGATCGTCGGAGACGGTCCGCTGCGAGAACAGCTCTTGCAGCGCGCAACGCGGCTGGGCCTCGACTCCGAGCCGCGCTTTGCCTTTCTGGGCTTTCGGGGGCCCGCCGCCCGCTACCTGGCGGCAATGGACCTGTACGTTCTGCCCTCCGCCTGGGAGGCGTTTCCGATCGGAGTGCTCGAGGCCCAGGCCTGCGGGGTGCCCCAGGTGGCCACGGACGTCGGCGGCACCGGGGAAGCGGTGGACGCCGGCACCGGCCGGCTCGTACCGGCTCGTGATCCAGGGAGGTTGGCCGACGCGATATGCGAGCTGCTGGGCGACCCCGATCTTCGGAAGCGAATGAGCACGACCTCGCGCGAGCGCCACGCCGAGCGCTTCACGATCGAGCGCATGGTGTCGGGCACGGCGAATCTCTACCGAGACTTGCTGGCCAGACGTTTTCCCTGCTAGTTTGCTCGCCGCCAACGCCGAATCGCCGCGGAGCCAATCCGGGGCGAGCGGGGGACCCAATCTGAACTGGGGCAAATCAGGGCGTCGAACCTGACGCGCAATCTTTCTTGCGCGAGCCCGACAGCTAACCCCGCAGGCGCAGAGAAAGAGAGATCGTCTTGAAGACACTCCGCCGTGCCGGCTGTATCGCGCTCGTCTGTCTGATCGCCGGGCCCGTCGCCTCCTCCCAGGCGGCTTCCGCCACACAGGACTCACTCGTCCGCGCCGTCAACTACACCCGCCAGGCTCACGGCCTCAGGCAACTCGCCCCCTCGCCGCACCTCATGCGCTCTTCGTCGGGTTTCGCGGCTTGGCTCATGGGCTCCAACGTGTTCGGACACGTCGGCAGCATCTCGGCCGGCGGCGGCTTCCGCACGCTGGGCGAGGCCCTTCGCCTGCACAGCGGAGGGCGCCCGCGCTACGCCGCGACGGTGCGCGCGTGGCTCGCCTCGCCAGCCCACCGCGCCGTTGTGCTCAGCCCGGCCTTTACGCACGCCGGGGCGGGTATCGCCCGCGGAACCTTCAACGGCCGGTCGTCAACGATCTGGGTGCTGCACGTGGGCGCTCACTAAGGAGCGGGTTCGCGCCGCGGAACCAGCACCGCCCGCTTGAACTCGGCCACCAGCGTGCCGTCCTGCTTGAACACGCGAGTGTGGACCCTGACCACTCCACGGTCGGGCTTGGACTGCGAGGGGCGCACGTCGAGCACCTCGGATTCGCAGAAGAGGGTGTCGCCATGAAACACCGGAGCGGGGTGTGAGAGCTCCTCGGTCGCGAGATTGGCGATCGCCTTGCCCGACACGTCGCCCACCGACATGCCCAGGGCCAGCGAGTAGACGAGCGGGCCCACCACGACGTTGCGCCCCTGTTGGGACTCGGCCGCGTAGACGTCGTTGATGTGCAGTGGGTGGTGGTTCATGGTGAGCAGGCAGAACATGTGGTTGTCGGCCTCGGTCACGGTCTTGGCCGGCCAGTGCTTGTACACGGCGCCCACCTCGAACTCCTCCAGGTAGCGCCCGTACCGGCGCGCGCCGGAAGCCTCGCGGGCCGCTTGGCCGGTCTCGATTCCCTGCGTGTCGGTCTCGCTCATGAGCGGCGCAACTCTAGCCACAGGAGGGGCGAAGCCCGGTTCACGGTGCCCGGAGGGCGCCTGTGCCATCAGAGGTGCGGGCAGGATGCCCGCACGGGGTAATCTCGCGCGTTCATGAGAAACCCCCGCGACTTCTTCAAGCCGCTCGCAGTGGAGGCCCCCGCGCCGCTCCACGAGATCCCCTTCAAGCCGTCGCGGATGATCCACTTCCTCGACTTCTCCAACGAGAAAATGGCGGCCAAGGCGCCCGAGATCGCCCGCACGACCGACATCCTGCTGGGAAATCTCGAGGATGCCGTTCCCGTCGACCGCAAAGAAAAAGCGCGCGCCGGCCTGATCCGGGTAGCCCGGGAGGCCGATCTCGGCGCAACCTCGCTCTGGACGCGTGTGAACAGCCTCGAGAGCCCGTGGGTGCTCGACGATTTGACTCAGCTGGTCGGCGAGATCGGGGACAAGCTGGAGGTGATCATGGTGCCCAAGGTCGAGGGTGCCTGGGACATCCATTACGTCGACCGCCTGCTAGCTCAGCTGGAGGCCAAGGCCGGGCTCGGGCGACCGCTGCTGGTGCATGCGATCCTCGAGACGGCCCAGGGCGTGGTCAACCTGGAGGAGATCGCCACCGCCAGCCCGCGGATGCAGGGCATGAGCTTCGGCCCCGCCGACCTGGCCGCCTCGCGGAGGATGAAGACCACGCGCGTGGGCGGCGGCCACCCGGGCTATCGGGTGATCGAGGATCCGGATCCCGACAACCCCGACGCCGCTCGGGCCAGCGCCCAGCAGGACCCCTGGCACTACTCGATCGCGCGCATGGTCGACGCGTGTGCGGGCGCAGGCATCCTCCCGTTCTACGGGCCCTACGGCGACATCAGGGACACCGCGGGCTGCGAGGCGCAGTTCCGGGCCGCCTTCCTGCTCGGCTGCGTGGGCGCGTGGTCGCTGCATCCGGTGCAGATCGAGATCGCCAAGAAGGTCTTCTCCCCCGATCCGGACGAGGTGGCCTTCGCGCGCAAGGTCATCGAGGCGATCCCCGATGGCCGCGGCGTCCACATGATCGACGGCAAGATGCAGGACGACGCCACCTGGAAGCAGTGCAAGGTCATGGTCGACCTGGCTGAGGAGCTGGCCAAGCGCGATCCCGAGCTGGCCGAGGCCTACTCCTCGTGAGGCTCTTCGAGTTCGAGGCCCGCGAGGTGGTCAGGCGGGCAGGCATCCCCGTGACCGATTTCGGCGTGGCCCACAGCGCCGCCGAGGCACGGGAGATCGCGCAGCGCATCGGCGGGCCGACCGTGATCAAGTCCCAGGTGCTCACCGGGGGGCGCATGAAGGCGGGCGGAGTCAAGTTCGCAGACACCCCCGACGAGGCGGCCGCCTACGCCGACGACATCCTGGGGCTCGAGATCGGCGGCCACATGCCACGCGGCGTGCTCGTGGATCCCCGGGCCGACGTCAAGCAGGAGTACTACGCCGGAGTGGTGTGGGACGGCCTGCGAAAGCGCCCGGTGATGATCTTCTCCCCGGTGGGCGGCATCGACATCGAGCAGGTGGCCGAGGAGCAGCCCGAGAAGGTGGGCCGGCGCCACTTCTCGACGCTCCAGCCCTTCAGCGACTTCATGGCCAAGGAGGTGATCGCCTCCACCGGCGTAACGGGCCGGGCGCTCACCCGCATCACGCCGATCGTGAGCCGGCTCGCGCAGCTCTTTCTCGAGCGCGACATGACCCTGGCCGAGATCAACCCGCTGGGCGAGCTCCAGGACGGCTCCTTCGTGGCCCTCGACGCACACATGGACATGGAGAACGAGGGCCGGCCGCGCCAGAGCCGGCTGCTGGAGGAGCTCGGAATAGGCGACGAGGAGACCCGCCAGGCGCGCGAGCCCACCCCGTTCGAGCTCGCCGGCGAGGCGGTTGACGGTATGGACCACCGCGGAGTGGCCGGCAACGTGACCGAGTTCGACGGCAATCTCGGCCTCGTGATCGGAGCCGGCGGCGGCTCGCTGACCCTCTTCGACGCGGTGCGCGCCCACGGGGGCCAGCCGGCGAACTACTGCGAGATCGGCGGCAATCCCTCGGTGCGCAAGGCCGCCGGATTGGCCAAGCTGGTGCTGGAGAAGCCCGGCGTCGACAAGATCGCCGTGATGATGTCGATCGTCTCCAACACCCGCGTGGACATCGTCGCGCGCGGGGTGATCAAGGCCTGCCTGGAGCTCGGCCACGACCCGGGCGAGAAGATCGCCATCTTTCGCATTCCCGGCGCCTGGGAGGAGGAGGGCTTCAAGATCCTCGAGAGGCACGGCGTGGAGTACTGCGACCGCTCGGTCTCGATGCACGAGGCAGCACGCCGCGCGGTGGAGAAGATCCAGGACGGCGGGGAGACCGGCGCCTGATGTCCATCCTGATCGACAGGAACACCACGTTCATCGTCCAGGGGATCACCGGCCGCGAGGCAGTCAACCTCACACGCGAGTGCCTCGACTATGGGGCCGGCGCGAAGGTGGTCGGCGGCGTGACGCCGGGGCGCAAGGGCCGCGAGGTGCACGGAGTTCCGGTATTCGACACGGTCCGTCAGGCGGTGGAGCACCACGGCGAGCCGATCAAGGGCTCTGTGGTCACGGTCCCGCCCGTGTTCACCAAGGACGCAGTGTTCGAGGCCATCGAGAACGGCATCGAGCTCGTGGTGATCGTGACCGAGCGCATTCCGCGCGGCGACGTGGCCCAGATGGTCGAGCTGGCCGGGCTGCGGGGGGCGCGCATCATCGGCCCCAACTGCCTCGGGATCATCGTTCCCGAAGAGATCAAGATGGGCGGCATAGGCGGGCCGGCCAGGGACGCCGCCAAGGCCTACTCGCCGGGCCCGGTGGGTGTGATCTCGCGCTCGGGAGGGATGACGACCGAGATGTCCTCCACGCTCACCGCGGCCGGACTCGGCCAGTCCACGGCGGTCTCTATCGGCGGCGACGCGATCATCGGATCGACCTACGCCGAGCTGATGCCGCTGTTCGAGGCCGACGAGCAGACCGAGGCGATCGTGATCTACACCGAACCGGGCGGCCGCATGGAGGCCGAGCTGTCCGAGTGGGTGAGCGAGCACCGCTCGCGCCTGCCGATCGTGGCCTTCATGGCCGGGCGCTTCATGGACGAGATGCCGGGCATGACCTTCGGCCACGCGGGCACGATCGTGGAGGGCAAGGAGGACACGGCCACGGAGAAGATCGCGCGGCTGGGCTCGGCGGGGATCACCGTGGCGGAGGAGATCTCTCAGATCCCCGGACTGGTCAAGCAGCGCCTTGCAAGCCGCAAGCAGCCGGCTCGGCCGGCTGCGCGCGGATCGGTGTCGCCCGCGTGAGCGCGCAGCACGGCATCTTCATCCGCGTGGACGTGAGCGACGACGCTCGCGGCGACGCCGAGTTGGCCCGCAGGCTGGAGGAGGCCTGCCCGGTCGACATCTTCGCGGCCCGCGAGCGCGGCGTCGAGATCGTCGAGGAGAACCTCGACGAATGCGTTCTGTGCGGCCTGTGCCTCGACGCTTCGCCGCCCGGAGCGGTGCGCGTGGTCAAGCTCTACGACAACCAGGCTGTGCTCGAGCGGGTCTGAGCGCCGCTAACGACGGGTCATCTGGCGCTGGATCACGTTGCCCAGCAGCTTGATCACCGCCGGGTCCCCGGTCACGCGCACATGGCCGTGCTCGTAGGCCTCCACCCAGTGGGTCAAACGGCCGTCCGCGGCCAGCTCGTTGAAATGCGAGCGGGCCACCGAGACGTCGATACGCGCGTCGCCGGCGGGGTCGCGGGTCACCTCCGGGCCGGGAACCTCGACGCGCCAGATGGGCACGTCGCCTCCCCCGCGGGCGCGCAGCTCGAGGCGGATCACCAGCTTGAGCTGCTTGAAGGCCGGTACCTCGTCGCCGAGGCGCTCGACCGCCTGGCGTATGAGCGTCTTGGTGTCGGCTGCGCTCATCGAGGGGCAGGTTAGATGTTCGAGTAGCGCCTGTCGAACGGGTCGCCGAAAGCCCCGCGCTCCAGGGAGTCCACCACCTCGGCGATACCGTCTGGCACGCGCATGCGCGGCTCGAATGCGAGCACGCGGCGTGCCTTCTCGAAAGAGACCTTGTAGTCGCGCGGGTCCTCGTCACGCCGGACGAAGCGCACCTCCCCGCGGCCGAGATGGTCTGTTATCAGCCGCACGAGGTCGAGCTTGCGGTAGTTCTCGTCGGAGTTGCCGATGTTGAATACCTCTCCCGCGACGTCGACGGGAGCGGCGCGCAGTACGAGCGCCACCGCACGGCCGGCGTCACCGGCGTGCACGTACGGCCGCCAGAACTGCTCGCCGAAGACTTCCAGCGGCCGCCCTGCCCAGAGATCGCGCGTGAACTCGTTCACCGTCAGGTCGAAGCGCATGCGCGGCGCCGCTCCGTAGACGGTCGCGAAGCGCAGGCAGGTCGCACTCAGATCGGACTGATCCAGGTCCAGCAGGATCTGCTCGGCCGCGACCTTCTGCTCGGCATACAGGGATACCGGTCGCAGCTCGCCGCGCTCGTCGATCGGCACCGTCGGATCGCCCATTCGCCCGTAGTTGGAGCAGGTCGACGCGAACACGACCCGCCCAACCCCGGCCCGTCGGGCGTCGCCCACGATCGCGCGCGTGGCCTCCACGTTGACCGCCTGCGAGCGCACGGGGTCGCGTGCGCATGCGGGGTCACCCACGATCCCCGCGAGGTGCACGAGCGCGTCGGCGCCGTCGAGCGCGTCCGCGCGGGCCGCCTCGTCGCGCACGTCGCCACGGACCAGGCGGGCGCCGTCTCGCTCCAGCTGCGCCCCGACCTCGTCCTGGTGGTGGAGCAGCGAGTCGAGCATGCAGACGTCGTCGCCCGCCTCGAGCAATTCGCGCGTGAGCAGCGCACCAACGTAGCCGGCGCCGCCGGTAACGGTGACGATCATGCCGCGGATGAACCCGAGCCAGCGCCGAGGCCGAGCTCTTCGAGGCCGGCACGGACGGCATGGACCACGCGCTCGAGCCGCTCCTCGCCCAGGTGGGGATAGAGCGGCAGCGTGAGCTGCGAGCGAGCCACTCGCTCGCAGCGTGGCAGCGGCTCCTGGCCGTTCCCCGAGTAGGCCGAAAACTGCGCGATCGAGGGATACAGCACGGTGGTCTGGACCCCGAAGCGCTCGGAGAGCACTCGGCGGAGCGGGTCGCGCAGCTCCGGGTCGTCCAAGGTCGCGGCCATCACGTAGCAGGAGCTCGCGTCGACCTGCTCGTTCGAGTACGGGAGGCTCACGCCCGGCACCTCGCCGAGCAGCGCCCGATAGCGGTGGGTGAGCCGCCGGCGCTCGGCGATGTCGGCCTCGAGGCGCGGCAGCCGGGCTGACAGCAGCGCCGCCCGCGGCTCGTCCATGCGGTAGTTGAACCCGGTGTCGACGACGTCGTAGCCGAGCGCGTTGCCGCGATGCCGGTCCCAGGTGCCCGTCGTCATCGCGTGGGAGCGCCGGCTGCGCGCGAACGCAGCCACCTCGTCGTCAGCTGTTGCCAGCAGCCCGCCCTCCCCGCACGAGATGATCTTGTTGGAAAAGAAGCTGAATGCGCCGGCCAGGCCAAGAGTGCCCAGCTTGCGCGCTTCCCCGGGCACCGTCGCGCTCGGGCTGTGCGCTGCGTCCTCGATCAGGGCCACGCCATGCGCCTCGCAGATCTCTCTCAGCGCAGCCATCGGCGCGGCGTAGCCGGCGTAGTGCACCGCGCACAGGGCCTTGGTGCGGGGGCCAATCCGGGCGGCGGCGTCCTCCGGATCGATGCTGAGGTCGTGCTGCCCCATAACCTCGGCAAGTACCGGGCGCGCACCGCAGTAGCGCGCCGCCGCGGCCGTCGCGACGAACGTGATGCCGGGCACGATCACCTCATCGCCCGGCCCAACGCCGGCTGCCAGATAGGCGAGATGAAGCGCGGCGGTGGCGCTGCTCGTGGCCACGGCGTGCTGCACGCCGAGGTGCCGCGCGAATTCCGCCTCGAAGGCCTCGATGCGCGGGCCCATCGTAAGCCAACCTGAGCGCAACGTCTGCGCGACCGCCTCCACGTCAGCCTCGTCGAGGCGGACGTCGAACGCGGGTATCGGGTCGTGGCCCGGAGACAGGCGCTGCGCGCCCGCCGGCTTATGCCCGGCCACGAATCAACTGGCGTCGGATCACTTTCCCGAGTAGCTCAATGGCCCGGCGGATCAGCGACCGTGTGTCGTTTCGCTCTGCCGTAGCTGGGCCCAGACCGTCTTCAGCTTGTCCTCGAGCGCGCCGGTCAAGTGTTCCGCTCGCTTGAGGTCCACCTCGACCGCAGTGAGCGCGTCTTGCTCCCGGGCGATCTCATCCTCGAGCTCGCGAGTCTCCGCCAAGAGCAGCTCACATTCCGACTCAAGAGCCTGGCAATCAACCTCGAGGGGCTCGCGCAGCTCTTTGTGCGCCTTGCGCTCGGTGGTCACCTGGCGCGACCTCCTCTTCAGCTCGGCTTCGGCGTGCTTCTGTTCCACCTTTGCCTCGGCCAGCTCCTCCGTCCGCTGGGCCAAGGTCGCGAGCAGCTCGCTGACATCGACGGCCGCTGTGGTATCGGCCGCGGATGTACCCCGCTTGTGCAGGTACGGCGGTGGATTCGGCCGCGCGTCTGGCATGAATCCATGCTAGCCGGTATCAGCGGTCCGGCGCCTGGGGAATCGCGAGCGAACAGACGCCGTCGGCGAACGGCGCTTCCGGACTGCGATCGGTACTTCGCCGCCAAGCTCGGATGCGACCGGCGCGGTGGGCAAGCCCGGGTCAGGCGCATCGCGGAACAGATGGTGCTTCATCCTGTCGTACTCGAGAATCGCCTTTTCGTAATCGTCGTGCCGCCCGATGTCCAGCCAGAAGCCCTCGTAGAGGAAGGAGCCGACCCGGCGGCCGTCCTCCAAGAGCCGTAAGACGAGATCCGGCACGTCGAGGTACGAGCCGGAGTCCACGTAGTCGAGCACCTCGGGCTCCGCTACGTAGACACCCATGCTCACGATGTACGGGATCTCGGGCTTCTCTTCGTAGCCTGTAACCGCGGTCATCGCTTCCGCATTCCCGTCCAGGTGGATGACGCCGTATTCGGTGCGCACGACGCGTCGATGGGTGGCGATCGTGAAGGAGTTGCCGGCCCGACGGTGGGCCTCGAGGAGCCAGGCGTAGTCGAGCGTGGTCAGCACGTCGCCGTTCATGGCGAGGAAGGTTTCGTCGAGCCCCTCGATCGTTCCGAGCGCACCGGCGGTGCCGAGCGGCTCCTTCTCCATGTGGTAGCGGATTGCGACGCCCTGCTTGGAGCCGTCGCCGAAGACGGCCTGGATGAGGTGGGCCAGGTAGCCCACCGCGAAGGTGAGGTCCGTAAACCCGTAGCTCCGCAGCTGGTGGACCACGACATCAAGGATGGCGCGATCGCCCACCGGCAACAGCGGCTTGGGCAGCACCGTGGTGTACGGGCCGAGCCGGGAGCCTTTGCCGCCGGCGAGGACTATCGCTTTCTTGCTCATGGTGCACACGATGGGCTCCGAGAGAAGCCCTCAATTGAGTAACGCGGTATACGCGTCAGCGCTTGCGCAGGTTCATCTTGCCGGTACCGCGGTGCACCGCCACCTCACATCGCAGTACCACAGCTGCGGTGGTCCAGAAGAGGATGCGCAGGTTCAAGGAGACGCTCCGTTCCCTCGCGTACATCCTGTCAAGGGCGATCTTCTGCGGAAGGATGCGGCTGACGTAGTCCTCGACCGGATGAGCGGGGTCGAGAATCCGGCGCTCATCCACAAAGGCGATCTGGGACAGGCCGGTGATCCCCGGCGGCACTGAGAGGATTTCTCCATAGTCCCGGGGATGGAGGGCGACGAACTCCGCGGCCTCAGGTCTGGGGCCGACGAGGCTCATGCTTCCTCCCAGGACGTGCAGGAGCTGCGGGATCTCGTCGATCTTCAGCTTCGTGAGCAGGCCACCTATGCGCGTGAAGCGCGCGTCCTGGGCCGTGGTCAACGAGCAGCCGGACGCGTTGTGACTCATCTTCCGTACCTTCAACATCTGCAGGCGCCGTCCCCGGTAGCCCACTCGCCCGCACCGGAAGAACGCGGGTCCTGGGGACTCCAAGCGAACGGCGATCACGGTCAGCACCATCAAAGGCAGGAGGAGCACCAGCAGGGAGGCGGCCACGACCACGTCCAAGACGCGGATCGCGGCGCGGTTCACGATGTCGCGAGTCGAGGACCGGTCGCGGGTCAGCTCGCCCGCTGGCCGCAGTCCCAGCTCGGCCGCCGTTAGCGTGGCGACGGTCTGCTCAGGCTCCGAGGGAAGCGCGTTCATGTCCCCGCGGGACTGAGGGTCATGGCCCTTTCGAAGGTACATGGGATCCACGACATCCGCCACGGATCGGGCGCATCTCCACAAGGAACGTGTATGGAATTCGGATCGCTGGGGTTCACTCGACCAGGTACTTGCGCAGCACCTTCCCGGCGGGATTTCGGGGGATCTCTTCGCGGAACTCGACGAGCTGCGGCACCTTGTAGTCCGCGAGGCGCTCCCGGCAGTAGCGGATCAGCTCGCGCTCCTGGCACTCGCGTCGAGGCACTACGACGGCCTTGATCAGCTCCTCGCCGGCGACATCGCTGGCCACACCAACCACAACCACCTCGCTGACCTTCGGGTGCACGGCCAGCACGTCCTCGACCTCGATGGGGTCGACCTTGTCGCCCTTCACGTCGATCAGCAGCTTCTTGCGCCCGGTGATGAAGAGCCGTCCCTCCTCGTCGAGCCGGCCGCGGTCGCCCGAGAAGTACCCGATCTCGCGGAAGGCCGTCGCGTTGAGATCGTCCTTTCCCGCGTAGCCGGCGGACATCGCCGGGCTGCGGATCACGACCTCCCCGTTGCGACCGATGTCGAGCTCCGCTCCCTCGTCGTCCACGATGGACACCTCGACGCCCTGGAGCGGGCGCCCAGCGGAGGTGACGGTGCCGCTCGGGTTCTCCTCGAGGTTGAGGGTGACTGCCCCAGCCTCAGTGCAGCCATACATCTGCCTGATCGGGACGCCGAACTTCCGCTCGAACGCGACGAAGGTGGAACGCGGCAGCGCGTTGGCGGCCGAGATGCACAGGCGAAGCGAGGACAGGTCCGCCGAGCCGGGCGCCTCCGCGAACAGCCGGAAGGTGAAAGGCACCGCGGGCAGAATCGTGGCCCGCTCGCGCTCCAGCTCGGCCAGCACGCGGTCGCGCTTGAGCACAAACGGATGCGCGTCCTCCGCGAGCACGAGCGTTGCACCGGCCCGCACGGCAGCCAGCAGGCAGCAGCCCATGCCGTAGGTGTGGAAGAGCGGAATCGTGCAGAAGACGACGTCGTCGGGCACCATGGCGGCGGTGGCGACCAGGCTGTCCGCCTCCACGCGCAGCTGCTGATGCGTGCGCGGCACTCGCTTGGGGCGGCCGGTCGAGCCGGACGAGTATTGGAAGACAGCCTCGGCGTTCGGCGCGCCAGCGTCCTCCACGGTGCCGGACTGCCGCTCCATCAGGCGCTCGAGCGAAGCGGATTTCCCGTCGCGCACGACCTCCGCGCCGGCGTCACCCTGCCTGACGATCGCCTTTACCCCGGCCTCGTCGAAGTGGAAGTCGAACTCGGCTTCCTTGAACTGCGGGTTCAGGGGGACGACGACGCCGCCGAGGCGCGCAATTGCGAAGAAGCTGATGGCGAAGGCCGGAACGTTGGGGAGCACGAGCGCGACGGGGTCGCCCGGCCCGAGCCCGAGCGAAGCAAGCCCCTGCGCCAACCGGTCGGCCCGCTCGCGCAGCTCCGACCAGCCCATGCGCGCGTCGCCGTGGACGAGGCCGCCCTCGGCCGCGGCGTCGAGCATCGAGGTCACCGGAGCGACGCCGGCCTCTGTCTGCACCTGCTCAGCTCCCATCGTCTGACGCGGCTGCCGCGACGGGCGCCGGGGGCATGCCTTCGAAGGCGCTGTGCGGGTCGGCGCGCGGGTCGATTGCCTGCATAAGGGCGCGGGCCTTCAGCAGGGTCTCCTCGAACTCGTCCTCGGCGTCAGACTGCATGACGATGGCGCCGCCAGTCCCGATGCTGGTGGTCTCGCCGTCCATGACGATCGTCCTGATCACGATGTTGAGGTCCGAGGCGCCGCTCAGGCCGACGTAGCCGATCGCTCCCGAGTACACGCCGCGCGGCTCGCGCTCGAGCTCGTCGATGATCTCCATCGTGCGCTTCTTCGGGGCGCCGGTCATCGAGCCGCCGGGAAAGCAGGCGTGGATGCACTCCGGCGCCTCGAGGTCCTCTCGTAGCAGGCCGCGCACCGTGGAGACGAGCTGATGCACGGTCTCGTAGGTCTCGATGTGCATCAGATGTGGTACGTGGACGGTGCCGATCTCGCAAACGACTCCGAGGTCGTTGCGGAGCAGGTCGGTGATCATCAGATTCTCCGCGCGGCTCTTCTCATCTGTACGAAGGTCCTCACTGATGCGCGCATCCTCCGCGGGCGTGGCGCCACGCGGGCTTGTGCCCTTGATCGGCTTGGCCTCGACCCAGCGGTCGCGGCCGATGCTGAGGAAGCGCTCCGGCGATGAGCTGACCACCGCGGTCTCGCCAAACTTCAGGAACGCTGAGAACGGCGCCGGGTTCACCCGGCGTACGGTCCTGTACAGCGGCAGTGCCGGCGGCGCGACGTTGCTCCACACCTTGTTGGTCAGACAGACCTCGTAGCTGTCGCCGTCGATCAGGTACTGCTTCACACGGGCGATGTCGTCCAGGTACTGCTCGTGAGACCGGCTGAGCGTGAAGGCGACCGGCTCCGAGTCCCGCGCCAGCTCCTCCCAGTCCGGATCGGTGACGGGCGGCAGGGCCGCCAGCCGCAGGGACGTCTCGCGGATCCAGCGCTCCCCGTCCTCCTCGTTCGCGGCGTCCGTCAGACACAGGACGTAGGTCGCCTGCTCGAGGTGGTCGAACGCGATCAGCCGGTCGGCGAAGACGAACGCGGCGTCGGGCGTGGTGGCCTGGTACGGGAGATCGCCGTCACAGTCGTCCTTGAGCTCGTAGCCGAAGTAGCCGGCGAAGCCGCAGTTGAAGTCGAACGGCAGGTCGTCCGAGAGGTAGCGCAGGCGGCGTATCTCCCTGGTGAGGTATCTGAAGATGGTCTCCTGGTGCACCTCTGCTCCGGCGCCGCGCTCGACACGCACCTCCTTCGAGCCCACGTCGTAGGTCAGGAAGGCGCTGAGCGGCCCGCCCGTGGCGCCCATGAACGAGAAGCGCGCGCGCTCGTCGACGCGGCTGCTGTCCAGCCAGAAGGCGTGTTCGCTGCTCCCATAGAGGTGCACGAACGCGCGCTCGGTGTCGTAGAGGCGATCGAGCCGCTTGACCCTCAGCTCCAGCCGCTCACGCTGCTCAGGACGCCACGCCGCCTTCGACGACCTGAACGGCATGCGGACCGGCCCCGGAGGGCCCTGGTCGCGCCGACCGGCGGCCTCGGCGGTGAGGTCGCGGAAGTTCGCGAGGAGCCGGCGCCCGTGCTCGGTGGAGATCGACTCGGGATGGAACTGGACCCCCCAGAGGGGCCGGCGACGGTGGGCCACGGCCATCAACACCCCATCGCTCGTCCATGCGATCGGCTCGAGGTCGTCCGGCAGCGGCTGCGAGACGCAGAGCGAGTGGTAGCGGACCGCCTGGAACTCACGCGGGATCCCTGCGAATAGCGGGGTCTCCTCGTGGATCACGGCGCTGAGGCGCCCGTGCATCACCTCCGGCGCGTGGACCACCTGCGCGCCGGCGATCCAGCCGAGCCCCTGATGGCCGAGGCAGACGCCGAGCAGCGGGACGTGGGCACCGGCGATGGCGTCCGCGCAAACGCCGAAGTCCTTCTCGTGGTCGGGGCGCCCAGGCCCGGGGGAGATGACGATGTTGTCGACCTCCCAGCGCGACAGTTCCTCCCACGTCGAGCCGTCGTTGCGCATGACAACCGGCTCCTCGCCGTTCGCCTCCGCGAGCAGCTGAAAGAGGTTGTACGTGAACGAGTCGTAGTTGTCGATGAGAAGCGTCTTCACCCGATTCACCATTAGACCCTCAGACGAGGTACTTGCGCAACACCTTCCCGAGCGGGCTCTTGGGGATCTCCTCGCGGAACTCCACGATCTGGGGGACCTTGAAGTTGGCGAGTCGCTCGCGGCAGAACTCCAACAGCTCGCGGTCGTCGACGTCCTCGTCGGGCACGACGACCGCCTTCACGAGCTCTTCGCCCTCGACGCTCCCCTCTGCGCCCACCACAACCGCCTCCCTGACCTTGGGATGGGCGACGACCACGTCCTGCACCTCGATCGGATCGACCTTGTACCCGCCCACCTCTATGAGCAGCTTCTTGCGGCCTGTCAGGTAGAGCCTGCCCTCATCGTCGAGCCGCCCAAGATCGCCGGTGTGGAAGTAGCCGTCGCGGAAGGCCTCACGGTTGAGCTCCTCCATGTCGGAGTAGCCGTCCGTCATCGCCGGGCTCGAGACCGCCACCTCCCCCTCCTTGCCGGTCGGCAGCGCGTCGCCGTCCTCGTCGAGGATGCGGATCTCGACGTCGCCGGCAGGCGTGCCGACCGATTCGAAGGTCGCGACCGGGTCAGGATCGAAGTTCGCCGTCATGAAGCCGGCCTCGGTACTCCCGTAGAGCTGGCGGACGAGCAGCCCGAAGCGCTCGCCGAAGGCCTCGAACGTGGGCCGGGGCAGCGCCGTGCCGGCCGAGAAGAGCAGCCGCAATGAGGACAGGTCGGCCCCCGCAGGGGCCTCCGCCAGCAGCCTGAAGTTGAAGGGCACGCCGGGGAACACCGTCGCTCTCTCCTGCTCGATCAGCTCGAGGGCGCGATGGCGGCGGAGCAGGAAGGGGTTGGGGTCCTCCAGGATCACCATCGTGGCCCCGGAGGTCGCCGACCAGAACAGGCACGCGCCCATCCCGTAGGTGTGGAACATGGGAATGGAGCAGAAGACCCTGTCCTCGGGGTCGCGCCCGAACGTGTCGTTGTAGAGCTCGCCCTCGGCGACGCACTGGGCGTGGGTTCTCGGCACGCGCTTCGGGCGGCCCGTCGAGCCCGACGAGAACTGGTACAGGTAGACCTCGTCCGGGGAGCGCTCCTCGAGCCGCGCGGGGGAGCTGCGCTCGACCAGCATGTCGAGCGTGAGCGACTGCCCGTGGGCAGCTGTGGTCGGGATCACCTCGACCGGCCGGTCGAAGCCCGCCACAATCCGCTCGCAGACGCCGGCCGCGCGCTCGTCGCTGATCACCGCCTTGACGTCGCACTCGCGAAAGGTGAACTCGAGCTCGTCCTGCTTGAAGGCCGGGTTGACCGGGGCGACGATGGCGCCCAGCCCGGTGACGGCGTGCCAGCTGACGATGAAGGTGGGGTCGTTCGGCAGGAGCAGGGCGACGGCGTCGCCGGGGCCGATGCCCCGGTCCGCGAGACCCGCCGCAAGCCTCTCGATGCGCTCCACGAGCTCGGCGAAGCCGATCCGCTCGTCTTCGTAGACCACGGCGACGTGGTCCGGGCGCACCTCAGCGTGCTCGTAGAGGTAGCGCATCATCACGGCGCGCTGTTCCTCCTGCTGTCCACGTACTCCTCGATGCGGACAAGTGTCCCGAAGTTCTCGGGGGTCAGGTCCTCGTCACGCACGGTGATGCCGTAGCGCTCCTCGATAAATCCGACCAGCTCCATCACGCCGTGGGAATCGACGACGCCCTTGGCGAGCAAGTCGTCGTCCGGCGCCGGCGCGCCGAAGCCGCGTCCGACCGAAAGCTCGCTGGAGATGAAATCTCCCACGTCCTTTGTAACGCTCATGCACTGCCTTCCTTTCTTCGGCGTCTGCCAATGGCGGCTCTAGACCCAAGGTAACCCAACTATGTCCTCCGCAAGCAACCTCGCCGACGCCCCTCGCCCCGACCCGAGCCGTGGGATCTTCGAGACGCTCCTGGTGGCGCACGGCGAGCCGGTCGAGCTCGAGGCGCATTTGGCGCGCCTCGCCACCAGCGCGAGCGAGCTGTTCGGCGCCGAGGTGCCGGCAGCGGCGCGCGGGCTGGTGCAGGAGCGCGCCCGCGGGGTCGCGCTCGGGCGCCTGCGGCTCGACCTGGCGCCCGACACGGGCGGCCGCTTGGCTCCCTCGGCCCGGGTTGCGCAGGTTGAGCGGGCCCTCGTCTTCCCCGCCTGGGAGCGGGCCGTCACACTCGCGGCGATCGTCGTGCCTGCCGGAATCGGCGCCCACAAGTGGTCCGATCGGCGGCTGCTCGACCAGGCTCAGAGCGACGTCGGGGCGGCGCTCCCCCTCGTGCTCGACGCCGACGGCGACGTCTTGGAGGTCTCCCGCGGCAACCTCTTCCTGGTGCGTGACGGAGCCCTCGTCACGCCCGTGAGCGACGGTCGCCTGCTCCCGGGCGTCGCCCGCAGCCGGATCGTCGAGTTGGCCGCCGCGGAGGGGATCCCCGTGCGCCAGCGGACCGTGTCTCGCGACGAACTTGCCGAGGCCGACGAGGTGTTCGCGAGCGGCTCGGTGCGCGGCGTCGAGCCGGTGCAGGCGTACGAGGACGTCCGGCAGTGGAAGGAAGGAGCGGTGACCCGAGTCGTCTCGGCGCGGCTGACGGCAACTGTGGCTAGGAGGGCGGAACCGGGTCTAGACTCGGCAACATGAGCGTGGAAGCGTCCGGCGAGATCCAGCTGCTGATCATGATGAGCGCCGGCTCTCCCGACGAGCAGGTCGAGGAGCTTCTCGCGCTGCTGAGCGAAAACGGCTCGTACGGGCGCGTTGCGCCTGGCCACGAGTCGCTCGTGATCGGCGCCTTCGGAGACCGCGAGGCGCTCAAGGCGCTCGCGCTCGAGGAGCGCGACGGCGTAGAGAGCGTGCTGCCGATCCGAAAGCCGTACAAGCTCGTGTCGAGTGAGAGCGCGCCCGGGCCGACCGTGATCCAGACTCGCGGCCGGCGGGTCGGGGGCGACCACTTCGCGCTGATCGCGGGGCCCTGCACCGTCGAGTCGCGCGAGCAGACACTCACCACTGCCCGCGTGGTTGAGGCGGCCGGAGCCAGCATGCTGCGCGGCGGCGCGTTCAAGCCGCGGACCTCGCCCTATAGCTTCCAGGGACTGGGGGTCGAGGGGCTTGCGATCCTCGAGGAGGCGCGCGAGGACACCGGGCTGCCGCTCGCGACCGAGCTCATGGACCCGCGCCACGTGGAGGCCGTGATCGACGTGGCCGACGTGATCCAGATCGGCGCCCGCAACATGCAGAACTTCCTGCTGCTGTCGGAGGTGGGCAAGACGGATAAGCCGGTGCTCCTGAAGCGCGGCCCGTCCGCATCCGTCGAGGAGCTCCTCATGGCCGCCGAGTACGTCTTGAAGGAGGGCAATCCGCGGGTGATCCTCTGCGAGCGCGGCATCAAGACCTTCGAGCGGTCCACTCGGTTCACGCTCGACATCGGCGCGGTTCCCGTCCTGAAGGAGGAGACGCACCTGCCGGTGATCGTCGATCCCTCGCATGCCGCCGGGCGGCGGGAGCTGGTGCCGGCGCTGGCCCGTGCGGCCGTGGCCGCGGGCGCCGACGGCATCATCGTCGAGGCGCATCCCGACCCCGAGCGCGCCCTGTGCGACGCTCCGCAGCAGATCCCCACGCAGCGCTTCGACGAGTTCGCGGCTGAGATCCGGGGCCTCGTCGAGTTCATGGGAAAGACCATCGGCTAGATCGCGTTGAAGGCACTCGTCACCGGCGGCGCCGGATTCATCGGATCGAACCTTGCCCTTGCTCTCCTGGCGCGGGGCCACGACGTACGGCTGCTCGACAACTTCTCGACCGGCCACCGCGCGAATCTCGAGCTCCTCGACGCGGAGGTGGTCGAGGGAGACCTCAGGTCCTACGAGCGTGTGGCGGCCGCCGTGGGCGGCGTCGAAGTCGTCTTTCACCAGGGCGCCCTCCCTTCGGTGCCCAGGTCGATTCAGGATCCCTTGACCTCGACGGCCGTCAACGTCGAGGGCACGCTGAACGTGATTCTGGCCGCTCGTGACGCCGGCGTGCGGCGGGTCGTGTTCGCGTCCTCCAGCTCGGTGTATGGCGACGCGCCCGGGATGCCGCGGCGGGAATCCCAGCCGCTTTCCCCGCTGGCGCCCTACGCGGTGTCGAAGCTCGCCGCCGAGCAGTACTGCATGGTCGCGAACCGCGTCTACGGCGTGGAGACCGTGGCACTTCGGTACTTCAACGTGTTCGGCGAGCGCCAGGACCCCCTGTCCGGTTATGCGGCCGTCATCCCGAAGTTCATCCGCATGATGCTCGACGGCCAGCGGCCGACGATCTTCGGTGACGGGCAGACCTCACGCGATTTCACGCACGTCGAGAACGTCGTCGAGGCAAACCTCGCCGCGGCGGTCGAGCCGGCGGCCGCCGGGCGCGTGATGAACATCGCCGTCGGCAGCTCGCACACGCTCAACGAGCTCGTCAGCGAGCTCCAAGGCCTGGTGGACTCGGAACTCGAGCCCGAGTATGGGCCGCAACGCCCCGGCGACGTCTCCGAGAGCCTCGCGGACATCTCACTCGCGCGGGAGCTGCTCGGGTACGAGCCGCGCATCGAGTTCGTGGAGGGCCTCCAGAGGACGATCGCGTGGATCGTCGAGCAGAGGGCAGCCC
The DNA here is from genome assembly GCA_963728495.1 of uncultured Thermoleophilaceae bacterium. GTDB lineage: Bacteria > Actinomycetota > Thermoleophilia > Solirubrobacterales > Thermoleophilaceae > JACVRW01. Next base: position 50,333 of record CAVSKI010000010.1, on the reverse strand, counting down.
ATGAGGCTCGGTCCACCTAGGCGACGGCGCCCCGCACACGACGTCGCGATCTATGCGCCGTGGGGGTCCCTCTACTACGGTCGCGACCGCGACTACATGGGCGGCGCCGAGGTGCAGACGACAGTGCTCGCCCACGCGCTCAAGCGGAGGGGGCTGCGCGTTGCCCACATCGTCTATCCGGTCAAGGAGCCGCGGCGGGTGGAAGCCTCGAGCCCAACGCTCGTCGAGCGATCCGAGTGGCGGCGCCAGGGCCCGCTCGGGGAGCTCGCCGAGACGGCGGCGATCTGGCGCGGCCTCCACCGCGCGGACGCAGAGGCGTACATCGTGCGAGGAGGCGGCGGGCACCTGATCGCCGCAAGCTCCTTCTGCCGTGTCCTGCGCCGGCGGCTCCTCTTCTCGAGCTCCAGCGAGCTCGACTTCGACTTCGCGCGCCCCGACCGCAACCCACGAACGCTCAGGCTCTACAAGGCCAGCCTCCGCCTCGCCGACGACCTGGTGGTCCAGACCCGTGAGCAGCGCGAGCTGGCCAGGCGCGCGTTTCCGGACCGCGAGCCCGTCGTCATTCCCAGCTTCGCGGAGCCGGCGCCAAGCGCCAACGGCACCGGAAAGTACTTCCTGTGGGCCGACCGGCTCGTCGAATACAAGCTCCCCGACCGCTACGTGGAGCTCGCCGAGGCGCTCCCCGATGCCCGCTTCCGGATGGTCGCTGCGGTGAACAACGAGACACCGCCCGGCATGGCCGAGCGCATCGAGTCGGCCGCGGAGCGCCTCCCGAACCTCGAGCTCCTGCCGCCGCGGCCCCGCAGCCGGCTGCTCGAGGAGATGCAGCAGGCGGTGGCGGTGGTGAAGACGTCGCGCATCGAGGGTATGCCCAATGCATTTCTCGAGGCATGGGCGCGCGGCGTGCCTGTGCTGTCGCTCAACGTCGATCCCGACGCGAAGATCGAGGACAACCAGATCGGGGTGGCGGCGGGCGGCTCGCTGGAGCGTCTCATCGCCGCGGCGGCCGCCCTGTGGGGCAACCCCGAGAAACGGCTCGCGATCGGCGAGCGAGCCCGCCGGTTCATCCAGGACGTGCACTCACCGGAAGCCGTCGCCGACCGCTGGGTCGCGCTCCTGGACGGGCGGCCGCCGACTGATGCAGCCTGACGGCCGTGTCCGAGTCGGGGTGGCGCTCGACGCCGGAGCCGTCCGGCGATGGCACTCGACCGCCGTGTCCGAGATCGAGCGCCTGGGCTTCTGCGAGGTGACCGTGTTCGCGCGCGAGGCGGGCGCCGGCGGCACGGCACCGCGCCTGAGAGCGGCCGCGCGTCACTGGCTCTACGAGGCGTACGTGCTCGCCGACCGGCGCTGGTTCGGGCGCGACGACGACGTCCTGGCGCAGGTGCCCATCGAGCGCTGCGGCGGCGACAGCACGCGTCGGGTCCACCTCCGGGGTGAGTGGTCGTCGGCCTCCAACACCGAGGCGATCGCCGCGGAGGACCTGGACGTGCTGCTGTGCCTGGCGCCGGACGTCCCCGCCGATCGGCTGGCTGGATGCGCGCGCTTCGGCGCGTGGTGCCTGTACGCGGGCGGCATGCGGGGACGCGCCGGGGAGGCACAGCTCTTCTGGCAGATGGACCACGCCGATTTCGTCGCGCCCATCACCCTGCGCACACATACCCCGGCGGACGGGGAGCGCACCATCTACCGGTCGGTCGTCGGGGCCGACCAGGTTTCCCTGCACCGCGGTCGCTGCCAGGCCGCCCGCAGGGCGGCGCACCTGGCCGCCCGGCGGCTCGGCGACCTGCACCGGCAGGGGTGGCCATTCATCACGTCGTTCCCGCTCTACGCCGAGCGGCATTCGAGCCCGGAGCCGGGTCGGTCGCGTCCCACCAACGGGATGACCGCTCGGTTCCTGTGGCGCGTTGCAAGGGGAGTGATGAGCAGGCGCCTGGCCGGCTGGCTCGGCGAGAAGCAGTGGTTCATCGCCTACCGCCGGATCGGAGGCGAAGCCTCCGCCGACGGAGACTCCGCACGTCTCACGATGATCACCCCTCCGGCCGGTCGCTTCTATGCGGACCCTTTTCTGTTTCAGCACGACGGCCGGCGGTTCATCTTCTTCGAGGACTACGACTGGAGCCGACGCCGCGCCGTGATCTGCTACGTCGAGATCGACGCGGGTGGACGTCATCGCCCGCCCCGGGTGGCCCTGAGCGCGGATTGCCACCTCTCCTACCCGTTCGTGTTCGAGGAGGGCGACGCGATCTACATGCTGCCGGAGACGGCGGGCCGCCGAACGGTCGAGCTCTATCGCGCGGCGCGCTTCCCCGACGAATGGACGCTCGACCGAGTGCTCCTGAGAGATGTCGCCGCGACGGATGCCACCCTCCTGCGCCACGAGGGAAGGCTGTGGCTGTTCGTCGCCATCGCCGTCGACGGCGGTCGGCCGATCGACGAGCTCTTCCTCTTCTCCTCCGAGTCACTCCGCGGCGAGTGGGAACCGCATCCAATGAATCCGGTCGTCTCGGACGTGCGCTGCGCGCGTCCGGCCGGGAGAGTCTTCCGGCAAGACGGGCATCTCATCAGGCCCGCGCAGGACTGCTCACGGTCGTACGGGTGGCGGCTCGTGTTCAACCGGGTCGAGGCCCTCAGCCCCACCGACTACCGCGAGCAGCCCATCGGCGCCATCGAGCCGGCACCCGACAGCGGCAACCTCAGGACACATTCCTATGATTCGGACGGCATGTACGAGGTCTTGGACGGCTTCCGCATGCGCCCGAGATTCTCGGTGAGAGGGATATCGCGGGCACCCACCCGACCACGATGGCACCGCGTCGATCTCGAATCGCCTGGGCATGAGCGCTCGATACTCCATATTTAGCGGCGACCCGGAGGCCTACAGGCTGGAGGTGCTGGCCATCGCGGCGCGGAACCGTGGTGGCCCCCCGGAGAGGTTCGAGCGGAGATACACGAAGTACTACGAGAACAACCCGCTCGGGCCTCCGTCCGTCTTCTTCGCCCGCGACAACCGGTCGGAGGAATTGGTCGGGATGACGGCTCTGTTCCCGACCACCCTCCGTGTCGCGGGACACCTGCTGCCAGCGGCCATCGGCGGGGACTTCGCCGTAGATGAAGCGCATCGTGGGTTCGGTCCGGCGGTGGCGCTCCAGCGTGCCACGACCTCGGTCCTTCTCGAGCGCAACCTCAAGTGCGCCTATGGATCGCCCAACAGCTCGTCCGAACCGATCGTCGGTCGTGCCGGCTACGCGGACGTCGGCAGGTTGACCAGGTTCGTCAAGCTTCTGACAGCGCGTCCATTCGTGGACCGCTACATCCGCCGCCCGAGACTCGCCCGACTTGCATCGGCCGCGGCCGGTCCGGCCGTGTCGGTCTTGTCTCGCGAGCGGCTCCACAGGCGCTCGGCGCGATTCTCCATCGATCAGCCCGATGCCTTCGACGACCGCTTCGTGACCCTGTGGGAGATCGCTGGCGATCATCACGGTGCGACCAGCGAGCGAAGCGCCGACCTCCTCAACTGGAGATACGACAAGACCGGCCCGGTCGAGGCACGACGCACCTACTCCGTCTTCGCACTCCTGGAGGGCCGGGATGTGGCCGGCTACATCGTCTACCGGCTCGATGGCGACTCCCGGCTCATCTACGACATCGTCCATCTTCCTGACCGATCGGTGATCGACGCCCTTCTCTCCGAGTTCATCCTGGACGCTCGACACAGCCGTTCGGCACTTATCGACCTGGGGTACGTCGGACCCTCCAATCTGCTGAGCCAACGGCTGCGCGCCTTCGGCTTTCTCCGGACCACCGCAAAGAACGGCCTGCTGGTGTATGTGGACGGAGACGCTCCCTTCGGCGTGGACCTTTCCAGGTCCGACAACTGGTACTTCCTGACCGGGGATACCGACTTCTAGACGTCGGCGTCGCCCGTGAGGAAGTACCAGTTCCGGCTTTCCACCAGCTTCTGGTCCAGCCCTGAGTTCCCCGGCACGTAGACCCGCACCCCGCTCTCGTCCGTGCGCCGGAGGAATCCGAATGTCCGCAGGCGCCGGGTCAGCAGGTTCGCCGGCCCAAGGTGGAGAAGCGTGATGGCGAGCACCCCGCGCTTCCTCGCGTCGAGGATGAGCTCGGAGAGCAGCGCGTCGACGGCCGCCCGAGACGGCAGGAACGCGATATCGACGAGGTGCCTGATCCCATCTCTCTCCCGATAGACGACGTAGGCCGCGACACGGTCGTCGCTGCTGAGCAGAGCGAAGATCGTGTAGATGCCGCCCTCGCGCCCAGCGCCCTTCTCGTACTTCCAGTTGAGGAGCTCGGGCGCTCGCTCACTGGTGATGGCGTGTTGGCGCCAGGTGCTCTCGCAGACCTCCGAGAAGCGGTCATCGAACCTGTCCGGCTGCTCGACGCGAAACCCGTGCCTGCGTCGGTGGAGACGCTCGCGGGACGCGACCGATAGCAGGGGGTCGAGCGCCACCCTCGACAGTCGCCGCCCCGACTCGCGCGAGGCCCGGCGAGCGAACGTACGTATCGACCACTACCCGGCTCCTGAGCACCTTGACGTACCGGGTCAGACGCCCCAGGTCGACGTAGCCGACGCGCTTGATGATCGGCTCCGCGTACTCGTTCGGGTATCCGTATGCGCATCGTGTGCCGTTCTCAGTCAGCGCGGCGACTACGGCCCTCTGAAGCGCAATGGAGGGACCGAACCCGCGGTGCCCGTCGTCCACGGCGAAGTCCCCCGAGATGGCCCCAGGCACGAGCTCGCCGAACACCCTGAGCCTTGACGGAAAGGCGGCCGCCATGCCGACGAACGCCTGGGACTCCTCGTCCCTGGCGAGGAAGAACGAGGGTGCGCCCACCGGGTTCTGCTCGTAGTACTTGGCGTAGCGCGCATCGCGCCCCTGTAGAGGGACCAGAAGGTTGCGGTCCGCAAGCGCGAGCACTTCGCGCTTGTGCGCTCGCGGGTCCCCGGGGATGATGGAGTACCGGGAGGCCAAGAGACGGAACAGAATCTAGCGTCACGGACATCGGCACCAACCATGTTGGCGGTGAGCCGAGAGCGCGCGGCTGGGGTCCTGAAGAGCAATCCCGGGCTCCTGCCCTCCCTCCTCGCGATCTCCGTCGTGCTCTGGTTCGCGGCCGACAAGGGCGGGTTCAGGGGAACCACGTGGATGCCGGCGACCCTGCTGCTCGGGGCCGGTCTCGTGGTCTGCCTGGCGGCGCTGCCTCGGCCGCGACCCGCGCGAGCTGCGCTGGCGGCGATCCTCCTGCTCGCCGGCTACGGGGTGTTCTGCCTGCTCTCCATGCTGTGGGCGGACCAGGCGGAGCTCGCGTGGGACGCCGGCAACCGGACGCTGCTGTACGCCCTGATCCTTGCCTTGTGCGCGCTGTGGCCGCTCCGCGGCCGCTCCGCCGCAGCGGTGCTGGGCGTTTTCGGGCTGGCCGTCGCGGCGATCGCCCTGGTCGAGCTGCTGAAGGCCTCGGGAGCCGACCAGGCCGGCCGGTTCTTCGATGAGGCTCGCTTCGCAGGGCCGGTCGGATACACGAACGCGAACGTCGGGCTCTGGATGCTGGGGCTGCTGCCCTGCGCCGTGCTCGCGGGGCGGCGCGGCATCCCGGTGCTGCTCCGCGGTCTCTTCCTGGGAGCGGCCGGGCTGCTCGCGGGCGCGGCCCTGCTCGGACAGAGCCGCGGCTGGCTGATCGCTCTCCCGCTCGTCGCCTTGCTCGCGATCCTGGTCGTACCGGGACGCGGTCGCACGATCGTGGCGTTCGCCGCTGTGGGCGCGGCGATCGCACTGATCCTGGGCCCGCTGCTCGACGTCTACAGCGAGCTACCAGCCTCTCAGCCGCCCGGAGCGGTGTTCGACAGCGCGCTGCGGGCGCTGCTGCTCGCAAGCGCCGTGCTCGCCGTCCTCGGCGCGCTGGCCGCGGTCGTCGACGGACGCGTGCAGGTCCCGGCCGCCCGCGCCCGGCGAATCAGCGCCGCCGCGGTGGCGGTCGCCGCGGTCGCCGCGGTCGGCGTCGTGGCCGGCTATGCGGTGGTCGAGCGCAACCCTTTCACGGCGGTCTCGGACGCCTGGGGCGAGTTCAAGCAGGGTGGCTACAGCCCAAGGGATCCATCGGGCAGGCTCACCGCGGGATTTTCCACCTATCGCTACGACTACTGGCGCGTCGCCTGGAGAGAGTTCGAGGACGCGCCGCTGCTCGGTGCCGGCGCCGACAACTTCGGCCGAGCGTACCTGAGGCGCGGGGAGAGCCCACAGAGGCCGCAATTCCCGCACAGCACCGAGATGGTCGCGCTCGCCGAGACCGGGGTGGTCGGCGCCCTCCTGCTCGGCGGGGCGTTCCTCTGTGCCCTGTTGGGCGCGCTGCCGGGTCGCCGGCGCGCCGACCTGGCCGGCGCCGCGACGGGCGCGGGGCTGCTCATGTTCGGGTACTGGCTCATGCACGGCACGCTCGACCGCTTCTGGGAGTTCCCCGCACTATCGGGGCCGGCCCTTGCCGGCCTCGGCGTCGGCGCCGCGGTGGCGCAGGGCCTGAAGGAGGGCGCCGAGGAGCCGGCGTCGCCCGTCGCCCGAGGGCGCATGCTCGTCGTCGCGTGCGCTTGCGGCTTGCTCCTGGCTGTGTCGCTGGTCCCGCCGTGGCTGTCCGCAACGAGACCACCGCGCCGCGATCGCCGCCGCCGAGACGAACCCCGAGGCGGCTCTGGAGCGGCTCGACCGCGCGGCCGAGCTGAACCGGCTCTCCCCCGCCCCCGACAGGACGGCCGGCCTCATCGAGCTCAGGCGTGGGCATTACGACGCCGCCGTGCATGAGCTCCGGCAGGCCTTCGAGCGCGACCCCGGCGACTCCGACCTGCACTTTCTCCTGGGCCTCGCCGAGTCAGAAGCCGGCCGGCCGGGGCAGGCGATCCGCTTGGCGCGGGAGGCGCTGACGCTGGCACCGCGCGACCACGTCGCGGAGGCCGTGCTCAGGGAGCTGCGCCGGGCCGGCCGGCTCGACCCGCTTCGCCTCGATCCGTACACACGCGCCGATTATCGCCACCGAATCGCGCTCAACTAGCCTGAGGGAAAAGCCCGGCGATTGAACCACTCGTGCGACCCGGGCGTACCAACACACGCCCCCCGTGCCACCACGACTGACACTTCTCGGCGCCCTACTCGCTTGCGGGCTGGTGATCCTGTCCGGGTGCGCCAGCGAGTCCCGCACCTCCGGAGCCGCCGCGGACTCTGCGGGGCCGACGCGCGGAGGACCGGAGAACACGCGGGCCGCCCTGAGGGCATCGTGCGATCGTTACGCCTCGCCGAATGGCTCCGCGCAGGCATCGGGGAGCCGCGCCCGGCCGTTCGGTTCCCTCTGGCGGCTCGTCCGCTCGCTGCGCCCGGGGCAGGTCGGCTGCCTGATGCCGGGGCGCTTTCGCCACTTCGGGGTCGTCCGGATGGACCGGCCCGATACGACCATCCGCTCATTGGGGCGACCTCGGGCGACGATCGACGGGGCTGTCTGGGTCGAGCCCGGTGCGCGGGGCGCGCGGATAGCAGGACTCCGGCTCACCTCACACGATCCCGAGTTCGCAATCCCGCTCAAGATCCAGGCCGACGACGTGGAGCTCGTCGGCAACGACATCACCGCCTCGCGCAGCATCAGCTGCGTGCTGGTCGGCTCCAGCCGCACCGTGTCCGGCCTGCTCATCGAAGACAACCGGATCCACCATTGCGGCCGGACGGGAAAGAAGGACCATCTGATCTACATGACGCAGAGCCGCAATGCAGTGATACGTCGCAACCTGCTGGTTGACAACCCGGGTGGCTGGGCGGTGCACCTGTATCCCAACGCCGACGGCACCCTGATCGAGCGCAACGTGATCGACTCCAACCGAGGAGGGGTCATCTTCGCCGGAAGCGGAGGCGGGGCGACCTCCGACGGCAACGTCGTTCGTGCGAACGTGATCACCAACTCGTCTCCGCGCTGGAACATCGAGTCATCGTGGAGCGGCGGTCCGGCCGGCCGGGGAAACAGCGCCTCCCGTAACTGCCTGTTCAGCAGCGGCCCCGGAGCACCATCCGGCCTCCTCCCCGGAAGGGGCTTCCAACTCTCCGACAACGCGGTCGCGAAGAGGCCCGTCTACGTCGAACGAGGGGCGGGGGACTACCGGCTCACGCGCCGCTCGAACTGCGCGGCCATCGCCGGTGACGCCGGCGGAGCCGCCGCGGGCCTGGGCCGCTAGCCGTCTGGCTACAACGTCATCGTCAGGCAGAAGGCCCCGTCCAGGACCCAGGCACCCACACGGTTTCCGAAGAGGACACGACCCGGACGGCGAAGCGTGTTGATCGAGTTCCAGCGGATCCGCGGGTCGCTGAAGCCGGCGTCCTCGAGCAGCCGCGCCCACGTCTCCGGCGTCTGGTGCTTCTCCCACTCGATGTTCGGCTGGAGGGGATTCTTGATCGGCAGGCGCGCGAACAGGTTGTTCGGTGTGGCGTCGGAGGCGATTAGCTTCGCCCCAGGAGCTCCGATGCCGGCCAGCTTCGAGAAGAGCGAGCGATAGGTCTCGCGAGCGGCTTCGCTGCGGCCGATCTGCGTCGTCGCGGACTCGTCGAGATGATTGATGACGGCGTGGAGGAAGAGCACATCGAAGCGGTCGTCCCCGGCATTGAAGTCCTGGAAGGTCTCGGTACGCAGCTCGACCGAGTCGAGCCCGAACGCCTCACCCAGACGCGAGAATCTGCGAGTCACGCCGGCGGACGAGCCGTCAGCCTCGGGCTCCAGGGCCGTCACCCGCTCGGCGCCGGCCGCGGCGGCATAGAAGCTGTATACGCCATCCCCGGCGCCGATATCCAGCACGCGGCGTCCCGCCAGTGGGACGCCGTCGAAGAGATACTCGAGGTAGAAGCGGAGGTTGCCGACGTTGCGCTCGGGCCACTCAGCGTTGACAACAGAGAGGTAGCGCTCGACCGCGTCCACGGACCCGAGTATGCCTATTGGATGCCGATTTCGACCGCTACGATGCCCGGCCTGCGGTGAGCCGACCCGACCAGCAAGTCGACAGCATCGCCCGCAACACCGTGTTCGCGGTCGCCGCGAGGCTGACCGGCTTCTTCTTCACGGGGATCCTGACGATCTTCCTGGTCCGCTACCTCGGGCCGGCGGAATACGGCGTCTTCGCCCTGGCGATGGGAGTGGGCGCCTTGATGACGTTCCCTTCCGACTTGGGCATCTCGATGAGCGCGGCCCGGTTCGTCGCGGAGCTCCGCGGGGATTCCGGCTCGGTGGCGAAGGTCGTGTCGGACGCGTTTCGGCTAAAGCTCATCGTCGGTGGCCTGTCGGCGCTCGCGCTCGTAGTGCTGGCCGGCCCGATCGCGTCGGCCTATGGTGTGCCCGAGCTCGTCTGGCCGCTTCGCATCCTCGCGATCGCGACGCTCGGGCAAAGCCTGATGCTGCTCTGGGCCACGATCTTCGAGGCGCTGGGACGAATCTCCGTCTACCTGCGGGTAGTCCTGGCCGAGAGCGCGGTCGAGACCGTCCTCTCCATCACGATCGTGCTCCTCGGCACCGGCGCCACCGGAGCCATGGCGGGCCGGGCCGCGGCCTACGCGTTCGCTGCGGGCTTCGGCCTCGTGTTCATCACACACACGGTCGGCCGCAGCGTACGACCGCGTGGCGCCGGGCACGGACATGGGCGGCGGATCGCCATCTACGGCTCCGCGCTCGTGCTCGTTGACGGCGCGTTCACCCTCTTCAGCACCATCGACGTCCTCCTGATCGGCGCGATCCTGAGCGTCTCGGCCGTCGGCCTGTTCGAGGCTGCCTACAGGCTGGCCGGCCTCCTTTACTTCATCGGCGCCCCGGTGCGCAGCGCCGTCGCGCCCCGCCTCACCAGCGGCGGCGCCGGGCCCAACCACGAAGCACTCGAGACCGCGCTGCGCTACATGATCCTGGTTCAGGGCGTCGTCCTAGCACCGCTGATCGTGTGGGCCGAGCCGATAACCCGCATCATTCTCGGCACGGACTATCTGGGCTCGGTTGACACCCTGCGCGCGCTGGCGCCGTTCGCGCTGCTGACCGCGGTGTCTCCCCTGCTGGCCGGCGCTGCGAACTACCTCGGCGCCGCCGCGCGGCGGGTTCCGATCGCGATCGCCGCTGTGGCAGTGAACGCGGCGATCGACGTCGCGCTGCTCGAGCAGATCGGCATCGTCGCCGCCGCCATCGGCACGGACGTGGCGTACGCGCTCTACGTGGCCGCGCACCTCCGCCTCTGCCAAGACGTGGCGGGCCTGCGCCTCAGACCGCTCGTGGCGCCGTTCCTGGGGTCGCTGGCGGCGGCGGGCGGCATGTCCCTGGTGCTGCTGGTCTTCGGTACCGGCGAGATCGCCGTTCCGCTCGTCGTGGTCGGCGCGGTGCTCGGGACCGCCGCGTACGCGGGGATCCTGCTCGTCACGCGGCAGGTGACGATGGAGGAGCTGCGAGCGCTCAGTCGGCGCCTGCGGCCCCCTCGCGACGCGAAGCCAGCTCAGCCCGGCTGATGGCGAGCAGCACCGGACAAAGGCTCAACAGCAGCCACAGCTGCTTGCTGTACTGGCGTGACCCGAAGAAGTCGGCCGCGAGGAGTCCGACGATGACGACGACCATCGCCCGCGCGAGTACCTCGAGCTGCCGGTCGCCCGCCTGGGCTGCGAAGCCCACCGCCCGCGCGGCCCACCACAACGGGAAGGCGAGGATGGCCAGGAACAGGATGAACCCGACCACGCCCAGCTCCGCGAGCACGTTCAGGTAGGTGTTGTGCGCGACCTTGGGGTTGTCGACTATGAAGTCGGTGCGCATCAACGCCCCGGGCTCGAGCAGGTAGTGAATCGACGCGACCGGGAAGTTCCCCGCCCCGACGCCCACCAGCGGCCGATCCTCGACCATCCGCCAGCCAACCGTCCAGATGTCGGTCCGGCCAGTGCCCCCCTCCAACTCGAGAATCCGGTCCCGCGCCTCCGCCGGCGCGAACGCGCCGAAGTAGAGCACGGTCGCGAGTACGGCGGCCGCCGCGAAGCCGAGTACGACGCCTCGCCGCCGCCCGGCCATGACGATGGCCGCGACCAGCGATGCGCCGAGCGCCACGAGGCCGCCCCGGGAGAGCGTCAGGAAGACGGCGAACACGCACAGCGGCACGGCTATGGCCGTGAGTAGTCGCAGCACCGGCTTGCCGCGCAACGCGAAGGCGAGCGCCACGGCAAGCGTGCCGCCCACCACGAGCGAGGCCGCGGTCTCATTCGCGTTGCCGATACCCACTCGCCCCGGGTCGTCCGGCGGCGCCCCCACCACCATGCCGTAGACGGCCGCGACGACGGCTCCCACGACGAGGCTGCCCACCACCCAGAGCAGTTGCGTGCGCGTACGGACGCCCGCGAAGACGACCAGGAAGAGCATGGCGTTCGGCAGGTAGCGAGTGGTCGCGTCGATGGCGGCGCCCGTGTCCTCGGCCCAGACCACGCTCACGGCCGCCCAGCCCACGAAGAAGATCAGCACGAACAGGAACGCCGGCGGGCTGAAGATCAGCTCACGCCTCTCGCGCTCGCCCGCGGTGATGAGCGCGAACCACGACAGCACCAGCACCAGACCAACCAGCTTGGACACGGACAGGGCTCCCTCGGCGTCCGCGGGGAGGATCGTGTCCAAGAACGTCAAGAACGCCAGCAGGCAGATACCGGCGGTGAGGTTGGCCATCGCGATGACCAGGAGCACCAGGCCGACGGTGACCCCGATCGCAAGCGCGGGGTTGACGCCGGCGAGCACCCCCATCAACAAGGCGGAGCCCAACAGCCCGGCCCCCAGCAGCCTGGTTGGCAATTCTGTCGTTGCCGTCACGGTGGAGGGCTCAGTCGTCGGTGGGGAAGGCGGGCCGCTCGGACTCCGAGGTCACCAGCCAGTCAGGCTCGGCGGCCCGCCGGCGCTGCACCGAACGGTAATCCTGCTCCTCCGGCGCCGCCCCGCCGACGACCACGAATCCGGCCGGCCGGATTCCGTTCTGATCGAGCAGGTCTCCGAGCCGCGCCAGCTGGGCGAGTCTGCTCGATCCCAGTCGGACCACCAGCACGACGTCGTCCGCCTGCCGGGCGAGCGGCATCGCGTCGATCACCTTCGTGAGCGGTGGGGAGTCGAGCACGACGTAGTCCGCCAGGCGCTTCGCCTCGTCTAGCAGGGCCTCAGCGGCCGGCAGCGACAGCACCTCGGCGAGCCAGTCGTTGGCGCGGTCCACCAGCAGCACCGACAGGTTGTAGTCGAATGGCGGGGCGGGGACGAGGGCGCTCTCGATTTCCTCGTTGCCGAGGAGCACGTCGCCGATTCCGATGGGCGCTTGGAGGCCAAGCGCTTCACCGACGGTCGGACGGCGGAAGTCCGCCTCGACCAGGATCACCTGATTGCCGGCCAGCGCGAGCGAGGAGGCCAGGTTGATCGCTGTGGTCGTCTTGCCGTCGAACGGCGACGGTCCTGTGACGAGGATGGAGCGGCTGCCGCTGTCGCCGCCGCGCCGGGCCGTAAGCATCGTGCGCAGCGTTCGGAACGACTCGAGCGTCGTCGGCGACAGCTCACCGGGCGGCAGCGCACGCCGATGCTTCTCAGTCGGTCCGAACCCCCAGCGGCGTTCGCCGACGGCGAAAGTGCGGGCGCGTTTCTCCTTGGGTACACGCGCCAGGATGGGCAGGCTGTAGAGCTCCCGCAGCTGCTCCTCGCGGCGCAGGCGCGGGTCGAGCGCGTTCATCGCGAAGGCGCCGCCGACGCCGAGGATGAGGCCGGCGAGGAAACCGGCTGCAAGGGTGAGCGCTGGCCGCGGGGCGAAGGGCGAGGCCGGAGCGCTCGCGCGGGTTTCCGTTCGCAGGGTCGGATCGCCGGTTTCGCGGAGGCTCTCCAGCCGCACCACCTGCGTGCTGAGTTCCTGGGTGTCCTGGCCCTGCTCGTCCGCCGCCGTGATCTGCTCCCGCAGGCGAGGTAGCACCCGGTCGATCTCGCGGCGCAGCTCCTGTGACCGCTCCGCCACGGCCTCCGTGGCGAAACCGTTCGCCAGGTCCCTGGCGAGCGTGGGCGAGTCGGCCTCCGCCCCCACCGAGACGATGTTGCTCTGTGCGACCGGCTCTGCTGCGACGGCATCGAGCAGCTCGCCCACGCTCTCGTCGAGACCGAGCCTGCGCTTCACTCGCACCGCCACATCGCGGCTCTCCACGAGCTGGGAAGCCGTCTCCACGTCTCGCGTCGGATCGCTCGATTCGTGGATCACCGGCAGCCCCGTGAGTGCGGTGTCATCCTGGGCGGCAGGCGCAACCAGGAGGTCGGCCTCGGCGCGATACCTGTCCTCGGCCACGACCAGGTAGAGGGCCGCGACGATGGTGGTCGCGAGCGTCACCGCCACGATCAGCGGCAGCCGCTCGCGTAACGTGTGGAGATAGCGCTCGAAGCCCGAGACCCCCAGCTGGGGACGGCGCCACGGAGCAGTCGTGGAATCTCGAGGCGCCTCCGGGCCGGCTGGACTCATGTGGATAACTATGACATCAACTTGGGCCCCTACCGCCCGGTTCGATTGAGCGCCCAGCGGCCGCTTCGAGTGGCCGTCTACGCAGATAACTGGTACCGAGCCGATCCGGACGGCGTTTACGCGGACCGCTCGCTCGTCGTGTTCATCGCCGGCATAGCCGCGGCGGCCGAGCACACGATCCTGCTCGGGCAGCTCGATCCCGATCTCCCGCGGGCGCATTACCGCGTCCCCGAGGAGATCGACTTCGTGGGCCTCCCCTCATACCCCAGCATGCTGAGCCTGCGCGCGCCGCTCGCGATGCTGGCATCGCTCCGGCGCTTCTGGCGCGTGCTCGCAGAGGTCGAGGTGGTCTGGCTGCTCGGGCCCCACCCGCTGTGCCTTGCCTTCGCCGCACTGGCCGCGCTACGACGACGCCGGGTCGCGCTGGGCGTGCGGCAGGACTTTCCCGCCTACGTGCGCAGCCGCCACGCCGGAAGACGGATCGTCCATCTCGCCGGGGACCTGCTCGAGCTCTCATATCGTCAGCTCTCTCGCCGCTTTCCCACCGTCGTGGTGGGCCCCGAGTTGGCGCGCAACTACTCGCGCGCGGGCCGTCTACTCACCATCTCCGTCTCGCTCGTTCGGGACTCCGACATCGCGGATGCCGGCGAGGCGGCGCGGCGCAGCTGGGACGGCGAACGCACCGTGCTCACCGTGGGGCGCCTGGAGACCGAGAAGAACCCGCTGATGCTCGCGGACGTGCTCGAGCGCCTCGAGAACAGCGACTGGCGGCTGCTCATCTGCGGCGAGGGCCCGCTCGCGGGCGAGCTGCGAGCGCGCCTGCGCGAGCTCGGAGTCGAAGACCGCGCGGAACTGCTCGGCTACGTGCCCATCCATGATGGGCTCCTGGACCGTTACCGGGCCGCCAACGCCTTCCTGCATGTCTCATGGACCGAGGGAATGCCGCAGGTGCTCCTGGAGGCCTTCGCGTCAGGAACGCCGGTGGTGGCCACCGCCGTGGGAGGCGTTCCCGAGGCTGCCGGCGACGCCGCGCTGCTCATCCCTCCCGGCGACCCGGACGCCGCAGCCCGGGCCCTGGAGCGGCTCGCGTCCGACCCGGATCTGCGCCGCCGGCTCGTGACGGCCGGCATCGAGCGGCTGCGCGGGCGCACTCTGGAGGCGCAGTCTGCACTCGTCGCGCGCTTTCTGGCCGATGGGCCTAGCTCGGCCACAAGCGCGTCCCCCGCAGCCAGCGCACGGCGGCCGAGACCTTGATGCGGAAACGGCGTTCGTCGTCGACGTGATAGATCCCGATGCGCGGCCAGGCCAGCGGCTGCGGGTGCGCAAGCCGGCCGGGCAATGTGCCCGCCGCGGCGTAGCCCGCGGCGCGCGCGGCCTCCACCACGCGCTCGTCGTGGTCGCCGTACGGATACGCGAGCGTGCCGCAGGGTCGGCCGAGGCGCTCGGCCACCACCGAGCGGGACTCGATCAACTCACGCGCCAGATCCTCGTCGGTGAGCGAGGGAAGCCTGGGGTGAGAGCAGCTGTGCGACCCGATCTCCCAGCCGGTTTCGGCCAGCACCCCGAGCTGCTCCCATGACATCGGCCGCAGCTCGCGCTCGTACGGGCCACTGAGCCACTGGTCGATCCCGTCCCAGGCCATCGGCTGCGCCGGGCGTCCGGGATAGTCGGTGGGCACGAACACGGTGGCCGGGAAGCCGACCTCGTCGAGGATCGGCCGGGCAAGCTCGAACACCGACCGGTACGCGTCATCGAAGGTGACCGCCACGGTGCGCCCGTCTGATCCCTGGCTCACCGCGCGCTCGAAGGTGTCGCCCTTGAAGCCGCTCCGAGACAGAAGTCGCAGCTGCCGCTCGAACGCGTCGGACGTGACTGACAGCGAGGCAGGCCAGCGCTCGCTGACGGCGTGGTAGCACAGCACGAGAAGGTCGCCCATGTTCAGCGCCGGGCGAGCAGGGCCCGCCGCACGCCCTCATAGCGGTCGCCGGCGATCCGCTTGGCCGCGCCTCGAAGCTCCCAGGCGGTGCGTTGACGCGCCCAGGGAACGGCTCGCCCGGCGGCCGCGGCGGCGGCCTCGTCGGCCGGCGTGTCGCGGCGGATCGCATACCTGCCGATCAGCAGGCACCCGTCGATCGAGCCCAGGCGCTGGCTCGGCAACGAGGTGAAGAGCGTGGTGAACCCGGCCGCGGCCGCGGCCCTGCCGACGCTCGAGGAGTACAGACCGCCCGGCACGCTCGCGGTCGACACCGGCCGCCCTAGCGCCTCGGCGAGCACGCCCGCGCTGCGCGACCACTCGTCCAGCAGCTGCTCCCTCGAGCAGGCGGCCATGCGATCGGGATGGCTGCACGAGTGCGAGCCGATCACGTGACCGGCGCGGCCGAGCCCACAGACATCGTCCCAACCGAGGAACCCGGGGCTGCCGACCAGGTCGGTGGCGATGAAGAAGTGCCCCGGCCACGAGCGGCGAGCAAGCTGCTCTGCGGCCTCCACCATGCTGGCGGCGCCGTCGTCGAAGGTCAACATCCACTCGCCCGGGCCCGCCGTCCCATCCGTGAGGGCATCGACGAGTCCGGGCGGCCGTCCGGTCGCCGCGGCGATGCGCTCGAGATGCTCGCCAAACCGCGCCGGCGCGACCGAGTACGCAGCGGCGCCCGGGCCCGGGAAGCCGTCGCGCGGCCCGCCTTCGGCGGCCACGCCGTGGTACATGAGCGCCCGGGCCCTCACCGCCGCCTGCGCCACAGTGCGCGTGCCAGGCCAACCGCCTGGCCCGACCCGAACCCCAGGTGGAAGGTGGGGAAGGCGGCCAGGACGGCCGGCATCAGCGTCCACGGCTCGTCGCGACCGCGCGCGCCGCGAGCGGCGAAGAAGGCGCCCAGGGCTCCGTACAGGAGCCACTCGGCCACCAGCAGGCGGCGCGCCGTCCGCGACCGGATCGCCCCGGCAAACAGACCCACGCTGCCGAGCACGAACACCAGCGGGACCACCCCGCGGACTGTCGCGATCCGCCTGTGCTTGAGCATCACCGGCACCTTCCAGAGCCCATACTCGAAGTACTGGCGCCAAACGCCGCCAAACGATCCCCGTGGGCGATACAGGACAGTGATCGCGGGATCGAGCACGATCCGCCCGCCGGCCGCGCGCAGCCGCATGTTGAACTCATCGTCCTGATTGCGCACGAGCGCCTCGTCGAACAATCCCACCCGCTCGAACACCTCCGGGCGAAACGCTCCGAAGGTCACCGTGTCGGTCTCAACCCGTTCGCCCCCGCCAGAGCGCGTCCAGCCGATCCCCCCGAACGGGCTGTCCATGGCACAGGCCACGGCCCGTTCGATCGAGGTCGTTCCGGTGGGAACCAGGCGTCCGCCGACGTTCCACGCGCCCGTCTGCTGGGACACCTCCGCACAGCGGCGCAGGTAGTCCCCCGCGTAGCGCGAGTGACAGTCGAGTCGGACGATCAGGTCGCCCTGCGCCTCCCGGATGCAGGCATTCAACCCATGGGACACCCAGCCGGCGGGGTTGTCGATCAGCTGCAGACGGAGGCCGGCGGCCCGCGCGGCCGCACGCAGCCGCTCGATTCCGCCGTCATCGGACGCACCGTCCGCCACCAGCACCTCGAGCTCGCCCTCGAAGTCCTGGGCGGCGAGGTCGTCCACGAAGCTGTCGACGTTCGAGCGCTCGTTGCGCAGCGGCACTATCACCGAGATGCTCTTGATCGGCGCACCCACGTCACATCACTATGCCCCAGTGCCCCGCCGGGTGGCCCTGGCCCACTGGATCCGGGCGGCGGCGTCCCGCAGCGCCATCATGCCCCGCACGCGCGACTTGCGGAAGAACGGGATCCGGCGCTCGCGTGGACCGTACTTGCGCTTGTACTCTCCGCCGCCGCCCATGTCGAGCAGCGGGATGCCGCGCTCCCTGAGCCGCCGCATCGTGTACCAGAACACCGCCTCGTTCGGGCGCAGGATCTGATGGCTGCGCCAGCTCGCACCGCCCCAGAAGTAGGCGAACTCGTTCAGGACGGGAAAGATCGCCGTCGCGATCCTGTCTCCTTGCGGGCTGAGGGCGCGCACCAGTAGGAGGTTGCCGCTGGGCTCGAGGCAGCGGACCAGCTCCCGGACCCGCTCGACGCCGTAGGGCGGACGCAGCGACTGCTTCGCGAAGACGTCCTCGAGCTGTGAGTAGTACTCATCGGCGAACTCGACGCCGTGGGCCTCCTCCACGCTAACGCCCTCCCTCGCGCTCTTTCGGACCGCGCGCCGGCAGGCGCTCGACATGCCCGCGAAGATCTCCTCCTCCTCGCGCGCGAGGTCGAGCTCGTACGTGTTGAACTCGGCAAGTCGTGCGCCGAGGCCAGACAGCTCCTCGAACTGCGCGCGGCGGTCGAGCAGCTCGAGGTGCAAACAGTGCAGCCGCTTGAACGCGAACGGCACGAGCGCCTCAACCGCCTCGCGCCGATCGATCCCCGGCGCGAGGTTGAAGCCCATCGGTCCCGTCGTCCATCCCTGGAAGGGGCTGCCCAGAATCGGAACGCCGAACCGTCGCACGATCAGCCCGGTGAACCAGCCGGCGGGCTCGCCGTCGCGCTCGATGCGCGCGACGACGGGTTCGGCGCCCTGCGTTCGCGCGACGAACTCGAGCCATCCGGCGGTCTGAAAGACGTTGCGGTCGCTGAACGCGTCCACGGCCTCCCAATCGACCGCTTCGAGAGGCACTCGCTCTAGGCGCAGCACCGGACGACCTCAGCTTCAGGTCGTGCTGCGCTCGCGCGGCTTCTCGATCACGAACCGAACCTGCGCCACCAGCGCTGCGGAGCCTCGGGCTTCTGCTGCTGAAGCTGCGCCCACACGACCTGCAACTTGTGCTGGAGCGCCGCACTGCGCTCCTCGGCCCGCTCGAGGTCCGCCTCGGCAGCGGCGCGCGCCTTGCGCTGCTTGGCGACCTCGGACTTGAGCTGCCGGCAGGCGGCAACGTACTGATCGCGCTCTGTCTCGAGCGAGCTGAGGTCGCCCTCGAGCTGCCGGCTCGTCTGCTTGCGCGCCTTGCGCTCCGAATCCAGCTCGCCCGTCTTGGTCTTCAGCTTGGCTTCGGCTTGCTTTCGCTTCATCCTCGCCTCCGCGAGCTCGGCCGTACGCTCCGCCAACTGTGCCAGCAGCTCCTCGACATCGACCCTCGCGGGGGAAGCGACAGGAGGCACGTCGTGTTCGTGCACCACCCGCGGTACGTTCTGCTGCCTTTCGGCCATGCCAGCCATGCTAGCCGGTAACCCGGCTCAGACCCTCCGGTCCGCTAGACCTTATTTCGCTCCAGCAGCTTCTTGCCGATCACCATGCGCTGGATCTCCGAAGTGCCTTCGCCGATCAGCAGCAACGGCGCGTCGCGGTACAGGCGTTCGATCTCGTATTCCTTGGAGTAGCCGTAGCCGCCGTGGATGCGAAAGGCGTCCTCCACGACCTCCTTGCCGGCCTCCGAGGCGAACAGCTTGGCCATGCCGGCCTCCAGATCGGAGCGCTCACCGGCGTCCTTGAGGCGCGCGGCCTTGAGCGTGAGCAGCCGCGCCGCCTCTGTCTTCGTGGCCATGTCGGCCAGCTTGAACTGGATGGCCTGGTGCTGGGCGATCGGCTTGCCGAAGCTCTTGCGCTCCTGGGAGTAGCGCAGCGCCAGCTCGAGCGCGCGCTGGGCGATGCCGACCCCGCGGGCGGCCACGTTCACGCGCCCCACCTCGAGCGCATCCATCATCTGGCCGAAGCCCTTATGCAGGCCGTTCTCCTCGCCGCCGAGGATGCGATCGGGGGCACAGACAAAGCCGTCGTAGACGAGCTCGGTCGACTCGACCCCCTTGTAGCCCATCTTCTTGATCTGGGGCGGCACGGTCAGGCCCTTGTTGTGCTCCTCCCCGGGGGTCTTCTCGGTGATGAAGCAGGTCATCCCGCGGTGAGGGGGGTCGGCCTTGGTGTTGGTCTTCATGAGCACGAACACGAGCGCCGAGCGCAGCCCGTTGGTCACCCACATCTTCTGCCCGTTGAGCTGCCAGTAGCCGTCGTCGGTTTTCTTTGCGGTCGACTTGATGCCCTGCACGTCCGACCCCACCTCGGGCTCGGACAGGGAGAAGGCGGCCCGGATCTCGCCCGTGGCCATGCGCGGCAGGAACTCCTGCTTCTGCTCGTCGGTGCCGAACTTCATCAGCAGATAGGAGCCGATGAAATGCGTGTTGACGATCCCCGACACCGAGATCCAGCCGCGCGAGAGCTCCTCGACGATCATCGCGTAGGTGGTGAGGTCCAAGCCCATCCCGCCGTACTCCTCGGGGATGGTCACGCCAAACAGCCCGAGCTCTTTCATCTGCTCGACCACCGCATCGGGGAACTTGTCCTCGTGATCGTGCTCCCCGGCGATCGGCAGGACCTCGTTGTCCACGAACTGGCGCACCATCTCGGTGATGGCCTTCTGCTCGTCAGTCTTCTCGGTGTAGGCGCTAGCCACTGCCATCGGCTGAGAATACTGCGAGAGCCTGGAGCCCGAGGCGCCTAATAGCCGCGCGGATGGCGCGCGACGAACGCACTGGACTTGCGCAGGGTCTTGCTCCAGCGCGGGCCGCTGCGGGGGCCCGGCGCATCGGCATCGCGCATCGAGGTGTCGAAGCGCAGGCCGGCGATCACGACGTAGGCGTGGCCGCCGTGAGCGTAGACGGTGATCCAGTCGCCGGTGCCCTCCTCGCCCCAGTCCATCAGCGCACCCGAGGGAAGCGGGGAGCGCAGGAAGCGTCCGCCGTAGAGAGCGTAGGACACCGCACCCGAGCAGTCGTAGCCACGGTCGAGGCGGGCGGCGCGCGCGGTGCTGTACGGCCTGTGTCCGCCGCCGTAGATGTAGGGCTTCTCGACCAGTCGGTTGGCGGCCTCGATCACGCGCTTGACCCGCGTGGGCGCCGAGGCCGGAGCCAGCACTCGCCCGTCGACCAGCGTCGCCTCCTCTGGCGGCGGGGGCGGAGGCTCGAAGGTCGCGCCGCCCGAGACCGGCGGCGTGTCGGCGGAAGCGCTCGCCGCGAGGGCGAGCACCAGCACGCACGCGCAAAGGCACGCAGCGAACAGCTTCTTGTAGGGCGGCAACGGCATTCTCTTTCGTACGCCTGCGGGGTTAGCTGTCGGGCTCGCGCTGAAAGAGCTTGCGCGCCTCCTCTACTTCGAGGAAGTTCGCCCCAGTGGCCTTGACGACCACCCTTTGGTTCCCCCGCTCCGCGTTACGCGGACTCGGCGTGGCGGCGAATCTAACAGATGTGTCGGAGTTGTTGTGCCCGGCATGCGCCGGCATCGGTCCGGTTTCCATAACCCCGCTCGGATTCCTGCTTCGCTCCAGCGCGCTCGGTGGGGCCCCCTTTTTGTGGTGACCCGCCCCAGAAGAGTCAAGATGCCCGTGTGCAAGTCTCCGTTCCATGTCGGTTTCGCCTCGGCCGGGCCTGGATAGCTGAGCTGATCGTCGAGGTGGCGTGAACTTCGCGCGGGACGTGGTCGACGCAGCCGACCCAGGGCGGCCGGCCCTCGTTGCCGTCACGCGCGAGCACGAGCGCCGCGAGATCAGCTTCGGCGAGGTCTCCGAGCGCTCGGCCCGCCTGGCCGGTGCGCTCGCTCGTCGGGGCGTGAACCGCGGCGACGTGGTGCTGACGCTGATGGGCAACCAACCCGAATGGGCGTATGCGATGGTGGCGTGCTGGCGCCTCGGCGCCGCGGCGCTGCCCTGCAGCGAACAGCTGCGCCCGGCCGACCTGCGCGCCCGCGCCGACCTCGTCGGGCCCCGCGCCGTGATCGCCGGCGAACGCAACCTCTCCACCCTCGACGAGGCCGGTCTCGACGCCGAGGTCCTCGCACTGCCGGACGATCGCCTGCTCGAGGCGGGCGAGCCGGCCGCCGCCGTCGAGCTCGAACCCGACAGTCCCGCGCTGATCGTATTCACCTCCGGCACCGCCGGCACGCCGAAGCCGATCCGCCATGGCGCCCGTTACCTGGAGGGCCAGAGCGTGCAGGCCGAGCACTGGTACGACGCCCGAAATGGCGACCTGTGCTGGTGCACCGCGGCCAGCGGCTGGTCGCTGTCGGCGCGCAACGCCTTCGTGGCGGCCTGGCTGCGAGGCGCCGCGGCGCTGCTGCACGACGGCCGCTTCGACCCCGACGAGCGCCTGGAGCTGCTCGAACGCGAGCGGGTCGACGTGCTATGCATGTCGCCCACCGAGTACCGCGCCGTTGCCAAGCGCAGCGAGCTGCGCCCGCTTCCCTCCCTTCGCCATGCCGTCGCCGCGGGCGAGCCGCTCAATCCCGAGGTGGTGCGCGCCTGGCAGGACGGCGTGGGCGTGGCCATTCACGACGGATACGGGCAAACCGAGACCGGCCACCTGACCGGGATGCCGATCGGGCCGCCGGTGCGTCCCGGCTCGATGGGTCGCCCGCTGCCGGGCTTCAGGGCCTGGATCGACGAAGGCGAGCTTGTGATCGATCCGAAGACCGTGCCCACCTTCTTCGTAGACGGCCCGCGCGAGCGCCCCTGGCGCACGGGAGACCGGGTGGCCGAGGACGAGGACGGCTATCTCTGGTTCGAGGGTCGAACCGACGACGTGATCATCTCCGCCGGCTACCGGATCGGGCCCTTCGAGGTCGAGTCGGCGCTGCTCACCCACCCCGCCGTGGCCGAAGCCGCCGCCGTGGCCGCTCCCGACGAGGTGCGTGGCCAGGTGGTGCGCGCGGTCGTGGTCCTGCGCGACGGCCGCGAGCCCAGCGAGCAGCTGGCCGGCGAGCTCCAGGAGCACGTCAAGGAGCAGACCGCCCCCTACAAGTACCCCCGCATCGTGGACTTCGAGCCCGAGCTGCCCAAGACGCACAGCGGCAAGATCAAGCGTGCCGAGCTGCGGCGCGGGTAGCCTCGAATCATGGCCAACCACCTCGCCCGCGAGACCTCGCCCTACCTCCTCCAGCACAAGGACAACCCGGTGGACTGGTACGCGTGGGGCGAGGAGGCGCTGGCTCGCTCGCGCGAGGAGGATCGCCCGATCCTGCTCTCGATCGGCTACTCGGCCTGCCACTGGTGTCACGTGATGGAGCGCGAGTCATTCGAGGACGACGAGACCGCGACGCTGATGAACGAACGCTTCGTGTGCGTGAAGCTCGACCGCGAGGAGCGTCCCGACCTCGATTCGATCTACATGGAGGCCTGCCAGGCGATGACCGGCGCCGGCGGCTGGCCGCTCAACGTGTTCCTCACCCCCGAGCAGGTGCCCTTCTACGCCGGCACCTACTTCCCGCCCCAGCCGCGCATGGGCATGCCGAGCTGGCGCCAGGTGGTAGAGGCGGTCGCGCACGCCTGGCAGGAGAAGAAGGACGACATCCGGGAGGGCGGCGCGCGAATCGCGGAGCGCCTGCGCGGCGGGGCGCTGCTGGCCCCCTCGACCGAGCCGATGGAGATGGCCCACCTCGATGCCGCGGTCGAGGTGCTGCGCTCCACCTATGACGCCGCGAACGGCGGTTTCGGGGGCGCGCCCAAGTTCCCGCCCGCATCCGCACTCGAGTTCCTCCTGCGGCGGGAAGAGACGCAGATGACCGCTCACACGCTGCGGGCGATGGCCTCGGGCGGGATGTACGACCAGATCGGCGGCGGCTTCGCGCGTTACTCGGTCGATCCGCTGTGGCTCGTGCCTCACTTCGAGAAGATGCTCTATGACAACGCGCTGCTCGCGCGGGCCTACCTTCACGGCTGGCAGGCGCTCGGCGACGAGCACTTTCGCGACGTCGTGGAGGAGACGCTCGACTGGGCCCTGCGCGAGATGCGGGCGCCCGAGGGCGGCTTCTACTCCGCGCTGGACGCCGATTCCGAGGGCGTGGAGGGCAAGTTCTACGTGTGGTCGGTGGAGGAGATGCGCGCCGCGCTGGAGGGCGAGCCCGACGCCGACGAGGCGATCGCCTGGTTCGGGTCCACCGACGCCGGCAACTTCGAGGGACACAACATCCCGGTGCGCGGCCCGGGCAGGCCGGAGCGATTGAAGGAGTGGCGCGGGCGCCTCTACGACGTGCGCGCGCAGCGCGTATGGCCGAGCCTGGACGACAAGCGCCTCACGGCCTGGAACGCCCTGATGATCTCCGCGCTGGCGGAGGCCGGAGCGGTGCTCGAGCGCCCCGACTACGTCGAGGCGGCGACCGGCTGCGCCGAGTTCCTGCTCGGCTCGCTGCGCGACTCCGACGGTCGCCTGCTGCGCACCTGGAAGGACGGCACGGCCAAGCTCAACGCCTACCTGGAGGACCACGCCTTCCTGCTCGAGGCGCTGCTCACGCTCTATGAGGCGACCTTCGACCCGCGCTGGTTTCGGGAGGCGCGCGCTCTGGCCGACACGATGATCGAGCGCTTCGCCGACGATGAGAACGGGGGCTTCTTCGAGACCTCGTCCGATCACGAGCAGCTGCTGACCCGGCGCAAGGATCTGGAGGACCACCCGATCCCGTCGGCCAACGCCAGCGCCGCTTACGGGCTGCTACGCCTGGCCGCGCTCACCGGCGAACGCGCATACGAAGAGCGCGCTGTCGGCGTGCTGGCGCTGCTTCACGAGCTGGCCGCAAAGCACCCCCAGGCCTTCGGTCACCTGCTGCAGGCCCTCGACTTCCACCTCTCACCCGTGCGGGAGGTGGCGCTGGCCGGCGATGACACCTCCGCCCTCGCCCGCGTGGTGCGCGCACGCTTCCGTCCGCACCTGGTCCTGGCGGGGGGCGCCGCCGACGCCGTGCCCCTGCTGGAGCACCGCGCGCCGGTCGACGGTCGCCCGGCGGCCTACGTCTGCGAGCGCTTCGCCTGCCAGGCGCCGGTGACCGAGCCCGAGGAGCTCGAACGGCTGCTCTCCTAGCCACGCTGGCGCTCCTCGCCCCCGCGCTCAGCGCTCACGACCATGCGGTGCGCATCGCGTCCTGGGGGGCTCGCCCGGCCGCGAGCGAAGCGGAGCGGCGAGCGCACGCCTATATCGCCGGTGTCTTTCGCCGGGCCGGCCTCGAGGTCTCCCTCCAGCGCTTCGCGGTGCCGGGCCGTGGGCGGTCGCGCAACGTGATCGGCGAATGGGACGGGCCGGCTTCCTGTCTGCACATCCTCATGGCCCACGGCGACAGCACCCCGGACGGTCCGGGAGCCAACGACAACGCCTCGGGGCTCGGAGTGCTGGCCGCGTTGGCCGGCCGGCTCGACGGCTACCCCAAGCGCTGCGACGTGTGGCTCGTGGCCACCGGCGCCGAGGAGCGCGTGTACACCGGTTCGGCCGACCACCTGGGCGCGCTGGCGCTCGCGCGCCGCGTGCGGGCGAGCGAGCAGGGGCGGCTGAGGTGGGCGCTCTCGCTCGACGAGGTGGGCCGCGACCGGCCCTTCTGGCTGCGCTCGCCAGCCGGCGCCCCGCGGCGAGGGGTCGAGGGCGCCCTGCTCGACGCCGCGCGCCGGGCGGGCGCTCCGATCAGCTGGGTGCGCGACGAGAGCACCGGCAACTCCGATCACCGCGAGTTCGAGCTGCTGGGGATGCCGGCCGCGAAGCTGGGCGTGGGCGCGGGCGGCGAGCCCTGCCGTCACAGCCCCTGCGACCGCGCCGGGCGGCTTCGTCCCGCGTCGCTACGCCTGGCGCGCAGGATCGTGGAGGCCGCGTTGGTCGCTCGTCGCTAGGCGCTCGATGGCGTCCAGCAGGGCCTCGATGGTCGCCTCGTCGGTAGCCGGCGCCATCACCGACATGCGCAGCCAGCGCTCGCCGCGGACCTCGGTCGAGCTGAGGTGAAAGCGTCCCTCGGACAGCAGCCGGTCGCGCAGCTCGACCTGTCGGGCCGGGTCGGTGCCGTAGCGAAAGCAGAGGATGTTGCTCTCCGGGGGGCACAGGCACTCGAAGCCCTCGCGCGCCTCGATCAGGTGGTAGAAGCGACTGGTCTTGTCGTATTGAGCGGCGACGTAGTCGCCCAGGCCGCGCTCTCCGCGGAAGGCCAGGTTGAGGAACACCTTGAGGCCAAGCGGCGCCTTGGTGCATTCGACCTGGCGACCGAGCAGACTGGGTCCCTGCGCGCTGCCCTCACCGTCGTAGAAGAGATAGGCGGCCTGCTGCTGGAAGGCGGCGTCGAGTCGTTCGGCCTCGCGCAGCAGAACCGCGGCGCACACGCTGGATGTGCGCAGCATCTTGTGCGCGTCCCAGATGACCGAGTCGGCGATCTCGACGCCGCGCACGCGGTCTCGGTGGCGCGGCGAGAGCAGCGCCGACGCCCCGTGGGCGGCGTCGACGTGGAACCAGATCCCGTGCTCGCGGCAGAAGCGCCCGACCGCCTCAAGGTCGTCGTGCAGGCCCGTGCTGGTGGCACAGGCGGCGGCGACCAGCGCCATCGGACGCAGGCCGTCGGCGTTCGCGCGCTCCAGGGCCGCCTCGAGGCGTTCGGGCACGATGCGCTCGAGCTCGTCGACCTCGAGTGGGACCATCGCCCGCTCGCCGAGACCGAGCATGGCCACGCTGCGCTTGACCGAGTAGTGGGCCGAGGTCGGCGCGAGCACGGCCAGGCCCGGTTTCACGCCGTCGCGCCAGGCCTCGGGGGAGGCCGCCGCCCGCGCGGCGAGCAGAGCAGTGAGATTGGCCAGCGACCCCCCGTGCGTCAGCACTCCCCCGGCGCCCGCGCCCCAGCCCACCCGCTGGGCCATCCAGTCGATTACCGCCGCCTCCACCGCCAGGGTGGCCGCGCCCATCTCCCAGATGGATGTCGGTTGGTTGGCGGCTCCGTGCACCAGGTCGGCCAGCGCGGCGGGCATATCCGGAGCGGCCACCTGGTGGGCCATCTCGCCCGGATGGTGCAGACGGGTGGTGTGCGCCAGCAGCGCCTTCAGCCACACCTCGAAGCCCCCGATGTCAAGGCCCCCCTCACGCAGGAGGCGCTGAAGGTCGAGCGCCTCGTGCACCTCGGCCGGCGGCGGAGCCGACACGGCTGGCCCCTCGCCGGCCTGGCTCTCGCGGACATAGCCGGCCAGCGCCGCCACGGTGATCGCGGCGGCGCGCTCGTACTCGCTCGGATCGAAGCCCTGGGCCACGCCCAGATGCTAGATGGCTAGGTGCTGGCGCTCACTCGCTCGCGTTCGGTTCTGGCCAGCGACGACGGCCACCACACGTTCGGTCCGATCTTCACGACCAGCGCGGGCACCAGCACGCTGCGGACGAGGAACGTGTCGAGTAGCACGCCGAAGGCGACCACGAAGCCGATCTCGGTCAGGAACACGAGCGGGAGCGAGGCCAGGACCAGGAAGGTGCCGGCCAGCACGATGCCGGCGCTCGTGATGACTCCGCCGGTAACCGCGAGCGCGCGCAACATTCCCTTCTCGGTGCCGTGCTTCACGGTCTCCTCCCGCGCGCGGGCTACGAGGAAGATGTTGTAGTCGACGCCGAGGGCCACCAGGAACACGAAGGCGAACAGCGGCAGCGACGGATCTGAGCCCGGGAAGTCGAAGAACACGTCGAACACGAAGTACCCCACGCCCAGCGCAGCCAAGAAGGAGATAATCACCGTGCCGATCAGGATCAGCGGTGCCACCACCGCGCGCAGCAGCAGCACGAGGATCAGGAACACCACGATCAGCACGATCGGCGGTATCACCGTCGAGTCCCAGCCCGCGGCCTCGCGGACGTCGAACTCGACCGCCGTCGCTCCACCCACGATCGTTCCCTCCACGGCACCGCTTGCGGCGTCGCGGATCGGCTCGATCAGGTCGAAGGCCTCGGTCGAGTAGGGCGGCGGTTCGAGCGTGGCCTGAACGAGCACCCCGTCGTCGCCTTCGGCCACCGGCGGCGACACCGCCTCGATGCCGTCGGTCTCCTCGAGCGCGCTCGTCACCGCCTCGACGTCGCCGTCGGGGGGCACGATCACGTCGGTGGGCACGCCGGCGCCGGCCGGGAAGCTCTGGGCCAGGATGTCCTGGCCCTGCACGGACTCGACCTCGGTGCGGTAGCTGTCGTTGGTGGTCAGGTCGGTGGAGAAGAAGGCCAGGCCGGCGCACATCACGAGCAGCACGGCGGTGGACCCGACCAGCACGCGCGTGGGCCTCTGGCCCACGCGGTCGCCCACCCGGGCCCAGAACCCGTGGGTGGCGTCGGCGGCGTGCTCGTGGCGGAAGCGGCGCAGCTCGTAGGGCCTGAAGACCGCCCGTTCGACGGGCGCCTTGAGCAGGTTCTGAATCCGCACCTTCCCGAACGTCACCAGGAAGATCAGCGTCTTGACGATCCAGCCGAGCAGGTAGAACGGAAAGAGGAAGCACGCGGCGATGACCGGCAGCAGCGCGCCCACGCGCGAGCCGTTCACGATTCGCTGCCCCAAGCCCCCCTGCGGCTCCTCATGCGCGCCCGCCCAGTTCGGCGTATGCGGAACGAACGGCCAGAAGGCGCGCCGCCCGTAGATCGTGAGCAGCGCCGGCAGCAGCGTGAGCATCGAGATCGCCGCACAGGCCACGCCGATCGCGCCGATCGGCCCCAGGCCTGCCGTGCCGTTGACCTTGGCGACGGTGAGGCAGAGCAGTGCGGCAATAACCGTGGCGGCGGAGGCCAGTACCGCCGGACCGGCCGAGCGCATTGCCGCGGCCATCGCCTCGTGGCGATCCTCGAAGTTATGCAGCTCTTCTCGGTATCTGGCCACGATCAGCAGCGCGTAGTCGGTTCCGGCACCCAGCACGAGCACGGACATGATCGAGCTGGACTGGCCGTTGATCGTCACGCCGAACTCGGAGATTCCGTAGCCCACCGAGCGCGATGCGATCTCGGCGAACATCACCGCCGCCAGCGGGATGAGGAAGAAGATCGGCGAGCGGTAGATCAGGATGAGGAGGATGATCACGAGCAACGCCGCCGACAGCAGCAGCGTGCCGTTGATGTTCTCGAACACCTCGATGGCGTCCGCGGCGTAGCCCGCGCCGCCGGTGAGCTTCACCTCGAGGCCACCGCCAGGATCTGATGCGGTGTCGCGCCAGAACTGCACGGGGTCGAGAATCGACTCGGAGTCACCGTTGCCCTTGAGGTAGGCGGTCACGATCGCCGCCTGGCCGTCCTCGGAGCAGATCGGCCCGACGAAGGGGGCGTAGTCGCTCGGCTGGCCCGGTACGGGCGTGGTCGGGCCGGCGCAGCCTTCGGGCAGGTTGCCCGCCTGCGCTCCGCCACTCGGAGCCTCGCCGCCGGTGCTCGAGCCCCCGGATGCCGCCGTGGCGCCGTCGGCCACCACCGCCGGGAACCTCTTCTCGGTCAGCCGCCCAGCGTCCTCGGAGATCTTCTCACGGTCAGCGTCGGTCAATCCACCCGCACGCCGGTAGACGAATACGGCGGGGGCCAGCTCGCCGCCCTGCAGCCTCTCCGCCTTGGACAACACCTCGGTGGACTCGGCGTCGCCGGGCAGGAACGAGGTCGACTCGTTGTCCTCGGCGTCGCTGAACTTTCCCGGGAGATTGGTCCCGAAGGACAGGAAGATGGCCACCAGCCAGACGAGGAAGACCACCCACTTCGAGCGGCGACCGGCGGGGAAGGCGAAGATGGAGCGGCGTTCAGAGTTCATCGGTGACTCTTTCTATCGAATGAAGACTTGCTGGCGACACCCGCTGAACTGCAGGCCACACGCGAGCAGGCCGACGAGCTGAAGCGGGCCAGCGCCTACAGCACCGCCAGATAACGATCGAGCTCCCACTGGGTCACCTGGACCCGGTAGTCCTCCCACTCCTGTCGCTTGATCTCCACGTAGCGGTTGAATATGTGCTCGCCGAACGTGCGCAGCACAAGCTCCGACTCGGCGGTCATCTCGATCGCCTCGCCCAGCGTCTCCGGCAGCTGCTCGATGCCCAGCCGCTTCCGCTCCTCAGGACTGATGTGGTAGAGGTTCTTGTCCATGGGTTCGGGCAGCTCGTAGCCCTTCTCGATGCCCTCCAGCCCCGCCGCCAGCAGGATCGCGAAGGTCAGATAGGGGTTGCAGGCGGGGTCCGGGCAACGCAGCTCCATGCGCGTGGCCTGCTCCTTGCCGGGGTGATAGAGCGGAACGCGCACCAGTGCGGAGCGGTTGCGTCGTGACCAGGCGCAATACACCGGCGCCTCATAGCCGGGCACCAGCCGCTTGTAGGAGTTCACCCACTGCGCGAACACCGAGGTGATCTCGCGCGCGTGTTTGAGCTGGCCGGCGATGAAGGCCTTGCCCACGTCGGACAGGAAGTACTGATCGTCCGCGTCGTAGAAGGCGTTGCTGCTGTCCTTGAACAGGGACTGGTGGGTATGCATGCCCGAGCCGTTCTCCCCGAACAGCGGCTTCGGCATGAAGGTCGCGTGCCAGCCGTACTTCATGGCGTACTCCTTGACCGTGATCCGGTACGTCATGCAGTCGTCGGCCATCTTGAGCGCATCGGCGTAGCGCATGTCGATCTCGTGCTGGCTCGGCCCCACCTCGTGGTGGGTGTACTCGACGTGTATTCCCAGCTGCTCGAGCGCCAGCACGGTCTCGCGCCGCACGTCCGAGCCGGCGTCGAGAGTGGTGAGGTCGAAGTAGCCGCCCGAGTCGAGGACCTCCGGCGAGGCCCCGCTTTCCGTCCGGGAGTCGCGGAAGTAGAAGTACTCGAGCTCGGGCCCCACGAAGAAGTTGGTGAAGCCCATCGACTCGGCCCGCTCGAGGGCGCGGCGCAAGACGTGGCGCGGATCACCCTCGTAGGGCTCGCGGCTCGGCGTCACGACGTCGCAGAACATGCGCGCCACGCCCTTGTCCTCGGGGCGCCAGGGCAGCACATTGAATGTGCTGGGGTCCGGCATCGCGATCATGTCCGACTCCTCGATGGCGTTGAAGCCGGTGATCGACGAGCCGTCGAAGCCCATGCCGCCCTCGAAGGCGTCGTCGAGCTCCTGCGCGTTGATGGAGAAGCTCTTGAGCTGACCGAGGATGTCCGTGAACCAGAGGCGCACGAAGCGGATGTCGCGATCCTCCACGAAGGACTTGATGTCGTCCGCGGTATTGGGCGTGTCGGCCATTGGGCTCCTTCGGCGAATCGAGGTGCGGTAGGAGCGAAAAGCCTACGTGCCTACAGCCAGGAGCGCGCCCAGACCTTGAGCGAGCGCACCGCGGGCTCGAGCGCCTCGCCCTTCTCGGTCAGGCGATATTCCACGCGCACCGGCGTGTCGTCGATCACGCGGCGCTCGACGATGCCCTCGGCCTCCAACTCCTTCATTCGCTCGGAGAGGAGGCGGTCGGACAGGTCGGGCACCAGCACCTTGACCTCGGAGAAGCGCAGCGGGCCCTCGAGCAGCACGAACACGATCGCGCCGGTCCAGCGCTTGCCGATCAACTCGACCGCCTGGTGGTAGGCGGTGCAGCAGCCCTCGCGTCTTGCCACCAAGACCGTCTCGGAGGCCATGACCGACATCGTAGACCTCTACGCGGCGATCGACAGCCGCGCGTCCTCGCTCGACCCGTCAAGCGGGACGTCGCCGGCGCGCGTGACCAGGTTGCCGAAGGTCGCCAGCGCCACGTGGGCGATGGTCTCGAGCACCTGCTCGTCGGTCCAGCCGGCCTCGAGCGCCTCCTCGTGCGTATGCCGCGGCGGCGCCCCATCGGACTCGAGCAGCGCCTTCACGAACTTGAGCAGCACCGACTCGCGCTCGTCACGGGAATCGAACTCGCGGGCCAGCGCGACCTCGTCCAGACCGAGCCCGGCGTCGCGAGCGGTGCGCTGAAGGGTGTTGAGTCCGTATTCGCTGCCCTGATGCTCCGCCACCGCCAGCGCGATCCGCTGCTGGGTGGCGTAGGGCAGCGCACCGTGGCGCAGCTCGGAACGAAAGCGGGCGTAGGCCCTCAGCACGGCCGGGGACCCGGCGAGCACGCCGATGAAGTTGGGGAGCTGGCCGCCACCGGTGAGCGCGCCCTTGAGAATCGGAACACTGCGTTCCGGAGCGGTCAGCTCGTCGTGGACCTTGAACCTGCTCTCCTTCGTCTTCATCTCGCTTCACTTTCTACACAGGACTTACGGGCGGTAAGTATACCGCGGATGGGTAAATTGGGCACTCCTTTGGGGAGTACGCAGACGGGTCCGTAAGGGATCGTTCAGGCGTGCGCGGTCCCGGCGGCAACGGCCACCAGGAAGAGGCCCAGCAGGAACGCCCAGAGGGCGATCCGGTCGGGCTGAGCGATCTGCGCCTCAACGACTGAGCGACGCCGGCGGGCCGGAGTCGGCTGTCCCGTGATCGTGATGGTGCGCCGATCGCGGGCGGGCTCCGGGGTGTCGATCGGGCGCTCGAAGCGAGGCCGCCGGGGCGCGCTGTCGGATTCCACCAGCTGCAGTGCCGGCTTGCCCACGGTCGGGCTGTCGCTCTCTTGCGGGGTGCGGGCAAAACGCCCAGTAGCGGGAGCGTCGGAGCCGTCGTCGAGCGCGGCTTCCGCGAGAGCGGCTTCGGCCCGGGCGGCATCCTCGGCCTGGGCGCGGTCTTCTTCCTCGCGGCGCTCGGCAGCCTCGATCTTCTGCTCCCACTGGAGCAGCACCGCCTCGCGGCTCATCTCGTTGTCATCCGCCCGCAGGGCGCGGGCACCGGCTGTATGCATCGGCTCTCTCTCGTTTCGCCTGCGGGGTTAGCTGACGGGCTCGCGCTGAGAAAGTTGCGCTACGCAGATCACCGCGATTCGCCCCTGGCCTCTCGGCCATATGGTTCCCCCACGCCCCGCTTGCCGTGCAGAGCTTCGGCTGGATGGACGCGGCCATGCTACCAGCAGACACCAGGCGTCGGACGGAAAAAACCCCGCAGCTAGCGGGGTTTACGGGTTACATTCGGATTGGCGTCCGATTACTGGCCGGCGACCTTGGCCACGTATGCCGCCACGTCCTTGGCATCCTGGCCCTGAAGGAGGCCGGCCGGCATCCGATCCTGCCCGGTGCCGCCATTCTTGATGGCGTTCTCCACCCGCTGAGCATCGAGCTGGCCCAGCTCGTCCAAGTCGGGCCCGGTCACGCCCCCGGCCTGCACCGCGTCGAGGTTGTGGCAGCTCTTGCAGGTGCTCACGAACAGCTCCTTGCCCCGCTCATCGCTCGCGGTGAGCTTCTGGGTCCGCAGACTTCCCACCCCTCCCTCGGACTCTCCGCGCGAGGCGATCACCGCGGCGGGCACGACCACGCCCAGGGCCAGGTAGAGCAGAACGATCACCGCGGTGAACCCGCGCCCGCCGCGGGTCAGGTAGGCCTGGCGCGCGGCGCTCGGGCCGCCGGAGAAAGCGATGTAGATCACCGCTATCCCGAGCACCACGAATGGCGCGATCACGAGCAGCACTTCCATCGAGCGCGGCACTCTACCGGCCGCGAGCGATGGCGAGCCTCGCTGCTGCCGCGCTCACACGAGGATGGCGCGACCGCACTGCACGCTCTCGCGGGCCGGCGTGCGCGGGAGGCTCAGGCGGTCTCGGCGGCGGCGCGCCTGGCGCGTTTCCAGCTGCCGTAGGCGGCAAACACGTCGCCCAGGCCGGGGAGGCTGCCGTCGTCGGAGGCCCGCTGCTGATAGTCGACCATCAGGAGCCGCTCGGGGCGCTTGCCGGCCTCCTCGGCCACTCGCCGGATGGCCTCTCGCACCTCACCCTTCGACGCGTCCGTGTCACCCCCCGCGCGCTTGGCCTCGTGGGCGAAGACCCCGGCGGCACTCCCTCGGGCGCCTGGCTCCGCCGACGGCGTGGGACGAGCCCGTCCCGTACCCACCAGCAGTTTGCAATGCGGGCACTGCAGGGGCACCCGGGGCCATTCGTCTCCCACTCCTCGCTCGATGAGCAGGTGGCAGTGGGGACAGTAGGCGTCCCCACCTGACTTGCTCTTCTTGCGCGCGGTCGACGGCAAAGGCACCCCTTGCCTTTTCTCCCTCTGAGGGTCGGGCGAAACCAGAGGCGGCCCGACAGAACTAGAGAGGGCCCCGAGCGGGGCCCTCTCCGTAGCCGACCTGTAAGCCGGATTTTGTCTCATGCAGTCATCCATCTCGCTCTGGCGAGCGGGGCCTCTCGGCCCTGCGGCCTACCTGGAGCTCGGCGGGCAGCGTCAGCGCTCCTGCTTGGCCTTGCACCGGGCGGGGTTTGCCTGGCCGCCGCGTCACCGCGACGCCGGTGCGCTCTTACCGCACCTTTTCACCCTTGCCGGCACGAGCTCACGTGAGGCTCGCGCTTAGGCGGTGTGTTTCTGTGGCACTTTCCCGCGGGTTTCCCCGGGTCGGCTTCCCGACCACCCTGCCCTGCGGTGTCCGGACTTTCCTCGAGGGACCGGTTGTCTCTCCGGCCTCCCCGCGACTGCTCGGTCAGCCCCTGAAGTGTAGGCCGGAAACGGCCCTCCGTTGCATTAGCGGAGCACCGAACCGCATTCGCTGCACCGTGCCGCCGGGCCATGGGCCCTCATGGCCGCGTCGCAAACCGGGCACTCGGTGGCGCCGTCGCGGCGCGCCGAGCGCCAGGCCGCCTCCAGGCGCTCCTCGAGCGTGACCTTGCGGCCGCCGACCGTGCTCGTGACTCCGTCGCCCCTGAGGAGCCGGGGCGGCGCCTCGAGCAGGGCCGGGCTCACGACACCCTCCGGCATACCCCGACCACGCGGCCCAGCAGCTGCACGTCGCGCGTCAGGATCGGTTCCAGCGTGTCGTTCTCGGGCTGCAGCCGGATGTGGTCCTCTTCGCGAAAGAAGCGCTTGACGGTCGCTTCGTCGCCCACCAGCGCCACGACGATCTCGCCGTTCTTGGCCGTGTCCTGCTTGCACACGATCACGTGGTCGCCCTCGAGGATGCCGGCGTTGACCATCGAGTCGCCCTTGACCTTCAGCACGAACTCGCCTTCCTCGCCGCCGGCGATCTCCGGGACCGGCACGTACTCCTCGATGTTCTCCTCGGCCAACACCGGCGATCCCGCGGCGACCTGGCCGACCAGCGGCAGCCCGCCTCCCGTGACCGCCTCGCGCGCCTTGTCGACCAGCACCTCGAGCGCACGCGGCTTGGTCGGATCCCGTTTGACCAATCCGAGCTTCTCGAGGTTCGCCAGGTGCGCGTGCACGGTGGACGAGGAGGTGAGCCCGATCGCCTTCCCGATATCCCGCACCGTCGGCGGATAGCCGTGCTGGCTCCCGTAGCGCTTGATGTAGTCGAAGATCTCCTGCTGGCGTTTCGTGAGGTTCAGGTCGACCATTCAAACTCCCTTCGAAACCCGCTTCTTGTTGCCGTATCCGAACATGTGTTCGCAGACTAGACACTGCGCCGGACGGCATCAAGGTCCGAAGGGGCGGGCGAGCACGCGGGTCTATACTCAGCCAGTCCACGCGCCTGTGGCGGAATTGGTAGACGCGCAAGGTTGAGGGCCTTGTCCTGCTTATGCGGGGTGGGAGTTCGAGTCTCCCTGGGCGCATTGGAAAGCCCCCCAAAAGCGGGGTTTTCTGCTATCTGGGTGCCCGTGCCGTCCTCGCCGGTGGGAACGTGGGAACACGTTGCTGACAACATGGGAACACGGGTGGGAACATCTCACCCCCGGGACGGAGCGGTGAGCGTCCACCCGGACCGCGGCGGATGGGTGGTTCCGCTGGCGCGATACCGGCACCCAGCGCCCGCGGCGCCTCCGACAGCCGCTCCTAGCAGGGGCGCGAGTAGGAACAGCCCGACGCCGCCGCTAAGGGCGCCTTGCACTGCTCCGGACCTGGCAAGCGGGACGGTGTGATCGAGCCTGACGTCGCCGCGGTCGTCACGCCACCCGACCGCCATGCCGCGCAGGTCCAGCTCACCTGGTCCTGGAGCTGTTCGGCGATTGCCCGCGCCGTCGGCATGTTCCCTCGACGCGAGGCCGAGGATGGCGATGTGGCTCATGCGAGCCCTCGATACCCAGGCGCCATGCCTAGGCGACGATCTTCAGCGCGCTGCCGAAGCCCGTCCCGAGCGTGCCCTGCACGCTCATGTGCAACAGGCCGGCTGCCTCGAGCTCACGCGCGCGCCTGAGCGGCCCCGCATCGATCGGCCGCAGTCCGCCGTCCTCCACGAGCTTCGAAACGCTGGCTTTGGCCTCCTCGTCATCGCCGGCGAGAAAGACGTCGAGTGGCTGACCAGCGACCTGGCCGTCGATGAGCGTGCCCGCAAAGGTCGTATTGAATGCCTTCACCACCCTCGCTCCCGGGGCGCTCGCGGCCAGCTCCTGAGCGGCCGAGCCGTCGGGCGGAGTGACAAGCCCGTCGATGGTCTCGTTCACCGGGTTGGTGATGTCGATCAGCACCTTCCCCGATAGGCCGCCGCCGTACTCCTCGACGGCGCCCTTCGCGTCCGGGTAGTAGACGGCGAGGACGACGACGTCGTCGGCGATTGGCTCGCCCGAGCGGCCGGCCTGCGCCGCGCCATCGCCGCCGAGTTCCTTGACGACCGCCTCGGCGTCACCGGGCTCCTTCCCCAACACGGTCACGCGGTGCCCACCGGCAACTAGGCGCGTCCCAATGCCGCGGGCCATGTTGCCGGTGCCGATGATTGTGACGTCCATGCTTCCTCCTGTGGTGTGGTCCTTCCGTCAGCCTTGGTGGCCGTAGAAGCCGCTCCCGCTCTTCATGCCTAGGCGGCCCTCGTCGACGTACTTTCGGAGCAGCTTGCGCGGCCCTCGGGGATGCCCTCACGCACTGTGCGTAGTGGTCTTCGATGTTGAGCACAACGTCGAGCCCAACCTCGTCCATCAGCCTGAACGGCGGGACGCCCGGCTTCGTGAAGATCTCCCACATCCGGTCGACATTCTCCGGCGATGCCACCCCCCTCCTCGACGACCATCAGACATTCCCGCTTGATCGAGGCCCAGATCCGGCTGAAGATGAACCCGTCGCTCTCGCGGCGCACATGAAAGGGCACAAACCCATACTGGGGCAGCTTTTCCATGAGCGCGTCGATCACCGCCTACCCCTTCTCAGAGCCGTGGCCGGTCATCTTGCCGCGCCGCGAGGCACGATCAGGCCGGGACAAGCCGCGCGACGCATCAGTGAATGTGTAGTGCCGCCGAGCAACACCGCGGTGCGCGGGCCGTAGCGGCGCGAGCCGGTCACGAGCAGGTCGAGCTCCGTGCTCTCGCCCGCCAGGAGCTCCGCCGCTGAGCCCTCGAGGAAGCGGCCCTCGGGCGCACCCCCGTCCGAGGCGTCGGCGACCGCCACCTCCAGTGCGCTGCGAAGCTCCGCGCGCAGGAGCTTGTTGACCGAGGCGCCGCCCATCCGTCCCGTCGCGATCCCCCCAAAGGCCAGCGGCTCGAACACGCTGATGATGCGCAGGTGAGCGCCGGACACCCGAACGAGCGCGCGCGCGACCTCGAGCGCTCCGTTCGCCTCCTCGGAGCCGTCGAAGGCGACGCCCACACGTTGGAGGCTCGTGGGCGACTGCTCTGCGTAGCCGCGCGGCGCAAGCGCAACCGGGCACGCCGCGCCGGTCAGCAGACGCTCGCCGACCGCGCCCGGCAGCACCCGGCCGACTGCGCCGCGGTGCGTCGAGCCGACCACGAGCAGCCCCGTGTCGTCTTGCTCGCTAAGCCGCTGGAGCTCCCGTGCAGGCCAATTGCCGGGAATGACCTCTATGTCCGCCGCCTCCAGGCCGCTCGTGTTCGCGAGCTCGCGCAGGATCGTGCGCGCCCCCTCGCGTACGCGCGTCAGCTCCTCGTCGGCGGGGTCTGCCAGCGGGAGGTATGCGAAGACGCTAACGAGATCGACCGGCGCGCCCGTCGTCTGGGAAAGCAGCCGTGCCAGCTCCAACGCGTCAAGCGTCCGCTCGGTGGCATCGACGGCTGCGATGATCCGCTTGTCAGCGTCGAGGTTGAACCGGATCATCCCGCCGCGATCGTCGCATAGTTGTAATCCCGCTAGGGCCTCGGCCGGACCCCCGGACGGGAGGTCGGCCGCATCCGAGATTGTTTCCGGAGACGAGGAGCTTCACGGGTGGTCCACCTTCGCATAGTCGCCCCAGGCCACGAGGCGCAAAAGGCGCTTGAGCTGTTGACGGCCTCCCCAGCTGTCGTGAACGTCGTACACTTCCCGGGGCTCGCGCACAAGCCCGAGGGCGACATGATCCTGTGCGACGTCGCGCGTCCCGAGGCGAGCATCATCGTGGAGGAGCTGCGTCAGCTCGGGATCGCGCGTGACGGCTCGATCTCGATGGAGCCGATCGAGACCCAGCTCTCCGCTGCCGCAGACAATGCCGGTAGGGCGCTCGAGGAGCTTCCTTTCGGCGACGCCGTGGTCTGGGAGGAGGTGGAGGCTCGGACCTCGGAGGAGACCAGTCTGTCGATCAACTTCATCGAGTTCATGATGATCGCTGCGCTGATCGCGGCGGTGGGGATCCTGCTCGACTCACCGATCCTGATCGTCGGGGCAATGGTGGTCGGGCCGGAGTTCGGTCCTGTTGCAGGGTTCTGTGTGGCCGTGGTCCAGCGGCGCGGCGATCTTGCCAGGCGCTCCGCCACCGCGCTGGCGGTGGGCATCGCGGCCGCGGTCGCGGCGACCATCGCATGGTCGCTCTTCTTCAAGTGGACTGGCATCGACTCGGACGGCCCCGGCGAGGTGCGCCCGCTCACCGAGTTCATCTCCAACCCGGACTTCTTCTCGTTCTTCGTCGCCTATCTGGCGGGCACCGCGGGCGTGCTGTCGCTGACCTCCGCCAAGTCTGGCGCGTTGATCGGGGTGCTGATCTCCGTCACGACGATCCCGGCCATCGCGAACATGGGTGTGGCGACCGCGTACACGGACTGGGCCGAGGTGGGAGGAGCGGCCGCACAGCTAGGGGTTAACCTCGTCGCGCTCGTCCTGGGAGGGCTGGCCAGGCTGTCCGTGCAGCGCCGCGTGTACGAGGTCCGGCTGAAGCGTCACGCGAGCGGCTCGGCGCCCGATCCGTAGCTACTGGCCGACGTTCGACCAGGATGCTTCAGCGTCCTCGCGCGCGCGTATGGATGGTCCGCGGGGGTCGGGGAGCGGGTCGTAGGGAGAACGCTTGTCAGCACCACTTGGGGGCGCCGTCGAGTCTTCCAGCATCTGACCGAGCGCCAGCGCGTCCAGCGGTTGCTCTGATCTTAGGCTCTAGGACGGGGCCTCGGAGCCTTGACGAGCCCCTACCGGGCCTTCACAACCCCCAGCAGCTTCAGCTGGAGGGCAGCATCGGCCGCTCGCGCATGATCCATGGTCCGCCGGGCCGCGACCCGCTGAGACGACCCCTCATCGAGCGCTCTAGTTCTGGCGGACAATCATCACGCTGCAGGGCGCATGGTGGGAGAGCTTGCTCGAGACGCTCCCGAGGAGGAAGCGCTCGATGCCGGTGAGCCCCCGGTTGCCCACCACGATGAGATCGGCCTTCCGCTCCTGGGCCACCTCGAGAATGGCTTCGGCGGGGTCCCCGTCGCGGGCGTGGGTTTCGACGGCGATGCCTTGGTCCGTGAGCTTCTGGACTGTTCGCGCCAGCACCGTCTCTGCGACTTCGCGTAGTTGGATGGAGTCGCGCTTGGCGCTGCTCGTGATCCTCTCGCGGTACGAGGGGACATCCGGGTACGCGGTCACCACGTGCAGGCGCGCGCCGCTTCCACGCGCCAGGTCGGCCGCCTGCTCGACCGCCGCCTCTGCCGCTTGCGACCCGTCGGTTCCTACGACAATCGACTCCATCGTTCCTCCTTGGTAGTTCGACGGCGCCGGTGTCCGGCGCCAAGTTCAGGCAATAGAGCGCTCCAGTATTTCGCCACCGTTCGTGTTCGTCTGTCCGCGGCATAGGCGACGGCCGACGGCCGACGTCCGGCCATGGGTATCCGCCATGATTTCCACCGTCGGCGACGCGCACCGGCGCTACCGCAGCGGCGGGACGATCAGGAGCGGTCGCTCGCTGTTGTGGAGGACGCCGTAGGACACGCTGCCTAGAACCATGGACTTGATTCCGGAGCGGCCGCGGCTGCCGAGCACGATCAGATCGGCGGCCTCCTCTTCTGCCAGCTCGAGGATCGTTCGCCAGACCGTGATCGCGGTGCTCGGCCGCGCGGGCGACGGCGCGGCGGGTTGGCGGGCGGGCATCGAATCCGGCGGTGGGCATCGAATCCGGCGGTAGCGGCCAGGCCGGGGCCCACGGCCGCCGTGGCACGGGCAGCCTCCGCCGTGCTTGTGTCGACCTCGTCCACAACATCCTCGGCGATGCCTCTTGCCTCATGTCCGAGCTTTGTCGCGTCGGAGGGAAGGTTTAGGAGGATCGCGGAGCCGAGCTGCGCGGTGTGTACAGCGAACCAAGCGCCAAGGAGGATCATCGTCCAGCCTGCGCCCGCAGAAAGCTCGATGCAGGCAATGCCCGCCCCAACCAGGGTCGCCGCGAGCGCATACCGAGGTGTCCGTGCTGATCTCATAGGCTGAACTGTCGACTCAACCCGGTCTGCCGACCATGGTCCGCAAGGTGCACTTGCACCCAGGCATGGCTCCATCCGGTAGGCCCCCCCAACCGGTCGGAGCACGACTCGGCCGGCGAAGGCGCGACCAAGAACGACAGGCCCCGCGTCCTCGGCGGCGTTCAGTCCCGGAACCAGCATCAGCGGCAGTCGGAGCTGGATAGAACGGAGCTCGCCTAGCGGCGGCTCCGATCACGATGACATGGTCGACGAGGCCCACCAGGCGGCCCGCGGCATCCTCGAGGACCATCGCGAGCACCTCGATAAGACCTCAGACATTCTGCTGCGCCGGGAGACGATTGAGCGCGAGCAGTTCGTGGAGCTGCTCGAAGGCAAGTCCGAGCGTGAGGTCTTCGGCCCGGACGACCAGGCCCTGCCCGCTCCGCCGCCCCTACCGGCCCCCGAGGCGCCGGATCGCCGTCCCGAGCGAGCCCGACCCCGCTGCCCCGCGCCTGACGACGTCCCGGCTTCGGCCTCCGCGAATGGGAGAAGAAGTGGACCCAATTGGGGGTTGCGCCCCATTCCTCAGGCTCGATAGGCCGGCGACCATTGTCGGTATGAACACCACAAGTCATCTTCAAGACCGCGCGTACGACCTGGTCGAGGCGGCCCGGAACTTCCAGGCAGCCGCCCACCCGCCAGAGAGTTATGCAGCGACGCCCGATTCGCTCGCGGCGCTGGAGGACACCCTTCAAGCGCTCAGCGCGGCTTGGTATCAGCTGGCCGCACACGCGTCCCCAGGGATTGCCGCGCGGCGACGCGACCTCGATTCGGATGTCCTCGCCGGGCCGCCCGTCGATCGGCTGTCCCGCGAGCAAGAGGTGCGGCTGATCAGCACGCTGCACGACGTCGCCGCTGCGTTCGCCCGCTGCGCTCGCGAGTGCCGGGACGTTCGCTCGGCCGTAACGCCGCTCATCGCCCGCCGCGTGGCCGCAGAAGAGGCAGCTCAGGCCGGCAAGCAGCTCGATGACGCCGACCTCGCCTGGTTCGAGAGTCGGGAGTGGCCAACCCAGCGGGTGGCATGACCGACGCCTAGACTTCCGTTTCCCCGCGGGTCGGCCGCCGCCAGTGGTGCCTGCCGGGCGGTTGGCGCGGCGGTCGAGAGGTCTGCTGCTCGGCGGCGGTGGCTGCGTTTCGTCACCTGCTTGCGCGCGTCAGACCTGGATCGCGAGCTCGCAGCGGGAGCTGATCCAATACAGAGTGATGAGCTGAGCCTGCGAGTTGGACAGCTCCGGCGCCGAAGACCAGGGCGGGCTTCGCTACGCGCTGCGCGGAGCTGTCGAGACAGCCGACAGACCGCCCTCGCTGATCCGTCGCCGGGAGATCAGGCGAACGGCGCGCTGCTCCTCGCGCTCTCCGAACCTCTTGCAGAGGGCTCGGTCAGCCTCCAGGGCCTCGCCATGGTGTCGATCCTCCTCGATGGTTCCAGCCCGGTCTATAACAGCCACGCTGCCGTCCCGCTCGGCGTCGCCGCAGCCAGGGCGCTCGTAGCCCCTGGAACGAGAAAACTACGATACGAAGGCCGGCAGCAGCAGGTCCTCCTCGGCCCGGAAGTGGCTCGCGACTTCGCGCTCGAAGAAGTCGAGGAAGGCTGTGCGTGCCTCGACCGCAGCCTCCCGCCCGGCGCGCTTGAGCTGGAGCGCCGCGAACAGTCCTTGGTGGTGCTGGTGCGATAACGCTCGCAGAGCCTTGCTGCGCTTCATGTTGCAGACGCTACCCGTGGATCTGCAAGGGCCCCCGGCGTCTATGAACCGAGAGGTAGCGGACGCCGTCCGCGCCGGCACGGATCGCCCTTGAGCTTCCTTTCTCGGCTAGCAGCGCACTCCCGGGAACAAGCGCGTGCTCTTGCTCGTCGACCGTGGCGACTCCGCCGCCTTCCAGCACGATGAGGAGGACATCGAGCTCGGAGTTCGTGTCTGCGACCAGTTCATGACCGGGCGGCCACGCGAGGAGGGTCGCGTTCAGGTCGCTGCTGGCCATTCCCCACAGGGGCCCCGTCCCGGTCCCGCCCAGCAGGTCCACCACCGCGTCGGGCTCGCGCTCGTCAGCCATCGACGTCGACACTATTGGCAGGTGCAAATCCCGAGCTCGGAGGGCTAGCCGCCCTCGGAGTCGGTACCCAGAGCTCAGCCGACCCGGTGGCCGGCTGAGCTCGTTGCGCACGTTTGCCCTACCGGACGTGATCGACGTTGGGTGCGCGGCCGGAATAGGCGCTTGCGAGCCGGAACAGGGTCAGCGCGGCGAGCAGCAGACCGAAGTCGCGAAGCGCGATATCCGCGTAGCCGCCGACCAGCAGCAGGCTGACGATGATTCCGCCGAGCCAACCGGCCACCAACAGGCTGCCGAAGCGCGGTGAGATGGCCACCACAAGACCGGCCAGGATCTCGATTCCGCCGACCATGTACATGGCATCCTGCGCGCTGCCGGGGATGATGTCGTTGAACTCGGTTGCCAGGTACTTCGGCCAGTCGCTGATCATGACCTCGGCGAACTTGTCAAGCCCGAAAAGAATCGGCGCGACTACGAACGCGATGCGCAGCAGCATGAAGGCCTGCGCGGCCGGGTCGCTGCGCAGCACCTGCCGCTCCGGAATTGGAATCGGCCGCAGAGTCGCGGCGATGGCGTTGCTCATGGTGCTCCTCCTTGGGAGACGTTTGCCTGCTGATGGCTGCGACTCCGCTCGCGGGTGTGCAGGCCTGAAGCGGCCGTGCAGAGCGAGACATCGGAGGCGACAAAAAGAACAGCCATACCGACTTAGCGCCCCCAGGGGCGCCAAACTTACCTCGCATTGCGGCCCGGCTTGGAGCGAGCAGCCCGATCGCACCACCCGACAGCTCCTTACGCTCGACACACACCGCCAGAACGGCCTCCGCGTCGGCGGTCCAATGGGCCACGACTACGTTCGAATGTCGCTCCGCGACCCGCCGCCGATCGGCACCGCCATGCACTCCATCGG
This sequence comes from uncultured Thermoleophilaceae bacterium, assembly GCA_963728495.1. Classification (GTDB taxonomy): domain Bacteria; phylum Actinomycetota; class Thermoleophilia; order Solirubrobacterales; family Thermoleophilaceae; genus JACVRW01. The sequence goes on along the minus strand of CAVSKI010000010.1, from coordinate 7,489 downwards.
ACACTCCTCTAGAGGCTCGGCCAGTGCCTAAATGATCCGACGACGCGTCGCAGCCATCCTGTGCGACCGGGCGGGTCAGAGTCCTCCAGCACCGCCAGACCTTGTGCGCGAGCAAGCCGGGCGGCGAGCGGCAGCACGGCCAATGACGTCGGCTCGTCTCCCGCGCAGATGAGCAGGGCGTCGAACCCACCGGACCGTACGAGCTCACCAAGCTCTTCGCCGGCTCCGTCGGTGACGACCACCTCTTCGAGGTGGACTCCGGCTGCGCCCAGGAGCAGGTCTGCGTTATGCAGCAGACGCTCGGCGGAAGCGGCGCTCTCCGACCACGGGCGCGACTCGTCTTCTATCGGGATCACCAGCGAGACGCTGAGCGGATCGTTTCCCGCATGCTCGCAGCAGAGTGTCACCAGCCGGTGCGGATCGATGCCGGTGTCCGCGGCGACAAGCGAGCGGGACAGCTCGGTTCGGCTTGGATGCTTTGGGAAGTCCACGGTCGTCTCCGGTGGTAGTCGTCACCCGGATTGGCGCCCCCGCGCTGGGACTTCTTACTTGGGGCTGTCGCGACCGCGCGTCAGCAGTTTGGGTGCCGCCTAGGCGCGCGAGTCGTCGCTCTGAACGAGTTCGCGCAGGCTGTCGTAGTCCTCGTGGCAGGCGGGACAGCCCTCGAGGTGGGCGCGCATCCCGGGGATGCGCTCGTCGGCCGGCTCGTTCCGGAGCTTCAGCTCGACGTACTCGTCGAGCTTCTCGAAGCACTCATCGCAGAGAAGCTCCGGCTCGGCCGGGCCGAGGAGCCGCTTGAGCGTGTTGTCGTATGTCGGCCTATCCATGATCGTCTCCGCTAGATCGAGTCGAGCGTAAAGCCCCTCTTCGCCAGGTCGGCGCGCAGTTTGCGCCGCGCGTCGTGCACTGTCTTGTACAGAGCGCCGCGCGTCGTGCCCAGCCGGTCGGCCAGCACGTCGAGCGGCACGCCGTTAAGCGCGAGCGCAACGAGAACCTCGCGCTGGTGTCCCGTTAAACAGCCGTCGATCGAGGCCGTGATCGCAGCCATGAGCTCGCTGGTTTCGGCCTGCCCCTCGGGACTCTGGCCGGCGTCGGCCATCAGCGGCCAGACCTCCGGCTCGAGCACGACCTCGCGCTCCTGCCAGGCGCGTCGGCGCAGACGGACGCCGGCCTCGAGCAGGCCGAACTTGTACGCCCACGTCGTGAAGCGGCTCGCGCCGCGAAAGTCGTCGAGCTTCGCGAGCACGGCCACCAGCGCGTCGTCCGCGGCCTGCATGGCAAGGTCGTCGAGCTCCTGGCCCCGAACGTGGGACAGCGCGTCGCGACGGCGCGACACCTCGAAGCGCGTGGCCCGCAGCAGCAGCTCATGAAGACGCCCGACGGCCTCGTCCCGCTCCGATCCGGCGAGACGCAGAGCGTCGAGCCAAGCCTGCGAGTCGGCCTCCGCGCGGCCCGGCTCGCTGACCGCGGCGCTGATGGGAAGGCGCGAACTCATGCCCGCGCCGAGGCTAACAGTCGATGCGGGGCTCAACACCGGCGCCTCTCATGGTCGAGCGGGGCGAGGATTCGGGCCGCGAGCGGCGGCGGGCAACCGCGCTCAACCAGGCCGATCAGCGCGTGCAGGTCCACACCGCGCTCACGAGAGAGCTGCTCGGTCAGCCCTGTGTCGAAGCCGGCCTTGCGCAGCCGCGCGCGGCGCCAAGCAACCGCGTTCGCCACTTCGCGACCGTCAGCCGCCTGGCCTTCGCCTCGCGCTTGTCCGCCCTTTCCCCACTGTCCGTCGGTCCTGAGGTCCACGCCTACTTAGCGCTGGCGGGTGAGCCTTTCTTACGTGGTGATGAGTCGAACTACCGCGCGCAGGGCGCCGCGGAAGCACAAACCGCCTCTGCGGCCGCCGTCGCGCCCGAGCTCCTCAGGCAGCCGTCGCCAGCTCGTGCGCGCTCTGCGCCGGGGTGTCCAGGGCCGTGTGGGCGGCGCGGATGGCATCGTGCAGATCGACGTCGCCGGGGCGGCGCAGAGGGCCCGCCCTGTCGCTCACGAGCCGCGCCGTCATCGCTGCGCCGCGGACGTCGATCGACCGGTCGTCTCGAAGCCGCAGCACAAGCCCCCACAGGTCATCGGCAGAGTCGCGCACCACGGCCCGCTGCGGTCGAACTCTGATCGTGACCGGCTCGCCCCTACGGGCGTCGCCGAGTGTCTCCACAAGCGCTTTGGCGAGCCGGGCGCGCTCGCCGCGCGACTGGAGCTGGGCCGCCCGGTCGCCGAGTGATGCGCTCGCGGCGGGGTCCGCGCCGAGGGCGAGCTCCCGGTCCAGGCGGTCCCGCCGCAGGCGCGTCCATGCGCGAACCGCAAGGCTTAGACCGCTGCGGCTCGGTGTCTGGTGGAATTCGGGAACGGGGACGATGCCGCTTGGCATGACGCCTCCTATGGGTCGGGTTGTACTAGCAATCGTGCCCTCGAAGCGCCGCCGGGCCTATGGGTCTGAGCACCGATCTGGCCCCGAGCGGACACCCATCTCGTGGCGGCCGCTACGCGGCGGCGGCGGCCGCCTGCGTGGCGGCCGCGGCTGATGCCCCGTGTCCCGTCCTTGCCGTTCCCCTCGCGCACGGCACGGCCAGCCCTTAGTGGGCCCGTCATCTGCGGAGTAGGCGGCACGGAGAGCTCGGCGCCCATCGCTCGAGCCGCCGCCCGCCTGGCCCTCGCCTTGAACGAAAGGCTCGAACTAGTCCACGTCGCTGCGCCGCGCGGAAATGGCGCTGCGGCCCATGCCCGCCTCCCAGGTCCGTCCAGTGGGCGCATGTGGCGCGCGCTCCGCTGTTTCGAAGCCCCCGTCAAGACTGTCGTCGAGTCAGGAGATCCCGCCGCGCGACCTGCTCCCTCGCGGAGAGCGAGGGGGCGCTTCTGGTAGGGGCACCCGCCAACGGCGAGGTGGACGGCGAGGGCCGTCTTGCCGCGACCATCCTCACCGAGTCGCACATGCCTGTTGCGGTGGTTTCGGGCGCGGACCAGAGCGTGCCGCATCGGGAGCGCGCGCCCGCTCGGACACCGCGGCGTGCGTCGCCGACCGCGGGCGGACAAGTGCGGCCCTGCCGAGCGGCCCTTCGTCAAGGCAAGCGGTCACGAGCTGGCTTCCCGCTGGCCACATCACGCTTCATCCTCGGTGCGACCTACGGACGGTCCCGCGGATCGGCACATCCTTTTGCCAGTGTCGGCTCCTTCGGGGCCCCCAAGCTGTCAGACGCGCCTACGCCGCGACCGCCGTCGGCGTCCGCGAGCGGATGCTCTGGGGCGCGCCAGCTGCAGCCTCACGTCTGTCAGTGGCAGCGGAGGTCGCGCCGGCCGCGGTGAGCAACGCGCGCACCGTCGTCAGCCCGGAGCTGGTTATTTCGACTCGCGTTTGCTTGCGCCTGCCGACGTGATGCCAGCGAATCAGCCCTCGCATGGAGAGGCTCCGACTCGCGCGGGTGATCTCATCGGGCCGCTGGTCGAGCGTCTCAGCGAGATCGGCCAGGCACGCTCCCCGATCGAGAAGCGCGAGCAGCACACGCAGCTCAGTGGCGGAGAGCTTGCGTCGTTCCAGCAGTTGCAGCACGCGATCAAGCGTTGCCCGCGCGGCGAGCATCGGTCGATCGCTCGGTCGGCTGATGTCCTGTCGAACCACCCACCCATCGTCGACGCCAGCAGGCACCAGGGCAATGGGTATCACCCTGCATTCGCCATGGCGATCCGCGCCTTCTTTGCCTCGATGCAGTCGAGCAGCTGCTGGTAGGAGTCGCAGAACAAGCGCACGCCCTCGCGTTCCAGTGCCGCCGTGATGGCTTCGAGATCGATTCCCGCCGCGCCGGCCCGGACGAGCGTGTCCGCGGCCGCCTCCGCATCGACGCTGGGCGCGCGGCCCACGTTGCCGTGGTCGGCGAAGGCGCGCAGGGTGGCCTCCGGCATCGTGTTGATGACCTCCGGGGCGATCAGCTCCTCGACGTAGAGCACGTCGGAGTAGCCGGGGTCCTTGGTGCCCGTGCTCGCCCACAGAGGTCGCTGCGGGCGGGCGCCCGCTTCGCGAAGCGCGAGCCAGCGATCGTCAGCGAAGCGTTCGCGGAAGCGCGCGTAGGCGCGGTGGGCGTTGGCGATCGCGACGCGGCCGCGCAGATCGGACCCGGAGGGCAGCAGCGGATCGGCCTTGGCGTCCACACGCGACACGAAAAACGAGGCCACAGACGAGATCGCATCGATGCGCTCGCCGGCCGTGACGCGCCGCTCGAGGCCGGCGAGGTAGGCGTCGATTACCTGCCCGTAGCGTGCAAGCGAGAACAGCAGCGTGATGTTCACGTTGACCCCGCGGGCCGTGAGCTCCTCGATCGCCGGAATCCCCGCCTCGGTGGCGGGCACCTTGATCATCACGTTCGGCCGGTCGATGCGCCCGCACAGCATGAGCGCCTGGTCGATCGTCGCCTGGGTGTCGTCCGCGAGGTCGGGGGTGCACTCGAAGGAGATGAACCCGTCGCGGTCGTAGCTCTCGTCGTAGGCGGCGCGCAGCATGTCGGCTGCCCGCCGGATGTCGTCGAGCGCGAGGGCGAAGAACAGCTCCTGCGGGTCGTCCGTTCCCTTCGCGACGGCGGCGCGCAACTGGTCGTCGTAGCTCTCGGAGGCGGTGATCGCCTTCGCGAAGATCGTCGGGTTCGAGGTCGCCCCCGTGACGGCGCAGTCCGAGATCAGCCGCGCGAACTCGCCGCCGTCCAGCAGCTCTCGCGAGAGCGTGTCGAGCCAGATCGAGACACCGGCGTCGTGGAGAGCTTGGAGGCGATTCATACGGCGCGTCCCCGCGTCGTGCTGGCGAGCCGGTCGAGCGGCACGTCCACGTCAGCCAGGGCGCGATCGTCGACCGCCACGCGCTCTTCTATGAGCTGCTTGATGGGCTCGGCCACGTCCCACACGTTCACGTTCATGCCCGCCATGACGCGATCCTCGAAGAGCCAGAAGGCGACGAACTCGCGCGCCGCGGGATCGCCGCGGACGACGACCCGGTCGTACCCGCGGGCGAAGCCGGAGTACTCCATGCCGACGTCGTACTGGTCGGAGAAGAAGTAGGGCAGGCGTTCGTAGAGAGCCGGCTGGCCGAGCATGCTGCGGGCCGCGGCCGGTGCCTGGTTTAGCGCGTTGGCCCAGTGCTCGACCCGGATCGGCTCGCCGTAGAAGGGATGCTGCGCATTGGCCACGTCCCCCGCGGCGAACACGCCCGGCGCGCTGGCCCGAAGCCGCGCATCGACGAGGATGCCGTTGCTGATGGCGAGACCGGCATCGGCCGCCAGCGCGGTGCGCGGCTGAACGCCGACCCCGACGACGACGAAGTCGCAGTCGACCGCGCGCCCGTCGTCGGTGCGCACACGCTCGACCGCGCCATTCCCCTCGAAGTCCGCGACGCCCGTGCCCATCAGCATCCGCACGCCGTGATCGGCATGGATGTCGCGGTAGATGGCCCCGATCTCGGCGCCCAGCACGCGCTCCAGCGGTACCGAGGCGGGCTCGATGACAGTCACGTCGAGGCCCCGCTGCCGGGCGGAGGCGGCAACCTCGGCGCCGATCCAGCCGGCCCCGACCACGACCACCGCGCCGCCACGATCTAGCCGCGCGCGCAGGGCGTCGGAGTCCCGGACGCTGCGCAGGTAGAAGATCCCGTCGAGCTCCGCGCCCGGCACCGGAAGCCGTCGCGGCTCGGCGCCGGTGGTCAGGAGAAGGCGGTGGTAGGAGAGCTGCTCGCCGTCGTCGAGCTCCAGCCGGGTGCTCGCCGTGTCGAGGCCCACCGCAGTGCGCCCCAGGCGCAGCTCGATCTCATGCTCGGCATAGAAGCCCTCGTCGTGCACGTACACCTTCTCGCGCCCCACCTCGCCGCGCAGGTAGTCCTTCGACAGCGGCGGTCGCTCGTAGGGGCGCTCCTCCTCCGCGCCCACCAGAACGACGCGCCCGTCGAAGCCCTCGTCGCGGAGCGTCTCGGCAGCCTTGGCGCCTGCGAGGCTCGCGCCAACGATCACGTGCGTCTGGTCACTGCTCATGAGAACCTCTCTTCGTCAGGGCCAGGAACTCCTGGCGGGTGCGAGCGTCGTCGCGAACAAGACCGCGCAGCGCCGATGTGAGGGTCGTGGCGCCGAGCTTCTGCACGCCGCGCAGCGACATGCACATGTGCTCGGCCTCGAGCACGACACCGACGCCCTTCGGCTCAAGCTCTTGCTGAAGCCAGTCCGCGACCTGGGTCGTCAACCGTTCCTGGATCTGGAGATCGCGGCTGAAGAACTCGACGACGCGGCCGAGCTTGCTGAGCCCGATGATCCGCTCGCCCGGCAGATAGCCGACGTGAGCCACCCCCTGGAACGGGAGCAGGTGGTGCATGCAGAGCGAGTGGAACGGGATTGCACGCGCGACGATCAGCTCGTCGTACCCCTCGTCGTTGGGAAACGTGGTCGCCCGGAATGGCTGCGGCGTGAGCAGCTCGGCATAGGCGTCGGCGACGCGGCGAGGCGTCTCCTCGAGAGCCTCGGCGTCCACATCGGTGCCGAGCGCGCGCAGAAGGTCGCGCGCCGCGCGCTCGAGTGCCTCGTGGTCGATCTGGCGGGCCGTGACGTCGGCACGGCGTGGCTCGGCCAACGCAAGCGCGGAGATGCGCTGATCATTGAGGCTCATATGGCGTTTGCGCGCCGGGCCAGGCAGTTCTTACCGACGGCTTTTTGATCGCGAGTGGTAAGAGCGCGAACCGGACTGACGCGTACGTACAATATGGACGTCCGTTTGAAGCGCGCTTATGAGCCTGCGGCACCCGCAGACGGACATCGCGTGCTGATCGACCGGCTGTGGCCGCGTGGGCTCTCGCGCCGGCAGGCCAGGCTCGACGACTGGGACAAGGGGCTCGCGCCGAGCACGTCCCTAAGGCAGTGGTTCGGGCACGAGCCCAGTCGCTTCGACGAGTCCCGCCGACGCTACATCGAGGAGCTCCGAGACCAGCGTCCGCACCTCGAGGGGCTTCGGCGCCGCGCGCGCGAAGGCACGCTGACCCTCGTCTACTCCGCCCATGACGTCGAGCACAACGACGCGGCAGTCCTCGCTGAGGTCCTGCGCCGCGGCCTTCCGAAGCAGCGAACATGAGCCGCGGCCGTCGACACGTGCTGATCGCGGGCGGTGGCGTCGCCGCGCTGGAAACGCTCCTGGCACTGCGTGCGCTCGCTCCGAATCGCCTCGACATCACGATCCTGGCTCCCGAGCTGAAGTTCGTCAATCGCTCGATGTCCGCGCAGCAGCCATTCGAGGTCCAGCGAGGGCGAGGTCTCCGCCTGGAGGACACGGCGGCGGAGCTCGGTGCTCACTGGCATCGTGGAGCGCTCGACCGTGTGGTGCACGCGCAGCACCGTGTGGTCACCAGGGATCGTGAGTCGCTCAGTTACGACATGCTCGTGCTCGCCCTGGGTGCCCGTCCACACCGCGAGTGGCACTCCGAGGGAGTGCT